>NZ_CP032630.1:1200000-2400000 GCF_003627075.1 Protaetiibacter intestinalis | reverse complement strand
TCGGCGCCTCGCCGTCCGTCGCCGCCGCGTCGAGCGGGTCGAAGCGCGCGACGTCCGCGTCGTCGAGCGCCGGGTCGGCGCTCTGGGCGGCCGCCTCGGCGGCCTTGCGCCTGCTGAGCGGCGCGAGGGTCACGATCGTGCAGGCGAGCAGGCCGAGCGCCGTCGCGAGGGCCGCCCACCAGGTGTCGATGAAGAGGAACAGCAGCAGGCCGATCGAGGCGGCGCCCGTCCAGCCGTAGAGGATGAGCACCGCATGCAGGTGCGAGTGCCCCATGTCGAGCAGGCGGTGGTGCAGGTGCTTGCGGTCGGCGCTGAACGGCGACTTGCCGGCCCGCAGACGCCGGATGATCGCGAGCCCGAAGTCGAGCAGCGGCACGATGAGGATCGTGAACGGCAGGAGCAGCGGGATGAGCGCCGGCACGAGCTGACGGGCGCTGCCGACCGTCTCCTCGACGGAGGTGGCGTCGACCTGGCCGGTGACCGAGATCGTCGAGGCGGCCATCATGAGCCCGACGAGCATCGACCCCGCATCCCCCATGAACAGCCGCGCGGGATGCCAGTTGAGCGGTAGGAAGCCGAGGCAGGCACCGATGAGCACGGCGGAGATGAGCTGCGCGAGGCTGAAGTAGTCGCTCTGCTGCCCGGTGGAGAGCATGAAGACGTACACGGAGAACACGCCGTTGGCGATGATCGCGACGCCCGCGACGAGGCCGTCGAGGCCGTCGATGAAGTTGATCGCGTTCATCACGAGCACGATCGAGATGACCGTGATGACGAGCGACTGCCACGAGGCGAGGTTCACGACGACGCCGGGCAGCGGGAACGACAGGAACTGGATGCCCGACCAGGCCAGCAGCGCCGCGGCGAGCATCTGCCCGGCGAGCTTGGTGAACCAGTCGAGGTCCCAGATGTCGTCGGCGACCCCGATGAGCACGATCATGAGAGCCGCGCCGATGAGCCCCCACACGTGCATGGGCTGCGAGTAGGCGAGGGCGAGCGAGGGCAGGAACGATCCGATGCCGAGGGCGATCACGACACCGAGGAACATCGCGACGCCGCCGAGCCGCGGGGTGGGGCGGGTGTGCACGTCGCGCTCGCGGATCTTCGGGTACAGCCGGTAGCGCGTGGAGAGCTTCCAGATGACCATCGAGAGGGCGAACGAGACGATCGCGGCGATGCCCGCCGCCGCGACGAAGGCGATCACGCGCATCGCTCGGCCCCCACGACGCGCACGATCTCCTCGTCGGGGATCACGCCGTGACGCACAATGCGGAGGCGGCCCTCGGGATGCTCGAGGTTCGTGGCGTCGACGATGGTCGACCCGGAGTGCGCCGGGGCGTCGGGGTACCCCGCACCGGCCGCCCCCGCGTCGAGGTACACCGCGACGGCGTCGCCCAGCATCCGCTCGGCCTCCGCGGCCGTGAGCGCGGCGGGCTCCCCCGTGCGGTTGGCGCTCGAGACGGCGAGCGGGCCCGTCTCGGCGAGCAGTTCGAGCGCGATCGGGTCGGAGGGCATGCGCAGCGCGACGGTGCCGCGGGTGTCGCCGAGGTCCCAGTCGAGCATCGCGCGGGCGCGCAGGATGACGGTGAGCCCACCCGGCCAGAACTCCTCGACGAGGCGACGCACCTCCTCGGGCACGGGGTCCGCGAGCGCGTCGAGGGTCGCGACGCCGGGCACGAGCACGGGCGGCGGCGCGCTGCGGTCGCGGCCCTTCGCGTCGAGCAGGCGCTGCACGGCCTCGGCCGAGAAGGCGTCGGCGGCGAGGCCGTAGACGGTGTCGGTGGGGATCACGACGAGCTCGCCGCGCCCGATGGCGCCGCGGGCGAGGCGCATGCCCGTCAGCAGCTGGTCGGGGACGCCCGTGTCGTAGATCGCCATGGCATCCCCATCCTAGGTTCGCGGGCCGCGTGCGGCGGTCGTCGCGCGGTCGCGTCCGAGCAGGTCGCGATGGGTCGCCGTGGCCCGCCAGCCGTCCGCCTCGAGCAGCGCCCGCAGCTCCGCGCCCTGGAGCTCGCCGTGCTCGATGACGAGGGCTCCCCCCTCGCGCAGCAGCCGGAGGGCGCGCTGGGAGAGCGCCCGCACGATGTCGAGCCCGTCGGGGCCGCCGTAGAGCGCGACGGCGGGGTCGTGCAGCCGCACCTCCGGGTCGCGCGGGATCGCGTCGTCGGGGATGTACGGCGGGTTCGACACGACCACGTCGACCGTGCCGTCGAGCTCGGGGACCGCATCGGCGAGGTCGGCGAAGACGAGCCGCAGGTTGTCCGCGTCGACCGTGCGGGCGTTCTGCTTGGCCCAGATGAAGGCGCGCGGCGAGTTCTCGACCGCGGTGACCCGGGCGTGCGGCACCTCGGTCGCGAGGGCGAGGGCGATGGCCCCGGAGCCCGTCCCGAGGTCGACGGCGACGGGCTGGGGCACGGCCGTCGCCTGCAGCGCGTCGATCGCGAGCTGCGCCACGAACTCGGTCTCGGGCCGCGGCACGAAGACCCCGGGTCCCACCGCGAGCTCGAGCGAGCGGAACGGGGCGACCCCCGTGATGTGCTGCAGCGGCTCCCGCGCGGCGCGACGTTCGAGCGCCTCGACGAAGGCGAGCCGCTCGTCCGCCCCGACCACGCCGCCCGTGACGGCCTTCGCCTGCACCTGGCCGCGCGTGAGGCCGAGCACGTGCGCGAGCAGCAGCTCGGCATCCGCCTCGGGCGTCGGCACGCGCGCGGACTCGAGCACGCGGATGCCGTGGGCGCGCAGCTCGGCGACGGTCGGAGCCATCAGTCGTCGGCGGTGCCGAGGGCCGCGAGGCGCGCCTCCTCGTCCAGCTGGATGCACGACTCGATGACGGGGCCGAGGGCGCCGTTCATCACCTGGTCGAGGTTGTAGGCCTTGTAGCCGGTGCGGTGGTCGGCGATGCGGTTCTCGGGGAAGTTGTAGGTGCGGATGCGCTCGGAGCGGTCCATCGAGCGGATCTGGCTCCTGCGGGCGTCCGAGGCGACCGCCGCGAGCTCCTCCTGCTGCTTGGCGAGCAGCCGCGCGCGCAGCACGCGCATGCCCGCCTCGCGGTTCTGCAGCTGCGATTTCTCGTTCTGCATCGACACCACGATCCCGGTGGGGAGGTGGGTGATGCGCACCGCGGAGTCGGTCGTGTTGACGGACTGGCCGCCGGGGCCCGAGGAGCGGAAGACGTCGATCTTCAACTCGTTCGGGTCGATGTGGATCTCCTCCGGCTCGTCCACCTCGGGGAAGACGAGCACGCCCGTCGTCGAGGTGTGGATGCGGCCCTGCGACTCGGTGGCCGGCACCCGCTGCACGCGGTGCACGCCGCCCTCGTACTTGAGGCTCGCCCAGACGCCCTCGGCGGGGTCGGTGGCGTTCGACTTGATCGCGACCTGCACGTCCTTGTAGCCGCCGAGGTCGGACTCGGTGCGCTCGAGCAGCTCGGTCTTCCAGCCGCGCGACTCGGCGTAGTGCAGGTACATGCGCAGCAGGTCGGCCGCGAACAGCGCCGACTCCTCGCCGCCCTCGCCGCCCTTGATCTCCATGATCACGTCACGCCCGTCGTCCGGGTCGCGCGGGATCAGCAGCCGCCGCAGCTTCTCCTGGGCAGCCTGGAGACCCTCCTCGAGCGAGGGCACCTCCTCGGCGAACGCCTCGTCCTCGCGGGCGAGCTCGCGCGCCGCCTCGAGGTCGGACTCGGCCTGCTGCCACTGCTCGTGGGCGTGCGCGATCTGACTCAGCTCGGCGTAACGCCGGTTGACCTTCTTGGCGCGCGCCGCATCCGCGTGGATCGCGGGATCCGCGAGCTGCTGCTGGAGCTGTTCGTGCTCGGCCAGCAGCGACTGGACCGAATCGAACACGCCTCAGCCCTTGTGGTGGGCCGCGCCGCCGTTGCCGTTGCCGCCGCCCGCGGGGAGCGACTGCTGGATCTGCACGAGGAACTCGGTGTTGGAACCGGTCTCCTTGAGCTTGGACAACACGACCTCGAGCTGCTGCTGCAGTTCGAGTCCGGCGAGCGCGCGACGCAGACGCCAGGTGATCTTGACCTCGTCGGCCGAGAGCAGCTCCTCCTCGCGGCGGGTGCTCGAGGCGTAGATGTCGACCGCCGGGAAGATGCGCTTGTCGGCGAGGGCGCGCGAGAGCCGCAGCTCCATGTTGCCGGTGCCCTTGAACTCCTCGAAGATGACCTCGTCCATCTTGGAGCCGGTCTCGACGAGCGCCGTCGCGAGGATGGTCAGCGAACCGCCGCCCTCGATGTTGCGCGCCGCGCCGAAGAAGCGCTTCGGCGGGTAGAGGGCCGAGGCGTCGACGCCGCCGGAGAGGATGCGCCCGGAGGCCGGCGAGGCCAGGTTGTAGGCGCGGCCGAGGCGGGTGATCGAGTCGAGCAGCACGACGACGTCGTTGCCGAGCTCGACGAGGCGCTTCGCGCGCTCGATCGCGAGCTCCGCGACCGTGGTGTGGTCCTCGGCGGGACGGTCGAAGGTCGAGGCGATGACCTCGCCCTTCACCGAGCGCTGCATGTCGGTGACCTCTTCGGGCCGCTCGTCCACGAGCACCACCATGATGTGGACCTCGGGGTTGTTGACCGCGATGGCCTTGGCGATGGCCTGCAGGATGAGCGTCTTGCCCGCCTTCGGGGGCGCGACGATGAGGCCGCGCTGGCCCTTGCCGATCGGCGCGATGAGGTCGATGATGCGCGTCGAGAGCTTCTCAGGGCTCGTCTCGAGGCGCAGGCGCTCGTTCGGGTAGATCGGGGTGAGCTTGCCGAAGTCGACGCGGTCCGCGGCCTCGTCGACGGTCTGGCCGTTGACGGAGTCGATCTTCACGATCGCGTTGTACTTCTGGCGACCGCTGCCCTGCTCGCCGTCGCGCGGCTGGCGGATGGCGCCGACCACGGCGTCGCCCTTGCGCAGGTTGTACTTCTTCACCTGGCCGAGCGAGACGTAGACGTCGCTCGGGCCGGGGAGGTAGCCGGTGGTGCGCACGAAGGCGTAGTTGTCGAGCACGTCGAGGATGCCGGCGATCGGGATGAGCACGTCGTCGTCGGAGATCTCCGGGTCGAGCTCGTCGACGACCCCGCCGCGGCCCCCGCGCTTGCGGTCGCGGTAGCGGCCTCGGCCCCGACCGTCGCCCTCCTGGCCGCCCTGGTTCTGGCCCTGCTGGCCGCCCTGCGACTTCTCGGCGGGCTGCTCGGCGTCGCCCTCGGCGGCGGAGCCGCCCTGGTTCTGGCCCTGCTGACCCTGGTTCTGGGCGCCCTGCCCGCGGCCTCCGCGGCGGTTGCGGCTGCGACGGCTCGGCTGGGCCTCGCCCTCGGCCTCACCCTCGGCCTCGGCGGCCGGGATGAGCTTGTCGAGCTCGAGTCCGAGCTCGGCCTGGGCGGCGTGCTGGGCGGCGCTGCGGCGCGGCTGCTCCGTCGCGGTCACGGTCGGCAGGACGGCGGCGATCGCCGCGGCGTCGGCGGAGGCGGCGCTCGCGCGACGCGAGCCGCGGCGGGCGGGGGCGACGGGCGCCTCAGCGGCCGGCTCCTCAGCGGCGGGCTCCTCGACGGGCGCCTGCTCCTCGGAGACCGGCGCCTCCTCGGCGGGGGCTGCCTCCTCGCTCGTCGCACCCTCCTCGGGTGCGGGGGTCTCCTCGACGGGTGCCTCCGCGGGGGCGTCCTCGACGGGTGCGCCCTCGGTCTCGGAAAGGTCGGAGAGAGTGGTCACGAGATCTCCTTTTCGCATCTGGGAAACGCCGGTGATGCCGCGTGCGGCGGCGAGAGCCTGGAGCTCCGCGAGCCGCAGCCGGCTCAGCGCGGCGCGGTTCCCCGCGCCATCGGCGGGGATGGTGGTGTCGGTCACGACTGGATCGTCCTTTCGACCCGGGCACAGAACTTCCCGGGTGGGGGGCATCGCCGGTTGCGGTCGGGTTGCACGGATGCGCAGAACTGCGGTTGGCGAGTGCCGGTGAGATGCACCCTCGCGCCGGGTTACGCCGCGGCGTCGTCCGAGTGCAGCACCACTGTAGCACCCCGGAAGTCGACGGCGAGCATCCGGCAGTCCCACTCCGACTCGGCGTGCTCGGCGATGAGCTCCGCCGCGCGCAGCCGCTGCGAGGGGTCGCTGCCGAGCACCAGGATCGAGGGACCGGCCCCGGAGACGACGGCCGCGAGGCCCTCGGCGCGGAGCATCTGGATGAGGGCGTGGGTCTGCGGCATCGCGCTCGCCCGGTAGTTCTGGTGCAGCTTGTCCTCGGTCGCGGCGAGCAGCAGCTCCGGGCTCTGGACGAGCGCCGCGATGAGCAGCGCGGAGCGCGAGACGTTGAAGATGGCGTCCTCGTGCGGCACCGACTCGGGCTGCAGGCTGCGGGCGAGCGCCGTCGACATCGTGAGCTCGACCGGCACGGCGACGAGAGGGCTCACCCCGCGGTGCACCATGAGCTTCTTGAAGCGTGGCCCCTCGGGGGTGACCCAGGTGATCGTGAGCCCGCCGAACAGCGCCGGGGCGACGTTGTCGGGGTGCCCCTCGAGCTCGGTCGCGAGCTTCAGCAGGAGCTCCTCGTCGAACTCGACGACGCCCTCGAGCAGCCCCTTGGCCGCCATGATCCCCGAGACGATCGCGGCACCGGAGGATCCCATCCCCCGGCCGTGCGGGATGGCGTTGTGGGCGACGAGCTCGAGGCCCGGCAGCTCCTGGCCCACCGCGGCGAAGGTGTGCGCGATCGAGCGCACCACGAGGTTGCTCTCGTCGGTGGGCACCTCGCCCTCGCCGACCCCGATGACCTGCACGGTCGCGCCCGGCTGCTCGCGCACCGTCACCTGCAGCTCGTCGTAGACGGCGAGCGCCATGCCGAGGGTGTCGAACCCCGGTCCGAGGTTCGCCGTCGTCGCGGGAACCCGCACCGTCACGGCGCGCCCGAGGAGGCTCATGCAGCGCCCTGCGCGAGGCCCAGCACGCCGGCGATCTCGGCGACGTCGACACCGACGCTCGTCGGCTGCACGTCGGATCCGTCGGCCGTCTTGAGCGCCCACTGCGGGTCCTTGAGGCCGTGGCCGGTGACCGTCAGCACGATCGTCGCATCCTTCGGGATCGCACCGGCCTCCGCGCGGTCGAGCAGACCCGCGACGCTCGCGGCCGAACCCGGCTCGACGAAGATGCCGACCTCGCTCGAGAGGATGCGGTGCGCCTCGAGGATCTTGGCGTCGCTGATCGCCCCGAAGTAGCCGTCGGTCTCGTCGCGCGCGGTGAGCGCGAGCTCCCAGGAGGCGGGGTTGCCGATGCGGATCGCGGAGGCGATGGTCTCCGGGTTGCGCACGATCTCGCCCCGCACGATGGGGGCCGATCCCTCCGCCTGGAAGCCGAACATCCGCGGGCGCTTCGTCGTGACGCCGCGCTCGGCCTCCTCCTTGTAGCCCCGCGTGTAGGCGGTGTAGTTGCCGGCGTTGCCGACCGGGATGAAGTGGAAGTCGGGGGCGTCGCCGAGCACCTCGACGACCTCGAAGGCCGCCGTCTTCTGCCCCTCGATGCGGTCGTTGTTGACCGAGTTCACGAGGTGGACGGGGTAGTTGGCGGCGAGGTCGCGCGCGATGTCGAGACAGTCGTCGAAGTTGCCGCGCACCTGCAGCAGCTCGGCGCCGTGGGCGATCGCCTGGGCGAGCTTGCCCATGGCGATCTTGCCCTCCGGCACGAGCACGGCCGCGGTGATGCCCGCGTGGGTCGCGTAGGCGGCCGCCGAGGCCGAGGTGTTGCCGGTCGAGGCGCAGATGATCGCCTTCGCGCCGTGCTCGACGGCCTTCGAGACGGCCATCGTCATGCCACGGTCCTTGAACGAGCCGGTGGGGTTCATGCCCTCGAACTTGACCCACACCTTCGCGCCCGTGCGCGCCGACAGCGCGGCGGCGGGGATGAGCGGGGTGCCTCCCTCGCCGAGGGTGATGACGGGGGTCGCCTCGGAGACGTCGAGTCGGTCCGCGTACTCGCGGAGGACGCCGCGCCACTGGTGTGCCATGTATTCCCTACTGTCTGACTCTCTCGTCGGCTCCCTCGAGCCGGCTACAGGCCCTCGACCCGCAGCACGCTCTCGACGCGCTCGACGACGGGGCTGTCGGCGAGGGCGGCGACCGTGTCCGCGAGGGCGGCCTCGGTGGCCCGGTGCGTGCCGATCACCAGCGTAGCGCCGCCGGGCTCGTCGCCCGGACCGCCGGAGACGGGGGCGGGGACGCTCTGCTGCACCGCCTCGACCGAGACGCCGTGCTCGCTGAACAGGGTCGCGATCTGGGCGAGCACGCCCGGGCGGTCGTACACGCTGAGGGTGATCTGGTAGCGCGTGACGACGGAGCTGATCGGCAGGATCGGCAGGTCGGCCTGTGTCGACTCCGCGACGCCCGGGCCGCCGACGACGTGGCGGCGCGCCGCGGACACGAGGTCGCCGAGCACGGCGGATGCGGTCTGGACACCGCCCGCGCCCGCGCCGTAGAACATGAGGTCGCCGGCGGCCTCCGCCTCGACGAACACGGCGTTGTTGGCGCCGTGCACGGCGGCGAGCGGGTGGCTCGCCGGCACGAGCGCGGGGTGCACGCGGGCGCTCACGCCGTCGACGCCCGTCTCCGGGTCGGTGAGCCGCTCGCACACGGCGAGCAGCTTGATGACGTAGCCCGAGCGCTGCGCCGAGCGCACCTGCTCGTGGGTGATGCCCGTGATGCCCTCGCGGTGCACCTCGTCGACGGGCACGATCGTGTGGAAGGCGAGGCTCGCGAGGATCGACGCCTTCTGCGCGGCGTCGTAGCCCTCGATGTCGGCCGTGGGGTCCGCCTCGGCGTAGCCGAGCTCGGTGGCCACGGCGAGGGCCGACTCGAGGCTGTCGCCCTGGCGGTCCATGCGGTCGAGGATGTAGTTCGTCGTGCCGTTGACGATGCCGAGGATGCGCCGCACCCGGTCGCCCGCGAGGCTGTCGCGCAGCGGGCGGATGATGGGGATCGCGCCGCCGACCGCGGCCTCGTAGTACAGCTGGGCGCCCACCTGCTCGGCGATCGCGAAGAGCTCGGGGCCGTGGGTCGCCAGCAGCGCCTTGTTCGCGGTGATGACGTCGGCACCCGAGGTGAGGGCGAGCTCGATGTACTCGCGGGCGGGCTCGATGCCGCCCATCACCTCGATGACGATGTCGGCGCCCAGGATGAGCGAGCGCGCATCCGTCGTGAACAGCTCGCGCGGCAGCTCGGCCGTGCGCGGCGCGTCGAGGTCGCGCACGGCGATGCCGACCACCTCGAGGCCGGCGCCGACACGACCGGCGAGCTCCTCGCCGTGTTCGAGCAGGAGGGCGGCGACCTGGGCTCCGACGGAGCCTGCGCCGAGGATGGCGATGCGGAGGTTGCGGTATTCGATCATGGAAGGCTCACGGTCGGGTGGAGTGGTCGATGTCCTCGGCGCTCGAGCTGTAGCCGGAGTCGCGACGCAGCAGGTCGAACTCCGTCTCGCGGCGCACGAGCACGCGGCTGCGCCCGTCGCGCACGGCGACGACCGCGGGACGGCCGAGGTAGTTGTAGTTGCTGGAGAGCGACCAGCAGTAGGCGCCCGTCGCGGGCACCGCGAGCAGGTCGCCCGGGCGCACGTCGCCCGGCAGGTAGTCGGCCTGCACGACGATGTCGCCCGACTCGCAGTGCTTCCCGGCGATCCGCACGAGCGCGGGGTCGGCATCCGAGACGCGGTTCGCGATGCGCACGGAGTAGTCGGCCTTGTAGAGGGCGGTGCGCAGGTTGTCGCTCATGCCACCGTCGACGCTCACGTAGCGGCGCACCGCGGTGTCGTCGACCGTCACGTCCTTGACGGTGCCGACCTCGTACAGGGTGACGCCCGCCGGCCCGATGATGGCGCGCCCCGGCTCGATCGCGATCGCGGGCACCGGGATGCCGAGCCGTGCGCACTCCGAGCCCACCACCTCTGCGAGCTCCGTCGCGAGACGCTCGATGGGGGCCACCTCGTCGGCGCCCGTGTAGGCGATGCCGAAGCCCCCGCCGAGGTTCAGCTCGGGCACCTCGCCGCCTTCGAGGAGCGTCGCGTGCACCTCGAGCAGCCGACGCGCGGCCTCCGCGAAACCGGCGGACTCGAAGATCTGCGAGCCGATGTGGGAGTGCAGGCCCAGGAACCTCAGGCTCGGCTGGGCGCGGATCGCGGCGACGGCGGCTGCGGCGTCGGCGAGCGGGATGCCGAACTTCTGGTCCTCGCGGGCGGTCGCGAGGTACTCGTGGGTGGAGGCGTGCACGCCGCTGTTGATGCGCAGCCGCACGTTCTGCACGCGCCCGTGACGGGTGGCGGCCTGGGCGACACGGTCGATCTCGACGACGCTGTCGAGAACGATCGCGCCCACGCCGAGCTCGACCGCCTGGTCGATCTCGGCGAGGCTCTTGTTGTTGCCGTGGAACCCGAGCCGGTGCGGGTCGATGTCGGCCGCGAGCGCGACGGCGAGCTCTCCCCCGCTGCACACGTCGAGGTTGAGGCCGTCGTCGACCATCCAGCGCGCCACCTCGATCGTGAGGAACGCCTTGCCCGCGTAGTAGACGGTCGTGCGCGCGCCGCTCGACGCGAAGGCGTCGGCGAAGGCGTCGCGGATGCGCGCGGCCCGGTCGCGGGCGGCTTCCTCGTCGACGACGTAGAGCGGGGTGCCGTAGGCGGCGTGCAGCGCGGGCGCGGTGACACCCGCGATGCGCAGCGCCCCGGAGCCCGCGCGGTCGGCGTTCGCCGGCCAGACGGCGGGCGCGAGGGCGTTCGCGTCGTCCGGATGGGCGAGCCACCCGGGTGCGAGCGGATTGACGGTCACGGGAATCCCCACAGAGGTCGTCGTCGGAACGATGAGAGTGAGGCGAGCGGACCCGGCTTGGCCCCTGAAGCCGCCGTCAGTCTAGCGGGGTGCACATGCCCACGTGGATGCACGGGGCTCAGGAGGCGGGGCAGGTGCCCTTCGTGTCGTAGTCGGCGAGCGGTGCGCCGGAGCCGTCGAGCACGACCCGCAGGGTGCCGCCCACGACATCCGCGTCCGCGAGGGTGAGCGCGTCCGGCAGCCGGTCGGCGATGCAGACGCTGCGCTGCTGCAGCACGGTTCCCGCGATCGCGCCCCACACCGGGTCGCCCGTGAGGGCCGCCGTGTCGAGCTGCTGGTCGCCGATGCGGATGCTCGTCACGGTGAAGGCGATCGCCCCGTCGGCCACGCCCGGCGTGAGCCCGAGGCCGAGCGGCAGCGAGAGGCCGAACACGGAGACGGTGCCGTCGGCCACGATCTCCGGCTCGGCGAGCGTCACCGAGTCGATGGGCACGCCGCTCAGCTCGGAGGAGATGCCCTGCAGGGCTGCCTCCGGGATCGTGAAGCTCGCCGTGAGCGCCCGCGTGGGCTGCGCCGGGTCGATCGGCACCCCCTCGGCGTCGATGGCGAGGTCACCCGAGAGCGGCCCGAGCCCGAGGGCGTCGACACGGATGCCGACCTCGTCGATGCTGCCGCCGAGTGCCTGCAGCAGGATCGATCCGCCGCCGAGGTCCACCTCGACGGGGGTGCCCGCGGGCACGTCGAGCGCATCCGCGACGCGGTCGGCGATCAGGTCCTCCGCGTAGCCGCGCGCGAGCAGATCGACCGCGACGGCGGCGCCCGCCACGAGCAGCACGATGCCGCCGAGCACCCACGGCCACGCGCGGCGCCTCCGGGGAAGCGGCGCGGGGCTCGTGACCCCTGCGGTCACGTCACATCCGCTCGGGTGCCGAGACGCCGAGCAGCGCGAGGCCGTTGCGCAGCACCTGGCCGGTGGCGTCGTTGAGGGTGAGGCGCGCACGGTGCACGTCCTCGACGGGGGCGTCGCCGAGCGGGATGACGCGGCAGGCGCCGTACCAGCGGTGGTACGAGCCGGCGAGCTCCTCGAGGTAGCGGGCCACCCGGTGCGGCTCGCGCAGCTCGGCCGCCTGCAGCACGATCCGCGGGAACTCGGCGAGGGCGCCGAGCAGCTCGCTCTCGGTCTCGTGCACGAGCAGCGCCGGATCGAACCCGGTGCGCTCGACACCGGCGGTCGCCGCGTTGCGGGCGACGGCGCGGGTGCGGGACTGCGCGTACTGCACGTAGAAGACCGGGTTGTCGTTGGTCTTCTTGGCGAGCAGGTCGAGGTCGATGTCGATGTTGGAGTCGATCGAGCTGCGCACGAGCGCGTACCGCGCCGCGTCGACGCCCACGGCATCCACGAGGTCCTCCATCGTGACGACGGTGCCGGCGCGCTTGGACATGCGCATCGGCTCGCCGCCGCGCACGAGGTTCACGAGCTGCCCGATGAGGATCTCGTGGTTGACGTACGGCACGTCGCCGAAGGCGGCCGTCATCGCCATGAGGCGCTGCACGTAGCCGTGGTGGTCGGCGCCCAGCATGATGAGGCAGCGGTCGAATCCGCGTTCGCGCTTGTCGAGGTAGTAGGCGAGGTCGCCCGAGATGTAGGCGGGCTCGCCATCCGACTTGATGACGACGCGGTCCTTGTCGTCGCCGAACTCGGTCGTGCGCAGCCAGGTGGCGCCGTCGGCCTCGTAGATGTGACCGAGTTCGCGCAGTCGCGCGACGGCCCGCTCGACCGCGCCGGATTCGTGCAACGAGTTCTCGTGGAAGTAGACGTCGAAGTCGACCCCGAAGTCGTGCAGGCTCGCCTTGATCTCGCCGAACATCTGGGTGACGCCGAGCTCGCGGAACACCTCCTGCTGCTCGGCGCGGCTGAGCGCGGAGAGGTCGCCCGGGTAGTCCGCCTCGACGCGCGCCGCGATGTCGAGGATGTAGCTGCCGCCGTAGCCGTCCTCGGGGGCCGGCTCGCCGAGGTGGGCCGCGAGCAGCGAGCGCGCGAAGCGGTCGATCTGCGCGCCGTGGTCGTTGAAGTAGTACTCGCGGGTGACCTCGCCACCCTGCGCCTCGAACAGCCGCGCGAGGCTGTCGCCGACCGCCGCCCAGCGGGTGCCGCCGATGTGGATGGGGCCGGTCGGGTTGGCGGACACGAACTCGAGGTCGATGCGCACGCCGGCATACAGTTCGCCGCGCCCGTACGCCTCCCCCGCCTCGAGGATCCGCTCGGCGAGCACGCCGGCGGCGGCCGCGTCGAGGGTGATGTTGAGGAAGCCGGGTCCGGCC
The DNA here is from genome assembly GCF_003627075.1 of Protaetiibacter intestinalis. Classification (NCBI taxonomy): domain Bacteria; kingdom Bacillati; phylum Actinomycetota; class Actinomycetes; order Micrococcales; family Microbacteriaceae; genus Protaetiibacter; species Protaetiibacter intestinalis. The sequence goes on along the minus strand of NZ_CP032630.1, from coordinate 2,386,902 downwards.
ACGTCGGCCGCGGCGACGCCGTCGACCTCGCGCAGCGCCGCGACGAGCTGCTCGGCGAACTCGCGAGGCGGTACGCCGAGGCGCTTGCCGAGCTTGAGGGCGGCGTTGGACGCCCAGTCGCCGTGCTCGCGGTTGCGGGGCCGTTCGAGCGCGGCGTCCTCCGGCGCGATCGTGTCGGGGTCGGTCCCGCGCTCGGCGGCGGCCCTGCGGACGATCTCGAGCAGGACGGCGGCGAGTTCGGCGGGGTTCACGAGGTTCGATCCTATCCGGGTGAGAATGGGGGAATGCCGCGCCGCTCCCCCGTCACCGTGCTGTCCGCATCCGCGCTCCTCACCGCCGCGCTCCTGCTGACGGGGTGCACGACCCCGGAGCCCGCCCCCGTCACCGACCCGCCGACGCCGAGCGACACCCCCACCCCCACCCCGGAGCCGACCGAGACGACGGCCCCGCCGCAGTCGAGCCCCGTCGAGGTGCCGTGCGACACGCTCGTGAGCGCGCAGGCGATGTACGACTTCAACCCGAACTTCAGCCTGCTCGACTCGTGGACGCCGGATGCCTCCTCGGCCGCCGCGCACGCGCTCGCCGACGAGGGCACCGCCTGCCGCTGGCAGAACGACACGAGCGGCGAGACGATCGACGTGTCGGTCGCCTCCTACGACGCGGCGACCCTCGAGCAACTCGCGAACGAGGCGTACTCGTCGAGCACGATGGTGCCGACCTACGACGCCGACGAGGCGTACTTCGCGGTCACCGCCGGCGTCGGCGAGGCGATCGTCTTCGACCGCGACTACTGGGTCGTCGTGCGTTCGAGCTACTTCCTCGAGCCGGGCGACGCCGAGCCGATCGTCTCGGCCGTGCTGACCGCGCTGCCCTGAGCGGCCCTCGCTCAGCCGAGTTCGACGGGCTCGTCGGGATCGTCCGCGAACACGGTGTCGGCGCGCGCGTCGATCGACATCGTGAGCAGTTCGACGTCGGCGAGGGTGTTGGTCTCGAACGCGGTGTCGGTCGCGTCGCGGCCCGTCGCGATGCGGACGAGGCCGGTGCGCGGCGCGAGGCGTGTCGCGTCGACGACGACCCACCTGCCCTCGACGAGCACCTCGACGACGGCGTGCAGGTCCATGGGGTCCAGCTGCGGCGCGTACACCGACACGATCCGGGCCGGATGGTCGAGGGCGCGCAGCAGCGCCGCCGTGAGGTGCGCGTAGTCGCGGCAGACACCCGCACCCACCTCGAGCGTCTCGACGGCACCCCCGGTCGGTGAGGTGGCGTCCGGCCGGTACTCGAGCCGGTCGTGCACCCACTCGCCGACCGCGCGGGCGAGCGGCCACCCCTCGAGCCCGCCGAAGGTGTCGCGGGCGAACGGGGTGAGGGTGTCCGACTGCACGTAGCGGCTCGGCCGCAGGTACACGACCGCGTCGACGGCGTCGACGGGGGCCGGCTCCGCGCGCCCGACGACCGTCGCCGTGTAGTCGAGTTGCAGGATGCCGGGGGTCGTCTCGAACAGCGACAGCCGCGTGCCGTGCCCCTCGGTGAGCGGACGCGGCTCCACCGGCTCGCCGTCGAGGGCCACCCGCAGGGTCTCGACGGTCGTGGGCACCCCCTCGGCGACGGCCACCGCGAGCACGAAGGCGGTCGGGTCGGACACCTCGAACACGAGGCTCGTGCACACCTCCCGCCGGGGCGTCACGGGCGCCGGCAGGTCGCGGAGGGGGCGTGGTCCATGCTGCTAACCTAGGTCAGTCCCGCCCTTGTAGCTCAGTGGATAGAGCGCTTCCCTCCGGAGGAAGAAGTCGCACGTTCGAATCGTGTCAAGGGCACCCTCTCCCCAACGTTCTCCCTCGAACCTCCGTCTGATCAGATAGAGGGGAGGAATCCGTGGCACGCACATCCGGCTGGGAGCAGGTCGTCGCCGAGCTCGTCGCCGAGCGCGGGGATGCGCTGCTGCGCTACGCGCGGCTGCTGACCGGCAGTCCGGATGACGCCGCCGACCTCGTGCAGGACGCCCTCGTGCGCACCTTCGGCCGCCTCCGCAACGGTTTCAGCGTCGAATCGGCCGAGGCCTACGTGCGCCGCGCCATCCTCAACGCCTCCCTCGACCACGGCCGGCGCGTGACCCTGTGGCGGCGGATCGCGCCCGCCCAGTACCAGCCCGACGAGCTGCCCCCCGCGGACGGCGCGATCGAGCTGCGGCTCGACGTGCACGAGGAACTCCAGAAGCTCACCCCGCGCGAGCGCGCCTGCCTCGTGCTGCGCTACTACGACGACCTCAAGGTCGACGACATCGCCGCGACGCTCGGCATCAGCTCGGGTGCCGTCAAGCGCTACCTGAGCGACGGCCTCGCCAAGATGGCGATCGCGCTCGCCGACGACGGCACCGCGGAGGGGCGGCTCGGTCCGGGCGGCGCCCGCCCCGGCACCGGCACGACGCCGCTGCGGCGCCCCGCGTCCGCGCCCGACCCGAAGGAGGGCGACCGTGCCCGACGAAGCTGAACTGCGCGCCATGCTGCGGGGCGACGGCGGCGAGGAGTCGCGTCTCGACGTCGACGCCGTCATCCGCCGCGCCCGCGCGCGCCGTCGTCCGCGCCAGGCCGCGGCGGGCCTGATCGTCGGTCTCGCGGCCGTCGCCGTCGTCGTGCCGGTCGGGTACGGCGTGGGCGCGATGCGTCCGATGGGCGCGAGCGACGAAGCCGGATCCGCCGCGGCTCCCGACGCCGCCGACGGTGCGGGGCAGGAGTTCGACGCCCGCTCCACGCAGGAGGGCACGCCCTACCCCGGGATCACGGTGTCGTGCCTGCCGCCGCTCTGGAGCGGTGAGGAGCTGACGACTGCGACGCTCACGATCACGCAGGAGGTCTCGGGAGGGGACGTCGCGCTGATGCTCGCGAACGGGGGCGACGACGAGCTGCGCGGCGTGCTCGCCTCGGCCCCCACGCTGCTGCTGTCGTCGGACGGCGTCGTCGTGGGCTGGTCGACGGGCGGTGAGGATGCCGCGGACGTGGCACTCGCACCCGGCGACGTGCGGGAGTTCGACGCGCCGCTCGACGCCGTCGACTGCACCGGCGCACCCCTCGCCGCGGGCGGCTACGACGCGGGCGCGGTGCTCGCGATCCGCCGCGACGACGGCACGATCGCGTTCGCCACTTCCGCGTTCACCCCGATCACCGTCACCTCCGCGCAATAGGATCCGGTACGGGCGCACCCCCGCCCGCCATCCGATCCGGGAGGCACCATGGCCGTCTTCGTCGTCGTCCCGCAGTGGCAGGGCTCGCCCTCGAGCCGCGCGATGCGGCTCGCCGAGGGCGCCGCCGCGATCCGCGCCGACCTGCCGGACTCCGCGACCCATGAGGTGGCCGTGCCGCTCGAGTCCGGCGACTCCCAGGGCACCGGGATCGCGCGCTTCAGCTCGCTGCAGCTCGTGCGCGAGCGCCTCATCGACACGCTCGACGAGCACGACGGACCCGCGATCGTCATCGGCGGCGACTGCGCCGTCTCGGCGGGCGCCGTCGCCCACGTCGCGGGAGACGACCTCGCCGTCGTGTGGTTCGACGCCCACCCCGACCTCAACACGCCCAGCACCTCGCCCTCCGGCGCCTTCGGCGGCATGGTGCTCGCCGCCCTCGTCGAGGACGGCACCGTCGACGCCTCACGGGTGCTCGTCGCGGGCGCCCGCTCCTGGGACGCCGCCGAGGAGGACTTCGCGGCCGCGAAGGGCATCGTCTCCCTCGACGTCGACGCGATCGCGGAGGCCGAGCGGCTCGCGGATGCCGTGGCCGCGACGGGCGCGGCGCGGGTCTACATCCACATCGACCTCGACGTGCTCGACCCGTCCGAGTTCTCGGGGTTGCTCGAGCCGATCCCGTTCGGGGTGACGACGGCGCAGCTCGTCGCCGCGGTCAAGGCGGTCCTCTCGCGGGCGCCGCTCGCGGGCGCCACGATCGCGTCCTTCGCCCCGGAGTCGGCCGAGCACGCGGTCGACGACGCCCCGGCGATCCTGCGGATCATCGCGGCCCTGCGCGGCTGAGGCCTTCGCGACCGGGCCGCGGACGCCTACGCTCGGGGCATGGGCGTGCGCGAGGTCGACGTGATCGTGATCGGCGCGGGTGCGATCGGCGAGAACGTCGCCGACCGCACCACGCAGGGCGGACTCGAGACGGTCATCGTCGAGGAGGAGCTGGTCGGCGGCGAGTGCTCCTACTGGGCCTGCATGCCGTCGAAGGCGCTGCTGCGCGCCGGGGCCGCCCTCCGCGCGGCGCGGGCGGTCGCGGGTGCCGCGGAGGCGGTCACGGGCGAGCTCGATCCGCGCGCGGTGTTCCGCCGCCGCGACCGCATCACCCACGACCGCTCCGACGCCTCCCAGGTGCAGTGGCTCGACGGGGCGGGCATCGAGCTCGTGCGCGGCCATGCGCGGTTCACGGGCCCGCGACGCGTCGTCGTCACGGCGTCCGACGGCACGGTCGTCGAGCTCGAGGCGCGGCACGCGGTCGCCGTGTGCACCGGCTCGGTGCCGGTGCTGCCCGCCGTGCCGGGTCTCGCCGAGCTCGACCCGTGGACGAGCCGCGACGCGACCTCCGCCTCCGAGGCGCCCGCGACGCTCGCCGTGCTCGGCGGGGGCGTCGTCGGCTGCGAGCTCGCGACCGCCTACGCGAGCCTCGGCAGCCGCGTCACCCTCGTGGCCCGGCACGGTCTGCTGGGTGGCCAGGAGCCGTTCGCGGCGGATGCCGTGCGGGCGGGGCTGGAAGGCGCGGGCGTGCGGGTGCTCACCGACACCGACGTCGTGGCGGCGCACGCCGCCGAGAAGAACGCCGTGCTGACCCTCGGCGACGGCAGTCGCATCCTCGCCGAGCGCGTGCTCGTCGCGACCGGACGCACGGGGCGCACGCGCGACCTGGGGATCGAGGAGCTCGGGCTCGCCGCCGGCGACCGCATCGAGGTCGACGACACCCTGCGGGTGCCGGGCTTCGAGTGGCTCTACGCGGTCGGCGACGTCAACGGCCGCGCCCTGCTCACCCACCAGGGCAAGTACCAGGCGCGTGCCGCGGGTGACGCGATCGCCGCGCGCGCGGCGGGTCGCGCGGTCGACGACGCCCCGTGGGGTGCGCACGTGGCGACCGCCGACCACCGGGCCGTGCCCCAGGTGACCTTCACCGATCCGGAGGTCGCCTCGGTCGGGCTCACGGCCGCCGCCGCCGAACGGGCGGGCCTGCGCACGCGGGTGCTCGACTACGAGCTGTCGTGGCTCGCGGGCGCCACGGTGTACGCCGACGACTACGCGGGGCGGGCGCGAGCCGTCGTCGACCTCGACCGCGGCGTGCTCGTCGGCGCGACCTTCGTGGGCCCGGATGTCGGCGAGCTGCTGCAGGCGGCCACGATCGCGGTCGTCGGCGAGGTGCCGCTCGATCGGCTCTGGCACGCCGTTCCCGCCTACCCCACCGTGAGCGAGGTGTGGCTGCGGTGGCTGGAGGCGTTCGGGCGCCCGGGGACCACCGGATGACGCCTCCCGTGCGGCCGCTGCATCCGAACCGCGTCGAACGGGCGGCGGCGGGTCTCGTACGGGCCGTCGTGGCGGTGCCGGGCCTGCGTCGGGTGCTCCTCTGGCGCGCGGTCGCGCTGCCCGGCTACTGGTTCGCCACCGCGTGCGCCTTCGTGTGGGGCAGCATCCTGCTGGGACGCCACCGCACGAGCCACGGTCTGCACATCATCCACCGGCTGCCGCGCTGGGCCTTCGGTCGCGGCGGCACCACGATCGGCGCCGTGTACCTCACGCGCGACAACCTCTCCGACCCCGTGCTCGCGCACGAGGCCGCGCACCGCGTGCAGTGGCGGCACTACGGGATGAGCCTGCCGCTGCTGTACCTCGCGGCGGGGTCGGCGCCGCTCACCAACCGCTTCGAGGTGGAGGCGGGGCTAGAGAGGGGCGGCTACGTCTGAGCCGCTGCTACCGACGCGGAACCGCGCCGACAGCAGCGTCGCGTCGCGCGACGAGGGTCCCACGAGAACCTCGAAGTCCCCCGGCTCGACCACCCGCACGCCCGCCGCGTCGACGATCGTGCAGTCGGCGACCCGGAGCTCGATGCGAACCCGCTCGGATGCGCCGGGCGCCACGGTCAGCTGACGGTAGGCCTTGAGCTCCTTGTCGGCCCAGCTCGCACTCGTCACCTCGTCGCGCAGGTAGAGCTGCACCGTCTCGCGCACCGGCCGCCGCCCGGTATTGGTCACGGTGACCTCGGCGACGACGGTGTCGTCGATGCCGGCCTCGGATCGTGAGAGCGCGAGATCGCGGTAGTCGACGCCCGTGTAGGAACGCCCCTCGCCGAACGCCCAGGCGGGCGACTGCGTGAGGTCGGCGTACCGGTCGCCGTGTTGGCCGCGGATCTGGTTGTAGTAGATGGGCTGCTGCCCGACGTGCCGGGCGAAGGAGATCGGCAGCCGTCCCGAGGGCTCCACGTGCCCGAGCACCAGCTCGGCGATCGCGCGACCGCCTTCCATGCCCGGGTTGGCGGCCCAGATCACCGCGGCGGCATCCGCCACCGACTCCGGCAGCACGAGCGGCTTGGAGGCGAGCAGCACGACGACGACGGGCGTCCCGGTCGCGACGAGTGCGTCGAGCAGGGCGTTCTGGCCGCCGAGCAGCTCGAGGGTCGCGGTCGAGCGGCCCTCGCCGACGAGCTCGATGTGGTCGCCGACCACCGCCACCACGACGTCGGCCCGCACGGCATCGGCGACGGCCGCCGCGATGAGCTCCGCATCGGGCGGGCACGCCTGCACGACGGGCGGCCTCGGCTGCCCGTCGGCGAAGTGCGAACCCAGCGGATGCGGTTCGAGGGTCAGGATGTCGGCGCCGCGCGCGTAGTCGACGTGCGACCCCGCGGGCGCGAGTTCGCGCAGGCCGTCGAGCACCGTCGTGATGAGCTCACGCGGTTGCCCGTCGAGCCAGCCCGCCTGTCCCGAGCCGCCCGCCCAGTCGCCGAGCTGGTACTGGGCGTCGTCGGCGAGGGGGCCCGCGACCGCGATGCGCAGGGGCCGCGTCGCGGCACCCGCCGCGCCGGGCTCCACACCGAGCGGCAGGGTGCCGTCGTTCTCGAGCAGCACGAGCGAGCGCCGGGCGATCTCCCGGTTGAGCTCCCGATGGGCGGGCTGCCCGACGATGTCGTCGTGGTCGGCGACGGGGAGGCGCGGGTCCTCGAAGAGCCCGAGATCGAACTTGAGGGCGAGGATCCGCGCCACGGCGGCGTCGAAGGCGTCCTCCGGCAGCATCCCGCGCTCGACCGCCTCGAGCGCCCCCTCGAAGAAGCCGGGGGTCGTCATGATCATGTCGTTGCCGGCGCGGGTTGCCGCCGCCGCCGCGTGCGCGTAGTCGGGCTGCACGCGCTGCTCCCACACCATCCGCCCGACGTTGTCCCAGTCTGTGACGAGGGCGCCGGTGTATCCCCACTCGTTCTTGAGCACCTCGGTGAGCAGCCAGTCGTTGACCGTGATCGGCACGCCGTCGGTCGTCTGGTAGCCGAGCATGAAGGTGCGGCACCCCTCGCGCGCGACGCGCTCGAACGGCGGCAGGAACCAGGAGCGCAGCTTGCGACGCGAGATGTCGGCCTCGGATGCGTCGCGGCCGCCCTGTGTCTCGCTGTAGCCGGCGAAGTGCTTCGCGGTGGCGAGGATCGCGGTGCGGTCGGCGAGACCGTCGCCCTGATAGCCCCGCACCATGGCGGAGGCGTACTCGCCGATGAGGTGCGGGTCCTCGCCGAAGGTCTCGTCGACGCGCCCCCAGCGCAGGTCGCGGGCGATGCAGAGCACGGGCGAGAAGGTCCAGTGGATGCCCGTCGCGGCGACCTCGACCGCCGTCGCGCGCGCGACCCTCTCGAGCAGCTCCGGATCCCACGACGAGGCCATGCCGAGCTGGGTGGGGAAGATCGTGGCACCCGGCCAGAACGAGTGCCCGTGGATGCAGTCCTCGGCCACGAGCAACGGGATCCGCAGGCGGGTGTCGGCGGTGAGCCGGTTCGCCTCGAGGATGCGCTCGGGCGAGGTGTGCAGGATCGAGCCGGCGTGGCGTCGTCGCACGATGTCCGCGAGGTCGCCCCGCGCATCCAGCTGCAGCATCTGGCCGATCTTCTCCTCGAGCGTCATGCGCGCGAGCAGGTCGGCGACCCGCTCGCTCGTGTCGAGGGTCGGGTCGCGGAACGGTTCGGTCATGCCTGGACTCTCTCGCCGGGCGCGGCGGGTTCGGGGCGCACGGCGGTGACGGCGTCGTTCACGTCGAGGCCCTTCTTCTTGAGCGCGCGGGCGCGCTCGCCCGCCGAGCGCAGGCGCGGGTTGACGTACTCGTCGATGCCGAAGTTGATGAGCGAGAGCGCGACGCCGATGATCGCGATGCAGAGACCCGGAGGCAGGTACCACCACCACTGGTTCTGCTGGAAGGCCCCCTGCGCCGAGGCCCAGTTGAGGATCGTGCCCCAGTTGTAGGTCGTGACGGGGATGACGCCGATGTAGGAGAGCGTCGTGAGGCCGAGGATGGCCGCGGTCACGGTGCCGACGAAGCTCGCGGCGATGAGCGCCATGAGGTTCGGCAGCATCTCGACGAGGATGATGCGGCGCAGCGGCTCGCCGTTGGCCCGCGCCGCGAGGATGAAGTCGCGGTTGCGCAGCGACATCGTCTGGGCGCGCAGCACGCGCGCGCCCCACGCCCAGCCGATGAGCCCCAGCACCGCGGCGATCGCCCACAGCGGCGGGTCCTCGAAGATGGAGGCGACGACGATGATGAGGGGGATGCCGGGGATGACGAGGAAGACGTTGGTGAGCGCGGACAGGCTCTCGCTCTTCCACCCCGTCAGGTAGCCCGCGATCACGCCGACGGTGATCGCGATGACGGTGGCGATCGCCGCGGCGAGGAAGCCGACGACGATGACGCCGCGCGTGCCGTGGATCACCTGGCTGAGCACGTCCTCGCCGATGTGGGTCGTGCCGAGCCAGTGCTCGGGCGACGGGGGCTTGAGGCGCTCGGTCGGGTTGACCTTGGTCGGCGAGTAGGGCGCGAGCACGTCGGCGAAGATCGCCACGAGCACGAAGAACGCGAGGATCGCGAGCCCGGTGATCGACTTGCCGTTGCGGAACATGGCGAATGCCGAGCCGATGCGGCTCCCGAGCCTCCCCCGGTCGCCCGAGCCCCGCGGGCTCGTGGCCGTGCGGATCAGCAAGGTCTCGGGGGTGCCGACCCCTGTGGGCCGGTCGCGGTCGCGTGTGGTGTCTGTCATGGTTCAGGCCTCGGTCTGACGGGTGCGCGGGTCGAGGAAGGCGTAGGCGACGTCGGCCAGCAGGTTGGCGACGAGCACGGAGAGGGTGATGACGAGGAACACGCCCTGCATGAGCGCGTAGTCCTTCGCGTTGGTGGCGTCCAGCAGCAGCTTGCCGATGCCCGGATAGCTGAACACCATCTCCATGACGATCGTCCCGCCGACCACGAAGCCGAGCGAGAGCGCGAAGCTCTGGATCTGCGGCAGCACGGCGTTGCGGGCCGCGTACCCCCACAGCACGCGGCGGTTCGGCATCCCCTTCGCCTGGGCGACGGTGATGTAGTCCTCGTCGAGCACGGTGAGCATCATGTTGCGCATGCCGAGCATCCAGCCGCCGAGGGAGGCGATGACGATGGTGAGCACGGGGAGCGTGCCGTGGTGGATGACCTCGCCGATGAACTCGAACGACCACTCGGGCTTCGTGCCGACGCCGTACGCCTTGCCGATCGGGAACCACCGCAGGTTCACCGAGAAGGCGGCGATCGCGAGCATCCCGAGCCAGAAGTACGGGATGGTGCCCAGGAACGTCGTGATCGGGATGAACACGTCGAGCCTGCTGCCGCGCCGCCAGCCGATGATCGCCCCGCCGACCGTGCCGATCGTGAAGGCGACGATCGTCGCGAAGCCGACGAGTCCGATGGTCCACGGCAGGGCCTGAGAGATCACCTCGGTGACCGGCCGCAGCCCGTGCAGGAGCGAGACGCCGAGGTCGCCGCGCAGCAGGTGCGCCCAGTAGTCGATGTACTGCTCGAAGAGCGACTTGTCGGTGTCGAGCCCGAGCAGCGCGCGCAACGCATCCGCCGCCTCCGGGCTGACGTTGCGGTTGCGGGCGAGGTACTGGTCGACGGCGTCGCCCTTCATCATGCGGGGCAGGAAGAAGTTGATGGTGATGGCCGCCCACAGCGTGAACAGGTAGAAGGCGGCGCGGCCGCCGAGGAAACGCCACGGGATGCGGGAGCGCGCGCCGGTCGTGCGGGTCGCGGTGGTGCCGACCTCGAGGGCGTCGACCTCGGGTTCGAGGGTCGGCGGCTGGACGGCGGTCATCGCGCTCCTCCCGGCTCGCGACCCACGGTCGCGAAGTGCTTCTCGGGGTCGGGGGACGCCGCACGCAGCTCGCGCGTGTACGGATCCTGCGGGTGGAGGATGACCTCGTCGGCGGGACCTCGTTCGACGACGCGTCCCTGGTTGAGCACCATGATCTCGTCGCTGAAGTGGCGGGCGGTCGCGAGGTCGTGCGTGATGTAGAGCACGCCGAGCCCCTCCTCGCGCTGCAGTCGGGCGAGCAGGTTCAGCACGCCCGAGCGGATCGACACGTCGAGCATCGACACCGGCTCGTCGGCCACGAGCAGCTTCGGCCGCGAGGCGAGGGCGCGCGCGATCGCGACGCGTTGCCGCTGACCGCCGGACAGCTCGTGGGGACGGCGCTCGATCACGGCATCCGGGTCGAGGCGCACGCGCTCGAGCAGACGCCGCACCTCGGCATCCACCTGATCGGACGGCACGACGCGATCCAGTCGCAGCGGGCGCTCGAGGTGGTAGCGGATGGAGTGGTACGGATTGAGGGAGGCGAACGGGTCCTGGAAGACCATGCGCAGCTGCTGCCGGTAGCGGCGCAGCGCCTTCCCGTGGCGCGGGATCGGCGCGCCGTCGAGCAGCACGCGGCCGGTGGTGGGGGTCTCCAGCTGGGTGAGGATCTTCGCGATCGTCGACTTGCCGCTGCCGGACTGGCCGACGAGTCCGATCGTGCGGCCCGACTCGAGCGTGAAGCTCACGTCGTCGAGGGCCTTCATCTGGCCGGCGCCCCGCACGTTGTAGATCTTGGTGATGTGGTCGAACTCGAGCACGCTCATCGGGCCACCACCCCCCTCTCCCCCGTCAGGCGGGGGAACGAGGCGAGGAGCATCCGGGTGTAGTCGTCCTGCGGGTCGTTCCAGATGCGCTCCGCGGCGGCGAGCTCGACGATCTCGCCCTCGCGCATGATCGCGATCCGGTCGCTGATCTCGAGCAGCAACGGCAGGTCGTGGGTGATGAAGATGACCGAGAAGCCGAACTCGTGACGCAGTTGCGAGATCTGCCGCAGGATCTCGCGTTGCACGAGGACGTCGAGCGCCGTGGTGGGCTCGTCCATGACCATGAGCTGCGGACGCAGCGCGAGCGCCATCGCGATCATGACGCGCTGCCGCATGCCCCCCGAGAGCTCGTGCGGGAACGAGCGGGCGCGCGCCGCGCCCACCTTCACGATCTCCAGCAGCTCCGCCACCTCGGCGCGTCGCGTCGCGCGCGACATCGCGGGGCGGTGCACCTCGAAGACGTCCTCGAGCTGCCGCCCGATCGGGGCGACCGGGTTGAGCGCGTTCATGGCGCCCTGGAAGACCATCGACACCTTGTCCCAGCGGAAGCGCCGCATCTCCTCGGCGTCGAGTGCGTTGACGTCGATGTCGGCACCGGATGCGTCATGGAACACCACGGATCCGCCGGTGATGACGGCGGGCGCCTTGAGCAGGCGCTGCACCCCGTAGGCGAGCGTCGTCTTGCCGCATCCGCTCTCGCCCGCGAGTCCCAGGATCTCGCCGCGGCGCAGTTCGAGGGTCACGTTCTTCACGGCGGCCACGGGAGGATCGACGTCGTACACGACCGAGAAGTCGCGCACGCTCAACAGCGCTTCGCTCATCGATGTCGCTTTCGTTCGGCACGCGTCGGGGTGGATGCACGCAACGCGCACCCACCCCGACGTGTGTGGATCAGTTGGCGGGCTTCAGCTTCGTCAGGATCTGGACGACCGCCGGCTGGGTCGGGTCGGCCGACGCGTACAGGTCGTCCTCCGACGGCCACCCGACGTAGTTGCGGGTGTTGAACTCGCCGAGCAGCGGGTGCGATCCGAGCGGGATGGCCGGCACGTTGTCGACGAACGCCTTCTGGATCACGGCGAGCGCCGCCTGGCGGCTCCCGTCGTCGGATGCGTTGGCGTAGTCGTTGAGCGCCTGGGTCACCTCGGGCTCGTCGAAGCGGCCGAAGTCGTACTGGGCCTTCCCGTCGACGATCCACTTGGGGTCCATCGTCGAGGTGTAGAGGCCGTACGCGTTCCCGGTGTCCTCGAGCCAGTGGATGATCGCCTGGAAGGTGCCCTCCTGACGGGCGGCGTCCCAGCCGCCCCAGTCGGGCTGGTCGACCTTGACCTCGATGCCGAGCGCCTCCTTCAGCTCTTCGGCGATGAGCGCCTGCTCGGTGTTCCAGTCGCTCCAGCCGGCCGGCACGGAGATCGAGAAGCTGACGGCCTCGCCATCCGGATCGATGAGCTGGTCGTCCTTCCAGGTGTAGCCGGCGTCGGTGAGGATCTGCCGGGCCTTGTCGACGTCGACCGAGTAGTTCTCGTCCTTGTACTCGGGCAGGATCTCGTCGTCGAGCAGCTCGCTCAATCCGGTCGCGCTCCAGATGGCGGAGCTGGCACCTTCGCGGGCGATGTCGACATAGGCGTCGCGGTCGATGGTCCAGGCGAGCGCCTGGCGGAGGGCGACGTTGTCGAAGGGCTTCGTCTGCAGGTTCATGAAGACGGTGCCGGCGCCGAGGGTCGGTGCGGCGAGGAAGTGGTTGTCCTCGTCGGCGGCCAGGAAGCTGTCCTTGATCTGCGGGATGAACGCCTGCGCCCAGTCGGCTTCGCCCGACGAGAGCGCCGTGGTGAGCGCCGCGTTGTCGCCGTAGGAGACGTAGTGCAGCTCGGGCACGGCGAGCTCGCCGCCCCAGTAGTCCGGGTTCGCCGTCAGGGTGACCGACTCGGTCGTCCAGCTGTCGAGCACGTAGGGTCCGGTGCCGACGGCGAGGCCCTCGCCGGTGAGCGGGTCGGTGTTCGGGTCGTCGATGTTCTCCCAGATGTGCTTGGGCACGATCGCCGTGTGCAGCACGCGCGCCTGGGCCGTGTACTTCGAACCGCCGAAGGTGATGACGACGGTGTCGCCGTCCACCGTGACATCGGTGACGCCCAGCGCGCCGCCGTCGGTCAGCTTGCCGGACTGCAGCATGCCGAAGGTGAAGGCGATGTCGTCGGCGGTGAAGTCCTCGCCGTCGCTCCACTTCACGCCCGCGCGCGGCACGACCGTGAGCTGGCTGTAGTCGTCGTTCCACTGCACCGACTGGGCGAGCCACGGGGTGGTGCCGAGGTCGCCGGTCGGGTTGACGAGCGCGAGCGGCTCGAAGATGACCTTCGCGTATCCGTACTTGGAGGCCGACGAGTCGCCGAGGAAGGGGTTGTGGGATTCGGTCGTGATCGCGCCGTCCGGCTTCGCGATCGTGAGGGCGGCGCCGGTCGTTCCCGGGTCGGTGCTGGTCGAGCATCCGGCGAGTGTCGCCGCGCCGAGGGTGAGGATCGCGCCGACGGCGATCAAGGACTTTCTGAGCTTCATTGCTTCTCCTTGGGGCAGGGCTTGCTGCGTGTCCGATGGGGGCCCATCGGAGCGACTGATTGCCTACTTGATCACTTACTTACTCTTTAGTAAGTCAGCGACCACGCTAAGGTTACTCACGAGAAAGCTGTCCCGCAACATGACGACAAGGGGATCCCGTGGCGCAGACATCCAGCAGCGCGACGCGCAGCCGTCCGGAGACGGCGCGCAAGCGCACCGAGATCCTGCAGGCGGCGATCGAGACGTTCGGCGCCAAGGGGTCCGCGAACGGCACGCTCGCCGACATCGCCGAACAGGTCGGCATGACGCACGCGGGCGTGCTGCACCACTTCGGGTCGAAGCAGAAGCTCCTCCTCGAAGTGCTCGCCTATCGCGACGAGTCGGACGTGCAGGCCCTCGTCGACCGGCACATCCCGGGCGGCCCGGAGCTCTTCCTGCATCTCGTCCGCACGGCGCACGCGAACGCCCTGCGCCCCGGCATCGTGCAGGTGTACGCCGTCCTGTCCTCCGAGTCGGTCACCGACGGCCACCCCGCCCGCAGCTTCTTCGAGCAGCGCTTCCGCGTGCTCCGTCAGGATGTGCGCGACGCGTTCCTCGAGCTGTGCGCCCAGGAGGGCGTGACCGATCGATCCACCGTGGACATGGCGTGCGCGTCGATCCTCGGCGCCATGGACGGGCTGCAACTCCAGTGGCTACTCGACCCCACCGCGATCGACCTCGGCGAGGCAACCGAGTTCGCGATCACGGCGATCGTCAACGGCGTGCTGCACCCCGGGCCGCCGCTCGCGAGCCGCATCGAGCCGCTCGGCTGACCCGCAGCTGCCGGATCAGTCCGAGGTGAGGGCGTGGGCGACGCGGTCGCCGGAGATCCACGCGTAGACCTGGTGCTCGCGCTCGGCCTCGACGGGCAGCATCTCGGCGAGCCAGGCGTCGACCGCGGCGCGCATCGACTGGCCGAGGTCGCGGCGCAACCAGGTGACGCAGACACGTCCGGGCGCGGCGAACTCGCGGATGCCGGCGGCGTCGGCCACCTCGAGGAAGATGCGGCCGCGCGCCTTGGCGGGCAGGGTGGCCGCGACCGTCTCGGCGATGGCGATGTCGGCGTCGACCGCCCCGAGCAGCACCGAGTCGCCCTCGCGGGGATTCCAGGCGATGGTGGCGGGGAGCAGGTCAGAGAGGAACATCACCCTCAGTATAGGTCAGCCTTACCTAAGGCGATGCTGCGAGTCCGCTGCGACTCCGGGGCTCACGCCGTCCAGGCGGGGGGATGCCGACGCTGCCAGCGCAGCCGCCGCTCGAGCTGCGCGCCCAGCGCCAGCAGGGTGCGCTCGCCACCCGGTCGCCCGACGAGCTGCACGCCCATCGGCAGCCCCTCCGCTGTCGCGTGCACCGGCAGCGTGATCGCCGGGAGCCCCGCGACGTTGACGAAGCTCGTGAACGGCGTGTACCGCACCTGCTGCGCGAAGTTCTCCTCGCCGTCGTCCGGGTCGTACCAGCCGACCGGCCGCGGGGTGAGGGCGAGCGCGGGCATGAGCACGGCGTCGTACGGGGCCAGCCGCGCGATCGTGCGGCGCTCGTAGCCGGCGAGCCAGGCGAGCGCCTCGCCGAGACGGCGGGCGTCGAGAGCGCGCCCGCGCTCGACGAGCCACCGGGTGAGCGGTTCGACGAGCTCGAGCAGGGCGTCGTCGAGCGGCAGGGTGGCGGCGCCCGCCTGCCACACCGTGCGGAAGGCGTCGGAGTAGCCCGGTTCCTCGGGGATGCGGAGCTCCTCGATGCCGTGACCGAGCGCCGTGAGCTCGGCGATCGCGAGCTCGAGCGCCGCGCGCGCCGCCGGGTCGAGCGCGAGCTCGTAGGCGCCGGCCCACGGGCTGTCGGTGCTCACGGCGAGCTGGAACCGGCCCTCGCCGCGCGTCGCCGCCGCGAGGAAGGGGCCCTCGTCGGAGCCGGGCGGCGCGGTCGCCCACGACGCGGCGGCGCCCGGCGGGGCGACCAGCGCATCCAGCAGCAGTCCGGCGTCGGCCACGGTGCGGGCGAGCGGTCCCGCGGTCACGAGGCCCGCGAGCGTCTCGAACCCGGATGCCGCGGGCACCCGGCCGCGCGAGGGCTTGAGGCCCACGAGACCCGTCGCCGCGGCGGGGATGCGGATCGAGCCGCCGCCGTCGGAGCCGGGCGCCACCGGGAGCAGGCCCGCCGCGACCGCGACGGCCGCTCCCCCGCTCGAGCCGCCCGCGCCGAGCGCGAGGTCGTAGGGGTTGCGCGCGGGACGCCCGGCGAGCGGCTCCGTGTAACTCGGGAAACCGAACTCGGGGGCGGCGGTCGCGCCGAGGCTCACAGCGCCCGCCGCGTCGAGCACGAGGGCGAGCTCGTCACTCTCGGCGGGAACGTGGCCTGCGAAGGCGCGCGAGCCGAAGGCGCTCACCCGTCCCGCGCGGGCGACGAGCGCCTTGTCGGCGGTCGGCAGACCCCACAGGGCCAGCGCGTGCGGCAGGGCGGCGGCCGCGTCGGCGCGGGCGAGCGCCGCATCCGCGTCGACCACGGCGAAGGCGCCGAGCTCCCCGTCGAGGCGCGCGATGCGGGCGAGGTAGTGCTCGGCGAGCTCGCGCGGCGTGATCTCGCCGCGGCGCAGCCAGTCCAGTTGTTCGACGGCGCTCAGGTGGTGGAGTTCGAACACCTTCCGAGCGTACGGCGGCTCGGGGCTTGACACGGCTCCCGCCGCATGGTTGGTTAGTTACTCAAGTAACTAACCCATCCACCACAGGAGCCCACCGTGGACGACAGCCGCCCGATCTTCCTCCAGATCGCCGAGCAGCTCGAGAACGACATCATCTCCGGCGCGCTCCCCGAGGAGACCCAGGTCCCATCCACCAACGAGCTGGCCGCGTTCCTGCGCATCAACCCGGCGACAGCCGGCAAGGGCGTGAACCTGCTCGTGGACTCGGGTGTGCTCTACAAGAAGAGAGGAATCGGAATGTTCGTCGCCGACGGCGCCCGCGCGCGCCTCATGGCCGAGCGTCGAGACCAGTTCCGGGAGCAGTACCTCGCTCCCCTGCTCGCCGAGGCGCAGAAGCTCGGGATCAC
This sequence comes from Protaetiibacter intestinalis, assembly GCF_003627075.1. Taxonomy (NCBI): domain Bacteria; kingdom Bacillati; phylum Actinomycetota; class Actinomycetes; order Micrococcales; family Microbacteriaceae; genus Protaetiibacter; species Protaetiibacter intestinalis. Next base: position 2,370,140 of record NZ_CP032630.1, on the reverse strand, counting down.
CCCGGTGCAGCTGGCCGCCATGATCCAGGACGGCACGCGATGAGCGCCGTCATCCGGGTCGAAGGGCTCGAGAAGACCTTCGGCGTCGGCCAGAACGCCGTGCACGCGGTGCGCGAGGCGAGCTTCACGCTCGAGGAGAACCGCATCCACGGCCTGCTCGGACGCAACGGGGCCGGCAAGACCACGCTCATGCAACTGCTCACCGGCCAGGAGTTCGCGAGCCGCGGCAGCATCCGCGTGTTCGGCGAGTCCCCCGTCGAGAACGCCCGAGTGCTCGACCGGGTCTGCTTCATCAAGGAGAGCCAGCGCTATCCGGACGACTTCCGGGTGGCGCACGTCCTCCGGAGCGCCCCGTGGTTCTTCTCGGGGTGGGACGCCGACTACGCCGCGGAGCTCGTCGAACGGTTCCGGGTGCCGGTGCGGCGCCGGATGAAGAAGCTCTCGCGCGGCCAGCTCTCGGCCGTCGGCGTGATCGTCGGGCTCGCGAGCCGGGCGCCGCTCACCTTCTTCGACGAGCCGTACCTCGGCCTCGACGCCGTCGCCCGGCAGCTGTTCTACGACGCGCTGCTCGCCGACTACGCCGAGCACCCGCGCACGGTCGTGCTGTCGACGCACCTCATCGACGAGGTGTCGAACCTGCTCGAGCACGTGATCGTGATCGACGAGGGACGCATCCTCATCGACGCGGATGCCGAGGCGCTGCGCGGATCCACGATCGATGTCGTCGGCGCCCGCACCGCGGTCGACGCGTTCACCGCCGGACGCGAGGTGCTGCACCGGGCGAGCCTCGGCGGACTCGCCACGGCGACCGTCGCCGGCCTCGACGAGGCGGGGCGCGCCTCCGCCCGCGCGGCCGGGCTCGAACTGGCCCCGGTCTCGTTGCAGCAGCTCGTGATCCGCACCACCACCGGCGGCGAGGCCGCCCCCGCGAACGGAGCAGACGCATGACCACCCTCACCGCACCCGCCCCCACGACACCCCCGGCGTTCGCGCGGGTGTGGCGCATCGTGAAGCTGCTGACGGCCAACCCCTGGACGGTCGTGTGGATGCCGCTCATCATCCTCGGCGCGATCTTCGTGCTGACGTGGTCGATCTGGTGGCTGCTCTTCCTCAACCTCGACCTCGACCAGGCGGACGATGCGGCCGCCGGCATCCAGTACAACGGCGCGTCGAGCTACATCTTCGTGTACATGCTGATCGTCGCCGTGCAGGCGGTGAATCTCGCCTTCCCGCTCGCGCTCGGCTACGGCTCGACCCGGCGTTCGTTCACCCTCGGACTCTCGCTCACCTTCCTGATCATGTCGATCGGCTACGCGATCCTGATGACGGTCGGGGCGTTCCTCGAAGAAGCGACGGGCGGCTGGGGGCTGCGGGGCAGCTTCTTCCGCACCTTCTACTTCACGACGGACGGGTGGCTCGTGCAGTGGTGGGTCTACTTCTGCTGGTTCGTGTGCTTCTTCTTCACGGGAACCGCATTCGCCGCGATGTTCGTGCGCTGGAGGGCCCCCGGTCTCATCGTCGCGTTCGGCGTGCTCGCCGTCGTCGTCCTGGGCGGGGCCACGCTGCTGACCCTCGCGGACGGCTGGCTCGGATTCTGGGGCACCATCGGCGACCTGGGAACCGTCGGCGTCGCGAGCGCACTCCTGGTGCCCGCGGCGATCGGGGCCCTCATCGGCCACCTCGTGCTGAGCCGGGCGACGCCACGCGGCTGACACGTCGGGGTGGTAGCTTTCACGGCATCCGGAAGGGACGGGGATGGGCACGGCTCGCGACGTCGGCACGACGCTCGCCGTCGCGCTCATCCCCCTCGCCCTGTTGAGCGGGTGCGGCGCGACACCCGGAGAACCGGGCGCCGCGCCGAGTCCGCCCGCATCCGCGGAGCCGACGCCCACGACGACTCCCACGCCCACCCCCACGCCCGTGGAGTTCCGGATGCCGACCGCGTGCGCCGAGCTGCTGCCGCCCGAGCGGATCGCGGACCTGGAGGCGGTCGGCATGGAACTGCTCGCCGGCCCCGACGGCAAGTACGGCGACGCCTATCTCGCCGACCCCACCCCCGAGCAGCAGGTCGGCGGCATGACCTGCATCTGGGGTGAGGAGCAGGTGCCCGAGAACTCGGTGACCGTCTCGGTGGCCTCCCTCGACGCCGCGACGCACGACGAGGTCGTCGCGGCGCTCGTCGCGCAGGGACTCAACACCCGGACCGAGGGCGACGCGGTCGTCTACGAACGCGTCGGCGACGAGATCGCCGCCCCCGCGATCGTCAACCTCCTGCGCGAGGACAGCTGGATCTCGGTCATCGAGGGCCTCGGCGGCACGGCCTTCCACGAGGAGGCCGTCGACATCGCGGCCGAGGTCGAGACGCAGCTCGGCGCGCGGTGACCGGCCCGGGGGCGTCCTACTTCAGGCTCTTCTGCATGAGCACGGTGCCGAGCCAGCGCCCGAACTTGAACCCCACCTTGCCCATGTGGCCGATCTCCTTGAAGCCGAAGCGCTGGTGCATCGCGATCGAGGCATCCGCCCCCTTGTCGGCGATGACGGCGATGACCTCCTTGATGCCCGCCGCCTTCGCGCGGCGCAGGAACTCGGCCATGAGCGCCGTGCCGAGGCCCTTGCCGGTGGAGGCGGCACGCAGGTAGATCGAGTTCTCGACGGTGTAGCGGTAGGCCGCCTTCTGCTTCCACGGGGAGGCGTTCGCGTAGCCGAGGATCTGCCCGGTGGGCGACACCGCGACGAGCCACGGGTAGCCGAGCTTCGCGTTGTGGCGGAACTTCGCCCGCAGTTCCGTGAGGGTCTGCGGCTCCTCGTCGAAGGTCACCGTCGAGTTCGCGACGTAGTGGTTGTAGATCTCCCGGATGTCGGGGAGGTCCCGCTCCGTCGCGTCGCGGATCTCGAACGCGAACCCCGGCTCGGGGGCGGCCTTCTTCTTGAGGTGCTGCGGCAACGCGCGCCGCGGGTTGTACTCCTCCTCGAGCATCGGCCGCTCCTCCCGCGGATCAGGTCACATCGCGCCGCCAGGTCGTCGCCGCGCCCGCGACCAGGAACAGGGCGGCGTATCCCGCGAGCACGAGACCACCCTGCCACCATTCGAGCGGCTGGACCGCACTTCCGCCGGTGAGGGCCGAGAAGATGCTCGACCCGACGAGGGCGTCGCCCGCGGCCCCGGGCAGGAACCGGCCGACCGCCGCCGACCACTCCCAGAAGGCGGCCGCCGTGCGCAGCAGCGGCTCGACGAACTGGGTGAAGGCGAGCACGATGACGATCACGGCCACCTGGTTCGGCACCAGCACGCCGAGGCCCACGCCGATCACCGCCCACAACACCATCGCGATGACCACGCGGCCGAGCAGCGCCCAGGTGTCGCTCGCGCCGAGCAGCGGGTCGTGGCCCGTGGCCGCGATGACGATGCCGCCGAGTCCGACCGCCCCGAGCGAGCCGACCACGGCGTAGACCACGCCGAACACGACCGCCGTGACGACCTTGCCGCCGAGCACGGTCGAGCGGCGCGGCGTCGCGAGGAAGGTGGGGGTGAGTGTCTGGTGCCGGAACTCGCCCGTCGTCGCGAGGGCGCCGAACAGCACCGGGAACACGTAGCCGAACGCGGTCGTCAGGCTGTAGATGAGCGGGGGGATGCCCTCCTCCGGGATGCCCTGACCGCCCTGCTCCGTCAACTGGTCGGATGCGAAGGCGAACAGCGCGGCCATGCCGGCGGCGACGAGTGCGATGTAGCCGAAGAGGATGAGCGCGAGGATCCACCAGATGCGGGTCGTCAGCACCTTGCGGATCTCGGAGTGGATCGAACGCAGCATCAGCGCACCCCTCCCTCTCCGACGATGCCGAGGAAGACGTCTTCCAGGCCCTCCTTCTCGGGCACCAGGAGTCGGAGCGCGAGCCCCGCCCCGAGCGCCAGCTCCCCGATCCGCGCGGCGTCGAGCCCCGCGACGTGCAGGCCGTCGGGCGAGGTCTCGACCGCGCCCCCCTCGGCGGCGAGCACCCGGCCGAGCTCGGCACGGTCGGCGGCATCGACGTGCACACGCGCGGTGCCCGCCTCGAGCCCGTCGAGCGTGCCCTGGTAGGCGAGCCTGCCCTGGCTGATGATGACGACGCGGTCGACCGTCTGCTGCACCTCGCTCAGCAGGTGCGAGGAGACGAGCACCGTGCGGCCCTCCGCGGCGAGCCTGCGGAGGAACTCGCGGATCCAGCGGATGCCCTCGGGGTCGAGCCCGTTGATCGGCTCGTCGAGCACGAGCGCACCCGGGTCGCCGAGCAGCGCGAAGGCGAGGCCGAGGCGCTGCCGCATGCCGAGGGAGTAGCCGCCCGCGCGGCGCCGCGCGGCGGCCGTGAGGCCCACCCACTCGAGCACCTCGTCGACGCGCGCGTCGCCGATGCCCGCGGCGGCCGCGGCGACCCGCAGGTGGTCGCGCCCGCTGCGACCGGGGTGGAAGCTCGAGGCCTCGAGCGCCGTGCCCACGGTGCGCAACGGATCCCGCAGCTCGGCGTAGGCGACCCCGTCGAAGGTCGCCCGTCCGCTCGTGGGCGACACGAGCCCGACGAGCGAGCGCAGCGTCGTGGTCTTGCCGGCGCCGTTCGGGCCGAGGAAGCCCGTGACGACGCCGGGTTCGACCCGGAAGCTGAGGTCGTCGACGGCTGTCGTGCCGCCGAAGCGTTTGGTGAGGCCCTGGATCTCGATGACTGCTCCGGTCATGTCCCCCACGCTATCCGCGCGATCCGGCGCCGTCCTCCCCCGTGTGGCGGAGATCCCAGTCGACCGGCGCCCCGCCCGCCTGCTCGAGCAGCGCGTTCGCCCGGCTGAACGGCCGCGAGCCGAAGAATCCGTTGTGCGCCGACAGGGGGCTCGGATGCGCCGAGGAGATCACCGGCGTGCTCCCCATCAGCGGGCGCAGGGTGCCGGCATCCCGCCCCCAGAGGATCGCCACGAGCGGTGCGTCGCGCGCCACGAGCGCCCGGATGGCGTGCTCGGTGACAGCCTCCCAGCCCATGCCGCGGTGCGACCCCGAGGCGCCCGCGCGCACCGTGAGCACGCGGTTGAGCAGCATGACGCCCTGCTCGCTCCAGCCCGACAGGTCGCCGTGCTCGGGCGGCGTGACGCCGAGGTCGTCGTGGAGCTCGCGGTAGATGTTCTGCAGGCTCCGCGGCACCGGACGCACGTGACGCTCGACCGCGAAGGAGAGCCCGATCGGATGCCCGGGCGTCGGATACGGGTCCTGGCCGACGATGAGCACGCGCACCGCGTCGAAGGGCTGGGTGAAGGCGCGCAGCACGTTCGCTCCCGCGGGGAGGTACGGCCGGCCCGCCGCGACCTCCGCGCGCAGCAGCTCCCCCATCCGCGCCACCTGGGGGGCGACCGGTTCGAGCGCGACGGCCCAGCCGGGGTCGACGAGCTCGGAGAGCGGCCGCGGGGCGCTCATCCGCCGAGGGTTCCCACGATGACGCCCGCCGGCTCGTCGAGCACCTGCCAGACGCTTCCCTCGCCGAACACCGCGAAGCCCTCGTCGCCCACCACGAGCACCGTCTTCTCGTCGATCGCCACGCCGCCGTCGACGAGTCCCGCCTCGGTCGCCGCGACGAGGCGGCTGAGCGTGCCCCACTGGGCGGCGTGCACGTCGACCGCGAGGTCGACGAGGCCGAGCCCCTCGACGACGGTGACCTCGTCGAGGTCCTCGCTCGTCTCCTCCGGGCACACGGCGATGCCGTTGATGCGCCAGCCGCCGACGATGGCCCGATCGGCGGCGATCATCGCACCTGCCGAGAAGCCGAGGTAGGGCAGGCCGTCGGCGACGAGCAGCCGGATCTCCTCGACGAGCTCGTCGACCGCCGCGTGGTAGGCGGGGGTGAGGCCGCCGCCGACCAGCAGCCCGTCGACGTCCGTCAGCACGCTCGGCGCGAAGGACTCGCCCGCGGCGACGATCGTGACGACGGGGTCGCACGCGGCGACCGCCCGGAGCGACGCCGGATAGCCGACGCGGTACTCCTCGGACGGCGTGCCGCCGTCGACGACGATGAGCACGGCGATCCGCGGCACCATCCGCCCGCCGCCCGCCGCGCGCGCGGCCGCCTCGGCGAGGAACGTGGAGGTGACCGCGGGATCGCCCTCGGGCGACCAGCCCCCTCCCACGAGGTGCACGCTCACGCGGCGCCCTCCGCGTCGTCCGGGTAGGAGACGGGGCCGGCGGAGCTCCACGGGAACATGATCCAGCGGTCCGTGCGCTTCCACGTGTAGTACGGCTCGTGCACCGTGCCGGGCTTCGCGTAGAGGCAGACCGTGCGCACCTCTCCCCCGCCCGCCTGCAGCAGCTGCAGCACGAGCGCGAGGGTGCGACCCGAGTCGGCCACGTCGTCGGCGAGCAGGATGCGCTTGCCCACGAGCGAGTCGCGGTCGAGCGTCGGCGGCAGCACGACGGGCTCGTCCAGCCGCGACTCGACGCCCGTGTAGAACTCGACGTTGAGGCTGCCGAGCATCTTCACGTCGAGGGCGTAGCCGAGCGCGCCCGCGAGCGGCAGGCCGCCCCGGGCGATCGCGACGATGGCATCCGGTCGGAACCGGTCGCCCGCGATCGTCTCCGCGAGCTCGCGCGAGGCGCGTCCGAAGGTGTCCCAGTCCAGAATCTCGCGCTCGTCTCCCGCCATGCCTCAACGCTACCGACCCGCGAACGGCCTAACATCCGTTCATGGCGACCCGAACCACCCGATCCGTCGGCGCGATCACCTTCTCGCTCGTCGGATTCCTCTTCCTCGTCGAGCTCACGAGCGGCATCCTGCAGGGCTTCTACGTGCCCCTGATCCCCGACCTCGTCGACCACCTCCGCATCCGCGACGGCGACTTCAACTGGTTCGAGGCGGGCGGACTGCTGCTCTCCGCGATCATCGTGCCCGTCTTCTCGAAGCTCGGCGACATGCACGGACACAAGCGGATCCTGCTGATCTCGACCGCGCTCACGGCGGGCGCGACGTGGTGGCTCGCCGTGACGGCCGACTTCTGGAGCTTCCTCGCGGCGTGGTCGCTGCAGTCGTTCTACGTCGTCTGGCTGCCGCTCGAGGTGGCCCTCATCTTCGACCGCGGTCGCCGCACCGGCACCGCCGCCTCGCAGACCCGCCGCGCGGCGGGCTTCCTCGTGGTGGCCCTCGAGGCGGGCGCGATCATCGGCGCGCTCGGCGCGAGCGCCGTGCTCGCGGCGTTCGGCGGGGACCTGATGCTGACCCTGTTCGTGCCCGCCGTCGCCGTCACGCTCGTGTTCTTCGCGATCCTGTTCGGCGTGCCCGAGTCGGAGCCCCTGCCCGGCCGCTCGCTCGACCTCGTCGGCTTCGGCATCCTGACCCTCGGACTCATCGTCATCACCTCCGGGCTCGTGCTGCTGCGCGAGGACGCCGGGATGATGGGGCTGCTCGGCGTCGTCGGCCTCATCGCGGCGGGGCTCGCGATCCTGGTGGGCTTCGGGTTCTGGGTGCTCCGGCGCCCCGACCCCGCGATCGACCTGCGGGTCATGCGACGGCCGAACATGTGGCCGGTGCTGGTCACGGCGGGACTCTTCGGCATCAGCGTGCTCGGCGCCCAGGCGCCGCTCACGACTTACGCGGGGACGGATCCGGCGCTCGGCTACGGGCTGGGGCTCAGCTCCGGCCAGCGCTCGATCATCATCGGCGTCTACCTCGTCGCGATGATCACGGGCGCCCTCGTCTTCTCGGCCGTGTCGAGACGTGTCGCCCCGCGGCTGTCGCTCATCGTCGCGACGGCCGTCGTGGCGCTCGGCTACCTGCTGTTCCTGCCGTTCCACCTCGAGGCCTGGCAGGTCATCACCAACATGGCGATCGCCGGGCTCGGCTCCGGGGCGCTCGTCGCGGCGCTCCCGGCCGCCGCGGCCGCCGCCGCCCCGCGCGGGCAGACCGGCATCGCGGCCGGGATGACGAACACCACCAAGACGATCGGCGGCGCCTTCGCCTCGGCGATCTTCGGCGTGGTGCTGGTCGCGGGCGTGACAGGCGACGAGACGGCGGCGCCGCTCTCGGGCTACCTCACCGTGTGGGCGATCTGCGGTGTCGGCGCCCTCGTCGCCATGGTGCTGCTGTTCTTCGTGCCGAAGCTCGCCTTCGCCGACGTCGAGGAGGACCCGGCGCTCAGTCCTTCGGCGTGAGCGGCCCGCGGTGGATGGTGCGCACGGCCGACTGCGCGACGGGCTTCACGACCACGAGGTCGAGGTCGACGTGGCTCGGCAGCTCGACGGCGTGCACGATCGCCTCGGCGATGTCGTCGGCGAGGAGCGGATGCTCGACTCCCTCGTACACGGCATCCGCGAGCGCCGCATCGCCCTTGTAGCGCACGAGCGAGAAGTCGGTCTTGACCATGCCGGGCGCGATCTCGATGACCCGCAGCGGCTCGCCGCCGAGCTCGAGCCGCAGCACCGCCATGACGGCGTGCTGGGCGTGCTTCGCGGCGTTGTAGCCGCCCCCGCCCGGGTACACCGTGTGGCCGGCGATCGAGGTGACGGCGACGATGTCGCCGCTGCCGCGCCCCCGCGCGCCCTCCCGGAGCGCGGGCAGCAGCGCCGCGGTCACCCGCTGGGTGCCGATGACGTTCGTCTCGTACATCGCGCGCCAGTCGTCGGGGTCGCCGTCCTCGATCGACTCGGCGCCGAGCGCCCCGCCCGCGTTGTTGACGAGCGCGTGCAGCACCCCGCCCACCTCGGCGCGGATGCGGGCCACGTCGGCGGCATCCGTCACGTCCGCGACGATCGGGGTGAGCACCCCCTCCGCCTCGAGGGCGGCGAGCCGCTCCGCCCGGCGCGCGACGCCGAGCACCTCCCAGCCGCGGGCCGCGAAGCGACGTGCCGTCGCCTCCCCGATGCCCGAACTCGCCCCGGTCACGACCACGCGATAGCTCATGCCCTCCACGCTACGGGAGTGCGGGGGCGCCGCGCGTAGGGTGGAACGGGTGACGGAGACCAAACCGCGCGTGCGCGTGCCGTTCTGGGACAACGCGCGCTTCGCCTGCATCGTGCTCGTCGTCATGGGGCACGCGATCCAGCGGCAGACGGCCGACTCCGACAACGCCCTGACGCTGTACCTGTTCATCTACGCGTTCCACATGCCCGCGTTCGCGATCGTGTCGGGCTTCTTCTCGAAGGCGACGCCGCCGGGCCTGCGGCAGATGCGCCGCGTCGTCACCGACATCCTGCTCCCGTACCTCATCATGCAGACCATCTGGTCGCTCGTGCAGTGGCTCGTCGAGGGCAAGAACGTCTTCAACCCGACCGAGCCGCACTGGACGCTGTGGTTCCTGCTCGCGCTCGCGATCTTCCGGATCGTGCTGCCGTACCTCGCGCTGCTGCGCTGGCCGCTCGTCTGGGCCGTCGCGTTCTCGGTGACGATCGGCTACTTCGCCAACGTCGACTCGACGTTCTCGCTGTCGCGCGCGATCGGCATCCTGCCGTTCTTCGTGCTCGGCTGGCGGCTGCGGCACTGGGGGCTCGTGGATCGCTGGCGGCGTCTCGGCACGGGGGCGGTGTGGGGCGCGCGCGTCGCCGCGATCGGCGTGTTCGCGGCGTGGCTCGCGGTCGTGGCGCTCAACGTGCAGGCGTTCCGCGCGTTCGACCTGCGCTACTGGTTCTTCTACGACGACTCCTACCAGGCGCTCGGCGAGCCCACCTGGTGGGCGGGCCTGCTGCGGCTCGGGCTCATCGCGCTCGCCGTGCTGCTGAGCGCCGCCTTCTTCGTGCTCGTTCCGCGTCGGCGCACCTTCTTCACGACCTTCGGGCAGGCCACGATGTACGTCTACCTGCTGCACTCCTTCGTGCTGTATCCGATCCGCGAGTCCGGGGTGCTGCGCGACGACCACTCCTCGGCCGTCTGGCTGCTCACCATGGTGTTCGCCTCGCTCGCGATCTCGGTCGCGCTCTCGAGCCCCTGGGTGCGGAAGGTCTTCCGCCCGCTCATCGAGCCGAAGCCGCGCTGGCTGCTCGCCCACGCCGACGACGACCCGCCGACCGCCTCCCGCACCGACCCCACCGGCTCCCGTCGGAGGTGACAAACGCTGCAGCGTTTCCCGGTCGGCCGCAGTGATTCCTGCCGCCCCGGGCCAACCGCTGCAGCGTTTGACAGATCACTCGGAGGGGATGGTCTGGTAGCCGCGGTCGACGCGCTTGGGGAGCACGAAGACGAGGGCGAACGCGGCGACCGCGAAGGCGGCGGAGACGAGCATGGCGTGCGCCGCCGAGCTCGCGAAGGCGGGTGCCACGTCCGCGGGTCCCGAGATCTCGAGGGTGCCGAAGAACACCGAGCCGATCACCGCGATGCCGATCGCCGAGCCGATGCGCTGCATCGTGCCGATGACACCGGATGCGGCGCCCGCCTCGGTGCGGTCGACCGTGGCGACGATGAACTGCGCGTTCGGCGCGATGAAGATGCCCGAGCCGACGCCCGCGACCGCGAGCGGGGCGAGCAGCTCCCAGTTGGTGAGGTCGGCGGCCGGCACGAGCAGCAGCACGAGCCAGACGGCGATGAGCCCGAGCGCGACGAGGGCCGTGCCGATGACGAGCGCACGGCGCCCCAGGTGGTGCGCGAGCCGGTCGCTGAACGCCGCGCCGACGATCGAGCCGAGCGCGAACGGGATCGACACGAGGCCCGACTCGAGGGCGGTGTGGCCGAGGCCGGACTGCCACAGGATCGAGATGGTGAAGAAGATGCTCGTGAAGGCCGCGAAGTAGACGAGCGCGAGTACGACACCGCCCGAGAACGCCGGGTGGCTGAACAGGTGCGGCGGCACGAGCGGGCTCGTGCGTCCGCGGCGGGCGAGGGCGAGCTCCCACAGGGCGAACAGCACGAGCAGCACCACGCCACCCGCGAGCGACAGCCACGTCCACAGCGGCCAGTCCTGGTCCTGCCCCTCGATGAGCGGCACGAGGATCGCCACGAGCGCACCGCCGAGCAGCAGGAAGCCGAACCAGTCGGCGCCCTTCGCATCCGCACCCTCGGCACCGCCCGGCAGCACGATGAGGGCCGCGATGACCGCGATGACGCCGAAGGGCAGGTTCACGAAGAAGATCGAGCGCCAGCCCTCGGCCTCGCCGAGCCACTCGATGAGCAGGCCGCCGACGATCGGGCCGAGCGCCGTGGAGACGCCGATCGAGGCGCCCATGACCGCGAAGGCCTTGCCGCGGGCCCGGCCGGGGAACATGAGCTGGATGAGGGCCGTGACGGGCGGGAAGAACAGCCCGCCGAACAGGCCCTGCGCGACGCGCGCGACGACGAGGGCCGTGCCGTCCTGGGCGAGACCGCAGGCGAGGCTCGCGACCGTGAAGCCCGTGAGTCCGACGAGGAACACCCACTTGTGCCCGATGCGGTCGCCGATGCGGCCGGCCGGGATGAGGATGAGGCCGTACGCGAGCGCATAGCCCGAGATGATCCAGGAGAGCACCGACTCGGAGGCGTCGAGGCTCGTGCGGATGGTGGGCAGCGCGACGTTGACGATCGTCGTGTCGAGCATGCCCATGACGACGCCGAGGATGAGCACCGCGAGCGCGAGCCATGCCTTCCGGGTCGACTGCAGGGAGGTGGGAGAGGTGGCGCTCATGACTGTTCCTTCGTCCGGGTCCGCTCGTCGCGGATGATGTCGGGCACGGCGGCGAGCAGCTCGTCGTGCCAGTTCAGCTCGGCCTCGAGGCGACGCTCGCCGTGCTGCGTCGCGATCCACTCGGCGACCGTCAGGTAGCGGCGGATGCGGGCGCGATGGCGGCGGGTCTCCTCGAGGACGGCGGCGATGCGGTCGCGTCGCGCGCGCACCACCTCCTCGAGCTCGTCGAGCGCGTCGGGGTCGAGGCGGGACACGGCCAGGTCGACCGGGTCGTGCCGCCAGGAGAGCTCGGCGAGGCCCTCGCGCTGCAGCGTGCGCAGGGCGGCGCGCCCCGCATCCGTGATGCCGAAGACCTGGCGCTCGGGATAGTTGCCCTGCCGCTCCACGCGCACGGCCTCGATGAGGCCCTCGCGTGCGAGGCGGCGGGCGGCGCCGTACAGGCCGCCCACCGAGATGTCGGTCCACTCGTGCACGTGCTCCTGCTCGGCGAGCGCCACGAGTGCGTGACCGTGCATGGGGCCCCGCTCCGCGAGGGCGGCCAGGATGTAGAAGCGGATGGATGACACGCGACTACTTTCACGCAAGTAGTCGCGTGTGTCAAGTGGATGTGACGCAGCGTTTCGGGGGAATTGCCCGCCGGGCGGGGGCGACGTAACGTTCCCGGAAAGCAGGCGCACGCCCGCACGCCGACCCGAACGAGGAGCAGACATGTCGGACTGGAAGTTCGAGACCCAGCAGATCCACGCGGGCGCCGCCCCCGACCCGGTGACCAACGCGCGCGCCACCCCGATCTACAAGACGACCTCGTACGTCTTCAACAACGCCGACCACGCGAAGAACCTCTTCGCGCTCGCCGAGTTCGGCAACATCTACACGCGCATCCAGAACCCCACCCAGGCGGTCGTCGAGGAGCGCGTCGCCGCGCTCGAGGGCGGCACCGCGGCCCTCGCCACGGCATCCGGCTCGAGCGCCATCACCTACTCGATCCTCAACATCGCGCAGGCCGGCGACCACATCGTCTCGTCGAGCTCGATCTACGGCGGCACCTACAACCTCTTCAAGTACACGCTCGCGAAGCTCGGCATCGAGGTCACCTTCGTCGAGAACCAGGACGACGCCGCCGAGTGGCGCGCCGCCGTGCGCCCCAACACGAAGGCGTTCTTCGCCGAGACGATCGGCAACCCGCGCATCAACGTGCTCGACATCCAGCTCGTCGCCGACATCGCGCACGAGAACGCGGTGCCGCTCATCGTCGACAACACGATCGCGACCCCGTACCTCATCCGCCCCTTCGAGCACGGCGCCGACATCGTCGTGCACTCGGCCACCAAGTTCCTCGGCGGCCACGGCACCGTCATCGCCGGTGTGCTCGTCGACGGCGGGAAGTTCCCCTGGTCGCAGCACGTCGACAAGTTCCCCGGCCTCACCGAGCCCGACCCCTCGTACCACGGTGCGAGCTACACGGGTGTGCTCGGCGACGCGATCGCCTACGTGATCAAGGCCCGCGTGCAGCTGCTGCGCGACACCGGCGCCGCCCTCTCCCCCGACAGCGCGTTCAGCCTCATCCAGGGCATCGAGACGCTGTCGCTGCGCATCGAGCGCCACGTCGAGAACGCCCAGAACATCGCCGAGTGGCTCGAGGCACACCCGGACGTCGCCTCGGTGAACTACTCGGGACTCCCCTCGAGCCCGTGGTACGCGGCTGCCAACAAGTACGCCCCGAAGGGCGTCGGTGCGGTGCTGTCGTTCGAGCTCAAGGGCGGCGTCGACGCCGGCCGCGCGCTCGTCGACAACGTGACGCTGTTCAGCCACCTCGCCAACATCGGCGACGTGCGCAGCCTCATCATCCACCCCGCGTCGACCACGCACTCGCAGCTCACGCCCGAGCAGCAGCTCACGGCGGGCGTCACGCCCGGACTCGTGCGCCTCTCGGTCGGCCTCGAGCACATCGACGACCTCACCGCCGACCTGCAGGCCGGCTTCGACGCGGCGCGCCGCGTCGTCACGGCGAACGCGCAGGCCTAGGCCTCGTCACTCCCACGCGGGCCCCGTCCTCGGACGGGGCCCGCGTGCGTAACACGGTCCGCCGACGCGACAGAATGGCGGGATGGACTGGCAGACCCCCGAGGACACGGTGCAGGCCGCGTTCGTCACCGAGTCCAACCGGCGCGCCATCTCGGCCGCCCCGCCCGCCTCCGGCGCCTGGCGCATCGGCGACGACCCCGGCGACCGCGCGTTCGCCCACCTCGGCCCGATGGAGTTCGAGCGCGGCGGTTCGCTGCCGGCCGTCACGATCGCCTACGAGACCTGGGGCAGCCTCAACGAGGCCGGCGACAACGCCGTGCTCGTGCTGCACGCCCTCACGGGCGACAGCCACCTGACGGGCCCTCCCGGACCGGGCCACGCGACCGCGGGATGGTGGTCGGGGCTCGTCGGCCCCGGCAAGACGCTCGACCCCGAGCGCTGGTTCATCGTCGCCCCCAACATGCTGGGCGGATGCCAGGGATCCACAGGCCCCGCATCCGTCGCACCCGACGGCGTCGAGTGGGGGTCCCGCTTCCCCTTCCTCACGATCCGCGACCAGGTCGCCGCGCAGCGCGCCCTGAGCGACGAGCTCGGCATCCGCAGCTGGGCGGCCGTCGTCGGCGGCTCGATGGGCGGCATGCAGGTGCTCGAGTGGGCGATCACCCACCCCGAGCGGGTCGAGAAGTTCGCGGTGCTCGCGGCACCGCCCCTGTCGAGCGCCGATCAGCTCGCCCTCAACTTCGTGCAGTCCGAGGCGATCCGCATCGACCCCGCCTTCGCGGGCGGCGACTACTACAACTCCCCCGACGGCGAGGGCCCGCATCGCGGGCTCGCCCTCGCGCGGCGGATGGCGCTGCTCAACTACCGCTCCCCCACCGAGCTCGACGACCGCTTCGCGCGCAGCTGGCAGAGCGGCCTCAACCCGATGGGCGGCGGCGGCCGGTTCGCGGTGGAGAGCTACCTCGACTTCCACGGCAACAAGTTCACGCGCCGCTTCGACGCCAACAGCTACCTCGTGCTCGTCGACGCCATGAACTCGCACGACATCGGCCGCGATCGCGACGGCGTCGCCGCGGCGCTGCGTCGTGTGACAGGGCTCGGCCTCGTGCTCGGCATCGACTCCGACCGGCTGTTCCCGGTGCCCGGCCAGGAGGTCATCGCGGCAGGCCTGCCGAACAGCCTGACCGGCAGCGAGCCCGTCGTCATCTCCTCGCCGTTCGGCCACGACGCCTTCCTCATCGAGGACGCGCTCGTCGGCGCGCAGATCGCGCGGCTGCTCGACGCGTGACGCGCGGGCGTGGCACCCCCGTTCGGGTGCCGCGATCTGACAGCATGTGATCGAGGAGGCCCCGGTCACCCGAGTGCGGGGTTGTGTGCGCGATGGATCTGATCGCCAAGGAACGCGACCGCGTCCTGCAGCGGACCGCGCGCGTCTACGGCCTGAGCTTCACCCTCGTGTCGGCCCTGTGCTACCTGCTGCCGGGTGCGGTCGAGGGCGCCGCCGCCCTCTGGGGCGGCCTGGCGCTGTACCTGCTGCTCGCCGCCGCGCAGTTCATGCTCGGCATCAGCCGCAATCCGGTGTGGATCCTGCTGCCGCTCGGCGCCGGTCTCGGCATCGTCGCGCTCGCCACCGGCCTCGGCACCGTCGACCTCGGCGAGGGCGGCCGCACCGCGATCCAGCTGCTGCTGTCGGGCTCCCTCGCCTCCGTCGCGATCGTGCTGACGGGGACCGCCTGGCGCATCATCGGTCTCGGCGCGGCCTTCGTGGTCGTGACCCTCGCCGCCCTGTGGTTCACCTCCCTGGCCCAGCCGCCGCTGCGCACGGGCGGGTTGCTGCTGCTCGGCTGGTTCCTCACGGGCGGCATCGGCATGTGGATCTCGGCGGGCGTGCCGCAGGTCAGCAAGCGCATCGCGAGCATCGGGCGCGCCCACCGCGCCGAACGCCAGGCGAGCGAGCTCGAGGCGCAGCGCCGCCAGTCCGCCCGCCTGCTGCACGACACCGTGCTCGCCACCCTCACGCTGCTCGCCCACTCCGGCGTCGGCGTCACCCCCGACGCCCTGCGTCAGCAGGCGGCCGACGACGCCCGGCTGCTGCGCCAGCTGCGGCTCGGCTCGACGCCCACCCCGCAGTCGTCCGGCAGCTACCAGCTCGAACCGGGCGGCGAGGCGGAGCCCGTGCTCGGACGCACCCTCGAATCCGTCAAGCAGCGCTTCGGCCGGATGGGGCTCGAGGTGAGCTGGCACGGCACCGGGCAGGTGCTGCTGCCGAGCGAGGTGCTCGACGCCTTCCTGCTCGCGCTCGCCGAGTGCCTCGAGAACGTGCGACGCCACTCCGGCGTCACGCAGGCGCACGTCACGATCACCGACGACGAGACCACCGTGCGCGCCATGGTCACCGACGCGGGCGTCGGCTTCGCGATCGCCGACATCGACGAGGCGAAGCTCGGCTTCGCGGAGTCGGTCGTCGCCCGACTGCGCGAGGTGGGCGGCAACGCCCGCCTGTTCTCCTCCCCCGGCGCTGGCACGACCGTCGTGCTGGAGGTGCCCCGATGACCGGCAT
This sequence comes from Protaetiibacter intestinalis, assembly GCF_003627075.1. NCBI lineage: Bacteria > Bacillati > Actinomycetota > Actinomycetes > Micrococcales > Microbacteriaceae > Protaetiibacter > Protaetiibacter intestinalis. Next base: position 2,353,971 of record NZ_CP032630.1, on the reverse strand, counting down.
CCCCGAGGAGAACACCCTCGGCATCGTCGTCGGCAACGCGGCCCGCGCCGTGTCGAAGACGGCCCGCCGGATCGGGCGCGCCGGCGCCCGCCCGGGCCTCGGCAGCTCCTTCCTCGCCCTCGGCGCCGACATCCTCGTGGTCCTGCGGTCGCTCTACGGGATCATCGTGTTCATCGGCCTGTGGAGCCTGTACCCGGCGCCCGCGGCGGCGGCATCCGCCTGGGGCGTGCTGCTCGTCGTGATCGCCGGCACCATCATCGGCACGCGGCTCGGCGGCGACCGGATGCCGACCTGGGCCTTCCTGCTCGTGCTGTGCGGTCTCGCGGCGGCGGTCGCGCTCGACGTCGTCGCCGTGTGGGAGCTGCATGACCTCGGACGCACGCTGACCGCCGCGACGGCGGCGGGCACCACCCTGCTGCTCGTCGTCACCCACCGCGGCGCCACCGAGGTGCTCGTCGCCGCGGGCGTGCTCGGGGCGACGCTCGTCGCGCTGATCTTCTTCAACACGCCCCCGGGCACCCCGTTCGACTCCGACCACTTCGCGCCCGCCCTCGCGACGATCGCCTTCGCCGTGCTCCCCGCGATCATCGGTGTCGTGGTCGTGCACGGCTACCGGCAGATGGTGCAGCTCGAGCTCGACCGCGTGCTCGTGCAGTCGAACGTGTCGGCGCCGCGCTTCGCGGTGGGCATGCTCGCCTCCGAGGAGCTCGCCCGCCTCGACCTCGCCGCCGAACGACTGCTCGACTCGATCGCCACCAAGAAGACCGCCCTGCCGCTCACGCCCAAGACGGCCTCGCTCGCGGCATCCCTCGCGACCGAATTGCGACTGCACCTCATCGAGGGCCGCCGCGAGACGTGGCTCTACCACGCGGTGAGCGAGTCGGAGATGCTCGGCAAGTCGGTGACCCTCGTCGACAAGTCCTCGCTCGCGGGCCTGCTCGACCCGACCCAGCGCGACGGCCTGCTGTCCACCGCGTGGCTGCTCGTGAGCGACACCCGCAAGAAGTCGAGCCCGCACCGCACCGTGACGGTGCAGGTGGGGCCGCTCGCCCCGAGCCCCGAGGCCCGCACCGACCGCAAGATCGTCATCCCGATCCGGATCACGAGCACCGGCATCAGCCGCAATCGTGTCGATCCCGCGATCTGGGCGGCACTGGGACGGGTGGGCCGCTACTCTGACTCCACGGAGGACGGCAGCCTGCGGGTCGACATCGAGACGATCGTCGACAACCCGGCCGACGTCTGACCCCCACCACAGAAGGAGACGCGCAGATGGCAGCCCCCATCCGACTCGCCGTCGTCGACGACCACCGCATGATCCTGAGCGGACTCGCGAACTGGATCCGGAACGCCACCGACGAGATCGACGTCGTCGCCGAGCTCGCGACCTGGCCCGAGCTGCTCACGCACCCCTCGTTCCCCGTCGACGTCGTGCTGCTGGACCTCGACCTCAAGGACAACATCCCGGTCGCCGTGAAGATCTCGGCCCTCAAGTCGACGGGCGTGCGCGTCGTGCTCATGAGCACCTACTCGGAGCCGAACGTCGTGCGCGAGGCGCTCGCGGCCGGCGCACTCGGGTATCTCGTGAAGAGCGAGGATGCCGAGATGATCGTGGAGGCGATCCGCGCGGCAGCGCAGGGCGAGAGCTTCGTCTCGGCCGAGCTCGACCTCGCGATCAACGCCTCCGACATCGGCGGCGCCCCCAAGCTCTCGGCGCAGGAGCGCCGTGTCATGGCGCTCTACGGCGGCGGCGAGCCCGTCAAGTCGGTCGCCTACCAGCTCGGCATCTCGGAGGAGACCGCCAAGAGCTACCTCAAGCGCATCCGCGAGAAGTACCGTGTGGCGGGCATCGACGTGGGCACCAAGGTGGCCCTGCGCCGTCGCGCCATCCAGGACGGCATCCTCATCCAGGACGCCCCCACCGGCTCCTTCTGATCCGCTACCTGCGCGAGGTGACCCAGGCGCCCGCGAGGGCGAGCAGGATGCCCGGGGCGCAGAGCACGAGGCCGAGCCAGGTGGGCGCGAGGTAGCCCCAGCCGGCCGCGATCACGGCGCCGCCGAGGAACGCGCCGAGCGCGTTGCCGATGTTGAGCGCGGAGTGGTTGACGGCCGCCGCGAGGGTCTGGCTGTCGCCCGCGACGTCCATGAGACGGGTCTGGATGGCCGGCGAGAGCGCCGCCGCCGCGCCACCGACCCCGAACAGGAAGCCGAACAGGCCGAGCGGCTGCGCCGCCGTCAGCGCGAGGCCGAGCAGCACGACCGCGAACACGCCGAAGCACAGGAACAACGCCCGCAGCACCCCGCGATCCGCCGCCCAACCCCCCAGCAGGTTGCCGAGCGTCATGCCCACGCCCAGCGTGACGAGCGCCCACGGCACGGCCGACTCGGGCAGCCCCGTGACCTCGGTCGTGAGCGGGGCGACGTAGCTGTAGACCGCGAAGAAGCCCGCGAAGCCCACCGAACCGGTGAGCAGCGCGAACCACACCGCGGGGCGCGCGAAGGCGCCGAGCTCGCGACGCGGCGTCGCATCCGGGTCGCCCGGCTGCGTCGGCACGGTGAGGCGGATGGCGACCACGGACGCCGCGAAGATCGCGGCGACCACGAGATACGCGATGCGCCAGCCGGCCGACTGCCCGAGCGCCGTGATGAGCGGCACGCCCACGACGTTCGCGACCGTGAGACCCGAGAGCACGAGCGCGACACCCTGGCCGCGCTTGCCCGGGCCCATGAGCGAGGCCGCCACGAGGGCGGCGATGCCGAAGTACGCGCCGTGCGGCAGCGCCGCGACGAAACGGAACAGCACGACGAGCCCGAAGGTGGGCGCGAGCGCCGAGGCGACCGTGCCGAGGGTGAACGCGACCGTCAGCGCGAGCAGGATGATGCGGCGCGGCACCCGGGCCGCGAACACCGCGATGGTCGGCGCGCCCACCACGACGCCGAGGGCGTAGGCGGCGATCATGACGCCCGCCTGGGCGATCGCGTCATCCGAGGACGAGGCCCAGACGCCCGGCAGCAGGTCCTGCGCGATCTGCGGCAGCAGGCCCATGGCGACGAACTCGGTCGCGCCGATCCCGAATCCGCCGAGGGCGAGCGCGAGCAGCGCGAGACGGGTGCGGGCGGGCGAGAGCACGGGAGGCGCGGCGGTCACGAGGGCTCGGAATCCGATCTGACGGCGTCGACGAGGGCCGTCACGGCCCAGCCGACGAGGATGACGTAGAACACGTTGCGCGCGGTCAGCGCGATGAGGACAACCGTGTCGAGGCCCAGAAGCTTCCCGTACAGGTACGGGTACACCACCTGGGTGAGCGCCCCGATCACGAGCGCGAGGATCGCGGGCACGCGGAAGGATCGCCCGCCCTCGAGCCGTGCGGTGACGAGTCCGAACAGCACGGGCGCGGCGAGCCAGCCGGCGAACTGCGGCGAGCCGACCTTGTTGAACAGGATGAGCACGGCGGTCAGCGCGAGCAGCAGCGGGGGCAGCAGCACGGCGGACGGACGCCGTCGCACGGCACCGACCACGCCGAGCGCGGCGACGGCGCCGACGGCGAGGGCCAGCAGGGGCGTCGAGAGGCTCGCGGCGAACTCGGTGCCCGGACCCTGGAGCTGGAACGTCAGGATCTGCCGGTCGTAGTAGATCGAGGTGCCGCCGTGCGCCCACGCCGTCCACATCGCGACGATCGCGAGCGGCGACTCGATCTGTAGACCGCGGCCGCTCTGCTGCGTGATGAAGCTCAGCAGCCCGGTGCCGCCACCCAGGATGAGGCCGATCAGCAGCACCACGGCGCTCGTCGCGACCGCGGCGGTGAGCACCGTCACCCGCTGCCGCAGCGCGATGACCGCCCCTGCGACGAGCGCCGCGGGCCACACCTTGATCCACGCCGCGATCGAGAGCAGCACCGAGCCGAGCACGGGACGACCGACGATGACGAGCACCCCCACGATCGCCACGGCGGTCGCGAAGGAGTCGATCCGGCCGAGCGCGACGGGTCCCACCGCCGCCAGGAACGCGAGCCACCACCACGCCACGGGGGCCGTCGCCCGCTCGGGTCGACCGCGGTGCAGCAGCACCGCGAAGGCGGCCGCGTCGACCGCCATCACGAGGCTCAGCCAGGTGCTCGCGTAGAACGTCCAGCCGAACACGGCCGACGCCGCCATCGGCACGATCGCGAGCAGCGGATAGACCCAGGCCGTGTCGATGCCGACCCAGACGTCGGCCTCGAGCCCCTGCCGCATCCAGTACTCGTAGACGATCGTGACGTCGCCCATCGGCAGGCTCGGATGCGTGAGGCAGATGAGGCCGAGCACGAGATGCACGAGCACGAAGGCCGCCCACAGCACCGCGGGATGCGACGCGACGGACGCGACGCGGGACCGGATGCCGGAGCCGGTCGCCGCATCCGTCATGGATTCCAGCGTACCGGCGCGCATGACACCGCATGACGCGGCGAGGCAGCGCGCGCCGACCGGGCACGGGAAGATGGAGGTCCCGACACAGCATCTGGAGGCCCCCATGACCCGCATCCGCACCCGCCTGGCCGCCGTGGCCTCGGCGGCCGCGATCGCCCTCAGCCTCGCCGCCTGCGCGAGCGACGCCCCGTCGTCCGACGGCGCCGACGAGGGCTACATCACGCCCGGCAAGCTCACCATCGCGACCGGCGAGACCGCCTACGAGCCCTACGTGATCGACGACAATCCGGAATCCGGCGAGGGCTTCGAGGCGGCGGTCGCGTACGCGGTCGCCGCGGAGCTCGGCTTCGCCCCGGAGGACGTCGTCTGGGTGCGCACGAGCTTCGAGGCGGCCATCGCGCCCGGGCCGAAGACCTTCGACTTCAACATCCAGCAGTACACGATCACCGACGAGCGCAAGCAGGCGGTCGACTTCTCGAGCCCGTACTTCGAGGCGAGCCAGGCGATCGTGGCGCTGAAGGGCGGCGCGGCCGACGGTGTCGCGTCGATCGCCGACCTCAAGCCCCTCGTGCTCGGTGCGATGGCCGGCTCGACGAGCGCGACCACGATCGAGAAGGCCATCGAGCCCGACAGCGACCCGCAGCTGTACAACTCCAACGAGGACGCCGTCGCGGCGCTCAACGCGGGTCAGATCGACGCGCTCGTGCTCGACCTGCCGACCGCCTACGTCGCCGCCAACTTCTACATCGAGAACGCCTTCCTCGTCGGCGAGCTCCCCGCCGCAGGCGTGCCCGACCAGTGGGGCCTGCTGCTGGCGAAGGACTCGCCGCTGACGCCGGCCGTCACGGCGGCCGTCGACAAGCTCCGCGAGGACGGCACCCTCGCCGAGCTGCAGGACAAGTGGCTGTCGGTGCTCAGCGAGGGCGTCCCGCAGCTGCAGTAGCCGGCGCCCGCTAGCGTCGTCACCGTGAGTTCCTCCGTTCCGGCCTCGAGCCGACCGGCTCCCCACGAGCCGAGTCGGCTCGAGGTCGAACGTCGCGCCTTCCGCCGCGCCCGCGAGCGGCGCTCGGTGCTGCTCGCGATCGCCTCCACCCTGGTGTTCGCGGTGCTCGTGTGGGCGACCGTCGTCAACACCCCCGGCTGGGCGGCCGTGCAGCAGGCGTTCTTCAATCCGGAGATCGCGCTGCGCTCCCTCCCCCGGGTGTGGGACGGCTTCCTCTTCAACCTGCAGGTGCTCGGCATCTCGGTCGTCACCGTCGGCATCAGCGCGCTGCTGCTCGCCTCGCTGCGGACGCTGCGCGGCCCCGTGTTCTTCCCGGTGCGCGCGCTCGTCGCCGCCTACACCGACATCTTCCGCGGACTGCCGTTCATCATCGTCGCCTACCTTATCGGCTTCGGCCTGCCGACGATCCTGCAGGCCCGCATCCCTCCCCTCTGGCTCGGTGTGCTCGCCATCACGCTCACCTACTCGGCGTACGTGTCGGAGGTGATCCGGGCCGGCATCGAGGCGGTGCACCCCTCGCAGCGACTCGCGGCGCGCGCCCTCGGGCTCGGCTACGTGCAGACGCTGCGGCGCATCGTGCTGCCGCAGGCGCTGCGCAAGATGACGCCGCCGCTCATGAACGACTTCATCTCGATGCAGAAGGATGTGGGGCTCGTCTCGATCCTGGGGGCCGTGGACGCCGTGCGCGCGGCGAACATCGAGGCCTCGCAGACGTACAACTTCACGCCGTACATCGTCGCGGGCATCCTGTTCATCCTGCTCGCGATCCCCAGCATCCGGCTCGCCGACTGGTACACGGCGCGGCTGCGCGAGCGCGAGCAGACGGGGTCGGCGCTGTGAGCGCGGTGCTGCGGGCCGAGGGCCTCTGGAAGGCGTTCGGCGAGCGCGAGGTGCTGCGCGGCGTGGATGTGGCCCTCGCGCGGCACGAGGTGGTCGCGCTCATCGGGTCGAGCGGCTCCGGCAAGTCGACGCTGCTGCGCTGCCTCGGGCTGCTCGAGCCCATCGACGACGGCCAGATCTTCCTCGGCGAGGAGGACATCTCCGACCCCCGCGTCGACGGCAACCGCGTGCGGGCGCGGTTCGGGGCGGTGTTCCAGGCCTACAACCTGTTCCCGCACCTCTCGGTGCTCGACAACGTGACCCTGGCATCCCGTGTCGTGCACCGGGTGCCCCGCGGCGAGGCCGAGGAGCGCGCGATGGCGCTGCTCGAGCGCATCGGGCTCGCCGACAAGGCGCGGGAGCATCCCGACCGGCTCTCGGGCGGCCAGCAGCAGCGCGCCGCCATCGTGCGGGCGATCGCGACCGACCCCGAGGTGCTGCTGCTCGACGAGATCACCTCGGCGCTCGACCCCGAACTCGTGGGCGAGGTGCTGGAGCTCGTGCGCGAGCTCGCCTCCGACGGCGCCACGATCCTCATGGCGACGCACGAGATGGCGTTCGCGCGCGACGTCGCGAACCACGTGCTGTTCCTCGACGGCGGCGTGGTCGTCGAGCAGGGCCCGCCCGCCGAGCTCTTCACGTCCCCCCGACACCCGCGCACCCGCGAGTTCCTCGCCCGCCTCGCCCCGTGAGTTCCGGTCAAACGCTGTAGCGGTTCTCCACGCGCGGCAGCAGTTGCCGGCGCGGGGGGCCGGCCGCTACAGCGTTTGACTACCCCGCGAGGAGGGAACGGATCGTGGCGGGCAACTCGGCGCAGAGGTCGAGCACGGTGAAGGGGCCGCCGCCGCTCGCCCGCTCGGCGGCGAGGCCGTGCAGCACGGCGGCGGTCGCGGCGAGGGGCGCGGCGATGCCCGGGTCGGCCTCGAGCTCGAGTGCGTGCGTCGCGAGCAGCGCGCCCAGGATGCCGGCGAGCGCGTCTCCGGTGCCTGCGGTCGCCGTCCAGGCGGGGGCGGATGCGGCGCTCAGCAGGCCGCCGTCGGCATCCGCGACATACGTGGTGTGGCCCTTCAGCAGCACGACCGCCGAGAGGCGGGAGGCGGCCTCGAGGGCGGCGCCGGCGGCATCCGCCTCGACCTCGGCGCGGTCGCGACCGAGCAGGCGGGCGAGCTCGCCGGCGTGCGGGGTGAGCACGCGGGTGCCGGTCGCGCGGCCCGCGAACGACAGTGCGCCGGCGTCGAGCACCGTCGGCACGGGGTCGGCGAGTGCCCGCTCACGCAGCGCCGCGGTGAGCTCGTCGACGTCGTCGGGATCCTGGCCAGAGCCCACGACCCACGCCTGCACGCGCCCCTCCGCCGTGACCGCCTCGGGCCGGCGCTGCAACACGAGCCGCGTCGGGCGACCCGCGCCGAGGTAGCGCGCCATGCCGACGCCGGTGCGCAACGCCGCCTCGACCCCCAGCACGGCGGCGCCCGGGTAGCGTGCCGAGCCCGTCACGAAGCCGACCACGCCGCGCGAGTACTTGTCGTCCGCCGGGCCCGGCACGGCGATCCACCGGGCCGCCTGCTCGGGGCCGAACGATGCGTCCATGCGGCCACGATAGTTTGGCGAGGTGAACTCCGGAGGTCATGGTCCCATCCGCATCCCCGACCGGGTGGTCGTCTTCGACTACGGCGAGGTGATCTCGATGTCGCAGAGCGAGCACGACCGTCTCGCCCTGCTCGGCACCGCCTCGCAGACGGCCGAGGCGTTCTGGCCCGTCTACTGGCGCCACCGCGACGCACTCGACAAGGGCGAGCTGCGCGTCGTGGAGTACTGGAGGGCGGTGGCCGACGAGCTCGGCGTCAGCTGGGATCTGCCCACGGTGCAGCGGCTCTGGGCGATCGACTTCCGCAGCTGGATCAGCGTCGAGCCCGGAACCGTGCGCGTGCTGCAGGAGCTGCACGACGGCGGCACGCGCATCGCGCTGCTCTCGAACGCGGGCTTCGACTTCGGCGACGCCTTCCGGAACGCCCCCTTCGCCACCCTCTTCGAGCGCATCTTCGTGAGCGCGGAGCTCGGGATGCTGAAACCGGACGCCGAGATCTACCGGCACGTGACCTCCGAGCTGGGCATCGAGCCCGCGCAGCTCGTGTTCATCGACAACAAGGCCGTCAACGTCGAGGGCGCCACCGCACTCGGGGCCACCGGTCACGTCTTCACGGGCGTCGCCGAGCTGCGCGGCTTCCTCGACTCGCTCGCGGCGGAGGCCTGATGCCCGGCCTGTTCGACCCGCTCACCCTGCGCGGAACGACCTTCCGCAACCGGCTGTGGGTCGCGCCGATGTGCCAGTACTCGGTGCCGGCGCGCGACGGCGTGCCGACCGACTGGCACCTCGTGCACCTCGGCTCGCTCGCCCGCGGCGGCTCAGGGCTCGTGATCGCCGAGGCCACCGCCGTCGCGCCGGAGGGCCGCATCTCGCCCGAGGACACCGGACTGTGGAACGAGGCGCAGGAGGCCGCCTGGTCGCGGATCGCGGACTTCGTGCGCGGCCAGGGCGCGATCCCCGGCATCCAGCTCGCGCACGCCGGCCGCAAGGCCTCGACGTTCTCGGTGTGGGGCGATGAGCGGGACGGCTCGGTGCCGTTCGACGAGGGCGGCTGGCAGACTCTCGCCCCGTCGGCGATCGCCTTCGAGGGCTACGCGGAGCCGCGCGCGCTCGAGCTCGCCGAGCTGCCGGACGTCGTGCGGGCCTTCGCGGATGCCGCGGTCCGCGCCGTGCGCGCCGGTTTCGGCCTCGTCGAGGTGCACGCCGCCCACGGCTACCTGCTGCACCAGTTCCTCTCCCCGCTCTCGAACCGGCGCGACGACGCCTACGGCGGTCCGCTCGAGCACCGCGCCCGCCTGCTGCTCGAGGTGGTGCGCGCGGTGCGCGAGGCGGTCGGCCCGGAGCTGCCCGTGCTCGTGCGCTTCTCCGCCACCGACTGGGTGGAGGACGGCTGGGATCCCGAGCAGACCGCCACGGTCGCCGCCTGGGCACGCGAGGCCGGCGCCGACCTGTTCGACATCTCCTCGGGCGGCCTCGTCGCCGGCGCCCGCATCCCCCTCGGCCCGGGCTACCAGGTGCACCTGGCCGAGTCGGTCGGCGAGGACGCCGAGGTGCCGGTCGCCGCGGTGGGCCTCATCACGACCCCCGCCCAGGCGGATGCCGTCATCCGCGAGGGCCGAGCGGATGCCGTGCTGCTCGGCCGCGAGCTGCTGCGCGACCCGCACTTCCCGCTCCGCGCCGCCCACGAGCTGGGCGTCGACCTCCCCTACTGGCCGCCGCAGTACCTCCGCGCTCGCTGGCGTTGAGGACGGGCAGTCTCGCAACTCAGGAGAGGGTTCCCCAAGCCGGGTAGAGGAACTTCAAGTCCGAGCTCCGTCCTGACGTGCGAGGCTACAGGCCGAGCACGCGCGACTTGGCCGCCGCAAACTCGACATCGCCCAAGATGCCGGCCTCGTGCAACTCGGCGAGCTTCAGGATCTGCGAGTACTGGTCATCCACTCGCCCCACGATCTTGTTCTTCGCGGCCTCGAACTCTGCATCCGTGATTGCCCGCGTGTAGAGCAGCTTCTGCAGGTTCTGGATCGCCTGCGCGGTTGCCGGATCGGAGAGCGCGTCGATCTGTGCGGCGGCAGCAGACTCCGCATTAGTCGCTGTCGATCGAGGTCGAATCACCCGCTCGATGCCCGCCACGATCCCCCACGCGTTCGCCCTTCGCCTCTTCGCCGCCGCCACCTTGCGCTCCTCTGCGAGGCGAGTCTCGACCTCTTGTGTGGTCGGACCTTGACCGCGAAGGAAATAAACGCAGGCCGCCCCCGCGACCAACAGCACGACGATCCCCAGGACTAGATAGATGGCGTTCTGCGACTCGGCGAACCCGAGGATCATCAACAGACTGAACCCTCCGCCCGTGCCAGTGACGACGGTCGCCCACGTGGTCTCGTGCGAGGCCGCAGCGAACGGCCTACGCCGCGGCCTGGCGTCACCCGTCCAGCGCGAGCCGTCCCAGTACCTCGCGCCGCCCGTGACTGGATCTGGATACCACCCACTCGCGGAAGGACCGTATTCGCTCAACTTTTTCTCACTTCGCTGTGGTTTTCGCGGGCATCAGTTTGGTGAACTGAGACAGAAACTCCGCATTGAACAACGCGCCCAGAGCGTCGCCGTCGAGCGCCTCGTCACCACCTTCGACAAGGCGCTCGCACACTGCCGCCCAGGCGTACCCGATCGCTCCCGTGATGGCGCCTGCCGTGACACCACTGATGATGCCGCCCACGATAGAGCCGCCGACAGGGATGAGCTTGAGTAGTCCGACGACGGCGGCCTTGCCCGCGTTAGTCGCGATGACAGGCATCAAGGTCGCCGCCATGGCCGCTTTGTCCGGCTTGATTCCGTAGATCGCCGAGATAGACGCGATGAGGCCCACTTGCAGTGGTGCGAGGAGCAACGCGTCAGAGAAGGGGATGGGAATTCCGCCGATACCGCCAGCCGTCCCAATAGCGGCGCCGATCGCTGTCGTCGCCTTGGTACGCTTGCGCGCCAAGTCGATCTTCTGTGCCGCGATCAACGCGTCTCGAACCGCCTCCGGAACGACGCGAAACGTGGCATCGAGAAGTTCCTCGAGGCCGTGCTGGGTCTGGCCCGTGAACTCGTCGGCCATGGCCATCAGCATTATCGGCTCTCCCTCGATCGGGAGGTTCTCCTTCGCGATCTCGTCGGCCATCGCAATGGCGTGCGCATGCCGCTGACCGTCGCGCGCGGGGACTTGTGTCAGCACCACGATGACGGGGAGATCCAGCTCGCCAAGACGCCGAATGAACTCCGCTTCGGTCGGCTCGAAGCGGCGATCCATCGCACGCACGCAGTACCAAGCCGCGTGAATCTGGTCGGACAGCGGCTTCTTGCGGTTCTCGTGAATCAGTTCCTCGAGAGCTTTGATGATGGTGTCGGAGTCGTCACCAATCTCGACGCCACGGGTGTCATAGATGCCGAGGAAGTCCGCGCTGCTGAGGTAAAGATGGCTGTCCATAGTGACAGGTCGCCCAATGCCCGTCGCCGCGACATCCTCGCCGAAGACAGCATTGATGAGCGTCGACTTGCCGACACCTGTCTTTCCGAAGATCGCGAGGTTGAATCGGCCGAGCTTGTCAGCGTGCTCCTGGTACTTTTCCCGGAACTGGGTCTCGAACCAGGTGTCAATCGGTTCGGTGGGCTCGGATGACATGGTGACGCCTTTCGGGTAGCGCGCGGATCCACAGCGAGTGTCTCAGCATCCGCCTATGAACGCACTACCCGAAAGTAGGGGCAGCCTCCGACGGCGGTTGCGAGACGGGTCCACCCGTGAAGGAGCCCCCTCGACTATCTGACGGTCAGCTACGACTGCGCGCATAGAGGGCATGAGCTTCCAGGCCGCGTCCCCGCCTGCCAGAGGCGGATGCGGGCCGGGGGAAGCGGGCGGTTCAGCCCGGGTTGCGACGGGTCGCGTCCTGCACCTCTCCGACGAGCTCCTCGATGATGTCCTCGAGGAAGAGCACGCCGCGGGTGGCTCCGTTCTGGTCGAACACGCGCGCCACGTGGCTGCCGGCGCGGCGGAGGGTCGCGAGGGCGTCCTCGAGCTCCATCCCGCGATAGAGCGAGATGAGCTGGCGGATGCGCTTGGGCGGCACCGGCTCGGTGTACTCGTCGTCGTCGAGGTCGATGACGTCCTTCAGGTGCACGTACCCGGTCGGCTCGCCGGCCTCGTCGACGAGCACGTAGCGGCTGAAGCCGTGCTGGGCGACCGCGCGGTCGACGTCCGCGGGGGCGGCGTCCTCGGGCAGGGTGACGAGCTCGTCCATGCCGACCGCGACATCCTTCACCTTCTTGGTCGTGAACTCGAAGGCATTGCTGAGGGTGCCGGTGGTGTCGGTGAGCACGCCCTCGCGCGTGGAGGTGCGCACGATGAGCTCGACCTCCTCGACCGTGAAGGCGCTCGTGGCCTCGTTCTTCGGCTGCACCCGGAACAGCAGCAGCACACCGTTGGCGGTCGCGTTGAGGGCCCGGATGATGGGGCGGAACACGGTGGCGACGGCGACCAGCGGGGTGGCGAGCAGCAGCACGGAGCGGTCGGGCACCGAGAAGGAGATGTTCTTCGGCACCATCTCGCCGAACACCACGTGCAGGAACGACACGAGCACGAGGGTGACGATGAACGAGACCGTGCCGATGACCTCCTCGGGCCATCCGGTGAGCCCGAACGGCACCTCGAGCAGGTGGTGGATGGCCGGCTCGGAGACGTTGAGGATGAGCAGCGAGCAGACGGTGATGCCGAGCTGGCTCGTCGCGAGCATGAGGGTCGCGTGCTCCATGGCCCAGAGCGCGGTGCGGGCGGCGCGCGATCCGGCCTCCGCCCGCGGCTCGATCTGGGAGCGGCGCGCGGAGATGACGGCGAACTCGGCGCCGACGAAGAAGGCGTTCACCGCGAGCAGGATGAACAGCCACGCGATGCCCCACCAGTCGGAGCCGCTCATGCCTCGGCCCCCTCGTCGGTCTCGACGGGGCGCGGCGTGAACCGCAGCCGGTCGATGCGGCGGCCGTCCATCCGTTCGACGCGGAAGGTGCCGGCGTCGATGTCGACGGTGTCGCCGGCGGCGGGGATGCGACCGAGCTCGCTCATGATCCAGCCGGCGACGGTCTCGTAGGGGCCGTCGTCGGGCACGGTCACACCCGCGCGCTCGAGCAGTTCGTCGGGCCGGAGCGCGCCGGGGAAGGTGAGCCAGTCGCGACTGCGCACGACGCCGGCGAGCGAGCGGTCGTGCTCGTCGGAGACCTCGCCGACGAGCTCCTCGACGAGGTCTTCGAGGGTGGCGACGCCCGCGGTGCCGCCGTATTCGTCGACGACGACGGCGAGCTGGTAGCTGCGCGCGCGCAGTTCGCCGAGCAGCACATCCAGTCTCATCGTCTCGGGCACCCGCAGCGCCTCGGTCTGCAGCGCGGAGACGGGAACGGATGCGCGCCGATCGCGCGGCACGGCGACCGCCTGCTTGACGTGCACGACGCCGACGATGTCGTCGACGTCGTCCTCGACGACGGGGAAGCGCGAGTAGCCGGTGCGGCGGGCGAGCTCGACCACCGTCTCGGCGGTGTCGGTGCGTTCGACGGATGCGAGCCGCGGGCGCGGCGTCATGACGTCGGCCGCGGTGTGCTCGGAGAAGGCGAGGGTGCGCGCGAGCAGGGTCGCGGTGTCGCGGTCGAGGGCGCCCTCGCTCGCGGAACGGCGCACGAGGCTCTTCAGCTCGTCGGCGGTGCGGGCCGAGCTCAGCTCCTCCTTCGGCTCGATGCCGATGCCGCGGAGCACGGCGTTGGCGGTGCCGTTGAGCAGGGCGACGAACGGCCGGAAGACGGCGGTGAACACCACCTGGAAGGGGATGACGACCTTCGCCGTCTGACGCGGCAGCGCCATCGCGAAGTTCTTCGGCACGAGTTCGCCGATGATCATCGACAGCAGCGTGGCGACCGACACCGCGACGATGGTCGCGACGACGCGCGAGGTGGCCGCCCCGAGGCCCCAGGCGTCGAACAGGGGGCGCAGCCATCCGCTGAACGCGGGTTCGAGGGTGAAGCCGGCGAGCAGGGTCGTGAGGGTGATGCCGAGCTGCGCGGAGGAGAGGTGGGTCGAGGTGACCTTGAGCGCCCCGATCGTGGGGCCGAGCATCGTCTCGCCCTTGGACTGGCGGTCCTCGAGCTCGTGCCGGTCGAGGTTGACGAGCGCGAACTCGCTCGCGACGAAGAAGCCGGTGCCGACCGTGAGGACGAGGCCCGCGATGAACATCCACCATTCGGTGGTCATCGCGCATCACCCCCTGCGGCGGCCACCGGCGTGGGATTGTGGTCTGGCTCTGACGTCGAAGACGGAGGGTCACCCATGATCGGCCAGCCTAGCGGCCCGCCCGCCCCCGCGCCTGGGCGATCGCCCGAAGCCCCGACCGTTGTTGTCAAACGCTGCAGCGCTTGCCCTCGCGCGCCAGACAATGCCGCCGCGCGGCGTCAAGAGATGGCGCGCGACGTGCCCTCCTCCCCAACCCGGACTCAGGGTCGCGTATCCACGGATGGCGGCATCCGCCCTCCGCCGGCCTCGGCGTGCGCGTGACGCTACAGCGATGAACACACGACTCCACCGCATCACCCGCCCCGAAGCGCTCGACCAGGGCTTCACGGACCGTCAGGTCGCCGCGCTCATCCGCCTCAAGCAACTCCATCGCGTCCGCCCCGGCGAGTACGCGCTCCCCGAGGAATGGACGACCGCGGAACCCCACGAGCGGCACCGAGAACTGGTGCTGCGCACGTCCGAGAGGGTCGCCGAGCCGCAGGTGTACTCGCACCTCGCCGCCGCCGCGCTCTGGGGGATCCGCATCCTCGGCACGTGGCCGACGCGCGTCGATGTGCTCGTTCCCCGATCCTCCGGCGGCCGATCGAGCGGACGACTCCGCCGTCATGCGATCGGCTACGACGACCGCGACGTGGTCGAGCTCGACGGCATCCTCGTGACCTCCCCCGCCCAAACCGTGGTGGATCTCGCCCGCATGCTGCCGTTCATGGATGCGGTGGTCGCCGCGGATTCGGCTCTCGGCACCGCGTTCGGTCGCGCGCCGCTGACGACCCTCGACGAGATCTCCAAGATCGTCCGCGCGGCGGGTCGGGGCCGCGGCGTTGCGCGGGCACGCGCGGCACTCGCCTTCGCCGACCGCCGGGCCGAAGCTCCCCCCGAGACGGTCTCGCGCGTGGGGGCGACGGTTCTCGGGTTTCCTCCGCCCGAACCGCAGAAGGAGTTCGCGACCGCAAGCGGGCGACGGCGCGTGGACCTGTGGTGGGGAGCCTTCGGACGGGTGGGCGAGAGCGACGGGCGGGCGAAGTACACCGATCCGGCCCTCCTTCGCGGCCGCTCCCCCGATGAGGTGTTCCGTCGCGAGAAGCAGCGCGACCGTGAGCTGCTCGCCCTGCCCGAGGTCGACGGCATCACCCACTGGGAACCTGCCGAGTTGTACTCTCCCGCGAAGTTCTACGACATCCTGCGCGCAGCGGGTCTTCCGACCAGGCTGCCCCGTCCACGCTTCACGAGCTGGTCATCCCCTGACGTGGCGCTCGCGGCCGCGCGCCTCCGGCCGAGCGACGCGCGCCAGTCTTCGGCAAGTGGCGCTACACATCCCTACCGCGGGTGACCAAGCGCTGCAGCGTTTGACAAGAAGACCGTCACCACGAGACGGGGAGGGCCTTGCCCTCCTCGTAGCCGGCGGCCGACTGGAAGCCGACGACGGCGCGCTCGTGGAACTCGGCGAGGGATGCCGCGCCCGCGTAGGTGAAGGAGCTGCGCACACCCGAGGTGATCATGTCGAGCAGGTCCTCGAGCGAGGGGCGCAGCGGGTCGAGGTAGATCTTCGAGCTCGAGATGCCCTCCGCGAACAGCTCCTTGCGCGCCAGTTCGTAGGGGTCGAGCCGCCCGAAGCGCTCCTGCACGGCCTTCGTGGAGGCCATGCCCCAGCTCTCCTTGTAGAGCTTGCCCTGCGCATCCGTCTCGAGCAGGCCGGGCGCCTCGATGGTGCCGGCGAACCACGAGCCGACCATGACGGATGCCGCCCCCGCGGCGAGCGCGAGCGCGACATCGCGCGGGTAGCGCACGCCGCCGTCCGCCCACACGTGGGCGCCGAGCGCGCGAGCCGCCTCGGCGGTCTCGAGCACGGCCGAGAACTGCGGCCGCCCGACGGCGGTCATCATGCGCGTCGTGCACATGGCGCCCGGGCCGACACCGACCTTGAGGATGTCCGCCCCCGCCTCGACGAGGTCACGCACGCCCTCGGCGGTGACGACGTTGCCCGCCGCGATCGGGATGCCGAGGCCGAGCCCGGCGACGGTGCGCAGCGCCGCGAGCATGCCCTCCTGGTGTCCGTGGGCGGTGTCGACGACGAGCACGTCGACCCCCGCGTCGGCGAGCGCGCGCGCCTTCGACGCAACGTCGCCGTTGATGCCGACGGCCGCGGCCACCCGCAGACGTCCGTCGGCGTCGAGCGCGGGTGCGTAGAGCGTCGACCGCAGCGCGCTGCGGCGCGTGACCGCGCCGACGAGGTGGCCGTGGTGCCGCACGAGCGCGACGTCGAGGCCGGCCTCGACGAGCAGGTCGAAGGCGGCGCGCGGTCCGGTCAGGTCGTCGGCGTCGAGGGAGGCCACGGTGCCGTGCACGAGGTCGCCGAGTCGCGCATCCGGGAGGGCCGTGCCGAGCCGCGCGGCGGGCACCGATCCGGCCTCGGAGCCGTCCTCGGCGCGCAGCACGATGACGCCCGCCGAGATCGCCGGCACCACGCGCCGCGCCTCGAGCACGGTCGTGTGCGCGGGCAGCTCGACGGGGGCGTCCCAGCCGACCGGCTGCGCCTTCACCCAGCGGATCGCCGCATCCAGCTCCTGCAGCGGCAGGTCCTGCGGCAGCACCCCCAGTCCGCCGCGCCGCGCGAGGGTCGCCGCGAGGCGCGGGCCGGTGACGGAGTTCATGTTCGCGGACACGATCGGGATGGTCGCACCGGTGCCGTCGGTGGGCGCCAGATCGACCGAGAGCCGGCTCGTCACCCCCGAGCGGCTGGGCACGAGGAACACGTCGGAGTAGGTCAGATCGTGGGCCGGAACCTGTCCCGTGAATCGCATACCCTCACGCTACGCGTTCGCAGCCTTCTGTTTTGCTGGATCGTGCCGCCGGGAGTCCGCATCCGGCGGGTACCCGGGTTAGGCTTGACGTCGGTGTGACCAGCGGGGATCACCCGGATCCCTGGCATCGGCGAGTAGTGAGAGTGGGCGGTCGGCTGTGTCCAACCCCGTCACAGGTGTGACACCCGAGGAGAACGCCTCGGGAGAGTTCGGAGCCAACGAATGGCTCGTCGACGAGATGTACGAGCGGTACCTCGTCGACAAGGAGTCGGTCGACCGCAGCTGGTGGCCGATCCTCGAGTCGTACCGCCCGGTCGACGACCCGACACCCACCCAGGTGCTGCCGGTCGTGACCCCGGATGCGGCGCCCGCCGCGGCCGCGCCCACGCCCGAGCCCACGCCGGCGGCAGCACCCGAGCCGGCCGCAGCGGCGGCACCCGCGCCCGCCCCGGCGGCGACGCCCGCGCCCGAGCCGGCCCCCGCATCCGAGGC
Organism: Protaetiibacter intestinalis; assembly: GCF_003627075.1. NCBI lineage: Bacteria > Bacillati > Actinomycetota > Actinomycetes > Micrococcales > Microbacteriaceae > Protaetiibacter > Protaetiibacter intestinalis. The sequence goes on along the minus strand of NZ_CP032630.1, from coordinate 2,336,500 downwards.
CGCTCCCCCGACGACCCCCATCGCGCGCACCACCTCGGCACCCGCGAAGCCGCAGCCGATCCCGGCCGAGGCTCCGACGACCGCCTCGACGCCCGTCGTGCCCGCGACGACCGAGCCCGAGGAGTCGGTCACCGTGCTCAAGGGCATGTCGAAGACCCTCGCCGCGAACATGGACCAGAGCCTCACCGTGCCGACCGCCACGAGTGTGCGCACCGTGCCGGCGAAGCTCATGATCGACAACCGCATCGTCATCAACAACCACCTGCGCCGCGCGCGCGGCGGCAAGGTGTCGTTCACGCACCTCATCGCGTGGGCCATGGTGAAGACGCTCAAGGAGTTCCCCAGCCAGAACGTGTTCTACCGCGAGGACGACGGCAAGCCCACCGTCGTCGCCCCCGCCCACGTGACGCTCGGCATCGCGATCGACCTCCCGAAGCCCGACGGCACCCGCTCGCTGCTCGTGCCGGGCATCAAGCGCGCCGACACCATGAACTTCGCCGAGTTCCTCACCGCCTACGAGGATGTCGTGGCGCGTGCCCGGGCGAACAAGCTCACGGCCGCCGACTTCCAGGGCGTGACGATCTCGCTCACCAACCCCGGCGGCATCGGCACCGAGCACTCCGTGCCCCGGCTCATGCGCGGGCAGGGCTGCATCATCGGCGCGGGCGCCCTCGAGTACCCGGCCGCGTTCCAGGGCGCGAGCCCGAAGACGCTCGTCGAGCTCGGCATCGGCAAGACCATCACGCTCACGAGCACCTACGACCACCGCGTCATCCAGGGCGCCGGTTCGGGCGAGTTCCTCAAGAAGGTGCACGAGCTGCTCATCGGCGAGCGCGGCTTCTACAGCGACATCTTCGCGGCGCTGCGCATCCCCTACGACCCGATCCACTGGGCCGAGGACATCAACGTCGACCTCTCGGAGCGCATCTCCAAGACGAGCCGCGTGCAGGAGCTCATCAACTCGTTCCGCGTGCGCGGCCACCTCATGGCCGACGTCGACCCGCTCGAGTACCGCCAGCGCTCGCACCCCGACCTCGACATCGCGAGCCACGGCCTCACCTTCTGGGACCTCGACCGCGAGTTCGTGACGGGCGGCTTCGGCGGCAAGCGCCAGTCGCTCCTCCGCGACATCCTCGGCGTGCTGCGCGACTCCTACTGCCGCACCGTGGGCATCGAGTACATGCACATCCAGGACCCCGAGCAGCGCGCCTGGTTCCAGGAGCGGCTCGAGCAGAAGTACGAGAAGCCCTCGCACGACGAGCAGCTGCGCATCATGGGCAAGCTCAACGAGGCCGAGGCCTTCGAGACCTTCCTGCAGACCAAGTACGTGGGCCAGAAGCGCTTCAGCCTCGAGGGAGGCGAGTCGACGATCGCCCTGCTCGACGAGATCCTGCAGGGTGCGGCGGAGGCGGGCCTCGACGAGGTCGCCATCGGCATGGCCCACCGCGGGCGGCTCAACGTGCTCACCAACATCGCGGGAAAGACCTACGGTCAGGTGTTCCGCGAGTTCGAGGGCACCCAGGACCCGAAGTCGGTGCAGGGCTCGGGAGACGTCAAGTACCACCTCGGCACCGAGGGCACCTTCACCGCGATGAGCGGCAAGGAGGTTCCGGTGTACCTCGCCGCGAACCCCTCGCACCTCGAGGCCGTCAACGGCGTGCTCGAGGGCATCGTGCGCGCCAAGCAGGACCGCACGGGCGACGGCCAGTTCGGCACCCTGCCGATCCTCGTGCACGGGGACGCCTCGATGGCGGGCCAGGGCGTCGTGGTCGAGACGCTGCAGATGTCGCAGCTTCGCGCCTACAAGACGGGCGGCACGATCCACCTCGTCATCAACAACCAGGTCGGCTTCACGACGACGCCGCAGGATGCGCGCAGCTCGGTGTACTCGACGGATGTCGCGAAGACCATCCAGGCACCGATCTTCCACGTGAACGGCGACGACCCAGAGGCGGTGGTGCGCGTCGCGGAGCACGCCTTCGCCTACCGCCAGAAGTTCAAGCGCGACGTCGTCATCGACCTCGTCTGCTACCGCCGTCGCGGGCACAACGAGGGCGACGACCCGTCGATGACGCAGCCGCTCATGTACAACCTCATCGAGGCCAAGCGCAGCGTCCGCACCCTCTACACGGAGGCCCTCGTCGGTCGCGGCGACATCACGCCGGAGGAGTTCGAGGAGGCGCAGAAGGACTTCCAGGAGCGCCTGGAGCGGGCTTTCGCGGAGACCCACGCGGCGCAGACCGGATCCATCCCGGTCATCGCGCACGACCAGAGCCCCGTGGCGGACCTCGAGCGCCCCGTCGCGCAGCAGCGCGAGGACTCCGGCGCGGGCGAGCCGGCGTCGACGGCCGTCGACCTCGGCGTCGTCGAGCTCATCGGCGACGCGCACGACAACCCACCCGCCGGCTTCACGGTGCACCCGAAGCTGCAGCAGCTGCTCAAGAAGCGCTTCGACATGAGCCGCAACGGCTCGATCGACTGGGGCTTCGGCGAGCTCATCGCGCTCGGCTCGCTGCTGCTCGAGGGCACCCCGGTGCGCCTCGTCGGCCAGGACGCCCGCCGCGGCACCTTCGTGTCGCGCCACGCGGTGTTCCACGACCGCGAGAACGGCCAGGAGTGGCTGCCGCTCGGCAACCTCGCCGACAACCAGGCCCGGCTCGCGATCTACGACTCGCTGCTGTCGGAGTACGCGGCGCTCGCCTTCGAGTACGGCTACTCCGTCGAGCGGCCGGATGCGCTGGTGCTGTGGGAGGCGCAGTTCGGCGACTTCGCGAACGGCGCCCAGACGGTCATCGACGAGTTCATCTCGAGCGCCGAGCAGAAGTGGGGCCAGCGCTCCGGCGTCGTCATGCTGCTGCCGCACGGCTACGAGGGCCAGGGCCCCGACCACTCCTCGGCCCGCATCGAGCGCTACCTGCAGCTCGCGGCGGAGAACAACATGACGATCGCGCGCCCCTCGACGCCGGCGTCGTACTTCCACCTGCTGCGGCGCCAGGCGTACGCGCGCCCGCGGCGTCCGCTCATCGTCTTCACGCCGAAGTCGATGCTGCGCCTGCGCGGTGCCACGAGCGAGGTGGCCGACTTCACGCAGGGCCGCTTCGAGCCCGTCATCGACGACGCCCGCATCCAGGACCCGTCGACGGTGAAGCGCGTGCTGCTGCACTCCGGCAAGATCCACTACGACCTGCTGAACGAGGTCGAGAAGCGCGGCGACGCGGGAGCGTTCGCGCTCGTGCGGCTCGAGCAGTACTACCCGCTGCCGACCGAGCAGCTGCTGCCGATCCTCGAGCGCTACCCGGATGCCGAGGTCATGTGGGTGCAGGACGAGCCGGCCAACCAGGGCGCCTGGCCGTTCCTGGCGATCGAGCTGGCACCGCTGCTCGGCGACCGTCAGCTGCTGGTCTCCTCGCGCGCGGCATCCGCCTCGCCCGCGACGGGCTCCTCGAAGCGCAGCGCGGCCGAGCAGACGGCGCTCATCGCGGCGGCGCTGGAGCTGTAGCCGGCGAGAGGCCACCACGGAGAGAGGACGCCCCGTCGAGGGGCGTCCTCTCTGGTCTCGATACACCGCGCTGCGCGCGGCACTCGACCAGCGGGCCGGCGAGCGTAGCGGGGGTGCGGATCCGCTCCCCCGCGGAGCGGGGTGAGGCTAGCTGTCGAGGGAGGCGAGGATCGAGGCCCGCAGCTCCTCGGGGGCCTTCTCCTGGCAGGCGCGCTGCACCTTCTGGGTGAGCGTCAGCCCCACGAGGTGCTCGCCGGAGCAGTCCTCGCAGCCGTCGAGGTGCTCCTGGATGTCGACGAGGTCCTGCTCGGAGAGCTCCCGGTGCAGGAACTCCTCGAGCTCGGCCTTCGCCTTCTCGCAGCCGCAGTCGGTCATCTCGTGCTCCCGGAGGGTGTGTCCGCGGCGGTGTACCCACGCTCGCGGGCGTAGTCGGCGAGGCGCTCGCGCAGCAGGCGGCGTCCGCGGTGGAGTCGGCTCATGACGGTGCCGACGGGGGTCTTCATGATGTCGGCGATCTCCTGGTAGGAGAAGCCCTCGACGTCGGCCAGGTAGACGGCGAGGCGGAAGTCCTCGGGGATCGACTGCAGCGCCTCCTTGACGTCGCTGTCGGGGAGGTGGTCGATCGCCTCGGCCTCGGCCGAGCGGGTGGTGCGCCCCTGGGTGAGGGACTCCGCGGAGCCCAGCTGCCAGTCCTCGAGCTCGTCGATCGCGCCCTGGTACGGCGTGCGCTGGTTCTTGCGGTAGCTGTTGATGTAGGTGTTGGTGAGGATGCGGTAGAGCCACGCCTTGAGGTTTGTGCCCTGCTCGAATCCGCGGAACGCCGCGAACGCCTTCGCGTAGGTCTCCTGCACGAGGTCTCCCGCATCCGCCGGGTTGCGCGTCATGCGCATGGCGGCCGCGTAGAGCTGGTCCATGAACGGGATCGCCTGCTCGGCGAACAGCCCCCGCAGCTCGTCGGGGGTGGGCTCGGTGCGTGCGCTGTCAGCCATCGCGGTCGAGTCTATGCCGAGCATCGCCGTGAGCTCGGCCGTCGTCGGCACGTCCAGCACCAGCACCTCGACTCCTTCCCGCCCTCACGGGCACTACCCTTGACAACCGATGGGCGTTCTCAGGTATTCCGGTCGCGACGAGCTGATCCCCGAGCTTCCGGGCCGTGCGGAGGATCCCTTCGTGCTGCCGGGCGACGCGCTCGCTCCCGCGATCGCGGATGGCCCGTGGGTCGCGCCGCTCGCCGACGGCCCGCTCGCCGCGCACCTGACCCTCCCGGGCTCCAAGAGCCTCACCAACCGCGAGCTCGTGCTCGCGGCGCTCGCCGACGGTCCGTCCACGATCCGGCGGCCCCTGCACTCGCGCGACACCGCGCTCATGATCGAGGGCCTGCGGAATCTGGGCGTGGGCATCGTCGAGGTCCCGGGCGACGGCGAGTTCGGGCCGGACCTGCGGATCACCCCGGGCGAGCTGCTCGGTTCGAGCATCGACGGCGGCCTCGCCGGCACGGTCATGCGCTTCCTGCCGATCGTCGCGGCGCTCGCCCTCGGCCCGACGAGCGTCGACGGCGACCCGTACGCGCGCAAGCGCCCCATGAACGTCACGATCGAGGCGCTGCGCGGCCTCGGCGTCGAGGTGAGCGACGACGGCCGCGGCACGATGCCGTTCACGGTGCACGGCACGGGCGCCGTGCGCGGCGGTGAGCTCGCGATCGACGCCTCCGCCTCGAGCCAGTTCGTCTCCGGTCTGCTGCTCGCGGCGCCGCGCTTCGCGGAGGGGCTGACGTTGCGCCACACGGGCGAGCGGCTGCCGAGCCTCCCCCACATCCGCATGACGATCGCGTGCCTCGCCGCGCGTGGGGTCACCGTCGAGGAGCCGGAGCCCGGCGTCTGGGTCGTGGCACCGCAGCCGATCCGCGCGGTCGACGTGACGATCGAGCCCGACCTCTCGAACGCGGGCCCCTTCCTCGCCGCGGCCCTGCTCGCGGGCGGCACGGTGACGATCGGCGGTTGGCCGGCGGAGACCACGCAGGTGGGCGACGAGTTCCTGCGCATCCTGCCGCGGCTCGGCGCGACCGTCACGGTCGACGGGGATGCGGTGACGGTCGACGGCGGCGCGGGGGTCCGCGCGGGCGGCACGGTCACCGCGACCGACATCGACCTCGCGATCGGGGGCGAGCTCGCCCCCACCGTGGCGACGCTGCTCGCCTTCGCCGACGGTCCGAGCACGGTGACCGGCATCGGCCACCTGCGCGGTCACGAGACCGACCGCCTCGCGGCGCTCGCGGCCGAGCTCGGACGACTCGGCGGCGAGGTCGTCGAGCTCGACGAGGGGCTCGAGATCCACCCGCGCCCGCTGCACGGCGGCGCCTGGGAGGCCTACGCCGACCACCGGATGGCCACCTCCGGTGCGCTCGCGGGCCTCGTCGTGCCGGGCGTCACGGTCGACGACATCGGCACCACGGCGAAGACGCTGCCCGAGTTCCCGGAGCTCTGGGGGCGGATGCTGGGGCGCTCGGCGCAGGGCACGCACTGGGAGTCGCTGCCCCTGTGAGGCAGACGGTGGGGCCGTCCCGGTGAGCTGGCTGAGCGACGACGACGAGGAGCCGGAGGGCTTCGACGCGTGGGACGAGACGGATGTGCGCATCCGTCCGAACCCGAAGGGCAACCGGCCCCGCACCAAGATCCGCCCGAGTCACGACGACGCCGTCGACGGGCGCGTGCTCTCGGTCGACCGCGGCCGCTACACGGTGCTCGTCGACGAGGATGCGGCCGACGAGCGCACCGCGACCGCGACACGCGCCCGCGAGCTGCGCGACGTGGCGATCGTGACGGGCGACCGGGTCGACCTCGTGGGCGACGCCACGGGCGAGGCGGGCACCCTCGCCCGCATCGTGCGGGTGCAGCCGCGCACGACGCTGCTGCGCCGCAGCGCCGACGACACGGATGCCGTGGAGCGGGTCATCGTCGCGAACGCCGACCAGCTGCTCATCGTGGTGGCGGCTGCGAACCCCGAGCCGCGCCCGCGGCTCGTCGACCGCTACCTCGTCGCTGCGTACGACGCCGGCATCCACCCGCTCATGGTGATCACGAAGACCGACCTGGCCGATCCGGAGCCGTTCCTCGCCAACTTCGCGGGGCTCGACATCCCCGTGGTGCGCAGCGCCCGCGACGCCTGGCCGGTCGCCGAGCTCGCCCCGCTGCTCGCGGGGCACACGACCGTCGCGGTCGGCCACTCCGGGGTGGGCAAGTCGACGCTCGTCAACGCGCTCGTGCCGGGCACCGACCGTGCCACCGGCGTCGTCAACGCGGTCACCGGCCGCGGCCGCCACACCTCCTCGTCGACCGTGTCGCTGCGGGTGCCGACGGGCGGCTGGATCATCGACACCCCCGGCGTGCGCTCCTTCGGGCTCGGGCACGTCGACCCGGCCAACATCCTGCGCGGCTTCCCCGACCTCGACGCCGTCGCCGAGGACTGCCCCCGCGGCTGCACCCACCTCGCCGACGCGCCCGACTGCGCGCTCGACGAGGCCGTCGCCGACGGGCGAGTCGACCCGGCCCGCGTCGACTCGCTGCGCCGCCTGCTCGCGAGCATCGGCCCCGAGGCGCTTCGCTAGGCTCGGAGCGTGAGCGACTCCCCCGACTACACCGTCGCCGACGACCTCGCGGTCGCGCTGACCCTCGCCGCCGAGGCCGACCTCATCGCGATGGACCGCTATCGCTCGCAGGATCTCGGCATCCAGCTCAAGGCCGACAAGTCGATCGTCACCGACGCCGACACGCGCGTCGAGCGGATGATCCGCGACCACCTCGCCGAGGCGCGCCCGCACGACGCGGTGCTCGGCGAGGAGTTCGGCGATGCGGGCTCCTCCCACCGCCGCTGGATCGTCGACCCCATCGACGGCACGAGCAACTTCGCGCGCGGTGTGCCGATCTGGGGGGCGCTCATCGCGCTCGTCGTGGACGAGGTGCCCGTCGTGGGCGTCGTGAGCGCCCCCGCTCTCGGGCGCCGCTGGTGGGGCGCGACCGGGCACGGCGCCTGGGTGCAGGAGCACGGCGGCGAGCCGCGGCGCATCCGGGTGAGCGCGGTCGACGCCCTCGAGGACGCGACCCTGAGCTACAACAACCTGCAGACGTGGGACCAGTACGGTCACCTCGACCACCTCGTCGCCCTCTCGAGATCGGTGGGCCGCACGCGCGCCTTCGGCGACCTGTGGTCGTACATGCTGCTCGCGGAGGGCGCGATCGACGTCGCGGGCGAGTTCGACGTGAAGCCGTGGGACATCGCGGCCCTCGTGCCGGTCGTAACGGAGGCGGGCGGTCGCGTGACGAGCGCGAGCGGCAGCTCCTCGTTGTCGGAGCTGAGCGTGATCGCGAGCAACGGCGTGCTTCACGACGCGGTACTGACGCGCCTCCGGGGCTAATCCTTCACATCGTGAACTGAACTCAACACGTCGGCTCGGCGCGTTAGGCCGTCCACTTCCGCCGAAAAGCTGCGCTGTTACCGAATAGTTACCGAATTTCAGCCGCGCCAGGTATCTTCAAGTCTTGAAGTCAGTGCACAATCACACTGCCGCTGTTCAATGCCGAGAGCGGCACTCGAGGAAGTTCCCCCTCACACCAATGAGAAAGGGAGTGACGTGAAGAAGTCATCGATGATTTCGCTCGCAGCACTCGCCGGTGCATCCGCACTGGTTCTGGCCGGATGTTCCACCCCGTCGGGCGACGGAGGCAACGAGGGAGGCACCGCCTCCACGCGCGCCTGCGTCATCCTCCCCGACACCGAGTCGTCGGACCGCTGGGAGAACGGTGACCGTCCCGCGCTCGAGAAGGCGTTCACCGACGCCGGCTTCGAGGCCGACATCCAGAACGCCCAGGGCTCGACCGACAAGATGGCGACCATCGCCGACCAGCAGCTCTCCAAGGGCTGCGGCGTGATGCTCGTCGTCGACTACCAGGGTGCCGGCGTCGCCGTCACCGAGAAGGCCAAGGCCGAGGGCATCCCGGTCATCGCCTACGACCGCCCGATCTCGGGTGCCGACTACTACGTCTCGTTCGACAACGAGAAGGTCGGCGAGCTCGAGGGCCAGTCGGTCGTCGACGGCCTCGAGGCCGCCGGCAAGGACCCGGCCACCGCGATCGTCGTCTACATGGGCGGCGACCCGTCCGACGGCAACGCGGCCATGTTCCACGACGGCGCCGTGAAGGTCATGGAGGCCGCGGGCATCAAGCCGGCCGCCGAGCCCACCGGCGTCTGGGACACCGAGAAGTCGGCTGACAACTTCGAGCAGGCGCTCACCTCGCTCGGCGGCAAGGTCGACGCGGTCTGGTCCGCGAACGACGCCAACGCCGCCGGCGTGATCTCGATCCTCGACAAGAACGGCCTCACCGTTCCCGTCTCGGGTCAGGACGCCTCGGTCGCGGGTCTGCAGAACGTGCTCCTCGGCAAGCAGACCGCCACGGTCTACAAGCCGTTCCAGCTCGAGGCCAAGGCTGCTTCCGACCTCGCGATCGCGCTGCTCAACGGCGAGACCCCGACGGCCGACAAGAAGCTCGACGACGGCACCCCGTACATCGCGGTCACCCCGGTCCTCGTCGGACCGAGTGACGTGCAGTCGGTGATCGACGACGGCAACGCGAAGGCGTCGGAGCTCTGCACCGGCGACGTCGCCGCCAAGTGCGACGAGTACGGCGTCAAGTAACACCCGCGAGGAGGGGCCTCGCGTCGGGAGAGATTCCACGGCGCGGGGCCCTTCCCACGACGGAACCCACCTCGAGTGGGAACATGACATCACGGGACGAGGACGTCCCAGAAAGGAGGGGGCCCCGTGGATGCGCCCCTCATCGAACTCTCTGACATCGTCAAGAGCTTCGGCCCGGTGAGCGTGCTCAAGGGTGTGAACCTCAAGGCCTACGCCGGCAAGGTCACCGCCCTCGTGGGCGACAACGGCGCCGGCAAGTCGACCCTCATCAAGGGCCTCGCGGGCGTGCAGCCCTACGACGGCGGTGAGGTGCGCTTCGAGGGCGAGGTCGTGCACCTGCACACGCCGCGTGACGCCTCCCACCTCGGCATCGAGGTCGTGTACCAGGACCTCGCGCTCTGCGACAACCTCGACATCGTGCAGAACATGTTCCTCGGCCGCGAGGAGACCGCCGGTCTCACCTTCGACGAGGGGCAGATGGAGCGCGAGGCGAGCGAGACGCTGCGCTCCCTCTCGGTGCGCACCGTCAAGTCGGTGCGCCAGAAGGTCTCCTCCCTCTCGGGCGGCCAGCGCCAGACCGTCGCCATCGCGCGATCCGTGCTCAAGAAGGCCAAGCTCGTCATCCTCGACGAACCGACCGCCGCCCTCGGCGTCGCCCAGACCGAGCAGGTGCTCAACCTGGTGCGGCGACTCGCCGACCAGGGCGTCGCCGTCATCATCATCAGCCACAACCTGCAGGACGTATTCAAGGTCGCCGACTTCATCAACGTGCTCTACCTCGGCACGATGGTCGCCGCCATCCCGACGAGCGAGACCACGAGCGACGACGTCGTGGGCTACATCACCGGCAGCAAGACCTACGACGGAGTCAACGCATGACCACCACCCCCGGCACCCCGCATCCCTCCCCCACCGACACGACAAGCCTCCCCGCCGAGGGCGGCTTCATCGGCAGCGGCCAGGAGGGCGGGATCCTCGACCAGGTGCGCGCGTACATCCAGCGCGTGCGCCACGGCGACATGGGCGCCCTGCCCGCCATCGGCGGACTGTTCGTGCTCGTGATCCTGTTCACGATCCTCAGCGAGGCGATGCTCGGCCAGCAGTACTTCCTCACCGAGCGCAACTTCGCGAACCTGCTCACCCAGGCCGCGTCGCTCGTGATGCTCGCGATGGCGCTCGTGTTCGTGATCCTCCTCGGCGAGATCGACCTCTCGGCCGGTGTCACCTCGGGCGTCGCGCTCTCGGCCTTCGTCGTGCTGACCAAGCCCGACGGCATCAACATGAACTGGATCCTGGCGCTCGTCATCGCGCTCGCCGTGGGTCTCGTGATCGGTGCCTTCATCGGCTTCTTCGTGGCGCGGGTGGGTATCCCCTCGTTCGTCGTGACGCTGGGTCTGTTCATCGGCCTGCAGGGCGTGACCCTCATCCTGCTCGGCGCGGGCGGCGTCTTCCGCATCCAGATCCCCGAGTTCCTCGCGATCCAGAACGCCAACCTGCCGATCTGGGCGGGCTGGACGATGCTCGCGGTCATCCTGCTGATCTCCTTCGCGACCTCGATGTGGGACCGGTACCTGCGCAACCGCGCCGGGGTGCCCAACCGCACCTTCGCGCTCGTGATCGCCAAGCTCGCCGTCATCGCGGTGATCGGCGGCTTCGTGATCGCGGTGCTGAGCGACAACCGCTCCTCGAGCATCAAGGTCATCGAGGGCGTGCCGATCGTCGTGCCGATCGTGCTCGCGATCCTCTGGATCGGCACCTTCGTGCTCGACCGCACCAAGTTCGGCCGCTACATCTACGCGATCGGCGGCAACGCCGAGGCGGCGCGGCGCTCCGGCATCAAGGTCATCACGATCCGCTGGCTCGCCTTCGTCGTGTGTTCGCTGCTCGCGGTCGTCGCGGGCGTGTTCAGCGCGAGCAAGGTCGGCTCGGTCAACGCCGGATTCGGCACCGACACGGTGCTGAGCGGCGTCGCGGCGGCCGTCGTCGGCGGCGTGAGCCTCTTCGGCGGACGCGGGCGTCTCATCCACGCCGCGATCGGCGCGCTCGTGATCGCCGTCATCGCGAACGGGCTCGGCCTGCTGAACCTGCCCGCGGGCGTCAACTACATCGTGACCGGCAGCGTGCTCGTGCTCGCGGCGACCGTCGACGCGGTCTCCCGGGTGCGGGCGGGCGGCTCGCTCATGCGCACCTGACGCATCCGTTCTCGGGTCAAACGCTGCAGCGCTTGCCCCGCCGCGCCGGCAATACCGGGCGCGCGCGGGCAAGCGCTGCAGCGTTTGACCAACCGGGGCTCAGAGGTGGCGCTCCTCGGGGCCGACGTACTCCGAGAGCGGTCGGATGAGGGCGTTGGCCGCCGCCTGCTCGCGGATGTGCGCGGTCCACCCGGTGACGCGGCTCGCCACGAACAGCGGGGTGAAGAGCTCCGTGTCGAAGCCGATCAGGTGGTACGCGGGCCCCGAGGGGTAGTCGAGGTTCGGCTTGATGCCCTTGCGCGCGTCCATCGCCTGCTCGAGCGCCGTGTAGAGCTCGCCGAGGTCGGCGCGGTCGTACTCGACGAGAAGGGTGTCGAGCGACGCCTTCATGGTCGGCACGCGCGAGTCGCCGTTCTTGTAGACGCGGTGTCCGAAGCCCATGATCTTGCGCTTCTCGGCGAGGGCCGCATCCAGCCAGCCCTCGGCCCGGTCGGCGAAGACGATCTCGTCGAACATGTGCATGACGGCCTCGTTCGCCCCGCCGTGCAGCGGCCCCTTGAGGGCGCCGATCGCCGCGGTGACGGCCGAGTACAGGTCGGCGAGGGTCGAGGTCACGACGCGCGCCGTGAAGGTCGAGGCGTTGAAGGAGTGCTCGGCGTACAGGATCATCGAGACGTCGAAGGCGGTGACGACCACCAGATCCGGCACCTCGCCGAAGGTCATGTGCAGGAAGTTCGCCGAGTAGCCGAGGTCGTCACGCGGCTCGACGAGCTCCTCGTCGCGCAGGCGCCGCTGCGTGTAGGCCACGATCGCGGGCAGCTGGGCCCACAGCCGCTTCGCCTGGTCGAGCTGGGCCTCGGGGCTCGGGTCGGCGACGCTCGGGTCGGCCGCACCGTACGCCGAGACGGCGGTGCGCACGACATCCATCGGATGCGCGTCCAGCGGCAGCAGGTCGATCGCGTGCTTCGCGACGTGGCTCAGCTCGCGGTGCGCGCGCTCGAAGGTCTGCAGCTCCTCGAGCTGCACCGGCGTCGGCAGCTCCCCGTGCCACAGCAGGTAGGCCACCTCCTCGAAGGTGCAGTTCGCGGCGAGCTCCTGGACGGGGTAGCCGCGGTAGAGCAGCGAGTTCGTCTCGGGGTTGACCTTCGAGATCGCGGTCACGTCGACGACGACGCCCGCGAGCCCCTTCTTGATGTCGGCCTCTGCCATGTCAGCTCCTGTTGTTGGTCAGATCGAAGGTGTAGACGCCCGCGTCGAACTCCGAGTACCCGGCGTAGTCGACCAGCTCGTACAGCCTCGCACGGGTCTGCATCTCGGGCACCCGGCTCGTGAGGCTGCCCTCGGCGAGGATCGTGTCGAGTCCGCGCTCGGCGGCGCCCATGGCGAGCCGCAGCAGGCTCACCGGGAAGATGACGATGTTCACGCCCACGTCGGCGAGCTGCTGCGTCGTGTAGAGGTCGGACTTGCCGAACTCAGTCATGTTGGCGAGGATCGGCACGTCGACCGCCTCGCGGATGGCGGCGAACTCGGCGAGGTCGGCCATCGCCTCCGGGAAGATCGCGTCGGCGCCCGCATCCACGAGCTTCTTCGCGCGGTCCTTCGCCGCCTCGAGCCCCTCGATGCCGCGGATGTCGGTGCGCGCCATGACGAGGAAGTCGGGGTCGCGACGCGCCTCGACGGCGGCCCGGATGCGCTTGAGCGCGGTCGCCTCGTCGACGACCGCCTTGCCGTCGAGGTGGCCGCAGCGCTTGGGGTTGACCTGGTCCTCGAGGTGCATGCCGGAGATCCCGGCGTCCTCGAGGATCTGCACCGTGCGGGCGACGTTCATCGGCTCGCCGAAGCCGGTGTCGGCGTCGATGAGGGTCGGCAGCTCGGTCACGCGCGCGATCTGGCCGCCACGCCCGGCGACCTCGGTGAGCGTCGTCAGGCCGATGTCCGGCAGCCCGAGGTCGGCCGAGAGCACGGCGCCCGAGATGTAGACGCCCTCGAAGCCCTTGTCCTCGATGAGCTTCGCCGAGAGCGGGTTGAACGCGCCCGGCATCCGCACGAGCTCGCCCGAGGCGAGTCGCGCGCGGAGCCCCTGGCGCTTGGCGGATGCGGTGAGCTTCGCGTGCAGCATCAGAACAGTCCTTCCGGAGGGGTCGGCAGGCCGCTCGCCACGACGTTGAGCCGGGCGACCTCGGCCGCGGTGAGCTCGGGCAGGCGCTCGGCGAGGCCGAGGAAGCGCTCGATCTCGGCGTCCGCGAGCACACCCGTGGCGAGGGTGCGGAACTTCTTCACGTAGTCGGCGCGGGCGAAGGGGCGGGCGCCCAGCGGGTGCGCGTCGGCGACGGCGATCTCCTCGACGATGCGGGAGCCGTCGGCGAGCTCGATCTCGACGCGGCCGCCGAAGGCCTTCTCGGCCGGATCCTCCGAGTGGTAGCGGCGCGTCCACTCGGCGTCCTCGGCGGTCGTGACCTTGTGCCAGAGCGCGACGGTGTCGGGGCGGCCGGCGCGCTCGGGGGCGTAGGAGCCCACGTGATCCCAGGCGCCGTCCTGCAGGGCGACGGTGAAGATGTACGGGATCGAGTGGTCGAGGGTCTCGCGGCTCGCCGTGGGGTCGTACTTCTGCGGGTCACCCGAGCCCGAGCCGATCACGTAGTGCGTGTGGTGGCTCGTGTGCAGCACGACCTGGCGCACGGCATCCGGGTTGCGCAGTTCCGGGTGCTCGAGGCCGAGGCGCCGGGCGAGGTCGATCCAGGCCTGCGCCTGGTACTCGGCCGAGTGCTCCTTCGTGTAGCTGTCGAGGATGGCGCGCTTCGGCTCGCCCCACTCGGGCAGCGGCACCTCGTAGCGACCGTCCGGGCCGTCGAGCAGCCAGGCGATGACGCCGTCCTCGCCCTCCCAGATGGGAGCGGGCGAGGTCTGCCCGCGCATCGCGCGGTCGATCGCCTCGACGGCCATCTTGCCGGCGAAGGCGGGGGCGTGCGCCTTCCAGGTGGAGATCTGGCCCTTGCGCGACTGGCGGGTCGCCGTGGTCGTGTGGAGCGCCTGGCCGATCGCCTGGTAGATGGTCTCCGGGGCGAGGCCGAGGAGGGTGCCGATGCCGGCGGCGGCCGAGGGGCCGAGGTGGGCGACGTGGTCGATCTTGTGCTTGTGCAGGCTGATGGCGCGCACGAGGTCCATCTGGATCTCGTAGCCGGTCGCGATGCCGCGCACGAGGGCCGCCCCGTCGGCACCGGTGTGCTGGGCGACCGCGAGGATCGGCGGGATGTTGTCGCCCGGGTGGGAGTACTCGGCGGCGAGGAAGGTGTCGTGGTAGTCGAGCTCGCGCACGGCGACCCCGTTCGCCCAGGCGGCCCACTCGGGGTCGTGGACGCCCTCGACGCCGAAGACGGCGGATCCCGCGCGGCCCGGGCGCGCATCCGCCTGCGGACGCGACTGCGCCTGCCCGCGGGCCGCGACGACGGGGCCGCGGGAGAGCGAGGCGACCGCGACGGAGGCGTTGTCGATGACGCGGTTGACGATCATCTCGGCCACCTCGGACTCGACCGCGACGGGGTCGGCGGCGACCTGGGCGACCTTCCAGGCGAGCTCCTCCTCGCGCGGGAGGTGCTCGTCGCTGCGGTGGGTGCGGACGGTGTGGAGCTTCATCGGCTCTCCTTCGTGTGCGAGGCGGTGGCCTCGAGGATGTGGTTCAGGCTCGCGTGCAGGTGCACGGCGGTCGCATGGCGGGCGAGGTCGGGGGCGCCGTCGCGGATCGCCTCGGCGATGAGGCGGTGCTCGGCCGCGGCGCTCTCGAGCCGCGCGGGGTCGTCCTGCGCGAGGCGGCGGATGCGCGTGAGGTGGGTGCGCACGCCGCGCAGCGCGCCTACGAGCGCGGGGTTGGCGATGCTCGCGTCGATCGCGGCGTCGAAGCGGCCGACGAGGCCGTAGTAGGCCTCGAGCTCACGGCGTCGTGCGAGCTCGGCGGCATCCGCGAACTCGCGCGCGAGCGCGGCGAAGACCTCGGGGTCGCGGCGTTCGGCGGCGAGCGCCGCGGCGGCGGTCTCGAGCGCGACGCGCAGTTCGAACAGGCCCCGCACATCCGAGACGTCGGCGGAGGACACCACGAGGCCGCGGCCCGACTGCGCCTCGACGAGCCCCTCGGCCGACAGCCGCGACAGCGCCTCGCGCAGGGGGGTGCGCGAGACGCCGAGCCGGGCGGCCTGCTCGACCTCGCCGAGCACGGTTCCGGGCGCGAGGCGCCACTGCAGGATCTCCTCCCGCAGCACCTCGTAGGCACGGTCGCTCGCGCGTCCGCTGGGCATGCTCACAGGTTCAATGTATACATTGAACCCCGGTTACGCTACGGAATAGCCCCAGAAGGCCCCGCTTGTATACAAGCGGGGCCTTCTGTGTGTCCGTCTCCCCACCGGAGAAATGCAGGAGATCCGCCGCGGCGACGGGCCGCATACCCGTGGATCCGGGTCACCGCCGGGGAGCCTCCTGCATTTCTGGAGGTGAGGGGTTACTTGACGAGGGCGAAACCGGCGGTCCAGGCGGTCTTCTCGGCCACGGCGAGCGTGAGCTGCAGGAAGCCGAGCGCCTCGAGCTCGCGGGCGCGCTTGAGCGATCCGGCATCCTCGCCGCGGAGTCCGGCCGCGCGCACCACGGCGAGCAGGGCGTCCTTCGAGGCCTGGTCGTCGCCCGCGACGAGCACCGTCGTCGGCTGGTCGCCGACGGCGCCCGAGGCGAGGGTCGCGGCGAAGTTCGTGTTGAAGGCCTTCACGACGTGCGAGGCCGGGAGCTTCGCGGCGATGACGGCGGCGGCCGAGGAGTCGGCGGGAACGACGAGGTCGTCGAAGGTCGAGAAGTCGAGCGGGTTGGTGATGTCGACCACGGTCTTGCCCGCGAGCTGCGCGCCGTACTGCGCGATCACCTCGTCGACGGCCGGGTACGGCAGCGCCAGCACGACGATGTCGCCCGTGAGCGCCTGGTCGGAGCCGCGTCCGACGAGCTGCACCTCCGCGCCGCCCTTCGCCGCGATGCCGGCGATGGCGCCGCCCATGTTGCCGGTGCCGATGATGCTGATCGAGGTCATGTCCCGACCTTCCTTCCGATTGGTTGTTGCGTCAACGATATGCCCAACATGGTTGTCTCTGCAACCATTCCCGTAGGATGTCGTCATGACCCGACTCGTGCCCCGCCTCGACGCCGAGGAGTCCGCGGCGTGGATCTCGCTCGTCGCGCTCCTCGAGCTGCTGCCGAGCGCACTCGACTCCCAGCTGCAGCGCGACTCCGACCTCACCCACTTCGAGTTCGCCGTGCTCTCGGTGCTGCGCTTCTCGAAGGACGGACCCATCCGGATGAGCGAGCTCGCGGCCGGCACCTACGCGACCCTCCCCCGCCTCTCGCACGTGGTGACGCGCCTCGAGCGCCGCGGCCTCGTCGAGCGCACCCCGTGCGCCGAGGACCGCCGCGCGACCAACGTCGGCCTCACCGACGAGGGCCGCCGTGCCCTCGTGCGGGCGACCTCCGGCCACATCGACCTCGTGCGCCGCGTCGTCATCGACTCCCTCAGCCGCGAGCAGCTCGCCCAGCTCACCGACATCGCCGGAACGATCGACCGCGCCCTCGACCCCGACCAGCGCTTCGCCTCCCTCTTCGACGCGCCCTCCTCCTGAGCTTCGCCGTGAGGTCGCCGCTCCCGCCACGCCAGGTTCTCGTGGAGGCGCGAGGGTTCTAGGCTCATGCGCATGACGGATGGTGACGACGCGGTCGCAGCCGCGCGGAAGGCTCTCGAAGACGCGCAGGCCGCGCTCGCGCAGGCGGAGGCCGCGGCGAAGGCGGCCGAGGCCGCGCCGGCACCCGCGGCGGAACCGGCACCCGCGGCATCCGCACCGGGCGGGCCGCTCGACGCGGCGGCCGTCGACGCGATCCGGGCGGGCTACGCCTTCGATGCACCCGCGCTCGAGATGGGGGCGCTCGTCAACGGCGACGCGCGCGCCGACGTGCCCATCCGCATCCCGCTGTCGATGGTCAACCGCCACGGGCTCGTCGCGGGCGCCACCGGAACCGGCAAGACGAAGACCCTGCAGGTGCTCGCCGAGCAGCTGAGCTCGGCGGGCGTGCCCGTGTTCGCGGCCGACATCAAGGGCGACCTCTCGGGCATCGCCTCCCCCGGCACGCCGAGCGAGAAGCTGCTCGCCCGCACCGCCGGCCTCGGCCAGCAGTGGACCGCCCACCCCTCGCCGACCGCGCTCTACGCGCTCGGCGGCGACGGCATCGGCGTGCCGATCCGCGCGAGCGTCGAGGGCTTCGGCTCGGTCATGCTCAGCAAGGTGCTCGGCCTCAACGAGACCCAGGAGTCGAGCCTCGGCCTCGTGTTCCACTACGCGAAGGAGCAGCAGCTGCCCCTCGTGACGCTCGACGACCTGCGCGCGGTGCTGCAGTACCTCACGAGCCCCGAGGGCAAGGCCGAGCTCGAGAACCTCGGCGGGCTCTCGAAGGCGACCGCGGGCGTCATCCTGCGCGAGCTCGTCGCCTTCGCCGAGCAGGGCGCGGATGTGTTCTTCGGCCTGCCGCAGATCGACACGGCCGACTTCTTCCGCACGGAGCTCGGGCCGGACGGCGTCACGCGCGGCGTCGTCAGCCTGCTCGAGGTGCGCAGCCAGCTCGGTCGCCCCGAGCTGTTCTCGACGTTCCTCATGTGGCTGCTCACGCAGCTGTACGCGTCGCTGCCCGAGGTGGGCGACGTCGACAAGCCCAAGCTCGTGTTCTTCTTCGACGAGGCGCACCTGCTGTTCGCGGATGCGAGCGACGACTTCCTGAGCATCGTCACCCAGACCGTGCGCCTCATCCGCTCGCGCGGGGTCGGCATCTTCTTCGTGACCCAGACCCCGAAGGACGTGCCGGGCGACGTGCTCGCCCAGCTCGGCAGCCGCGTGCAGCACCAGCTGCGCGCCCACACGCCCGACGACGCGAAGGCCCTCAAGTCGACCGTGTCGACCTACCCGAACTCGGCCTACGAGCTCGGCGAGGTGCTCACGACCCTCGCGATCGGCGAGGCGATCGTGACCGTCATGAACGAGAAGGGGGCGCCGACGCCCGTCGCCTGGACGCGGCTGCGCGCACCCGAGGGGTCGATGGATCCGACCCCGGATGCGACGCTGCAGGCCGCGGTCGCCGCGTCGCCGCTGTCGGCGAAGTACGCGGGGGCCGAGACGAAGGGCGCGGCCGCCGTGCTCGCCGAGCGGGCCGCCGCGGCCGGCCAGGCGGCCGGCGCGACGGATGCGGCCGCCGGCGCGGCATCCGGGGCGACGGCCGCCGAGATCGCCCGCGCGCAGAAGAAGGCCGAGCAGGAGGCCGCGCGCGAGAAGAAGCGCCTCGAGCAGGAGGCGGCCCGCGAGGCGCGCGAGCGCAAGAAGCAGGCCGACCGCATCCAGAAGGAGGTCGTCTCGGGCGGCCTGCGCATCGCACGCGACGTGATCAACGGACTGTTCCGCAAGCGGTAGCCTCGATGCGGCCATGACCGCACCCGACATCCGCCCCCTGGCACCCGAGCCGACGCCCGACGCGGCCGTCGACGCGCCCGCGTCGCGCCCTCGGCGCGCACGCGCACGGCGCCCCCGCCGCCGTACCGTGCTGCTCGTCGCGGGTGTCGCCGCGGTGCTCGTGGCGGCCGGGATCGTGGCGGCGCTGCTCGTGAGCGCCCACCTCGCCCGGCAGGACGCCCTCGCGGAGCTCGCCACCGCCCGCGCCGACGCGAGAGCCGCCTCGGCCGGGCTGAACCTCGCCCAGCAGCAGCGCATCGACGCCGTCGAGAAGCTCGAGGCGCTGCTCGGCCACGCGGATGCGGTCACCGCGATCACCGGGACGGGCATCGACCCCGCCGCGACCGAGCAGCTCGCCGCCGCGCGCGCGGCGATCGCGGTGCCCGAGGTGGATGCCTCGCCGGTCGAGCCGGCCGGCTCCCTCCCCCTCGACGAGGCCGACACCGCGCAGCTGCGGGCCTATGCGACGGCGCAACACGACTACGCCGACCGCCTCGACGGACGCGCCGAGGCCGAGCGCTCCGCCGCCACGCAGGCGACCGCGGACGCCGACACGCTCACCGCGGCGTTCACCGTGTTCGCCGAGGCGACCGTCGAGGAGGGCGACGCCCTGCTCGGCGAACGCGCGGATGCGGCCGACGACGCGAAGGCGGCGCTCGAGGCCGCGGGCGACGCGCTCACGGCATCCGCACCCGACGCCCTCGCGGCGGCGCTCGCCGCCTACCGCGCGGCGGTGGATGCGGTCGTGACCTCGTCCGACGCGGCCCGCACCCCTGCGAGCGGGCACATCGGCACGGGCGTCGACGACCCCACCTCGCTCACCGTGGTCGTCAACAAGCGGCGCGCCCTGCCCGCGAACTACGCCCCGAACGACCTGCGCCGACCCGCGGGGGTCGGCAACGCCCTGCCCCTCCGCGCGGTCGCGGCGAGCGCCGCCGAGCGGATGGCGGCCGACATGGCCGCGGTCGGCATCCAGCTGCGCATGTCGAGCGGCTACCGCAGCTACAGCCGCCAGCAGACCATCTACAACGGCTTCGTCGCCCGCGAGGGCGTGGCCGGAGCGGACGAGCACTCGGCGCGTCCCGGGTTCTCCGAGCACCAGACCGGTCTCGCGGCCGACTTCGACGACGGCGCCGGCTGCAACCTCAACGTGTGCTTCCGTGACACCGCGGGCGGGCGCTGGCTCGCCGAGAACGCGTGGAAGTACGGCTTCATCCTGCGCTACGGCGACGGCTGGCAGCCGACCGTCGGCTACCGCTTCGAGCCCTGGCACTACCGGTACGTCGGCGAGACGGTGGCCGCCGACATGCACGAGCGCGGCATCACGACCCTCGAGGACTACTTCGGCTTGGGGGCGGCGCCCGACTACGGGTGAGGCTCGACGCGTCGCGCTGCTTAGGTTAGCCTTACCTATGTGATCGACGAGCCCCACTTCCTCCTCGTCGGCGACAGCAGGGACATCCCCGCCATCAGTGGGATGCTCACCCGTCTCCCGGTCGGCTCCTTCGGCCAGGTGTACCTCGAGGTGGCGTCCGCCATCCAGATGCGTCGCCTGCCCGCCCCCGACCGCGTCTCGGTGACCTGGCTGTGCCGCGACCGTCAGGCCTCCGCGAGCGGCGCCATCGCACCGCGCGGCGAACTCGCCGCGCGGGCCGCCGCCGCCTGGGTCTCCGAATGGATGCCGGAGGACTCCGACACGCGCCCGCATCCCTACATCATGTGGATCGGCTGCTCGACGAGCGCCCCCGTGAGCGAGCTCTACCGCCGCCTCGCCGACCGCCTCGGCGACGCCCACCTGCACCACCCGCACTACTGAGACCGCAAAGGAACCCCGTGTCCCCCACCGAACGCCGCCTGTCCGCCACCGTGCTCGTGATCGGCACCGGGGGCTCGGGCCTCCGCGCCGCCATCGAACTCGCCGAGGCGGGCGTCGACGTGCTCGTCGTCGGCAAGCGCCCCCAGGCCGACGCCCACACCTCGCTCGCCGCCGGCGGCATCAACGCGGCGCTCGGCACCATGGACCCCGACGACTCGTGGCAGCAGCACGCGGCCGACACCCTCACCGAGAGCTACCTGCTCGCCGACCCGCGCACCGTCGAGATCGTCACGCGCGAGGCGGCCCGCGGCATCGAGGACCTCGAGCGCTACGGGATGCCGTTCGCCCGCGAGGAGGACGGTCGCATCTCGCAGCGCTTCTTCGGCGCGCACACCTTCCGCCGCACCGCGTTCGCGGGCGACTACACGGGGCTGGAGATCCAGCGCACGCTCGTGAACCGGGCGGCGCAGTTGCACATCCCCGTGCTCGACTCCGTCTACATCACGCGCCTCCTGACACGCGACGGGGCGGTGTTCGGCGCCTACGGCTTCGACGTGGGCGACGGCACGCGCTTCCTCGTGCACGCGGATGCCGTGATCCTGGCCGCGGGCGGCCACAACCGCATCTGGCGCCGCACCTCCTCGCGCCGCGACGAGAACACGGGCGACTCCTTCCGGCTCGCCGTGGAGGCGGGTGGGCGCCTCCGCGACGCCGAGCTCGTGCAGTTCCATCCCTCCGGGATCCTCGAGCCCGAGAACGCCGCGGGAACCCTCATCTCCGAGGCCGCGCGCGGCGAGGGCGGGATCCTGCGGAACGCGCTCGGCGAGCGGTTCATGGGCCGCTACGACGCCGAGCGCATGGAGCTCTCCACGCGCGACCGCGTGGCGCTCGCCGCCTACACCGAGATCAAGGAGGGCCGCGGTACCGCGAAGGGCGGGGTGTGGCTCGACGTCTCGCACCTGCCGCGCGAGACCATCATGCGGAAGCTCCCCCGCGTCTACCAGACGATGCTCGAACTGCAGATGCTCGACATCACGACCGACCCGATCGAGATCGCGCCGACCGCGCACTACTCGATGGGCGGCGTATGGGTGCGGCCCGAAGACCACTCGACGGATGTCGAGGGCCTCTACGCGATCGGCGAGGCGGCATCCGGGCTGCACGGCGCCAACCGACTGGGCGGCAACTCGCTCATCGAGCTGCTCGTCTACGGGCGCATCACGGCGCAGGCCGCCGCAGCGTACGCATCCGGCCTCGACGCCCAGCGCCGCTCGGCGGACGCCGAGGCCTTCGCCCGCGCCGAGGTCGACGGCCTGCTCGCCGCCGACGGGCCGGAGAACGTGCGGGCGCTGCAGCGCGGCGTCCGCAACACCATGACCGAGCACGCCGGCGTCGTGCGCGACGAGGCGGGACTCACCGCGGGCCTCGCCGAGCTCGACGCGATCGAGGAGCGGATGCGCGACGTCGGCGTGCACCCCGACATCGCCGGCTTCCAGGACCTCGCCCACGCCTTCGACCTCAAGGCCTCCGCCCTCGCCGCCCGCGCCACCCTGCAGTCCGCGCTCGAGCGGCGCGAGACCCGCGGCTGCCACAACCGCTCCGACTTCCCCGAGCTCGACCCGGCACTGCAGGTGAACCTCGTGTGGTCGGCCGACGGCACGGTCGAGCGCGAGCCGATCGCCGCCATCCCCGCCGAGATCGCCGAACGGATGCACGAGGTCTCGGCCGCGGGCAAGCTCGTGGAGTAGTGGCTCACGAGATCCCCGCAGCGCGTGATGACGACCGATGGTGGAGATGGGGGGAATTGAACCCCCGTCCATCGCTGTGAGCCTGCGCCTTCTCCGGGCGCAGTCCGTGAAAACGTTCTACTCGGCTCCGACCTTCGTCACGAACACCTAGGTCGACGAGCCCAGCCCCAGTGAAAGTCCCGCGCGACCCTGGAACTCAGCCGCACAGCAAGCCCTCTAGATGACGCCAGGGTCCGGATCGAGGGCGAGTCCGGTCTGACGGACCTATCTACTCCGCTTAGGCAGCGAGAGCGAGGTCGGTGCGCTTAACGTTGGCACCTATGGATTGCGGAGGGCGTTAACGAGATAACCCCGCATCCTCGGCCCGCTTCTCGCAGTTTCGCAGGCGATGTCGAAACCGATCATCCCCATGGTCACCTCGGGATCTCTCCCGTTCGAGGTGGGCCGTCATCACGCGCTGTGGAGTTGTGAATCCGCGCCGTCTCCGGCGCAGCCCTTCATCATAGCCGAGGAGGGCGCCGCCTGGCAGGATGAGGCGATGGGCACCGTCATCACCGTTCAGGGCCACTTCACCGCCTGGTATCCCGCCGAGCGCGCCACCGTCCGTCTCGCCGTCGCCTTCGACGGTGCGAAGCGCGAGGGCGTGCTCGCCTCGGCGACCGCCGCGGTGCAGACCGTCACCGACTCCGTCAAGCGTCTGCACGATCCGGATGCCGGACCCGTCACCTGGTGGGCGAGCGACCGCATCCGGGTGTGGGCGCAGCGTCCCTGGAACAACGAGGGCAAGCAGCTGGCGCCCGTGCACCACGCGGCGATCTCGATCACCGTGAAGTTCAAGGACTTCGACGCCCTCGCCGACTGGCTCACCGAGGCCGCCACGGTGCCCGGTGTGCAGGTGAGCGGCATCGAGTGGGGGCTCACGGAGGCCAAGCGCACCTCCGTGACGACCGAGGTGCGCTCGCGCGCCGTCACGGACGCCGCCGACAAGGCGCGCGTCTTCGCGCAGGCGATCGGGCTCGCCCAGGTGACGGCGACCGCGATCGCCGACCCCGGGATGCTGGGGGTGACGGGCGACCCGGGCGCCCCCGCCCCGACGATGATGCGGGCGGCCGCGTTCGCCGCTCCCCCGCCGGGAGGCGCATCCCTCGACTTCACCCCCGAGGACATCGAGGTGTCGGCATCCGTCGACGCGCGCTTCGAGGCAGACTGAGCGTCTACTCCCCCAGGTGGCGGCGGCTCGCCATCGCGCGGTCGGCCTCGCGCTTGTCCTGCCGCTCGCGCAGGGCCTGGCGCTTGTCGTACTCGCGCTTGCCCTTCGCGATCGCCAGCTCGACCTTCGCGCGGCCGTCCTTGAAGTAGATCGAGAGCGGCACGAGCGTGTAGCCGCCCTCCTTCGTGCGGTGGCTGATCTTGACGATCTGCTCCTTGTGCAGCAGGAGCTTGCGCTTGCGACGCGTGGCGTGGTTCGTCCACGAGCCGGAGCCCCACTCGGGGATGTGCACGGCATCCAGCCACAGCTCGCCGCCGTCGATGAAGGCGTAGCCGTCGACGAGCGACGCCTTGCCCTCGCGCAGCGACTTCACCTCGGTGCCCGAGAGCACGATCCCGGCCTCATAGGTGTCCTCGATCGTGTAGTCGTGGCGCGCCTTGCGGTTGGTCGCGACGACCTTCTCACCCTTCTCACGGGGCATGGCGCACCTCCTTCGACTCTCGTGCCGTGCGCGCGGCAGCCGTTCAGTCTATGTCAAACGCTGCAGCGCCTGTCTCCGCGCGGCAGACATCACCGCAGCGCGAGGGGAAGCGCTGCAGCGTTTGACACCTAGGCCTTGAGGTAGCGGCGGATGGCGACGCTCGCCGAGAGGGCGGCCAGCAGGGCGCCGACCCCGACCAGGATCGGGGCGACCAGCAGCGCATCCTGGATGCCGATGAAGGAGTAGTTGGTGAAGTTCTCGCTGAGGTAGCCCGTGACGAAGAAGTGCACGATCGCGACGACCGCGCCGCTCGCCAGCACCGAACCGATGAGCGAGGCGAGCACGCCCTCGAGGATGAACGGCGTCTCGATGAAACGGTTCGAGGCGCCGACGAGCCGCATGATCGCGAGCTCACGCCGGCGGGAGAAGGCCGACAGCCGGATCGTGGTCGAGATGAGCAGCACCGCCGTGACGAGCATGAGGCCCGCGATGCCGACGGCCGTGTAACTCGCGGCGTTCATGACGTCGAAGATCGGCTGCAGCAGCGCCCGCTGGTCGCGCACCTCGTCGACACCCGGCATCCCCGTGATCGAGTCGATGATGACGTCCGACTGGTTCGGGTCGTAGAGCTTCACCTGGAAGTCCGGGCCGAAGGAGTCGATCGTCGCGAGTTCGGCGAGGCTCGACCCCGCGAACTCCTCCTGGAAGCGCGCGAACGCCTCCTCGGTGGACTCGAAGTTGACGGTCTCGACGAAGTCGGCGAGCGTCGGGCTGTCGAGCTGCGCCTGCACGGCGTCGATCTGCTCCTGGGTGGCGTCGGCTCCGTCGCACGCCTTCACGATGTCGGTGCACATGTACACCGTCACCTCGGCGCGGTCGTACCAGTAGCCCTTCATCTGCCCGATCTGCAGCTGCAGCAGCACGGCTGCGCCGAAGAAGGTGAGCGAGATGAAGGTCACCAGGATGACCGACACGACCATCGAGAGGTTGCGTCGGAACCCCTGACCGACCTCCGAGAGGATGAGTCCCAGTCGCATCAGTCGGCCTCCGGCTCCACGAGCGGCGGCGGCACGGGCGGCGCCGAGGAGGTGGCGGATGCCGCGGGCTGCGTCACCGCACGCACGGACGCGGTGACGGGCTCGCGCGGCTCGACGGGCGCGGTGCGCGGGGCGAACGGCGACACGGCGGGTGCGGATGCCGCTGTCGGCACCGCGGGGGCGGTCGGCGCAGCGGGCGTCGCCGCCGTGACCGGCGGCACCGAGGTGCGCAGCGCATCCGGGGCGGGCGCGCCCGAGGCGGCGAGCCGCTCGCGCTCCATCGCGGCGCCGAAGTCCTGCACCGGGATCGCCTGCGTCTGGTAGCCGCCCTGGCGCTCGTCGCGCACGATCTGACCCGAGACGAGCTCGATGACGCGACGCTTCATGGTGTCGACGATGCCGGAGTCGTGGGTCGCCATGAGCACCGTGGTGCCGTTGGCGTTGATGGTCGACAGCAGCGTCATGATCCCGGCGCTCGTGGCCGGGTCGAGGTTGCCGGTCGGCTCGTCGGCGAGCAGGATCGCAGGCTTGTTGACGATGGCGCGCGCGATCGCGACACGCTGCTGCTCACCGCCCGAGAGCTCGTGCGGGAACCTGCCCGACTTGCCGGCGAGGCCCACCATCTTGAGCACATCCGGCACCGCCTCCTGGATGAAGCCCTTCGACTTGCCGATCACCTGCAGGGTGAAGGCCACGTTGTCGAAGACGGTCTTCGCGGGCAGCAGACGGAAGTCCTGGAACACGACGCCGAGGCTGCGTCGGAAGTAGGGCACCTTGCGGTTGGCGAGGCTCGTGAGGTCGTGGCCGAGCACGTGGATCCTGCCCTTGCTGGGCCGCTCCTCCTTGAGGATCAGCCGCAGGAAGCTCGACTTGCCCGACCCGGAGGCGCCCACGAGGAACACGAACTCCCCCTTGAGCACCTCGAGGCTCACGTTGTTGAGGGCGGGACGTGTGGCACCCGAGTAGGTCTTCGTCACCTGGTCGAATCGGATCATGGCGTTTCGAGCCTAAGCAGGCTTTCGCGGGAGCCGGGGCGCGACACTCCCCCCAGTTCGGGATCGGCGGATCTCGATACGCCGCTGCGCGGCTACTCGATCAGCGGAGGTTGTTCGGGATCGGCGGATCAGTCCTCGTGGTCCTGCTTGCGCCAGCGGATGCCGGCCGCGATGAGCCCGTCGAGGTCGCCGTCGAAGACGGCGGCCGGGTTGCCGACCTCGTAACCGGTGCGCAGATCCTTCACGAGCTGCTGGCCGTAGAGGAAGTAGGAGCGCATCTGGTCGCCCCAGCTCGCCGTGATGACGCCCGCGAGCTCCTTCTTCTTGGCAGCCTCCTCCTCGCGCTTGAGCAGCAGCAGGCGGGTCTGCAGCACGCGCATGGCGGCGGCGCGGTTCTGGATCTGCGACTTCTCGTTCTGCATCGAGACGACGAGCCCGGTCGGCAGGTGGGTGATGCGCACCGCCGAGTCGGTCGTGTTGACCGACTGGCCGCCGGGTCCGGAGGAGCGGAACACGTCGACGCGGATGTCGCCCTCCGGGATCTCCACCTCCTGCGCCTCCTCCATGACGGGGATCACCTCGACGGCCGCGAAGCTCGTCTGGCGCTTGTCGGCCGAGCCGAAGGGGCTGATGCGCGCGAGCCGGTGGGTGCCCGCCTCGATCGAGAGGGTGCCGTAGGCGTAGGGGGCGTCGACCTCGAAGGTGGCCGACTTGATGCCGGCGCCCTCCGCGTAGGAGGTGTCCATGACCTTCACGGGGTAGCCGTGGCGCTCGGCCCAGCGCAGGTACATGCGCAGCAGCATCTCGGCGAAGTCGGTGGCGTCGTCGCCGCCGGCGCCGGAGCGGATGGTGACGACGGCCGAGCGGGCGTCGTACTCGCCGTCGAGCAGGGTCTGCACCTCGAGGTCGCCGATGGTCTTCTTGAGCGCCTCGTACTCGGCCTCCGCCTCGGCGGCCGTGTCGGCATCCTCTGCCTCGCGCGCGAGCTCGACGAGCACCTCGAGGTCGTCGATGCGGCGCTCGACGCCGGTGATGCGGGTGAGTTCGGCCTGGCGGTGGCTGAGCGCGCTCGTCACCTTCTGGGCGTTCTCGGGGTCGTCCCAGAGGTCCGGGGCGCCGGCCTTCTCGGAGAGGTCGGCGATCTCGGCCTCGAGCCGCTCCACCCCCACGACGGCGCGGATGTCGTCGAAGGTGCTGCGGAGGGCGGCGAGCTGTGCGGGGAGGTCATCGAGCATGGCGGTTACAGCCTAGGCGAGTAACGTGGTCCGGCCATGACCGCGCGCCCCGACGATCCCCGTTTCCCGTGGCGTCAGGTCGTCGTGGCGGCGTTCCTGCCGACCATCCTGTTCTCGATCGGCGAGGGCGCGATCATCCCGGTGATCCCCGTCGTGGCCCACGAGCTGGGCACCGGGCTCGCGGGCGCGGGCCTCATCGCGGCGATGATCGTGGTCGGCGAGCTGCTCGGCGACATCCCGAGCGGCGCCCTGGTGGCGCGGATCGGCGAGCGCGCGGCGATGATCGCCGCGTGCGTCGTGTCGATCGCGGGCAGTGCGCTCGCGGTGTTCGCGACGGAGCCGTGGATGCTGGGGGTCGCGATTCTGCTGATCGGCCTCGCGACGGCGGTGTTCGCGCTGGCCCGCCACGCCTTCATGACGAGCTTCGTGCCGCCGGTGTTCCGCGCGCGGGCGCTCTCGACGCTCGGGGGCACCTTCCGTCTCGGCTTCCTGATCGGCCCGTTCGCCACCGCCGGGGTGATCCAGGCGACGGGCGTCGCCGCGTACGCGTTCTGGATCCAGGTGGCGGCCTGCCTCGCCGCCGGCGTGGTGCTCGTCGTGCTGCACGACCCGGCCGAGGTGGCCGCCGCGGGCCCCACGGCGGGCGTCGTGGAGGCGGTGGAGGCCGAGCGGGGGCTCTGGCGCACGATCGCGGCGAACCGCCGCGTGCTGCTGACGCTCGGGAGCGGCTCCGCCACGGTGGCGGCGCTGCGCTCGAGCCGCAACGTCATCCTGCCCCTGTGGGCGGTGTCGATCGGCATGCACGAGGCGACGGCGGCGATCGTGATCGGCTCGGCAGCCGCGGTCGACTTCGCGCTGTTCTACGCGGGCGGCTGGATCATGGACCGCTTCGGGCGCCTGTGGACGGCGGTGCCGTCGATGATCGGCCTCGGGCTCTCGCACCTGCTGCTCGCGGTCACCCACGACGTGCCGAACGCCCAGCTGTGGTTCGTGGTGGTGGCGGTGACGCTGGCGCTCTCGAACGGCATCGGGGCGGGCATCCTGATGACGCTCGGCGCCGACCTCGCCGACCCCGCGCATCCGGCCCCCTTCCTCGGGGCGTGGCGGTTCACGAACGACACCGGAGCGGCGCTCGCCCCGCTCGCGATCGCGGGCGTCACGGCGGTGGCCTCGCTGCCGATCGCGGTGGGCGTGATGGGGGTCGTCGGGCTGCTCGGCGCGCTCGATCTGCGCATCTTCGTGCCGCGGTACTCGCAGCGGCGTCCACGCTGAGGCCCGGCCGCTCAGCTGGTGAAGACCACCGCGTCGCCGATCAGGATCGAGGTGATGAGGCCGTCGGCGACGCCGAAGATGACGATCGTGCCGTCGGCGGCCTGCGCCGAGACCACGTCGGCGGGTATCAGATCGCCGTACCAGCCGGCGCGGAAGGCGTCGAGCTGGGCGTCGGGAACCGGGGAGGACCAGCTGCTCGCCGACAGGTAGCCGCTCGCACCCGCGACCTCGGACGCCGCGATGAGGCCGCAGCATTCGCTCGCGGCGAGGATGTAGTTCACGGGGTCGGCGAGGTAGGGACGGATGTCGTCGATCCGTCCGGCGTTGAGGGCCGCGATCACGGCCGCGCGTTCGGTCGCGTCGAGCGCGGGCGCCTCGGCGACGGGCTCGTCCGCCGGCTCCTCCTCGGCGGCCCCGTCGTCCGTCTCCTCGACGGTCGGTTCGTCGGAGGCGGCCGCGGTGGGCGTCTCGGAGGACGACGCGTCGTCCGGTGCGACGGGCCCCGCGCATCCGCTGAGCGCGAGGAGGAGGGCGAGGGCGCCCGCGGCGGCCCCGAACGTGGTGGTGGTCTTCATGCCTTCACGACGCGTGGATACCGCTGCGAGGTTGACACGCTCACCCGAAGACGGACCTCGCGGTCGCGGTGGCGTCGATGCGGATGCCGTCGGGCACGAACACGGTGACGATCGGCGGGCGCCAGGTGGCCGACATCGTGACGGTCGCGCTGCGACCGTCGACGCTGGCCGCCTCGTCGACGGCGAGCTCCTCGAACTCGGCCATCGGGTTGCCGTCGAGGTAGCCGGCGACCGCGGATGCCACGTCCGCGCTCTCGAGCACGGGCCGCGGTCCGTCCGGCGTGAGCGACACCGCGTCGAGCTCGAAGGCCTCCGCACCGACGAGCGCGGCACCGTCGGCGAGCGTGAACAGCCGCTTCTTCTCGAGGTAGAGCGAGGTGGCGGCCGTCACGACGAGCACGACCGCGAGCGCGAGGAAGCCGAAGAAGATGACGAGGGGCAGCGTCGAGCCCTCGTCCGCGGCGAGCCGCTGCCGCCTCATCCGCCCACCCGGAAGCGCGAGACCTGCTCGGTCGCGACCGCCCGCACCGGCACCCCGGCCGGCACGTCGAGGGTCAGCACGGGTGGGGCGAGGGGCAGCGGCACGACCGTCGCGATCTCGACGGTGACGAAGCCGCGGCGGGCGAGGCAGTCGGCGGGGTCGGGTCGGCAGCTGATCGCGACCTGCGCGGCGGATGCCTGGAGCCCGTAGTCGGCGAGCGTCACCGCCACCGCGCGCTCGGCGGCGGCACGCGCCTCCTCGAGCGTCGGCTCCTGCACGAAGACGCGACTCGCCTGCCGCGCCGCGCCCTCGACCCCGAGGGCCGCCGCCTGCAGCGCCGAGACGGTGAGCACGAGGTAGACGAGCGGCACGAGCAGCAGCACGCCGACGGTGATGAACTCGAGCGAGGCGGAGCCCCCGTCGGTTCGCGCGTGCGCGAGCCGGTGCCGCAGCGCCTCAGTCCAGCGTCTCGCGAGCCGCATGGCCCTCGACCTCCAGCGCGCGGTCGGGGCCGAGCAGTCCGAGCAGCGGCAGGGTGGTGCGCACCGTGACGATGACGGCGGGCGCGCCCATCCACGAGCCCTCGCTCACCCGGATGTCGCGCGCGTAGTCGGGGCCGACGGCGGTCGCGATGAGCTCCGCGGTGCGCGGCGCCGCATCCGCCGGCACGTTGTCGGCGAGCGCCCCGAAGCGGGCGCCCTCGGCGGCCGCGTCGAGCACGGTGTTGCGGATGTGCAGCGCGAGGGCGAGCTGCAGCACCGCGAGCGTGAGGAAGGTCAGCAGCACCCCGACGAGCACGAACTCGACGGGCGCCGATCCGGCGTCGTCGGCGAACACGCGACGGATGCGGCCGGCCCCCACCTCAGATCCCGGAGACCTTGTCGATGGCGTTCTGGAAGATGTCGGAGAGTGCGGGCCCCGCGAGCGCCCAGATGAGGATGACGAGCGCCGCGGTCATGAGGGTGATGAGCACCCACCCCGGCACGTCGCCCCGGTCGTCTCGAAGCCGCAGCAGGAAGCGTCGCATGCCGCCCAGTGTGGTGCGGATCCGCCGACGGCGTCGGCGGTTATCCACAGGCTTCCTCGACCGCGTTATCGGATCGACGACGGATGGTGATCGTGTCGAGACCTTCCGTGCCGCTCCGCTTCCTACGATGACTGCGTGAACCACCGCCGAGTCGCCGCACTGGTCGCCACCGCGACGCTGTCGTGCTGCGGGCTCTCCGGCTGCACCCCGGGAACGCCGGTCGCCTACCACGTGACCGCCGGCACCGTCGACATCGCGTTCTGCGACACCTTCACCGCTGACTCGGTGGTGATCTCCTTCGTCGGGCCCGCCGGAGAGCCGGCCTCTCCGTCCGGGATCTCGGCCTCGGGCGAATCGGCCGACTTCGGCAATGGAGTGCCCGTCTCCGTCTCGATGGAGAACTGGGTCGAGACCCCCGGGTCCGAGGGCATCCCCTCCGATTGGGCACGCGTCGACTACGAGTTCTCCGCGGACGGCGACTACGCCGGCGAAGAGTACCTCTTCCGACGCGACGTGGGCTCGTCGGGGTGGGGATGGACCAGCGGTTTCAACGTCGCCTCGCCCTCCTGCGAGCTGCAGCTCGAGTCGAACGCCAGCCGCTGAGGCGCCTAGAACCCCAGCTCGAGCACGAGGGTGGCCGGGAACAGGGCGAAGACCACCGTCACGGGCAGGATGAGGAACACGAGCGGAACGAGCATCGTGACCTCCTTGCGCCCGGCCGACTCGAGCAGCGACCGCTTGGCGTCCTCGCGGGAATCCTGCGCCTGGGCCCGCAGCACCTCGACGAGCGGGCTGCCGCGGTCGAGCGCGGTGACCAGCTGCTCCGTCGCGCGGCTGAGGGCGGGCAGCCCGAGCGCGTCGGCGCAGCGGGAGAGCGCATCGGTGAGGGGCACGCCGATGTCGACGTCGGCGATCACCCGGCCGAGTTCGGCGGCGAGCTCGCCGCTGCCGACACGGGCGACGCGGCGCAGGGCGTCGCGCACCGTCTCGCCCGCCGAGAGCGCGAGGCTCAGGAACTCGAGCACGGTCGGCAGCTCGTCGGCGATGCGGGCCACGCGGGCGCGTGCCCGCCGGGCGAGCAGCTGCTCGGGCAGCAGCAGGCCGCCCGCGGCCAGCACGACCCCGAGCACGACCGACACCACGGGCTGCACGGCGGCCGTCTGGGCCAGCAGCAACGCCACGACGATGCCCAGGGCGGCACCGGCGGCCGCGCACGCGAGCTGCCGGGAGCGGAATCCGGCCACCGTGAGCATCGAGCCGGCCTGCCGCAGGCGGCGGGCGACCGTCACGTCGCCGCCCAGCAGGTTCGCGAGCAGCCCGCGCGCCCGGTCGAGCGCGGGGCCCGCGAGTCCCGCGATGACGGATGCCGGCTCGCCCGAGCGGCGAGCGCGCAGCGCGCGGGCCTCGGCCGAGACGTCGAGCACGTACGGGGCCACCCGGTCGGCGAGGCGTCTCGCGCCGAGGCGGGGCAGCATCCCGGCGAGCGTCCAGAGCCCGAGCCCCAGCCCGATCCCGGCCGCCACGGCGAGCGCGAGCGTCGGGCTCACGCGAACCACCGCCGTTCCTCGGGCAACCTCCCGAGCGCGAGCATGAGACGGTAGGCGACGACCGTCACGACGAGACCGACCGCGAGCACCGTCACCCCGAGCGGCGAGTTGTAGGCGCGCACCGCCTCCGGACGCGCGGCGAGCAGCAGCAGCACGAGCCAGGGCGCCGCCACCCCGAGGCGCGCGGCGCTGACGACCCAGGTCTGCCGCGCCTCGACCTCGGAGCGGATGGCGGCATCCGCTCTCAGGTGCGCGGCGAGGGCCCGCAGCACGGGCGGCAGCTCGGTGCCGCCCACCTCGCGCGCCACCCGCACCGTCTCGACGACGCGATCGGCGACGGGGTCGGCGAGCCGGGCCTTCAACTCGTCGAGGGCGAGGGAGAGCTGGCCGGTCGCCCGGTAGTCGTCGGCGAGTTCGAGGAACGCGGGGCGCAGTGGCGTCGGGCCGCTCTCGCCGAGCGCGCAGAGGGCGTCGGCGAGCGGGAGACCGGATCGGAGCCCGGCGACGAGGTGGTCGAGCGCATCCGGCCAGACGGCCCGCATCGCGCGGCGGCGGGCCCGGGCGCGGGCCGAGATGAGGGCGAACGGCAGCGCCGTCGCCGCGAGCCCCGTCGCCACCGCGAGCGCGACGACGGGGGTGAGGGCGAGCACGAGCACGCCCGCCGCGATGCCGATGACGACGGCGACCGCGATCACGACGGGCCCCGAGACGCGGGAGAGCCCCGCCTGCGCGAGCCGCTCCTCGAGCCGCACCAGCGGATCGCGCCGCACCCGCCGCGGCGCCCGCGCGTCGGCGGGCCACAGCCACGGGGAGGCGACGAACAGCAGCCCGACGCCGAGCAGCAGTCCCCACGCGACGGCGATCACGATGCCGACGCGCTCTCGCGCAGGATGGGCGCCGGGTCGACCCCCGCCCGCTCGAAGGCCGCCATCCGGGGCGGCAACGCACCCGTCGCCACGAGCCGGTCGCCCGCGAGCGCGAACAGCGTGGTCGCCTCGACGACGCCGTCGACGACCCGGCCGCTCGGGGCGAGCACCTCGACGACGCGGCGGCGCCCGTCGCGCTGCAGCTCGGCGTGCACGACGAGGTCGATCGACGAGGCGACCGTCGGGGTGACGAACCCGACGTCGATGTTGCGCCCGGCGAGCAGCGGCAGGGTGCACAGCTTCACGAGCGCCTCCCGGGCGCTGCCCGCGTGCAGCGAGCACATGCCCGGGATCCCCGAGTTCAAGGCGATCAGCAGGTCGAGCGACTCGGCCTCGCGCACCTCGCCCACGATGAGCCGGTCGGGTCGCATCCTCAGCGACTCCTTGATGAGCCGCCGCAGGCTGATCTCGCCCGTGCCCTCGAGGCTCGGCTGGCGGCACTGCATCGCGACGTGGTCGACGGCGGAGACCGAGAGCTCGAAGGTCTCCTCGACGGTCACGACCCGCTCGCCCGGGCGGCACGAGCCGAGCAGCGCGCCGAGCAGCGTCGTCTTGCCGCTGTGGGTGGCCCCCGTCACCAGGATGTTGTGGCCGGTGCGCACGGCGACGTGCAGGAACCCGGCCGCCTGGCTCGTGAGCGAGCCGAGCTTCACGAGGTCGACGAGCGTGCGCATGCCCGCCCGGAAGCGGCGGATGTTGACAGAGATCTCGGCGCGCGTGACGTCCGGGATGACGGCGTGCAGGCGCGAACCGTCGGGCAGCGAGGCGTCGACGAACGGCGAGGCCAGGTCGACCCGGCGGCCGGTCTGGTGCAGCATCCGCTCGAGCAGCTCCCGCACCTCGCCGGGGGTGAGCGCGAGCGGCACCCGCTCGGCGATGCCGTCGCGCGCGACGAAGATGCGGTCGGGGGCGTTGATCCACAGCTCCTCGACGCGCGGGTCGTCGAGGTACGGCTGCAGCGGGCCGAGGCCGGTGAGGGCGGCCACCACCTGCCGGGCCACGTGCGCCTCGTCGTCGAGCAGCGGCACGGAGCCGCCGAGCGCGAGCTCGGCGTAGCGCTGCACCTCATCGCGCACGTAGCGGTCGGCGAGCGCCGCATCCGCCCGGAGGTCGACCCCCTCGCGCCGCACGCGCTCGCGCACCTGTTCGGCGATGAGTCCGACCGCGCTCGTCACCCGGTCATGATGCCCGGCCGCGGCGGGAGGCCGCGGAAGTTGTCCACAACCGGCGGATGCGGCGCCTCCTAGACTGAAGCTCCTGCGGGAGTGGTGGAACGGTAGACACGCAGGATTTAGGTTCCTGTGCCTCACGGCATGCGGGTTCGAGCCCCGCCTCCCGCACGCCCCCCCCCCCCCCCCCCCCGCTGACCGGTCGGTGATTCGCCTCATCCGGGCGGTTTAGGGCTGGAAACCGACCACTCAGCGACGTCGGCTCGCACCAACCCGGGGGTGAACCCCCAGGTTGCGGATGCCGTGAGCGGCTACGCTGAACGCACCCGCCACCCGCCGATCGCCCCGCGACCGACGTTCAGGAGAACCCTCTCGTGCCGTTCACCACCGCCGCCCTCGCGTTCATCGCCGCCGCGCCGATGGGACTCATCCCCTGGCTCGACCCGCACGAGATCATCGTCAACGCCGGCCCGTGGGCACTGCTCGTGGTGTGCCTCATCGTCTTCGCCGAGACGGGCCTGCTCGTCGGCTTCATCCTGCCGGGCGACACCCTGCTCATCATCACGGGCCTGTTGAGCTTCACCGGCACCATGACCGAGTCGGGCACCGGCATCCAGATCCCGATCTGGTGGGTGTGCCTCGCGATCGCGGTGGCCGCGTTCCTCGGCGGCGAGGTCGGCTACCTCATCGGCCACAAGGCGGGACCGCGCATCTTCGAGCAGAAGGAGAGCGGGCTGTTCTCGAAGGAGAACGTCATCCGCACCAACAAGTTCTTCGAGCGCTGGGGCCCGATCGCGATCGTCATCGCCCGATTCGTGCCCATCGTGCGCACCTTCGCCCCCGTCGCGGCGGGCGTCGCCCACATGGACTATCGCCGCTACTCGCTCTACAACGCGGTCGGCGCGTTCGTCTGGGGCGCCGGGCTCACCTTCGCGGGCTTCCTGCTCGGCTACATCCCGCCGCTCGCCGACTTCGTCACCGAATACATCGACGTCATCCTGCTCGCCGCGATCTGCCTCGCGATCATCCCGACCGTGTTCCACTACGTGCAGGGTGTCGTGAAGGCCCGCCGCGCCCGCAAGGCGGGCGTCACGCCGCTCACCGACGAGGAAGCCGCCCTCGACCCCAAGCTGCTCGACGACTGAGCCGCGTCGCGGCCGTCCGGGCTGTCGCGCATCCGCAACTCAGGAGATCCGCGCCGGTGAGCGGCCGATAGGGCCCGTACCCCTCGTCTCTCCTGAGTTGCGAAACTACGCGTGACCGCAACTCAGGAGATATCGGCGAAAAGCGGATGCCGCCCGCAGGTCGGCGCGGATCTCCTGAGTTGCGGAATCCGGCGTTGCGGAATCCGGCGTTGCGGCGACGGCCGCACAGGCGCTAGCCGCCGGTCGCGAGCAGCACGAGCAGCGTCGCGTTGAGGGCGATGAGCAGCACGGCCGCGAGCGCGGCGAGCGCCGTCGTCCACGGCCGGTTCGCGGCATCCCCCATGAGCTCGCGCCGCGTCGTCAGCCGCACGAGCGGCACGAGCGCGAACGGGATGCCGAACGACAGCACCACCTGGCTGAGCACGAGCGCGAGCGTCGGTTCGAACCCCAGGAACAGCAGCACGAGGGCCGGCGCGAGGGTCACGAGACGCCGCACGAGCAACGGGATGCGGGCGCGCAGCAGCCCCTGCATGATCTCGGCGCCCGCGTAGGCGCCGACCGAGGTCGAGGCGAGTCCGGATGCGAGCAGCCCGACCGCGAAGAGCGTCGCGATGACGGGCCCGAGTGCCGCGCCGATCGCCGCGTGCGCCCCCTCGAGGGTGTCGGTGCCTTCCACCCCGGCGAGGGTGGAGGCGGCGAGCAGCAGGATCACAAGGTTGACGGTGCCGGCGACCGCGAGCGCGATCGTCACGTCCACCCGCGTGGCGCGCAGGATGCGGCGCCGCTCGGGGCCCTCCGGCACGCGCCCGAAGCGGTCGCGGGTGAGGGCCGAGTGGGCGTAGATGGCGTGCGGCATGACTGTGGCGCCGAGGATCGACGCGGCGAGCAGCACCGAGCCGGCATCCGCGAACCGCGGGACGAGCCCGCCGAGCGCGGCCGCCGGGTCGACGGGGGCCACGACGAGGCCCGCGCAGAAGCCGATCGCGATGATCGCGACGAGGCCGATCACGACCCTCTCGAAGAGGCGCGGACCGCGACGGCTGTGCAGCGTGAGCAGCGCGATCGACACCGCCCCCGTGATGACCCCGCCGAGCGGCAGCGGCAGCCCGAACAGCAGGTTGAGGGCGATCGCGCCGCCGATCACCTCCGCGATGTCGGTCGCCATCGCGACGAGCTCGGCCTGCACCCAGTAGGCGTACCGCGCGCCGCGGTGCCGGAACCGGATGCCGAGCAGCGCGGGCAGACTCTCGCCGGTGGCGATGCCGAGCTTCGCCGAGAGGTACTGGATGAGCCACGCCATCGCGTTCGCGAGCACCACGACCCACACGAGCAGGTAGCCGTAGGCGGCCCCCGCGCTCGCGTTGCTCGCGACATTGCCGGGGTCGAGGTAGGCGACCCCGGCGACCATCGCGGGGCCGAGGGCGCCCCACAGCCCGACGCGGTTTTTCGGCATACCGAAAAATCTAGCGGAGCACGACCACCCACACCGACTCGGCCGCGCCGTCGGGCAGCTCCCCCACCGTCACGACCGTGTCGAGGCCGATGCCCGCGGCCTCGATGCGCCGCAGCACCTCGGGGTCGCGGTCGTTGATGCGGGCCACCCGCCCGGCGACGCCCGGCTCCAGGCGCGAGGCGAGCACGGCATCCGGGCGCGCCACCCGCCCCTCGCCGTCGGGGATCGGATCCCCGTGCGGGTCGCGGACGGGGTGCCCGAGCTGGGCGTCGATCGCGTCCAGCAGCCGGTCACTCAGGGCGTGCTCGAGCACCTCGGCCTCGTCGTGCACCTCGTCCCAGCGGTAGCCGAAGCCCTCCACGAGCCAGGTCTCGACGAGCCGGTGCCGGCGCACCATCCGCAGCGCCTCGGCTCGACCGGCATCCGTGAGCGTGATCGCCCCGTACGGGGCGTGCCGCACGAGCCCGAGCGCCACGAGCTTCTTCACCATCTCGGTCACGCTCGACGGCACGAGGCCGAGCCGCGCGGCCAGCTGCGAGCCCGTGATGGGCGCGTCCTGCCACTCGGTGTGACCGTAGATGGTCTTCAGGTAGTCCTCGATCACCGAGGATGCGGGCCTAGCGATGGGCGTGCTCCTCGTGCTCGGTGTGCCCGGCCGGTTCGAGCTGGAAGGTCGAATGCGCCACGTCGAAATGCTGGGCGAGGCAGCCGCCGAGCGCGTCCAGCAGCGCGTGGGTCTCGCCGCGCGAGAACACCTCCGGCTCGACCACGACGTGCGCCGTGAACACCGGGGCGCCGGAGGTGATGTTCCAGATGTGCACGTCGTGCACGGCCACCACCCCGGGCGCCTCGCGGATGTGGTCGCGGATCTGCGCGACGTCGCGGTCGCGGGGCGCCGACTCGGTGAGCACCCGCACGACGTCGCGCAGCAACAGCACCGCGCGCGGCACGATGAGCGCGGCGATCACGAGCGAGGCGATCGCATCCGCCGGCACGAAGCCGGTCGCGAGGATCACGACCGCGGCGACGATCGCGGCGATCGAGCCGAGCATGTCGCCGAACACCTCGAGCAGGGCGCCGCGCAGGTTGAGCGCGTGGCGGTCGCCGCCGCGCAGCACGAGGAAGGCGACGACGTTCGCGGCGAGGCCGACGGCGGCGATCACGAGCATGGGCCCCGCGTCGACGTGGGCCGCACGTGTCGTGAGCCGCCCGATCGCCTCGACCGCGACGACCGCGGCCACCACGACGAGGATCAGGCCGTTCACGAGCGCCGCGAGCACCTCCATCCGCTGGAAGCCGAAGGTGTGGCGGTCGGTCGCCGGCCGGGCGGCGACGAGGGATGCCGCGAGCGCCACCGCGAGGCCGATCGCGTCCGACGACATGTGGCCCGCGTCCCCGAGCAGCGCGAGGGAGCCCGACACCGCGGCACCCACGAGCTCGACGACGAGCACCGTGAGCGTGATGGCGAGCGCGATCGCGAGTCGCGCCCGGTTGCCGGTCGCATGCTGCGCGTGATCGTGCCCCACCCCACCAGGCTAGGGCCGCGCGCGCCGGGCGAGGCCGCCCCCGGCCTTCTCGGGAACGCTGCTCACAACCGTTCTCAGCGCTCAGCCGTAGAGCTCCCGCAGACGCTCGACGAGGGCGCCGAAGGCGCGGGCGCGGTGGCTCACGGCGTTCTTCTCGTCGGGGGTGAGCTCGGCCGAGCTGACCTCGAGGCCCTCGGGGCGGAACACCGGGTCGTAGCCGAAGCCGTGCGCCCCCGAGGGCGCCGTCAGCACCTCGCCCGGCCACACGCCCCGCACGGCGAGCTCGGTGTCGCCGTCGACGAGCGCCGCCGCGCACACGAACTCGGCCGCGCGATCCGCGACCCCGTCGAGCTCGGCGAGCAGCCGGGTGTAGTTGTCGACATCGTCGCGCGTGCCCGCGTAGCGCGCCGAATGGATGCCGGGGGCGCCGCCGAGCGCGACCACCGCGATCCCCGAGTCGTCCGCGATCGCCGGGAGCCCCGTGTGCGCGTTGGCCGCGCGCGCCTTGATGAGGGCGTTCGCCTCGAAGGTGTCGCCATCCTCCACGGGCTCCGGCCCGTCGTAGCCGACGAGCTCGTGGGGCCCCAGCCGCTCCCCCAGGATGCGGCGCAACTCCTCCACCTTGTGGGCGTTGTGGGTGGCCAGCACGAAGGTCGTCATACCCCGAGCCTATGGCCCCGTTCGGGGGGCAGAGGACGCCGCCGGGACGGGCGTAGCATCCGGCACGACGGCACCGCATCCGGCGACGCCGGGCAACGATGGCGCACCCGACACCGTCGCGCATGGGCGGGAGTCGCCATGTCGATGGACATGCACATCTGGTACCGGGAGACCGGGCAGACGGCGAGCGGGCTGCGTCTCGCCGAGGCGTGGGAGGACGCCGAGCACCCCGACGGCGTCTACCTCGACGAGGTGCCGGGCGACGCGGCGCTCGTCTGGAAGTCGACGGAGACGGATGCCGCGCTGCTGCACGTGACGATCCCGGAGGAGCGCGCACCGGGCGTCCCGCACCTGTGGTTCACGGCCGCCGACGAGCCACACGCGGCCCCGCGGGCCTGCACGCTGTCGGCCTACACGGACGGGCCGTTCGTGTCGGGGTCGATCGTGTCGCCCCTCGCCTTCGCGACCCTCGGCATCCGGGGCGACGACGAGCTCGGCACGGTGCGCTGGCTGCGGGACGGCCTCGTCGTCGACCTGTACGTGGCGCCCGATCTGCGCCGTCAGGGTGTCGCCACGTGCCTGCTGCTCGCGGCGGGCGCCTGGCAGCAGGCCAACCGCTGGCCCGGGTTCATCCACGCGGACCGGCCGCGCACCCGGCTCGGGCGCGCCTTCCTCACCCGGCTGCGGCATCCGGGACGCGTCGCGCGGGATGCCGGACCCCGGTTCGACGAGGAGGAGTAGCTCGGGCACGGGTGCCGCCCGCGGCTCAGCCGGCGAGCGCCTCCGTCTGGATGCGGGCGAGCTCGGCGTTGCCGGCGAGGGCCAGCTCGAGCAGCGCGTCGAGCTCGCGGCGGTCGAAGGGCGCGCCCTCGGCGGTGCCCTGCACCTCGACGAACAGCCCGCGGCCGGTGACGACCACGTTCATGTCGGTCTCGGCCCGCACATCCTCGGTGTATGCCAGATCGAGCATGGGCTCGCCGTCGATGATGCCGACGCTCACGGCCGACACCGTGTCGATGAGGGCCTTCGCGTTCTTGCCGATGAAGCCCTTCTCGCGGCCCCAGGCCACGGCATCCGCGAGCGCCACGTACGCGCCCGTGATGGCGGCGGTGCGGGTGCCGCCGTCGGCCTGCAGCACGTCGCAGTCGATGACGATCGTGTTCTCGCCGAGCGCCTTCGTGTCGATGATGGCGCGGAGGCTGCGGCCGACGAGCCGCGAGATCTCGTGGGTGCGGCCGCCGACCCGACCCTTCACCGACTCGCGGTCCATGCGCTCGTTGGTGGAGCGCGGCAGCATCGCGTACTCGGCCGTCACCCAGCCCTTGCCCTTTCCGGTGAGCCAGCGCGGCACGCCGTTCGTGAAGCTCGCCGTGCACAGCACCTTCGTGTTGCCGAAGGAGATGAGGGCGCTGCCCTCGGCCTGGGCGCTCCAGCCGCGTTCGATCGTGACGGGGCGCAGCTGCTCGGGGCTGCGGCCGTCGGCGCGGGCGTCGGTCATGGTGGCTCCTTCGGGGCGGATGCGGATGCGGGGTCAGGCGGGCGGGGCCGGCACCGTGATGGCGCCGGTGGGGAAGTTCTCGACGTGCCGCACTTCGGGCCCGAGGAAGCGCGCGGCGAGGGCACGGAAGGCGCGTTCGTCGTCGCCCGTCGACTCGAAGCGGTGCACGGGCGGGGTGCCCGCGGTGCGCTCGAGACCGTGCGAGACGAGCGTGCGGTAGACGTCGGCGGCGGTCTCCTCGGCGCTCGAGACGAGCCGCACGCCGGGACCCATCACGTACTGGATGGCGGCCGACATGAGCGGGTAGTGGGTGCAGCCGAGCACGAGGGTGTCGACATCCGCCTCGATGAGCGGGGTCAGGTAGCCCTGGGCGGCCTCGAACAGCTCGGGCCCGCTCGTGACGCCCGCCTCCACGAACTCGACGAAGCGGGGGCAGGCCTCGCTGAACAGCTGCAGTCCGTCGGCGGCGGCGAAGGCGTCGTCGTACGCCCGGGATTGGATGGTGCCCGCCGTGCCGATCACGCCGACCCGCCCGTTGCGGGTGGCGCGCACCGCGGCGCGCACCGCCGGCTGGATGACCTCCACCACCGGGATGCCGGCGCCGACCGTGTACCGCTCGCGCGCATCCCGCAGCACGGCGGCAGACGCGGTGTTGCAGGCGATGACGAGCGCCTTCACCCCCTCCGCGACGAGGTCGTCCATGACGGCGAGCGCGTAGGCGCGCACCTCGGCGATCGGCTTCGGGCCGTAGGGGGTGTGGGCGGTGTCGCCGACGTAGAGGATCGCCTCGTTGGGCAGCTGGTCGAGGATCGCCCGCGCCACCGTGAGCCCGCCGACCCCGGAGTCGAACACCCCGAGGGGTGCGTCGGTGGGCACTGCTGCGGTCACGATGCCCCAGCGTACCCGCGACGGCCGACCCGGGCCGCGCTCCCCCTCCCCACCCTCCCCCGCGTCGGAGTCGTGCTTCCCGAATCAAGGAGGTCGTGTGAGTGGTGTGGCCCGTGCGCCTCATCAGCCGCAGCTGCCGGGCCGACTCCTTGGCACGGGTGCTCCACATCCTTGAGATGGGATGCCCCGCTCCCCGACCCGGGTCGGCGGATGCGAGGACCTGTGGATGAGATTCCCGCCGGGCGCGCGCGTGCCCTAGCGTGTCGGCATGCGCAGAACGGCCCGTCTACTCCCCGCCGTGCTGCTGCTCACGCTCGTCGGCTGCGTGCCGAGCGACCCACCCGTCACTCCCCCGCCGACCTCGGCGGACCCCGTGTTCGCCTCCGACGAGGAGGCGCTTGCGGCGGCGGAAGAGGCGTACCGTGCGTACATCTCGGCGGTCGACGACATTCTGGCGAGTGGGGGTGTCGATTCTGGCCAACTCGATGGCCTTGTCTCTCCCGAGGTCCTAGCAGTTCAAGAAGAGGGCTTCCAGCAATTCCGTGATCTCGGGTGGCGTGCGACTGGAAGCACGATACTTCGGAACTTCACACTCCAGCAGTTCGATGGAGAGTCGATGCTCGTCTTGTATGTGTGCTCTGACGTGAGCGACGTTGACGTCGTGGATGCAGAAGGGGTTTCACAAGTGTCAGCGGATCGTCCGACCACGACAACTTTCGAGTCGTCGCTCGCCTACGACGGTAGAAGGTTCACCGTGGAGACCGACGATCCATGGGAAGGGTCGGGGGTTTGCTGACCCCGGCGATCGTCTTCCTCGCGGCTGCATTGGCCGTGAGCGCTATCTTGCCGGCGAGCGTGCAGGCCCCAACTTGCAGTCGAGCAGAGGAAAAAACTGTCGGTTGCGAGGCAGCCCAAGGCAGCATCGAAGGAGACGAGGCGGTCCTCGCCGGAAGCGAGACAAGGCCCGGCGGCCCTTCATCCGGCGACACCCGTGGCGCCCCCTCCACCCGCGACACCGAGACCGACCCTGACGCCGCCGACCCTCGCTACCACTGCAAGTCGGGCGACGACCTCATCTCGGTCTGCGATGGGCGCGACCCCTACACGGTCGTCACCGTCACGCTCTCCGACATCGCCCGGTTCCGTCCGACGCCCGGCATCCAGCGCATGGAACCCGACGGGTGGGTCGTGGTGGGCCTGCCCGCGAACATCTATTCGCTCGTCGACACCCAGATCGTGCCCGGAACCCTGCTCGGGCTGCCCGCCGACGTGCGCTTCACCCCGGTCGGCTGGAACTGGGACTACGGCGACGGCACCACCGCCACGCTCCCCACCCGCGGCGGCACCTGGTCCGCCCTGGGCCTGCGCGAGTTCGACGCCACCCCCACGAGCCACGTCTACGAGCGAGGCGGCGACTACACGATCCGTCTGAGCATCACCTACCGCGCCGAATACCGCATCGACGGCGGCGGATTCGTGCCCATCGCCGGCACGATCACCCTCCCCGCGAACGAGCTGTACATCACC
This sequence comes from Protaetiibacter intestinalis, assembly GCF_003627075.1. NCBI lineage: Bacteria > Bacillati > Actinomycetota > Actinomycetes > Micrococcales > Microbacteriaceae > Protaetiibacter > Protaetiibacter intestinalis. The sequence continues at coordinate 2,293,390 of NZ_CP032630.1, read as the reverse complement.
GCCGGCGGTGCCAAGACGGTACTCGTCGACCGCGACTGCACGGTCGCGCCCGCCGGCCCCGGCTGCTGACGCCTGCACTCCCGCACGAAGCGCGCCGCCCGCACGAAGCGCCCCCGACATCCGCGTCCCATCTCAAGGAGCGCGGCATCCCATCTCAAGGAACCCAGGGCCCGGATGCTGCACTACAGCCCCAGCAGGCCACACGAGCCACACGAACTCCTTGAGATGGGATGCCGCACTCCTTGAGATGGGAGGGGACGGGGACCGGGAGCCGCACGAGGCGAACGGGCACCGGGATGCGGGCGGCGGGTGATCGCGGCGACGGAATACCCTGGGCGCATGACGTCGACGGCGCTCCGCACCGACCGCTACGAGCTCACGATGATCGACGCGGCCCTCCGCGCCGGCACCCACGACACCCCCAGCGTGTTCGAGCTGTTCGCGCGGCGGCTGCCCGACGGGCGGCGCTACGGGGTGGTCGCCGGCACCGGCCGACTGCTGGATGCCATCGCCGAGTTCCGCTTCGGACCCGAGGAGCTCGCCTGGCTGCGACGCGAGCACGTCGTCTCGCCCGAGGCCCTCGACTGGCTCGAGGCCTACCGCTTCACGGGCACCATCCGCGGCTACCGGGAGGGCGAGCTGTACTTCCCGGGCTCCCCGCTGCTCGTCGTGGAGGCGGGCTTCGCCGAGGGCGTCGTGCTCGAGACCCTCGCCCTCAGCGTGCTCAACTACGACTCCGCCGTCGCGAGCGCCGCCGCCCGCATGGTGGCCGCCGCCGTCGGCAGGCCGCTCGCCGAGATGGGCTCCCGCCGCACCGGCGAGCACTCGGCGGTCGCCGCCGCGCGCGCCGCCTACATCGCCGGGTTCGGCGCGAGCTCGAACCTCGAGGCCGGGCGCCGCTGGGGCGTGCCGACGATGGGCACCGCCGCACACGCCTTCACCCTGCTGTTCGACAGCGAGGAGCGCGCCTTCGAGGCGCAGGTCGCGAGCCTCGGCGCCGGCACCACCCTGCTCGTCGACACCTACGACATCCGCCGCGGTGTCGCGAACGCGGTGCGCGCGGCGGGCACCGGTCTCGGCGCGGTGCGCATCGACTCCGGCGACCTCGGCGTCGTCGTGCGCGAGGTGCGCGCCCAGCTCGACGAGCTCGGCGCCACCGGCACCCGGATCACCGTCACCAACGACCTCGACGAGCACGCGATCGCCGCCCTCGCCTCCGCCCCCGTCGACTCCTACGGCGTCGGCACCTCGCTCGTCACCGGCTCCGGCGCCCCCGCCGCGGGCATGGTCTACAAGCTCGTCGCCCGCAAGGATGCCGCGACCGGCTGGGTCTCGGTCGGCAAGTCGTCCGAGGGCAAGGCCACCGTCGGCGGGCGCAAGCAGCCCATCCGCGCCCTCCGCGGCGGGGTCGCCGTCGCCGAGGACATCCACGTGGAGGACCCGCCCGTCGAGGCGCTCGGTCCGGACGCGGGGCGCGCCCTGCACGTGCCGCTCGTGACGGCCGGCACCCTCGACGAGCGCTGGCTCGGCAGCGCGGGCGTCGCCGCCGCGCGCGAGCACCACGCCGCCGCGATCGCCGAGCTGCCGGCCGACGCGCTGCGCCTCTCCCGCGGCGAGCCCGCGATCCCGACGCGGTACCTCTGAGCGGGTGCTCCCCTACTTCAGGCGGTCGTAGATCTTCTGGCAGTCGGGGCACACCGGGAACTTCGACGGATCGCGCCCCGGCACCCACTTCTTGCCGCACAGCGCCCGCACGGGCTTGCCGGTCACGGCCGACTCGACGATCTTGTCCTTCTGCACGTAGTGCGCGAAGCGGTCGTGGTCGCCGTCCTCGGTGAGCTCGCCCTCGAGCAGCTTCTCCAGCTCGCGATCGAGCACATCCGTGCTCCCGCCGACCCGGTCCGCATCCAGTTCGCTCATCCGCCCAGGGTACGTCAGCCGGGCATCCGGCGCAGCCTCGCGGATGCGGGTCAGTTGCGCTGGGTGAAGGCGAGCAGCTCGGGCGCGCGCTTGTCGAAGGAGGCCCCGCCGCCGCGGGTGCCGACGACGTAGACGACGACCCCGGAGGCGACGCCCGCCGCGAGCGCCACCCAGCCCCACCAGCCGCCCTCGATCCACCACATGACGGCTGCCGCGAACGGCGGGACCGCGACGAGCAGCACGAGGAACACCGACATCGACTGCGCCACCCCGCCCTGGCTGCCCGCCACCTGCGGCGCCTGCCAGGCCGGATCGCCCGGCCGGGTCGCCGGGTACGGGAACCGGGCCGAGTAGGCGCTGCCCACCCCGACCCCGCCGAGCAGCAGCGCGACGCACACACCGGTGAGCGGGGCGGCGAGCGACAGGTCGCCGAAGCCCCACACGGTGAGCGGGATGCCGACCAGGAGCAGCAGGGCACCCCACGCGAGCACCGGCACCGAGCGTCCGCGGCGGTCGTCGACGCCGGGCGTCTGCGCCGCGACGTGCTGCCAGACGGCGGTGTTGTCGTAGGCGACGTCGTTGTGCAGCGTCGACCACGACAGCAGCAGCGTCATGACGGGCAGCGGCACGAGCACGGCGGCCTGCGCGGGCACGCCCCCCACCCAGCACACGAGCAGCATCAGGATGGGCACGGCCGGCAGCACCGTGAACACGGCCCGGTAGCGGGGGTCGCGCATCCAGTACGTCACCGAGCGCGCCGCGATGGCACCGGCGGGCGTGGCCGGGAAGTGGGCGAACCAGCCGGGCACGCGGGTGCGCCGCGGCGCCGGCAGCCGGTAGGTGGGGCGCAGCTGGTACCCGACGATCGCGAACCAGGCGACGAGCAGCACGAGCACCACGAGCACGCCCGCCCCGAGCGTCTGCCAGGCGACGGCAGGCGTGTCGACGGTCGACGAGGCGTAGCCGGGGGCGGCCCACAGCATCCCGAACGGGGTCATCGCGAGCCAGCCGGGCATCTGCAGGAACAGTTCGTTGAACGGCCGCGCGAGGTTCACCACCCACCGCAGCTCGGGCACCCGCTGCGCCAGGATCACGACCACCACGACGGCACCCACCGCGAGCAGCAGCACGCTCAGGAAGTCCACCCACGCGGCGAGGCCCGGTCGACGGCGCAACCCGACGCCCGCCTGGCGTGCGAGCTTGATCGACAGCAGCCCCTGCAGGAACAGCAGCGGCGCCGCAGCCCACGCCACCTGCACGGAGGCCGCATCCGGCCAGGCGTTGACGGGTGCGATCGCGAGCGGCACGAGCAGGATGCCGGGGCCGACGAGCGCGAACATCAGGAAGGCGAGCGCGACGGCCATCGGCGGCAGGCCGTAGCCGAGGAAGGCGCGCGGCGGGATCGCGGTGTGCCGGATCGCCATGAGCGGGATGAGCACGGCGGCGAGCGAGAGCCAGGTGCCGACGACGACGGTCGCGCGCATCACGTACAGGTCGTCCCACTGGTGCAGCCAGAAGGAGCCGAACCACACGAACGCGGCGCCGCCGAGTCCGAGCAGCAGTGACACCGCCACCCCGACGGCCTGCAACGGCGGCCGCCGGAAGCCGTTCACGAGGACGCGCAGCCTCAGTCGGAGAAGTTCTGCAACCACTCCATGCCCTCCACCGCTGCCTCGCCGCCCGCGAGCTCCACGAAACGCTCCTCGAGGCTCTTCCCCTCGAGCACCTCGGCGAGCGGCCCCTCGGCGAGCACCACGCCGTCGGCGATGATCGCGATCGCGTCGCAGACGCGCTCGGTCAGCTCCATGCTGTGGCTCGAGAGCACGACGGTGCCGCCCGCGGCCGTGAACCGCCGCAGCACGTCGAGCACGACGGAGGTCGAGACGGGGTCGACGGATTCGAAGGGCTCGTCGAGCACGAGCAGCCGCGGCGCGTGGATCATGGCGGCGGCGATCGCGATCTTCTTGGTCATACCGGCCGAGTAGTCGGAGACGAGCCGGTGCAGCGAGTGCTCGAGGCCGAACGCGGCCGAGAGGTCGGCGGCCCGCTGGGCGATCGTCGCCCGGTCGAGGCCGCGGAGGGCACCCGCGTGGTAGAGGAACTCGGCCCCGGTGAGGCGGTCGAACAGCCGCAGGCGGTCGGGCAGCACGCCGATCTTGCGCTTCGCGAGCGTCGGGTTGTCCCACACGTCAAGCCCGAAGACCCGCACGAGTCCGCCGTCCGGGCGCAGCAGGCCGGTGACCATCGAGAGCGTCGTCGTCTTGCCGGCACCGTTCGGGCCGACGATGCCGAAGAACGAGCCGGCCGGCACCTCGAGATCGATGCCGTCGACGGCCGCGGCCGAGCCGAAGAACTTCGTGAGCCCCTGCACCGAGAGGGCGACGTCGGCGGATGCGGGGGTCGCCGCGGGAGATTCGGGCGCCGTGCGCCGCACCGGGCGGCGCTTCTTCGCCGGCGCGGGTGGCTCGACGAGCTCCTCGACGGAGGTCTCGAGGGGCGTCTCGACGACCTCGTCGGCAAGCTCGTCGACGGGGGCCTCGACCGTCTCCTCGACGAGGAGCACGACATCCTCCGGCGCCTCGATCGCCTCGACGGGCGGCTCCGGCCGCTCGAGCACCGTGACATCCGCGGCCGTCGGGCGGGGCGGGTCGACGTGCGGCTGACCGCTGCGCGCCCGGGAGGCGGCGGAGGCCGATCCACGGCGCGCCGACGAGCCCGAGGGGCGTCGGCTGGAGGTTGTGGGGGTGGTCGGCTCAGACTCCACCGGTTCACCGTATCAACTGCTCACGCACCGCCCGAGAGCCTCCCAGCGAGATCATCCCCGAGGATGACTCGCGACGTCATAGAGTCGGGAAGCCGGTTATCACGAATAGAGAACAACCGGTGAACTCCCCGTGACTTCCCAACGACGATCGATAAAATCCACTGAGCACAACGGCGTGTCCTGAACCATCGCCCGCAGGTGAACGACACCTGAGCGACACCCAGTCGCACGGGCCGCAGAGACCACCGAGGAGACCCCGTGACCACGAACATCGTGATCCTTGCCGCCGGAATGGGCAGCCGTCTGGGCCGCTCGCTTCCGAAGCCGCTCACCGAGTTGAACGACGGCCGCACCATCATGCAGCAGCAGTTCGACAACATCCACCAGGCGTTCGGTCGCGACGTCAAGGTCACGATCGTCGTCGGCTACAAGCTCGAGCACATCATCGAGGCCTTCCCGCACGCGAACTTCGTCTACAACGAGGCCTACGACCAGACCAACACCTCCAAGAGCCTCCTCCGCGCCCTCCAGGCCACCAAGGACGCCCCGGTGCTCTGGATGAACGGCGACGTCGTCTTCGACCCCGAGGCCCTCGTGCGTGCCGGCGACCTGGTCGCCCGCGACCAGAGCTTCGTCTCGGTCAACACCGCCAAGGTGTCCGACGAGGAGGTCAAGTACACGACGGATGCCGAGGGCTTCATCCGCGAGCTGTCGAAGACGGTGCGCGGCGGGCTCGGCGAGGCCGTCGGCATCAACTTCGTCTCCAGCCGCGACAAGGCCGCCCTCGTGCGCCAGCTGCAGCGGGTCGACGCGCAGGACTACTTCGAGCGCGGCATCGAGCTCGCCATCGAGCACGACGCGGTGCGCTTCGAGCCGGTCGACATCAGCGACCTGTACGCGGTCGAGATCGACTTCGCCGAAGACCTCGAGCGCGCCAACCTCTTCGTCTGAGCGGCCGCCGCTCCTGCGGGGGTTTCGATACGCGCCTGCGGCGCTACTCAACCAGCGGGGTTCGCGCGCATTAGATTGATGCGGTGACCTCCGCCGCGCTCTCCCGACGCGACTGGTCGCCGTTCACCCGGTACCGGCGCTCGCTGTGGCTGCTGACCACCCGCGACCTCAAGGTGCGGTACTCGACCTCGTTCCTCGGGTACTTCTGGTCGATCCTCGACCCGCTCGTGATGAGCGGCATCTACTGGTTCGTGTTCACCCAGGTGTTCCAGAAGACCGTCGGCCACGAGCCGTACATCGTGTTCCTGCTGTCGGCACTGCTGCCCTGGATGTGGTTCACGGGCGCGATCTCGGACTGCACCCGCGCGTTCACGCGGGAGGCGAAGCTCATCCGCTCGACGACGATCCCGCGCACCATCTGGGTGGCGCGCCTCGTGCTGTCGAAGGGCATCGAGTTCGTCGCGAGCATCCCCGTGATCATCGTGTTCGCGATCTTCACCACGGCAGAGCTCCACTGGGAGGCCGTGTACGCGGTGCTCGCGATCGTCCTGCAGGCGATCCTGACGCTCGGCATCGGCCTGATGGTGGCCCCGCTCGTGGTGTTCTTCCGCGACCTGGAACGCGCCGTGAAGCTCGTGCTGCGGTTCCTGTTCTACGCCTCGCCGATCATCTACGGACTCGACGACCTCGCCGACATCGGGCTGTCGTTCTGGGGCTCCTTCAACCCGCTCGCCGGCATCTTCACCCTGTACCGGGCGGCGTTCTTCCCGCAGCAGCTGGACTGGTTCGCGGTGGCGGTGAGCGCCGGCATGAGCCTCGTCGCGCTCGGCATCGGCGTCGCCGTCTTCCAGCGCACCATCCGCACCGTGCTCAAGGAGATCTGATGGCGCCCGCCGCACGCGATGCGCCCGTCATCTCGGTGACGGATGCCGGCATCCGGTTCAAGCGCAACCGCTCCTCGCGCCGCAGCTTCAAGGACCTCTTCGCGGGCCGCAACCGCCGCAGCAGGCCGGGCGAGTTCTGGCCGCTGCGACACGTGAGCTTCGACGTGCACGCGGGCGAGGCGATCGGCGTGGTGGGCCGCAACGGCCAGGGCAAGTCGACCCTGCTGAAGCTCGTGGCGCAGGTCGTGTACCCGGATGAGGGCGCCGTCGCGGTGCGCGAAGGCGTCGCCCCGCTCATCGAGATCACGGGCGGCTTCGTCAACGACCTCTCGGTGCGCGACAACGTGTACCTGACGGCGGGCCTGCACGGCATGACGCGGCGCGAGATCGACCAGCGCTTCGACGAGATCATCGAGTTCGCCGAGATCGGCGACTTCGTCGACACCCCCTACAAGCACCTCTCGAGCGGCATGAAGGTGCGCATCGCCTTCGCCGTCATCTCACGGCTCGAGGAGCCCATCATCCTCGTCGACGAGGTGCTCGCGGTGGGCGACAAGGCGTTCCGCGAGAAGTGCTACACGCGTATCGAGGAGCTGCTGGCGGGCGGCCGCACGCTGTTCTTCGTCTCGCACAGCGAGCGCGATCTGCTGCGGTTCTGCACGCGCGGGCTCTACCTCGACAAGGGCTCACTCGTGCTCGACGCGCCCATCCGCGAGGTGGTGGACCGCTACAACGCGGACTACGGCGTGGTCTGACGGGTTCGCGACGCCCGCCGCGGTGGTGATTCCGGTCGGCTCGCGTAGCGTGGAGTCGTGCAGGCTCCCCCGGATGGCGTCGAGGGCGCGGCGCCCACGTCGGCGCCGGGCGGCGAGCTGGTGCCCGTCGTGACGCCATCGCAGGTGCTGCCGGGTGACACGGGTCCGGCGCCGGGCTCCCCCTCGGGCGAGGCGTCTCCCGCATCCGGGTCGGTCACGGGGGCTCGCGTCGACGCGATCCTGGATCGCATCATGTCGGTGCACCGGCCGGCGGTGCTCGCCCATCTGCGCGGCATCCGCTCGAAGTACCCGGATGCCTCCCCGCAGGAGGTGCTGCGGATCCTGGAGCGGCGCTACCTGACGACGGTGACGGCGAGCGGTGCCGGGGTCGGGGTGGCGGCGGCGGTGCCGGCGGTGGGCACCGGGGCGGCGCTCGCGATCTCGGGGGCCGAGACGGTGCTGTTCCTGGAGTCGACGGCGCTCTTCGCGCAGTCGGTGGCGGAGTTGCACGGCATCCCCGTGGAAGACCCGGATCGCGGACGCGCACTCGTGCTGGCGATGGTCGTGGGCGGGCCCGCGCAGGAGCTCATCACGCAGTTCGCGGGGCAGGCGACCGGCAGCGGGCAGTCGAAGCCGCAGTTCTGGGGCGCGCTCATCGCGAAGAACCTGCCGCGCACGGCGGTGACGCAGTTCATGGATCGGGTGCGCAAGGTGTACCTGCCGCGGATGATGGCGTCGGCGGGCGGGGGCATGGTCGCCCGGGTGCTGCCGTTCGGCGTGGGTGCCGTGGTGGGCGGCACCGCGAACCAGCTGCTCGGGCGTCGCGTGGTGGGCACGGCGCGCACGGCTTTCGGTCCGCCGCCGTACGTCTTCCCGGCGTCGACCGCGCCGAAGGTGGTGGCGCCGGGGCCGCGCCCCTCGCGTCGCGCCGAGCGGGCTGTGGCGGCCGGCGAGCGCCGTGCGATCCGCGCCGCCCGCAAGCGCCAGCCGCCGCCCCCGCCGTCGGTCGAGTAGCGCCCGCGGCGCGTGCGTCGAGACCGGGCGGACTCAACCGGCGCGAGAGTGCCGGTTGCGCGCAAGGTCGCGTTGCACGGGACTCTTGCCCGGCATGGGGATGGGTCTGCGTGCCGGGTCGACGCCCTCGGGCGGGATCAGCACGAACGCGCCCGAGCGCTTCTCGATCTCCCAGCCTTCGTTGTGGATGCGGAGGTGGTGGTACCGGCAGAGGAGGATGCCGCGTTCGACGCTCGTTCCGCCGCGATCCCGCTCCCAGTGGTCGATGTGGTGGGCCTCGACCATGCCGGCGCTGCGGCCGCAGTCGCCGAAGCGGCATCCGCCGTCGCGGATGGCGAGCGCCACGCGCTGCTTCGCTGTGTGCAACCGCCGAGTGCGGCCCACGTCGAGCGGGTTGCCCGACCGGTCGACGGTGATCTGCTGGACGCCGTCGCTGCAGAGGTGACGCTCGACGGTGTCACGAGAGACCGGGTCGGGCTGTCCGGCTACCCACCCGTGCCCTGTGGGCTGGTCGAGCTGCTCACGCGTCACGACCAGCTGCACCGCCGCACCGTGGACCCCGAGCAGTTGTGAGGCGTCGACGCCGGATCCGGCGCGAAGGAGGTCGAGGAACACGTCGGAGGCGAGTTGCTCGGGGGTGCGCGGATCGAGTTCGATCTGCTCGGCCGCCGCGCGCTGGCCCGGGTCGACGAAACGGGGACCGCCGCGCTTGGGCGAGGTGACGCGGTCGTAGAGATCGGTGACGTAGGCAGCCGACTCCGGATCGAGCAGCCACGAGAGTCGCGTCATCCCGTCGGGCTGGGGCAACAGCCGCAGCGCACGCTGTGCGAAACGCTGCCGTTCGCGGTCGGCGATGCCGGCCTCGTCGAGTTCGTCGCGCAGTTCCCGGGCGCGACGGAACACACGATCGGCATCGGGCACCGCGAATGACGACGCGGCTTCGGCGCAGATCGTACGGGCGGCATCCGTCAACTGCTCGACACTCACCCCGTCGGCGGGATCGCCGAGCCCACGCCGGATCGAGGCGACATGCTCGGCCCCGAACACCCCCGCGCGAACAGCCTCGGCGACTGGCCGCATCCACGACGCCGTGGGCACGACGATCTCGCCCGTGCGGGCGTCCGGAAGCTCGGCGGCCCCGTGGAGCGCCTGCCCAGCCCGCACCGCCGTCTTCACTTCGCGCATCGTGGCGCCGGTATGGGCCCGCAGGAACTCCTCTGTCGTGCGGTGGCCAGCCCGCTGGGCGAGCCCGTCGTAGCCGAACGCGGGTGCCGAGCGCCGGGCGATCTCACCCGCCACGAGCGCCCGGTGGCCGTCGAGCGCACGCTGCACCTCGCCGATGAGACGCGACACCTCGAGAAGCGCCGCGTCGTCGCTGCCGCGGTAGTCGGCCACCTCCGCCGGAAGACCACGCAGGGCCGCGAGGTGCCCGTGGAGCGTGTCGACCAGTTCGAGGGTTGCCATGCAGTCATTCTCCCACATTCGTATCTATGTTCCCATAGGGTGCAGCGAACTCAATTCAACAAAGGATTGAAGGTTGAACCACTCCTCCACAGAACGGCCGCAACCGATCCATCCATAGAACATGCGTTCGAGTCAGTGGCCGCACCTACCGTGCGCGGCATGGAGCCGTACCGCGTGCCTTTCACCTTCGACCGCAGCCGCGCGCCGCACTTCCGGCTGCGCAACACGGGCAGCGAACCCGTGCGCGGCGTGACCGCGACGCTGCTCGGCCGCGGCGTGATGCCGGCGGGTCCCCCGCGTGCCCTGCAGCCGGGCGATCAGCTCGAGCTGGTGGTGCGCGGCGACGACCTCGCCCGCGAGACGACGCTTGTCATCCGCTGGCTGCGCCCGAACGGCGAGGAGTACCTGTGGCGCGTCGCGTTCTGAGGTGCGGGCTCAGCCGTTGCGGCGCTTCTCGCGCAGGAAGTCGGCGACCGTGTAGCTCGACTTCGAGGGAGGCAGGTCACCGAGCCCGAGCCCCGTCACGAGGTCCGCCGGGTCGCGCTCCATGACACCCGCGAGCCGCACGATCGTGTCGAGCGTGGGGTTGCCGATGCCGCGCTCGATCTTGCCGTAGTTGGCGACGTTCATCCCCGCGAGATTCGCGAGCTCCATCTGCGAGACGCCGAGCTCCTGCCGGGCCTCCTTCAGCCGCTCCCCCACGATCCGGGCGGCGTTCGAGGAGGCTGCGGCTGGCACCCCTCATGCCTACTGTTCGGATGTCTCTGCCACGAGATTGCTTAAGCATCACTGCTTTAAGCATGATGTCTGTGTGCCGCACGTTGTCTTCCCCCGGTGTCGGCCCGGAGCCCGCGCGTGAGCAGCCTTGGCTCGTTCGTCTGGCAGATCGCCGACCAGCTCCGCGGCGTCTACAAGCCGCACCAGTACGGCGACGTCATCCTGCCGATGACGATCCTGCGACGTCTCGACTGCGTGCTCGAGGGCACGCGAGCGAAGACGGATGCGATCCTCGCCGAGCACGCCGACGACGCGCGACGCGACGCCCTCATCCGCCGCACCACCGGCCTCCGCTTCTACAACGCGAGCCCGTGGACCTTCGCCCGGCTGCTGCAGGATCCGGACGGCCTCCGCGCGAACCTCGTCGACTTCATCGCGGGGTTCTCGAAAGAGATCGACGTCTTCGAGCAGTTTAAGTTCGAGAACGAGATCCACACGATGGCGGAGAACAACCGCCTGCTGCTCGTGGTGCAGAAGTTCGCCGGGCTCGACCTGCACCCGGATCGCATGTCGAACGCCGAGATGGGCGACCTGTTCGAGGAGCTGATCCGCAAGTTCGCGGAGGCGTCCAACGAGACCGCCGGTGAGCATTTCACCCCGCGCGATGCGATCCGGCTGATGGTCGACCTGCTGTTCGCGGGCGACGACTCGGGGCTCACCGACGCGGGCACCGTGCGCTCCGTGTACGACCCGACCGCCGGCACGGGAGGCATGCTCTCGGTGGCCGAGGAGCGCATCCTGGCGCTCAACCCCGATGCCCGTCTCGCGCTCTACGGGCAGGAGATCAACCCTCAGTCGTACGCGATCTGCAAGTCGGACATGATCGCGAAGGGGCAGGATGCATCGAACATCCGCCGCGGCGACACCCTCGCCGACGACCTGTTCGCCGGCACCCGCTTCGACTACGTGCTCTCGAACCCGCCGTACGGCGTCGACTGGAAGGCCTCGCAGGAGGCGATCAAGCTGCACGTGCAGCAGGCGGGCGAGGCGAGCCGCTTCCCGGGCGGGCTGCCGCCGATCAGCGACGGGCAGATGCTGTTCCTGCAGCATGTGGCGACGAAGCTGCGGCCCAAGCACGACGGCGGGGGCCGCGCCGGCATCGTGCTGAACGGTTCGCCGTTGTTCACGGGCGCAGCCGAGTCGGGGCCGAGCCAGATCCGCCGTTGGCTGCTCGAGAACGACCTGGTCGACACGATCGTTGCCCTGCCGACGAACATGTTCTACAACACGGGCATCGCGACCTACGTATGGCTGCTCGACACCGACAAGCCCGCGGAGCGCGCGGGCACCGTGCAGCTGATCGACGCATCCGGCTTCTTCACGAAGATGCGCAAGAACCTGGGGCAGAAGTCGCGCGAGGTGTCGGAGGAGGACCGCGCGCGGATCGTCGAGCTCTACGACGCGCACTCCGAGGGCGAGCACTCGAAGATCTTCCCCACCGACACCTTCGGCTACTGGACGATCACCGTGGAGCGCCCGCTGCGCGACGAGGCGGGCGAGGTCGTGACGGATGCGAAGGGCCGCCCTAAGCCGGACGCGAAGCTGCGCGACACCGAGAACGTGCCGTTCGGCTACGGCGGCAATACCGAGGGCGCCTCCGGACGCGACGCCACTATCCGCGCCTACCTCGACGCCGAGGTGCTGCCGCACGTTCCGGACGCCTGGCTCGACCCCGCCAAGACGAAGGTCGGCTACGAGATCCCCTTCACACGGCACTTCTACACCTACGTGCCGCCGCGGCCGCTCGGGGAGATCGACGCCGAGCTCAACACCCTCGTCGCGGAGATCATGGAGCTGCTGCGCGAGGTGGAGCGGTGAGCGGCGTCGCTCCCTTCGCAGCTTACCGAGCAAGCAGTACCCCGCTGTTGCCAGACCCACCCGCCCATTGGAGCGACGAGCCGGTATGGACCATGTTCAGTCGGACCGCTCGGAAGGGATACCCGGACGAGACGCTTCTCTCGGTGTATCGCGACCATGGGGTCGTGCCGAAAGCCAGTCGCGATGACAACTTCAACCGGGCGTCCGAAGACCTCAGCGCATATCAATTGGTTGAGCCGGGCGACCTCGCGGTGAACAAGATGAAGGCCTGGCAGGGGTCGTTGTCAATCTCTAGGCTCAGGGGGATCGTGAGCCCTGCGTACTTCGTCTACGCGGCTCACCACCGCCACGAGGACCGGTATCTTCACCACCTCCTGCGCGCCACCCCACTCGTCGCCGCATATCGCACCCTTTCGACGGGGGTGCGAATCGGGCAATGGGACCTGGACCCACAGGCGTTCTCACGAATGAAGCTGCCGATGCCTCCTCGAGATGAGCAACGCGCCATCGCCGACTACCTCGATTGCGAGACCGCCCAGATCGACACGCTCATCGCGAAGCAGGAGGAGTTGATCGCGCGGCTGCGCGAGCGGCAGTACTCCACGTGGGCACGCTCGTACCAACGAACGCTTGAGTCAGCTCCAACCGTCGCGCTCCGACGCCTTGTGTCTTCGATCGTTGACGGACCATTCGGGTCGTCGCTGACGAGCTCCCACTACTCGGATACAGGGGCACGCGTGATCAGGCTCGGAAACATCGGGATCAACGAGTTTCGAACCGATGACATCACCTACATTCCGCTCGACTACTTCGCGCAGCTCAAGGCGCACGAAGCACTACCTGGTGACGTCGTGGTTGCCGGGCTCGGGGATGAACGCATGCCACTCGGGCGAGCAGCGGTCGTTCCTGATCTCGGCCCCGCCATCGTCAAGGCCGATTGCTATCGGTTGCGCCCTGACACGTCAACACTTTCCACATACCTAGCTTGGGTCCTCTCGGCGCCTCAGACGCGCGAACAGTTCGCGTTGCTCGCTCGGGGCTCAACCAGATCACGCTTGAACACATCCGTGGTTCTGGAAGCGAAGGTCCCCGTCCCCACCCTCGCACAGCAGCGCGAGATCGTCCTCACGTCCGACCAGCAGCAGTCCAAGATCGACGCGCTCATCGGGAAGGCGGAGCGGTTCATCGCGCTCGCGAAGGAACGGCGGGCGGCGCTCATCACTGCGGCCGTCACCGGCCAGCTGGATGTGACCGCGGCGTAGCCACCGCATCCGCAACTCAGGATGCGGCGCGCGTTTCGGGCATCCGCATCCCCGCCGCGACCGTGCGTCCTGAGTTGCGAAGGAGGCGGTCGACGCAACTCAGGACGGATGGTCGGATCCGGCAGCAGCAGCGGCGGAACGCGCGGGTTCTCCTGAGTTGCGAATCCACGGCGCCGGAATGCCGGGGCGCGACACGCCGCTTCGCGGCTGCTCAACCAGCGGGGCGTGTCACCCCGGGAGCGATCTCTCACACGGCGGCGGGGGCGCCAGCGGGGCGACCTGACTGCAGGTTCTCGGTGAAGGTGCGGATGTCGCGGCGGAGCTGCGGGTGCGCGCCCGGGAGCGGCTCCTCCGCGACAACGGCGGAAGCCAGCTTCGCGAGGGTGTCGTTGACGAGGGGCGCCGCGCGGCGGAGGCCCCAGGAGGCGAACTCGGCGAGCAGGTCGTCGCGCGTGACCTCGGCGTGCCGGTAGACGCCGTTGACGGCGAGCGCGAGCTCGCCGTCATTCGGGAGGTGCGCCTGCGGCACGACATCGTAGGCGGGCGCGAGCAGCAGCTCGCCATCCTCCGGGTGCAGCAGGCCGAGGTTCTTGGTGTGCAGGTCGAGGTTGCCGATACCGACCGCGAGTACCACCATCCGCGCGAGCCGCCGCAGCTCCGTCTCGGGGGCGTGCCGCACGAGCACGTCGGCGACCCGCGCCAAGCTCACCACACCCCCGATGCGCTGGTACTTCTGATTGCCGCTCGCGCCGAGCGCCTGGCTGAAGTCCTCCTGGTGCACGCGGCGTCCGCCCACCCGGTCGTAGCGTTCGATGACGAGCGCGGCAAGGCCGTCGAACACCTCGATGGCGGTTCCGAACGACGCCAGCCCGAGCCTGCGCGCCAGGCGCGACCCGTACTCCTCGTCGAAGATCACCGTCCCCGCGGGGCCGTCGAGTTGCGGCTTCAGGATGTGCGTCGTCGGGTAGCCGCCGAGCGCCCGCGCCCAGCCCCGCGATTCCCGCGCGAGCACGATCTTCGGCTGCACCCCGCCGAGAGAGGACTTGCCCGCGGCGGGGTCGTTCCCCAGGGGCGCGCCGATCGGATCCTCGAGCAGCGCACGGATGCCGGCGTCCGTCAGCGGCTCAAGCTCGGGCGTTCTCGGCTCGCTCGGGTCGTCAAGATCCCAAAGTTGCAGCGCGCCCGGCACATCCCGCCCGTAGCGGGCGAGGAACGCGGGCGTATCGCCACGACGGATGCCGCCCTGCGCGAGCAGGTAGTCGTACTGGTCGCCCTCCGGCAGCAGCTCGGCGAACCAGTTGCGGCGACGGCCCGCCTGATCGCGGCGCTGCTGCGACACGAGCGGAATGCTCGTCGCGAGCGCGGTGCTCCCTCTTCCGAATCGCTCGATGCCCTCCGGGGAGGCCGTGAAGTCGAAGGTGCGCGCGTCGCCGTCGAGGGTGCCGACGACGGTGTCGTACAGCTCAACCGCGAGGCGCATCATCAGGCTCCTCCCACGTCGCGGCGAATTCGAGGCCCGTCGCGCGGGCGAGCGTCAGCAGGCGCCGCAGGTAGATGGTGCCCTTGCCGTTCTCGATCTCGCTGATGGCGCTCTGGGTGAGGCCCAGTTCGGCCGCCAGCTCGGTCTGGGAGAGTCCGCGGGCGAGGCGGGCCTGTTGCACGGCGAGCCCGAAGTCGGCCGGGCTGCGCAGGCGGGTGGAGTGCTGCGACACGGGGCGCCTCCTCGGTTATCGGGATTTCAGGATAGTCGGGAGGCATCGGGAAATCTAGATATCCACCCAGTATCTGAATATTCAGATATCGGCGCCCGCAGCCGTCACCCGAGCGGGGCCTGGGGCGCAGTGCATGAATGCGCCATGCTTATGGGCATCATGGCAATCCACCACGAGAGCGGGCTCGAACTCGAGATCTGCGAGGCGCTCGAGTCCGACGGCTGGCTGTACTCCCCCACCGGGAAGGGCTACGACCAGGTGCGCGCCCTCTATCCCGAGGACGTGTTCGCGTGGCTGCAGGAGAGCCAGCCCGAGGAGTGGGCGAAGGTCGTGAAGCCCACCGCATCCGCCGCCGAGCAGGAGACGGCGAAGCAGCAACTGCTCGACCGGCTGGTGAAGACGCTCGACCTGCCGCTCGACGCAGGTGGCGGCACCCTCAACGTGCTGCGCACCGGGTTCAAGAAGACGCCGGCCAGCTTCGCGATGTGCGCCTTCAAGCCCGCGACGAGCCTCAACACGGCCGCGATCGCACGCTACGAGGCGGTGCGGCTGCGGGTGATGCGGCAGGTCCACTACTCGACCAAGAAGAAGGACTCGATCGACCTCGTGCTGTTCGTCAACGGGCTGCCCGTGGCGACGCTCGAGCTGAAGACCGAGAACACCCAGGCCCTCGCCGACGCGATCACCCAGTACCGCCACGACCGCGACCCGAAGGGCGAGCCGTTGCTCGGCTTCGGCAACCGCGCCCTCGTGCACTTCGCCGTCTCGGACGACCGGGTCGCGATGACCACGAAGCTCGCCGGAGCCGCCACCCACTTCCTGCCCTTCGACCGTGGCGCCGACGGTCGCAGCGGCAACCCGGTCAACCCGAACGGCGCGGCATCCGACTACCTGTGGACCCGCGTGCTGCAGCGCGACGCGTGGCTGCACATCCTCGGCAAACTGCTGCACCTCGAGAAGCGCACCGACACCGACCCGATCACCGGCGCCGTCACGAAGTCGACGAGCCTGCTCTTCCCCCGCTTCCACCAATGGGAGCTCGTCACGACCCTGCTCGACGCCGCCCGCGAAGAGGGGCCCGGGCACCGCTACCTCGTGCAGCACTCGGCCGGCTCCGGCAAGACCAACTCGATCGCCTGGCTCGCGCACGGCCTCTCCACGCTGCACGACGCATCCGACAGCAAGGTGTTCGACACCGTCATCGTGGTCACCGACCGCACCGTGCTCGACGACCAGCTGCAGCGCGCCATTCGCGAGATCGAGGGCGTCGACGGCACCGTCGCCACCATCAACGCGGACGAGGTGCGCAGGGCCGGCGATCAGGTCGCCTCGAAGTCGGGACTGCTCGCGCGCGAGCTGCTCTCGGGCAAGCACATCGTGATCGTGACGCTGCAGACCTTCCCCTTCGCGCTCGAGGCGATCCGGAACAACGCCGGTCTCGCCGGTCGGCGCTTCGCGATCATCGCCGACGAGGCGCACTCCTCGCAGACCGGTGAGGCCGCGAAGAAGCTCAAGGAGGTACTCACCGCCGAGGAACGCACGGACGTCGACGACGGTGCCGACTTCGACACCGAGGCGGTGCTCGCCGCGCAGATGGCGGCGCGGGCGGACTCCCCGAACCTGTCGTTCTTCGCCTTCACCGCCACCCCGAAGGCGAAGACCCTCGAGCTGTTCGGGCGGATCGGCGACGACGGCACGCCGCATCCGTTCCACCTCTACACGATGCAGCAGGCGATCGAGGAGGGCTACATCCTCGACGTGCTGAAGAACTACACCACCTACGACACCGCGTTCCGAGTGGCCGAGCGCGACCAGCGCCGCCTGCAGGCGGTCGAGGTGGTCGACGAGGCGGAGGCCACCCGGAAGCTCATGCGCTGGGTGTCACTGCATCCCACCAACATCGCCCAGAAGGTGCAGATCATTGTCGAGCACTACCGCACCAATGTGCGGCACCTGCTCGACGGGCACGCGAAGGCGATGGTGGTGACGAGTTCGCGCGAGCACGCGGTGCGCTACAAGGAGGCGATCGACGCCTACATCGCCAAGAAGGGGTACCGGATGGCGACACTCGTCGCGTTCTCGGGCACCCTCACCGCGGAGCAGGTCCCCGGTGCGCAGCTCACCGGCGTCGAACCGCCCTATTCGGAGGCGAACCTCAACAGCGAGCTGCGCGGGCGCACCCTGCCCGCCGCGTTCGCATCCGACGACTTCCAGATCCTCATCGTCGCCAACAAGTACCAGACTGGCTTCGACCAGCCGCTGCTGTGCGCGATGTACGTCGACAAGCGCCTCTCGGGGGTGACGGCGGTGCAGACACTGTCGCGACTCAACCGCACCTACCCGGCCGCGGGCAAGGACACCACCTTCGTGCTCGACTTCGTGAACGACCCCGCCGAGATTCTCACCTCGTTCCAGCCGTACTTCCGCGACGCGCGCCTCTCGGCGGTGACGGACGTCGACGACATCCACGACATCCGGTCCCGCCTCGATGCGGCCGGGATCTACACGGATGCCGAGGTCGATGCGTTCACGGAGGCCTACCACGCGGGCGCCACCCGCAGCGCGCACACGGCGCCGCTCAAGGCCGCGGCCGACCGCTTCAACGGCCGCCTCGCGGATGCCGTCGACGCGGACCACCGCGCCGATGTCGAGGAGCTGGAGCTGTTCCGCAAGAACGTTGGCACCTTCGTGCGCATGTACGACTTCCTCTCCCAGATCGTCGACTACGGCGACACGGGCCTCGAGAAGCGCTCCCTCTACCTGCGGCTGCTGCTGCCACGGCTCACCGGGCGTCGCGAGGAGGAGCCGATCGACTTCTCCGCTGTCGAGCTCACCCACATCAAGCAGGCGCGATCCGGCGACCACCACCTCGACCTCGCGCACGGCGAGACGGTCGAACTCGCCCCGTATCTCGACGCGGGCTCTGGCGCCGCGCGTGACCCACGGATGGTGCGCCTGGCCGAGGTGCTCGCGCGGATCAACGAGCTGTTCGCCGACGAGGACTTCACCCCCGCCGAGCAGCAGTCGTGGGTGGAGGGGCTCGTGACGGTGCTGAGCGCCGACCCGCTCATCCGCACCCAGGCGGTCGCCAACACCCGCAATCAGTTCATGGAGTCACCGGACCTCGGACACGCCGTCACCGAGGCGATCATCACGAGCCATGCGAGCCACCAGCGCATGACCGACCTCTACTTCACCCGCGCTGAGCTGCAGGTCGAGATGCGCAAGTTGCTGGGCGAACTCGTGCACGAGGCGATCTCGGGCGAGCGCGGCGCATAGGCGCCCCCGCTACTCCCCCGCGTGGTGCACGGCCGCGGTCAGCAGGCGCACATAGGCAGCGTCGGGGATGCCGTCGCCGACGATGAGGGGCGAGAGGCCCGCCATGGTGAGCAGCATCGCGAAGGCGGTGGCATCCACACCGGCGACCCGCTCGCCGCGGGCGGCGGCCTGGGCGAGCACCTGCTCGACGCGGGCGCGCGTGCGGCCGAATACTTCGGCGCGCAGCACGGCGGCGAGCTCCTCGTCGTGCGAGGAGGCGCCGATGAGGGTGAGCAGCGCGGTACCCACGCCCCCCGCCATCGCGGCGTGCTTGTGGGCGAGCAGTTCGGCGAGGTCGCCCGCGAGGGTGCCGGTGTCGACGGGGGCGAGGGCGTCGTCGACGAGCCGGGCGGCGGTGTCGGCGACGAGCTCCTGCTTGGAGCGCCAGCGACGGTAGATGGCCGCGGTCGAGGAGCCGGCGCGGCGGGCGACACCCGCCGTGGTCAGCCCCGCGTAGCCGAGTTCGATGAGCTCGGCGATCGCCGCCGCGATGAGCGCGTCGTCGAGCGCCGGGTCGGCGGGGCGCCCGAGGGCGCGCGGCTCGCTCACGCGGCCACCCGGGCGGCGAGCCCGGGCAGGTGCTCGCGCAGGTGCATGGCCTGCAGGCTGGCGGCCTGCGGCACCGTGCAGCGCCCGTAGACCGGATGCGGGTGCAGCTCGCCGGCGAAGCCCGCGAGACGCTCCACCGCATCCCGCAGCTCGGCGACGCTCGCCGCGAGCGCGGCGTTCGGGTCGAGTTCGGGCGCGCCGGGGACGGGGGCGGCGAGGTTGTGCCGCATGGCGCCGCGCCGCAGGAACACCTTCTTCACCGCGTGCCCGACGCTGTGCCGAACGACCGCGGGCGAGAGCTTCGGGTAGCCCTCCATGGCGTAGCGGATGCTCTGGGCGGCGTGCTGCACCGTCTCGCCGAGCGGGAAGCCGCCGCGCGGCCCGAGCAGCCCCTCGGTGTCGCCGCTCTCGGCGGCGGATGTCAGGGCCGCGGTGAGCGCCCGGAGTTCGCGGATGCCGTCGGCGGGGGTTTCGTCGGTCATGGCAGCGAGACTAGCAGAAACGAAACGGATGCGTTCCGTTTCTGATATGGTCACCCCATGACCTCGACCCTCAGCGCCGACGAACTCACCCGCATCAGCGACACCGTCGCCCGCAGCCGCGCCCGGTTCGAGAGCGGCGTCACCCGTCCGCTCGCCTGGCGACGCGGCCAGCTCACCGCCCTCGCCCGCCTGCTGAACGAGCACGAGGACGCGCTCGCCGACGCCCTGCACACCGACCTCGGCAAGAGCCGCGGCGAGGCACTGCTCACCGAGCTCAACGTCGTGCACGGCGAGATCGCGCACACCCTGCGCCACCTGAGGCGCTCGGCCCGCCCGCGCCGCGCCCCGCTCCCCCTCGCCCTCGCCCCGGCAAGCGCCAAGCTCGTCCCCGAGCCGCTCGGCGTGATCCTCATCATCTCGCCCTGGAATTACCCGCTCCAGCTGCTGCTCTCGCCCCTCGTCGGCGTCATCGCCACCGGCAACACCGCCGTGCTGAAGCCGAGCGAGCTCGCCCCGGCCACCTCCGCGATCCTCGCCCGGCTGCTGCCCGAGTACCTGGATGCCGACGCGGTGCAGGTGGTCGAGGGCGCCGTCGACGAGACCACGGCTCTGCTCGCCGAGCGCTTCGACCACATCGTCTACACCGGCAACGGCGCCGTCGGCCGCATCGTCATGCGCGCCGCCGCCGAACACCTCACCCCCGTCACCCTCGAGCTCGGCGGCAAGTCGCCCGTCTGGTTCGACGACGACGCCCGCATCGACCAGGCCGCGCGCCGCATCGCCTGGGCCAAGTTCGTCAACGCCGGCCAGACCTGCGTGGCGCCCGACTACATCCTCACCACCCCCGACCGCGTGGATGCCCTGGCCGCCGCCCTCGACCGCGCCGTCGCCGAGATGTGGGGCGCCGACCCGCGCACGGGCGGCGACTACGGCCAGATCGTGAACACCCGCCACTTCGACCGCCTGCTCGGCTACTTGGGCGACGGCGAGATCGTGAGCGGCGGCGAACACGACCGCGACGCCCGCTACCTCGCCCCCACGATCATGCGCGTGCCCCAGCCGGCCGACCCGCGCGCCGCGCGCACCCCCGAGACGACGCCGGCCATCCTGCGCGACGAGCTGTTCGGGCCGATCCTGCCGATCGTGCCGGTCGCCTCCTTCGACGATGCGATCGCCTACGTCAACGCGGGCGACAAGCCCCTCGCGCTCTACGTGTTCTCCGGATCCGCGGCCACCCGCGAGGCCTGGATCTCGCGCAGCTCCTCTGGCGCGGTGGGCATCGGCGTCGGGCTCGCGCACGCGGGCGTGCCGACGCTGCCCTTCGGCGGGGTCGGCGCGAGCGGCATGGGCGCGTACCACGGCGACGCCTCGTGGCGCAGCTTCAGCCACCTGAAGCCCGTGCTGAAGAAGCCGCTCAGCCCCGACACGCTGCGCTTCATCCAGCCGCCGCTCACCGGCATCCGCGCGAAGATGGCGAGCATCATCGGCCGTTGAGCCGGGTCGTTTTCGAGAAGCCGCGACGACATCCGCGGTCCTACGCTCGGACTCACGAGTCGAAGGAGTGACGGATGGCCGAGAAGACCGAACGCGGTGGCGACGTCTGGAGCGCGGAGGAGAAGGCCGCGATGAAGGAGCACGCCGCCGAGCAGAAGGCGGCGCGCTCGCGCACCGGCACGAAGGAGCAGAAGGCCGCGGCCGACGCGCAGGCGCTGCTCGAGAAGATCGCCGAGCTTCCGGATGCCGACCGCGCGATCGCCGAGCGGGTGCACGAGCTCATCACCTCGACGGCCCCGCAGCTCGCGCCGAAGACCTGGTATGGCATGCCGGCCTACTACCGGGACGGCAAGGTGCTGTGCTTCTTCCAGGCCGCCTCGAAGTTCAAGGCCCGCTACGCGACGCTCGGCTTCGACGAGTCGGCGGCGCTCGACGACGGCGACATGTGGGCGACCTCCTTCGCGCTCGCGAAGCTCACCCCCGCGGTGGAGAGGCGGATCGTCGGGCTCGTGCAGCAGGCGATCGGCTGAGCCTCTAGTCGCCCGAGGCGGGGAGCCCCTCTTCGTCCTCGTCGTCGTCGAAGGGGTCCGACTCGGAGGTGTGGCGGTCGGTCGCGTGCACGACCGCGTGACGGTCCCACTCCGCGATGAGCTGCTCGACGGCCCCGTGGAAGCGGGCGGTCGCGGCGCCGGGCGCCGTGTCGCCGAAGTGGTGGGTCGACCAGTAGGCGAGCTTCTCGCGGGCCTCCGGGTCGTTGAGCTCCCGCTCGAGGGCCGCCAGCACGTTCGGCGCGTCGTCGGCGTACAGCCAGGTGGTCGCCCCGAGGAAGCCCTGCTCGTCGACCTCGGCGTCCGGGGATGCGGGGCGCGCCACGATGATCGGCTTGCCGACCGCGAGGCGGTCGTAGACCATCGCCGAGATGTCGGTGATGGCGACGTCGGCATCCGCCAGCTGCCAGCCGAGCTGCGGACCGTCGTCGTACACGTGGTGGGCGGTCGGGTCGGCCTCGTTCGCCGCCGCGATCGCGGCGATGATGCGCTGGTTGGCCGCGCGGTAGGCGCGGTCGATGACCCCGGATCGCGGATGCGGGCGGTACACGAGCCGGTGCGCGGGCGAGGCGAGCACGGCATCCGCGAGCGCCACCCCGTGCGAGGCGATCGAGCCGTAGGCGGCGGCCGGGCGGTCGCCCTCCCAGGTGGGCGCGTACAGCACGACGGTGCGCTCGTCGTCCGGGTAGGGCACCTCGCCCGCGAAGTGGTCGGCCTGCGGGCGCCCGATCGGGATCGCCTTCGTGGCGACGTCGTACCCCCACAGCTTCGCGGAGAGCCGGTCGACGGCCGCCTGGCCCGCCACGAGCGCGTAGTCGTACGCCTTGAACTGGTTCGTGGTCATGTACATCTTGTCGGACTCGCCGTGGTTGATGAACACGTGCCACATGCGCCCGTACCGGAACATCTGGAAGTTCTTCATGTTCTGGTTGACGTAGAACACGATGCGCACGTCGTGCCGCCCGACGAAGGCCTCGAGGTCGGTCACCCGGCGGCAGTACACGACCGGCACGGGCGCCTCGTTCTTGAGCGTGAGCGTCGCGCCCGGGCTGCGGGTGATGATCGTCACCGGATGCGTCCTCGCGAGCTCCGCGAGCGGCGCGTACCACTGGCGGATCTGGTACAGGTTCACGCGCGTGTCGGCGAAGTACACCGCGATGTGCACCTCGGCGGGTTCGCCGGTCCCCTCGGTCTGGATGCGGTGCGCCAGTTCCCGACGCGTCTCGCGGGAGCGCAGCGCGTTGCGCAGCACCTTGCGTGCCGCCTTCAGATCGCTGACGATCCCCATCCGCCGTGTTCCTTCCCGGGGCGCGCGGACGCCCGTCCCATTACACCAGCCGCGCCCGCGCGGGCGGCGCCGGACCGCGGCATCGTTACCGTTCGGTTGCCCGCGCGAACCGTCCGTTCCGCCCGGGTCGGCATGCCAGAATCGTCACGTGCCGGCCACTTTCACCTTCGGCGCCGGCAACGCCCGCAAGTTGCTCCGCCTGCCCCTCTACGCGCTCGGCGCGCTCGCCGCCCTGCTCGTGCCGCGCACCGCGAAGCTGTGGGCCTTCGGTTCGGGTATCGGCCTCGGCGAGGGCGCCCTGCCGCTCTACCGGCTGGCCCGCGAGCGGCTGGGCGAGCGGGTGCGGCTGGTGTGGCTGGCCGGGTCGGATGCCGAGCTCGCCGAAGCGCGCGCCGCGGGTCTCGACGCGGTCGCGAAGCACTCGGCCCGCGGATTCTGGATCACCCTGCGCGCCCGCGTGCTCGTCGTCACGCACGGCTTCGGCGACGTCAACCGCTACGCCACGGGCGGCGGGTTCGTCGTGCAGCTCTGGCACGGCATCCCCCTCAAGAAGCTGCACCTCGACTCCCCCGCCGCCCTGCGCATCCGCGGGGT
This sequence comes from Protaetiibacter intestinalis, assembly GCF_003627075.1. Lineage (NCBI taxonomy): Bacteria > Bacillati > Actinomycetota > Actinomycetes > Micrococcales > Microbacteriaceae > Protaetiibacter > Protaetiibacter intestinalis. Next base: position 2,269,796 of record NZ_CP032630.1, on the reverse strand, counting down.
GCCCGACCACCGCTACGTGCGCGCCGTGCTGTCGCGCGCCTACCGTTTCGCGGGCCGGGGCATCGACCTGTTCCCGGTCGCCTCCGAGCTCGTCGCGCCCCGCATCGTGAGCGCCTTCGGGGTGCGCCGCGAGCGCGTCGTGGCGCTCGGCGACGTGCGCGACGACGTGCTCCTCTCGGGCGACCCGGGCGCCTCGCGGGAGGCGGCGCGCACGCTCATCGCGGATGCCGCGGGCCCCCTCGGCGGGGCCACCCGCGTCGTGCTCTACGCGCCCACCTGGCGCGACGGCGCCCCCGACCCCGGTGCGCCCACCCGCGAGGAGTGGCAGCTCATCGCCCGCTGGCTCGAGGCGCGCGACGCCGTGCTGCTCGTGCGCTCGCACCCGCTCGGCCTCGGCGACTACGCGGCGGGGCCCGCCGCCTCCGACCGCATCCGGATGCTGGGCTCGCGCGAGCTGGTCGATGTGACGCCGGCGCTCCCGGGCGTCGACGTGCTCGTCACCGACTACTCCTCGATCGCCTACGACTACGCGCTCGTCGACGGCCCCATCGTCTTCTTCGCCCCCGACGTCGAGCTCTACGCCCGCGCGCGCGGGCTGTACGAGAACTACCGCATCTTCAGCGACGACCGCTACGTCACGAGCTGGCCGCACGTGCTCGAGCACCTGGATGCGGCGGGCACGGCCTCCCCGCTCGGCGAGCGGATCGCGCGGCTCACCACCTGGCTGCGCGAGGAGCACTTCGACCGCCCGGACGGCCGCGCCGCCGAGCGCGTGCTGCACGAGATCCTCGTGCGCACCGGCGCGGATGCCGCGGGCGCCGCCCCCGACGGGCGACTCCCCCGTGCCCGGCTCGTCGAGGCGGTCGTCGAGGACGCCGCCGACGGCCCGGCCCTGCGCGTGACCGTCGCCGACCCCTCGCGCCCGGTCACCGGTGTGCGCCTCGAGGGCCCCCGCGCCCGGGTGGATGCCGTGGTCGACGGCCCCGGCGCGCTCACCGTGCGCCTGCCGCTGCTCGCCGCGCGCTGGGGCACCCCGCAGCTCGCCCTGCCCTCGGGCTCCTACCGCCTCACCCTCGACGCCGAGGTGCCCACGAGCCGCCTCGAGCTCGACGCCGAGCTGCCTCCCCGCTACGAGCATCCGCTGTTCCATGCCGAACTGCTCGCGCGCGCGGGCGGGCTCGAGCTGCGGGTGTCGGCACCGCTCGCCGACGACGAGCGCGGCGCCCGCAACCAGAGGCGCCTCGAGCGGGCCTACCGGCGCAGCCGCCCGAGCCCCGAGGACGCCGTCTTCCTCGAGAGCTTCTACGGCCAGTCGGCCTCCTGCAACCCGGCGGGGATCGCCCGGATGCTGCGCCGCATCCGCCCCGAGGTGACACGCTACTGGAGCGTCGTCGACGGCTCGGTCGCGATCCCCGAGGGCGACGTGCGGCTCATCGAGGGCAGCCGGGAGTGGTGGCGCGTGCGGGCCGCGGCCCGGGCCCTCGTCGTCAACGACTGGCTGCGCAAGCGCTACCGGCCGCGCCCGCACCAGCACGTGCTGCAGACCTGGCACGGCACGATGCTCAAACGCCTCGGCATCGACCGGCCGAACGTGGGCCTGCGCACCCGCGTCGCGGTGCGGCGCGAGAGCGAGCGCTGGGACGCCCTGCTCACCCAGAACAACTACAGCGCCCGCATCTTCCGCTCGGCCTACGCCTTCGGGCGCGAGACGTGGGACGAGGGCTACCCGCGCAACGACCGCCTCGTCTCAGGGGCGGATGCCGGACGCATCCGCGCCGCGGTCGGCATCCCCGACGGAGCCCGCGTGGTGCTCTACGCCCCCACCTGGCGCGACGACCGCACCGAGATGGTCGACTACCTCGACCTGACGAGCTTCGCCGCGGAGCTCGGCGACGACCACGTCATGCTCGTGCGCGGCCACTCCCGCACCCTGCGCTACGGGCGCGACCTCGAGGGCGATCGGCTCATCGACGTGACGAGCTACCCCAACGTGGCCGACCTGCTCGAGGTGGCGGACGTGCTCGTCACCGACTACTCCTCGGTCATGTTCGACTTCTCGGCTACCGGGCGGCCGGTGATCTTCTTCACCCCCGACCTCGCGCACTACAGCTCCGACCTGCGCGGCTTCTACTTCGACCTGCTCGCCGAGGCGCCGGGGCCGGTCGTGCGCACCCGCGAGGAGCTGCTCGACGCGATCGCCGACGCCGACACGGCGCGCGAGCGCTACCGCCAGCAGAGCTCCCGCTGGCGCGAGCGCTTCACGCCGCTCGACGACGGGCACGCGGGCGAGCGCGTCGTGCGCCGCATGATCGACGCGGGCTGGTTCCCGACCGACTGAGCCGGGATCCGGACCTCCGGGGCTCCGGCCCTCAGGACTCCGTGCGCGAGGTGTCGACGGCATCCCGCGCGCCGCGCAGCACCCCGACGAGGAACCCGCCGCCCCAGCTCAGATGCATGACCGCGAGGGCATACGCGAAGCGGATGCGGTCGCCGAGCGAGCCGCCGACGCCCGCCGCCGCGACGACGAGCAGCACGAGGTACGCCGCCGGCGCGAGGTAGGCGAGCGCGAGCACCCACGCGATCCAGCCCGAGATGAGCCCGGTGGCCAGGAACGGCGTGAGGAGCACGCTCGTGACGAGCCCGATGACGAGAGCCGGCGGGGCGAAGTAGCGCAGCGAGTTGCGGGTGCCGAGACGCCGCACGAGCTCGCCGCGCCACACGCCGGTGGCCCAGAACTGCCGGGCGAGCGCGCCCCAACTGGAACGCGGCCAGTAGCGCACCTGCAGCGCGGGGTCGAACCACACGGGGTGCCCGGCCGTGCGCAGCCGGAAGTTGAGCTCCCAGTCCTCGCCCCGGCGCACCGTCTCGTCGTAGCCGCCGATCGCGCGCAGCACCTCGGCGTCCATGACCCCGAGGTAGGCGGACTCCGCGGGCCCCTCCTTCGCGTCGGCGCTGTGGTAGGCGCCGCCGCCGAGGCCGAAACGGCTGTTGTAGGCGTGTGCGACGGCGGCCTGCACGCCCGGGCGCCCGACCGCCCTCATGACCCCGCCCACGGTGGCCGCCCCGGTGCGGCCGAGCGCCGCCACGCCGAGCCGCGTGTAGTCCTCCGAGAGCTCGGAGTGGGCGTCGACCCGCACGATCACGGGGTGCCGGGCCGCGGCGACCGCGAGGTTGAGCCCGATGGGGATGTCCATGCCGGGGTTCTCGACGACCCGGATGCGCTCGTCCTGCGCGACGAGCCGGGCGACGACCTCGGCCGTGCCGTCGGTCGACGGGCCGAGCGCGAGGATCACCTCGACGGGGCCCTCGTAGCGCTGCTCGAGGATCGAGCCGACCGCGTCGGCGAGGTAGTTCACCTCGTTGAGCACGGGCATCACGTACGAGACGCCGGGAAACGCATCCGGCGGCAGTGCCATGCGTCCTCCCGGTCGCCGCGCGGGTGCGCGGTGCCGTCGAGCCTAGCAATGCCGCCGGATGCGACGGGACTCAGGAGTCCAGTTCTCCCAGCTTCACGGTGACGGTGGTCGCCTTGCCGTCGCGCTGGTAGACGAGCTCGGCGCTCGAACCTGCGGCGAGGGCGCGCACCTGCGCCGTGAGGTCGGTGCTGCTGGTGATGGGGTGGCCGTTGAACTCGGTCACCACGTCGCCGGCCTTGATGCCCGCGGATGCCGCGGCGCCGCCCGAGGTGACCTCCTGGATGAGGGCGCCCACGACATCCGAATCCTCGGAGGTCGCCGTGCTGACGCTCGCACCCAGCAGGCCGTGGCTGGCGGTGCCGTCGGCGATGATCTCCTCCGAGACGCGCTTCGCGAGCGACGCCGGGATCGAGAAGCCGACGCCGATCGAGCCGCTCTGGCTCGACCCCGACGACGAGCCGGTCGAGGCGATGGCGACGTTGATGCCCACGAGCTTGCCCTCGTCGTCGAGCAGCGCGCCTCCCGAGTTGCCGGGGTTGATGGCCGCGTCGGTCTGGATGACGGGGAGCGAGATCGTGGAGCTCGCCGAGTTGCTCGAGGAGCTGCCGCCGTTCTGGTCGAAGTTCCAGAAGTCGAAGGGGCCCTGGCCGCCGTTCTGCTGCTGGTCGGGGGTCTGGTCGGTGTCGCCCGAGTCGGGCACCGCCGAGGAGGCGATCTGGATGCTGCGGTCGAGCGCGCTCACGATCCCGTCGGTGACGGTGTTCGAGAGCCCGAGGGGCGCGCCGATCGCGATGACCTGGTCGCCCACGTCGAGCGCGTCCGAGTCGCCCCACTCGATGGGGGTGAGACCGGAGGCGTCGTCGAGCTTGATGACGGCGAGGTCGACGATCGGGTCGGTGCCGACGACGGTCGCCGAGTAGATGCGGCCGTCGGCCGTCGTGACCTCGATCGTGCCGTCGGCGGACTCGCCGTCGAGCGTGACCACGTGGGTGTTGGTGAGCACGTAGCCGTCCTCGCTCAGGATGACGCCCGATCCGGTGCCGCCCGAGCTGCCGGCGGTCACCGAGATGGTCACGACCGAGGGGGCCGCCTTCGCGGCGACGGCCGTGACGGCGTCGACGCTCGAGGGGTTGTTGACCGTGATGGTCTGCGGCGAGGCGGGGCTCGCCGTCTGCTGGGAGGTCTGGCTCGTGATCGCCCAGGCGGCGACGCCGGCGCCGGCACCGCCCCCGAGGAGCGCCGCGACGACCGCGGCGGCGATGACGGGAACCGCGACGGAGCGCTGGCGGGGAGCCGGCGGGGTGGCGGATGCGGCGGCCGGGGCCTGCGGCACCGGCGGGACCGCGGAGAAGGCCGCGGGGGCGGGCGTCGCCACCGGCGGGGCGGGCTGCACGATCGGGGCGGGGGGCACGAAGGGGGCGGGCGGTGCGCTCGTCTCCGACTCGACGGCTCGCGGCTCGGAGGTCTCGGGCTGGGGGTTCGCTGACGACTCGTTCTCGGACATCGGGGGCGCTCCTTTCACGCGTTCGCCAGCGTGCGATCCGAAGCTGAACGAACCCTATGCTCGCCCTGCGAGCCTACTTCGGCTCGCCTCGGCGCTCGCTGCGGACGCCTGGACGGTAGCGTGTGCGGGTGACCGCACGACCCTGGATGCGCGCCGCCCGCGGCGCCCTGCTGCTCGGCGACGACGGCAGCCCGCGCCCCACGATCTTCGCCGAGATGTCGGCGCTCGCGGCCGCGACGGGGGCCATCAACCTCGGCCAGGGCTTCCCCGACGAGGACGGTCCCGCCGAGGTGCTCGAGGCGGCGCGCGAGGCGATCGCCGCCGGCATCAACCAGTACCCGCCCGGCCTCGGGATGCCGGTGCTGCGCGAGGCGATCGCGCACCACCAGCGCCGCTTCTACGGGCTCGAGGTCGACCCCGACACCGAGGTGCTCGTGACCGCGGGAGCCACCGAGGCGCTCGCCGCGACGCTGCTCGCCTTCGTCGACGACGGCGACGAGGTGGTGACCCTCGAGCCGGTCTACGACTCCTACGCCGCGATCATCGCGCTCGCGGGCGGGCGGCACGTGCCGGTGCCGCTCGCGGCACCGGACTTCCGGCCCGACCCCGACGCCCTGCGCGCCGCCGTCGGCGACCGCACGCGCGTCATCCTGCTGAACAGCCCGCACAACCCGACCGGGGCCGTGCTCGACCCCGCCCTCCTCGACCTGGCGATCGAGCTCGCCCACCGGCACGACGCGATCGTCGTGACCGACGAGGTGTACGAGCACCTCGTGTTCGACGGGGTGCGGCACGTCCCGGCGGCGACGCGGCCCGGAGCCCACGGGCGGGTCGTGTCGATCTCGAGCGCCGGCAAGACCTTCTCGACCACCGGCTGGAAGATCGGCTGGGTCACCGCAGCCCGCGAGCTGCGGGATGCCGTGCTCGCCGTCAAGCAGTTCCTCAGCTACGTGAACGGCGCGCCGTTCCAGCCGGCGATCGCGCTCGGTCTGGGGCTCCCCGACGCCTTCTTCACCGGTGCGGCCGCCGCGCTGCAGGCCAAGCGCGACCTGCTGTCGGACGGACTGCGGGCCGCGGGCTTCGCGGTGAGCCGGCCCTCGGGCTCCTACTTCGTGATCGCGGATGCGGCACCGCTCGGCGTCGAGGACGCGGCCGCGTTCTGTCGCGAGCTGCCGGAACGGGCAGGCGTCGTCGGCATCCCGCTCACCGCGTTCGTGCATCCGGACCGTCGCGCACCGTTCCGCTCGCACGTGCGGTTCGCCTTCTGCAAGCGCACCGAGGTGCTCGAGGAGGCCGCCGCGCGCCTCGCGGGTGTCGCCGGATGACGCGAACCCCCGAACAGGGTGTACAGACAGTTCCAGCGTGCCCCTAGGCTGACCACAGCACTGAAACAACCCGGATCGGCACCATGGAACCCACCACCTCCCTTGCCGAGCGGATCCTCGACGCGGCTGCCGAGATCGTCATCGGCGACGGCGTGGATGCGCTCGGCTACGGAACGCTCGCAGAGTCCCTCGGCATCCCCCGTGCCGACGTCACCGCCGCGTACCCCGTCTTCGAGCGGCTGCTCGCCGACCTGCTCACGCGCGAGACCGCGGACCTCACGCAGATCGTCGTCGACAACGTCGACCGCGACCCGCGCGGCGGCCTGCCCTCGCGCATCTTCGGCTACGCCCTGAGCGCCGTCTACGAGCACCCGCTGGCCCGTGCGCTGTACATCGGCGACCCCGACGGTCTCAACCGGATCATGCGGGCCATCGACGGCGTGACGACGCTGCCCCAGCTCTCGATCCACCCGGAGCTGCTCGGGGCCCTGCAAGCCGCGGGCACGGCACGCCACGACTTCGACGCCACGGCGGTCACCGCGGTCATCACGGTGCTCGGCTCGGGGGTCTCGATGTCGGCACCCGGTCAGCACCTCGACTCGGTCGCGAGCGGCTTGATCACGCTGCTCGAGCGCGCGGTCGACGCGGAGGTCGCCGACACCGCCGCGGGCAAGGCCGCGTTCTTCCGCTACGCCGAGACCCTGGCCGACACCGGCGGGCCTCGCTAGGCTCGGCCGCGAGGCCGGATGCGGATGCCCGGCCGGGTTCGGAGGGGACAACCGCATGTCGGACGCGATCGAGGTCAGCAGGTTCATCAAGTCGGTGTGGTGGCTCGTGCTGCTGCGCGGGATCTTCGCCATCGTCCTCGGCATCCTGGCCTTCATCTGGCCGGTCGCGACCGCGGTCGCGTTCGTGTGGGTGTTCGGCATCTATGCGATCGCCGACGGCGTCGTCAACATCATGCAGGCGATCGCGCGCCGCAAGGAGGACCCGAGCTGGGGCTGGCTGCTGACGATCGGCGTCGTCGGCCTGATCGCCGGCATCCTGGTGCTCATCTTCCCCTTCGCCGCGGGGGCGCTCGCGCTGCTCGTGCTGCTCTGGATCATCGCGATGTGGGCGATCGTCGGCGGCATCTTCGGCATCCCGGCGGCCGCCGCGCTCTCGAACGGCGGCGCGAAGGTCTACGGGATCGTGCTGTCGGTGCTGTCGATCGTCTTCGGCGTGATCCTCGCGATCATGCTCATCGGCAACCCGGCGCGCGCCGGCATCGCGCTCATCTACGTGCTCGGCGCCTACGCGATCCTCGCCGGCGTCGTGCTCATCGTCATCGCCTTCCAGGCCCGCGCGGCCGCGAACACGGTGCTGAAGGGCGCCTGAGCTACCGCTCGACGACCCGGAACCGGCGCAGCTCGAGCGCCGGGTTGACGTGCCGCACCTGCCGGATGCGGGCGGGGCTGATCCAGGCGACCGCGGTGTCCGTGCCCTCGCCGATCGTCACGAGCTCGACCCCCATCGGGTCGACCACCATGCTGTTGCCGGCGCCCACGGGCGGAGCCTGGTCGGCCGCCGCCACGAAGACCGTGTTCTCGATGGCGCGGGCGGTGACCAGAGTGCGCCACGCCGACTCCTTGAGCGGCCCGCGCACCCACTCGCTCGGCAGCAGCACGAGGTCGACGCCCGCGTCGACGAGGCGCCGGGTCACCTCGGGGAAGCGCACGTCGTAGCAGGTCTGGATGCCGACCGTGAAGCCGCCCGCGGCGAAGGTGCGCGGCTCCTCGACGGGGCCGGCCACGATCCAGTCCGACTCCCGCTGGCCGAACGCGTCGTAGAGGTGCTGCTTGCGGTAGTGGGCCACGAGCTCCCCGTCGGGGCCGAGCGCGACGATCGTGTTCGCGGCGCGCTCCGGCTCGCCGGGCACGAGCTCCAGCATCCCGGCGATGACGTGGACGCCGAGCTCGACCGCGATCTCGGCGAGCCCGCGCACGAACGGCCCGTGCAGGGTCTGGGCGTGCTCCACCCAGTCGGCGCCCATCGTGGCGGTGAAGTAGGAGGAGTACTCGGGGAACACCACGAGCATCGCCCCGCGTGAGGCGGCGTCGACGGCGAGCCGCGAGATCGTCTCCAGGTTGGCCGCGGTGTCGTCGCCCGGCGCGAACTGCGCCACGGCGACCGCGAACGGGGCGTCTTCGGCGTTCATAACGGTCACACTACGCCCCCACGTTTCGGGGGCGGCGGGCGTTATCATCGGCGCACCACCACCACCACGAGAGAACGAGGTGCACGATGCTCCCGCCCTCCCGCTCCACCCCCCGTCCCCGCACGATCCTCCTGGCGCTCGCCGCCGTCGGCCTCGCGACCGCCCTGACCGCCTGCGATCCGCTGCCGCCCGACCCGAGTCCGAGCCCCAGCGTCGTCGACACGCCCACCCCGACGGCCGAGACCGACGAGCCCACTCCCGAGCCGACGTCCACGACCCCGTCGGGAACCGTCGACCCCGCCCTCGTCGAGAACGTGCGCGATGCGATCGCGAGCGGCAACACGGCCGCCCTCGAGGGCTACTTCACCGATCCGGTGCGCGTCGTCATCGCCGCGAGCGAGGCCGACGACCAGTTGAGCCCCGTCGACGCGGTGCTCTCGCTCGACTACGTGGGGCCGGGCGTCGGCACCTGGGACTTCGCGCTCCCCGAGGCGACCGTCGACGGCTACCGCACGAGCGTCTACTACGCCGACTACTTCCCCGAGGACGTCATCGTGGGCCGCTCCTCCGAGGGGCCGGTCGTCGCCTTCTCCCCCGCGGGCGACGGCATCGACACCGTCTTCATGTCCATCGACGAGGACCTGCTGTTCTACTGAGGCGGGCGCGCACGCTCCCGGAGGATGCGTTCGCCGGCGTCGACGTAGCCGGCGAACATGTCGACGACGTCGCGCAGACGTTGCGTCGCGTCGGCATCCTCCGTGAGCTGCTCGGCCGCCTGCAGCGTCCTGATGAACATCCGGGTGCGCTCGTGACTGGCGGCGAGGAGCTGCTCGAAGCCGCCGGCGGCCTCGACGAACAGACGACGGCTCCCCGGCTGCGGGATGGTGCGTGCGAGCCCCCACGACACCAGCTCCCGGATCGCGGTGCTGACCGCGCCCGAGCTCAGGGACAGCGCGTCGCGCAGCTCCTCGGAGCTCGACGGCTCACCCCGCAGCAGCAGGTGACCGTAGACGCGACCCGTCGCCCGGGGCAGGTTCCAGCCCGCGAGCATGTCGCCCATCGCATCCACGAAGCGCTGCCGTTCGGTGCTCATGCGCGCACCGCGCCACCGTCGGGCGCCGTCGGACCGCGCCACTGCTCGAGGATCCGGAGCAGGGTCTGCGCGGTCGCGGTCGGCGCATCCCACGTGACGATGTGACCGGCGTCCGGGATGACGTGCTCCGTGATCCCCTCGTGCTCGGCCCAGCGCGCCATCGCGGTGGCGATGTTGCCGGTGCGGTCCTGCGCGCCCCGCACGAGGGCGAGCGGCACGGCGGAGCGGTGGGCCGGGTCGGGGTCGACGAACGAGATGGTGGCCGACCACACGTCCCGGAAGCGCGACTTGGGCATCCGGGCGAAGACCGCCTCGGTGCGCGCGACCACCGACGGCACGACCGACGAGGCGCGCGCCATGAGCCCCGGAAGGACGCGCGCCGGGATGAGGGCGAGCGAGGGTGCCGCGATGCGGAGTGCGAACCGCTCCATCGCGGAGAGCGGGCCGGTGTTCCACGTCGAGTCCAGCACGATCAGCCCGGCGACCCGGCTCGGATGGGCGCGGGCGTAGGCCTGCGAGAGGTTCCCGCCGAGCGAGTGCCCGACGAGCACCGCGTCATCGATGCCGCAGGCGTCGAGGAGCGCCGAGAGGTCGTCGAGCGCGTCCGCGGCCGTGAAGCGCACCTCCGGGTCGAGCGTCGACGCACCGTGCCCGCGCAGGTCCCAGAGCACCACGCGATGGCCGGCCGCAGTGAGGGCGGGTGCCTGCTCGTCCCACATCGTGTGGTCCATGCCCGCGCCGTGGGTGAGGACGACCGCCGGTGCGCCTTCGCCGGAGTCGGCGAAGGCGAGCTCCGCCCCGGGGCGCGTAAGCCGCCGGTCGAGCGGCGCCGCGGGATCTATTTTCACCATAGTCTGAATATAGCGAACATCTGCGCCCCTGCGCCGGACAATGAAGAAGGCCGCCCTTGCGGACGGCCTTCTTCATTTGGTTGCGGGGACAGGATTTGAACCTGCGACCTCTGGGTTATGAGCCCAGCGAGCTACCGAGCTGCTCCACCCCGCGGCACAAGGAATGAGCCTAGCACGGAACCGGGACGCCCGCCGACCGCGGGCTTCCCGCCGCCGAGGCACCCCATCCGCATCCCATCTCAAGGAGTCCGGCAACCCATCTCAAGGAGCGCGCGGCGTCGACGTTGCTCAGCAGCCGCATCCGTCGCATCCGTCACGCGGAGTCCTTGAGATGGGTTGCCGGACTCCTTGAGATGGGAAGGATGGGAAGGGCGGGAACGAGGGGAAGAGCGTCGGAGCGGGATGCGAGACGGGACCGCGGCGGGCGTCAGCCGGCGAGCTCGATGGCGCGCTCGACGGCCTCCTGCATGCGCTGGTCGGCCTCGGCGGCGGCGACCAGGTCGCCGTCGGCGTAGGCGGCGGTGCGGTCGTCGAGCGCCTTCTTGTAGTCCGCGAGCGCCTCCTTGAGGGCCGAGGAGTCGACGTCCGAACCGGTGCCCTCGTCGGTGCCCGGCGTCTCGCCCGTGCCCTCGTCGGTCCCGGTGCCCTCGTCGCCGCCCTCGGCATCCGCGTCTCCCGCGGGGGCGCCCGAGTCGCCCTCGAAGAGCGCGTCGAGGGCCTCGTCGAGGGTGTCCTCGAACGCGACCTTGTCGCCGAACGCCACGAGCACCTTGCGCAGCAGCGGGTAGCTCGTCTCACCGGTCGAGCGCACGTAGACCGGCTGCACGTAGAGCAGACCGCCGCCGACCGGGAGGGTCAGCAGGTTGCCGCGCGTGACCGTCGTCGAGCCGCGCTCGAGCAGGGCGATCTGGTTCGCCACCTCGGTGTCGGTGTTGAACGAGTTCTGCACCTGGCCGGGGCCGGGCACCGTCGTCTGCGACGGCAGGGTCAGCAGCGTGAGCTTGCCGTAGTCCTCCCCCGCGTCCGCATTGGCCGTGAGATAGCCCGTGAGCACGCTCTGGCTGTCGGAGCCCGCCTGGGTGCGCGGGATGTAGGTCGAGTAGATCGTGAACGCGGGGCTCGTGCTGCCGGGCACCTGCATCGTCAGGTAGTACGGCGGCTGCGCGACCTCGTTCGTCTGGGTCGGGTCGTCGGGCGTGGCCCAGGCGTCCTCGCTCGAGTAGAAGGTGCCCGCGTTGGTCACGTGGTAGGTCTGCAGGATCGACCGCTGCACCTTGAAGAGGTCGGCCGGGTAGCGCACGTGCGAGGTGAGCTCGGCGCTCATCTCGGATGCCGGGCGCAGCGAGCTGGGGAAGATCTTCTGCCAGGTCTTCAGGATCGGGTCGTCGGTGTCCCACGCGTAGAGCGTGACCTCGCCCGTGTAGGCGTCGACGGTGGCCTTGACCGAGTTGCGGATGTAGTTGATGTCGTCGATCGGGTACCCGGGCGCCGGCGTGTAGGTGTCGGCGATCGTCGACGACAGCTGCTCGATGCTCGAGTAGGGGTAGTCGGCGGTCGTCGTGTAGCCGTCGACGATCCACACCACGTGCCCGTCGACGACGGCCGGGTAGGTGTCCGAGTCGAGCGTCAGGTACGGCGCCACCTTCTTCACGCGGTCGAGCGGGTCGCGGTCGTACAGGATCTGCGACTCGGAGGTCACCGCATCCGACAGCAGCAGGTCGGCCGACTGGAACTTGAGCGCGTAGACGAGCTTCTTGACGATGTTGTCGAGCACCGGGCCGCCGTCGCCGGCGTAGGTGGTCTTCGCGTTGACGTCGCTCTCCTCGCCACCCGAGGGGTAGTCGAGCTCGATCGGGTCGGCACCCTCCGGGCCGCCGACGATCGAGTAGGTGGGCGACTTCTCGCCGAAGTACACGCGCGGCTCGAAGTCGCCGAGCTCGCCCGTCGACGGGATGCCCGACTCGAGGAACTCCGGCTGGCCGTCGACCGTGCGCTTGTTGCCGTAGGCCGCCACGACGCCGAAGCCGTGCGTGTAGACGAGGGTGTTGTTGTACCAGCTCGAGGAGTTCTGCCCGGCCTGGTTGAGCTCGCGCACCGCGAGCACGGTGTCCTGGGTCTGGCCGTCGATCTCGTAGCGGTCGACGTCGAGGTGGTCGGCGAACTGGTAGTACTGCTTCACCCGCTCGAGCTGCGAGAAGGTGTCGCTCACGAGCGCGGGGTCGAGGATGCGGATGCTCGCGGTGGTCTCGGCGTCCTCGCGGAGGGCGCCGGAGGAGGCGGTCGTGACCGCGTCGTAGGGCACGACGTCGATGTCGTCGACGCCGTAGGCGGCACGCGTGGCCTCGATGTTGCGGTTGATGTACTCGGCCTCCGCGGTGCGGGCGTTCGGGTCGACCGTCAACCGCTGCACGATCGCCGGGTAGACGGTGCCGATCACGAGGCTCGACACGATGAGCAGGCCGGTGCCGATGAGCGGCAGCCGCCAGCGTCCGATGACGGCGGTCACGATGAACAGCACCGCCACGAGGGCCGCGATCCCGGCGAGGATGGCGCGCCCCGGGATGCCGGCGTTGACATCCGTGTAGGTCGCACCCGTGACGATGCCGGTGTCGTCGGTGAGGGTGGCGTACTGGTCGAGCCAGATGCTCACCGCCTGCAGCGCCACGTAGACGGCCGCGGTGACGGCGATCTGGATGCGCGCGGGCCGCGTGATGCGCACCTCGCGACCGTTGATGCGGATGCCGCCGTACAGGTAGTGGGTGGCGATCGCCGCGAGGCCCGCGATGAGCACGATGGCCGAGGCGTAGGCGACGACGCCGCGGTAGAACGGCAGCTCGTACACGAAGAAGGAGATGTCGAAGCCGAACACCGGGTCGGTCTGGCCGAACGGGGTGCGGTTCACGAACTGCAGCGCCACCGCCCAGCGCGAAGCGGTCGAGACACCCACGAAGAGGCCGAGCAGCACCGGGATCCCGACCATCGCGAGGCGGCGCAGCGGCTCGACGACCTGCTGGTAGCGGTCGAGCTGCGAGTTGAGCTTCTGGTAGAGCGGCCGCGAGCGGAACGCCAGGTACACGCTCAGCCAGATGGCGAGGCCGGTGGTGGCGAAGCCGATGAAGAACATGACCGCCATGGCGGTCCACTGCGTCGTGAGCACCGGCAGGTAGCCGAGCTGGTCGAACCAGAGCACATCGGCGTACAGGTTCGCGAAGACGAGGAAGCCGACGACGATGACGGCGAGCACGGCGATGACGATGGCGACGGTGCTGCGCCCACGCGTGCGGGGATCGGTGCTGCTGACGGATGTCACGGGTAACACTCCTGCGGGTCAGCGGGGTGGATGCGGTCCCCGCGGCTCACCACGATCCTAGGGGCGCGCTCCTGGGCAGGCTCTGGGAGCTCAGGGCGAGCAGCCCGCGAACCCGGCGGTCGAGGCGCCGTCGCCGATCGCCGTGACGACGTCGGTGGCCTCGGCGAGCGTCGACACGGCGAACACGGTGAGCCCGTCGGGGATGTGCCCGACGACGGCGTCGCAGTTCGCCTCGGGGGCGAGGAACCAGTCGGCTCCGGCATCCCGGGCGCCGATCATCTTCTGCCGGATGCCGCCGATCGCGCCCACCGCGCCGTCGGCGGCGATCGTGCCGGTGCCGGCCACATGCTCGCCGCCGGTGATCGCGCCGGGGGTGAGCTTGTCGGCGATGGCGAGCGCGAACATCATGCCGGCGCTCGGCCCTCCGACGTCCTGCAGGCGGATGTCGACGTCGAACGGGAAGTCGTACTCGATGGCGGGCACCACCCCGATGATCGGGGTCGGGTCGCCGGCGGAGCGCTCGACCGGCACCAGGGTGACGGCCTGCTCCACCCCGTCGCGCCGGATGCCGAGCTCGAGCGGCTCGCCGACCCCGCCCGCCTGCACGGCGGCGCGGAGTCCGGCATCCGTCGAGACGGCCGTGCCGCCGACGGTCAGCAGCTCGTCGCCCTCCTCGAGCACGCCGTCGGCCGGCGCCCCCTCGGAGACCGCTCCGACGGTGACGACCGAGTCGAAGTCGATGCCGAGCTCGGTGAGCGCGGCGGCCGTCGCCGTCTGCTGGGACTGCTGCATGTCGAGGGCGCTCTGCGCGTCCGACTCCTCCTGCGTCTGCCCGGCGGGGAACACCGACTCGACGGGCAGCACCGCCTTGCGCGGGTCGAACCAGGCGGCGATGACGTCGAACCAGTCGAGCGGATGGTCGGGCGAGCCGTCGAGGTAGACGGTGAGCAGGTCGAGCCGCCCGTCGGTCGGGTAGGTCTCGGCGCCCGAGATGTCGATGACGGGCACCTCGTCTCCGTCGACGTCGGTCGTGCCGAGGGTGTCGTAGACGGGGCCGGGTCGTTCGACGACGTAGGGGCTCGGCGAGATCGCGAGCAGCAGCGTCGCGAGCACGGCGGCGAGGATGAGCACCTGCCCGACCAGCTGGCCACGGGTGCTGCGCTCCTGCGGCGGGGCGGCCGGGAACAGCGTCACGAGGGTCCTCCGTGTTCGCTGCGGGCGCAGCCGAGACGGGCCCAGCCTAGGGCCAACCCCCGGTGCTTCCCTGGGAGCGGGGTCTAGCGTTGACCACATGGCAGACGACCCGCGCGACCCGATGCGAGACGGAGACGGCGACCCGGGCGAGGAGTTCCGCGACATGCTGCGCGACTTCCTCTCCGGCAACTCGGACCTCGACCCCGCCCAGCTCGCGAGCGCCGCCGGACTGCCCGCCGATCCGGAGCTCGTGCAGCGCCTCATCGGCCAGCTGCAGCAGGCGCTGCAGAACTCGGGCGACGGCATCAACTGGGGTCTCGCCCGCGAGCAGGCCACCGCCCTCGCGGCCCGTTCCGCCGTCGCGGCGACCCCCGCCGAGGTCTCCGCCCTCGAGCAGGCGCTGCATGTGGCGGCCCTGTGGCTCGACGAGGCCACCGACATCGCCGCGCTCACGACCGAGCCGACCCTGCTGACGCGCGCCGGCTGGGCGGAGGCGACGATGCCGGTCTGGACCCAGCTCGCCGAGCCGGTGGCCACCTCGATCGCGACGGCGCTCACCGAGGTGCTCGAGGAGCAGGCCCCCGAGGAGTTGCAGTCGGTGCTGGGCGACGCCGGCCGGCTGATGCGCAACGTCGGCGGCACCCTGTTCGCGATGCAGCTCGGCCAGGTGGTCGGCCAGCTCGCCCAGGAGGTGGTGTCGGGCGGCGACGTCGGCATCCCGCTGCTCGACGGCGAGACGCGCCAGGCGGCGCTCGTGCCGCAGAACGTCGACGGCTTCGCGAAGGGCCTCGAGATCCCGATCGACGAGGTGCGCCTGTACCTCGCGGTGCGCGAGCTCGCCCACGCACGGCTGTTCCGGCACGCGAAGTGGCTGCGGCTGCACCTGCTCACGCAGGTCACCGACTACGCGCGCGGGGTGCGCATCGACACGGGCCCCCTCGAGGAGCTCGCCGCCGACTTCGACCCGCAGAACCCCGAGGCGCTGCGTGAGGCGATGACGAGCGGCAAGCTCATCCCGCCGAAGACGGAGGAGCAGCTCGCGGCGCTGTCGCGTCTGGAGACCATGCTCGCCCTCGTGGAGGGCTGGGTGGATGTCGTGACCGCCCAGGCGACCACGCGGCTGCCGAAGTCGGCGGCGATCGCCGAGTCGGTGCGTCGTCGGCGCGCCGCGGGGGGCCCCGCAGAGTCGGCGTTCGCGAGCCTCGTGGGCCTCGAGCTGCGCCCGCGGCGCCTGCGCGAGGCGGCGGCCATGTGGCAGGCGGTGACGGATGCCGTGGGCGCCGAGGCGAGGGACGCCCTGTGGGCGCACCCCGACATCGTGCCGACCGACCGCGACATCGACGACCCGACGCTGCTCATCGCGCGGCTCACGGGAGACGAGCCCGCGGAGGACGACGTCGACCGCGCCCTGCAGGAGCTGCTCGACGACACGACGGGCGAGCGCCCGCACGAGGACTGAGCCCGCGGCTCGCGCGCGGACGGCTCAGACGGGCGCCGCGAGCAGCGCCACGACGATCGCGCCGCCCTTCGTCGCCTGACGCCCCACCTCGGCGAAGCCCATCGCCGCGTGGAAGGCGAGCGATTCGGGGTTCGGCGGCTCGACGTTCACCTCGCAGGTGACCTCGGAGGCGCCGCGCGCCCGGGCCGCGTCGAACACCCGCCCGTAGAGTTCGCGCCCGAGCCCCGCGCCGCGCGCCGCGGGAGCGAGCACGATGCGGTCGATGTAGAGGAAGTCGTCGGAGCGCGCCGAGAAGAAGCGGTAGTTCTCGCTCGCGTAGTCGAGCCCCGGGACCATCGCGAGCACGAAGCCCACCGGCACGGCATCCCGCTCGGCCACGAGCGCGAGCGTGCTGTCGGCGACGAGGGAGGCGAACTCGTCCGGCGGCGTCACGGGCACGGCCGGCGTCGCCGCGTCGTTGATCGCGACGAGCGCGGCGAGGTCGCCGACCGCGACGGGGCGGATGACGGTCTCGGGCACCCTGCCACCGTATCCGGGGCGGCCCGCGCTGTCAGCCCGCCCAGGCCTCGGTGACGTGCGTGCGCAGCCAGGCGAGCGGGTCGACGAAGGTGTTCTCGTCGACGATGATCGAGAAGTGCAGGTGGGTTCCCGAGGTGGGGCCCGTGTTGCCGATCAGCCCGATGACGTCGCCGCGCGAGACGACCGTGCCGACCGGCACGTTCGAGCCGCTCACGAGGTGGGCGTAGCCGCTGTAGACGGTCTGGCCGTCGATGTCGTGCTGCATGACGACGTAGCTGCCCCAGTCGGACATCGAGCGCGCGACGACGACGCCGTCGGCGATCGCGTGCACGGGCGTGCCGTAGCCGGGGGTCCAGTCGACGCCGGAGTGGTTGGTGGAGCAGCCCACGCACGGCGCCGAGCGGTGCCCGAAGCCGGCCGTGACGGTGCTCGACGGGTCGACCGGCCACTGCACCATCGAGTAGGTGATGACGTCGTAGCCGTCGCGCTCCTCGGTGACGGGGGCGCTCAGCTTCGAGGTGACGGATGCCATGGTGATGTTCAGCTCCTGCCCCTCGAGCTCCACCTCGGGCGCGGCGACGGTCGTGGCGCTCGCCGGCAGGTCGTGCACGACGACGAGGGCCATGATGAGCGCCAGGGTGCCGATCGCGAGGGTGCGACGGCTGACGGCGAGGAAGCCGCGGAGCGGTGCGTGGAGGTGCGCGGACGCGTGAACGGGTGAAGACGGGTGGGGCACGAGGTCGGGTCTTTCGGGTTTCTCGAACCGCGGAGCGGTTCAGCGCAGCTGCGCGCCGTCGGATCGGTCGGGCCGTCGATCGGGAGGGCGGATGGACGGCGGAATGATCACACCGAAGCCTCCCGGGCCGCTATCCACGGTGCCTCAGCTTCCTGGCAGAACCCTGGCATCCGCCTCGGCAAGCCGTGGGAACGTCACCATGGCGAGCTTTTCGGTAACACTCGGACAACTCCCGAGGTATTCCCTTGTCACACGCAGGCGAGCGGTCGTCTAATGGAAACGTCCCCCGAACGAGGGAGAGATCGAGAAGGGACGCTCCGCCATGCACCACACGATCGAATCGCCGACGACGATCGCCGTGCTCGAGGTCGAACGGGTCCTCGACGATGTCCACCGGGTCCGTGCGGGGAAGCACGTGCTCGGCTACATCCTCGAGACGGGTTCCGTGTACGTGACCCTCCGCGGTGACATCTTCAACACCTCGGTCGAGGTCGGGCAGTCGCACGACCTCGACGCAGCCATCCGCATCCTCGCGGGCGACTGAGCCACCACCCGGGCGCCGCGCGGCGTCCCGGGGACGTGGCGTGCCCGCATCCGCGCGCCCCGCCGCTACAGTGTGCTCGTGACGACGGCGTACCCCACTCCGGTCGGCGGCAGCGCCCTCGACCGGCGCGACCTGACGCTCGACCTGGCGCGTGTGTTCTGCGTGCTCATGGTCGTGGCGATCCACCTCATGTTCGTGGGGGTGGGCCCGGATGCCTCGGGCGGCATCTCGGTGAGCCGTCCCCTCGAGCAGCAGCCGTGGTTCTGGGCGGCCACCTGGGCGGGGCAGATCATGCCGCTGTTCTTCGTGGTGGGCGGCTTCGCCACCGCGACCTCGCTGCGCAGCACGCGCCGCCGCATCCCGGATGCCGGGCTCGCGGCGCGCTCCTTCGTGCACGGACGCATGCAGCGTCTCGCCCGCCCGGCCCTGCCGGCGCTGCTGTTCCTGGCGATCGCGCTCACCGGCGCGACGCTGCTGGGCGTCGACCCGGCGCTCGTCGACTCGGTCGCGACGGGCGTCGGCAGCCCGCTGTGGTTCCTCGGCGCCTACCTCATCTGCCAGCTCGCCGCGCCCGCGCTGCACGGCTGGCACGAGCGGGCCCCGCGCGCGACGCTCGGCGTGCTGTTCGCGTGCGTCGTGACGGTGGACGTGCTGCAGTTCTCGCTGCCGTGGGTGCCGCAGGACGACTCCGGCATGAGCTTCCTCGGCTACCTCAACCTGCTGTTTGTGTGGCCGCTCGTGCAGCAGCTGGGCTTCTGGTACGCCGACGGCTGGTTCGCCCGCCGCGCCTGGTGGCAGCTGCTGGGGATCGCGGCGCTGTGCTGGGCGAGCCTCGTGCCGATGACCGTGTGGGGTCCGTACTCCGACAACATGCTCACCAACCTCAACCCGCCGACCCTGCCGCTCGTGGCGCTCGGGCTCGGCCAGGCCGCGCTGCTGCAGCTGCTCAAGGCGCCCCTCACGGCGCTCATGCGCACGCGGGCCGCCCGCGGCGTCGTGTACGTGGTCGGCACGCGGCTCATGACGATCTACCTGTGGCACCTGCCGCTCATCGTCGCGCTCGCGGGGCTCGGTCTGCTGGTGCCCGCGCTCGGCCCCGTGCCGGGCAGTGCCGCCTGGTGGTGGTCGCGGCTGCTCGTCTACCTCGTGGTGCTCGGGCTGCTCGTGCTGCTGTCGTTCGCGGTGGGCCGGTTCGAGCACCCGCTGCCGGTGGACCGTCCGGCGTCGACGGGTGTGCTCGCGGTGGCCGGCGCCCTCACGATCGTGCCGACCGTGGCGATCACGATGCTGGGGCTGGATGCCGTGCTCGCGGTGGTCGCGGCGCTCGGCTACGCCGTGGCGGTGCTGCTGCTGCGCTCGGGTCAGAACCCGAAGTCGCCGAAGTCGGCCGAGCCGAAGTCGGCCGAGCCGAAGTCGGCATCCGCGGATGCGTCGGCACCCGCGTCGGAGGCCCCCGTGTCGGAGGCGGCCGGGTCGTAGGCGGCGTCCCACGGCAGGAAGGCGCTCACGAGCGCCGACCCGATCACGTAGCCCGCGACCGTGCCGAGCATCGAGCTCGCGAGCATCGACCCGAACGACGGACCGCCGGGCGTCACGCCCGCGGTGCTGCCGGAGAGGGAGCGCTCGAGAGATCCCGGCGAGCGCAGCTCGGCGCGGGTCGCCGCGCGCGCGAGGGTCGCCGGCTCGCTCGACAGCGGACGCTCACCCGTGCCGGCGCCGCGGCTGAGCTCCTCGTAGATGAGGGCGCGCTGGCTGTCGGTGAGGCGGGCGAAGGCCTCGGCGTGCACCTGCTCGATCGTCTCGGGCGGGGCGGTGCGCAGCAGGTAGCGGTAGCGCTCGATCGCACGCCGGTCGACCGTGTCGGCCGCCGGGACGGGCTCCCGGGTGCGCGCCTGCGGCTCATCCGATCCGAACAACCGATCGAGAAATCCCATGAAAGCGCCTCCGGTCGTCACGCTAAGCGGGCGGCCTGGACGGCGGCTGTGATGCGGCTGGCTGTCGGCTAGACGAGCGGACGGAGGACCCCGTCGGCGACCAGTTCGCGCACCTCGGCGACGATCCCGAGACGCAGCGGGGCGGCATCCGTCTCGAGCAGCGCGGCGACGGCGTCGACGATGACGCCGAGCGGGAGCTCGCCGTCGCACGCCCCGACCACCGCCGCGAGCGCCGGGTCGACGCGCAGCTCGCGGCGCAGCCCCCCGCCCTGACGCAGCAGGATGACGGAGGGGTCGGCCTCGCCCGGCCAGTGGCTGCGCTCCTCGGTGACGTCGGGGGCGACCCGCAGCCGCAGCCCGAGCAGCGTCTCGTCGTCGAGCGCGGCGACGAGGTCGCGCGCCGCGAGGCACTCGGCGAGGTGCGCGCCGATCCCGGCGACCTCGTCGAGCGGGGCGCTCACGCGCTCGGCGCGTCGGAACGGCGGTGTGCCGTCGGCCAGGCGCAGCACGAGGTAGCCGAAGCCGACGCCCGTGACGCCGCGGCGGGCGAAGTCGTCGAGCCAGGCCGCGCACAGCCGCTCGAACTCGGGGGTGCCGGGCCGCGTGCCGCCGTCGCGGATCCAGGTCTCGGCGTAGCGCGCCGGATCGAGCTGCTCGCGTTCGACGATCCAGCAGTCGAGGCCGGCGTCCGTGGCCCAGTCGGCGGCGCGCTCGAGGCCATCGACGCCGGCGCGGTACTCCCAGTTGCCGAGCAGTTGCGCCGTGCCACCGGGCGCCAGGTGCGCGGCGGCTCCCGCGATCACGGCGGCGACGAGCGCGTCGCCCTCGAGCCCGCCGTCGCGGTACTCGTAGGCCGGCACCTCGGGGCTGCGCGGGGTGATGACGAACGGCGGGTTCGACACGATGCGGTCGACCCGCTCGCCCGCGAGCGGTGCGTAGAGGTCGCCGAGGCGGAACTCGATGCCCTCGACGCGGTTGAGCTCGGCGTTCAGGCGCGCGTAGCGCAGGGCGCGTTCGGAGATGTCGGTGGCGACGACGCGGTCGGCGAAGCGGCGCGCGTGCAGTGCCTGGATGCCGCAGCCGGTGCCGAGGTCGAGCGCCGTGGCGACGGGTGTCGAGAACTGCAGGCCGGCGAGCGTCGTGGAGGCGCCGCCGACGCCGAGCACGTGGTCGACGCGCAGGGTGCCGCCCGTCGCGAGCTCGCCGAGGTCGGAGGCGATCCACCACTCCCCCGCGCCGTGCAGGTCGACGAAGGCGTACGGCCGCAGGTCGACGAGCGGGCGCGCGAGCCCCGCGTCCGCCTCGAGGAGCCCCAGCTCGGCGGCACCCCCGAGACCGAGCGCCGGCAGGGCGGCGGCCACGGCATCCGCGGCGACCGTCTCGCCGAGCACGAAGAGCCGGGCGAGCACCGCGACCGGCTCCGCGGATGCGGCGAGCGCGCGGGCGGCGGGCACCCGGTTGCCGCGACGCAGCGCGGCCTCCGCCTCCGCACCCCACAGCCCGTCGAGCCGGTCGACGCGGTAGCGGGCCGCCTCGAGGTCGGAACGGAGCGCATCGACGAGGGTCACGTGACCATTGTGTCGGCACCGAAGGGTGACATCCTGTCATGTGTACGCCGTCCACATGACCGCGCCCCTAGGATCTGAGCAACACCCGACGCGTTCCGGAGACACATGAGCACGCCCCGCGCCAGCTACCGCCACGGCGACCTACGCCAGGCGCTGCTCGACGCCGGCATCGAACTCGCCCGCGAGGGCGGCCCGGATGCCGTGGTGCTGCGCGAGGCCACCCGCCGCGCCGGGGTCTCGCCCAACGCCGCGTACCGCCACTTCGCCGACCGTGCGGCGCTCGTGCAGGCGGTGAGCGACGCGGCGCAGGGCCACGCGGCCCGTTCGATCGAGCAGGAGCTCGCCCAGGTGCCACCCGGCACCGACGTCGCGGGAGCGCAGGAGCGGCTGCGCGCCGTCGGCATCGGCTACCTGCGGTTCGCGCGCGACGAGCCGGGGCTGTTCCGGGCCGCGTTCAGCGTGCCGGCCGACCTGAACCGGGCGTTCGGCCCCGAGAAGGCGGGCCCGGGAGGTCGGAGCCCGTTCGGCCTGCTCTCGCAGGTGCTCGACGAGCTCGTCGCGACGGGCGCGCTGCCGCCCGAGCGCCGACCGGGCGCCGAACTGCTCGCCTGGTCGTCGGTGCACGGGCTCGCGATGCTCGTGCTCGAGGGGCCGCTGCGGGGCCTCGACCGCGACACCGCGACCGCCGCCGGCCGCGCCCTCGTCGAGATGGTCGTGCGCGGACTCTGAGCCGCATCCGTGCGGTCGGGCTAGCCTGGGGCCACATGCTTGCACTCACCGCCGCCGAGATCCGCGACTGCTTCGTCAACGCGGGCGCGATCGACACCGACCGCATCCCGCTGCCGGGGCTGCACGAGGTGCTGTGGGACGACCGCGAGTTCCTGGGCTGGCGGGACGGCTCGACCGCCCACCGCGGCTACCTCGTGTTCTGGCGGGGCACCCGCCCCGTGGGCATCGTGCTGCGCGCCGCCGAGACGCGGCTCGCGGGCGGCTCGGCGATGTGCTCGCTGTGCCAGATCACCCAGCCCGCCGGGCAGGTGCGCATGTTCACCGCCCTGCGCGCGGGCGACGCCGGCCACGCGGGCGACAGCGTCGGCACCTACATGTGCGCCGACCTCGGCTGCCCGCACCTCATCCGCATCGCCCCGCACGGGAGCCCGTGGGATCCGAACCCGGAGGCGGTCGTCGCGCAGCGGGCCGAGGGGCTCAGCCGGCGGCTCGAGGCGTTCGCGGCGAAGGTGCTCGCCGCGCGGTAGCTCAGTCGAACCGCTCCAGCAGGTGGAACGGGATCATGAAGGCGACCGACGCCAGCACGATGCCGCCGAGGAAGAGGGCGCCCGCCTCGAAGCCGTCGAGCGAGAACGCGTAGCCGAACGCCAGGAACGACGCGACGAAGAGCACGAGCGACAGCAGGAAGACGACGACCTTCATGCCGCCACTCTAGCGGCGTCAGGCCTTCGAGACCGCCACCGAGACGGGCGTCGCGTTGGCGAACAGGTCGAGCACGGGGCAGTGCTCATCGACCGCCGTGCGCAGCTGCTGGTAACGCTCCTCCGACTCGGGGCCGGTGATGCGGATGTCGAGACGCACCGCACCGAAGCCGGGCCGCACGGTCTCGTCGATGCCGAACAGCTTCTGCGCGTCCAGATCGCCCTCGGCGAGGATCTCGATGTCGTCGACGCGGATGCCGAGGGCCTGCGCGTAGAGGCGGTAGACGACGATCTGGCACGAGATGAGCGCGCCGAGCGCGTACTCGACGGGGCTCGCGGCGACGTCGTCGCCCGCGAGGGCGCCCGGCTCGTCGACGACGAACTCGTGGCGGCCCGCCGTGATGCGCGAGGCGACCGAGCCCTCGCCCGTGCCGCGCACGCGGTAGGTCAGCTGCGCCGCGGAGGCGTCGGCGGCGATGCGCTCGCCCCACGCGGCACCCGCGGAGTCGAGCCGGGCGGCGCGCTCCTCGGCGGTCGAGGCGGGGACGGAGGTGCGGACTGCGGTGTCGAGGATCGTCATGTCCGCGACGGTAGGGCGTCCGCGGCGCCGAGGCGAGGGCCCCGCAACGCACCGTCACGGAACGTCACGGGGTGACACATCCGGGGCCTGCGAGAATGGACGGATGAGCGGCGCGGCATCCCCCACGAACCTCGTGCGCCGGGCGCTGCACAGCTGGGTGTGGGTGCTGCCGGCCCTCGGGGTGATCGCGCTCGTGCTCACCTGGAACCGGGAGCTGCCGACCGCCGTCTACCTGCTCGTCGGAGCGGTGCTCATCGGGGTCGTGCTCGCCGCGGTGCACCACGCCGAGATCGTCGCCCACCGGGTGGGCGAGCCGTTCGGCTCGCTCGTGCTCGCGGTCGCGGTGACCGTCATCGAGGTGGGCCTCATCATCACGCTCATGCTCGGCAAGGCATCCGTCGACACCTCGACGCTCGCCCGCGACACGGCGTTCGCGGCCGTCATGATCACGCTCAACGGCATCCTGGGCATCTCGATCCTCATCGGATCGCTCAAGCACGAGACGCCGCGCTTCAACCCCGAGGGGGCGGGCGGGGCGCTCGCGGTGGTCGTGACCCTCACCACCCTCACGCTCGTGATCCCCTCGTTCACGGTGTCGGAGCCGGGGGCGCGGTTCTCGCCCGCGCAGCTCGTCTTCGTCGCGATCGCCTCGATCGTGCTGTACGGCGCGTTCGTGCTGCTGCAGACGGGACGCCACCGCGACTTCTTCCTGCCGGTGGCGAAGGACGGGCGCATCATCGACGAGGACCAGCACTCCGACCCCCCGTCGACCCGCACCACGATCGTGAGCCTCGGGCTGCTGCTCGTCGCGCTCGTCGCCGTCGTCGGCCTCGCGAAGGCGGTCTCGCCCGGCATCGAGAACGTCGTGGAGGCGGCCGGGGTGCCGCAGTCGTTCGTCGGCGTCATCGTGGCGCTCGTCGTGCTGCTGCCGGAGGGGCTCGCGGCGGCGAAGGCGGCGGCGCGCAACCGCCTGCAGACCTCGCTCAACCTCGGCATCGGCTCGGCCATGGCATCCATCGGCCTCACGATCCCGGCGCTCGCGGTGGCCTCCATCTGGCTGCCGACGCCGCTCACCCTCGGCCTCGGGCCGGTGCAGATCATCGAGTTCCTGCTGACGGTCGCGGTCGCGACCCTCACGGTCGTGCCGGGACGCGCCACGCGCCTGCAGGGTGCCGTGCACCTCGTGCTGTTCGCGGCGTTCCTCTTCCTCGCGACCACCCCGTAGCCGCGGCGCCGGTCACTCCTCGGGGACGACGATCCAGAGCACGACGTAGACGACGATCGCCGCGCCCGCGAAGAACGCGGCGACCACGGTGAGCACGCGGGTGAGGGTCACATCCCAGCCGAAGCGCTTGGCGACGGCGGCGCAGACACCCCCGATCACGCGGTCGGAACGGGAACGGACGAGAGGGGTTGAGGCGGTCATGACCCCATCGTGCCCCCTCGCGCGGCTCCCCGACATCCGGTGAACCCCCGATGCGGCCGCGCCTGTAGGGTCGGAACGAGCCCAGGGAGGCACGGATGCCGGAGCTGACGGACGACACCGACCGCGTCGCGGTCTACATCGACTTCGACAACATCGTCATCTCGCGCTACGACCAGCTGCACGGCGACGGCGCCTGGCGCAAGGACAACGCACGGGATGCGCGGGACGAGATCTCGGCCAAGCTCGCGGCCGCCTCCGTCGACGTGTCGGCCGTGCTCGAGTACGCCTCGTCGTTCGGCACCGTCGCGATCTCGCGCGCCTACGCCGACTGGTCGGTTCCGGCGAACGCCGCCTACCGCCGCGACCTCGTCGACCGGGCGGTCGACCTCACCCAGCTGTTCCCGGCATCCGGCACCAAGAACGGCGCCGACATCCGTCTCTCGGTCGACGTCATCGAAGACCTCTTCCGCCTCGAGGACATCACGCACGTGGTGATCGTCGCGGGCGACTCGGACTACATCGCCCTCGCCCAGCGCTGCAAGCGGCTCGGGCGGATCGTGGTGGGCATCGGCGTCGCGGGCGGCACGAGCAAGGCGCTCATCTCGGCCTGCGACGAGTTCGCCGGCTACGACGAACTGCCCGGGGTGGAGGCCGCGCCGCCGCGCCCGAAGGGCCGCGCCGCCGAACCGGTGGGCAAGCACGCGGCCGAGGCCGCCGACGCCGAACCCGAGACGGCCGCGAAGAAGAAGCCCGCCGCCAAGAAGGCCCCGGCGCCGGTCGCCGCGCCCCCGGCCCACGACCCCTTCATCTCCCCCGACAGCACGGTGAGCGACCGCGAGGCCACCCGACTGCTGGTGCGGGCGCTCGAGTTCGGGCACGCCAAGAACGAGGATGCCGAGTGGCTCAACGCCTCCGGGGTGAAGTCGCAGATCAAGCGGCTCAACCCCTCATTCAACGAGAAGACCCTCGGCTTCGCGAGCTTCACCGACTTCGTGAAGTCGCGCGGCAACCTGGCAGAGGTGCAGATCGACGGGCAGCACCGCCGCATCCGCCTGCGCGACCGGGCGCGGGCGGCGGAGTAGCCGCCGCACCCCCATAACGGGCGCTCCCCCGGCATCCGGTGAACGGAAAGGATGGAGGCGAGCCACACCAGGGGGAACGCCGTGTCGGGAGGAGACTCCGCAGCGCGCGAGGCGCGGTCGCATCGCGCGCTCGCCGAGGAGATGCGCAGGCAGGCGCACGTCTACGAGCAGATGGCGTTCAACTTCGAGGCCGCTGCTGCGAGCGAGCACCGGCTGGAACAGACCCTCGCCCCGCTGCAGTCTCAGGGATTCCACGTGCTCCCCGATCGCCGCTGGCCCGGCAGCCGCGCCCAGGTCGACTTCGTGGTCGTCGGGCCGTCGGGTGTCTACATCGTGGATGCGAAGACCTGGAAGGACGTGCGCGTCGAGAAGCACGGCTCCGAGTCGCGAGTGTTCCAGGGCGACGACGACGTGACGGAGCGGTTCGCCGGACTCGCCGACCTCGGGATGACGACCGAGCAACTGCTCGCCGAGATCGGACTCGCGCCCACCGAGGTGCACACGCTCGCCGTCTTCACGAACCGGCGGGACTTGCGGGCCGGAGTCATGGGCGTCGACCTGATGTCGGAGGGCGCCGTCGTCGAGCGGATCCTCTCCCGCGGTCGGCGCCTCTCCCTCGTCGAGGTGGAGCGGGTGCTGACGAGCGTCATGCAGCACTTCCCGCCGTATGCGGCGAGCGCCGCCCCGGCATCCGTCATCGTGACGGCCCCGCCCGCCCCGGCGCCGGTGCAACCCGAGTTGCTGACCATCGAGGAGCTCAACGCGGCCGCATTCGCGGGCCTCACCGCGGAGCCGATCGAGTCGTGGATGGCCTTCCTCCATCCTGAACAGGCGAAGGTGGTGCGACGAACGTTCAACGGCCCGTGTCGCATCCGCGGAGCGGCGGGTACCGGCAAGACGGTCGTCGGGCTGCATCGGGCCGCGCACATCGCCCGCACCCGGCCGGGCAAGGTTCTGGTGACCACGTACGTGCGCACCCTCCCCGACGTGCTCAGCGCGCTCTTCGAACGTCTCGCCCCCGAGGTGTCGTCCCGGGTCGAGTTCGAGAGCGTGCACGCCTTGGCGGGCAACATCCTTAAGTCGCGCGGGGTGCGTTACAGCCTGAACGGACGCAAGGCCGGTGATGTGTGGCGGAAGGTCTGGCGAGAGCACGGCGCGCACGGGCCGGTGGGCGCCATCGACCCCGACGAACGATATTGGCGGGAGGAGATCGCGAGTGTCATCAAGGGGCGCGGGATCTCGAACTTCGCCGAGTACGAGAACTGCGCTCGGGTCGGACGCAGCCGTCGCCTGCAGCCGACTCAACGGGCCGCGGTGTGGGCTCTCTACGAGCGGTACGCGGCGGCGCTGCGTGCCGAACACATCTGGGACTTCGAGGATCTGATCCTCGCGGCGGAAGCATCGCTCAGGCAGGAGCCGTCGGACGAGTACGGCGCAGTGGTGATCGACGAGGCTCAGGATCTGTCGTGCGCCATGATCCGCATGCTGCATCTGCTCGCGGGCGACGGGCCCGACGCGTTCAACCTCATCGGAGACGGGCAGCAGTCGATCTACCCCGGCGGCTATACCCTCGCCGAGCTCGGTATCTCGATCGCGGGACGCGGCATCGTGATGGACCGCAACTACCGCAACACGCTCGAGATCGCGCAGTTCGCGACGAGCCTGGTGCGCGAGAACTCCTTCGTCGACATCGAGAGCGGCGCCCGCGGCACCGCCGACACCGCTGAGTTCCTTCGGCGCGGCGCGAAGCCGAAGGTGATGCGGTTCTCCTCGCGTCAGCGGCACGACCTCTCGGTCGTCGACCACGTGAGGAGCTTGCTCGACGATCCGGAGGTCGGCCCGGGCGACATCGGTGTGCTCGCGATGTACCGTCATCAGGTCAACGACCTGCTCGTGGCGTTCGCCGCCGCGGGGCTTCCCGTGATCGATCTCGAGAAGTACGACGGACACCCCGTGGAAGCCGTCAAGGTCGGCACCATCAAGCGCGCCAAGGGCCTCGAGTTCAAGCAGGTGGTGGTCGCACGGACTCCGCTCTCGCTGATGGAGGGGGCACCCGGCGCCCCCGAGGAGAGCTCCGAACGAGAGCGCCTCGAACTGGAGCTCCGCGAGCTCTACGTGGCGATGACCCGCGCCCGCGATGGCCTGTGGGTAGGCGTGGTGGCCGCCTGAGGCGTGCGCCCCGCGGCGGAGTAGCCGCCGCGGGAATGCACCCGGGTCGCCGTTCGTTCGAGCGGACATGACGACGTACGGAATCATCGGCGCAGGCAACATCGGATCCCAGGTCGCGCGGGCGCTCGTCGCCCACGGCCATGACGTGGTGATCGCCAACTCGCGCGGGCCGGAGACGCTCGCGGGGCTCATCGAGGAGCTGGGTCCGCACGCGCGGGCGGCGACCGCCGAGGAGGCGGCCGAGGCCGCGGATGTCGCGGTCGTCACCGTGCCGCTGCGCGCCTACGCCGCGGTTCCGGTCGCGGCTCTCGCGGGCAAGATCGTGCTCGACACGAACAACTACTACTGGGAGCGCGACGGGCACATCCCCGAGCTCGACCGGGGCGAGGCGACCGTGTCGGGTCTGCTGCAGGCGCACCTGCCGGGGTCGAAGGTCGTGAAGGCGTTCAACCACATCATGGCCGCCGACATCACCACGACCGGGTCGCCCGCGGGAACCCCGGACCGTCGGGCGCTCGGCACCGCATCCGACTTCCCGGAGGCCGTCGAGCTGGTGACCCGTCTCTACGACGAGCTCGGCTTCGACACCGTCTCGGCGGGCACCCTCGACGAGTCGTGGCGGCTCGAGCGCGACCGCCCTGCGTATGTGGTGCGTCAGAACGCGGAGGAGCTGCGGGCGAACCTCGCGAAGGGCTTCCGTGTGCGCCCCCAGGATGCCGCCTGACGGGGTGATGTGTACGCTGTCCACATGGCAGCGCCGCTCATCTACTTCAGCACCGTCTCGCTCGACGGCTACCGCGAGGACGCGGACGGGCGCTTCGACTGGAGCTCGCCCGACGAGGAGGTGCACGGCTTCATCAACGAGCTGTTCGCCCCCGTGACGCTGCATCTCTACGGACGCCGCAACCACGACATCATGATGTTCTGGGACGAGACCTCCCCCGACGAGCTCGAGGGCGCATCGCGCGAGTGGGGACGCTACTGGAACGGCGTCGACAAGGTCATCTACTCGCGCACGCTCACCGAGACGCCGATGCGCCGCGCGCGACTGCGAGCCGACTTCGACATCGACGAGGTGCGGCGCTGGAAGGCGGAATCGGATGCGCCGATCGGCATCGGAGGCGGCGAGCTCGCCTCGGTCGCGGCGCGGGCGGGCGTGGTCGACGAGCTGCACATGATCGTGACACCCACGCTGCTCGGCGGCGGCACCCCGTACCTCGACCACGGCATCCGCCGGGAGCTCGAGCTGCTCGACGAGCGGCGGTTCGCGGGCGGATCGGTGTACCTGCGCTATCGCATCGCCTGAGGCGGCGCGAGCGCTCGACAGCACCCGTCCCTAGCGCAGGCCGAGTGCCCCGAGCACCGCGAAGCAGCCCCACCACACCGCGAGCCCGACGAGCAGGCCCACGACCATCTGACGGCGGGCGAGGCGCCAGGATGCCCAGGCGGCCGCGGCGGCGAGCAGCGACGGGCCTGTCGTGAGGAGCGACAGCTCGCCGCCCGGCGCGACGAGGCCGGGGATCGCGATCGCGCCGAGCACGGCGGGCCCGACGAGCGGGAGATAGCGCTGGACCGCCGGCGGCGGGCGCAGCTTCCGGCTCACGAGGAACAGCACGCGGGTGAGGTAGGTGGCGATGCCGCCGAGCAGGATCGCGAGCGCGTCAAGCATCGGCGGCCCCCGCGTCCGGGGTCTCGGGCGCAGGTTCGGGCTCGTCGCGGCGCGTGCGGGCGAGCACGATGCCGCCCGCCACGAGGCCCGCGGCCGCCCCGACGAGCGTCGACAGCCCGAGCGGCAGCCCCGAGGCCAGCAGCGCCGCGATGCCGCCGACGATCGCGGCCACGGCGCCCGCCGAGTCCTTCACGAGCGGCAGCAGGAGCAGCAGGAAGGTGAGCGGGATCGCGAGGCCGAGCGGGATGTCGTCGGGGATGATGCCGCCGAGCAGCACCCCGGCGCCGGTGAGCGTCGTCCAGCCGACGAGGCAGGTGACGCCCGCCGCGAAGTAGTAGCCGTACTGCTCGCCGCGGGCGCCCGCGCCGCCCGGTCGCTCGAAGCGGGCGATCGCGAGCGCGTAGACGGGATCGGCGAGCAGGAAGGCGCCCAGCATCCGCAGGCCGCGCGGCCACTCGGCCAGGTGCGGCTCGAGCGAGGCGCTGTAGAGCAGGTGCCGGGCGTTGATGACGAGGATCGTGAGCACGACGAGCGCGATGCTCGCCCCCGCGCCCAGCAGCTGGATGCCGGCGAGCTGCGCCGCGCCCGCGAAGACCACGACCGACGACGAGACGATCAGCCACGGGTCGACGCCGCTCGTGACGAGCGCGGCACCCATCGCGAGCCCGAACGGGATGTAGGCCACCACGATGAGCCCCGAATCGCGGATGCCGGCACCCACGGCGGCACGCACGCGCGCGCGGGGGTCGAGGCTGGTCACCGGATCACTGTCGCATCCGCCGCGGACGCCCGCCCGGGCCGATCGGCACGCCGTGGCCCGCACGCCTACGGGACGCCGTGCTCGGCCTGGCGAGTGCGGGACGCGGACGTCGGGTATGTTCACGAGGTGTCCTCACCGATTCCCTACGACTTCTCGGGCCTCACGCGACCGATGGCGAGGCCCGAGGTGCGGGCGCGACGGCGGGCGATCCTGGCCGGCAAGTCGTACTTCAGCGCGCTCGAGATCGAGCACGCGGCGGGCCTCCTCGTGGTGGGCGGCATCTGCCTGCTGATGCTGATCCCCACCGCGGTGGTGCTCGCGGTCTCGGGGATCGCAGCCGCCCACCTCGTGTCGAACGCGGGCGAGGCGGTCGGGCTCGTGGCGGTCGTGGTGGGCGCGCCCCTCGCGGCCGCCGCGATCACGTACTTCTCCATCCGGGCGCTCGTCATCCCGCCGCGCTGGCGCGCCTGGGTGCGGATGCACCGCTTCGCCGAGGAGAACGGTCTCGAGTTCGTCCGCGAGGAGTCGGGGGTGCGGTACCCGATCGCGGCCCGGACCCCGGCGAGCTGGGGCCCGCCGCGGCTCTACGGCGCCTTCCGCGACCACGCGCGCGGCATCACCCTCGGCGACTACGTCATCCTGCCGATGACGCCCCGCGGTCTCGCCGAATGGCTCGGGGTGATCGAGGTGCGCCGTGCAGAGGTCGAGCTCGACGACGCCGCGGTCGCGGCGCTCAGGCGGGTGCTCGACGAGGCGGCGAGCCCGTGGATGTCGGAGCTCGTGGTGCGCGAGGGCGACGTGCTCGCCGTGAAGCGGTTGCCGTTCCGCACCCGCAACAGCGCGAACCTGGAGCGCGCCTTCCGGATCGCGTGGGCGCTCCGCGAGCAGCTGCCCGGTCGCCCGGGCACCTGAGAGCTTCGGGTCTACTTCGGCTGCGTCGCGCGGCCGGTGAACGCGTCCATGGAGCTGTAGACCCGGAACCAGCGGCCGCCGACGAGGTCCCACACGCGGGGCGGCAGCAGGCCGCGGCCCACCTTGCTCACGTGCACCATCGCGGGCATCAGCAGGAACGGCTTGGCCGACTTCATGGCGCGCCAGGCCGCGGATGCGATGCGCTCCGGGTCGAGGATCGGCGTCCACCGCGGCCCGCGCGCACCCTCGAACATTCCGGTGGCGACATACGAGGGGCACACGGTCGTGACGCCGATGCCGACCGGGGCGAGCTCGAGCCGCAGCGAGTCGCTCCAGCCGACGAGGCCCCACTTGCTGGAGGCGTAGACGCTCATCCGCGGGTTGGCCAGCAGCCCCGCGGCGGAGGCGATGTTGACGATGCGGCGCCCCTCCGGCGCCTCGAGCATCGCCGGCAGGAAGGCGCGCGTCGTGTGCAGTGGGGCGGTCAGGTTCACGTGCATCGTCGCGTCGATGTCGGCCCGGGTGTGGTCGACGAAGAGCTTGCCGCGCACGATGCCGGCGTTGTTGATGAGCACGTCGGGGGCGCCGTGCTCGGCGAGCACCGCCGCGGCGGCGCGCTCCACGGCATCCGTGTCGGTGATGTCGAGCGGCACGGGCACGAAGCGCTCCCCCAGCTCGGCGGATGCCTCGGCGAGGGCCGCGGCATCCGCATCCCAGCCGATCACCGCGCGTGCGCCCTCGGCGAGCGCGTAGCGGCAGTAGAGCAACCCCATGCCGCGCGCGGCGCCCGTCACGAGCACCACCTTGCCGTTCACGTCGCGGATGCGCTTCGTGCGCTTCACCTGCGGCCTCCTCGCCTCGAGCGTCGTCACCATTCTGCTCGCGGTTGGCGCGAACTTCGGCCACGATGGGCGCATGGACCTCAGCAGTTGGACGTGGATGCTCCTGCCGCTCCTCGCCTACGTCATCGGCATCGCCATCGCGTTGCTGTTGTTGTACGCCGTCATCCGCGTCGGCGTCGCCCGCGGGCTGCGCGACCACCAGCTCTGGATGGAGCGCAACCGCCCCCAGGGTCCGAACTTCGACCCGAACGGCACCCGGCGGTTCTAGCCCTCAGGCGGTGCGGCGGCGCCCCACCGCTCGCAGGGTGACGAGCACCAGACCTGCGCCCAGGGCGAGCACCGCGAGCGGGAGGCCGGCATCCGCATCCGACCCCGTCGAGGCGAGTGCCGCCGGCGTCACGGCGAGCGCGAACCAGCCGAGGAGCGCACCGGATGCGTCGTACACGGCCACCCGGTGCCCGCCGGGCGCCAGGGTCGCCGGGATCGTGAGGCGCACGGTGCCCGCCGCGCTGACGGTGTGGGTGCCGAGCGAGGTGGGGGTCGAGAAGACGTAGCCGTCGACGCGCTCACCGGCGTGGGAGGCGCCGACCGTGACCGTGATGGTCGAGCCGGCGCGTGCCGAGCCGGGACCGGTCACCTCGTCCTGGGTCTCGGGCGTGAGGTCGCCGGAGTCGGGCTCGCCGGGGGTCGGGTCGGTGCCTCCGCCACCATCGCCGCCGCCCGGCTGCCCACCGCCGTCGCCGCCGTCGTCACCGCCGCCGCTCACCGTGCAGCGGATGCTGCCCACGCGCAGCGAGACGCCGTCGGTGTTGGCGTCGTCGGCGTAGTACACCGGCTTGGCGCCCGCGACACACGCCGACTGCGGCGCGATCACGAAGCCCTCGTTGGCGTAGTTGGCGGCGGATGCGGGGCGCGCGTAGCGGTGCGTGACCTCGTAGCGCCCCGTGCCGCCGATCTGCAGGGTGGCGGTGCGTCCGTCGCAGGCCTCGTCGCAGATCGCCCACAGCAGCTGGGTCTCGGGCTCGTAGTCGAGCTCGCGGGCACCCGGGGTATCGATCGTGGCGACGCGCGTGAAGGTCGAGCCGGTGAGGTCGAGGGCGTACGCGTAGACGTCGTCGGTGGCCTCGAGCGAGACGAAGAAGATGCCCGTGCCGTGCTGCAGGTAGTCGGCGGGGTCGTAGGCGAGGCCCGTCGACTCGTCGACGAAACCGCGAGCCGTGAGCACGGCATCCGGGATCCAGGTGATGCCCTCGAGCCCGGAGTTGGCGCCGATCGTGCCGACCGTGGCGGTGAGGTCGGCCGACAGGTTCCACTCGTTGGTGGCGATCAGGGTGGTGCCCGTGCCGCTCACGTCGTAGCGCAGGATCGAGGGGCGGCTCGTGGAGCTCGCCGCGCTCGAACGCTCGGTGGCGACGTAGACGCCTCCCGCCGAGCCGCCATCCGCGACGGTCACGCCCTCGGCATCCGGGGCGGTGGAGCCGTCCGGGTAGGCGAGCTGCTTGCCGGCGCCCCAACCTGTGGCGCCGTTCCAGGCCCCGCCGGTACCCGGCGTGAGCTTGGTGAGGGTGCCGGTGCCGTTGGTGACGGCCCACAGAATGTCGCCGCCGAGCAGCCCGGGCTCGTAGTCGAGGCCCGAGAGGTCGCCGTCGAAGGCGATGTCGGTGGGCACCGCAGTCTCGGTGATGCCACCCGGCCACACTTCGACGTCGGGGTCGGGCTCGGGGCCCGTGCCGTCGCTGCAATCGTTCGCGGTGCCCTTCGTCGAGGCGCCCGAGTCGCGGAAGTCGCCCGTGCCGTCGGGGCAGCGCGCCCAGGTGACGGATGCGTGGCCCGCCCACGTGGTGGTGTCGGCGACGGTCGTGCCGTCGGCCTCGAACAGGGTGACCGAGTCGCCGGAGCCGAGCCCGAAGCCGAGGAACGCCTCCTCGATCACGAGGTAGCCACCGGATTCGATGGTCGTTCCGTCGGCGAACGGCACCGCCGTGTGGCCCGTGTCGTTGTCGCGGATGCGCCACCCGCTGAGGTCGGCGGAGTGCTCGGCGTCGAGGTTCTTGAGCTCCACCCAGTCGCCCGGGGTGCCGCCGCTCGACTCGACCTCGTTGATGACGACGGTCGTCGTGGTGGGTTCGGGCTCTTCGACGGCGGCGCAGTCGTTGGCCGCACCCTTCGTGGCGCTCTCGGTGATCGCGAAGCCGCCCGCGGCATCCGGGCACCGCCCCCACGAGGGGCTCGCGTGGGTGCCGTCGGGCCAGCTGGTGGAGTCGAGCAGGGTGGTGCCGTCGGTGCCGAAGAGGCGCACCGAGTCGCCCTTGCCGAGGCCGAAGAGGAAGTCGGTGCCGTTGTCGAGCACAAGGTAGCCGCCGGCGGCTACCCAGGTACCGGCGGGGATCGTGTACGGGTCGTCGGTCTTGTTGTCGAGCACGATGAGGCCGCCCGCGTCGACCGGCACGGCGCCCGTGTTGACGAACTCGATCCAGTCGCCGGGGGTGCCGCCGTCGCTGACCGCCTCGTTGATCTTGAGCGTCGCCGCCGCGTCCGGGCACGCGTTGGCGGCGCCGGGGGTGGATGCGGTGGTCTCGACGAAGGCGCCCGTGCCGTCGGCACAGCGACCCCAGGTGAAGGCGGCGTGCGCCGTCCAGCTCGTGCTGTCGACGAGCGTGGTGCCGCCCGGCAGGTAGAGCCGCGCGCTGTCGCCCTTGCCGAGGCCGTAACCGTCAGCCCCCTCGTCGACGACGAAGGTGAGATACCCGCCCGGCGCGATGGTGGTCTCCGCCGGGATGGTCTTCGCGTGGTCGTCTTCGCTGTCCTTCACGACCCAGCCGCCCACATCGACGGGGTCGGTGCCGATGTTCTTCAGCTCGACCCAGTCGGCGGGCGTGCCGCCGCTCGACTCCACTTCGTTGATGACGATGGTGGGGAGCTCGACTTCCGCGGCGCGCGCCATGCTCGCGGTGACGAGCACCCCTCCCGCGACGAGGGCGGCGGCGAGCGCCCCTCCGACGATGGCACGGATGCGGCGGGCTGCGTGGTGGGGCATGTGCGGCAGCGTTGCGAACCCGGGTGACCCGGAAGTGAACGAGAGGTGGCCGTGACCCGCCGGTCGAGTAGCGCGCGAGGCGGGCGTGTCGAAACCAGCTCGCCAGCATCCGATATTCGTGCGAGATGGTCGCTAAGACGCACGTGAAACGACCATTCGGCACGATTGACGCCGCTCTCGGGATGACGCGGAGCGACCGCAGGGCGCACGATGGGTGCGTGCCCTGGATCGACGTCCTCGACTCCACCACGATCGACGCCGTGCGGTACGACGCCGCGCGTGGGCTGCTCGACATCCGGTTCACGAGCGAGCAGGTCTACCGCTACGAGCGCGTGCCCGAGTTCGTGTTCCGCGCGCTGCTGCGCGCCGACAGCAAGGGGCGCTACTTCAACGACGTCATCCGCGACGGGTACGACTACGAGGAAGTGGGATGAAGGGGTCGCGTTGACGCCCGAGCGACGGGCCGACCGTCAGCATCGAAAATGCCCCATGCACTGACCGCGTGGGCGGTCAGGCTGGCGCGCCGATGGGTTTGCGCCGTCGACTCAGAGCGACCGATCCCGACGCCACACAACATGGGTGGCGATTCGCACTGCCGGGCCTTCAGGTCAAGTGATCGACGATTGCGCCCACGAATACGGTGTCAATAGGATCGTCGCCTTCGGATTCACGGGGTGGCCGTTGCCCAACCGAAAAGTAGATTCGGTTGATGTTGGGCCGAAGCTTGGTGTGCCATTCGCAACTCACAATTTGGCCGTCGAATACGAACCGTCTAGCTGCCATCGCGCCCGAGTTTCTCCGGGTGTTTCCGTTCTCCGGAGAGGCAACGACCCCCATCGCGCCCAACGCTGACTGTCGCGCGAGGGTTTCGCTTTCCATTTCCCAGAGCTGGACGACTGAATCGTTTAGAACGCCGAGGTGGTGAATGAGAGCGTCCCGCAGTTCACCTCGGTCCCCCTGAAGCGAACCGATTCCATTCCACGCGCTCGGGTGGAATGTCAAGGCCGGAAACATGTCCGGTGCGAATGTCTCAAGTTCCGCAGGGTCGGACCCCACGACGCGAAGAACGGAGGCCCGGGTGCCCTTCAGTGCATTCAGACGCTTCTGGTCCTCAGTGCACCATTCATCCTCAAGAAACAGTGCGGGTTCGTCGCAATCAGTGCAGGCTCCAACCCTCCCTGACCAGCAACCCGATACCGTCTTGAGACGGACCATAGTTCCCAATCCTGTTGCCGCAAGGTCGGATGCAATCCGCGAACCGTTGCCGATGTCCCCCAGGCCCGGGGTATACCCCTCCACAGTGTGATCGCAGGTTTCGCGCTCGGATGTCTGCGGAACAAGCCCACGCGATACGTACTGGCCAAGGATCCGCCAGAAGTCGTTGACGGGAAGGAGCGACGGTGGGCTCTGTGCAAGCACGAGTAGGGCGTCGAGAGTCGATGGACCGAGACGAGGGGTCCTGTCGTCAGCGCACCGCACCATTCGGTCCCAGAATTGATAGTTTCCAGCACCATCCCGCGACGGAATCACGAACTCTGGGTCCAGCAAGTGCACCGGGCTTCTAGACATCCAGGCTTCCACGCGCACGCTCGACGTTATGGCGCAGGATCTCTCGTATGTCCTCTTCAGTCGAGGACAAGAAACCTTCCGGCCATTCGCTCAGGTCTCCGAACTCCGTGAGCCCGAGTCTGCGCGCCACCGATCCGGAGTCTGAAGTTTCCACGAACGCAATGTCGACGTCCTTGAGCGGCAGAGTGCCCTCCGCAGCGCGGCGACGAATTCTGGTGATGAACGCTTCGCTGTGCGTTTCAACTATCACCGACATGTCTGGCCGGGCGCGGAGCAAGAAATCAGCCAAGCGCGCCTGGACTGCCGGATGGAGGTGGAGTTCCGGTTGCTCAACGATGAAGACAGAGGATTGCGGCGACTTCAGAAGCCCAACAAGCAGTGGAAGAGCTTGACTCACGCCAACTCCCACCGACGTGAGGTCGCGAGTGCGCCCGTTGATCTGCAGATCGAAACCGACACCGAGCTTTCCTCTCGGACGGGCCACGACATCGTCGCCAATCTCCAGATGCGCCAACCACTCGTTGACGGCGCTCGAGAGGGGCGCCATCTTAGGCTCACCGTTGGGCGAGCGGTAGGAGACGAGAGCCGAGTCACCCCGCGACAGCACCGCGGCGCTGAACTCTCCTCGAGTGCCGACCGGGAGCCCTCGCGCAAGTTCGTTCCAATGGTTCCAGACCACGCGAGGCTCATCTCGCAGAGGCCCCAGGTACTGCACGCGCTGGGATAGATCATCGAGGCACTCACTGAGCAAGAGCAACGCGACGTAACTGTCGCCCAATATCTCTTCGAGTTGCGCTTCGAGCACTCCGTCGCTCATCGACCGAAAAGACCAAAGCTGCTTCACCGGGAGACATACCCACGGCGATCGCGCCCTCTGGTCAGCTGCGATGTCGAGAATCGCGTCTCGCTGCGAAGCATCGAGTTCGCGCATCGCACGCCTCAATCGAGACGGAGTTAACCCTCTCGATCGCACCGCATCCTGCAATCCGCTTTCCGAAAACTCGTCCCTCTGAATTACGTCAGAGAGGACGCGTGCAAAATCCCGGGCGATGGAAGGCGCAGTCCCCAGGCCATCCAAAGGATGTGCCACCCGCTCATCCTCAGCAATCCAAGCGGCGAATGCTTTCCGGTATCGCGTGCGGACCGCTTCTGGGCTTAGCAATTGAACAACAACCACCGGCCGAAGCCCTTGCATCGCAACATATGTTCGCAACTGTCGCCTGTCGTCGCCAAGGAGCGATTTCACGTGCAGCACATCGCATTCTCCGAAATGGCGTGTCGCCTGTAGCGCGAGTTCTACATCACTCCCCCGCGAGTTTTGACGTGCGAGGACGAACGGTTCGCTACTGAATTCAGTTCTCTCGATCGTTACTCTTCGCGCTCGCAGCGTTGAATGGTCCTCGCTGGAGACGAGTTCGTACGATACCTGCGCCTCCGGATCCGATGGTCCTCTGGCCGAGCGCGCTGGGTCCAGGTTGAGGCGGATTCCGATGCTGTTGCTCTCTGCGCCCTCCCGAACAAGGTCTTCAGCATCTCCGAGTCGAACCAGCGGCCCGTTCAACACAATCGGACCATCGTCGTAGAGGCTTTGCGCCGTAAGTAGCAGCGACTGAATCGTCGAGGACTTTCCGCTACTGTTCACGCCTGTAATCACAGTGGCGTGACCAGGCGAAATGTCAAACTCTGCCCTGGCGATGCCCTTGAAGTTGGTGATTTGCCAGCGCATACGATCTTGTCCTTCGGCGTTCGCAAGCGGTCAGCACGCCGCCAATCCACGAGTTGTATCCGTTGTCAAGCTCATGCGGCAGGCGCGCTCGATCACAATAGCGGTATCCGTGTTCGGCAGCAGTCGCGAATGCCGGCTCTTGGACCGTTCGCTAGCTCGCGACTGAATCGAGCCCCGGTCTGTACTAGGCAACAGCCGGTCCCGTAGCGAGGTCGAAGGGCACGTAGCGGCGGCGGGAACCTGCCAGAGATAGCCCGAAACAGCCGCGAGTGCGATTGCGCCGGGACGCAATGACGGGCCGTCCCGGCCCGCACTGTGGTTGGGGCTCGCACAGCGCCAACTGACGTGTTGCCTCCGCCCCCTAACTACTCCCCCGTCGCCCGCTCCAGCACGAGTTCGCGCACGCGCGCCGCATCCGCTGATCCCCGCATCGCCTTCATGACCGCGCCGATGACGGCGCCGGCGGCCTGCACCTTGCCGTCGCGGATCTTCTCGAGCACGTCGGGCTGGGCGGCGAGCGCCTCGTCGATCGCGGCGATCAGGGCACCGTCATCCGAGACCACCTTCAGACCGCGGGACTCGACCACTTCCGACGGCCGCCCCTCCCCCTCGATGACGCCCTCCAGCACCTGGCGGGCGAGGCGGTCGGTGAGGTCGCCCGACTCGACGAGGGCGATCAGCTCCGACACGTGCAGCGGCGACACGAGCTCAGCCGGCTCCGCCGAGCGGCTGTTCGCGATGCGGGCGATCTCGCCCGTCCACCACTTGCGGGCCTGAGCGGGGGCGGCGCCGGCGGCGACCGTCTCCTCCACCTCCACCAGCAGTCCGGCGTTCTTCACGTCGCGGAACTCCAGGTCGGTGAAGCCCCACGCCTCCTGCAGGCGACGCCGGCGCACCGTCGGCGACTCCGGCAGCGCGGCACGCAGCTGCTCGATCAGCTCGGGGCTCGGCTCGATCGGCAGCAGGTCGGGCTCCGGGAAGTAGCGGTAGTCGTCTGCATCCGACTTCGGGCGACCGGCGGAGGTCACCCCGCGATCCTCGTGCCAGTGGCGGGTCTCCTGCGTGATCGAGCCGCCCGCGGCCAGAATCGCCGCCTGCCGCTGGATCTCGTAGCGCACCGCACGCTCCACCGAACGGAACGAGTTCACGTTCTTCGTCTCGGTGCGGATGCCGAGCTTCACCTCGGGGTGCGGGTCGATGGAGGCGTCTAGGTGGGTGGGGGTGGCGGTGGTCTCGAGACGCGTGCCGTCTTCGGCGGCTCGCTCCTCGACCACCTGAGAGGGGCGCTCCTCGACCACCTGAGTGGCGGCAGGCACGCTGCGGGGACGCAGGGAGACGTTCGCGTCGCAGCGGAGGTTGCCGCGCTCCATCCGGGCCTCCGAGATGCCGAGGGCGCGCACGATGTCGCGGATCGTCGAGACGTACGCCTTCGCCACCTCGGGCGCGCGGTGCTCGGCGCCGAAGATCGGCTTCGTCACGATCTCGACGAGCGGCACACCCGCCCGGTTGTAGTCGACGAGCGAGTACTCGGCACCGTGGATGCGTCCGGTCGCGCCGCCCATGTGGGTGAGCTTGCCGGCGTCCTCCTCCATGTGGGCGCGCTCGATCGGCACCGTCACGATGGTGCCGTCCTCGAGCTCCACCTCGACCGAGCCCTCGAACGCGATCGGCTCGTCGTACTGGCTGATCTGGTAGTTCTTCGCGAGGTCGGGGTAGAAGTAGTTCTTGCGGGCGAAGCGGGATGACGGGGCGATCTGGCACCCGAGGGCGAGCCCCAGCGAGATCGAGTACTCGATCGCCTTCTCGTTCACCACCGGCAGGCTGCCGGGCAGACCCAGGCACAGCGGCGTGATCTGCGTGTTCGGGCCGGCGCCGAAACCGCCCGGGGCGGCCGGGTTGGGGGCGTCGGAGAACATCTTGGTGGCGGTCGACAGCTCGACGTGCACCTCGAATCCGAGCACCGGCTCGAACAGCTCGAGCGCCTTGTCGAAGTCCATGAGGTCGGGCTTGGCCATGGTTCGATTCTAGGCGGGCGCCGCCCCCGCATCCGCCCGCCGTCAGCCGCCGCGGGGTCCGCGCAGCTCGATCGCGATCTGGGATGCGTCGAGGTTGGCGAGCGCGTTCTCCAGCACCTCGGCGTCGAAGGTGCCGTCGTCGCGCGCATCGAGCAGCGCCGTGCGCTGGGCCTGCAGCACCGCCATCCGGTACGTGCGCTGCTGCTCGAGCTGCTCGCGACTCGGGATGTCGCGCGCCGGCTCGGGCGGGGCGGGGATCGTGTCGGATGCCGTGCGCAGCAGCTCCATGAGCCGCGTCCACTCGGCGTCGGCCTCCGCCCGCGCCTCGACCTCGTCGCGCTTCGGCGTGATGCGGCGCACGAGCGGACCCACCGTGCCGCCCTGCACGAGCAGCGACAGCAGCGCCACCGCGAACGCGATCAGCACGAGCACCGAGCGCTGCGGGGTGTCCACCGGCAGGGTCTGCGCCGCCGCCACCGTGACGGCGCCGCGCATGCCCGCCCACACCACGACCACCCCGTCGCGCCAGCCGAGCGGGCGGCGCACGAAGTAGTCGATGTCGGCGAGGGCCCGCCGCACCCGCACCGCCAGCACCTCCACGTCGCGCGCCGTGCGGCGCCGCGGGCCGCCCGCGCCCGGAACGATCACGGCATCCCGCCGCGGTCTGCGGCCGGGAGTCGGCTGGGCGTTCAGCTCCTCGAGCGTCTCCCGCTTGCCCTCGGGCGTCGACATCTGCTCGCGCGCATCCTCGAGCCGGCCCCGCAGTCGCTCGCCCCGCCGCGAGCGCCGCCCCAGCACCCACAGCAGCGGTGCCACGTAGGCGGCGCGGATGAGGATCGTCAACACGAGCGCACCCACCGCGATGAGCACCGCGACGCCCGCGCCGGCGTGGTCGCGCTCCACCGCCTCCACGATGCCGGTCAGCTGCAGCCCCATCGTGAGGAACACGGCCCCCTCGAGCACGAACTCCACCGTGTGCCAGTTCTGCGCATCCGAGAGCCGGTGCTGCGGCGACAGCACGCGCGGCGCTCGGATGCCGGACACGAGCCCCGCGACGACCGCCGCGACGAGGCCCGAGGCGCCCGCGAGCTCGGCCGGCACGGATGCCAGGAACGGCACCGTGAACGAGATGACGGTGTTGACGGTCGCGTCGGAGATCCGCCGTCGCACCGCCAGGTTCAGCCAGCCGACCAGGCCGCCGATCGCCATCGCCACGAGCACCGAGTAGGCGAAGGTGCCCACCGTGCCCCAGAACGAGAACGCGGCCGCCGTCGCCACGATCGCCGTGCGCAGCACCACGAGCGCGCTCGCGTCGTTCAGCAGGCTCTCGCCGTCGAGCATCGCCACCGCCCGCGACGAGACCGAGGTGCGTTTGATGATCGAGGTCGCCACGGCATCCGTGGGGCTCACCACCGCGCCGAGCGCGACGCCCCACACGAAGCCCAGGTCGGGGATCACCAGCATGAAGAACACGCCGAGCAGCAGCGACGTGACCACGACGAGCACCACCGACAGGCCGCCGATCGCGCCGAACTCGCGGCGGAAGTTCATCGCCGGCATCGACACCGCCGCCGAGTAGAGCAGCGGTGGCAGCACCCCCTCGAGGATCCACTCGGGCTCGATCTCCACACCCGTCATCGCGGGCAGGAAGCTCGCCGCCACCCCCACCGCCACGAGCACGAGCGGCGAGGCGATGCCGAGGCGGCGGCCGAGCAGCGTCGAGGCGGCGATCACCACGAGGGCGAGCACGAGCACCACGAGCAGCTGCGTCATGCCGCCAGCCTCGCAGCCCGCGGATGCGGCGTCGAGGGCCCGCGCATCCGTGCGCTGTCACGCGCTGTCAGGGTGGTGGCGCCGCGCCACGGCCCGACGACTTATCCACAGATTCGGCGCCGAATATAGAACATATGTTCGAGACGTGGGATGATGGACCATGGCCTCGATCACCGACACCCTCGCCCGTCTGGGCGATGTGTCGACCCCGTTCACCGCTCCGGCGGTGGGGTCTTTGCGCGACGAGGAACTGCTCACGGCGCAGCGCGCCCTCGCCGAGGTGCGGCGGCGGCTGGATGCGGTCTCGACGGCGATCGCGGGCGAGATCGCCCACCGCTCGCGCCGCGAACTCGGGCACTCGGGACTCGCCCAGTCGCAGGGGCAGCGCACGGCCGAGGGCCTGATCTCGCAGCTGTCGGGGGGCTCCGCGCGCGAGGCGCGCACGTGGGTGAAGACGGCCGAATTGCTGCCCACCGCCCGCATCGTTCCGGAGGCTCCCCCGCTCGCGCCGTGGATGAAGGCGCTGGGCGAGGCGGTCGCGCAGGCCGCGATCTCACCCGAGGCGGCCGAGGTCATCCGCACGCGCCTCACCGCGGCGGCCCGTCCGGGCGCCGAAGACGCCCTCGCCGAGGCGGCGGCGCGGTTGGTCGCCGACGCCGCATCCCTCACCATCGAGCAACTCGTGGTGCGGGCCTCGCGATTCCGTGACGAGATCGACCTCGCCGGCATCGCCGAGCGCGAGCGGGAACTCCACGAGAAGCGCTTCCTGCGCTTCACGAAGCAGCCCGACGGCATGACGCGGGTGTCGGGCCTGCTCGACCCCGAGTCGGCGGCGATCGTGATCCCCGTGCTGGACGCGGTCACCGCGCCCCGCCGCAGCGGTCCGCGCTTCGTCGACCCCGCCGAGGCCGCGCGCGCAGAAGACCTCGTGCGCGACGAGCGCACCACCGAGC
Organism: Protaetiibacter intestinalis; assembly: GCF_003627075.1. NCBI lineage: Bacteria > Bacillati > Actinomycetota > Actinomycetes > Micrococcales > Microbacteriaceae > Protaetiibacter > Protaetiibacter intestinalis. The sequence goes on along the minus strand of NZ_CP032630.1, from coordinate 2,226,203 downwards.
AGCTCGTCGTCGACGCCTTCGTCGACCTCGTCCGCCAGGGGTCGCGCGTCGACGACGGCACCCTGCTGGGAGAGCGCAAGCCCGCAGTCCGCGTGCTCGTCACCGCGAAAGACCTCGACGGGCGGAACGGGGCGGCCTACTTCGAAGGGCAGGCCGACGCGGTCTCCATCGCCACCGCGGAGCGGTTCATCTGCGCCGACGGGGCCATCCCCCTGCTGTTCGACGGTGACGGGCGGGTGCTGAATCTGGGGCGAGCGCAGCGGTTGTTCACCGAGAAGCAGCGGGTGGCGATCGCCGCCCGCGACGGCGGCTGCCTCATGTGCGACCGGCCGCCATCCTGGTGCGAGGCGCACCACATCGACCATTGGGAAGAGCATCACGGCCGAACAGACGTCGACGACGGAGTGCTCCTGTGCAGGTTCTGCCACCTGCTCGTGCACAACCGCGGGTGGCGCATCCGGCGCACGGGCGGCGACTACACGCTCGAGAAACCGGACGGCGACAGGGTGATCAGGGCGACGGCGTTGCCGACGCGCTCACCCGCACTGCAGCGGATGCGCGCGTCGGCCTGACGCCGCCACGCGGCCCGATCAGTGGGTCACGAAGTCGACCAGCAGCTCGGCGATCTCGGTGCCATGGGTGGCGAGGAAGCCGTGCGGGGCGCCCTCGATCTCCACATAGCGCGCGTTCGGCACGAGCTTCGCGAACGGGCGCCCGGTCGCGTCGATCGGCAGGATGTTGTCGCCCGTACCGTGCACGATCAGGATCGGGATGTCGAGCTCGGCGATCTTCGCCACGTCGGCACGGAAGTCGGTCGCCCAGGTCGGCACCGCCGCCCAGTCGGCCACCGCGCCCGAGCTGTAGGCCACGCGCTTGTCGTTGGCGACGTGCTCCTCCGAGATGCGGGTGCCGAGGTTCTCGTCGAGGTTGTAGAAGTTCTTGTAGAACTCGGTGAACCAGGCGTAGCGGTCCTTCTTCACGGTCGCGACCGTGCCGTCGATGAAGCCCTGGTCGATCGGGCCGTCGGGGTTGTCGTCGGCCTTGCCGAGGTACGGCTCCAGCGACGCCAGGAACGCCGCCTTCGACACCCGCTCGGTGCCGTAGGTGCCGAGGTAGCGGCCCACCTCGCCGGTGCCCATCGAGAAGCCCACGAGCACGGCATCCCGCACGTCGAGCGTCTCGAGCACCGTGTTCAGGTCGGCGGTGAAGGTGTCGTAGTCGAAACCGGTCGAGACCTGGGTCGACTGGCCGAACCCGCGGCGGTCGTAGCTGATCACGCGGAAGCCCGCGTCGAGCAGCGCCTGCTCCTGGGTCTCCCAGGAACGCCCGTCGAGGGGGTAACCGTGGATGAGCACCACCGGCTGGCCGCTGCCGCGGTCGTCGTAGTGCAGCTCGATCGGCGTGCTGTTCTCGGTGCCGACGGTGATGAAACCCATGATGTCCACTCCTTGCGAATTGTGAGAACGTACGTTCTCTGATGTCGATCACTCTAGAGAACGTCCGTTCTCAAGTCAAGCTATGATGTCGACGTGACGATGAACACCACCGAAACAACCGACCCGCGCACCCGCGTGGTGCAGACCGCCGACGAGCTCTTCTACGCCCGCGGCGTCTCGACCGTCACCATGGACCAGCTGCGCGACGCATCCGGGGTCTCCCTCAAGCGCCTCTACTCGATGTTCCCCTCGAAGGAAGACGTGGTCGTGGGCGTGCTCGAGCGCCGACGGTCCATCTGGACGGAAGGCGTGGAGAGCCTCATCGACGCGGCCCCCGACGCGCGCAGCAAAGTGCTCGCCGTGTACGACTTCCTCGCCGCCTGGTTCTGCGACGCCGACTTCCGCGGCTGCGTCTTCGTCAACACCTTCGCCGAGCTCGGCGCCACCTCGCCGCGCGTGGCGGCGGTCGTGCGCGAGCAGAAGGCCGCCTTCCAGCAGCGGATGGCGCAGCTCGTGACCCAGCTCGGCGGCTCGGAGCTACTCGCCGCCCAGCTCGCGATCCTCGCCGAGGGGGCGCAGACGACCGCCGCCATCTCGGGCGCCCCGGATGCCGCCGCCGTCGCCCGCGCGGCCGCGGAGACCCTCATCTCGGCCGAACTGTAGAACCCGGAAAGGCGTAGCCTCGGGCGCATGAGCACCTGGACCGAGGTCGACGACTACTTCGCCCGCCTGTTCCCCGACGACCCCGCCCTCGACGCCGCCCACGCGAGCTCGAGCGAGACCACGCTCCCCGGGGCGGATGTCACCCCGCACCAGGGCGCGCTGCTCGCCATCCTGACGCGCGCGATCGGGGCGCGGCGCGTGCTCGAGTTCGGCACGCTCGCCGGCTACTCGACCATCTGGCTCGCCCGGGCGGTCGGACCCACGGGCCACGTCGACACCCTCGAGCTCGACGCCGGCAACGCGGCCATCGCGCGCGTCAACTTCGATGCCGCCGGGGTGGCCGACCGCGTCGAGGTGCACCTGGGCGCCGCCGCCGACACGGCCGATCGCCTCATCTCCGAGGGCGTCGAACCGTACGACCTCGTCTTCATCGACGCCGACAAGCCCAGCAACCCGCTCTACCTCGCCGCCTCGCTGCGCCTCACGCGCCCCGGCGGCCTCATCATCGTCGACAACGTCGTGCGCGGCGGCGCCGTCGCCGACCCCGACGACACGACGGCCGCCGTCGAGTGCGTTCGCAGCCTCGTCGACGACATCGTCGCCGCGGGGCTCGAGGCCACCGCCATCCAGACGGTCGGCGACAAGGGCTGGGACGGCTTCGCCGTCATCCGAGTGCCCGACTGAGTCGGCTCAGAACGCGGCGTCGCGGATGTTGAGCACCGCGCGCCCGGTGATGTGGCCGTGCCGCATCTCGTCGAGCACCTCGTTGACCTCGCCGAACGGATGCTCGGTCGCGATCGTGCGCACCTTGCCGCGGGCCGCGAAGTCGAGAGCCTCCGCGAGATCCGCCCGGGTGCCCACGATCGAGCCGCGCAGTGTCGTGCCGCGCAGCACGGTGTCGAAGATGCTCACCGGGAAGTCCCCCGGGGGCAGGCCCGTGATCGACACGGTGCCGCCGCGGCGCACCATGTTCATCGCCTGGGCGAAGGCGCTGCGGCTCGGGGCCGTGACGAGCACGCCGTGCGTGCCACCCACCTCCCGCTGGATCACCTCCACGGGGTCGTCCTTCTCGGCGTTGACGACGATCGCCGCCCCGAGCTTCGTCGCCAGCTCGAGCTTGTCGTCGCCCACGTCGACGGCGGCCACGTTGAGCCCCATCGCGACGGCGTACTGCACCGCGAGGTGCCCGAGCCCGCCCACGCCCGAGATCGTCACCCACTCGCCGGGGCGCACGTCCGCCACCTTGAGGCCCTTGTACACGGTGACGCCGGCGCACAGGATCGGCGCGATCTCGACGAGGTCGACGCCCTCCGGGATGCGGCCCGCGTAGCGCGAGTCGACGAGCATGTACTCGGCGAAGGAGCCGTTCACGCTGTAGCCGCCGTTCTGCTGCTGCTCGCACAGCGTCTCGCGCCCGGTGAGGCAGAACTCGCACTCGCCGCACGCGCTCCACAGCCACGCGTTGCCGACGCGGTCGCCGACCGCGAGGTGGCGCACCTGGTCGCCGACGGCGACCACCACGCCGTGCCCCTCGTGGCCCGGCACGAACGGCGGGCTCGGCTTGACCGGCCAGTCGCCCTCGATCGCGTGCAGGTCGGTGTGCCAGAGCCCCGTGTACTCGACGCGCACGAGTGCCTCGAAGGGGCCCGGCTCGGGGACCGGCAGCTCCTCGATCACGAGCGGGGAGCCGAACTCCCGCGCGATCGCTGCGAACATCGTGTCGGTCATGGCGTCACCTCGTCGTGGTCGGTCATCTCGATCGTAGGCGCGGATGCGGATGTCGGCACCCATGTGTACAGTGTCCACATACGATCGAGGAGGATCCATGACATCCGCACTCCCCCGCGTGGCCGACGCCGACAGCTGGCGCGCCGAGCTCGACGAGCTCCGCATCCGCGAGAAGGCCGCCACCCGCGAACTCGACGCCATCGCCGCCCAGCGACGCCGCCTGCCGATGGTCGAACTGCCCGAGTACACCCTCGTCGGCGAGCACGGGCCGGTCACCCTCGCCGAGGTGTTCCAGGACAGGACGCAGCTCATCACCTACCACCACATGTGGCAGCGGGGCGCCGAGTGGCAGTGCCCCGGCTGCACCGGCTACACCGCGCAGTTCACCCGGCTCGAGTTCCTCGAGCCCTACGACGCGCGCTTCGTGCTCGTCTCGCAGGCGCCCATCGACGAGCTGCTCGCCTACCGCGACAAGGTCGGCAACCGCATGGAGTGGTACTCGACCTTCGACAGCCCCTTCGGCGCCGACATGGACGCCCCGCGCGACGGCGGCTTCGCCGTCAACGTGTTCCTGCGCGACGGCGACACCGTCTACCGCACCTGGCACACCAACGGGCGCGGCACCGAACAGCTGAGCCACACCTTCGCGCTCATCGACCTGCTGCCGTACGGGCGGCGGGAGTCGTGGCAGGACTCCCCCGCAGGCTGGCCGGAGGGCGAGCCCGGCGAGGGCTGGGGCGCCTCGTGGGACATCGCGGCGGCCTACGGCCCGGCGGATGCGGTGGTCGTGCCGGGCGAGCACCACCACCACTGAGAGGGGTGGGGTCACCCGCCGATCTCGAGACGCGTCGCCAGCGCAGGGGTTACAGCGCGGGAGCCTTCGCGAGGAGGGGGCCGCCCCACTGGGACTGCAGCAGCTGCTCGAGCGCGGCGCCCACGGTGTACAGGCGCGCGTCCTCGCGGGCGGGCGCCATGAACTGGATGCCGACCGGCAGGCCGTCCTCCTCCGCGAGCCCCGAGGGCAGCGAGATGCCCGGCACGCCCGCGAGGTTCGCGGGGATCGTGGTGAGGTCGTTGAGGTACATCGCGAGCGGGTCGTCGACCTTGGAGCCGAGCGGGAACGCGGTCGTCGGGGCGGACGGCGTCGCGAGCACGTCGACGTTCGCGAAGGCGGCGTCGAAGTCGCGCTGGATGAGCGTGCGCACCTTCTGGGCCGAGCCGTAGTAGGCGTCGTAGTAGCCCGCCGAGAGGGCATAGGTGCCGAGGATGATGCGGCGCTTCACCTCGTCGCCGAAGCCCGCCTCGCGGGTCGCCGACATGACGTCCTCGACGGTCGGCTGGCCGTCGGGGGTCACCCGCAGACCGAAGCGCACCGAGTCGAACTTGGCGAGGTTGCTGGACGCCTCCGCCGGGAGGATCAGGTAGTACGCGGCGATCGCGTACCGGAACGACGGCGCCGAGACCTCGACGAGCTCGGCCCCCTGCGCCTCGAGCAGCGCGAGCGCCTCCTGGAACCGCGTCACGACGCCGGGCTGGAAGCCCTCGCCGCCGGCGAGCTCCGAGACGACGCCGATGCGCAGCCCCTTCACGGCGCCCTCGCGGGTGCCGGCACGCGCGGCCTCCGCGAACGACGGCCAGGCATCCGGGATCGAGGTCGAGTCGTGCGGGTCGTGCCCGCCGATCACGTCGTGCAGCAGGCCCGCGTCGAGCACGGTGCGGGTCACCGGGCCCACCTGGTCGAGCGAGGAGGCGAGCGCGATCGCGCCGTAGCGCGAGACGCCGCCGTAGGTGGGCTTGACGCCCACCGAGCCGGTCACCGCGGCGGGCTGGCGGATCGAGCCGCCCGTGTCGGAGCCGAGCGCGAGCGGGGCCTCGAAGGCCGCGACGGCCGCGGCCGAACCGCCGCCGGATCCGCCCGGGATGCGGGTGAGGTCCCACGGGTTGTGGGTGTTGCCGTAGGCCGAGTGCTCGGTGGAGGAACCCATCGCGAACTCGTCCATGTTGGTCTTGCCGAGCGGCACGAGGCCCGCCTGGCGCAGGCGCGCGACGACGGTCGCGTCGTACGGCGGCACCCAGCCCTCGAGGATCTTCGACCCCGAGGTGGAGGGCATGTCGAGGGTGCAGAGCACGTCCTTGATGGCGACCGGCACGCCGGCGAGCCCGGATGCGGTGCCCGCGGCGCGCGCGGCGTCGACCGCCGCCGCCGTGTCGAGCGCGGCCTGGTTCACGTGCAGGAAGGCGTGGATGTCGCCGTCGACCGCCGCGATGCGGTCGAGGTGCGCCCGGGTGACCTCGACGCTCGAGACGTCGCCGGCATCCAGCAGGGCGGCGAGCTCGGCCGCCGACTTGGTGACGAGGCTCACTGCTCCTCCCCCAGGATCGAGGTGACCTTGAAGTAGTCGCCGTCGCGCTCCGGGGCGCCCGCGAGCGCCTGATCGGGCGTGAGCGTCTCGCCCACGACATCCGGGCGGGTCACGGTGCCGAGCGCGATCGGGTGGCTCGTCGCCGGCACGTCGGGCGTCGCGACGGCCCGCACGGTGGCGACCGCGTCGACGATCTGGCCGAGCTCCCCGGTCAGACGCTGCACCTCGTCATCGGTGAGCCCGATGCGTGCGAGGTCGGCGAGATGGCGCACGACTTCCGGAGTGATCTCAGACACGACCTCCATCCTACGAGGGGCGGATGGGGGCCCGGCTACGCGACCGGCGCCTGCCGCTTGCCCGACGCCTTGATCGCGTCGCCCGCCGCGCGGTCGGCATCCGTCACGAGCGCACCCTCGTCGATGCCGATGAGCGCGAGGTTGCGCAGCGAGCTGCCGCCCTCGGAGAAGTAGTCGTTGTGGGTTACGGCGCCGTTCAGCCGCTGCCCCGTGATCGGGTCGACGCCGGGCGCCACCGAGAAGCGGTGGGCGCCGTACGAGGCCGAGGTGGGCTGGCTGCCGAACACCCCGGATGCGGGGATCGGGTCCCAATCCGCGGCCCCCACCCACACGTTGCCGTCGGTCACCTGCAGCTCGCTCACGGTGCGGGCGGGGCTGCCGGGCGAGCCGACGAGGGCGAGCGCGTCGACCGAGACGTCGTCCTCGGCGAGCGACAGCAGCGCCGCGGTCGAGCCGTAGGAGTGGGCGAGCACCGCGAGGTACGGCTGGTCGTCGCCGCGTGCCGCCCGCAGCCCCTGCAGGGTCGCGGTGAGCTCGCGCTGCCCCTCGCGGGCGAGCTCCATGGAGGCGACGTTGACGAGGCTCGGGGTGCGGTAGCCGATCCACGCCACTGCCGCCACGGCGAGGTGCTCACCCGGGTGCAGTCGGTCGAGCCACGCCTCCTGGTCGGAGACGAGCGACTCGGCGGTGTCGCTCCAGGCGGCGATCTGGGCGTCCACCCCGAAGAACATGCCCGGCACGAGGATGCTCACGTAGTCGGCGCGTGCGAGGTCGCCGATCGCGATCACCGCACGCCCCTCGCCTGTCGGGTCGAAGGCGAACAGCCGCCGGGAGTGACCGTCTTTCGGCAGCAGCGCCTCGGCCACCTGCTCCACCATGTGCAGCCGGGTGCCGAGCTCCTCGCGCTCGGCGCGCCCCACCTGGCCGTTCAGCCGCTTCTCGAGCGCATCCGCCGCCGCCGCGAGCGAGGAGCGGTTGGCGGTGTCGCGCACCGAGAACGGCACGCCCTCGAGGTTGCCGACGAGCTCGGGCGCCCCCCTCAGCAGGGCACGCCGGGTCGACGCGGGGCTCGCGGCCCACCACCCCGCCACCGACGCGGCGGCCGGCGGCTGGGCGAGCAGCTCGGAGACGGCATCCGGGTGCGCGGCGAGGTAGCTGTGCACCTCACCGCGCGACAGGTCGCCGAGCCGGTCGAGGAAGGAGATGCCGGTCAGCTGGTCGAGCGGCGTCGACGGTCCGGAGACGATCCCCGCCGAGGGGCCGATCGGCGCGACGAGCGGATCGGGCGCACCCGCAGGCATGACGACGACCCCGAGCACCAGCATCGGGGTGGCGAGAAGCGCGGTGACCTCGAACAGCTGATTGCCTTCCCAGTGACTCTCAGCAGCGGACGGGTCATTCTACCGCCGGAATACGCCCCACCGGCCGGGCGGAAATCGACCCGTAACAGTCCGCCCGGCGCCCCGTGGCCGCTCAGTCGAGCGCGGCGGGCCCCTGCTCGACGAGGATGCGGAACTGGGCGGCGTCGATGATGCGCACCCCCAGCTCCTCCGCCTTCGTCAGCTTCGAGCCGGCTCCCGGGCCCGCGGCCACGAAGTCCGTCTTCTTGCTCACGCTGGAGGCGGCCTTGCCGCCCGCGCGGATGATCGCCTCCTGCGCGCCCTCGCGCGTGTAGCCCTCGAGGGCGCCGGTGGCCACCACGGTGAGCCCCGCGAGCGGCCCATCGGCCGCCGCCGCGTTGCCCGGCCCGGGATGCCCCGGCGTCGCCCACTGCACGCCGGCGGCCGCCCAGCGCTCGACGATGTCGACGTGCCAGTCGATCGTGAACCAGTCGAGCACGGCATCCGCGATGATCCCGCCGACGCCGTCGACCGCCGCGAGCTCCTCGCGGGTGGCGCCGCGGATGGCGTCGAGCGAGCCGAACCAGTCGGCGAGGGCACGCGCCGCGACGGGGCCGACGTGCCGGATGTTGAGGGCCACGAGGAAGCGCCACAGTTCCTTCGTCTTCGCCTTCTCGAGCTCGTCGAGCAGCGTCTTCGCGACCTCCGAGGGGCCCTCGACCGCGGGGTGGTCCTTCCGGGCGTGCTGCACGATCTTGCGGAACGGGGTGCGCAGGTCGTAGGAGCCGTCGGGCAGCGTCTTGCGCTCGCCGGTCTCGACGTCGCGCACCACCACCTCGATCGGCATGAGCTGCTCGAGGGTCAGGTCGAAGAGCCCCGCCTCCGTCTCGAGCGGTGCGGGGCGCGGGATCTCGGGCTGGGTGAGCGCGGCGGCCCCCACCTCGCCGAGCCCCTCGATGTCGAGCGCACCCCGCGATCCGATGTGCTCGACGCGACCGCGCACCTGGGCGGGGCAGGCGCGCGCGTTCGGGCAGCGCAGGTCGACGTCGCCCTCCTTGGCGGGCGCGAGCGGGGTGCCGCACTCGGGGCAGTCCGCCGGCATCACGAACTCGCGCTCGGTGCCGTCGCGCTTCTCGACCACGGGCCCCAGCACCTCGGGGATGACATCCCCGGCCTTGCGCAGCACGACCGTGTCGCCGATGAGCACGCCCTTCGCCTTCACGACGTCCTGGTTGTGCAGGGTCGCCTGCCGCACGGTCGAACCGGAGACGTGCGCGGGCGCCATGACGGCGAAGGGGGTGGCGCGGCCGGTGCGGCCGATCGAGACGACGATGTCGAGCAGCGTCGTCTGCACCTCCTCGGGCGGGTACTTGTAGGCGATGGCCCAGCGCGGGGCGCGGCTCGTGGCGCCCAGCTCGTCGTGCAGGGCGAGCTCGTCGACCTTCACGACGATGCCGTCGATCTCGTGCTCGACGTCGTGGCGGTGCTCGCCGTAGTGCTCGACGTAGGCGATGACGCCGTCGACGTCGGGACTCACGCGGCTGTAGGGGGTGGTGGGCAGGCCCCAGCCCTCGAGCAGGCCGTAGATCTCGCTCTGGGAGGCGACGGGCGGGTCGGGCCAGGCGCCGATGCCGTGCACGTACAGCCGCAGCGACCCGACGCGGGCGAGGGCCGCCTCGAGTTCGAGGCCGTCCTTCTTGTCGAGCTGCTGGCGCAGCCCTCCGGATGCCGCATTCCGCGGGTTGGCGAACGCCGGGAACCGCCGCGCGGCCGAGGCGCGGGCCTTCTGCTCGTCGAAGGCGCCCGCGCGGCCCTTCGACCGCTCCTCGGACTCGGCGAAGGCGCGCTCGCGCAGCTCCGCCTGCAGGGCGTTCAACCGTTCGAAGGCCTTCACCGGGATGAACACCTCGCCGCGAACCTCGACGAGCGCGGGGTGACCCGTGCCCGAGAGACGCTCGGGCACATCCGCGAGCCGCAGCGCGTTCTCGGTGACGAGCTCGCCCGTGCGGCCGTCGCCGCGGGTGGCGGCGCTCGTGAGCACGCCGTGCTCGTAGCGCAGGTTGATCGCGAGCCCGTCGATCTTCAGCTCGGTGAGCCAGTGCACGGGGCGGCCCGCGGCATCCGCGGTCTTGACGCACCACTCGCGCAGCTCGTCGGCGGAGAAGACGTTGTCGAGGCTCAGCATGCGCTCGGCGTGCACGATCGTGGCGAGGCCGCTCGTCTCGGTGCCGCCGCCGACGGTCTGGGTGGGCGAGTCCTGGCTCTGCAGCTCGGGGAAGAGTCGCTCGAGCTCTTCGAGGCGGTGGATGAGGCCGTCGTACTCGGCGTCATCGACGAGGCTCGTGTCGCGCTCGTAGTACGCCTCGCGCAGTTCGAGGATGCGGGCGGTCAGTGCCTCGGCCTCCGCGTGCGCCCGCTGCAGCGAGGTGCGCGTCGCCTCCGGAACCTGCTCCACCTCGTCGGTCTTCGCCCCACGTGCCACGGCTGCCAGCCTACGGCCGACCCCCGACGGCCGCCCGTCCCCCTCCCCCTCCCCGACGTCGCGCCGCTGAGTGGTCGGTTTCTCGCCCCAAAAGCGCCGAATGGGGCCAGAAACCGACCACTCAGCGTCGGGGGCTAGCGGGAGGCTGGGACGGCGGAGACGGTGCGGTCGATCGTGCACTGGCCGACGACGCGGGTGCCGACGTAGACGACGGCGGTCTGGCCGGGGGCGACGCCCTCGATGGGCTCCTCGACGCGGATGACGAGCTCGCCGTCCTCGAGGCGGGCGGTCGCGGGCACCGGGTCGGCGTGGGCGCGCACCTGCACCTCGCAGTCGAAACCGGATGCGGCATCCGCGGGTGCGGCGCCCGCCCAGCTGAAGCGGGCGCCGGCGAGCTCGGAGATCGCGAGCGCCTCCTTCGGGCCGACGACCACCTCGTTGGTCTTCGGGCGCACCTCGAGCACGAAGCGCGGGCGGCCGTCCGGGGACGGGTAGCCGATGTTGAGGCCCTTGCGCTGACCCACCGTGAACGCCGCGGCGCCCGGGTGGGTGCCGATGCGCTCGCCGGAGCGGTCGAGGATCGCACCCTCCTCCGCGCCGACGCGGGAGGCGAGCCAGCCGCGGGTGTCGCCGTCGGGGATGAAGCAGATGTCGTGGCTGTCGGGCTTCGCCGCGACCGAGAGCCCGCGCGCCTCCGCCTCCGCCCGCACCTCGGCCTTCGAAGGGGTGGCGCCGAGCGGGAACCAGGAGTGCGCGAGCTGCTCGGCGGTGAGCACACCGAGCACGTAGGACTGGTCCTTCGCCCAGGCGGCGGCGCGGTGCAGCTCCACGCCATCCGGGCCCTGCCGCACCTCGGCGTAGTGGCCGGTGACGACGGCGTCGAAGCCGAGCGCGAGCGCCTTGTCGAGCAGGGCCGCGAACTTGATGCGCTCGTTGCAGCGCATGCACGGGTTGGGGGTGCGGCCAGCCGCGTACTCGGCGACGAAGTCGTCGACCACGTCGGCGCGGAAGCGCTCCGAGAAGTCCCACACGTAGAAGGGGATGCCGAGCTTGGCGGCGGCGCGGCGGGCGTCCATCGAGTCCTCGATCGTGCAGCAGCCTCGGGATCCGGTGCGCAGCGTCCCCGGCATCCGGCTGAGCGCGAGGTGCACGCCGACCACCTCGTGGCCCGCCTCGACGGCGCGCGCGGCCGCGACGGCGCTGTCGACGCCGCCGCTCATCGCCGCGAGTACCTTCACCGCTCCAGGGTACGCGGCTCGCCGTCCGGCCCTCCCCTCCCAGAAATGCAGGAGAATCCCGGGCCGGTCGCCGCGGAGTCAGGACGCAGCCGTCACCTCGGCAAGGATCTCCTGCATTTCTGGACTCAGGATGCGGCGGCGCGGGCGCGGGCGACCGCGGCCGGCAGCGCGGCGAGGAAGGCGTCGACGTCGGCGTCGGTCGTGTCGTGGCCGAGGGTGACGCGCAGGGCGCCGCGGGCCTCGGACTCGGGGACCCCCATCGCGAGGAGCACATGCGGGAGCTCGGCGACGCCCGCCTGGCAGGCCGAGCCGGTGGAGACGGCGATGCCGGATGCGTCGAGCAGGTAGAGCAGGGCGTCGCCGTCGACGCCCGCGAAGGTGAAGTGCGCGTTGCCGGGGAGGCGTTCCGGACCGGCCCCGCCGCGCAGCACCGCGCCGTCGACGGAGGCGAGCACGCCCGCCACGAGACGGTCGCGCAGTGCCGCGACCCGCGAGAGCGGCAGCGCCGCGACCGCGCGAGCGGCCGCGGCGCCGAACGCCACCGCGCCGGCGGCATCCTGGGTGCCCGAGCGGCCGCGCTGCTGGTCGCCGCCGTGCAGCAGCGCCTCGAGCTTCGCCGTGCGGGCGAGCGCGAGCGCCCCGATGCCCACCGGCCCGCCGATCTTGTGCGCCGACACCGACACGGCATCCGCGCCCACCGCGTGCACGTCGATGGGCAGCTGCCCGTAGGCGGCGATCGCGTCGAGGTGCACGGGCACGCCGCGCGCGTGGGCGAGCTCCACGAGCTCGGCGACCGGCTGCACCGTGCCCACCTCGTTGTTGGCCCACAGCGCCGTCACGAGCGCCACCTCGTCGCCTCCCTCGGCGAGCGCCCCCGCGAACGCGTCGAGGCGGATGCGTCCCGCCGCATCGAGCGGCACCCAGTCGACCGCCGCGCCCTCGTGGCGCTCGAGCCACTCGACCGCGTCGATGGTCGCCTTGTGCTCGCCGAGCGGCACGACGATGCGGCGCCGCGCTGGGTCGGCCGCGCGCGCCGCCCAGTACAGCCCCTTGACGCCGAGGTTCACCGACTCGGTGCCGCCGCCCGTCAGCACGACCTCGACGGGGTCGACGCCGAGCGAGCGGGCCACCGCCTCCCGACCCGACTCGAGCAGCTCGCGCGCCGCCTGCCCCGGTCCGTGGATCGAGGAGGGGTTGCCGACGAGCCGCAACGCGTCGGTGTAGGCCGCGAGCACCTCCTCCGGCATGGGCGAGGTCGCGGCGTGGTCGAGGTAGACCGCCATGAGGCTCCTGCTGTTCGCGTTTACAAGTCCGTCACGCGCACGTCCTAACCTAGACGTCATGTCGCCCGCCGATCCCTTTCGCAGCCTCGGCGTGCACCTCACCTCGCGCGGCGGCGAGATCCGGGTGTGGAGCGCGAACGCCACCTCGATCGAGCTGTGCATCTTCGACGCCGACGACCTCTCCTGGGTCGCGAAGCGCGTGCCGCTCACCCGCGACGGCGACGTCTGGCACGCGACCACGCGATCCCTCGCGGCGGGCACCTGGTACGCGCTGAGCGTCGACGGACCGGACGGCCCCACCCACGACTTCGACCCCGATCGGTACCTGCTCGACCCGTACGCGCGCGGCCTCGCCCGCACCCGCGACGGCGCCTGGCGCGGCTACGTGCAGGACGACGCCTTCGACTGGGGCGGCGTCGGCAAGCCGAACACCCCGCTCGATCACACCGTCATCTACGAGGCCCACGCGAAGGGCCTCACGAAGCTCAACCCGGCGCTGCCGGAGGAGCTGCGGGGCACCTACGCCGGTCTCGCGCACCCGTCGACCATCGAGTACCTGAAGGAGCTCGGCGTCACGGCGGTCGAGCTGCTGCCGGTGCACCAGTTCGTCTCCGAGCAGCGGCTCGCGAAGATGGGCCTCGTCAACTACTGGGGCTACAACACCCTCAACTTCTTCACCCCGCACGGCGCCTACGCGACGCGCGACGCCCAGTTCGGCGGCACCGGCGCGGTGCTGCGCGAGTTCAAGGGCATGGTCAAGCTGCTGCACGAGGCGGGGCTCGAGGTGATCCTCGACGTCGTCTACAACCACACCGCCGAGGAGGGCCGCGGCGGCCCCACGAGCTCGTTCCGCGGCATCGACAACGCGAGCTACTACCGCCAGCAGGCCGACGGCAGCTACATCGACACCACCGGCTGCGGCAACACGCTCGACTACGAGCTCGAGGTCACCCAGCGGCTCGTGCTCGACTCGCTGCGCTACTGGGCGAACGAGGTGCAGATCGACGGCTTCCGCTTCGACCTCGCCGCCACCCTCGGCCGCGGCGCGGGTGCGGAGTTCTCGACCGACCATCCGCTGCTGCACGCCATCCTCGAGGACCCGGCGCTGCAGGGCGTCAAGATGATCGCCGAGCCGTGGGATGTCGGCATGGGCGGCTGGCAGGTGGGCAACTTCCCGCGCGGCTGGTCGGAGTGGAACGACGGCTACCGCGACCGGATGCGCAACTTCTGGCTGCGGGACATCGCGCGGGCGCGCGAGACCGGCTCGGCGAGCGAGGGCATCGGCTCGCTCGCACGGCGGCTCGCCGGCTCGAACCACGTGTTCTCGCTCGAGCGCGGGCCGCTCGCGAGCATCAACTTCATCACCGCCCACGACGGTTTCACGGCGGCCGATCTGGTGGCCTACGACAAGAAGCACAACCTCGGCAACGGCGAGAACAACCGCGACGGCACGAGCGACAACAAGTCCTACAACCACGGCGTCGAGGGCCCGACGAGCGACGAGACGATCCAGGCCACCCGGCGCAAGGCCGTGCGCAACCTGCTCGGCACCCTGCTGCTGAGCGCCGGCATCCCGATGCTCACCGCGGGCGACGAGTTCGGCCGCACCCAGCGCGGCAACAACAACGCGTACTGCCACGACTCGGAGCTCACCTGGCTCAGCTGGGACCGCAACGAGTGGCAGCAGGACCTCTTCGAGGTCGTGCAGACGCTCATCCGACTGCGCCGCGAGAACCCGGCGCTGCGCCCCGTGCGCTTCGGGCGCTGGGGTGAGACGACCCCCTCGGCGAGCCAGATGGACTGGTACAACAAGGAGGGCCAGGCGATGAGCCTCGAGGACTGGGACTCCCCCGAGGAGCGCACCCTGCAGTACCTCGCCGCGTCGACGCCCGAGTTCGAGGAGTTCAACCGCATCCTGCTCGTCGTGCACGGGCTCGAGACGGATGTCACGGTCACCCTGCCGGCGCACGAGGGCGTCGAGCGGTACACGCTGCTGTGGGACTCGGGGCACGACGACATCACCGGCATCGAGGGCGTGCACCACCCGGGCGAGGAGCTCGCGATGGCGCCCACCTCGATGCTGCTGTTCCGGGCGGACTGAGCCGGATGGCCGGAACGCCCGCGACGGCCGCGCTCTCGGCGGCCGGCATCCCCTTCAGCGAGCACGCCTACGCGCACGACCCCGCGAACCGCGACTTCGGCATGGAGGCGGCCACCGCCCTCGGGCTCGACCCCGATCAGGTGTTCAAGACGCTGCTCGCCGACGTCGACGGGCGCTTGGTGGTCGGGATCGTGCCGGTGACGGGCAAGCTCGACCTGAAGGCGCTCGCGGCGGCGGTCGGCGGCAAGAGGGCGGCGATGGCCGACCCCGCGCTCGCGGAGAAGCGCACCGGCTACGTGGTGGGCGGCATCAGCCCGATCGGCCAGAAGCTGCGACACGAGACGGTGCTCGACGAGACCGCCGAGCTGTGGGATGTGGTCTACGTCTCGGGCGGTCGCCGCGGCTTCGACCTGGGGCTCGCGCCCGCCGATCTCATCCGCGCCACGGATGCCGTGGTGGCCGATATCGCACGCTGACGCTTGACAGCGCGGCACGGTCGTGCCTGACTGTAACCGGTCACAGTCTGTGACCGGTCCCAGTATCGCCACTTTCTCAACGAGGAGAAGAGAGATATGCGCACCACCTCCCCCGCCCGACGCCGCCGGCGTCGCGGCCTCACCCTCGCCGCGGCGCTCGTCGCGGCATCCACCCTGACCGTCGGAGGCATCGCCGAGCCCGAGAGCGCGACGGCGGCGGGCACCCTCACGATGCTCGGAGCGGACGTCTCGTCGCTGCAGCGCAGCCTCGACCTCGGGGTGACCTACTACAACGCCGCAGGCGTCGCGCAGAACCCGCTGCAGATCCTCAAGAACAAGGGCGTCAACTACGTGCGCCTGCGGGTCTGGAACAACCCGGCGAGCGGCTACAACAACAAGGCCCGGGTGCTGCAGCAGGCGGCATCCGCGAAGGCGCTCGGCCTCAAGGTGATGATCGACTTCCACTACAGCGACACCTGGGCCGATCCCGGCAAGCAGTACAAGCCGGCCGCCTGGGCCTCGCACAACATCGGCCAGCTGCAGACCGACGTCTACAACTTCACCTACGACGTGTGCACCGCGCTCAAGAACCAGGGCACGACGCCCGACAGCGTGCAGATCGGCAACGAGATCAACGTCGGGATGCTGTGGAACGAGGGCAAGGTCGTGAACAACGACTTCACGAACCTCTCGCTGCTGCTGAAGTCGGGCTACAACGCGACGAAGGCGTGCAGCAGCGGCACGCAGGTGATCATCCACACCGCCGACGCCGACAGCGACGCCAACATGCGCTGGTTCTACGACGGCATCAAGGCCAAGGGCGTCTCGTGGGACATCACGGGCCTCTCGTACTACTGCATGTGGCACGGCACGCTCGCGAACCTGTACAACGTGATCGTCGACGCCAAGTCGCGCTACGGGAAGCCCGTCGTCATCGCCGAGACCGCGTACCCGTTCACCACGGCGAACGCCGACGGCGAGGCCAACTCGACGAGCGCCACCTGCGACGGCAACGCCGCGAGCTGGACCGGCCAGGCGACCGAGTTCACCTGGATCCAGAACACGGCGCGCAACGCGGGCGCCATCGGTGTCTTCTACTGGGAGCCGACGTGGGTCGCGACCTCGGGCAACGGCTGGGACCCGGCCAACATCTGGGGCACCGGCAACCAGTGGGACAACATGGCCGTCTTCGACTGGACGGGCCACGTGAACCCCAACATCGTCTGGACGCCGTGATCGGCGCCTGACCCCACGTCGGGCCGTCGTGCGTTCGGATCGCGCGGCGGCCCGACCCTGTGTCGGGCGCTATCCGACCGGGCGCTATCCGGCGAGGGCGCTATCCGGCGAGGGCGACGAGGCCGAGCTCGGCGTCGGAGGCGAGCAGCGGGTTCCGCGGCACGATGCGCACCGTGTAGCCGAAACCGCCGGCCCGCGCGAAGCGCACCGACCCGGTGTAGACGGCGGGCTTGCCGAGGTCGTAGCTCTCGAGCTCGAGCGGCAGCACCTGCGGGTCGGCGAGCTCCTCGCCGGAGCGGGGCCGCCCGTGCACGAGCTCGACCGCGACATCCGTCGGCGCGAGGTCGCCGAGCTCGACGAAGGCGCGCACGTGCAGCTCCTCCCCCACGTGCGGCGAGGCGTCGACCCCGCCCGACTCGACGTGCGCCACATGCACCTCGGGCCACGCGGCGCGCACCTTCGCGGTCCATGCGGCGAGCTCGCGGGCCGCGCCGGCATCCGCGGAGGTCATCGCCTGCTCGGCGGCGGCGGCCGGCAGGTAGAGGCGCTCGACGTACTCGCGCACCATGCGGTCGGCCGACAGCGCGGGCGACAGCGTCGCGAGGGTGTGGCGGATGTCGCCCACCCAGGCGCCCGGCACCCCGTCGGCCCCGCGGTCGTAGAAGCGCGGGGCGATCTGGTGCTCGATGAGGTCGTACATGGCGGCCGCCTCGAGCGCGTCGCGCTCCGCGGCGTCCCCCGCCGAGTCGGCGGAGGGGATCGCCCAGCCGTTGCCCTCGTCGTGGAACTCGGCCCACCAGCCGTCGAGGATCGACAGGTTGAGCGAGCCGTTGAGCGCCGCCTTCATGCCGGAGGTGCCGCACGCCTCGAGCGGCCGCAGCGGGTTGTTGAGCCACACGTCGCATCCGGGGTAGAGCTTCTGCGCCATGCCGATGTCGTAGTCGGGCAGGAACACGATGCGTTCGCGCACATCCGGCTCCTGCGAGAACTCGACGAGCAGCTGGATGAGGCGCTTGCCCCCGTCGTCGGCCGGATGCGACTTGCCGGCCACGACGAGCTGCACGGGCCGCTCGGGGTCGGTGAGCAGGGCGCGGAGGCGGTCCGGATCCTGCAGCATGAGGGTGAGGCGCTTGTAGGTGGGCACCCGGCGGGCGAAGCCGATCGTGAGCACGTCGGGCGAGAGCAGCTCGCGGTACCACGGCGGCGCGGGCACGCCGGGGTTCTGCTCGTCCCACGCGTTCGTCATGCGGGTGCGTGCGTCGGCCACGAGCTGCGCGCGGAGGCTGCCGCGCAGCGCCCACAGCTCGGCGTCGGTGACGGCATCCGAGGTCCAGTCGCACGCTGTGGCGTCGCTCGTGCCGAGGCGGGATGCGGCGAGCGCGCGCACCTGGGGGTCGGTCCAGGTGGCGGGGTGCACGCCGTTGGTGATGGAGGTGATGGGCACCTCGCCGGGGTCGAAGCCGGGCCACAGCGCGCCGAACATGTGGCGGCTGACCTCGCCGTGCAGCTTCGAGACGCCGTTCGCGCGCTGGGCGAGCCGCAGCCCCATGACCGCCATGTTGAAGGTGTCGGGGGTGCCGCCCGCGTAGTCCTCGGCGCCGAGCGCGAGCACGTCCTGCACGTCGACGCCCGGCAGCAGGTCCGTGGAGAAGTAGCGTTCGACGAGCGGGGCGTCGAAGCGGTCGATGCCGGCCGCGACGGGCGTGTGGGTCGTGAAGACGGTGCCCGCGCGCACCACCTCGAGTGCCTCGGCGAACGAGAGCCCGTCGGCGACGAGCTCGCGGATGCGCTCGAGCCCGAGGAAGCCCGCGTGGCCCTCGTTGGTGTGGAAGACGGCGGGCTCGGGCAGCCCGGCGAGGCGCGTGTAGAGGCCGACCGCGCGGGCGCCGCCGATGCCGAGCAGCAGCTCCTGCAGCAGGCGGTGCTCGCCTCCGCCGCCGTACAGGCGGTCGGTGACGGTGCGCAGCTCCTCCGAGTTCTCGGGCACGTCGGTGTCGAGCAGCAGCAGGGTGACGCGGCCCACCGCGAGGCGCCAGATGCGTGCGGTGAGGGCCTTGCCGTCGGGCAGGGCGAGGATGACCTGCATCGCGGCGCCGTCCGGCCCGCGCAGCACGCTCATGGGCAGCCCGTCGGGGTCGAGCACGGGGTAGCTCTCGAGCTGCCAACCGTCGCGCGAGATGGCCTGACGGAAGTAGCCGGAACGGTAGAACAGGCCGACGCCGACGATCGGCACGCCGAGGTCGGAGGCCGACTTGAGGTGGTCGCCCGCGAGGATGCCGAGGCCGCCCGAGTACTGGGGAAGCGCATCCGCGATGCCGAACTCGGGCGAGAAGTAGGCGATCGTGGCGGGCGCGTCGGCGAGGCCCTGATACCAGCGCGGCTCGGAGAGGTAGGCGCGCAGCTCGTCGCGCTGCGCCTCCGCACGGGCGACGTACGCCTCGTCGGCCGCGAGCTCCGCGAGCCGGGCCGGTTCCACCTCGCCGAGCAGTCCGTACGGATCCTTGCCGAGCGCATCCCACAGCTCGGGCGCGATGTCGCGGAAGAGCTCCAGGGTGGGCTGGTGCCACGACCAACGCAGGTTCGCGGCGAGCTCCTCGAGCGGGGCGAGCGCCTCGGGCAGCACGGTGCGGACGGTGAACCGTCGGATGGCCTTCACCCGGCCAAGCCTAGGGGCGCCGGGTTACGGCCGGATGTCGCGCGCGGGCGTCTCGGCCGCGTTCACGCGCAGAAGATCAGCATGCTGCTGTGCCATTGGTTGGGGGTGACCGTGACGTCGCGGGTGGCGATGATCGTGCCGGGCCCCGCCAGACTCGAGTCGGTGTACATCCGCACCTGGACACGGAATGACCCGGCCGTGGAGAAGAGGGACGAGCCGACGTACTGCATCGTGCTCCAGTAGCTCGGGCTCCCCTGCACCTCGATGACGCTTCCCCCGCCGAGCGGAACGACGGACACCCGGTACTGCGTCGACGTCGGAACACCGGCCGGATTACTCCAGCTGATGATGGCGTTGTAGTTTCCATCCGCCTCAGCGCAGTTGGCGATGCTGCCGCCGACGTCCTGCGTGAACGCTCCACTCGCCGACGCCGTCCACGTACTGCCTGTCGTGGTTCCGGTGAGCTTGAGGGTGACGGTCGTCGACTGCCCGCCATAGGTGGCGGAGCTCCCGGTGAAGGTCGTCGCGGCGCACACGACGACCGAACCCGGAGCTGCCAGGCTGGTCGCACCGGTGGGGAGCGCGGGCGGGGCGGCGAGGGTGCCGGTGGTCGCCCCGCTGCCCGAGGTGCCGCAGCTGCCACCGCTGCGCACCCACAGGCTGAGGCTGATCTGACCGGCGAGCGCCGCGTTGGTCGTGGTCGTCGAGATCGACAGGGTCACCGGACCGGATCCGGTCGCCTGGATGCTGAGGGACGCGACGTAGGGGCCGAGGGACGCACTCGTGTAGCTCTTCGTGAGATCGGCGTAGCCGATCAGCGTCACGGCGGGATCTGCGACGCGCACCGTGCCGGTGGCCGTGGTCGTGGCCGACCAGAACGCCTGAGCGGAGACGTTGCCGATGAGGGTGAGCGCGATGACGGCTCCGAGCAGCGCCGCGAGGCGATACCGGAGTCCGGACCGGGGGGATCGGGATCTCATGACACGGGCAGGCAGGTCAGACCGGCGTGCCGGCCCTCCGCCGCCCGGAGACCTTCTCGCCCGCCGCGACGGCCTTGCGCTTCTTGGCCTTGTCGATCATCCCGGAGATGAGCATCCAGATCGCGAAGGCGAAAAGCCCGCCCGCGATCACGGGAACGACATACGCCCGAGCCTCGCCGTTGATCCAAGTGTTCACCCAACCGATGTAGGGCACCGAGTACCAGAGCCGACCCTGGATCTGCACCTCGCGGATCTCATCGGGGTCGGGTTGCGAGTTGTTGTCGCCCTGGAAGGTGAAGCTGTACTCGCCACCGGCGGTCTTGCTCACCGCGATGACGCGGTGGGTGACGACCGTCGCCTCGCCGGAGTGCAACTGGTAGGTGACGACGTCGCCGATCCGGATGTCGGAGGGCTCGACGGGGCGCGTAACGATGAGGGTGCCCGGGGGGAGCGTGGGCTCCATCGAACTCGTGAGCACGGTGAGCGGGGTGGCCCCCGTCGCGGCGGGCACGACGATGACCGCGGCGGCGAGTGCGAGCAGTGCGATGAGCACGGTGACGCTCAGGGACACCCGAAGGTACGCCCAGAGGCCCGCCTCCTTCTTCTGAGGGGCGGCGGTTGCCGGGATCGTCTCATCGCTCACGATCGACGAGTCTCCTTGTCCTGACGCTTGCGCCGCAAGACCGCGAACAGGGTACCCAGGCCGACGAGCCCGATCGCGACGAACGTGGCCGAGAGCACCTCGGTTCCGGTGTACGGCAGCGACGGCGCCGTCCCGCCCGCGTTGCCGCCTCCCCCGCCGGTCGCGAGCGAGGTGCAGCCGTTGTCGTCCGGGAAGGGCCCGGCGGCCCAGTCGTGCGCGGTCACGATGAAGCCGAGGGATGCGGTCTCACCCTGGGCGTCGCTGCCGCTGGTAGCGCTGCTCATCAGCACATCGAAGTCGACGCGCGCCGTGTCGCCTGCGGCGATGGTCTGCGGTTCGACCACGACCTTGCAGTCGGAGAGGCTGCCCAGAGTCGACGCGTAGGTGAACCCGTTCATGGTGGACGAGAGCGTCACCGCAGCGCCGAACGCCGGGGAGGGCACGACGAGGTCGGTCACGGCGACGCGCACGAGCGCCGAGGTGCCGCTCTGGTTGCGCACCCACAGCTGTCCGCTCATGGAGTCACCCGGCACGATGAGCGCCAGGTCGTCGAAGAGCTCGACCGAGGTGGTGGGTGCGAAGTTGACCCCGTCCGTGCTGACGACGATCTCGGGGGTCGCCGCCTGTGCTGATGGAGCACCCGCAAGCGGCCCGAGGCATGCCGTCATGACGAGCAGCACGACGGCCGTCAGCCGAATGATCCAACCCATCAGTACTCCGACACCAAGAACCGCTGCGCGGTCGCGGTCGCGTCGCAGTTCACCTGCAGCAGGGACGTGCCGTCCGCGGCAAGGCAGCGACCGGAGTTCCGGCTCTCGAACGTCACATAGAGCGCCCCCGTGGTGGCGTCTTTCACGACACCGATGTCCCAGCGGTAGCGGTCGTCGTAGAGCCAGTAGGGACGAGCGCTGCTCCAGGACGCGTCCTCCAGCACCACGGAGGCGTTGGCGGTCGTCGAACCGTTCGTCGACCACCGACGGTCCGAATTGTTCACCGGAGACAGCTGGGCCGAGTTGTACGAACCGGAGGTGAAGGTGAACCGCTGGTTGGTCGACGTCGAGCAGTCCTGCACCCGGAGTGCTGCGCCATCGCTCCCGTTCGCGCCGCCGACGCAACGCGTCGGCGTGGATCCGGGATAGGTGATGCGGTACTCGGTGCCCGCTCGGTACATGAAGACGCCGACCTCGGAGGTATCGGAGACGTTCCCAGCGGCGTCGACGGCGACGACGGTGTACCAGTTGACCGAGCTGGCGGACACGGCGGTATCGGTGTAGTTGGTCGTGCTCTGGTTCAGACTCGCGATCGGCGTCGTCGCACCGTTGCGATAGAGGCGATAGCCCGTCACGGCGACGTTGTCGCTCGATGCACTCCATGTGAGGTACACCTTGGTGACGTCATCTCGTCGTGCCGAGAAGCTTCCCGGAGCAGTCGGCTTCTCGGTGTCGACCGAGGTGTTGGTCACGGTGTCGTTCGACGCCACCGGGTCGTAGCTCGTGCTGGTGACACTGGCTGTGACCGAGTAGCTGGCGGCCGGACTCGTCGGGATCGTGCCCGTGACGGTCACGGTCCGCCCCTCGCCGGATGCGAGGGCACCGATCGTGCACGTGCCGGTCGTGCCGGACCGGCTGCAACCCGTCGTCGTGGTGGTCGTCCCCGTGTCACTCGACGTGCGTCTGATCGCTCCGGTGCCGAACGTCACTCCACTGGGAAGCGCGAGCGAGACGCTGACCCCGGTGGCGTCCTGCGGCCCGTTGTTCGTGATGCGGAAGCTCCACGTCGCTGATCCGGCCGCGAGCGTCGGCGTCGCCAGTACGCTCACGGCGATGTCTGCTCCGTTGGCGACGGTGATCGAGAGCGGCGCCCCGGTCACGCTGAGCGTCCAGGTGGGGATCGCCTCGTCGACGAACTCGACCGTCGGAGATTGGGTGATCGTCTGCCCCAGTGCACTGACCGCGATCACGGCGTCGTAGGTGACGGTGACAGGAGTACCGGGTGCCACGCGTCCGCCGGCCGACGAGGTCGCACCGGCGCCGATCCGGGCGACGATCGTGCGGGTTCCCGACACGTACTCGGCGAGGTCGTCGCCGACCGCGTCGGTGGCCGCGGTCGTGCCGACCTTGAGCGAGCCGGGCACGAGGGTGAGCCCCGCCGGGAGGACGATCTTCGCGACCGAGGATGCGGCGGCGGCTCCCCCCGAGTTGGCGACGGTGGTGACGTATCGCACGGTCTCGCCGACCCGGTACGTCGTGGTGCTACCCGTCGTCACGTTGGTGACGGCCGAGGTCGCTGTCACGCACGGGCCGGTGCCGAGACTGACGTCGTCGATGAGGTTGCCCTGCGACGCGTTGCCACCGCCCGTGGAGATCGAGGTCAGGCTCAGACGCGTCGTGGTCTGGCCGGAGGGCACGGTGTAGGAGCCGCTGTAGTAGACCCACGCGGTGTTGGTGGTGGTGAAGATCTGGGTGAGGGGTGTGGTCGTGATCGTCGTCGAGGTGGTGGCGTTGGTGCCGCCCGGACCGATGGTCAGCTTGACCTGGTCGCCCGTCGTGGCGCTGTCGCGGCCGCGGTGCCAGAAGCCCCAGCGCAGCACCTGGCCGGGCGTGGTGGTGACCTGCTGGTAGATCGTGGTCGGGTCCGTGCTGTTCAGCTCGATGTTCTGCGCGCCCGACGCGGGGAGGATCGGGCTGACGACGCTGCCCCGCCAGACCTCGGCAGCGCGAGACGTGCTCGACCCCGGAACCGTGGACGTCCAACTGGACAGCGTCGAAGCCTGCGTCCAGTTGTTGTCGGTGAGCGTGGGCGACGCGGTCTCGAAGCTCCCGTTCTGGAGAGTCACGATGTTGCTGCAGTTGGTCAGGACGGGGTTGGCGACGGCCACCTGGGTGGTCATGCCCGCGGAGGCGGTCCAGTAGGCGTAGGAGAGACTCGTCCCCGCCGCGACGAGGAACACGACGACGCCGAGCACTGCGGCGATGCGGCGGATCACGGATGCACCTGCTCGCCGTCGAGCGGGATCGTGAACTGCGCCGGAGGCTGACCGGCGACGCTGCCGGGCGCGCTCGAGGAGAGGGTCACGGTGACGCACACCTTCATCTGCCCACCGGCCGCGAGGGTCACACCGGAACCGAGTGCCGTTCCGAGGCCGGCGGTGCAGCTCGTGACGCCGTTGCCCACCAGCCCGACCTTGATGACGAGGTAGTCCTTCAGGGTGCCGGTCGTCGAGAACGAGGCCGCCCCCTGGGTGACCTTGAGGCTCGCGTCACCGGTGTTCTTGACCGTGAGCGGCGTGCTCGTGAAGACGGAGGCGCCGGGGACGAGCGCGGTGGCGTCGAGGCCTGCGATCGGATAGCTCGCCACGTTCTGGATGGTGAGATCCGCGGTGCCGGCGGTGATGGTTCCGGCGTTCAGCTGAGCGGAGCTGCTGAAGTAGGCGTAGGTGCCGCCCGCCGCGCCGAGGGCGATGACGATCGCGGCGGCGAAGGCGGCCACGGCACCGAAGACCGCACGAGTCGCGCGGCGAAGACGGGAGATGGGAGCGGGTGCCGCAAGATGCGCGGGCATGTGTCGCTCCCTTCGGGTGGGTCTGGGGGGTGGGGTGGTGCAGGGGCGCGCCGCTTCGGGTCTGCGGCGCGCCCCCGGGTTGTTACGGAACCTGCGTCAGGGTGATCGCCAGCGCGCTGAGGTCGACGACCTCGCCCTGGGTATCGTTGTCCACCTCATTGGTGCTGGGCGAGCTCACGTCACCGTCGAAGGCGAAGTCGAGCACGACGCGCACGGTGATCAGACGCTCGTTGTACGCCGAGGTCACCGTCGAGATGACCGCCGGGGTCGGAGTCGTGTCGTCGAGAACCGTGACGGTCGTGACGAGCTGGTCACCCCACTCTCCCTTGAGGATCGACGCGGCGTTCGCCGACACGGTCGCCTCGAGGTTGTCGCCAGTGGCGCCGACCTCGAACGACTCGATGTAGGTGAGCGAGTCACCGGGGACGACCAGGAAGTCGTTGGGGTCAATCTCGTCGTCGAGGTTGGACGACTGGAACCAGGCGCCGTCGTCGTTCGAGTCGATGGTGAGGGTACCGGCCGTGATGGTGCCGGCATCCGTCGTCGCCGAGTCGTTCCAGTAGGCGAGGGTGCCGGCGCCGCCGAGGAGCAGGACGATGCCCGCACCGGTGGCGATCGAGGCCTTGGTGAACTTGTTCATTTCATTTCCTTTCGGGTGGTGCGGTGTGCGCATGACGCAGGGCGCGCCGGAAGGCACGTCGAAACGTCGGGTTTGTCTGCCGGTCGGCGCCCTGCGCAGGCCGTCTTCGGGGCGTGGGCCTGGTTATCCCCCGCCCCTCAAATCTAGAGTCCCCCATAACGCGGACAAAGGGGACGCGCGGGCCCCACTGCGGGGGCCAGCACCGCATCCCCACGTTCTTCGGACATACCACCACGATCAGGGATTTTTCTCAAATCAAGCCGCCGTATGGCCGTTCCATAGCTTTCCGTCCGGGGTACAGTCGCAGGGGTTCACCCCCAGAGGGGGGACACGAGGACAGACATCCCCGTCTACGGCATCGGTTGTACCCCGTTCGCGCGCGGAGGCGCCGCACCGGACGCGGTACGGTCGGAGCGTGCCCACCGTCACCACCCCCGCCGCCGCGACGGAGCGAGCGGCGCGGATCGGTCGCATCCCGATCCGCCACCTCTCGCCGCAGCAGCCGGAGAACCGCTGGCCCGCCACGAGCTACCTCGGCGAGGTGGTGCCCTTCGAGGCGACGGTGTTCCGCGAGGGCCACGGCATCATCGGGGCCGAGCTGCTGCTCACCCACCCCGACGGCGCCGAGACCGTGCATCCCATGCGTCTCATCGGCGCCGGCACCGACCGCTGGCGGGCCGAGCTCGTCTCCGAGCAGCTCGGCCGGCACCGCTGGCGGGTGCGCGCCTTCAGCGACGACTGGGCGAGCTGGCTGCACGCCGCCACCATCAAGATCGGCGCGGGCGACGACCCCGAGCTGATCTTCGCCGCGGGCGCCGAACTGCTCGAGCGCATCGCCGGCAAGACCGCCGCGGATGCGCGCGCCGCGTTCCGGGATGCCGACTCCCCCGCCGCCGCCCGGCTGAAGGTGGCCACGGACCGCCGGCTCACGGCGCTCATCGCCCGCCACCCCATCCGCTCGCTCGTCACCGAGTCGGAGACGCTCGAGCTGGAGGTGCAGACCGCCCGTGCGGCCGTCGGCGCCTGGTACGAGTTCTTCCCGCGTTCGGAGGGCGCCAAGCGCCTCGCCGACGGCAGCTGGAAGTCGGGCACCCTCCGCACCGCCGCCAAGCGCCTGCCCGCCGTCGCGGCGATGGGCTTCGACGTCGTCTACCTGCCACCCATCCACCCGATCGGCCGCACGCACCGCAAGGGCCCGAACAACTCGACCGTCGCGGGCCCGCTCGACCCCGGCAGCCCGTGGGCGATCGGCGCCGCGGAGGGCGGGCACGACGCCATCCACCCCGAGCTCGGCACGCTCACCGACTTCCGCTACTTCGTGAAGCAGGCCGAGGCGAACGGACTCGAGATCGCCCTCGACCTCGCCCTGCAGGCCTCCCCCGACCACCCGTGGGTCGCCGAGCACCCCGAGTGGTTCACCCAGCGCCCGGACGGCTCGATCGCCTACGCCGAGAACCCGCCCAAGAAGTACCAGGACATCTACCCGATCAACTTCGACCGCGACCCCGACGGCATCCGTGCCGAGGTGCTGCGGATCGTGGAGCTGTGGATCTCGCGCGGCATCCGCATCTTCCGGGTAGACAACCCGCACACCAAGCCGCTCGACTTCTGGGAGTGGCTGCTCGGCGACGTCGCCGACCGGCATCCGGAGGTCGTGTTCCTCGCCGAGGCGTTCACGCGGCCCGCGATGCTGTACTCGCTCGCCGGCGCCGGCTTCCACCAGTCGTACAGCTACTTCACCTGGCGCAACACCAAGGAGGAGCTCACCGAGTTCCTCACCGAGATCGCGGGCGAGTCGGCCGACTACCTGCGCCCCAACCTCTTCGTCAACACCCCCGACATCCTCACCGAGTACCTGCAGTTCGGCGGGCCCGCGGCCTACAAGGTGCGCGCGGCGATCGCGGCCACCGGCTCGCCCAGCTGGGGCGTCTACGCCGGCTACGAGCTCTTCGAGGACGTCGCGCGTCCCGGCTCCGAGGAGAACATCGACAACGAGAAGTACGAGTACAAGCAGCGCGACTGGGCGGGCGCGGAGGCGGCGGGGCGCTCCCTCGCGCCGTACCTCACGATGCTCAACCGGGTGCGCGCCGAGCACCCCGCGCTGCGCCAGCTGCGGAACCTGCGCACGCACTGGTCCGACGACGACGCCGTGCTCGTCTACACGAAGCACCTCGACGGCGCGTTCACCGCGAGCGGCCGACCCGACACGCTCATCGTGGTCGCGAACCTCGACCCGCACTCGGTGCGCGAGACGATGGTGCACCTCGACCTCGAGGCGATCGGCCTGCAGCCGGGCGACACCTTCGCCGTGCGCGAGCTCGTGACGGGGGCACGCTGGACGTGGGGCTCCTCGAACTACGTGCGGCTCGACGCCTTCGTCGAGCCCGTGCACATCCTCGCCATCGATCCGAAAGGACGCTGACATGCCCGCGCGCCGCCCCACCCGATCCGGCTCCACCGGGAACAGCGACGGCGCGCTCCCCCCGCTCGACGCGGGACTCATCGCGAGCCTCGTCGAGGGGCGCCACCCGCGGCCGCACGACTGGCTGGGCGCGCACCCCCTGGAGGACGGATGGGTGATCCGCGCGCTGCGGCCCCTCGCGAGCTCGGTCACGGCCGTGCGCGCCGACGGCAGCGAGGTGGAGCTCGCGCACCTCGCCGACGGACTGTGGCAGGGCACCGCGCCCGGCGCCGGGCAGTCCTACGAGCTGATCGCACGCTACGCGGGCGCCCCCGACTGGCGCAGCGACGACCCCTACCGCTTCGTGCCGTCGATCGGCGAGATCGACCTGTTCCTGTGGGGCGAGGGGCGCCACGAACAGCTCTGGCACGTCTTCGGCGCGCACGTGAAGGAGCACGAGGGGGTCGCGGGCACCGGGTTCGTCGTCTGGGCGCCGCACGCGCAGGCCGTGCGCGTGATCGGCGACTTCAACTCCTGGGACGGCACCCGTCACGCCATGCGCCGCCTCGACGACCACGGCGTCTGGGAGCTGTTCGTGCCGGGCGTCGGCGCGGGCGGCATCTACAAGTTCGAGCTGCTCACCCCCGCGGGCACCTGGGTCAAGCGGGCGGACCCGATGGCCCGGTACACCGAGGTGCCCCCGTCGACCGGGTCGGTGGTCGGGCAGAGCGCCTACACGTGGGGCGACGGCGACTGGCTCGCGCGGCGGGCGGCATCCGACCCCCACCAGGGCGCGATGAGCGTCTACGAGCTGCACCTGGGGTCGTGGCGGCCGGGCCTCTCGTACCGGCAGGCCGCCGACGAGCTCATCGACTACGTGACGGGGCTCGGCTTCACGCACGTCGAGTTCCTGCCGCTCGCCGAGCACCCCTTCGGCGGCTCCTGGGGCTACCAGGTCACCGGCTACTACGCCCCGACGAGCCGCTTCGGGCATCCGGACGACTTCCGCTACCTCGTCGACCGCCTGCACCAGGCGGGCATCGGCGTCATCATGGACTGGGTTCCCGCCCACTTCCCGAAGGACGAGTGGGCGCTCGCCCGCTTCGACGGCGAGCCGCTCTACGAGCACTCCGACCCGCGCATCGGCGAGCATCCCGACTGGGGCACCCTGGTGTTCGACTTCGGCCGCTCGCAGGTGCGCAACTTCCTCGTCGCGAACGCGTTGTACTGGCTCGAGGAGTTCCACATCGACGGCCTGCGGGTGGATGCCGTCGCGAGCATGCTGTACCGGGACTACTCCCGCAAGGCGGGCGAGTGGGTGCCCAACATCCACGGCGGCCGCGAGAACCTCGAGGCGATCAGCTTCCTGCAGGAGGTCAACGCGACCGCCTACAAGCGCAACCCCGGCATCGTCATGATCGCCGAGGAGTCCACCTCCTGGCCGGGCGTCACGCATCCGACGGATGCGGGCGGGCTCGGTTTCGGGCTCAAGTGGAACATGGGCTGGATGCACGACTCGCTGCAGTACATCCACGAGGACCCGATGTGGCGGGCGGACCACCACGGCGACATCACCTTCTCGTTCCTGTACGCGTTCAGCGAGGCGTTCCTGTTGCCGATCAGCCACGACGAGGTCGTGCACGGCAAGGGTTCGCTGCTGTCGAAGATGCCGGGCGACCAGTGGCAGAAGCTCGCCAACGTGCGCGCCTACCTGTCGTTCATGTGGGCGCACCCCGGCAAGCAGCTGCTGTTCATGGGCTCCGAGTTCGGGCAGCCCTCCGAGTGGTCGGAGCAGCGCGGCCTCGACTGGTGGATCCTCGAGCAGCCCGTGCACCAGGCGCTGTCGCGGCTCGTCACGCAGTTGAACCGCGTCTACCGCGAGACGTCGGCCCTGTGGGACCAGGACGCCGACCCGGCCGGATTCCGGTGGATCACGAGCGACCCCGGCAACAACGTCGTCGCCTTCCTGCGGCGCGGCCGCGACGGCTCCGAGGTCGCGTGCATCGTCAACTTCGGCGGCAACCCGGTCGGCCCGTACCGCGTGGGCCTGCCGTCGACCGGCGACTGGGTCGAGCTGCTCAACTCCGACGCCGCCGAGTTCGGCGGCTCGGGCGTCGGCAACTACGGCCGCGTGACGGCGACCGCGACGCCCTGGCACGACCTCCCGGCCTCCGTCGAGCTCACCCTCCCCCCGCTCGCCGCCCTCTACCTCGTGCGGGGTTGATGTCAAACGCTGCAGCGGTCGGCCACCCGCGGCTCGGATTGCTGCCGCGCGGGGTCAACCGCTGCAGCGTTTGACCAGAAGACCGTCAGTAGAGGAGGGTCGTCAGACGGCGGCGGGCGGCGGCGACGCGCGGGTCGTCGGGGCCGGCGATCTCGAAGTAGTCGAGCAGGCGCGTGCGGATGCGGGTGCGGTCGTCGGCGGACGCCCCGGGGAACAGCTCGAGCAGCCGGTCGAAGGCGTCGTCGAGGTGCCCGCCGCTGACGTCGAGGTCGGCGACCGCGAGCTGGGCGTCGACGTCGTCGCGGCGGGCGGCGGCGGCATCCCGCACCTCGGCGGCGGTGCTGCCCGAGAGCCGGTCGAGCAGCGACACCTGCGCGAGCCCGGCCACCGCCAGCTGGTCGCGGGGGTTCTCGGTGAGGGCGGCGCGGTAGGCGGCGATCGCCGCCGGGTAGTCGCCGCGGTCGATCGCGTCGTAGGCCTCCTGGTGGCGCGGGGGCAGCGGCGGCTCCTCCGGCGCGGCCTGCTCGCCCTGCTCGTCGCCCGACCCGGCCGGAACGCTGCCGGTCACGCCGTTGTCGGCCGCGAGCTGGAGCAGCTCGTCGAACACCTGCCGCACCTCGGCATCCGAGGGGATGCCGAGGAACAGGTTCACCGGGCGCCCCGCGATCACCGCGGCGACGGCGGGCACCTCGCGCACCTGGAACGCCTGCGCGAGCTGCGGGCTCGTCGAGGCGTCGACGACGGCGAGCACGAGCCGGCCGCCGTACGACTCGACGACGGGGCCGAGCGCCGCCGACAGGCCCGGCGCGATGAACTCCACGACGACCGGCACACGGCTCGAGAGCTCGAGCACGCTCTGGAACCCGGCATCCGAGGCTTCGATGACGAGCGAGGAGGCCGAGGTGGGGGCCGCACCCGGCGCAGGCGTCGCGGGCGCGTTGGCCCGTCTCACGAGGGACGACAGGTCGACGGCGCCGCGCAGGCTCGAGGGGGGCAGATCGCTCACGGGCTCTACGCTACTTCGGCGGCGGCCACGAGTCCCTGTGTGAAGCCGAGCACGCGCACGGTCTGGTCGTCGGCCGTCACGGGCGGCACGTAGAACAGCACCTGCATGCCGTACTGCGCGCTGATGCCCTTCGTGGACGTCGTCTTGCCGGAGAGCGCCTTGACGGCCCCCGAGGGGTTGATCGCGGCACCCGCCTCGGCGGGGCGCACCGTCTCGGTCTCGCGCAGGTCGACGGCGACGATCGCGCCCGTGTCGTTGGTCGCGAACGCGTACGGCTCCTCGTCGCCCACCTGGCTCGTGAAGTCGACCGTGGCGGTCGAGAGGTCGGCCCGGCGTTGCGTCTTGTAGTCGGCGCCGAACTTCTCGCGCAGGATGTCGTTCTCGGCGTCGAAGTGGTCGGCGAACTCGGAGGCGTCGCCGTTGATGAGGATGTCGCCGTACTCGGCCGCCAGCTGGTCGGGCGTGTACGCGAGGAGCTTGTTGTCGGGGGCGAGTCGCGCCGAGCCGAGCTCGACGGGCGCCACCTCGGGAACCGACTGGGTGAGCCGCACGAGGTAGTGCACCTTGTACTGCTCGCGCGGCGAATCCTGCACGAACATGCCCGCGTACTCGGCGTCCGCGTCGCCCGGGACGGTCGCGAACACGACGCGCGGCCACTCGTGCCGCTGCTGCGGCAGGATCAGCTCCACCGTGCCCGTGGGGAACGCGGCGACGGCGGGGATCGCCGCATCGGTGCCGCGGGCCGTGTAGTTGGCGGTGCGGAGGGCGAGGGCCGGTCCCGCGAGGCGGGTCGCCGCGGCGGTCGCGTCGCGGGCCTCGTCGGCCGCCGTGACGGCCTCGGAGATCTCGGAGACGATGCGCGTGAACTGGCGCTCGGTGACGACGGGCGGATCGACCTCGGCGACCGCGGCATCCGTCGCGGCGGGGGTGGCGCTCGGCCCGAGGCTGCCGTCCGCGCTGCAGGCGGTGAGCGTGACGACCCCGACGAGCACGAGCGGCAGCGCGGTGAAGGCACGACGACGACCGCGCGAGACGGGTGCACCCGCGGCGATCGCGGGACGACGCGGCGCGGGCTTCAGCTGCGCCGGGCGCGGCGGCTTCGGCATCTTGGGGGTCTTGCGGCGCGGTCCGTGGCGACGGCGCGCGTGCACGAGCGCCCACAGCAGGGCGATGAGGCCCAGCAGCAGCGCGCCGATGCCGGCGACGATGAGCGGGCTCGACCACGGGGTGGAGTTGTCGAGCGGCCAGGTGACCGAGATCTCGCCCGGGGCGGCCGCGGTGCCGTCAGAGGCGATCAGCACCGAGACGTCGGCGGGCACGTTGATGTTGCGCACGAGCTCGTCCTCGCCGGAGAACTCCTGGATCCACAGGTCGCTGCCGGCGGGCGAGGGCGAGGTGGCCTCGCTGCCCGCGATCGTGTCGGCGACGAGTTCCTGCGTGTCGGCGTCGTAGCTGACCGCGGTCGACGAGGCGTCGCCCACCCAGGCCTGCACGTCATCCGTGCGCCCGTAGGCCATGAACACCGTGCCGCTCCCCGAGATCGAGATCATCTGGCGGCCGTCGTGGCTGTTGAGGCTCGCGCCGTCGAGCACGGTGAAGGGCGCCTGGGCGTCGACGTCGACGGTTGCCGTCAGGTGGTCGGGCCCCAGGAAGATGGTGCGCTGGGCCACGCCGAGGCCGATGGCGACGAAGGCGACGACGAACAGCACGATCGCGAGTACGAATCGCACGGATGAACTCCTCTCGAGCTGCCACGCGGGGTTTCCACGCGGTCCGCCGGTGATCCGGGTGACGGAACCCGCAGCGTCGGGGTGCGGCGGGGCAGCAGGCAAAGACATCCCAGGTTAGCGGACGAGTCCCGCCCGACCCCGGACGGGGCCCGGGAGCGGCCTGGGAGTCCCCTGACCGGGCGGATGCGGGGGCCCGGCCCCGGGGAGGCGTGCCCCTCCCCCGCCGATTACACTCGGGAGGGTTCGGCAGCGCCAGGAACGGGCCGGACCCCAGGATTTCCCGGACGAGGAGCGCACGTGGCGGCAGACGACGCGGGTTTCAGCACAGAGCTTCGCGGGTACAAGAAGGACGAGGTCGACCAGACCCTCGCCACCCTGCGCCGCGACCTCATCAAGGCGACGAGCGATCGCGCCGAGTCGCTGAAGGAGGTCAAGCGCCTGCAGGCGCTGGCCGACGACCTGCAGGCGGAGCTCGACGAGGTGGGCAGCCCCACCTACGCGGGCCTCGGCACGAAGCTCGAGAGCACGCTGCGGATGGCCGAGGAGCAGTCGACGCGCCTCATCGCCCAGGCCGACATCGACGCCGAGCGGCTGCGCGGCTCGGTGCAGCAGGAGGTCGACGCGTTGCGGGCGGATGCCGCCGAGGCCGCCGAGCGGCTGCTGGGCGACGCGCAGGCGCAGGCCGACCGCATCCTGACGGGCGCCCGCGACGAGGCGGAGGCCATCGTCACGCGCGCCGCGACCGACTCGGAGGCCACGACGCACGAGGCCATGCGGGAGGCGGCCGCCATCCGCGGTGCCGTCGCCACCGAGGTCGCGGAGACGCGTGCCGCGGGCCGCCGCGAGGTCGCTGCGCTGCGCGCCGAGGCGGAGCGCGAGGTCGCCGAGCTGCGGATCGTCGCCCAGCGCGAGGTTGCGGAGGCCCGCGAGGCCGCCGCCGCGCTCGCCCGCGACACCGAGAAGACCCGCACCGAGTTCACCGCGGAGGACGCCCGGCTGCGCGCCGAGCTCGCCCACGACCTCGAGCAGGGCCGCACCGACCTGGAACGCGAGCTCACCGACGGCCGCGAAGCGCTGCGCATCGACACGGAGGCGGCGAACGCCTCCCTCGCCGCCGACACCGAGCGCGCGCGGGCCGAGCTCGCCGCCGCGACCGCCGCCGATCGCGCCGCCCTCGCCGCCGAGACCGCCGCCGCCCGCGCGGCCCTCGACACCGAGACCGCCACCCGCCGGGCAGCGCTCGAGACCGAGATCGCCGACCGACGCGCCGCGCTCGAGGCCGAGACGGCGGCGAAGCTCGCCGAGCTCGAGAACGAGCTCGTGACGACCCGCGGGGCGCTCGCCACCGAGGTGGAGACGACCACGGGCGCCCTCGCCGCCGAGGTCGAGGCGACCAAGGGCGCCCTCGCGAGCGAGCTCGCCACGGCGCGCGCCGAGCTCGAGGCCGAGCTCACGACCGCGCGCGCGGATCTCGCGGCGAAGCTCGCGGCCGCACGCGCCGCCCACGACGCGGAGCTGCAGTCCGAGCGCACCGCGCACGAGGCGGAGCTCGCCGCCGTGCGCGAGGCGCAGGAGACCGAGCTGGCGTCCGCACGCAGCGCGCAGGAGGCGGAGTTGAGCGCCGCCCGCGGGGCGCAGTCGAGCGAGCTCGCCGCCCTGCGCAGCGCGCAGGAGACCGAGCTCACCGGCGCCCGCACGGCGTTCGACACCGAGACCTCGACCGCCCGCACGGCGCTCGAGACCGAGCTGACCCAGTCCCGCGGCGCGCAGGAGACGGCCCTCGCCGCCGCCCGAGCCAACTGGGAGGCCGAGGAGACCGCCGGGCGCGAAGCCTGGGCCGCCGAGCTCCTGGGCGCCCGCGAGGCGCTCCAGGCAGAGCTCGCCGCGAACCGGGCCGAGGCGGAGCAGGAGGTCGGCCAACTGCGCCAGAGCGCCGCATCCGCCGCCGAGAAGCTGCGCACGGATGTGGCCCGCGAGGTCGCCCGCGTGCGCGCCGAGCTCGCCGCCGAGCAGGAGACCACGCGCGCCCGCATCGAGCACGAGAACGCGGAGCAGGCCTCCCGTCTGCTGGCCGAGGCCGAGCAGGCCCGCGCCGATCTCGACGTCGAGCTCGCGGCGCGCCGCGACGAGGCGGAGAAGGACTATCTCGCCATGCAGCAGGAGGCGGCGGCCACCACCCAGAAGTACCTCGACGAGGCGACCGCCCAGCTGCAGGAGGCCGGCACGCGTGCCGCCGAGAAGCGTGCCGAGGTCGACCGGCTCGAGACGACGGGCGTGGCCGAGGCGAAGAAGATCTCCGAGGACGCCCGCGTCGCCGCCGAGGCCACCCGGCGCGACGCCGAGAAGGCGGCCAAGAAGATCGTGAAGGACGCCGACGCCCAGGCCAAGGCGCTCGTCGCGGATGCCGAGGAGCGCCTCGCGCAGCTGCGCGTCGAACGCGAGGCGGTCGCCGGCTACTTCGAGGGCCTGCGCGGGCTCATCGCGGGCGCCGACAAGCTCATGGGTGCCCCCGCCGACTTCCCGGTGCCCGCCGACGAGCCCGTTCCCGCGGCGATCGAGGCGGCATCCGCCGAGATCGAGCCCGAGCTGGAGATCGAGCCGGACCTCGAGGCGGATCTCGCACCCGACGCGGACGCCGAGCACGAGACCGCGGACACTCGGGAGACGGCGCACGCCGCCACGGAGGCCTGACGCTACCCTGTCCCTACACCGCGCAGGGTGCGGGGTGCGGAGGGGTCGGCGATGAAGATCCAGAACGCGTTCCGGCTCGGCCTGTTCGGCGGGCTCGGCGTGCTCGTCGCGGTCGTGCTGGGGGCAGGGATCGGCAACCTCGCGACCATCCTCACCTACGTCGGCGCGGCGCTCTTCCTCGCCCTCGGCGTCGACCCGGCGGTGTCGTTCCTCGAACGGCACAAGGTGCCGAGGCCGCTCGCGATCGTCATCGTGCTCGTGCTGATCCTCGGAGTCTTCGCCGGATTCATCTTCGCGATCATCCCGGTCATCGCCGACCAGGTCGGCACCCTCATCCAGCAGGTGCCGAAGCTCGTCGAGACGATCGCCGACCAGCAGGCCGTGCAGGAGTGGTGGGAGGCGACCATCCCCTGGCTCAAGTACGACGACGTCGTCGCCAACGTGCAGACCTGGTTCACCGACAACCTGCAGAACATCACCTCGGGCGTGCTGAGCACCGTCATCACGGTCGCGAGCGGGCTGTTCGGCGGGCTCATCGTGCTCATCCTGATGCTGTACTTCGTCGCCTCGCTCGGCGGCATCAAGCGGGCCATGTACCAGCTGGTGCCCGCGAGCAAGCGTGCGAAGTTCATCGACATCTCCGAGCAGATCTCGACCTCGGTCGGCCGCTACGTGGTCGGCCAGGTGGCGCTCGGCGCCTGCAACGGCGTGCTGAGCTTCCTGTTCCTGACGGTGCTCGGCTGGGTCCTCGGCGACCCGATCGAGTACGCCGCCCTGCTGGCGTTCATCGCGTTCCTGTTCTCGCTCGTGCCGCTCGTCGGCACCATCACCGGATCGGTCATCATCACGGCGCTCGTGTGGCTGTTCGACGGATGGCCCGCCGTGCTGATCGTGGGCATCTGGTACATCGTCTACATGCAGGTCGAGGCCTACGTGCTGAGCCCCAACATCATGAACCGGGCGGTCAAGGTGCCCGGCGTCGTCGTCGTCATCGCGGCCCTCGCGGGCGGCACGCTGCTCGGCATCCTGGGGGCGCTCGTCGCGATCCCGGTGGCGGCGTCGATCCTCATCATCGTCAAGCAGGTCATCATCCCCCGCCAGAACGAGCTCTGAGTCAGGGAGCCGGCCACTCCGTCGGCAGCGGCAGGGCGTCGGGGTTCACGACGCGCACGATCTCGGTGAGCACGCGCGCGGTCTGCTTCTCCCCCACCCACAGGTGCTTGCCGCCCTCGACCGCCACGACCTCCGCCTCCGGCACCGCCGCGCCGAAACGGGCGATCGCCTCCGGGGGCTGCAGGTAGTCGTCGAGCTCGGGCACGATCGCGACGAGGCGCTTGCCGCTGCCCGCCCAGGCGGCGAGCTCGTCCTCGCTCGTGCGCCGCAGCGGCGGCGACAGCAGGATGGCACCCTCGACCGGGTGCTCGAGCCCCCACTTGAGCGCCACCTCGGTGCCGAACGACCAGCCGACGAGCCACGGCCGCGGCAGGCCGCGCTGGGCGACGAAGGCCATCGCCGCCGCGAGGTCGTGGCGCTCGTCGACCCCGTGGCCGAACGCGCCCTCGCTCGTGCCGCGCGGCGAGGTGACGCCGCGGAAGTTGAAGCGCAGCACGGCCAGCTCGGCGAGCGCCGGCAGCCGGGCGGCGGCCTTGCGGATGATGTGCGAGTCCATGAAGCCGCCGTGCGTCGGCAGCGGGTGCAGGCACACGAGCGTCGCGACGGGATCGGCCGTCTCGGGCAGGGAGAGCTCGCCGACGAGCGTCAGGGCGTCGGCCGTGCGCAGCTCGACGTCCTCGCGGAAGGCGGGCAGCTCGACGCCGCCCGTGATCTCGATGCTCACGTGCGGATCCTCCAGCAGTGGGTGTGCCAGTGCCGCCGCGCGGCCAGGTCGTCGGCCTCGCCGAACAGGCCGTCGGCGCGCCAGGCGACGACGTGGGCGGTGCCGACCGGGATGACGAGCCCGCATCCGGGGCAGGTGTACTCCTTGACGGCCGACGCCGCGCTCTGCGGCTGCACGTTCCAGGCGCCGTCGCGGCGCTGCTCGGTGTGCCGCGCACCGCCCAGGATGCGCTCGAGGTCGAGCGGTTCGGGCTCCGCATCGCGCGGGCGGTGCGGGCGACGCGAACGGGGCATGCCTCGATTCTACGAACTACTCCTCGACGCGCCCGCCGGTGTCGATCTGCTGCAGCCGGGCCTCCTCGAGGTCGAGCAGCGCCTGCGCCCGCCGCAGGATGCGCGAGGGGTAGGCGCCGCGCGAGGTCGCCTCGAGCAGCACGTCGCGCTCGGCGGCGAGCACCTCGCGCCGCAGCAGCCGGTACTGCTGGTGCGGCGAGTCGACGAGGCCGTCGACCTTGTCGGCCTGCTCCGCACGCTCCCACGCCGCCTGGCCGGCCAGCAGGGTGTCCTCCCGCACCCGCTCGACGATCGTGCGATCCACCGGGATCCCCACGATCGTCACCTCGTCGCGGTCGAGCACCTCGAGCGCCGCGCGCGACATCTCGTCGAGCAGCGTCGCGAGCTCGCGGCGGTCGGCCGCCCGGTCGGAACCGCGGATGCCGGTGATCCGGATGAGGTAGGGCAGGGTGCCGCCCTGCACGAGCAGGGTCGTGATGGCGACGGTGAACGCGATGAGCACGAGCTGCTCGTAGTACGGCGTGGACCGCGGCAGCGACTGGGCCGCCGCGAGCGTGACCACCCCGCGCATCCCCGCCCAGCCGAGCACGATGCCGCCGCGCCACCCGAGTCCCTCGGCCCGCAGCTGCGCGAGGTCGTTGCGCCGGCGGTCGATCCGCCGCTCGACGCCCGCCCGTCGTCGTTCGTAGCGGGCGCCCATCCCCGTCATCCCCTGCACCCGCTCGAGGGCGCGCTGCAGCATCGTCTGCTGCTCGTCGATGCGCTGCTCGCGCGCCCGCATGACGAACACGAGCGGCCAGACGAAGGCGTAGCGGATGACGATGAGCATGGCCGTCATGAGCAGGCCCAGCATGACCGCGTGGTCGACCGAGAGGTCGTCGGCGTGCACGTCGGCGATGATCGTGGAGATCTGGGCGCCCATGAGCAGGAAGACGCCGTTCTCGAGCACGAACTGCACGGTGCGCCAGTTGAAGCGTTCGGAGATGCGCGACTGCGCCGTGAACGCGCGCGCGCTCTGATGGCCGCTGTAGAGCCCCGCGACGACGACCGAGATGACGCCCGAGCCGTGCAGCTCCTCCGCGGGGATGAAGGCG
The DNA here is from genome assembly GCF_003627075.1 of Protaetiibacter intestinalis. Classification (NCBI taxonomy): domain Bacteria; kingdom Bacillati; phylum Actinomycetota; class Actinomycetes; order Micrococcales; family Microbacteriaceae; genus Protaetiibacter; species Protaetiibacter intestinalis. The sequence continues at coordinate 2,187,805 of NZ_CP032630.1, read as the reverse complement.
ATGAACGGCACCGCGAACGAGATCGCGGTGTCGAGCATGGGATTGTCGAGCCGGCGTCGCACGAACACGGCCATGACGCCCACGACGAGTCCGATCCCGATCGCCACGAGCACGGCGTAGAAGAACTGGCCGATCGCGTTCCAGGCCACCACATCAGCCCCGCTCGCGGTCGCCGCGGTCGCCGCGATCGCGGTGCGCAGCAGCACGAGCGCCGTCGCGTCGTTGACGAGCCCCTCCCCCTCGAGGATCGAGACGAGCCGGGCGGGCAGGCCCACGCGCTTCGCGATGGAGGTGGCCGCGACGACGTCGGTGGGCGAGATGACCGCGCCGAGCGCGATCGCCGCCGCGAGGTTGAGGTTCGGCAGGATCATGAACAGCACGAAACCGGTTGCGAGCGCGCTCGCGACCACCAGCACGACCGAGAGCACCGAGATCGCCGCGAAGTCGCGCCGGAAGTCGACGAACGGCACCGTGATGGCGGCCGCGTAGAGCAGCGGCGGCAGCACGCCCAGCAGGATGATGTCGGGCTCCACGTCGATCGGCGGCACCCCGGGGATGAGGCTGTAGCCCACACCGATGACCACGAGGATGAGCGGCGCGGCCACCCCGAGCCGCTGCCCCCACGCCGCGGCGGCGACGATCGCGATGATGCCCCCGATGGCCACCAGCGCGTATTCCATGCTCGATCGTATCGAGCCCGGCGCACCCGGTCAGGGGCGGATCAGTACCAGCCCTTGTTCTGCGAGTGCGTCCACGCGCCGCACGGCGTGCCGTAGCGGCCCGCGACGTAGCCGAGGCCCCAGGTGATCTGGGTGGTGGGGTTGTCGGCCCAGTCGGCGCCCGCGCTCGCCATCTTGCTGCCCGGCAGCGCCTGGGGGATGCCGTAGGCGCCCGACTTCGTGTTGTGCGCGTACACGTTCCAGTGGGATTCCTTGTTCCACAGCGCCACGAGGCAGTCGTACTCGGCCTGGTTCCAGCCGCGCGCCATCACCATGTCGTAGGCGATCGCCTTCGCGGTGCCCGGGTCCGGGGTGCCCGCCGCGGGCGCGACCGCGTGGACCGGCTTCGGCTTGACGACCGAGAAGCCGTCGCGGGCGTGCGTGTCGTCGCCGGCCGTCACCTCCAGGGTCTGACCCTCCTCGTCGGCGATCGCCGCGACATCCCCCGCGGCCGCGAGGGTCGCCGCGGAGGAGAGCCCGGTGGGCTCCACGAGCAGTGCGGCGACGAGCCCGATCGAGGCGAGATAGGCGAACACGCCGAGGATGAACCGCGAGCGGACGGGGGCGCGCGAGAAGGCGCGCACGACCGCGACCGCCTCCTGGGGCGGCTCAAGGGACGTCCCCCGGCGCCGATATCCGCTCACAGTCGCACCAGTGTAGTCACGCTTCCCGGGAGGACCATGGTCGCGGCGACGCCCGTCCGGGGGGTGCGGATGCCGGGGAGGCTCAGCGGACCGCCAGCATGACGCGCGTGACGGTGTCGAGGAGCAGGTCGACCTGGGCCTCCCGATAGCCGCCGCGCTGGGGCCGGAACGCCACCGTGCGCACATCCTCGGGGGTGAGCGCCTCGCCCGACTGGAAGTAGCCGGCGATGCGGTCGGCGAACGCGTCGACGTCGCGGACCGAGTACCCGACGGTGAGGATGCTGACCCGCTGGAACCTCTTGCCGGCGGGTCGCACGCTGCGGTCGAGGATCGCCTGCGCGGTCTCGCGCGCCTGCGCGTACCAGCCCTCCTCGCCCAGCTGGGCGATCTCGCGCTCGCGCTCACGGGCTGCGAAGGCGTCCTCCAGGCGCTCGAGTGCGGCATCCACGTGGGTCGTCGAGTAGCCGCTCTTGCGCATCGAGAAGGCGGTGGTGCGGATGCTGTCCGCGTTGACCAGGGTCGCGTCCGGGTGGTCGGCGGTGTACGCGCGGCGGGCGTCTTCGAGGAACTCCTCGACCTCGTCGATGTCGTATCCGAGACGGCCCTTGCGCGCGCGGGGGAAGGTCATGCTCACTCCGACATGTTACTTCGATCGATTCGGGACCGGTTTCGGGCGCGACCGCGCTCGTGCCCGAAACCGGCACGCGCCGCGGATTATCGCGGCGCCGGAGAACTCAGTGGAAGATGAGGAAGAAGGCGTACGCGACCGCCGCGGACGGCAGGATCGAGTCGAGCCGGTCGAGGAACCCGCCGTGACCCGGCAGCCAGCCCGAGATGTCCTTGATGCCGAGCTCGCGCTTGATGAGCGACTCGATGAGATCGCCCATCGTGCCCACGAGCATGAGGGTGAGGCCCATGATGGTGCCCTCCCACCACGGCTGGCCGAGCATGAGCCAGGCGAGCAGGCTGCCCGCGGTCATCGCCGCGATCGCCGCGCCCGCGAAGCCCTCCCAGGTCTTCCCGGGGCTGATCTTCGGCGCCATCTTGTGCTTGCCGAAGGTGAGCCCCGCCGCGTAGGCCCCCACATCCGTCGTGACGACGATGATGAGCGCCGCGAGCAGCCACCACTGGCCGCCGTTCTCCTTCTCGCCCGCGAGCACGACGTAGAAGCCCGCGAGGAAGGTGATGTAGAGCTGCACGAAGAGCCCCGCGCCGATGTCGAAGAACACGACCCGCGCCGGTCCGCGGTGGCTCGGGCGCACGAGCTCCCCGATGCGCCACAGGGTGATCACGAGCACCGCCCCGATGATCGCGAACCAGAGACCCGGCACGTGCCAGTAGAAGGCGACGGGGACGACGGCGAGGGCGACGACGACGGAGGCGACGCGCGGCACGTCGCGCCCCTGCCCGCGCAGCGCGGTCGAGAGCTCGAAAACCGTGAAGCCGATGAGCACCCCGGCGAACAGCATGAACAGCTCGGTGTAGAACAGCAGGCTCACGAGCAGGGCGCCGCCGAGCACGACGCCGATGCCGATCGCCGCGAGCAGGTTGCGGCCCGTGCGGGCGTTGATCTTCTCCTGGGTCGCGTCGAATTGCTCGCGCGCGAGCTTGACCTGCGCCTCGAACTCGTCCTTCGCATGCAGCGCCTGCGCCTCGATGTCGAGGCGCGTCTGATGGGCCCGCGCCTCGAACTCCTCGCGCGAGGAACGCCTCCGGGGCGCGGCGCCGGCGGGTTCGGAGTCGCGATCGTCGTCCATCAGACCTCGAGCAGCTCGGCTTCCTTGCGCTTGAGGGCCTCGTCGATCGCGTCGACGTGGGACTTCGTGAGGGAGTCGAGCTCCTTCTCGGCCCGGGCGATCTCGTCCTCGCCGACCTCCTTGGTGGCGTCGAGGTCGTCCTTCGCCTTGCGCCGGAGGTTGCGCAGCACGATCTTCGCGTCCTCGCCCTTCGACCGCACGAGCTTCACGTAGTCCTTGCGGCGCTCCTCGGTCAGCTCGGGCATGGTCACGCGGATGATGTTGCCGTCGTTGTTGGGCGTCGCGCCGAGGTGGGAGGCCGCGACGATGGCCTTCTCGATGTCCTTGAGCGCCGCCTTGTCGTACGGCGTGATGATGAGCACCCGGGCCTCGGGGTTCTGCAGGCCGGCGAGCTGCGCGAGCGGCGTCGGCGTGCCGTAGTACTCCACGAGGAGCTTCTGGAACAGCGCGGGGTTCGCCCGCCCGGTCCGCACCGTCGCGAAGTCGTCCTTGGCCACCTCGACGGCCCGGTTCATCTTCTCCTTGGCCTCGGCGAGAACGTCACTGATCACGGGGGTGGCTCCTTCGGTGCTCCGGTCGATACCGGCTCAAGCTTACTGATCGGATGCCGTGACGAAGTCGATGAGCTGCTCGACACGACCCAGCAGACTCGGCTCGAGATCCGTGTAGCCGCGCACCCGGCCGAGGATGCGCTGCCAGGCCGCCGCGATGTCCGCCTGGTCGGCGTGCGGCCAGCCGAGGGCCTCGCAGACCCCGTGCTTCCACTCGACGCCGCGCGGGATGACGGGCCACTCGAGGACACCGAGGCGCTCGGGGCGCACCGCCTGCCACACGTCGATGTAGGGGTGGCCCACGACGAGCACGTGCGGTCCCTGCACCTGCTGCGCGATGCGGGCCTCCTTGGAGCCGGGCACGAGATGGTCGACGAGCACCCCGATGCGGCGCGTGGCATCCGGGCCCACCTCGGCGAGGGCGGCGGGCAGGTGGTCGACGCCGGCGAGGAACTCGACCACGACGCCCTCTGCCCGCAGGTCCGCACCCCACACCTTCTCGACGAGCTCCGCGTCGTGGCGACCCTCGACGTAGATGCGGCTCGCGCGCGCCACCCGGGCGCGCTGGGCCGGGGCGGCGCGCGATCCGGATGCCGTGTAGGCCCGACCCGGGGCCGCAGCCTTCGGCACGGTCAGCACGGCGGCCTCGCCGTCGACGAGGAAGCCGCCGCCCAGCGGGAACCAGCGCACCCGTCCGCCGCGATCCTCGAGGCCCACGTTGCCCTTCTCGACGCCGACGACGGCGCCCACGAAGCCGTCCGGCAGTTCGACGACGAGCCCGCGCTCGGCGGCCAGCTGCGGCACGACCTTGCGGCCGCGGGCGCGCCAGTCGCCCGCGAGGACGTCCTCGCCGTAGCGGTCGTTCATCTCGCCGCTCAGGCAGTCACGAGGGTGCCGATGTGCTCGCCCTCGAGCGCCTTCGTGATGTTGCCCGCGGGCTCCATGCCGAACACGAGCATCGGCATGCCGTTGTCCATGCAGAGGCTGAACGCGGTCGAGTCGACCACCTTGAGGCCCTGCACGAGCGCCTGCTGGTAGCTGATCGTGTCGAGCTTCTTCGCGTTCGGGTTCTTGCGCGGGTCGTCGTCGTAGACGCCGTCGACGCCGTTCTTGGCGACCAGCACGGCATCCGCACCGATCTCGAGGGCGCGCTGGGCGGAGACGGTGTCGGTGGAGAAGTAGGGCAGGCCCGCGCCCGCGCCGAAGATGACGACGCGGCCCTTCTCGAGGTGCCGTTCGGCACGCAGCGGGATGTAGGGCTCGGCCACCTGGGTCATGGCGATCGCGGACTGCACGCGCACCTGGGCGCCCGCCTGCTCGAGGAAGTCCTGCAGGGCGAGCGCGTTCATGACGGTGCCGAGCATGCCCATGTAGTCGGCGCGGCCGCGGTCCATGCCGCGCTGGCTGAGCTCGGCGCCGCGGAAGAAGTTGCCGCCCCCGACGACCACCGCGACCTCGACGCCGTCCGGGTCGTCCTCGTCGCGCGGGGTCGCGGCCGCGATCTCCTTCGCGATGCCGGCGATGACATCCGGGTTGACGCCGAGGGAACCGGCGCCGAACGCCTCACCCGAGAGCTTGAGGAGGACGCGGCGGCGGCGGTTCGGCATGGGGGTCCTTCCGGGGGGATGCGGCGGGTGGGCCGTCAAGAATCGTACCCGGTCCCCACGCCCGACGAGGAGGGGCCCCGGATCGCTCGGATCCGGGGCCCCTCCTCGTGCGGTGCTGCTCAGGCGCCGACCTTGAAGCGGGCGAAGCCCGTCACGGTCAGACCCGCGTCGGCGAGAACCTTGCCGACGGTGAGCTTGTTGTCGCGCGCGTAGTCCTGCTCGAGCAGGGCGACCTGCTTGAAGAAGGCGCCCACGCGGCCCTCGACGATCTTCGGGAGGGCGGCCTCCGGCTTGCCCTCCTCGCGGCTGATCTGCTCGACGATGCGACGCTCGTTGGCGACCTCGGCCTCCGGCACGTCGTCGCGCGAGAGGTAGCTCGGGTCGGCGAACGAGATGTGCTGCGCGATCGAGCGGGCGGTCTCCGCGTCGTCCCCCGTGTAGGAGACCACGACGCCGATCTGCGGCGGGAGGTCCTTCGAGGTGCGGTGCAGGTAGACGGCGAACTTCTCGCCGGCGATGCGGGCCACGCGACGCAGCTCGACCTTCTCGCCGAGGGTCGCGGCCTGGTCCTCGATGAGCGAGCCCACGGTGCCGCCGTCGACGGCCACCGCGAGGGCGGCATCCACGGTCTCGGCGCCCGAGTCGGCGAGCGCGCCCACGATCTTCTCGGCGAGCGCGACGAACTTGTCGTTCTTCGCGACGAAGTCGGTCTCGCAGGCGAGCTCGATGAGCGTCACGGCGGTCGCCGACTCGACGACGGCGACGAGGCCCTCGCTCGTGGAACGGTCGGCACGCTTCGCGTTGCCCTTCGCACCCTTGAGCCGCAGGATCTCGACGGCCTTCTCGATGTCGCCATCCGCCTCGACGAGGGCGTTCTTGGTGTCGACCATGCCGGTGCCGAGGCGCTCGCGCAGGGCCTTCACGTCTTCCAGGCTGAAGTTGGCCATGGATTCGGTTCCTAACTCTTGGTTCGGGATTACTTGGCGGCGGTCTTCTTGGCCGCGGGCTTCTTGGCGGGGGCGGGCTTCTCCTCCGCGACCTCGGCCTTCGCCTCGGTCAGCTCGTCCGACTCGGGCGCGTGCTCGGGGACGAGCGTCGGGTCGGCGGCGGCCTCGTGCTCGGCGACCACGGCATCCGCGTCGTTCTCGGCGACGGGGGTCTCGGCCTCGACGACCTCGGCCACGGCGCCCGCCTCCACGTCACCCTCGACACGGTTGTCGACGGCCTCGATCTGCTCGGCGACCGACTCGGGGTTGCTCGAGGCCTCGAGCAGCTCGCGCTCCCACTCGGCCAGCGGCTCGACCGCGGAGACGTTGCCCGACTCCTCGGTCTTCTGGTGGCGCTGGATGAGGCCCTCGGCCGCGGCGTCGGCGATGATGCGGGTGAGCAGGCCCACCGAGCGGATCGCATCGTCGTTGCCCGGGATCGGGTACTGCAGCTCGTCGGGGTCGGCGTTGGTGTCGAGGATGCCGATCACCGGGATGCCGAGCTTGGTGGCCTCGTTGACCGCGAGGTGCTCGCGCTTCGAGTCGACGACCCAGATCGCGCTCGGGGTCTTGGTGAGGTTGCGGATACCGCCGAGGGTCTTGTGCAGCTTGTCGAGCTCGCGCTTCTTGATGAGGAGCTCCTTCTTGGTGAAGCCCTTCGTCGTGTCGTCGAAGTCGATCTCCTCGAGCTCCTTCATGCGCGCGAGACGCTTGGAGACCGTCTGGAAGTTGGTGAGGAGTCCGCCGAGCCAACGCTGGTTGACGTAGGGCTGGCCGACGCGGGTCGCCTGCTCGGCGATGGCCTCCTGGGCCTGCTTCTTGGTGCCGACGAAGAGGATGGTGCCGCCGTGGGCGACCGTCTCCTTGACGTAGTCGTAGGCGCTGTCGATGTAGGACAGCGACTTCTGCAGGTCGATGATGTGGATGCCGCTGCGCTCGGTGAGGATGAAGCGCTTGACCTTCGGGTTCCAGCGACGGGTCTGGTGTCCGAAGTGCACGCCGCTGTCGAGCAGCTGGCGGATGGTGACGACGGCCATGGCCGTTCTCCTTCTCTCGCGGGCACGGCGCTGCCGTCCCGCTGTTCTCAGTTGTCTGCCGCGGACCTGGTGGCCGCGATCCCTGGTGCCCCGGCGCAGCATCCGCCGCCTCGTGCGAGGCGGACCGAAGGATGTGGGCCGTTGTGCCGTTCTGACGAACGATGGGCACGCGAAGTCACCCGCCGAAACGGGTGCTGGTGCAACTGTACCATCCCCGCCCCCGCCGCTCCGCCCCTCCCCCGCTCGCGGACCGCGGGCTTCTCCCCGGGAGCGGGCCGATCGGCTCGGCGGGATCGCTCGCCGCGGAAGCATGGGCGGATGCGGGTTCCGGTGAGGCGGATGGTGGCGGCGGTCGTCGCCGCGTCGCTGTGGGCGTGGCCCGTCGCCGCACCCCACCCGGTCGTGCGGCCGTACCTCGCGCCGGCCACCCCGTACTCCTCCGGGCACCGCGGCATCGACATCCGCGCCCCCGAGGGCGCCGTCGTGCGCGCGCCCGCCGACGGCGTCGTGCACTTCGCGGGCTGGGTGGTCGATCGGCCGGTGCTGTCGATCGACCACGGGGGCGGCGTGCTCTCGAGCTACGAGCCCGTGAGCACCGAGCTGCGGGAGGGGGATGCCGTGCGCCGCGGGCAGGTGATCGGCACCCTGGTCGCGGGCCACTGCGCCACCGCGTGCCTGCACCTCGGGGCGCGGATCGACGGCGCCTACGTGTCGCCCCTGCTCTTCCTCGGCGGCCAGCCGCGGGCGGTGCTGCTCCCGCTGCCCTGACGGCATCCGCCACCGCCCGTCCCGCAGCTTTCGCAACTCAGGAGATCCGCCCTGTCTGGGGCCGCGACCACGGCCCACGAGGTGCATCTCCTGAGTTGCGGAAACGGGCGGTTTCGCAACTCAGGAGATGCACCGCTTTCGGCGGCGGAAGGCGCGCCGAGGCGGGGTTCTCCTGAGTTGCGGAGGTCGTTCAGGCGCGGGGGTGGGCGAGGCGGTAGCTCTCGCGCAGGCGCTCGGTGGAGACGTGGGTGTAGAGCTGCGTGGTGGCGAGGCTCGCGTGGCCGAGGAGCTCCTGCACGATGCGCAGGTCGGCGCCGCCGTCGAGCAGGTGGGTGGCGGCGGTGTGCCGCAGCGAGTGCGGACCGGACGGGCCGGTGCCGGGCAGCTCGTGCAGCTCGCGGGCGACCAGCTCGTACACGCTGCGGGTGCCGAGCCGGGCGCCGCGGGCACCGAGCAGCAGCGCCGGGCTGGATGCTGCGGTGCGCAGAGCGGGACGCGCGCGGGCGAGGTAGTCCTCGAGCGCCGCCGCCGCGGGGGCGCCGAACGGCACGACGCGCTCCTTGGCGCCCTTGCCGAGCACGCGCAGGGTGCGGGCGGTGCGGTCGACATCGTCGAGGTCGAGCCCGACGAGCTCGCTCACGCGCAACGCGGAGGCGTACAGCAGCTCGATGACGGCGACGTCGCGCACCGCGAGCGGGTCGCCGTCGGCGGCCCGGGCGTGCAGCGACTCGAGGATGCCGTCCATCTGGGCTCGGGTCAGCACACGCGGCAGGCGTCGGCCGGCACGCGGGGTGCGCAGACGCAGTCCGGGATCCGGCTCGACGAGCCCGCGGCGGGCGAGCCACGCCGTGAAGGTGCGGGCGGACGACACCCGGCGGCCGAGGGTGGAGGCGGCGAGGCCCGCCTGGGCGCCGCGCCAGAGCCAGTCGCGCAGCGTCTCGAGGTCGAGGGCCGCGGTGTCGCGCTCGCCGAGCCCCTCCGCGAAGCCGACCAGCTCGGCGAGGTCGTGGCCGTAGCCGCGCACGGTGTGCACCGAGTACCCGCGCTCGAGCCGCAGCTCGGCGAGGTACGCCTCGACGGCGGCGCGCAACTCCATGCGCCCATGCTCGCACGCACCCCCGCGGCGGCCGAGGAGGCGGGCGGGGCGGCCCCTCCGCCGCGGGTTGAGTAGCCCGCACAGCGTCCCACACCTCCGCTGGTTGAGTAGCCCGCGCAGCGGGCGTATCGAAACCCATGCAGACGTGGACCAGTGAGCCCTCACCGAGCGAAGGCGCCCCGTCGAGGGGCGCCTTCGCTGGTTTCGATACACCGCGCTTCGCGCGGCACTCAACCAGCGGGAGGGCCGCGGGCCGCTCCTCCGCGGGCGACGCTCAGCCGGCGGCGGAGCGGAGGTGGTCTTCGAGGTTGAAGGTGGAGCGCTTGTTGGAGAAGGCTTCGCGACGCTCCTCGGGGGTCATCGCGGCGAGGGCGTCGAGGAAGGCGCCCGAGAAACCGGCGATGCGCGGGGCGTCGCCGATGGGGACGATCGAGTGCACGACCTGGTCGTCGTACACGTGCACGAGGTTGAAGGTCTGGCCGCCGTCGAGGCCGGCGAGGCTGCCCGGCTCGGCGCTCGTGTCGATCGTGTAGCAGGTGGCCGCCGCGACCGACACGGGGACGCCCGCGAAGGTGCCGGTGGTCGAGTAGTGCAGGTGGCCGGCGAGGATCGCCCGCACGTCGCTGCCGCGCACGACCTCGGCGAGTTCGGTCTGGTGGTCGAGTTCGAGGATCGCCATGAGCTCGACGGGGGTCGGGATGGGCGGATGGTGCAGCGCCAGCAGCGTGCCGTGCGGCGCGGGGGTGGCGAGCTGCTCGCGCAGCCAGTCGAGCTGGGCGGGCTCGAGGTCGCCGTGGTGGTAGCCGGGAACGGTCGAGTCGAGGGCGATGATCCGCAGCCCGTTCACGTCGTAGACGCGGTCCTGGACGGCCGTCGTCGGCTCCTCCCCCATCAGCAGGGAGGAGAACGGCTCGCGCTCGTCGTGGTTGCCCATGACCCAGATGACGCGCGCCCCCATCCGCTCGGCCGGCGGCTCGACGAGCGCTTTGAGTCGCAGGTAGGCATCCGGCTCGCCGAGGTCGGCGAGGTCGCCCGTGATGACGATCGCCTCCGGGCGCATCCCCGATCGTTCGAGCTGGGCGAAGGCGCGGGCGACCGTGGCGTCGGTGTCGACGACCCCGTACAGGGGCCGCCCTCCCCCGAGCAGATGCGTGTCGCTCACGTGGGCGATCACGTGGATGGGCGGTGCGTGCTGCCCGAGCTGGACCATGCTGCGAGCGTAGCCCGCGCCCCCGTCGCCCGGGCCGCTACGACGCGACCCGCACCCAGCCGCCCGCGCGTTCGCGGACCGCGCCCTCGAGCGCGAGCAACCCCAGCTCGGCACGCACCCGGTCGACGGCGAGACCGGAGAGAGCCGCCACCTTCTCCGGGGTGCGCGGGCTGCGGGGCGCAAGGGCGTCGAGCAGGCGGATGCGGGTGCCGCTCGGATCCGCGGGCCGGCGCGATCCGGCGGCCTCCGCCTGCTCGACGGTCTCGGGCTCCGCATCCGCAACGGTCTCCGGCAGCGGGGCGAGTTCGGCCATCTCCTGGGCCGTCGTGACGCACACCGCGTCGTATTCGCGGAGCAGCCGGTGGCACCCGGCGGATGCCGGACTCGTGACGGGCCCGGGCACCGCTCCGAGGGGCCTGCCGAGGGCGGCGGCGTGGCCCGCCGTGTTGAGCGAGCCGGAGCGGGATCCGGCCTCGACGACGATCGTCGCGAGCGTCGCGGCCGCTATCAACCTGTTCCTCTGAAGAAACCTCCATCTTGTGGGCGCGACCCCGCACGGCACCTCGGAGACCACGGCGCCGTGGTCGACGATGCGGCCGATGAGCGCGTCGTGCCCCGAGGGGTAGAAGCGGTCGAGCCCGCCCGCGAGGAAGGCGATCGTGGTGGCACGGCTCGCGAGCGCGGCCCGGTGCGCGGCGCCGTCGATGCCGTAGGCGGCCCCGGAGACGATCGCGTAGCCGCGGTCGGCGAGGCCCGCGGCGGCCTCGATCGTGACGTGCTCGCCGTAGCCGGTCGCCGCGCGGGCGCCGACGATCGCGATCGCGCGGTGGAGGTGGCCGAGCGCCTGCCGGTGACCCCGCAGCCAGAGCCCGAGGGGCGCGTGCTCGCCGAGGTCGGCGAATCCCGCGGGCCAGTCCGGGTCGTCGGGCACGACGAAGCTCAGCCCGAACCGGGCGGCCTGCCGGAAGGCGAGCAGCGCGTCCTGCTTGGAGATGCGCGGGGTCCAGCGGGCGATGCCCTCGGTGAGCTCGGCCTCGTCGAGCTCGACCTCCGCCTCGGCGAGGGCGTGCCGCAGCCGTCTGCCCTCCCGGTCGTCGAGCAGCGCCGCGAGGGCCGCCTCCGCACCGAGGGCGGCGACGACGAGCCCGGCGACGCGATCCCCGGGCTCGGCGAGGCTCGTCCAGGTGGCCCGCGCGAAGCGTTCCGCGACCGCATCGCGGTCGTGGCCGGCACCCGTCACGGGACGCACGAGGGAGGCGACGGTGGCGTCGGCGATGCCGAGGATGGTCATGTGGCGGCCTTCCGGAGGTAGAGGGCGCGGCCGATCTGGTCGAGCCCGGGGCGGTCGACCCCGTCGAGATCGGCCAGGGTCCACGCGAGGCGCAGCACGCGGTCGTAGCCGCGCATCGTGAGGGCGCCGCGTTCGAGGGCCCTGTCGAGGCCGGCCGTGGCACCCGGCTCGGGGGCGCCCTCGCGACGCAGCCAGGTTCCGGGCGCGTGGGCGTTGAGCCGCCAGGGCTTTCCAGCGAGGCGACGCACGGCGCGGGCCCGCGCCTCGCGCACGCGGTCGCGGGCGGCGGTGCTCGTGGTGACCGGTCCGTCGTCCGCCAGCCGCAGCTGGGCGGCGGTCACGCGCGGCACGTCGAGTTGGATGTCGACGCGATCGAGCAGCGGACCGGAGAGCCTGCCGAGGTAGCGGCGACGTGCGAACGGCGTGCAGCTGCACTCGGCGTCGCGCACCCCCGAGTTGCCGCACGGGCAGGGATTGGCGGCCAGCACGAGCTGGAAGCGGGCCGGGAAGGTCGCCGTCGCGGCGGCGCGCGAGATCGTGATGACCCCCGATTCGAGCGGTTGCCGCAGGCAGTCGAGGGCGCTGGGCGCGAACTCCGGCGCTTCGTCGAGGAACAGGATGCCGTGCGCGGCGCGCGCCGCGGCCCCCGGGCGGATCACGCCGCTGCCCCCGCCCACGATCGCCGCGGGTGAGGAGGAGTGGTGCGGCGCCTCGAGCGGCGGCCGGGTGGCGAGCGAGGCGCCCACCGGCATCCCCGCGAGCGAGCGGATCGAGCTCACCTCGATCGCGGCACGCTCGTCGAGGTCGGGCAGGATACCGGGCAGTCGGGCCGCGATCATCGTCTTGCCGGCGCCGGGCGGCCCGAGCAGGAACATGTGGTGCCCGCCCGCGGCGGCCACCTGCACCGCCTCGACGGCATCCCGGTTGCCGACCACCTCGGCGAGGTCGCCCCCGTCGTCGGGCACCGCATCCACCGCCGCGGGCACGAGCGCCTCGACGTCGACCGGGTCGAGCACGGCGCCGTGCCAGATCGCCGCGTCGCGCAGGCTCGCCACCGGCACGACCCGCATGCCGGGTACGAGGGAGGCCTCATCGGCGTTGCCCGCCGGCACGAGCACGGTGTCGAAGCCCGCCCGCTCGGCCGCGAGCACCATCGGCAGGATGCCGCGGGTGGGGCGCAGGCGCCCGTCGAGCCCCAGCTCGCCGAGGTGCACGACGCCGGTGACGGAGGCCGGGTCGACGTGACCGTCGGCGGCGAGCAGGGCGAGACCGATCGCGAGGTCGAACGCCGGGCCGGCCTTCGGCAGCGAGGCGGGCGACAGGTTCACCGTCACCCGTCCGCTCGGGAAGTCGACCCCGGTGTTGCCGATCGCCGACCGGGTGCGCGCCTTCGCCTCGCCGAGCGAGGCATCCGGCAGCCCGACCAGCACGTAGGCGGGCAGCCCGCTCGCGGTGTCGGCCTCGATCTCGACGAGCGCGCCGTCGAGCCCCAGCAGCGCGATCGCATGCGCGCGGCCGACGCCCATCAGAACACCCCCGTGAGGTGCTCGATGCGCGGTTCGACGCCGCGCGGGGCGAGCACCGCCACCGCGTCGATGCGGATGCGACCCCGCTCCCGCGGGTGCGTCTCGCACCAGAGGCCGGCAAGCCGCCGCAGCCGCGCGAGCTTCACGGGTGTGATCGCCTCGAAGGGATGCCCGAAAGCGGTCGAGCTGCGGGTCTTCACCTCGACGAACACGATCGCGTCGCCGTCGCGCACCACGAGGTCGATCTCGCCGTGTCGGCAGCGCCAGTTGCGTTCGATCAGCCGGTAGCCGCGCGCGAGCAGGTGCCGCTCCGCGAGCCGTTCACCGCGCCTGCCGAGTTCGTCCTTCGCCGCCATGCCCGAGAGCCTGACGAACCGCCGGGCCGCCCGCGGACACGAAGCCCGCATCCGGGGATAACGCGCATCGGCTCAGCCCTGTGCAGGACCCATACTGGAGCCGTGAAGTGGCTCGACCTGATGATCGATCGGATCCACGGCAGCGACATGCTCCCGGCGTCGCGACTCACGCAGGCATTCGGGCCCTTCTCCGTCGTCGGTTCGCTCGTGAACGTGCTCGTGTGCGCTCTGTTCGTGCGCATCCATGTACGGGCCCGTCGCGGAGACTTCGACCCGCGCGCGGAGTGACGCGCGCGGTGGCCCGATTCTCGGGACTCGACCTCGACACCCTCCACGCGTCGGCCGGCACGGTTACCGTGGCACGGTGACCCTCCGCATCCGCCCCGCCACCCCCGCCGACGCCGAACGCGTCGTCGACATCTGGGCACCCGGATGGCGCGACGGGCACCTCGGGCATGTGCCGGAGGCGCTGCTCGCGCACCGCACGCGCGAGGCCTTCGTGCCGCGGGTGGCGGCGGCGATCCCGCGCACCCGCGTCGCCGAGGTCGACGGCGTGATCGCCGGCTTCACGATGACGGCGGGCGACGAGGTCGACCAGGTGTACGTCGACCCGGCCTTCCGCGGTACGGGCGTCGCCGCGGCGCTCCTCGCGGATGCGGCGGACGCGGTCCGCGCCGCCGGCCACCCGGTGCCGTGGCTCGCGGTGGCCTCCGGCAACGCCCGCGCCCGGCACTTCTACGAGCGCGAGGGCTGGACGGATGCCGGCGAGTTCGCCTACGCCGCCGAGATCGGCGCGGACGCCTCGGTGCCCGTGTCGTGCCACCGCATGGAGCTGCGGCCCGCAAGGGCGTGAGCCCTCAATCCTCGAAGCCGAGCAGCCAGTGCACCCCGAAGCGGTCGCGCACCTGCCCGTCGTTGCCCTCCCAGGGCCTGTGCTGCAGCGGGTCGAGCACCCGGCCGCCCTCGGAGAGCGCGGCGAACCAGGCGGTCGTCGTGTCGGCATCCGCGACACCGAGCAGCGCGAACATGAGCCCCGTCGTCGCGATCGCGTCATCGTCGGCGCCCGCATCGGAGGCGAAGAGCTCGACGACGCCGCGCAGCATGCCGTGGGCGATCGCGTCGGCGGGACCGTCGGTGCGCCCGAACTCGCCGTACTCGTGCAGCACGAGCTCGCCGCCGAACACCGCCTGATAGAACTCGAGCGCCTCGCGTGCGGTGCCCGGCAGCAGCAGGTAGGGGACGAGTCCGGCCATGAGCCCAGGGTACGACCGCGCGTCGGCGCCGCCTAGGCTCGACGGGTGACCGTCTTCGCCGGCATCCTGCTGCTCGCCAACGCCCTGTTCAACGTCGTCACCTGGCCGACCTTCCTGAAGCGCGTCGCCCGCGACGAGCGCGCGCGGGATGCCGCGGGCCGCCCCACGCGCTTCCTGCGCGTGCACCAGGTGCTCGTCGGGATCGCGATGGTGCTCGCCGCGGCCTCCGCGGTCGTGGGCGTGTGGGTGCTCGTCGCCCCGTGACGGCTCAGCCCTCGTGGAGGGTGAGCCGGTAGCCGGCCGGGTCGCGCACGACGATGGCGCGGCCGAAGGGGGTGTCGTGCGGCCCCCGGACGATGTCGACGCCGTCGGCGGCGAGCCGCTCGTGCAGCGCCTCGACCCCCTCCGCCCGCAGCCAGAGCGCGATGCCGAGCCCGGCGGGGCCCGCCTCGGGGTCGAGCCCCTCGTCGGGCAGTCGCACGGCGAACGGGATGCTCGCCGTCGGGAACACGACGGCTCCCGGGGGCGCCTGCGGCGCGCGGCGCATCCCGAGCTGCTGCTCGTAGAAGCGGGCGGATGCCTCGGGGTCGCGGGTCTGCAGGGCGAGGAAGCTGGGGGTGGCGCCGCTCGACATCATGGCTCACTTTCGTCAAGTTCTTGACAAGAGAGTATGTCAAGATATTGACGTGAGTCAACCCGCAGCCCAGGACAGCGTCGGCTATGCCCTCAAGCGCGCGCAGGCCGCCCTGCACACCGCGATGGATGCGGCCCTCCGCGACCTCGGCATCGGGGTGCCGCAGTACTCCTGCCTCACCGCACTCGCCGCCCAGCCCGAGATCACCAACGCCGAGCTCGCCCGTGCCGTGTTCGTCACCCGGCAGGCCACCCACCAACTGCTCGCGGGGCTGCGCGACGCCGGGCTCGTCGAGACCACCGGAAGCGGGCGTGCGAGCCGCCTCTCGCTCAGCGCCTCCGGGCGGCGGATGCTCGCGACGAGCGCGGAGCGGGTCGCCCAGGTGGAGCGCACGATGCTCGCCGGACTCACCGCCGAACGCGCGGCCGCCCTGCGGGACGAGCTCGCGCAGTGCGCCGAGGCACTCGAGGCCTGAGGCGGGCGGTCAGCCGACCTCGCCGTCGAGGTACACCCAGCGACCCTCGTGCCGCACGAACCGCGAGCGCTCGTGCAGCAGCCCCGCGCCATCCGGACCCCGGTACGAGGCGCGGAACTCCACGACGCCCTCCGCGTCGTCCGGGCCGCCCGCGACCGTGTCGACGAGCTGCAGACGGCGCCACACCGTGGCGTCGTCGAGCCCGAGCGACGCGGGCCGGGTCGAGGGATGCCACGAGCGCAGCAGGTGGGCCGCGTCACCCCGCGCGAACGCGGTGAAGCGGGACCGCATGAGCGCCTCGGCGGTCGGGGCGGGCTCCCCCGCGAGGATCGGCCCGCAGCACTCCGCGAACGCGCGGCCCGAGCCGCACGGGCACGCGCTCACTCGTCGAGCGCGAGCTCCTTCGGGAGCTCGAGATCCTTGTCGCCGCGCACCTCGACGTTGACGTCCTTGAAGGTGAGCACGCGCACGCTCTTCACGAAACGGTCGGAACGGTAGACGTCCCACACCCACACGTCGTTCATGGTGAGCTCGAAATAGAAGTCGTGCTCGGTGTCGTGCCGCTCGAGCGTCACGTCGTTGGCGAGGTAGAAGCGTCGCTCCGTCTCGATCACGTACTTGAACTGCCCCACCACGTCGCGGTACTCGCGGTACAGGGCCAACTCGACCTCGCGGTCGTAGTCGTCGAAATCGTCCTCGTCCATCGGGGGAAGTCTAGTTGGGTCGCGGATGCGGGGCCTCCGCCGGTCCCTCCCGCTGGTTGAGCAGCGCCCGGAGGGCGCGTATCGACACCCGTGCAGACGTGGATGGGTGGGGCTTCAGAACAGGGCGGGCTGCTTCAGCCAGCTCCAGCGGTGCAGGGCGCTCGAGCCGAGACGGTCGATCGCCGCGTAGTGGCCCGCCGAGGCGTAGCCCTTGTTGCCGACCCACTCGTACCCGGGGTGCACGGCATCCGCCTCGACCATGAGCCGGTCGCGGTGCACCTTGGCGAGCACGGATGCCGCGGCGACCGTCGCGCAGTCGCGGTCGGCCTTCACCCGGGTGACGACGCGCGGGCGCGAGCCCTCCGGCCAGCCGGCGAGCGCCGGGGTGAGCCAGTCGTGCGAGCCGTCGAGCACGACGACCGCCGCCTCCACGGGCACCCCGGCGAGCACGAGCGTCTCCAGGGCGCGCAGCGCCGCGAGGCCGAGGCTCGGCACGATGCCGTCGCGGTCCACCTCGACGTTGTCGGCGAGGCCGACCGCCCAGTGCGGCGCCCACGCCGCCACCAGCGGGTGCAGCGCCTCGCGCCGCTGCTCGGAGAGCAGCTTCGAATCCCGCAGCCCCTCCGGCATCCGGCGCACGTCGGGCAGGAACACGCCGAGCCCCACCGCCACCGGCCCGGCGATCGCGCCACGGCCCACCTCGTCGCAGCCGATCACGAGCGGGGCGCCCTCCCGGAAGAGCGTGCGCTCGAACCGCAGCGTCGGGTCGGCGACGGTCATCCGCCGGAGGTCTCCGTGGCCTCGGGCTCGGGTTCCGTCGACTGGCTGTCGTCGGTGGCGGGCGGCGTCGTGCGCGCCTCCTCGACCCCCTCGAAGGTGACCGGGTAGTTGTCGAGCCAGCTCCAGCGGTCGATCGGCCAGGTGATGAGCACGGCGCGGCCCACGACGTTGTCGATCGGGACGAAGCCGTTGCCGGGGTTGTCGCGGTTGTAGCGCGAGTCGCGCGAGTTCCAGCGGTTGTCGCCCATGACCCACAGCGAGCCCTCGGGCACCGTCACGTCGAAGTCGTCCTTGGAGACCTTCGTGACCCCGTCGGGCAGCTTCACGTAGGCCGACTCGTCGAGCGCGACGCCGTTGACCGACATGCGGCCGAAGTCGTCGCAGCACACCACGTGGTCGCCCGGCAGGCCGATGACGCGCTTGATGAGGTGGTCGTTCGAGTCGGGCGCCGTGAGCCCCACGATCGACAGCAGCCAGTCGAAGAAGCCCGCCACCGGGTTCTGCTCGGGCTGGAACGTCGGCTCGAGCCAGCCGCCCGGATCCTTGAAGACCACGACGTCGCCGTGCTGGATGGGCACGAGGTCGGGCTCGAGCTGGTTGACGATGATGCGGTCGTTCTTGAGGAGGGTGTCCTCCATCGACTCCGAGGGGATGTAGAACGAGCGGATCAGGAACGTCTTGATGAGGAAGGAGATGACGACCGCGGCGACGATGATGAGCGCCACATCCCGCAGGAACGCGCCCGCGCCGCGCTTGCGCTTGCTCGTCGCGGCGTCCTCCGGCGTCTCCGCCGCATCCGGTTCGGCTCGCTCGGACGTGCGGGCGTCGATCTCGTCGCTCATCTCTCCCCTGGAAGTCCCTGCAAGCATATGCGGCGCGTCCGGGGCGCAGGCCACCGCCACACGCCCCCGCCGCATCCGCCCCGGGAACGGACGACGAAGCCCGGCCCCGCGGGTGCGGAAGCCGGGCTCGAGTCGGGGATGCGGGACTTACGCGTCGCGCTTCTCCTTGATCTTCGCCTTCTTGCCGCGGAGCTCGCGCAGGTAGTAGAGCTTGGCGCGACGCACGTCGCCGCGGGTGACGACCTCGATGTGGTCGATCACCGGGGAGTGCACGGGGAAGGTGCGCTCGACGCCCACCTGGAAGCTGACCTTGCGGACCGTGAAGGTCTCGCGGACGCCCTCGTTCGAACGGCCGATGACGACACCCTGGAAGACCTGGATGCGGCTGCGCGAGCCTTCGATGATGTTGACGTGCACCTTGACGGTGTCGCCGGGGCGGAACTCGGGGATGTCGGAACGCAGGGACGCGGCGTCGACGTCGTCGAGGATGTGCATGGGATTCTTCGCTCTCTGCGCCCGCCACAGGTCGACCGCGGGTATACGTGAATTCAGGGATGTCGTGCGCTCAGTCGCGAAGACGGCCCCCCTGTGGCAGGGCCGCGCGGACGCACAAACAACCATTCTGCCACATGCCCGCGGGCTCCCGCGACGCTCACTCCCCCGGATGCTGCGGTTCGTCCCAGCGCGACTCGGGTTCGTCGCACGTCTCGCGGAACACGTACTGCGACGGCAGCCGCCGCTCGTGGCTCGTCCAGTCGATGGGCGGGCGCTTCGAGCCCTCCGGCAGGTAGCCGAGGCGGTAGACGGCCATGAGCTCGAGCTCGGCGGGCACCCGCAGCAGCTCCACGATCCGCTCCCACCGGCCCGGCACCTCCATGGGGAAGGAGATGAACTGGATGCCCATCCCGAGCGCCGTCGTGGTGAGCCAGACGTTCTCCATCGCCGCACCCATCGAGAACACCGAGTAGAACGACGACAGCTCGCCCGGCCGGTACTCGGCGCGGTCGAGCATGACGCCGAGCAGCAGCGGCGATCCGGCGACGAGCTTGCGGTTCTCCTCCCCGAGCAGCTGCGGCACGCGCATCGCGTTCATGAGCTTCTGCCCGCCCGGCGTGAACACCTGCCCCGTGAAGGGCCGCAGGGGCGCCGGCAGCTTGTCGAACAGCATCCCGCTGCGGGTGCGCTCCATCTCGGCCTGGCTGAAGCGGAAGTAGGGCTTGTAGCGCTCGAAGAAGGTGCCGTTCGACATCGCGGTCGTCATGGAGGAGCCGCTGATCGCCGCGATCCGCTCGATCGTGTCGCGGCTCTCGACGAGCACGAAGCGCCACGGCTGGGAGTTCAGCTGCGAGGGCGCGCGTGCCGCGACCTCCATGAGCAGCCGCTGGTGCTCCTCGCTCACCGGCCGCGGGTCGAGCGGACCGTTGGTGGTCTTGCGGCGGCGC
Source organism: Protaetiibacter intestinalis (assembly GCF_003627075.1). Lineage (NCBI taxonomy): Bacteria > Bacillati > Actinomycetota > Actinomycetes > Micrococcales > Microbacteriaceae > Protaetiibacter > Protaetiibacter intestinalis. Next base: position 2,168,127 of record NZ_CP032630.1, on the reverse strand, counting down.
AGCACGTCGAGGAAGTCAGGCATCAGCGGGCCTTTCGGGTCGGGCGCCAGACGGCGACGAGGGCGGCGACCACGAAGGGGCCGACGGATGCCGCGAGCGCCGGATGCCGCGCGCCGTGGGTGCCCGCGAACGGGATCGCGGCGAGCGGCACGAGCGCGGGGGCCAGGAGCGCCGCATCCGCGCCCCGTTCGGCCGCGAGCGCGGCGGTGGCGGCCGCGGTCGTGCCCGCCGTGGAGATGTAGAGCGCGTGGTGCACCCAGTGGGCGCGACCCGTGCGCAGGCGGCCGGTCGCGACCCCGATGCCGAGGGTGCAGCTCGCGAGGTAGCTGACCGCGGCCGCGGTGGTCAGCACGCGGGCGATCATGCCGTGCCCCCGTCCCAGCCGCGGCCGAGCAGCAGTCGGAACGGTGCCGCCCGCTCCACGCGCCAGCCCTCGGGCACCGCCGCCCGCAGCTCGGCGGGCGTGCGGCTGCGCCGGATCGAGAGCAGCCCGTCGTCGCGCAGGAACGAGCCGCGTGCGAACGGCAGGCTCACCACCCCGAAGAGGGCGGCGGCGAGCGCCGAACGCCGCAGGTCGTCGTGCAGCACGCGCGGTGCGAGGGCGGCGCTGTCGGCGAGGAACGCCCCGAGCGAGCGGTCGTCCAGGTGGTGCAGCACGTGGTTCGAGATCACGAGGTCGAAGCGGGCGCCCTCCGCGACGAGCTCGGCGGATCCCGCACACCGGAGCACGACATCCGGATGCGGGCGCCGGGCGGCGAAGGCGTACGCGCGCGGGTCGGGGTCGGCCGCCGTCACCCGCAGCCGCACCCCCTCGCGTCGCGCCCAGCCGGCGAGCAGTCGGGCCAGGTCGCCGCCGCCCGAGCCGAGGTCGAGCACCTCGAGCCGCCCCGCGCCGGCGAGCGGGCGGATGCGGTGCGCCCAGAGCCCGCGCCAGCCGGTCAGCAGGCGGTTGACGAGCCGGAAGTGCCGGTAGGTGGCCTCGAGGCGGATGAGGTCGCACGCCGGGTCGTCCATGAGCTCGAGCGCGCGGGTCTCGCGGACGCGGAACCCCGTCACGGCGCGTCCTCGGCGTGCAGCAGGGCCGCCTCGAGCGTGAGCCCGGGGCCGAACGCCATCGCGCACACGCTGCCCCGCGCGCCGCCCGCGAGCAGCCGCCGCAGCACGAAGAGCACCGTCGGGCTCGACATGTTGCCGAAGTCGGCGAGCACGGCGCGCGAGTCGCCGAGCGCGGCGGGCGGCAGCTCGAGCGCCTCCTCGAGCCGGTCGAGGATCGCCCGGCCGCCGGGGTGCACGGCCCACGCGTCGACCGCCGCCGCTCCGCCCGGCAGCAGCGGGGCGAGCGCGGGGCCCACCGTCGCGCCGAGCTCGGCGGGCACGCGACTCGACAGGCGCATGACGAAGCCCTGGTCGCCGATGCGCCACGTCATCTCCTCGAGCGTGTCGGGCAGCACCTCGGTGAGGAAGCCGTCGATCGCGAGCGAGGGCCCGCGGGCCGCGCGCGCCGAGACGACCACCGCCGCCGCGCCGTCGGCGAACAGCGACATCGCCACGATCTGCTCGGGGTCGTCCGAGGTCGCCAGGTGCACCGTGCAGAGCTCGACGCACACCACGAGCACGACCGCCTCCGGGTCGGCCCGGCACACCGCATCCGCCGCCCGCAGGGCCGGGAAGGCGCCGCAGCAGCCCATGAAGCCCACGTGCAGCCGCGCCGTGCGGGTCGGCAGGCCGAGGGCGCGCACGACGTCGAGGTCGGGCCCGGGCGCGACGAAGCCCGTGCACGAGACGGTCACGAGCTGCGTCACCTCGGCCGCCGCGAAGCCGGACGCGGCGAGCGCCCGCTCCCCCGCCTCCGCCGCGAGCCGCGGCGCGTGGGCGGCGTACACGCCGGTGCGCACCGAGGTGGCGGCGGGACGGATGAGGCCGTCCGCCACGAGCTCCGACTCGCCGCCCGTGACGAGCGCGTCGAGCACCGTGTGGCGTTCCCGGATGCCGGAGGCGTCGAACGCCGCCCGCGTGAGCCGCTCCCCCAACCGCGAGCGCCCCGGCTGGCCGGCGAACACGTCCCGCGCGCGATCCTGCGTCAGCACCGTCCCCGGCACCGCGGTCTCGATCGCGTGGATGCGGGCGGTCACCTCGCGGTATCACCCCGCGGCGGGCGGTCGGTGACGTCCTCCGAGGTCACCACGATGACCTCCCCGATGTCGACGGGCCGCTGCTGCGGCACCGAGGCCCGCGCCCCGCGCGTCGTCGCGTCGATGTCGTCCATGACCGCCCGCACGCGGCGGCGGCCCTCCGTGAGTAGCTCCCACAGGGCGAACCAGAACGCCCCCAGCACGAGCACCACCGAGAGCGCGACGAGCGCCGGGTGCGCCACGAAGCCGATCGCCACGAGGCAGGCCCACACCGCGATCAGCACCACGGCATCCCACGTCGAGACGGCCGTCGCCTCGCGCACGCCCGGCCGCCAGACGATGAGGCCGCCCACCACGAGCAGCGCCACGAACAGGGCGGGGCACGCGATGAGGTAGACGAGGAACGTCCAGCCGATCCCGTCGAGCAGGATGCCGCGGCCGATGAGCACCCACACGGGCAGCAGCACGGCCAGCGGGAACAGCAGACGGTAGACGACGCGGCGTACGACCATGTGGCAAGGCTACGCTCGTCGGGTGATTGAACTCCGGACGCCCGCAGAGATCGAGCAGATGAAAGCCGCCGGCCGTTTCGTGGCGAGCGTGCTCGAGGCCACCCGCGACGCCGCGGATGTGGGGGTCAACCTGCTCGAGCTCGACGCGCTCGCGCACCGGATGATCCGCGACGCGGGGGCCGAGTCGTGCTACATCGACTACCACCCCTCGTTCGGCGCCTCGCCCTTCGGCAAGGTCATCTGCACCTCCGTCAACGACGCCGTGCTGCACGGGCTGCCCCACGACTACCGCCTCCGCGATGGCGACCTGCTCTCGCTCGACTTCGCGGCATCCGTCGACGGGTGGGTGGCAGACTCGGCGCTGTCGATCGTGGTGGGCGACGCCGACCCCGCCGACCTGGAACTCATCGCCACCACCGAGCGCGCGCTCGACGCGGCGATCGCGGCCGCGACGGTCGGCAACCGGATGGGGGACGTCTCGGCCGCGATCGGCGACGTCGCGGATGCGGCGGGCCTCACCGTCAACCTCGACTTCGGCGGCCACGGCGTCGGCCGCACGATGCACGGCGACCCGCACGTGCCCAACGACGGCCGCCGCAAGCGCGGGCTGCCGCTGCGCGCGGGCCTCGTCGTCGCGATCGAGCCGTGGTTCATGCGCGGCACCGACGAGATCTACACCGACCGCGACGGCTGGACCTTGCGCTCGAAGGACGGCTCCCGCGGCGCCCACTCGGAGCACACCGTGGCCATCACCCCCGACGGCCCCCTCGTGCTCACCGCCCGCGCCAGCTGACCTCTCCCCTCGATCACGTTCGGGAGGACGACACGCCGCCCCCGCGCGGATGCGAGGGGTGCCTGCGGCGCGTCGTCCTCCCGAACGAATACGGTCAGGCCTCGGCGGCGACCGACGCGACGACCGGTGCGGCGGATGCCGCGGGCCGCCGGGTGCGCGACCGCGGCACCGTCGCACCCGACAGCGGCGTGCGCTTCTCCGAGCGGATGCGGTGGGTCGCGTACAGCGGCAGCGCCACGAAGGTGAGACCGCCGATGAGGTTGCCGACGATGGTCGGCAGCTCGTTCCAGAGCAGGTAGTCGCCGAGGGTGAAGTCGGCCCCGAGCAGCAGCCCCGACGGGAACAGGAACATGTTCACGATCGAGTGCTCGAAGCCCATGTAGAAGAACAGCATGATCGGCAGCCACATGCCGACGACCTTGCCGATGAGGGTGTCCGACATGAGCGCCGCGACGACGCCCGTCGACACCATCCAGTTGCACAGCACGCCGCGCACGAAGAGGGTCAGCATCCCGGCCGCCCCGTGGTCGGCGTAGCCGACGGTGCGCGAGTGGCCGATCTCGCCGATCGCATGCCCGACCGGGCTCGGATCCGCCGAGAAGCCGTAGGTGAAGTAGATCGCCATCAGGATGGCGACCGTGAACGCGCCGAGGAAGTTGCCGAGGAACACGAGGCCCCAGTTGCGCAGCAGGCCGCGGAACCGCAGCCCCGGACGCCTGTCGTAGAGCGCCACCGGGCCGAGCGTGAAGACGCCCGTGAGCAGGTCGTAGCCGAGCAGATACAGCAGCACGAAGCCGACCGGGAAGAGCACGGCCCCGAGCAGCGGTTGCCCGGTCTGCACCGACACGGTCACGGCGAACGCGGCGCCGAGGGTCAGCAGCGCGGCCCCCATGTACGCGCGGATGAGGGTGTCGCGTGCCGAGAGCTTGAGCTTGTACTCGCCGGCGTCGGCCATTCTCGTGACGAGCTCGGCGGGCTTGATGTAGGACATTGCGGACCTCCGGATGACGGATGGTGGACACGAGGGTGGGTTCGTCGCCCAGCATGCGGGAGGCATGTTTCGGGAGGCCGCGCCGTCTGTTGCGCGCGTCGAAAGAAGCGGTCACATGGCGCGAGGGGCCAGGTGAGGTCGCGCGTCAGCCCTCGAGCAGCTCGGGGCGGATGCGGCGGGTGCGCTCGAGCTGCTGCTCGCGGCGCCAGGCGGCGATCGCCGCATGGTTGCCCGACAGCAGCACGGGCGGGGTCTCGAGTCCGCGCCAGACGGCGGGCTTCGTGTAGCTCGGGTACTCGAGCAGGCCGTCCTCGTGGCTCTCCTCGACGAGCGAATCGGGGTTGCCGACCATGCCCGGCACGAGGCGTCCCGCCGCCTCGATCATCGCCATCACGGCGACCTCGCCGCCGTTCAGCACGTAGTCGCCGAGGCTCAGCTCCCGCACGGCCGCGACCTCGGGGCGGGTCGCGGTGTGCTCGACGACGCGCTGGTCGATGCCCTCGTAGCGCCCGCAGCAGAACACCAAGTGCGGCGTCTCGGCGAGCTCGCGCGCGATCGGCTGGCGGAAGAGCTCACCCGCGGGGCTCGGGAAGACGACCACGGCATCCGCGGTGCCCTCGAGCACGGCGTCGAGCGCCTCGCCCCACGGCTCGGGCTTCATGACCATGCCGGCGCCGCCGCCCGTCGGGGTGTCGTCGACGGTGCGGTGCCGAACGTGCGTGAAGTCGCGCAGGTCGTGCACGCGGATGTCGATGAGGCCGGCCGCGCGGGCCTTGCCGACGAGCGACACGTCGAGCACCGAGAAGAACTCGGGGAAGATCGTCACGACGTCGATGCGCACGCGTCGAGCGTAGCCGGGCTCCGTTCGGGAGGACGACACGCCGCATCCGCCCCGCACGGGAGCCCGGCTGCGGCGTGTCGTCCTCCCGAACGGAATCAGCGGGCGGCGGTGTAGCGGTCGCGCACCACCGCGACGAGCTCGGGCGCAACGGGGGTGCCCGCGGCGAGCAGCGGAGCGGATGCGATGTCGGCGCCCGCGTCGGCGGCGAGATCGGCGAAGTAGCCGGGGGCGAGCAGGTAGCTCGCCACCACGACGCGGCGGCCGGGATGCGTCGCGCGGGCGGCCGCGATCGCGTCGGAGAGCCGGGGCCGGGCGGCGGAGATGTAGCCGACCGCGACCTCGCGCCCGAGCAGCGCGCCGAGGCGGAGGGCGGTCTCGGCGCAGTCGGCCACGGCGCGCGCATCGGTCGAGCCGGCGGCGGCGAGCACCACGGCATCCGAGGCGTCGAGCCCCGCCTCGTCGAGCCGGCGGGCGAGCAGCGCCACGAGGCGGTCGTCTGGTCCGAGCGCGCGGGCGACGACCGCGCCGTCGACGGCGGCCGCATCCTCGGCGAGGTCGACGTGCACGTGGAAGCCGGCCGAGAGCAGCAGCGGCACGATGACCGCCCCGGAACCCTCGGGCAGCGCGCCCAGCACCGTCGGCACGTCGGGCTGCTGCACGTCCACGAAACCGCCGCGCACCCGCAGTTCGGGAGCCGCCTCCGCGACCGCGTCGACGAGCGCCGCGACGGCCGCGGCCCCCGACTCGGAGGAGGTTCCGTGCGAGATCGCGAGCAGGGCCGGCGGCGCGAGCACGCCGGTCGCGGCAGCGCTCACGCGGCGACCTCCACCTCGACCATCCCGCCGACCACGCGCGTGCGGTAGGTGGCGAGGGCGAGGGCGGGGTCGTCGAGGCAGGCGCCCGTCTGCAGGTCGTACACCTGCTTCAGCAGCGGGGACGCGATCGTGGCGCGGTCGCCGCGCGAGCCGACGATGCCGCGCGCCATGACGTAGGAGGAGGTGACCGGATCGCGGTGGTCGACCGCGTACAGCTCGCCGGGTGCCGCCAGCACGAGGGCGATCTGGCGGCCCTCGACGAAGACGGCCTCGCCCCACGCGGGCTCGAGGGCGTCCGCCTCGCAGACCGGGAACCAGCCGACCGCGGCCGGCTCGGTGCGCTCGTCGTCGGCTGCGGCGGATGCGGTGGGTCCGGGGATCGTGATCGACATGCCCCGACGCTAGGCCGCGCGTGTTTCCTGCGACGTGCCGCGCGGTTTCGCGTTCGTGACGCTGTGCTCACACCCGCGCGGCCGCCACGTGCGACGGATGTGAGGTGTCTGTTACATGGGCGAAACAGCAGGGCAACCGCGTCTTCCTACTGTCGATCCATCGACGGGAGGCACAGCATGACGGAACGGACCCCACCCCGCCGGGTCGTCGTGATCGGCGCCGGGCCTGCGGCGCACCGTCTCGCCGACGCGATCCGCACGCGCGACGCGCATGGCCGCATCCGCCTCTGGGTGATCGGCGAGGAGGAGCACCTCCCCTACGACCGCGTCGCCCTCAGCCGCCGCTTCCTCGGCGGCGACGACCTGACCCTCGACGCGAGCGTGTGGGAGCACGAGGCGATCACCCTGCTGCGCGGCGAACGCGCCGTCGCGGTCGACCGCGTCGCGCGCACCGTCACCACGGATGCCGGTCGCAGGCTGCCCTACGACGACGTCGTCTTCGCGACGGGATCGCGCGCCCCGGTTCCCGACATCCCCGGCGCCGAGCACGCCCACGTCTACCGCACGATCGCCGACGTGGAGGACCTCGCCGCCGAGGTGCGGCTGCTCGCGGCGGTGCTCGGCCGCCCGCCCCGGACGGTCGTCGCGGGCGGCGGGCTGCTCGGGCTCGAGGCGGCCGGCGGACTCGCCGAGCTCGGCGCCGACTCGGCGATCGTGCACTCGGGCGGCTGGCTCATGTCGGCGCAGCTCGACGAGGGTGCGGGGCAGGCCCTCGGGCGGCTCATCTCCGCACGCGGCATCACGATGCACCTCGGCACCCGACCCCGCGAGATCCGCACCACCGAGGGCGCCGTCTCGGCCGTCAAGCTCACGAACGGCCAGACGGTGCCCGCCGACCTCATCGTCTTCGCGATCGGCATCGCCGCCCGCGACGAGCTGGCATCCGCCGCCGCGATCGAGACCGCCCCGCGCGGCGGCATCGTCGTCGACGAGGAGTGCCGGGCCTCCGACCCGCGAGTGTGGGCGATCGGCGAGGTCGCGAGCGTCGGCGGACGCTGCGTCGGGCTCGTCGCGCCCGCCAACGCGATGGCGGAGGTGGTGGCCGACCGCCTGCTCGGCGGTGCCGCCGTCTTCACGACCGTCGACGACGCCACCAAGCTCAAGCTCGCGGGCGTCGAAGTGGCGAGCTTCGGGGATGCCATGGGCACCTCGGAGGGCGCGCTCGAGGTGGTCTACGCCGACCCCGCGCGCGGCATGTACCAGAAGATCGTCGTGTCGGACGACGCCCGCACGCTGCTCGGCGGCGTGTTCGTGGGCGACGCGGCGCCATACCTGACGCTCCGGCCGATGCTCGGGCGCGAGCTCGGCTCGGAGCCGGCCGCCTACCTTTCGGCGTCCGGGGCCGAGCCCGCGGGCGCCGACGAGCTGCCCGACGACGCGCTGCTCTGCTCGTGCAACAACGTCACCGTCGGCGCCGTGCGGAAGGCGGTGCACGGGCACGACGGCCAGGAGGCCTGCCACACGGTCCCCGAGCTCAAGGCCTGCACCCGCGCGGGCCTGCAGTGCGGATCGTGCGTGCCGCTTGTCAAGAAGACCCTCGAGCAGGAGCTCGCGAAGGCGGGCCTCACCGTCTCGCACGCCCTCTGCGAGCACTTCGCGCACAGCCGGCAGGAGCTCTTCGAACTCATCCGCATCCTCGGGATCTCCTCGTGGGACGACACCCTCGCCCGCTTCGGCACGGGCCGAGGCTGCGACATCTGCAAGCCGGCCGTCGCCTCGATCCTCGCGAGCCAGCACGACGGCTACGTGCTCGACGACGGACGCGGGGCGCTGCAGGACACCAACGACCGCGCCCTCGCCAACATGCAACGCGACGGCAGCTACTCGGTCGTGCCGCGCATCCCGGGCGGGGAGATCACCCCCGAGAAGCTCGGCGTGATCGCCCGGGTGGCCACCGAGTTCGGGCTCTACACGAAGATCACGGGCGGCCAGCGCATCGACATGTTCGGCGCCCGCCTCGACCAGTTGCCCGACATCTGGGCACAGCTCGTCGAGGCGGGCTTCGAGTCGGGGCAGGCCTACGGCAAGTCGCTGCGCAACGTGAAGAGCTGCGTGGGCTCCACCTGGTGCCGCTTCGGCGTGCAGGACTCGGTCGGGATGGCGATCCGGCTCGAGCTGCGCTACCGGGGACTGCGGGCGCCGCACAAGTTCAAGGTGGGGGTCTCCGGATGCGCGCGCGAGTGCGCGGAGGCACGCGGGAAGGACGTCGGCGTGATCGCGACCGACGCGGGCTGGAACCTCTACGTCGGCGGCAACGGCGGATTCCAGCCGACGCACGCACAGCTGCTCGCGAGCGACCTCGACGACGACACCCTCATCCGCTTCATCGACCGCTACCTCATGTACTACATCCGCACCGCCGATCGGCTGCAGCGCACGGCGCGCTGGATGGAGGAGCTCGACGGCGGGCTGGACCACGTGCGCGCGGTCGTCGTCGACGACTCGCTCGGCCTCGGCGCGGAGCTCGAGTCGGCGATGGCGCGCCACGTCGAGCACTACGAGGACGAGTGGGCGGCGACCCTGCGCGACCCGGAGCGGCTCAAGCGCTTCCGCAGCTTCCTCAACGCCCCCGGCGACGCGGCGCCCGGCATCCCCCGGGTGAGCGAGCGGGGACAGCAGCGGCCCGCGACGGCGGCCGAGCTGCGCGAGGGCAAGGTGATGCTCGCGGGGGCGCGCATCCCGGTGAGAGGGGACGGCGATGACTGACCAGGCGTACCGCACCGGGAGGGTGACGCTCGTCGGAGCCGGGCCCGGATCCCGCGAACTGCTCACCCTGGGCGCCGTCGAGGCGCTGCGGGGCGCCGACGTGGTGCTCTACGACCGGCTCGCGCCCGTCGAGGTCCTCGCCGAGTTCTGCCCCGGCGCGACCCTCGTCGACGTGGGCAAGCGCCCCGGTCACCACGCCGTGCCGCAGGAGGACATCGAGCGGCTGCTCGTCGAGCACGCGCTCGCGGGGGCGGATGTGGTGCGCTTCAAGGGCGGTGACCCGTACGTCTTCGGGCGCGGCGGCGAGGAGGTGCTCGCCTGCCGACGCGCGGGCGTGCCCGTGGAGGTCATCCCGGGGGTCACGAGCTCGATCGCGGTGCCCGCAGCGGCCGGCATCCCGCTCACCCACCGCGGGATCGCCCACGCCTTCACGGTCATCTCGGGCCACGCACCGCTCACCGCCGAGGAGTACACGCACCTCGCGGGTCTCGGCGGCACGGTCGTCGTGCTCATGGGGGTGAGCGCGCTCCCCGCCCTCGCGCCGGGGCTCGTGCGCGCCGGGCTCGACCCCGACACGCCGGCCGCCGTCGTCGAGCGCGGCCACCGCAGCGGTCAGCGCACGACGGTCGCGCCGATCGCCGCGCTCCCCGCCGCCGCGGCGCTCGCGGGTGTGCGCTCCCCCGCCGTGATCGTCATCGGCGAGGTCGTGCGGCTCGCGAGCGAGGGCGACGCCGAGGCGGATGCGCTGCTCCGCCGGGCGGGAGAGGCCGTGGCTGCGCCATGACGGGCGGTGCGCTCGACGACGCCATCCCCGGCTTCCGCCCCGACCAGCTCGAGGGCTTCCGGATCGGCGTCACGAGCGAGCGCCGGGCGGCCGACCTCATCGACGCGCTCGAACGGCGGGGCGCGCACGTCATGCACGCGCCCACCCTGCGCATGGAGCACGCCCGCGACGACGAGCAGGTCATCGCCGACACGCGCGACATCATCGGGGCCCGCCCCGACGTCGTGCTCGCGACGACCGCGTTCGGCATCCGCCGGTGGCTCGAGGTGGCCGACGCGGCGGGGCTCGGCGAGGAGCTGCTCGACACGATGGCGGCCTCCCGCATCCTGGTGCGCGGGCCGAAGGCGCGGGGCAGCATCCGCGCCGCCGGGCTCGACGACGCCGGCATGAGCGAGGAGGAGACCACGATCTCCCTCGTCGCCAAGGTGCTCGCGGAGCATCCGACCGAACTCACGGTCGCGGTGCAGGCGCACGGCTACCTCGACGACCGGCAGCTCGACCCCCTGCGGGCGGCGGGCCACCGCGTGCTGCTCGTGGCGCCCTACCGCTGGAAGGCGCTCGACGACAGCGACGAGCGCATCCCGCGGCTGGTGGAGGCCATCTGCCAGGGCCAGCTCGACTGCGTCACCTTCACGAGCGCGCCCGCCGTCGACGCGCTGTACGCGGCAGCCGACGGGCTCGGCGCCTACGACGCCCTCCTCGCGGCGTTCCGGCGCGGCGTCGTGGCGGCGGCGGTCGGGCCCGTGACGGCGGCCCCGCTCGCCTCGGCGGGCATCGAGCCGATCCAGCCCGAGCGCTACCGCATGGGTGCGCTCATCCGACTCGTCTGCGAGCGGCTGCCCGAGCTGCGGATCGCCCGCGCACGCACGGCACACGGCGACGTCGTGATGCGCGGGTCGATCGTCGAACTCGACGGGCGGCGCATCCCGCTCACCCCCACGCCGCTCGCGCTGCTGCGCACCCTCCTCGACGCGGACGGTGCGGTCGTCTCCCGCGAGCAGCTGCTGCGGGCGGTCGGCACCGCCGACGAGCACGCGCTCGAGATGGCCCTCAGCCGCCTCCGCCGCAGCCTCGGCGCCCCCATCATCCGCACCGTCGTCAAGCGCGGCTACCGGCTCGACGTCGCCGCCTGACGCGGATTTCCGTTCGGGAGGATGACACGCCGCGGGAACCCCGGATGCGGGTGTGGATGCGGCGTGTCATCCTCCCGAACGAAGAGTCGAGAGGTCCTGCACAGCTTCGGGATGGGGCCGGTGTCCACGAGACCGGGCCGGGGCGGGGCCGGGGTCGACCGAGGCGGGGCACCCTGTCCGGATGATGCTGCTGGATGCCCTGGCGCGCTGCGACGGTGTGGCGCACGTCGAGACCCTCCGGGAGCTCGGCGTGCCGCCGTGGGTGGCGGGAGCGGCGGTGCGGACCGGCCTCGTGCGACGACCCCGGCGAGGATGGGTCGCCACCGCCTCCGCCGATCTCGCACTCTTCGCGGCGGCATCCGCGGGCGGCCGGGTGGGCTGCGCGACGGCGGCCCGACGGCACGGGCTCTGGGTGCTCGACGAGCCGGGGCTGCACCTGTCGATCCCGCACCACTCGGGGCACGCGCGGCCCCCCGCCGACGCGATCGTGCACTGGCGCGGCCGCGAGTGGCGACAGGGGCACGCCCTCGTCGACCCGGTGGCGACGGTGCTCCGGGACCTGGCGGACTGCCTGAGTGTCGAGGCCGCGCTCTGCGTGGTCGACTCCGCGCTCAACTCGGGCGCGATCACCCTCGGCGAGCTCGAACGTCTCCTCTCCGACACGCGCCGCGGCGCACGGCTGCTGCCGCTGGTCGACCCGCTCGCCGAATCCGGGTTCGAGACGCTCGTGCGCTACCGTCTGCTCGTCGCCGGCATCCTGGCCCGGAGTCAGGTGCACGTCGACGGCATCGGTCGACTCGACCTCCTCGTGGGCGACCGTCTCGTCATCGAGTGCGATGGCCGCGCCCACCACGACGACCCGCTCGCGCGGGCACGCGACCGCGAGCGCGACCTGCTGCTGACCGCGCGAGGCTACCTCGTCATCCGTCTCGACATCCGGCAGATCCTCCGGGACTGGCCGCTCACGCTCGCCGTCATCCGAGACCTCGTGGCGCGCGGACAGCACCTCTGGCGTGCGGCCGGTCTTCGTTCGGGAGGATGACACGCCGCAGGCGGTGCGGAGATCACGCCTCGGTCGGCGCGTCGTCCTCCCGAACGGAATCGGATGCGGATGCGGATGCGGCAGCGGCATCGGCATCGGGGTCGGCGTCGTCGGGGAGGTCCTCGAAGAGGCCGGCCGGCGGGGTGAGGGTCACGGTGCCGGCGGCGATGTCGACGCTCGGCACGATCGCGGCGACGAACGGCACGAGCACCTCGCGCTCGGCCGCCTTGACGACGAGCAGATCCTGGGCGGGCAGGTGCTCGACGCGCGCGATCCGCCCCACCTCGACGCCGTCGCGCAGCGCGCGCAGGCCCACCAGCTGGTGGTCGTACCAGGCGTCGGGCTCCTCCTCGCCGGTCACGTCGGCGTCGATCCACAGGATCGCCTTGACGAGCGTCTCGGCGACGGTGCGGTCGGCGACGCCCTCGAAGAACGCGACCGGATGCGAGTTGTACCAGCGCAGCTCGACGAGTTCGAGGGTCTTGCCGTGCCAGGGCGAGGAGGTGGGCACCTGCAGCGAGAAGGTGGCTCCGGGCACGAAGCGCTTGGCGGGGTCGTCGGTGTAGAGCTCGAGCTTCAGCGCGCCCTTCAGACCGTGCGCCTTGACGAGCCGCCCGACGCGCAGCTGGGTGGTGCCGGGGCGCTTGGCCCCGCTCACGCCGCGTCGGTGTCGACGACGTCGACGCGCACGCGACGGCCGTCGGCGAGCGCGGTCACGAGCGCACGCAGCGCCTTCGCGGTGCGCCCCGAGCGGCCGATGACGCGGCCGAGGTCCTCGGGGTGCACACGCACCTCGAGGACCTCGCCGCGCGAAGTGCTCGACGAATCCACCTGCACGTCGTCGGGGTGATCGACGATCCCCTTGACGAGGTGCTCGAGGGCGGATGCGAGCACGACTTACTCCTTGTCGGCGTCGGCCTGGGCGTCCGCCTCGGCCTCGACGGCCTCGACGGCGAGCTCCTCGGCGTCGGCGGTCGCGGCATCCGCGTCCTCGACGACCTCGGCCACGGCCTCCTCGACGGGGGCCTTCTTCTCGGCCTTGGGCTTCAGCACCGGCTTCTTCTTCTCGTCGGCGACGAAGGCGACCGGAGCCTCCTTGGTCTTGACGGTGCTCTTGGCGCCCTTCTCACCCTTGAAGGTTCCCCAGTCGCCGGTGAGCTTGAGCAGCGCGAGCACCTGCTCGGTCGGCTGCGCGCCGACGCCGAGCCAGTACTGGGCGCGCTCCGAGTCGACCTCGATGAGCGAGGGCTCCTCGGTGGGGTGGTACTTGCCGATCTCCTCGATCACGCGACCATCGCGCTTGGTGCGCGAGTCGGCGACGACGATGCGGTAGTACGGGGCACGGATCTTGCCGAGCCGCTTGAGGCGGATCTTGACAGCCACAATTCTCCTGAAAACGTGTGTGTAGGGGTTCGAACTGCTCCCGTGCGCGTGGGGGCACACTCCGGCAGAAAGCTCTGGATGGGGATCCGTCGCGCCTGATAGAGGGTCGGGCTGCGCGGCTCCAACACACTATTCTGGCACGACCTGAGGGGTGGTGCCACTCACCCGCGGCGCGGGGCGCCGCCGGGACAGCGCGACCCCCGTCAGGCACAGCACGCCGCCGACCACCGCGAGCACCGTCGGCACCTCCTGGAACACCGCCCAGCCCGCGAGGATCGCGATCGGCGGCACGAGGTAGGTCGAGATGCCGAGCTGCCCCGCGGGCACCCGGGCGAGCGCGTACCCCCACGTCGTGAAGGCCAGGGCGGTGGGCACGACGCCGAGGTAGACGACGCCCCACAGCGCCCCCGCGGACGCGTGCGTGGCCTCCGCGACGAGCTGGCCCGCGAACGGCAGGCACGCGAGCAGGCCGATCGCGCATCCGAGGAAGGTGACCTGCACGGCGGGCAGCCGCCGCACGAGCGGCTTCTGCGCGAGCACCCCGGTGGCGTAGGTGACGGCCGAGGCGAGCGCCCAGAGCACTCCCGCGACATCCACGTGGCCGCCGGCGCCGAACACGCTCGTGGCGAGGCCGATGAGCACGACACCCGAGAACGCGACGCCCGCGCCGATCGCGAGCCAGCGCGGCACGCCCTCGCCGAGCAGCACCCCCGCCCCGAGCGCGATGAGGATCGGCCCGATGCCGACGATCATCGCCGTGGTGCCCGCGTCGAGCGTGTGCTCGGCGAGGTTGAGGGTCACGTTGTAGGCGCCGAACCAGGCGACGCCGTAGAGCAGCAGCAGCGCCCACTCGCGCCGTGTGGGGCGCAGCCAGCCGCGGGTGACGAGCGCGAGCACGCCGAGGGCCGCCGTACCGATCGCGAGTCGCCCGAGCGCCAGCGCACCGCCCCCGATCTCGGGGGCGACGCCCCGGATCACGATGAAGGCGCTCGCCCAGGCGAGGATCGTGAAGGAGATCGCGGCGATCACGAGCGGGGAGAGGCGGATGCGGGGCATCCGGTCACGCTACGCGCGGCATCCGACACCCGATACGCCTCATTCCGCCAGATGACAAGCCATTCCCGCCACGGCCCCCCGGATGCCAGACTCACCCGCATGGAGCTCGCCTTCGCGCCGTCCCGGCGCAGCACGGTCGGGGTCGAGTGGGAGCTGATGCTCGTCGACCCGGCCACCGGCGAGCTCGTGGGCCGAGGGCCGGAGATCATCGAGCAGGTCACGGCATCCGCATCCCCCGACGCCCGGCACACCGCCACGGCCGAGCTGCTCACCAACACCGTCGAGATCACGAGCGGCGTGGGGCGCGACGTGCCGGAGGCGATCGGCGACATCGCCGCCGCGATCGCGGCGCTGCGGGTGCAGACCGACCCGCGCGGCATCGAGCTCATGTGCGCCGGCAGCCACCCCTTCGCGAGGTGGTTCGACCAGGCGGTGACCGACAAGACGAGGTACCACACGCTCGTCGAGCGCACCCAGTGGTGGGGTCGCAACATGATGATCTGGGGCGTGCACGTGCACGTCGGCGTCGAGGACGTGCGCAAGGTGATGCCGCTCATCGGGGCGCTCGGCTGCTACCTGCCGCACCTGCAGGCGCTCAGCGCCTCGAGCCCGTTCTGGGCGGGCGAGCGCACCGGCTACGCGTCCAACCGCGCCCTCGTCTTCCAGCAGCTGCCGACGGCGGGCCTGCCGTGGCCGCTGCCCGACTGGGCGGCGTACGAGGGCTACCTCGACGACATGGTGCGCACGGGCGTCATGGAGGATGCGACGGAGGTGCGCTGGGACATCCGCCCGGCTCCGCGCTGGGGCACGATCGAGGTGCGCGCGTGCGACGGCGTGTCGACGATCGCCGAGCTCGCCGCGATCGCCGCGCTCACCCAGAGCCTCGTCGAGCACCTCTCACGGGAGCTCGACGCGGGGCGAGAGCTGCCCGTCCTGCAGCCCTGGTACCACCGCGAGAACAAGTGGCGGGCGGCGCGCTACGGACTCGACGCGGAGCTCATCGTCGACCGCGCGGGCGTCGAGCGCCCCGTGGTCGCCCACCTCGAGGAGCTGCTGGATGTGCTGCTCCCGGTCGCCGCGGAGCTCGGATGCCGCGACGAGCTCGAGGGCGTGCGCACGACGCTCGCGACGGGCGCGAGCTACCAGCGGCAGCTGCGCGTGGCGGACGACGCGGGCGGCGACCTGCGCGCGGTCGCCGCCCACCTCATCCGCGAGTTCCGCGGAGCCCCCGGCTCCGCGGGGTGAGCGGCGCGCCCCGAGGTATCACCGTCCGCCGCATCCGCTCCTCTTCTGCGACGGCCCCGTGCGGGGCCGGCGAAAGAAGGAGAGTCATCATGTGGGATCCCGAACACTTCCCCGGCGCCGACAACGTGCCGTGGCAGCTGCTCATCCGGGCGCGTTTCACGCACCAGCTCGACGCGGTGATCGCGTCGCAGGTGGTGCGGGTGCTCGCGACCGTACTTCCGGCGAAGAGCGCCGTCGCGCTCTCGCACGCGGCGACCGCGGCCGTGGCCTCGGTGCCGCGGGAGAAGGCCGGAGCGGAGGGCACCGTGCGCGCCCTGTCGGCGTACGACGACTTCTGGGACTGGTGCGGCACGAAGTGGCCCCGCCCCTTCCCGCCCCGTCGCTTCGAGGACTTCTCCGACCCGTTCGTGGTGCTCGCGATCGAGAAGGCACGTGAGTTCGTCGGCGCCGGCTCGCCCGAGCTCCAGAAGGGCCTCGGCGCGGCGCTCGACGAGGTGGCGGGCGGCTTCGCCCGCTGATCCTCTGTCAAACGCTGCAGCGTCAGCCCTCGCGCGCCGGCGATCACCGCCGCCGGGAGCCCGGCGCTGCAGCGTTTGACACCCCTCTCAGGCGCCGAAGGAGGCTCGCCAGGCGAGCAGCTGCTCGAGCGGGGCGAGGTCGTAGTCGGGGCCGGATGCGGACGCCTCGAACAGGCGCACGCCGAGCGCGTACTGACGCTCGAGCACGTGCGGGTCGAGCGACCCCATCCCGCGCACCGAGACGCCCGTCGAGATCTCGATCTCGCCCCGGTCGCGGCCCACCGCGGCGCAGTGCTCGTCGAGGATGGCGAGCTTGCGCTCGAGGGTCTCCGGGTCGGAGAACGAGTGCCAGATGTCGGCGTGCTCGGCCACGAGCCGCAGGGTCTTCTTCTCTCCACCGCCCCCGATGAGGATCGGGATGCGCCGGGTCGGCGCCGGGTTCAGCATCTCCCAGCGGGCCCGGATGCGCGGCAGGTCCTCCGCGAGCGCGTCGAGGCGCGAGCCGACCGTGCCGAAGTCGTAGCCGTACTCCTCATAGTCGCGCTCGAACCATCCGGAGCCGGTGCCGAAGATGAACCGGCCCACCCCGCCCTTCGCCGAGATGTGGTCGACGGTGCGGGCCATGTCGGCCTGCAGGTCGGGGTTGCGGTACGAGTTGCAGTTCACGAGCGGGCCGAACTCGATGCGGGACGTGCTCTCGGCGATCGCCGCGAGCATCGTCCAGGCCTCGTAGTGCAGGCCGTCGGGATCGCCCGAGAGCGGGAAGAAGTGGTCCCAGTTGAAGACGACGTCGGCGCCGAGGTCCTCGACGCGGCGCACCGCATCCCGGATGACGGCGTAGTCGGCGTGCTGCGGGGCGAGCTGGATGGCGATTCTGATCGGCTTGTCGGTCACCCGTCCACGCTAGCGGCGGCCGAGCATCCTCTGCAGGGCGGCCAGCTCCTCCTCGGTGGGGGGCTTCTGGCCTCCACCGGCGCCGAGGCCGAAGCCGGAGCCCGAGGGAGCGGATGCCGCGCCCGGCTTGACGCCCTGGGCGATCGCCGCGTTCTCGGCGGCGCGCTTGGCAGGGTTGCCGGAGCGCGAGCCCTTCTTCTTGGCCTGCTGCTTCTTGCCGCCGTGCGCGCCGGGGATCGGGCCCATGCCGGGCACCTGCGGCACGCCGCCCTTGGCGACCGTCTTCATCATCTTGGCGGCCTGCTCGAAGCGCGCGACGAGCTGGTTGACGTCCGTCACGGTCATGCCGGAGCCCTTGGCGATGCGCAGGCGCCGCGAACCGTTCAGCAGCTTCGTGTTCTGCCGCTCGGCGGGCGTCATCGACTGGATGATCGCCTCCGTGCGGGTGAGTTCGCGCTCGTCGAAGTTCTCGAGCTGGTCCTTCATGCCGCGGGCGCCGGGCAGCATCCCGAGCATGCCCTTGAGCGAGCCCATCTTCTTGAGCTGCTGCATCTGCCCGAGGAAGTCGTCGAGCGTGAAGGAGTCGGTGCGGAACTTCTCCGCGACCTTGAGCGCCTCCTCCTCGTCGAACGCGGCCTGCGCCTGCTCGATGAGGGTGAGGATGTCGCCGAGGTCGAGGATGCGGGACGCCATGCGGTCGGGGTGGAAGGGCTCGAAGTCGTCGAGACCCTCACCCGTGGAGGCGAAGATGATGGGCCGGCCGGTGACCGAGGCGACCGAGAGCGCGGCGCCGCCGCGCGAGTCGCCGTCGAGCTTGGTGAGCACGACGCCCGTGAAGTCGACGCCCTCCTGGAAGGCGCGCGCCGTGTTGACGGCGTCCTGACCGGTGAGCGAGTCGATGACGAACAGCACCTCGTCGGGGTCGACGGCCTTCCGGATGTTCGCGGCCTGCTTCATGAGCTCGGCGTCGATGCCGAGGCGGCCGGCCGTGTCGACGATGACGACGTCGAACTGCTTGCGCTCGGCCTCCGCGACGCCGTTCTTGGCGACCTTCACCGGGTCGCCGACACCGTTGCCGGGCTCGGGCGCGAACACGGGCACGCCCGCCTGCTCGCCCACCACCTGCAGCTGGGTGACGGCGTTCGGACGCTGGAGGTCGGATGCCACGAGCAGGGGCGTGTGCCCCTCCTTCTTGAGCCACTTCGCGAGCTTGCCCGCGAGGGTCGTCTTGCCGGCACCCTGGAGGCCCGCGAGCATGATGACGGTCGGCGGCTTCTTCGCGAACTCGAGCTTGCGCTGCTGCCCGCCGAGGATCGCGACGAGCTCCTCGTTGACGATCTGCACCACCTGCTGGGCGGGGTTGAGCGCCTTGTTGACCTCGTCCGAGAGGGCGCGCTCGCGCACCCTGCCGGTGAAGTCCTTCACCACCTCGAGGGCGACATCCGCGTCGAGCAGGGCGCGACGGATCTCGCGCACCGTGCCGTCGACATCCGCGGGGCTGAGCTTGCCCTTGGTGCGGAGGTTCTTGAAGGTCTGAGTGAGCCGGTCGGAGAGCGTGCCGAAGGTTGCCATGACCGCCTTATTCTAGGCGCCGTGGGCGCGGGGGTTTCGATACGCCCGCTCCGCGGGCTACTCAACCCGCGGGGGTGGCGCGGTAGCGTGGCGGGATGAGCGTCATCCTGGGCTTCGGCGGTCGCGAGCCGCGCATCGACGAGACGGCGTGGGTCGCGCCGAACGCGACCGTCATCGGCGACGTCGTGCTGCAGCCGGGCTCCTCGGTGTTCTACGGGGCCGTGCTGCGCGCCGACAGCGACACCATCACGCTCGGCGCGGGCTCGAACCTGCAGGACAACGTCGTCGTGCACGTGGATGCGGGCGTGCCGACCACGATCGGTGCGGGCGTCTCCGTGGGCCACGGCGCCGTCGTGCACGGCTGCACGGTCGAAGACGACTGCCTCATCGGCATGAACGCGACGATCCTCAACCACGCGGTCATCGGGCGCGAGTCGCTCGTGGCGGCCGGGGCGCTCGTGCTCGAGGGCACCGTCGTGCCGCCGCGGTCGCTCGTCGCGGGCGTGCCGGCGAAGGTGCGCCGCGAGCTGAGCGACGAGGAGGTCGCCGGCATCCGCCGCAACGCCGAGATCTACCTGGGGCTCTCCGCCCGCCACCGGGAGCTCACGTGACGGATGCGGCACCCGGCGAGCCGCGCACCTTCCACCCGTCCTGGCCCGCCTTCCACCGACGGATGCTCGTGC
This sequence comes from Protaetiibacter intestinalis, assembly GCF_003627075.1. Taxonomy (NCBI): domain Bacteria; kingdom Bacillati; phylum Actinomycetota; class Actinomycetes; order Micrococcales; family Microbacteriaceae; genus Protaetiibacter; species Protaetiibacter intestinalis. The sequence goes on along the minus strand of NZ_CP032630.1, from coordinate 2,148,575 downwards.
GGCTGCTCTGGCTCGCCCCGCTGCTGCTCGTGGCGGTCATGGTGGCCGCCTGGCCGAGTTTCGGGCTCGCGCTCGTCGTGCTCGGCGCCGGCATCCTGCTGACGGGGCTCGGTCTCGCCGTGTACTTCGCCCGCGCCCAGGCGAGCGTCGCGGACGGCGAGCTGCGCATCCGGGGTGTGCTGCACACCCGACGCTGGAGCGTGCACTCGATCGGCGCGCTCGTGTTCGTGCCGCTGCCCGGCACGCGGCGGCCGACCCTGTACGGGGTCTCGCCCGTGCGCGAGCGGATGTTCGCGCTCTCGGCCGAGCTGTGGGAGGACGCCGAGCTCGAGCAGCTCGCGACGGCGATCGGCGCCCCCATCGTGCGGGCGCCCGCGGGGCTCACGGCCATCGACCTCACGGAGCGCTACCCCGGCACGATCGGCTGGACGACGCGGCACCCGTGGCTCGTCGTGGCGCTGCTCACGGGCGGCACGGTCGTGCTCATGCTCACCGTCGCGGTCATCTCGACGATCGTGTTGATCGCCACCGGCCAGGTGACGCTGCCGACCGGCTGACGCCTCAGGCGGTGCGCAGGGCGGCCAGCAGCTGACCGGCCAGCTCGGGGCGGATGGGGTAGCTCGCGCTGAACGACAGTCGCGTCGCGAGGCCGCCGAACCGGGCGCGCAGCTGCGCGGCGACCTCGGCGGGCGAGCCGACCGCGGCGAACGCCGCCAGCATCTCGTCGTCGACGTGCTCACCCATCGTCTTCCACTCGCCGCGACGGGCGGCCGCGTTGAGCTTCTCGTGCACGCCCTCCCAGCCGTGCAGGGCGAGCACCGGCAGGTAGTCGGGGGTCGAGCCGTAGAAGGCGATCTGCCCCTTGGTCGCCTGGATCGCCCGGGCGAGCTCCTCATCCGTCTCGCCGATCGCGACGAACGCGGGCACGCTGATGCCGAGCGCCGCCGCGTCGCGACCCGCGGATGCCGCCCCGCGCTCGAGCGCCGGACGCGTCACCTCGCGCAGGTAGCGCTCGGTCGTGAAGGTGTGGGCGAGCAGGCCGTCGGCGACGGCGCCCGCGGTCTCGGTCATCCGCTCGCCGACGGCGGCGATCCAGATCGGCGGGGTGCCGTGCGGGTTGGGGCCCGGCGAGAAGAACGGTGTCATGAGGGTGTGGCGGTAGTGCTCCCCGTCGAAGGCGAGCTTCTCACCCGTCTCCCACGCCGACCAGATGGCGCGCACCGCACCGACGAACTCCCGCATCCGGGCGGCGGGCGCCGACCACGGCATCGAGAAGCGGCGCTCGATGTGCGGCTTCACCTGCGAGCCGAGGCCGAGGATGAAGCGGCCGCCCGAGACGAGCTGCAGGTCGTTCGCGGTCTCGGCGACCGTCATGGGGTTGCGCGCGAAGGCGACCGCGATGCCCGTCATGAGGTCGACCCGCTCGGTGCGCATGGCCGCGGCGGTGAGGGCGACGAAGGGGTCGTGCTTGGTCTCGGCGGCGAAGATGCCGTCGTAGCCGGCCGCCTCGAGGCCGGCGGCGCCGTCGGCGAAGGTGCGGGGTCCGGTGCCGGGGTCGCCTCCCGCGTCGATGAGGAAGGGGGTGCCGGTCGTCGCGTCGTCGCTCACCCGGCCATCCTGCCGCATCCGCCCCGCCGCGTCCGCGTGGCTTGTGCGGGCCCGACATCCGTGCTCGCCGGGAGTTCCGACGTCATGCAGGAGTTCCTACAGACCGGGGCGTCGCGACGGCTAGCGTGGGCGCATGACGGCGCGACTCGAGCGGAGGCTGCGTGCCGCGTTCGGCGGGCGGGTCGTCGTGGTGACGGGCGCCTCGCGCGGGATCGGGGCCGCGGCGGCCCGGATGCTGGGGGCGGCCGGCGCCCGGGTCGTGCTGCTCGCGCGGGATGCCGAGGCGCTCGAGGAGCTCGCGAGCGGCATCCGTGCGGCGGGCGGCGACGCGGCGACCGTCCCGCTCGAACTGCGCGACGCGACCGCCACGGCCGAGACCGCGCACCGCATCCTCGCCGAGCACGGCGCCCCGGCGCTCGTGCTCGCGAACGCCGGCCACTCGATCCGCCGTACGGCGCGCGACTCGGCGGGCCGCGCGCACGACGTGCAGCGCACGGTCGCCGCGAACTACACGGGGCACGCGGCGCTGCTGCTCGAACTGCTGCCCGCCATGCGGGCCTCCGGGCGCGGACGCGTCGTGGTCTCGTCGACCGCGGCGCTCGCCGTGCCGGCCCCCGGCTGGTCGGCGTACGTCGCCTCGAAGGCCGCGCTCGAGCGGTGGATCCGCGACGTCGACGCCGAGACACGGCCCGAGGGCGTGACGTTCGGCGCGGTGCGGCTGCCGCTCGTGCGCACGGCGATGAGCGCACCCACGGCCGCCTACCGCGAGGCCCGCGCCATGTCGGCCGATCGCGCGGCGCGGATGCTGCTCGTCGCCGCGCTCGGACGGCGGCGGCTCGTGCAGGCGTGGTGGGTGGGCCTCGTCGGCTTCGCGGCGACACTCGCACCGGGCCTCGCCGAGCGGGTGGGACGGCGCTGGCAGCGTCGGCTGGCCGCGGCGCAGGAGGCGGGGTGACGACCCTCCGGCCCGGCCCGTCCGCCACCCCGCGGGCGGCCGCGCACCTCGTCCGGCTGCTCCTCGCGACGGGGCCCGCGGCGCTCGGCTGGGGCGCCGCCGCGCCCGTCGCGGTCGCGGCGCGACGCGACCGCGATGCCGTGGCCCTCATCCGCGGAGCCGAGCGGCTCACCGCGGGCGCCCTCGCCGAGCGCGTGCGGGAGCGCGCCGCCGAGCTCGCCGTGCAGCACTCCCCCGGAACGCGGCTCGGCGTGGAGCTCGACGGCGGCATCCCGGGGCTCGTCGAGCTGCTCGCCGCGGTGGTCGCCGGGTGCGACGTCGTGCCGCTCGGTCCGCGCCTCGCCCCGGAGGAGCGCGCGGCCCACGCCGACCCGGTGGTGGGTGCGCCGCGTCGCGGGCCCGGGCGCGTGCGGACGCTGTCCTCCGGTACGACGGGCGTCCCCCGCCCCGGGGCCGGCCGGCTCGGCATCCGGCGCCTGCTGCAACTGGCCGACCTCGACCGCCGCATCGCCCCGCCCGACGGCGCGCTGCTCGTGCTCGCTCCGCCCGACCACGGGCACGGCCTGAGCGCCGTGCTCGCGGGCCTCGCCCACGGGCGGCCGGTCGTGCTCGGCTCCGGGCTGCCGCTCGAGGAGCAACGGGCGCTGCTCGCGGAGACCCCCGCGACCGTCACGGGGGTGCCCGCGCAGCTCGCCCGCCTCGACGCACCGGGCGCGTGGCGGGGGGTGCGGCTCGTCGTGAGCGGCTCGTCGCGGCTCGACGCGGGGCTCGCGGAGCGGATGCGCGCGGAGGGTGCACGGGTGCTCGACGCCTACGGCACGACCGAGGCGGGCACCGTCGCCCTCGACGGGCGCCCGCTCGCCGGATGCCGCATCCGCCTGGCCGCGGACGGCGCGATCGTGCTGCGCTCCCCCGGCGCGCGGGGCTGGCGGCATCCGGGCGACCGCGGCGAGCTCGTCGAGGGCCGGCTGCGCGTGCTCGGCCGCACGGACGGCAGGCTCGACCACGGGGGCGAACTCGTCGACCCCGCCCGCACCGCGGCGGTGCTGCGGGCGATCCCCGGCGTGCGGAGGGTGCGCGTCGAGGCCGAGCCGCACGAGCTGCTCGGCCACGTGCTGACGGCCGAGCTGCACGTCGACCCGTCCGCGGGGCTCGACGCCGACCGCATCCGCTCGCTCGCCGAGCCGCGCCTCGACGCGGCCCACCGCCCGCGCCGCCTCACCCTGCGCTGAGCGACACCGCGCGCCGGGTGGGCACGTCAGCCGATGAGCTGCTGCGCGAACGCGTGCGGCGTGAAGCCCGTGAGGTCGCCGATGCCCTCGCCCTGGCCGACGAGCTTCACGGGGATACCGGTCTTCTCCTGCACGGCGAGCACGAAGCCGCCCTTCGCCGTGCCGTCGAGCTTGGTGAGCACGAGCCCCGTGACGCCCGCGTGCTCGAGGAAGGCGTCCGCCTGGGCGAGCCCGTTCTGCCCGGTCGTCGCGTCGAGCACGAGCAGCACCTCGGCGATCGGCTCGAGCTTCTCGACGACGCGCCGCACCTTGGCGAGCTCGTCCATGAGGCCCGACTTGTTCTGCAGGCGCCCCGCGGTGTCGACGAGCACGATCTCGACGCCCTCGCGCTGCGCGAGTTCGACCGTCTGGAACGCGACGGATGCCGGATCCTGCCCCGCCTGCTGCGGCCGCACGATGCGGGCGCCGGCACGCTCGGCCCACGTCGCGAGCTGCTCGACGGCCGCCGCCCGGAAGGTGTCGGCCGCGCCCACGACGACGCTGCGCCCGTGGTTGGTGAGGAACTTCGCGAACTTGCCGATCGTCGTCGTCTTGCCGACGCCGTTCACCCCCACCACGAGCACGACCGCGGGACGATTGCTGAGGGTGAGGGTCGAGTCGAGGCGCGCGAGGCGCTCCTCGATCGTCTCGCGCAGCATCCGCTGCAGGTCCTTCGGGTCGGTCGTGCGGTAGCGCTCCACCTTGGCGCGCAGCTCGTCGACGATCGTCTCGGTGAGGTCGGGCCCGAAGTCGGCCCCCAGGAGCGCCGACTCGAGGTCGTCCCAGGTGCCCTCGTCGATCGTCGCCTTCGCGAACATGCCGCGCAGCGCGCCGCCGAGAGACCAGGATGCCGCCATGCGCCCAGGCTACCGTCCGGCCGCTGGCAGGATGGTCGGGTGACGCTCGCCTTCATCCGCCATGGCCAGACCGACTGGAATCGGGACGACCGCATCCAGGGTTCGAGCGACATCCCGCTCAACGACACGGGGCGCGAACAGGCGCGGGACGCCGTCGAGATGCTCGCCGACTGGAGCTGGGATGCCGTGGTCAGCTCGCCGCTGTCGCGGGCGCGCGAGACCGCGCAGATCGTCGCCGACGGCCTCGGTCTGCCGCTCGGACCCGCCTACCCCGAGCTCGCGGAGCGCGACTACGGCCCCCTCGAGGGCGCCCCGAGCACGGAGACGATGGCGCGCTGGCCGCGCCGCGACTACCCCGGCGCCGAGCCGCTCGACGCGGTCGTCGAGCGCTGCCTGCGCGGACTCGCCCGCATCGACGAGGACTACCCCGACCAGAACGTCGTGGTGGTGTGCCACGGCACGATCATGAAGTACACGCTCATCCGCCTCACGGGCCACCCCGTCGACGTCATCCTCAACGGCACCGTGTCGGCGATCGAGCGCGAGGGCGACGCCTGGCGCGTGCTCACCATCAACGGCGAACCGGTCGGCTGAGGCGCCTCAGCCCCCGGCCGGGGCGGGCCCCGCGGCCTTCCGGCGCCGCTCGATCACGACGTCGACCGCCCACGCCCCCACCGCGAGCGCCGCGAGCCCCACGAACAGCAGCAGCCAACGGCCGAATCCGCCGCCGATCTCGCCCCACGCCTCGGGGATCGTGAACATCACGAGCACGAACGCGGCCGCACCGACCGCGTAGGCGACCGCCCACACCCACTTGCGCCACGCGAACAGCACGGCCCCGTCGAGGGCGAGCAGCGGCAGCAGCGCGAGCGGCAGCGTCGAGATCCCCTCCACGACGACGCCCGAGCAGAGCTCCACGACGCCGCGCAGCAGCACGCTGCCGGGCACGGCATCCGCGACCGGTGCGAGCGCGCTGAACCCGATCCAGGCGAGCCCGGCCATCGCGAGCGCGGCACCCGAGCCGAGCAGGATGACGAGGGCGTCCCGGGATGCCGCGAGGGTGATCGCGAAGGTGAGGCCGGCGACGAGGCCGAAGACGACACCCGGCTGGAAGTCGAGCAGCCGCGCGACGAGCACCGTCAGGGCGACGACCACGAGCGACCCCCAGCGGAAGGTGATGCGCGGGCGCGCGTCGGGCTGGATGCGACGCAGCACGCCGATGACGAGCAGCCAGCCGACCACGTTGAGCAGCACGAAGGAGATGAGCGCGGTCACGAGCAGCCGCACCGACATCGGGTTGGGGCCGAACGCGGGGTCGACGAAGCCGGAGATGATCGCGGCCGCCACGAATCCCGGCCACACGAGCCACGACGGCGCGCGACGTGCCGGGGCCCCGGCCGCGGCATCCGCGGCGAACGCCGCCTCGGCCGCCGAGCCGGGTCGCGGCGGCTTCGACACCCGGCGCCGCCGCCGCAGGTGCAGCCACCGCGCGAACCCGCTCCAGTGCTTCTCGAGCACCTTGTTGAACAGGTAGCCCGGGAAGCCGACGACGAGCATGAGGAACACGGCCGAGCCGCCGAGGAAGGCGAGCTGCGTCGAGCTCGGCAGGGCCTGCGCGATCGTGCGCAGCGAGCTCAGCACGCTCGGGTCGGATGCGCCGGTCGCGTCGACGGGCGCCCGGAGGTACACCGCGATCTCCAGTGTCGGCGCCTCGAGCCCCGGGTCGACGGCGCCGACCAGGCCGTCCTCGAAGTCGAACTCGATGATGTTCTCGCCGTCGCGGGCGTCGCTGAAGCGCGTGATGATCTGCGAGGGCGGCGGATCCCAGCCGCGCAGGCTGCTCGCCGCCATCCGGTCGTTCTCGGTGCGGCCGTCGGATGCGGTGGCGGAGATCATCTCGGTGCCGTCCAGCCAGCCGGCGTCGGCGAAGCGCTCGAGGATGCCGATGGCGTCGCCCGCGCCGATCCCCGCCCACAGCAGCGTGTAGGAGATGTCGTACCGGCCGTCCTCGAACGGGCGGTCGGCGATGCGGGTGGCGCAGTCCCACCCCGTGCCGCGCAGGGGCTCCGGCACGAAACGCTGCTGCAGCTCGAAGATCGAGTACCCGCCCTGCGCGAGGGAGGCGTCCGCGCAGTCCGCCTCGTCGGCGGCGGCGGGCGAGGCGACCGCGATCGCGCCGAGCAGGGACGCCGCTGCCGCGAGCATCGCCGGCAGGGCGCGCCGCGGGCGTGGGGTCATGGGGGAAAGCTAGCGGAGCGGACCGCCGTCGCGACAGGGGTGCGGAGCGCTCAGCTCGCGCGTTCCTCCGTCGCCACGCGTTGCCCGACGACGGCGCTCACGCCGTCCTGCCGCATCGAGACGCCGTAGAGCGCATCCGCGATCTCCATGGTGCGCTTCTGGTGCGTGATGACGATGAGCTGCGAGTTCTCGCGCAGCCGCTCGATGACGCTCAGCAGCCGGCCGAGGTTGGCGTCGTCGAGCGCCGCCTCCACCTCGTCGAGGATGTAGAAGGGGCTGGGGCGCGCGGTGAAGATCGCGAACAGCAGCGCGACCGCCGCGAGCGAGCGCTCGCCGCCCGAGAGCAGCGAGAGGCGCTCGATCTTCTTGCCCGCGGGCTTCACGGTGACCTCGATGCCCGTCGTGAGCAGGTTCTCGGGGTCGGTGAGGTGCAGCGAGCCCGTGCCGCCGGGGAACAGGATGGGGAACACCTCGTCGAAGGCGGCCTTGGTGTCGTCGAAGGCGGCCGCGAAGATGTCCTGCATCTTCTCGTCGAGCTCCTCGATGATCGTCAGCAGGTCCTTGCGGGTGGCGGTGAGGTCGGCGAGCTGCTCGGTGAGGAACTTGTGGCGCTGCTCGAGCGCGGCGAACTCCTCGAGCGCGAGCGGGTTGACGCGTCCGAGCTGCGCGAACTGCCGCTCCGCCTTGTCGAGGCGGGCCTTCTGCTTCGCCCGGTCGAACGGCTCGGTCCGCAACTCAGGAACATCGACGTCTTCCGGCGCATCGGATGCCGCATCCGTCTGGTTCTCCTGAGTTGCGGAAACAGCGGATGCGGGGGGTGCGTCGACGGGGACGGGCACCTCGGGGCCGTACTCGGCCACGAGCACCTCCTCGACGAGGCCCAGCTCGTCGGCGGCGCGCTCGATGAGGCTCGAGAGGTGCAGCTTCTTCTCGTAGGCCTGCATCTCCAGGCCGTGCACGTTCTCGTTGAGGGCGGTCAGCCGCTCGCGCAGCTGCGCCTCGGCGCGCCGCAGCTCGGAGAGCTCCTCGTTCTGCTTGGCGCGCTCGGCCTCGGCCGCGGCGAGCGCCACACGCGCCTCGGTGACGGAGCGGTCGGCGGTGTCGAGCACCGCGGGCAGCGCCTCGATCACGCCCTCGGCCGCGTCGATCTGGTGGCGGCGGATCACGGCGAGCCGCGCCGCCTCCTCCGCCGCGTGCCGCTCGGCCTCCAGCCGACGCTTCAGCTGCTCGGCCTGCTCACGCTGGGCGCGCACCCGCTCGCGCGCCGTCTCCAGCTCGACGCGGGCACCCACCTCGGCCGCGCGGGCCGCCTCCAGTTCTGCGAGCAGCCCGTCACGGGCCGAGACGTCGAGCATGGGGCGCGGGGTGGCGGCGTGCGCGTCGCGCTCGGCGACCGCCCGCTCGACCACGGCATCCGCCGCCGCGACCTGCTCGCCGAGGCCCGCCACGGCCTCCGCCAGCCGCTCGCTCTCGGCCGCCGAGGCCTCCAACTGCACGCGTGAGCGCCCGAGCGCCTCGCTGCGCTCCGCGAGGCGGGTCTCGAACTCCTTGAGCGCGCCGGAGGCCTGCACGAGGTCGATGCGGGCGAGGTCCAGCTGCTCGCGGTGCTCGGCGAGCTCGCCCGCACGGCGCTCGATCGTGGTCGTCACGCCCACGAGCTTCTCCTGCGCGGCGTCGCGCTCGGCGAGCAGCTCGAGGCGGCTGCGGCCGCCCGCCGAGCCGCCGCGCAGCACGTGCTCGGCGAGCACCTCGCCCTCGCGTGTGATGACGGTGATGCCGCCGGTCTTCGCGAGCGCCGGCCAGGCGGCACGCGCCTCGGCGAGCCCGTCGGCCACGACGACGCCGGCGAGCACCCCGCGGATGCCGTTCGGCCCCGTCACGAGGGAGGCCGCGGCGCGCACGCCCGCGGGCAGGTTCACGGGGTCGGCGGGGGCCGCGGCATCCGCCACGACGATCTCGACGCGCCCCGCCTCCGCGCCGCGGGCATGGTCGAGGGCGGCGACGCCCGCGTCCCAGCTGTCGGCGAGCACGGCATCCGCGAGCGAGCCGAGCGCCGCGGCGATGGCCGCCTCGTAGCCCGCCGCGACCTTGATGTGCTCGGCGACGAGACCGCGGATGCCGCTCAGGCCGATGATCTGCTGGGAGCCGTCGCGCTGATCGGTGGCGAGGGTGAGGGCGCTCGTGCGGGCGGCGAGGGCGTCGCGCTCGCGCTCGGCGGCGTGCAGCTCCTCCCGCAGGGCGTCGACGCGCTCCTGCAGGGCCGCGACGGCGGTCTCGGCCGCCTCGACGGCGCCCGCGAGCTCGGTGTCCTCCGCGGCACCCGCGTCGTCGCCCTCGAGCGCGACGAGCTCGGTGCGGGCCGCCTCGCGGCGCTCCTCGGCGGCGGATGCGGCGGCCTTCTGTCGCTCGAGCTGCGCCACGGTGGCGGCGCGGCGCTCCTCGGCGGCGCGCACGGCGCCCGCGAGGCGCCCCTGCTCGAGGTCGTGCTGGCTCACGAGCGCCGACTGGGCGCTGATCTCCTCGTCGAGAGAGTCGAGACTCGCGCGCGCGGTCGCGGTGGCCGCGGTCGCGCGCCCGAGCACCGCCTCGGCCTCGGCGATGCCCGCCTGCAGTCGCTCGGCCTCCGCGAAGGCGTCGGCGACGGCCGACTCCGACAGCGTCGAGTTCATGCCCGGCAGCTCCGCCTGCTGACCGAGCAGCGAGAGGCGCTGGTTGGCGAGGGTGAAGAGCGAACGCAGGTGGTCCTGCACCTGCTCGAGCCCGAACGCCACCCGGCGGGCCTCGTCGACGGCATCCCCCGTCATCGACTGCTCGATGCGAGCCTGGCGCAGCTTCGACTGGTCGAGCTGCTCCTGCAGCACCACGCGCTCGGTCTTGCGCTCCGACTCGCTGCGGGTGACATCCGTGATCGCGCGGCGCAGCTCGACGACCTCGTCGGCGAGCAGGCGCGCGCGGGCGTCGCGCACGATCGCGGCGATCGTCTGGGCCTCGCGGGCGATCTGCGCCTGCTGCCCGAGGGGCTTCAGCTGCCGCCGGATCTCGCCCGCGAGGTCCGAGAGGCGCGTCAGGTTCGCCTGCATCGCGTCGAGCTTGCGGAGCGTCTTCTCCTTGCGGCGGCGGTGCTTGAGGATGCCGGCCGCCTCCTCGATGAAGCCACGGCGGTCCTCGGGGGTCGCGTGCAGCACCTGGTCGAGCTGGCCCTGGCCGACGATGACGTGCATCTCGCGGCCGAGCCCGGAGTCCGAGAGCAGCTCCTGCACATCCAGCAGGCGGCACTGCTCGCCGTTGATCGCGTACTCGCTGCCGCCGTTGCGGAACAGGGTGCGCGAGATGGTGACCTCGCTGTACTCGATCGGCAGCGCGCCGTCCGCGTTGTCGATCGTCAGCTGCACCTCGGCGCGGCCGAGCGGGCCGCGGGTGGCCGTGCCGGCGAAGATGACGTCCTCCATCTTGCCGCCGCGGAGCGTCTTCGCGCCCTGCTCGCCCATCACCCAGGCCAGCCCGTCGACGACGTTGGATTTGCCGGAGCCGTTGGGGCCGACGACGCAGGTGACGCCCTTCTCGAAGGCGAAGGTGGTCGGCTGGGCGAACGACTTGAACCCCTTGAGGGTCAAGCTCTTCAGATGCACCCGGCCACCTCCTCCACGCGTCGCGGCATCGTCCTACGCTAGCGTGCGGAAACGCTGCAGCGGCACGCCCCGCGCGGCAGTCATCACCGCCGCCCGAAGCCGGACGCTGCAGCGTTTGACACAAGACGGCATGCTGGGGGGATGGGCGGGCTCAGGGTCGAGGAGGTGCCGCTTCCGGCCGCGATCGACGGCTCGGCGGCGGCGGTGGACTTCGCGGCGACGGTCGACATCCGCAACCTCGTCGAGGAAGCCGGATACGGCACCGTCGACGTGCGGGTGACCCCGGAACGACTGCTCGGCTACTTCACGAACCCCTTCGAGCCGCACCGGCTGTTCGTCGCACGCGAGGACGGGCGGGTCGTGGCGCGCGGCCTCTACGAGACCCTCGCCGATCCCGACTCCCCCGTGTGCTGGCTCGACGTGCGGGTGCACCCGGCGCACCGCCGTCGCGGCGTCGGCACCGCGGTCGCCGCGCAGCTGGAGGCCCTCGCCCGCGCCGAGGGCCGCACGCACGCGATCGTCTACATCGTGTCGCCCGAGGGGCCGGGGCCGCGCCTGCCCTCGCCCACCGGATCCGGCTCGCTCCCCGCGGACAACCCCGAGGTGCGCTTCCTGCGGGGGCGCGGCTATCGCCTCGAGCAGGTCGTGCGCGCGAGCCGCCTGCCGCTGCCGCTCGACGCCGGCGAACTCGCCGTGTGGTTGCACGCCGCCCGCGACCGCACGGGCGAGGGCTACTGCGTGCACCGCTGGGAGGGCGTCACGCCCGAGCGGTTCCGCGACGACATGGCGGTGCTGCTCACCCGGATGAGCACCGACGCCCCGCAGGGCGCCCTCGACGAACCCGAAGACGTCTGGACCGCCGAACGCGTCGCCGAGCACGAGACGCGCACGACGGCCGACGGCGCCGAACTGCTCACGAGCGCCGTCGAGCACCTCGGCACCGGCCGCCTCGTCGGCTTCACCCAGCTCGGGCTGCCCGCCGACCGCATCCGTCCGGTCGACCAGTTCGACACGCTCGTGCTGCGCGAGCACCGCGGTCATGCGCTCGGGATGCTGCTCAAGCTCGAGAACCTCGCCGCGCTGCAGTCGCGGCACCCGGGGCGCCCCTCGGTGCTCACCTGGAACGCCGACGAGAACCGGCACATGCTCGCCGTCAACGAGCAGCTCGGCTTCACGCCGATGGGCTACGAGGGGGCGTGGCGCCTCGACCTGTGAGCCGAGGCGCCCGCGACGTCAGCGGCGCAGGATCGCGATGAGGCGCAGGATCTCGAGGTAGAGCCAGATGATCGTGACCATGATGCCGAAGGCGCCGGTCCACTGGTACTTCCTCGGGATGCGGTTCTGCGTGCCCTTCTGGATGAAGTCGAAGTCGAGCACGAGCGAATAGGCGCCGAGCAGCACCGCGAACACACCCAGGATGACACCGAGCGGGATGCCGAAGATCTCGACCCCCGTGCGCAGACCCCACGGGTCGGTCGTCACGCCGAAGACCATGAGACCGACGTTGACGAGCGAGAAGGCCAGGTAGCCGACCATCGCGATGAGGAACACCTTCGTCGCGCGCGCCGAGGCACGCACCTTGCCGCTCGCGAACAGGGCGAGGGTGACGCCGACCACGACGAACGTCGCGAGCACGGCCTGGCTGACGATGCCGGGCCACATCGACTCGTAGAACGCCGAGATGCCGCCGAGGAACACCCCCTGCACACCGGCGTAGCTCAGGATGAGCGCGGGCGAGGGCTCCTTCTTGAAGATGTTGACGAGCGCGAGCACGAAGCCGACGATCGCGGCCCCGATCCACAGCAGCGGCACCAGCGAGACGGTGATCCAGCCGATCGCGGCGCCGACCAGCAGCACGCCGAAGGTGCCGAGGCTGGTGCGCACCGTGCCGTCGACGGTCATCGGGGCGCCGGCCGCCGGGTCGGGCGCCGAGGGCAGGTCGAACTGCTGCTGCAGCTGGTCGGCCGACGGAGTCGGGATCGCGGGCACCCCCTTGCCGTTGAACGCGGGGTTGTTCGTGAAGGCGGGGTTGGCCATGGCGTTTCCTTACGTCAGAGGTCCTGTCCCCCAGGGTACAGGCGCGCGCCCACCGACGGCTGGGCGTCCGCCCAGGGCGATCATGGCATCGGGCGATCAGTCCTCGATCGCGAGCAGCACGCAGACCCGGGCGAGGGTCGTCGTGACGATCTTGTTCTCCGCATCCGCCTCGGTCGCCTCGAACTGCAGGATGCCCGCGTAGGGCCCACCGTCGACGCCCGAGGGTGCGAACGGGCCGTGCACGGCGAGCACGTGGATGTCGTCGCCCTCGGGGAAGAGGATCCCCGAGTCGTTCGGGAAGACCGTGCCGTCCTCGTCGAGGTAGCCGAGCGAGTAGCTGTAGGTGGTGTACTCGCCGCCGCCGCCGTCGGTGAAGGTGAGGCTCTCGCCCTCTTTCGTGAGCGGCACGACATCCGCCGCGGGGTCCACGGTGACGCGCGGGTCGACCATGAGCTCCCAGCCGGCGGTCGTCGCCCCGTCGCAGTTCAGCCCGCCCGCGGCGTCGCCGCCCGACCCGCCGCCGTCGCCGCTGCCGCCCGTGTCGCCGGATGTCGTGGTGGCGCATCCGGAGAGGGCGAGACCCAGCGCGGCGAGCAGGGCCGCGGTGCGGAGGGCGTGACGGGACGAGACGGGCATGGCCTCATCCTGCGGCGCGGGGCGGCGGCGGGTAAGTCGGGTTCCGGCTTATTCGGCGCCTGTGGCGCGGGCGGACGCGACGCGCAGCACGCCGACGCGCGTCGTCACGCCGAGCCTCCGCATCGCCTCGTGCAGGTGCTTCTCGACGGTCTTCGCGCTGATCCCCAGGCGCGCGGCGATCTCGGCGTTGCCCGCCCCGGTCGCGAGCTCGGCGACGACCGCGCGCTGCCGCGCCGTGAGCACGCCCGCGGCGTCGAGTGTCGGCGGCTCGAGCGGAGCGCGCGCCGCGAGCGCGAACCGCGACGGCGCCCCGAACGCGGCGAGCACGCGCGACACGTGCACCCGCACGGTGTGCGGTGAGACGTAGAGCTCGGCGGCGATCTCGGCGTTGGTGAGCCCCTCGAGCAGCAGCTCCGCCACCTGCCGCTCGCGCTCCGAGAGCCCCGCCCACTCGGTACCGGCCACGGGACGCAGCCGCCGGCCGGTCGGTCGCAGCGTCTGGTTCGCGGCCCGCACCGCCGCGTGGTGCCCGATCCGGATCGCCTCGGCCGCCAGCGCCTGCAGACGGCGCTCGGCGGCACCGCTCGCCCGCGCGGCGATCGCGGCCCGCGCGGCGAGGATGTCGGCCTCACTCGCCTCGATCCAGCGACCCTCCGCGCGCGCCCGCTCTGCGGCGCGTTCCGCCTCGGCGAGCGCCGCATCCGCATCGCCGCGGGCGAGCAGGACGCGGCTGCGCACCCGCGCGACGGTCGCGTCGGCGATGGGGCTCGCGGCGAGCTCCTCCGCCCGCGCAGCCCACGCCTCGGCGGCATCCGGGTCGTCCTCCTGCAGGGCCGCGTTCACGAGCAGTTCGAGGCCGATCGCGCGGTCGGTGATCATGAGGCGCTCGAGTCCCGCATCGCCGCCCGCGCGCAGCAGCAGGGCGGCCGAGCCGCGCACGTCGCCGAGCGCGATGAGTCCGTAGCTCGCGAGCAGGCAGCATCCCGCTGCGACGCGGTCGTCGGGCAGCGGCGCCTCGCGCTCCACCCGCTGCACGAGCGCGCGGGTCTGGGCGGGGTCGGCCACGTTGCCGAGCACGAGCGAGCGGGTGGCGTCGAGCAGCAGGGCGAAGAGAGGCACCTCGCTCGTCGCCCCGGCCATCGCCGCGTGCGCGGTCGCGAAGTCACCGTGGAACGCGGCCGCCCGCACGGCCAGCACCGTGAGGATCGCGGCGAAGGGATGCGGGCGTCCCTCCCGCACGAGGAAGACGGCGGGGTCGGGCAGCGGCAGGGTCGCAGCGACACCCACGCGCGCGCAGCTGAGGGCGGCCTCGGCGAGCAGGTAGCGCACGAAGGCGGCCTCGTCGCCCTCACCCAGCCCGTCGAGCATCGGCGCGGCATCGGCGATCGGGTCGCCGGTCGGCGTGAGCCCCGGCGCGGCGTCGGTCCACTCCCCCGCGAGCAGCTCGGTCGTGGCGGCGAAACCGCGGGCCGCGTACGCCGCGGCCCGGTCGAGTGGTTCGGAGACCTCGGTCAGCGCCTCGAGTGCGCGCACCGACAGCGCGGTCGAGGCGGTGTGGTCGAGCCGGTCGTTCGCCACGAACGCGGCGACGGCCAGCTGCCACGGCTCGGCGGCATCCGGTTCCGGGGCCGGCCCGCCGCTGACGACCGCGTCGAGCGCGCGCTCCAGGAAGGCGCGACGGGTGCTCACCTCGCGATCCTGATGCGTTGGCAGCGCGGGCAGAGGTGCGACCCGCGGTTCATGAACACCTCGCGCACGATCGGGGTGCCGCAGCGTGGGCACGGCACGCCCTGCTGCCCGTAGGCGTTGAGCGAGTGCGAGAAGTAGCCGGAGGCGCCGTTGACGTTGACGTACTGGGCGTCGAAGCTCGTGCCGCCCTCGGCGAGCGCCCTGCCGAGCACGGTGCGCACCTCCGCGAGCAGGGCGCGGGCGCGCGGACGGCTGAGGGATCGCGTGGGCTGGTCGTAGTGCACACGCGCGGCCCACAGCGCCTCGTCGGCGTAGATGTTGCCGATGCCCGAGACGAGACTCTGGTCGAGCAGGGCGCGCTTGACGGTCGTGTCACGGCGGGCGAGCCGGTCGAGGAACGCGCGGTCGTCGAAGTGCTCGTCGAGCGGATCGCGCGCGATGTGGGCGACAGATGCCGGCAGCCGCTCGCCGGGCACGTCCGCAGCCGGCACCAGGCGGTCGATCGCCATCGAGCCGAAGATGCGCTGGTCGACGAAGTCGATCCGCACCGGCCCGTACCCCGGCTGCTCGACGTCGAGCACGATGCGCGTGAGCTTCGCGACCTCGGCATCCGGATCCCGCAGCAGCACCTGTCCGCTCATCCCCAGATGGACGACGAGGGCCTCCTCGGACTCCCGGATCGGCATCCAGAGGTACTTGCCCCGGCGGGACGGGTGGGCGAGGGTCGCGCCGGTGAGGCGGTGGGCGAAGTCCTCGGCGGGGCCCGGATGCCGACGCAGCGAACGCTCGTCGAGCACGCGGATGCGGGTGATGGTGGCGCCGGTCACCGCGGGGATGAGGCCGGCGCGGACGACCTCGACCTCGGGGAGTTCGGGCATCGTGGGATCAGCGGCCGGGACGCTGCAGGATCGACCAGGCGGCGAGCGCCGCGGCCATCTCGGCCTGCTTCTTGCTCGTGCCGTCTCCCGAGGCGATCGGGTCGCCGCCGAACGCGACCTCGGCGTGGAAGCGCTTCGAGTGGTCGGGGCCGGAGTCGGTGATGCGGTACTGCGGCAGCCCCTTGCCGAGCCGGGTCGACAGCTCCTGCAGGCTCGTCTTCGGGTCCATCGCGGCGCCGAAGCGGTCGGGGTCGGCGAGCAGCGGGGCGATGAGGCGCATGACGAGCGCCGTCGCCGCCTCGGGGCCGACCGACAGGAAGGCCGCGCCGATGATCGCCTCGACGGCATCCGCGAGGATCGACGACTTCTCGCGGCCTCCGGTGAGCTCCTCGCCGCGACCGAGCAGCAGGTAGCGGCCGAGCCCGATGTGGCCGGCGATCTCGGCGAGCGCCGCCGAGCTCACGAGGCTGGCGCGGCGCTTCGCGAGCTCGCCCTCGTCGACGTCCGGGTTCTCGAGGTAGAGCATGACCGTGACGGCCTGCCCCAGGATCGAGTCGCCCAGGAACTCGAGGCGCTCGTTGTGCGCGATGCCGCCGTTCTCGTACGCGTACGAGCGGTGCGTGAGCGCGAGCGTGAGCAGCTCGGAGCGGATCTCGAGCTGCAGCACCGAGTTCAACTCGGCG
Organism: Protaetiibacter intestinalis; assembly: GCF_003627075.1. Lineage (NCBI taxonomy): Bacteria > Bacillati > Actinomycetota > Actinomycetes > Micrococcales > Microbacteriaceae > Protaetiibacter > Protaetiibacter intestinalis. The sequence continues at coordinate 2,132,094 of NZ_CP032630.1, read as the reverse complement.
GTGTCGACCTCACCATCCGGCGCCGCGGCGCCCGACGGCAACGGCTCAGACGTCGGCGACCTTACGGCCCTTGTACTCCAGGAACAGCGGAGTACCGGCGGAGTCCTCCACGACCTTCGCGCGGTGCGGGAGGCTGTAGGTGACCTTGCCGTTCTCGACGGTCTTCACGAGGGTCGGCACGGAGGCCTTCCACTGCGAACGGCGGGCGTGCGTGTTGGCACGCGACTGGCGGCGCTTGGGAACGGCCATGGCTTCTCTTCTTTCGTGATCGGCGCGCGCGGCGCCGGAGGTCTATTCGTTCTCGGTGGGCTGGAAGCCTTCGAGCGCCGCCCACCGGGGATCGGTCGCCTCGCGGTCGCCCGGCACGGCACCATCCTGCAGTTTCTCCCCCGTGGCGGGGTCGAGACCGGGGCAGTCCGGCCGGCAGACCGGCTGGAACGGCAGTGCCAGCACCACCGCATCCCGCACGACGGATTCGAGATTCACGTGATCGTCTCGAATCGCGAAGTCGAAAGCTTCGTCCTCAGAATACGCGAAAAGCTCCTGGAATTCGACTTCGACCGGGATCTCGACGGGGTCGAGGCAGCGCACGCACTCGCCCGTGGCGACCGTGTCGACGTCGGCGGTGACGAGCACGCCGTCGTGCAGGCCCTCGAGTCGCAGGTCGATGCGCACGGGGGCGCCCTGCTTCACGACCGCGACGGCCTCGCCGAGCTGCTCGGGTGCGTCGAATTCGAGCACGCGTTCACGCAGCTCGCCGGGGCGGTGCATGACGTCGTGCACGGGCACGTTGTACGGGTTGGGTGCGGACACGATCGCCGATTCTACGCGTGAGCTCTGTCAAACGCTGCAGCGCTCGGCCACGCGCGACGGGGATGACCGGCGCGCGGAGCCAGACGCTGCAGCGTTTGACAGAAGGGTCAGTGATCGAGGGCGGTGAAGGCCTCGTCGAGGATGGCGAGGGCGCGCAGGCACTCCTCCGCCGTGACCGTGCACGGGGGCACGACGTGGAGGCGGTTGTCGGCCGCGAAGGGCAGGTAGCCGCGGGCGAGCAGCTCCTTCTTGAGCGCCCCGATCGTCGCGGCGCCCACCGGCTCGCGCGTCTCGCGGTCGGTCACCAGGTCGAGCGCCCAGAAGACGCCGATCCCCCGCACCTCGCCGATCATCGGATGCTGCTCCGCGAGGGCGTGCAGCCCCGGCCCCAGCACCTCGCGGCCGAGCTCCGCCGCGTGCTCGACGATGCCCTCCTCCTCCATCGCGTCGATCGACGCGACGATCGAGGCGGCGGCGAGCGGGTGACCCGAGTAGGTGAGCCCGCCCGGGAAGACCTGGTCGTCGAACTGCGCCGCGATCGACTCCGAGATGATGACGCCGCCCACCGGCACGTAGCCCGAGTTGACGCCCTTCGCGAAGGTCACCAGGTCGGGCACGACGCGCTCGGGGTTGATCTCCGGGTTCTGCCAGGCGAACCAGTCGCCCGTGCGCCCGAAGCCCGACATGACCTCGTCGACGATGAGCAGGATGCCGTACTTGTCGCACAGCGCCCGCACCCCCGCGTACCAGCCGGGCGGCGGCATGATGACGCCCGCGGTGCCCGGGATGCCCTCGAGCAGCAGGGCGGCGATCGACGCGGCACCCTCCGAGACGATGACGCGCTCGAGGTGGTGCAGCGCGCGCTCCCCCTCCTGCTCGGGCGTCTCGGACCAGAACTCGGAGCGGTACGGGAACGGGCCGAAGAAGTGGGCGTGCCCGCGGGCGTACTCGTTGGGCACGCGGCGCCAGTCGCCCGTCGCGACGATCGCGGCGCCCGTGTTGCCGTGGTAGCTGCGGTAGGTGGAGAGGATCTTGTCGCGACCGGTCGTGAGCCGCGCCATCCGGATGGCGTTCTCGTTGGCATCCGCACCGCCGTTGGTGAAGAAGACCTTGCCGAAGGCGGGCCCCGCCTTCGCGAGGATGCGCGCGGCCGCTTCGCCGCGCACCCGGTTGGCATGGGCGGGCGCCACGGTCGGCAGCACGGCCGCCTGCTCCTGGATGGCCGCGACGACCTTCGGATGCGCGTGGCCGATGTTGACGTTGACGAGCTGGCTCGAGAAGTCGAGGTAGCGCGTGCCGTCGTCGTCCCACACCTCGGTGCCGGAGCCGCCGGCGATCACGAGGGGGGCGAGCGAGCCCTGCGCCGACCAGGAGTGGAAGACGTGGGCGCGGTCGAGGTCGAGGGTGTACTGGTTGGTGCTCATCTCTGTTCCCTGGCTGGGCCGCCGGAGGGCGGGGTGCGGGGCGGGCGGCACTCGAACCGCCCGCCCCGCGAGGTGGGTGTTACTGGCCGCCCTCGGTGAGGGTGACGTCGATCGGCGTGTACTCGCCGGACATGTCCACGCCCTCGTCCGCGAGCTCGGCGAGCGCCTTCTCGATGTACTCGTTCGAGTAGGCGGATGCCGGGGGCTCGGCCGTGATGAGGTTGAGGCCGTCCTGGTTGACCGCCGCGAGCGCGCCCGCGACCGTCTTCTTCCAGGCCGCGGAGTCCACGACGCCGAAGTCGGCGCCCGTCCAGATCAGCTTGTTGACCTCGTTCATCATCCACAGCTGGTGCACGGGACCGACCGGGTAGGCGGCCTCGGCGTTCGCGGCGATGTCGTAGACGATCGACGCGGCGTCCTCCGGGTTGTCGCGGGCGTACAGCCAGCCCTTCGCGATCGCCTTGAGGAAGCGCACCGCGGCGTCCGCGTACGCGGGGTCGTCGGAGAGGCGCTGGGTGTCGGCCCAGATGGCGTCCTGCAGCATGGCGCCCTCGGTGTCCTCGTAGTGGATGACGTTGAGGTCGTCGAGCGTGTAGAGCTCACCGGTGGCCGGGTTGACCGTCTCGAGCACCTGTGCGAGCTCGTTGTAGGTCATGGCCTGGGCGGCATCCACGTCGTTGTCGAACAGGGCGTTCATCGAGAAGTCCTGCGTCGTGATCGACACGGAGGTCGAGTCGAGGCCGTCGGCGGCCATGGCGGCGAAGATCTCCCACTCGTTGCCGTAGCCCCACGAGCCGATGCGCTTGCCCTCGAAGTCGGCGACGGAGGTGATGCCGCTGTCCTTCCAGGAGACCTGCGTCGTGCCGGACTTCTGGAAGACCTGGGCGATGTCGGTCAGCTCGACGCCCGCGGCCTCGATGCTGCCGAGCACCTTCGGCACCCACGCGATGGCGAAGTCGACGTCGCCCGCGACGAGCGCGTCCTGGGGCACGATGTCGCCGCCCGAGGGGATGATCTCGACGTCGTCGAAGCCCTCCTCCTCGAAGTAGCCCTTCTCCTGCGCCAGGTAGTAGCCCGCGAACTGGGCCTGCGGCAGCCACTGCAGCTGCAGCTTGATCGAGGTGATGGGGGTGAAGTCGCCGCCGTCGTCCGACGAGTCGTCATCGCTCGGCGTGCTCGCGCACGCGGAGAGCGTGAGCGCGGCCACGGCTGCCGCGGATGCGATGGCGAGACCGCGCCTCTTGCTGAGTCTCATGCTGTTCCCTTTCGTGTGTGGTGTTTCAGGGGTGGTGCGGGGATGGTGCGGATGCCGGTCAGTCCGGCGCATGCCTCGTCACGAGGCGTTCGAGCAGCGAAGTGACGAGGAAGAACACGAGGCCGATGAGGATGCCCCCGAAGACGTAGGCCCAGGCGAGCGCCGCCCGCCCGGATTTGGCGTAGGTGGCGATCGAGGTGCCGATTCCGTCGGCGGGGCCGCCGAAGTACTCGGCGACGAGCGCGGCGATGACGGCGAGCGAGCTCGCGATCCGCAGGCCCGTCATGAGGTACGGCAGCGCCGTCGGCAGCGTGAGCACGCGGAAGGTCTGCGCGCCGCTCGCCGCGGATGCCCGCATGAGGTCGCGGTGCACGGGCTTGGTCTGCCGGAGGCCGCGCAGCACGTTGACGAAGACGGGGATGAACGCCGCGATGGTGGCGACCGCCTGGCGGCCGAACTGGCTCGAGGCGCCGAACATCGTGTTGAGGATGGGCGTGATCGCGACGATCGGGATGACGGCGAGGGCCGCGATGAGCGGCGCCAGCATCCCGTCGATCGGCCGGAACGACGCCGCGAGCCCCGCGAGCAGCACGGCCAGCACGGCGCCGACGGTGAGACCGATGAGGGCGTTGGTGGCGGTGATGACCATGTCGTCCCAGATGATGCCCCAGCGCAGCACGAGCTCCGAGCCGATCGCGGCGGGCCCCGGCAGCATCCGGGGGGCGTCGCCGAACTCGACGTAGAGCGTCCAGGCGGCGAGCAGCAGCACCCCCACCGCGATGGGGGCGGCGACCCGCAGCCACGAGGGGAGGCTCATCGCTCGTTCGCCCTCTCGACCTTGGTGCCGTGCAGCGCCTCGCGCACGGCGGTCACCTTCTCGAAGTAGAGCGGGTTCTCGCGCAGCGCCTCGTCACGGGCGGCGCCGAGGCCCGTAGCGATGACGTCGGTGATGCGTCCCGGGCGCGGGCTCATCACGACGACGCGGTCGGAGAGGAACACCGCCTCGGGGATCGAGTGCGTCACGAACACGACCGCGGCGCCCGTCTCGGAGGCGATGCGGGTGAGCTCGCCCTGCAGGTACTCGCGGGTCATCTCGTCGAGCGCGCCGAACGGCTCGTCCATGAGCAGGAGCTTCGGGCTCGCCGCGAGCGCGCGGGCGATCGCCACGCGCTGCTGCATGCCGCCCGAGAGCTGGTCGGGGAAGCGGTCCGTGAAGTCGGTGAGTCCGACGAGCTCGGCGAGCTCGGCGACGCGCGCCTCGCGGGCGGGCTTCGCGACACCGTGCAGCTCGAGCGGCAGGGCGATGTTCGCCGCGACCGTGCGCCACGGCAGCAGCCCGGCCTGCTGGAACGCGATGCCGTAGTCCTGGTCGATGCGGGCGCGCCGGGCGGGCTTGTCGAAGATCGACAGCTCGCCCGAGCTCGGCTGGTCGAGGTCGGCGATGAGACGCAGCAGCGTCGACTTGCCGCATCCGGAGGGCCCGATGAGCGAGACGAACTCGCCCGCCTCGACCTCGAGATCGACGCCCGTCAGGGCGGTCACGTCGCCCGCCTTGGCGGCGAACACCTTGCCGACGCCGGTGGCCTTCACTGCGAGCGTCATGAGACCGCCTCTCCTCTGCGGTAGCGCCCCAGACCGAGGCCGATGAGCGCGACCGACCCGGCGGCGATGAGGCCGAGCGCGATCGAGCCGAACATGGGGCCCCACGGTGCCGCGGGGTCGCTCGAGCCCTGCCCGGCGAGCTGGATGAGCATGCGCCCGATGCCGCCGCGCATCCCGATCGACACCTCCGCGACGACCGCGCCGAGCACGGCGTTGGCGGCAGCGAGGCGCAGGGCGGGCAGCAGGTAGGGCACGGATGCCGGCAGTCGCAGGCGCAGCAGCGTGGGCCAGTAGCCGGCCGCGTAGCTCGTCATGAGGTCGACGTGGATGCGGTCGGGCGCCTCGAGGCCCTTGAGCACGCCGACCGCGACCGGGAAGAAGGCGAGGTAGGAGGCGATGACCGCGACCGAGAGCCACTGCGGCCACGGCGTGCCCGCGCGGTCGAGCTGGTTGCCGATCGCGTTGACGACCGGGGCGAAGGCGATGAGCGGCACGATCTGGCTCACCACGATCCACGGCAGCAGCCCCCACTCGACGAGCTTCCAGCGCTGCATGAGCAGGCCGAGCAGCGCCCCGACGAGCACACCGATGAGCCAGCCGACGGCCGCCATCCCGAGGGTCACGAGCGCCGCCTGCACGACCGAGACGAACAGCGGGGGCGTCTGCCCGCCGCTCGTGGGCTCGAACAGCCGCGCGATCATGGTCCAGATGTGCGGCATCGCGCGGTCGTGGGTGCGTGGCAGGAGCATGACGCCCGAGCCCGTCTCCCCCTCGACGGCGCCGACCGTGAAACCGTCCGCGGGCCCGAGGAACTTGTAGAGCTCCCAGAGCACCGCGACGGCGATGACGCCGAGCGCACCCCAGGCGGCCGCCACCCAGCCGCGCCCCGTCGTGCGCCGGCGGGCGGCGACGGGGCTCTCGGGGCGGAGGGTGCTCACGACTTGGCCGTCACCGTCTCGCGGAGGGCCGGGATGACGGTCTCGCCGTACACCCGCAGGGTCTCCTCCTTGTTGTCGTGCTGGAGGTAGCCGGCGAACTGGTGCACGCCGATGGACTTCAGCTCCTCGAGCTTGGCGATGTGGTCCTCGGCGGTGCCGAGCAGGCAGAAGCGGTCGACGATCTCGTCGGGCACGAAGTCGACGTGGTCGTTGTGGGCCTTGCCGTGCGAGTTGTAGTCGTAGCCGGTGCGCTTCTCGATGTAGTCGGTGAGCGCCTTCGGCACCGCCCCGCTCGTGCCGTACTTGGCGACGATGTCGGCGACGTGGTTGCCCACCATGCCGCCGAACCAGCGGCACTGATCCCGCATGTGCTCCCAGTCGTCGCCGATGTAGAACGGCGCCGCGACGCAGAAGGTGATCTCGTCGGGGTCGCGGCCGGCGGCCTCGGCCGCATCCCGCACCGTCTTGATCATCCACTTGGCGATGTCGACATCCGCCAGCTGCAGGATGAAGCCGTCGCCCACCTCGCCCGTGAGCTTGAGCGCGAGCGGGCCGTAGGCGGCCACCCACACCTCGAGCTCCGAGCCCGTCGACCACGGGAACTGCAGCTGCGAGCCGTTGTACTCGACGGCGCGGCTGTTGCCGAGCTCGCGGATGACGTGGATCGACTCGCGCAGCTCCGTGAGGGTCGTGGGCCGGCCGTTGGTGACCCGCACCGCCGAGTCGCCGCGCCCGATGCCGACGACCGTACGGTTGCCGTACATCTCGTTGAGCGTCGCGAACACGGATGCCGTGACGGTCCAGTCGCGCGTCGCCGGGTTGGTGACGAACGGGCCCACCTTCACCTTGCGGGTCTCCGCGAGGATCTGGCTGTAGATGACGTACGGCTCCTGCCAGAGGATGTGCGAGTCGAAGGTCCAGACGTAGTCGAACCCGTGGTTCTCGGCGAGCTTCGCGAGCTGCACGGTGCGACTCGCCGGCGGGTTGGTCTGGAGGACAGCTCCGAAGTCCATGTGGTGCCTTCCGTTCAGACCAGGTACTGGGTCAGGCCGCGCTTGACGAAGCGCCCGTCGCCCTTGGAGCCGAGGTACCGGTCGCCGTCGACGACGACCTTGCCGCGCGAGATGACGGTGTCGACGTGGCCGTCGATCTCGTAGCCCTCCCACGCGGAGTGGTCCATGTTCATGTGGTGCGTCTTGTTCACGCCGATCGAGGTGTGCCCGTTCGGGTCGTAGACGACGATGTCGGCATCCGCACCGGGCTGGATGACGCCCTTCTGCCCGTAGAGCCCGAACATGCGCGCCGGGGTGGTCGAGGTGAGCTCGACCCAGCGCTCGAGCGTGATCTCGCCGGTCACGACGCCCTGGTACATGAGGTCCATGCGGTGCTCGACCGAGCCGATGCCGTTCGGGATCTTGCGGAAGTCGCCCAGCCCGAGCTCCTTCTGGCCCTTCATGCAGAAGGGACAGTGGTCGGTCGAGACCATCTGGAGGTCGTTGGTGCGCAGGCCCTGCCACATGGCGTGCTGGTGCCCCTCGGCCCGGGCCCGCAGCGGCGTCGAGCACACCCACTTGGCGCCCTCGAAGGCGCCCCACTCTTCGCTGGATGCGCCGAGCTGCTCCTCGAGCGAGAGGTAGAGGTACTGCGGGCAGGTCTCGCCGAAGACGTTCTGGCCGCGGTCGCGGGCGGCGGCGAGCTGCTCGACCGCCTGCTTCGCCGAGACGTGCACGACGTAGAGGGGGGCGCCGGTCAGCCGGGCGATCATGATCGCGCGGTGGGTGGCCTCCTCTTCCATCTCCCACGCCCGGGCGATGCCGTGGAAGTAGGGGTCGGTCTTGCCGGCCTCGGCGAGCTGCGCCGCGAGCACGTCGATCACGGGACCGTTCTCGGCGTGCATCATCGTGAGCAGCCCCGTGTCGGCCGACACCTGCATGGCCTTCAGGATCTGCGCGTCGTCGGAGTAGAAGACGCCCGGGTAGGCCATGAAGAGCTTGAAGCTCGTGATGCCCTCGTCGACGAGCTTCGGCATGACGGCGAGCGAGTCGGCGTCGACGCCGCCGATGATCTGGTGGAAGCCGTAGTCGATCGCGCACTCGCCCGCGGCCTTCTCGTGCCAAGCGGCGAGGCCGTCCATGACCTTCTGGCCGTAGGTCTGCACGGCGAAGTCGATGATCGTCGTCGTGCCGCCGTGGGCGGCCGCGCGGGTGCCCGTCTCGAAGGTGTCGGAGGCGTTGGTCCCGCCGAAGGGCAGCTCCATGTGGGTGTGCGCGTCGATGCCGCCCGGGATGACGTACTTGCCGCTCGCGTCGACGACCGTGTCGACGGAGGCCGTGAGGTCGGTGCCGAGCAGCTGCGAGCCGGGCTCGAGGACGGCGACGATCTTCTCGCCGTCGACCAGCACATCCGCCGCCGCACGCCCCGTGGCCGACACGACGGTGCCGCCCGTGATGAGTGTGGTTGCCATGGTGACTCCTTCGTCTACGGCTTCGCGATCTCGGTGTAGGTCTCCGGGCGACGGTCGCGGTAGAACTGCCAGTCGTCGCGCATCTCCTGCACGAGGTTCATGTCGAGGTCGCGCACCAGGAGCTCCTCGTGCTCGCCCGAGCCGCGCTCGCCGACGAAGTTGCCGCGCGGGTCGATGACGTTGCTCGTGCCGTAGAAGTTGACCGCCTCGGCGCCGTACTCGTTGTCCTCGAGGCCGACGCGGTTGGGCTGCAGCACGAAGTAGCCGTTCGCGACGGCGGCCGCGGGACCCTCGACCTCCCACAGGCGGTTGGAGAGGCCGGGCTTGGTGGCGTTCGGGTTGAAGACGATGTGGGCGCCGCGCAGGCCGTACTCGCGCCATCCCTCGGGGAAGTGGCGGTCGTAGCAGATGTAGGTGCCGATCGGGCCGACGGCCGTCTCGAACACCGGGTAGCCGAGGTTGCCGGGCCGGAAGTAGAACTTCTCCCAGAACTTCTCGACGTGCGGGATGTGCACCTTGCGGTACTTGCCGAGGATGGAGCCGTCGGCGTCCACCACGACGGTCGTGTTGTAGTACACGCCCGTCTGCTCCTCCTCGTAGATGGGGAGGATCGTCACGACGCCGAGCTCCTTGGCGATCGCGGCGAAGCGCTGCACGATCGGGCCGTCGGCCGGCTCGGCGTAGCGGTAGTACTTCTTGTCCTGCGTGATGCCGAAGTACGGACCGTAGAACAGCTCCTGGAAGCACATGACCTGCGCGCCGTCGGCGGCCGCGTCACGGAGGAAGCCCTCGTGCTTGTCGAGCATGGATTCCTTGTCGCCGGTCCAGGTGGTCTGGCTGATGGCGGCGCGTACGACGGTCATGCGGTGACTCCTTGCAGTTGCTTTTTGTTATCTTTCGACGTAAACATTTCTCTGACGTTACGCACTGTGACGTAGGCGTAAAACTACGGCGGTTTGAGTGAAGTCGGTAGCCCTTTCCATCGAAGAGCGATCCCCGCACGGGATCGCCACCGGGATCGCGCGTCTCATCACGACGGGCGACCTCGCCCCGGGCGACCGGCTGCCCACGGTGCGCGAGCTGGCATCCGAACTGGGCGTCTCCCCCGCGACCGTCTCGCACGCCTGGCAGACCCTCAGCTCGGCCGGGCTCATCACGAGCCGCGGCCGCAGCGGCAGCTTCGTGCGGGCGGAACCGCGCGAGTGGCTGCCCCGGCGCTACCGCGGCCTCGACGGTCAGCTCGACGCGCGCCTCGACCTCTCGCGCGGCACCCCCGACCCGGAGCTGCTGCCCGCGCTCGGCCCCGCGCTCGCCCGGGTGGGGGCGCGCGCCGACACCACGAGCTACCAGGCCAAGCCCGACATCCCCGAGCTGCACGACCTGCTGCGGGCCACCTGGCCCGCACCCGTCGAATCGATCACCGTGCTCAACGGCGCCCTCGACGCGATCGACCGCGCGCTCGCCGCGCTCGTGCGCTTCGGCGACCGCGTCGTCGTCGAGAACCCCACCTTCCCGCCGTTCATCGACCTGCTCGACCACTACGGCCTCGAGCCCGTGGGGGTGGAGCTGGACGCCGAGGGGATGCGGCCGGAGGCGTTCTCGGCGGCGCTCGGCTCCGCCCCCGCGATCGTGCTGCTGCAGCCGCGCGCCCACAACCCCACGGGCATCTCGATGACCGCCGAGCGCGCAGAGCAGCTCGCCGGCATCCTCGAGCGCAGCCGCATCGCGCAGGACGCGATCGTCATCGAGGACGACCACTCGGGCGCGATCAGCTCCTCACCCGACGTGACGCTCGCCCGCTGGCTGCCGCAGCGCGTACTGCACGTGCGCTCGTTCTCGAAGTCGCACGGCCCGGACCTGCGCATCGGCGCGATCGGCGGACCGCGCCCGCTCGTCGACCGCGTCGTGGCGCGGCGCCTGCTCGGGCCCGGCTGGACCTCGCGGATGATGCAGGCGATCCTGCACGAGCTGCTCACACATCCGAGCTCCACGCTCGCGATCGACGAGGCGCGCTGGGCCTACGCGGGCCGCCAGGCGGCGCTCGCCGAGGCGGTGCGCGAGGCGGGCGGCTGGCTCGCGGGCGGCGACGGCATCAACGCCTGGCTGCGCGTCGCCGACGAGCGCGCCGCGATCGTGCAGCTCGCGGCGGTCGGCATCCGCGTGGCGGCGGGCGGGCCGTTCCAGCTCGGCGAGGCGCAGGACCCGCACATCCGCGTGACGGTCGGCGCGCTCCGCGACGAGATCGCGACGGTCGGCGCGGCACTCGCCGTGGCGCAGAACGCGAGCTGACGCCGCGGGCACCCTCCGCGGGTTGAGTAGCCCGCGCAGCGGGCCACCCCTCCGCTGGTTGAGTAGCCCGCGCAGCGGGCGTATCGAAACCCATGCAGACCCGCAGGGTGAGGCCTCACGGAGGAAAGACGCCCCGTCGAGGGGCGCCTTTCCTGGTTTCGATACACCGCCTTCGGCGGCACTCAACTAGCGGGAGGGGTGACGCGCGGCGGCGCGGTATCGTGGGGGCAGCCGGGTCCGACCTGACCCGTCGCACGTCGTTCCCGCCATGAGGTTCGGCTCCCCCTCTATGCCCCTGCCCGCATACACCGGAGAAACCTCATGGCCCCGCGCTTCGCGCCCCTCGCCCTCGTCCCCGCCCTGCTGCTCGGCGGATGCGCCGCATCCGTCGCCGCACCCGAGACGCCCTCGCCGACACCGACGGCCGCGTTCCCGCTCACGATCGACAACTGCGGCACCGAGGTGACCTTCGACGCCGCACCCGAGCGGGTCGTCACGATCAAGTCGACCTCGACCGAGATGATGCTCGCCCTGGGCGTCGGCGACCGCATCGTCGGCACCGCGTTCCAGGACGGCCCCGTGCCCGAGGAGTGGGCGGATGCCGCGAGCGGCATCCCGAGCCTCGCCGACAAGATGCCGAACGAGGAGACGGTGCTCGCGAGCGAGCCCGACCTCGTCTACGCCGGCTGGGAGTCGGCGTTCAGCGCCGACACCGCGGGCGAGCGGGCCGAGCTGGCCTCGCTCGGGGTGGCGAGCTACGTGCAGCCGGCCGCCTGCCAGAGCGCAGGCCGGCCCGCGAAGCTCGACTTCGACGAGGTGTTCCGCGAGATCGAGCAGGCGGGCGACATCTTCGGCGTGCCGCAGGCGGCCGACGAGCTCGTCGCCGCCCAGCAGGAGCAGCTCGCCGCCATCGAGCCCGCCGACGGCTCCCCCACGGCGCTCTGGTGGTCGTCGGGCACCGACACCCCCTACGTCGGCGCCGGCATCGGCGCCCCCGAGCTGCTGCTCGAGACGGCCGGGCTCACGAACATCGCCGCCGACGTCGACGCCACCTGGGCTCCGCTCGGCTGGGAGGCGATCATCGCCGCCGACCCCGACGTCATCGTGCTCGTCGACTCGGACTGGAACTCCGCCCAGCACAAGATGGAGTACCTCGCCGGGAACCCCGCCACGGCGGCCATGACGGCCGTCACGGAGCAGCGCTACATCGTCGTCCCCTTCGCCGCGAGCGAGGCTGGCGTGCGCAGCGTCTGGGCCGCCGCATCCATCGCGAGCCAGTACGCGGAGCTCGGGCAGAAGTGACCCGCATCGTCGTCGCCGCGATCGCGCTCGGAGCGGCCCTCGTCGCCTCGATCACGGTCGCGGTGACGATCGGCTCGGCCGACCTCTCGGTCGCGGACGTGTGGGGTTCGGTGCTCGCGCACCTCACGGGCGGCACCTCGCCGCTCGACCGACTGCACGACGGCATCGTCTGGCAGCTGCGGCTGCCGCGCATCCTGACCGCCGCCGCGGTCGGGGCGGGTCTCGCCCTCGTCGGCGCGGTGATGCAGGCGGTGACCCGCAACCAGCTCGCCGACCCGTACCTGTTGGGCCTCTCCTCGGGTGCCTCGCTCGGGGCGGTGGCGGTGCTCGTGCTGGGCGTCGGCATCCTGCTGCCGGTGGCGGCGTTCGGCGGAGCGATGCTCGCCCTGCTCGCGACCCTCGGCCTCGCCTCCGCGTTCGGCCCGCTCACCCCGACCCGCACCGTGCTCGCGGGCGTCGCCGTCTCGAGCTTCGCCGCCGCCCTCACGAGCTTCGTGATCTTCTGGACGGCCACGGGCGACTCCTACCGCGAGATCCTCGGATGGCTGCTCGGCTCGCTCGCGGGCGCACGCTGGCCCGAGGCCACGATCGCGGGCGTCGCGATGCTCGTCGTGGGCGTGCCGCTCATGCTGTCGGGTCGCGTGCTCGACGCCTTCGCGTTCGGCGACCGCTCGGCGGCGTCCCTCGGCATCCCCGTGACGGGCACCCGCTGGGCGCTGCTCGGTGCGGGGGCGCTGCTCACGGGCGCGCTCGTCGCGGTGTCGGGCTCGATCGGCTTCGTCGGGCTCGTGCTGCCGCACGCCGTGCGGCTCATGATCGGCCCCGGCAACCGTGCGCTGCTGCCGCTCTCGGCGCTCGCCGGCGGCATCTTCCTCGTCTGGGCGGACACCCTCGCGCGCGCCGCCTTCGACCCGCGCGAGCTGCCGGTCGGCATCGTGACGGCCCTCATCGGCGCCCCCGTCTTCGCGGTGCTGCTCGTGCGCCGCCGGAGCGCGGCATGACCGCGGCATCCCCCGGCGCCGTCGAGGTGCGGGCGGTCACGGTGCGCTCGGGCGCCGCGACGCTCGTCGACCAGGTCGCCTTCGACGCACCGGGCGGCGGCTTCACGGCGCTCGTCGGACCGAACGGCGCCGGCAAGTCGACCCTGCTGCGGGCCATCGCGGGCATCGAGCACGCGGCCTCGGGGATGGTGCTGCTGGACGGCGAGGACCTGCTCGCGCTGCCGCGCCGGGCGCGGGCCCGGATGCTCGCGCTCGTCGAGCAGGACTCCTCGACGGAGCTGCCGCTCACCGGGCGCGAGGTCGCGCGGCTCGGCCGCACCCCGCACGAGTCGATCGTCGGAGGCGGCGACCCCGCATCCGACGCCGTCGTCGAGGAGGCGCTCGCGCTCGCGGGGGCGGGCGACTTCGCGGGCCGCGACGTGACGACGCTCTCGGGCGGCGAGCGGCAGCGCGTGCTGCTGGCCCGCGCGCTCGCCCAGCAGCCGCGCGTGCTGCTGCTCGACGAACCCACCAACCATCTCGACCTCGCGGCGCAGCTCGACGTCGTCCGGCTGGTGGGCGGGCTCACCGCGCGCGGGGTGACCGTGATCGCGGCGGTGCACGACCTGAGCATCGCGGCCGCCCACGCCGACGCGGTCGTCGTGCTCGCGGGCGGCCGGGTCGTGGCGGCGGGCCCGACCGAGGCGACGCTCACACCCGAGCTCATCGGCGGGGTGTTCCAGGTGGCGGCGAGCTGGACGCGCAACCCGCTCACCGGCCGGCCGCTGCTCGCCGTGGGGCCCCTCTAGGCTCGCGTCCTCCGGCGCGTCACTCGGCGTCGGGCCGCCAGCGCGCGAGCAGCGACGGCGGCAGCGCGAGCACCCGCAGACGCGTGCGGAGCGAGTGGGTGCGGGCGATCGCCCGCCGCACCTCGGCGAGCTCCGCGACCGAGACGGTCGCCGCATCCGGGCGACCGTAGGCCGAGACCTCGACGCTGCCCCGCAGCGCCCGCAGGGCCGCGACGTCCTCGCCGAGCGTGGGCTGCAGACGTTCGGCGAAGGCGCGCGGGGTCTCGGAGTCGGGGGCCGACCAGCCGAAGTCGCGCGCCGTGTCGCGCAGCTCCTCCCAGGCGGCGGCCGCGGGATCCGGCCCCCGCCGCATCCGCCGGATCCGGCGTGCCCGCACGACCGCGCGGAAGGCGCCCGGAACGGCGAGCAGCGCGATCACCCCGGCGAGCACGGCGAGCGAGATCGCGACCGCGGGGCTCGACTGCCGGGTCTGCTCGTCGGGCAGGGCGCCCGACTCGTCGCGGTCGGGGCGCGCGTCGGGCGCGGTCGTCGCGGTCGGCAGCGGCGTCGGCGAGCTCTCGTCCTCGGGGGTGGTCGGGTCGTCGACGAGCTCCTCACCGTAGTCCGGCACCGAGCCGCGGCCCGGCGTCGGCTCGAAGCGCAGCCACCCGACGCCCTCGAAGTAGAGCTCCGGCCAGGCGTGCAGGTCGTTCGAGCTCACCTGGTACTCCGCGACCCCGTCGACGAGCACGCGCTCACCCGGCTGGAAGCCCACAGCGATCCGCGAGGGGATGCCGAGCACGCGTGCCATGACGGCCATCGCGGAGGCGTAGTGCACGCAGTAGCCGACCTTCTTCTCGAGGAACGCCGCGAGCGCGTCCATGCCCGAGCCGTCGAAGCCCTCCTCGACCGGGGCGTCCTCGGAGTAGGCGAAGGGGGCGGAGCGCAGGTAGCTCTGCAGGGCGAGCGCCTGGGCGTAGGCACCCTGGGCGTCGGCCGTCGCCTGGAACGCGGTCGTCGTGACGATGTCGGGCACCTGGGGCGGCAGCGCGAGTGTCTGGGCCGCGAGCCCCTGCGGCACGGCGACGCGCTCGAGCTGATCGAGGGTCGGGTCGACCTCGAGGAAGTCGACCGTGTACTCCTGGCCGCGCGCGCTCGTGCCGGCGGAACGCACGGAGAGGCCGTCGGCATCCCACGTCCAGTCGCCCACGACACCGTCGACCCTCTGCGCCGGGTACGGCACGGGGAGCCAGCGGCTGAGCACCTGCGCGACGTCGACGTCCACCTGGACCGCCTGGGTGGAGACGGTGGCGCCGAGGCCCGGCGGGTCGGGGAAGTCGCCGAGGTCGCTGCCGGACCCGGTGTCGCCGAAGACGGGGCCCCAGGTGTCGCCGGTGAAGTTGAGCAGCGTCGTGAGCCGCAGGTAGACGGGTTCGGTGGCGTTCGTGGTGTAGCTGAGCGCGAGCACCGGATCGCCGCGGCGCAGATCGTCGCCGAGGGTGACGAGCGGGTTGACGCCCGTGCGGACGCCGGCGACGGGCGCGGAGTCCTCCTGCACGGCCGGAAGCGCGAACGGCGCGACGAGCGATCCGACGAGTGCCGTCGCGCCGACGAGCAGGGTGACCCGTCGGCTGTCGCGACGACGCCCGATGCGCAGGATCGCGAGGTAGAGCACGGCGGTCAGCACGAACCAGAACGTCTCGGTCAGCTCGGCGCGCACCGCCATCGGGATCGCGAGGATGACGCCGAGCGGGAACGCGACGAGCGCGGGCCGCCCGGCGGCGACCACGACGTCGCTGAACCACGCGGAGGCGATCATGAGCATCGCGATGAGCATGACGATGCCGAGTTCGGGGCTCGCGGGCACCCGCTGCTCGACGATCGAGGCGATGCCGGAGCGCAGGATGGCGCCCCACCGCTCGAAGGTGCCCGGCGTCGGGATGACCCCGAGCAGGGCGGTGTCGGCCGCGTAGCCGAGGGTCAGCAGCGCGACGCCCACCGCGAGCGAGACGGCGGGCGGCCAGGCGCGACCGCGCAGCAGCGAGCGCGCGACCCGTGCCGCGAGCAGCACGGCCGCCGCGAAGCCGGCGCCCACCACCCACCAGGTGACGCCCTCGAGCACGGCCGTGAGCCCCGCGAGCGCCGTGAGGAGCGCACCGAGCGGGAGGGTGAACCGCGACCACGGCGCGGGCGGGCGACGCGGTGCGGGGGCGCGCCTGCGGGCGGGCGCGGGAGCGGCGCTCGGCCGCCGGGTGTCAGTGAGCGCCACGGATGAACCCCGCCTCCGTCGCCGAGGATCGCCACGCATCCGCGAGGTCGTCGCGCGAGGTCACGTCGATGCACATCCAGCCCGCGTCGACGAGCCGTTCGCGCGAGGACGAGCGCATGCCGAGCAGGAACGCCGTGCCCGCCTGTCCCGGGCGGCGCTGCCGCAGCACCCAGTCGACGACCTCCTCGGAGGCGTCGCCGAGCACCGCGAACGTGGGACCGGCGGCGTCGGCGGATGCCGCGGGCGGCATCCCCTCGCCCGTCCGGTCGAGCAGCCGCAGCGCCGCGAGGCTCGTGAGGAACGACTCGATGCGCTGCCCGCCCTCCCAGCGCTCGCCGATCGGTTCGATCTGCTGCGCGGCCGACTCCCGCACCTCCACGCGGAAACCCGCCTCGTCGAGGTGCACCGCGAGCGAGGCGAGCATCCGCACCGCCCACTCGAACGACTCCGACAGCGGCGACGGCGGCCAGCCGATGAGGTCGGGCTCGGCATCCGGGTAGCCGCTCAGGCGCGTGTCGATCACGATGCGCGCGTCGGGGTGGCTGCGGTGCTCCTCCTGGCGCACCATGAGCTCGCCGTGCCGGGCGGAGGCCCGCCAGTGCACGCGCCGCAGGGCATCGCCGAAGCGGTACTCGCGCGTGGAGAGGTCGTCGTCGTTGCCGACCGCGCGGCGCTGCACGAGCTGCGCCGTGCCGTCGCCGTCGATGAGCACGGGGCCGCCGTCGGGCAGGTCGACGACGGCGGGCACGACCGTGAGCCGGTCGACGCCGCCGATCGCGGTGAGCGCCCGGACCATGCCGAACGGGTCGGCGTACTCGACCACGAGCGGGCCGATCGGGAACAGCCCGCGCCGGGGCGGGTGCACCTCGTAGCCGATCGTCGCGGTGCGCTTCTCGACCGAGCCGATGCGGATGGGGGCGAGCAGCTGCGCGTCCTGCTCCTCGCGCCACGGGATCGCGTCGTTCCAGAGCAGCGCGGGGGTCGTCGCGGAGCCCGTGTTCCGCACCCGCAGCGTCGCGTGGGCGATGGCGCCCGCCGAGACGACGGGAGGCGAGAACATCCGGATGACGTCGAGCTTCGGACGCCGCAGCCGGCCCACGAGCAGCCCGCCGAGCGACAGCAGCAGCGCGAACGCCCCCACCACGAGCAGTTCCGCGCGCCCGAGGGGGTAGGCGGCCATGAAGCACCCCGCCCCCGCGACCAGGGTCGCCCATCCGCGCGCCGTCAGCCGCAGGCTGCGGGAACGGCGGAGCGGCGACGGCTCGGGCACGGGCGGATGCGGGTCAGGCCGGGCCTGCGGCGCCGAGCGGCACCGGGGTGGCCTGCACGATGCGCGCCGCGATCTCGGCGAGCGCCTCGCGCCCGTAGCCGCCGGAGGACTTCGCGGCCATCAGGCGGTGGGCGAGCACCGGCACGGCGAGCGCGTCGATGTCGTCGGGCAGCACGAAGTCGCGGCCGTCGAGGGCGGCGCGCGCCTTCGCGGCGCGCACCAGCTGCAGGGTCGCCCGCGGGCTCGCGCCGAGGCGCAGCTCCTTGTCGACGCGCGTGGCGGCGGCGATCGCGACCGCGTAGTGCTCGACGGCGGGGCTCACGAACACGTCCCGCACGGTGAGGACCATCTGCCGCAGCCGCTCGATCGTGACGACGGGGCGCAGCTCGTCGAGCGGGCTGCCCTGCTCGCGCGTGCGGAGCATCGCCGCTTCGTTCGCGGCATCCGGGTAGCCCATCGAGATGCGCGCCATGAAGCGGTCGCGCTGCGCCTCCGGGAGGGCGTAGGTGCCCTCCATCTCGACCGGGTTCTGGGTGGCGATGACCGTGAACGGGTCGGGCAGCACGTGGGTGGCGCCGTCGACCGAGACCTGACGCTCCTCCATCGACTCGAGCAGGGCCGACTGGGTCTTGGGGCTCGCCCGGTTGATCTCGTCGCCGATGACGATGTTGGCGAAGATGGGGCCCGGCTTGAACTCGAACTCGCGCTCGGCCTGGTTGTAGACGGACACGCCCGTGATGTCGGAGGGCAGCAGGTCGGGCGTGAACTGGATGCGGTTGACGGTGCAGTCGACGCTCTTGGCGAGCGCCCGGGCCAGCATCGTCTTGCCGACGCCCGGCACGTCCTCCACGAGCAGGTGCCCCTCGGCGAGCAGCACGGTGGTGGCGAGTTCGATCGCGTCGCGCTTGCCGTCGATGACCGTCTCCACGGCCGCCATGACGGCGCGCGAGTCGAGCAGGAACTCGGCGGTGGACAGGGCTCCCGCGGAGGTGTCGGCGTCGATGCCGACGTGCTCCCCGGATTCGGGCAGGCGTTCCATCTCCCGAGTCTCGCACGCCCTTGTAGATCCGTCACGTACCGGCCGCCTCCCGCCCTCCGTGCCACCTCCGTTCGTGTCAAACGCTGCAGCGGTCGGCCACGAGCGGCAGGGATTGCTGACGCCCGACGCCGAAGAGTGGCGCGCGAAGGTCAGTCGGAGTGCGTCGCAAGGCCCGCCGCGTACCCCTCGGCGTAGGCCTCCTGCGAACCCTGGCGGAACATGTCGCGGTCGGATGCGCGCTGCAGGGCCCGCGCACCCGGCACGTCGAGCCCCGTGACGAGGTGCCCGAGGCCCCGGATGACCGCCACCGGTCGGCCGGCCGCCTTGCCCTTGACGAGCTCGGCCGCCGCCGCGAGCTCGTCGGCGACCGCGGGGGCGGTGACGTGCAGGGTCTTGCCGTTCGCATCCGCGGTGCCCGCGAGCTGCTCGAGCACGGTGACCCCCGCCGCGCCGATCGCCTGATCGGTCTGACCCTCGCGCCACGGACGGCCGAAGGTGTCGGTGAGGATGACCCCCACCCGGATGCCGAGCCTGTCGCGCAGCACCTGGGCGATGTGCAGGGCGGAGCGGTCGGGGTTCTCGGGGAGCAGCAGCACATGGCCGTCGGGGGCGTTCGAGGCGTCGACGCCCGCCGCCGCCATGACGAGCCCCTGCCGGTTCTCGACGATGCGCGTCGTGCCCGAGCCGTCGGCGTGCGCCCGCTCGGCGACGAGTCGCACGGTCTCGGCCGTGATCGCGTCCTCACGGTCGGCGGCCGCGACGATGCGACCCTCCGCCTTGCTGACGATCTTGCTCGTGATCGCGACGATGTCGCCGTCGCGCGCGACGCCCGCGAGCGCGTCCCCGAGGATCCCCGCCACGTCATCCCCCGGCCGGAACTCGGGCAGCCCGAGCAGCGCGAACACACTGAACTCGGGCCCCACGTTCGTCACACCCCCATCCTCTCAACCCGTGCCGCTGACCGGTCGGTTTCTGGCCCCAAACCGGCGGTTTGGGGCCAGAAACCGACCGATCACGTGGGTGGGCGCGCACGGCCGGATGTGGCCGAGCGATGGCAGCATCCACGTTGCGGGGTGGCGGCGGGAGGCGGAGAGTGGGGGCATGACCCAGGCATTGCTCGTCATCGACGTCCAGGAGTCGTTCCGCAGCACGGAGCGGTGGCAGACGATCTCGAACCCGTCAGTGGTGGATGCGGTCGCACGCCTCGTCGCGCGGTTCCGCGAGCACGGCTCGCCCGTGTTCTGGATCCTGCACGCCGACCCGGGATCCGGCAACGCCTTCGACCCGGAGAACGGCCTCGTGCAGGTGCTGGCCGAGCTCGAGCCGGCGCCCGGCGAGCAGCTGCTCGTGAAGACCACGATCAACGCCTTCACCTCGACGGACCTCGAGGAGTTGCTGCGCGCGGAGGGCGTCGACGAGGTCGTGCTGTGCGGCATCCGCACCGAGCAGTGCGTCGAGCCGACCGCCCGGATCGCCACCGACCTGGGCTTCGCGACGACGGTCGTCATCGACGCGACCGCCACCAACCCGGCGGGTGCGCTGAGCGCCCGCGAGGTGATCGAGCGCACCGCCGAGGTGCTCGCGGCGCGCGAGTTCGCCGAGGTCGTGACGCTCGAATCGCTCGGGCTCGCGGCGCCGGTCAGCGGCTGAGGCGGGGCAGCACCTCGCGGCCGAAGACCTCGAGGAAGCGCGCCTGCTCGCGCGACACGTCGTGCAGGTAGACGCGGTCGAAGCCGAGGTCGAGGTAGCGCTGGATGTGGGCGCGGTGCACCTCGGGGTCGTCGGAGATCAGCACGCGGCCCTCGAAGTCCTCCGGGCGCACCGTGCGGGCGATCTGCTCCAGCTCGAACGGCGAGCGGATGTCGGACTTCGGGAAGCGCATCCCCGCGTTCGGCCACTCCCGCAGCGCGTTCGCCACCGCCTCCGCGTGCGTCGGCGCCCAGCTGAGGTGCAGGCGGATGATGCGCGTCTGGCCGCGCGGGTCGCGGCCCGCCTCGCGGGAGCCCTCCGCGAAACGCTGCAGCAGCGGCGCCACCTTCTCGACGGGCGCCCCGTCGACGACGATGCCGTCGACCGTGCGGCCCGCGCGCTTCGCCGTCACGGGGCCGGCGGTGCCGATCAGGATCGGCGGGGCGGCATCCGGCATCGTCCACAGCCGGGTCGACTCGAGCTTGTAGTACCGCCCCTCGTGACGTACGTCGCGCCCGGCGAGGGATGCCGTGAACAGTTTCCGGATGATGTCGACCGCCTCGAACATCCGGTCGATGCGCTCGGGCGCCTCGGGCCAGTACCGCCCGACGACGTGCTCGTTGATGGCCTCGCCCGAGCCGATGCCGAGCCAGTGCCGGCCCGGGTACATGGCGGCGAGTGTCGCCGAGGCCTGCGCCACCATCGCCGGATGCCAGCGGAAGGTGGGCGCCGTGACCCCCGTGCCGAGATCCCCCGCCGTGACCTGCCCGAGCGCCGACAGCACGTTCCACACGAAGCTCGCCTGGCCCTGCTGCGGGATCCACGGCTGGAAGTGGTCGGCGGCCATGACACCCGTGAAGCCCGCCGCCTCCGCCTGCTGCGCGAGCGCGATCACCTCGCCCGGCGCGAAGCGCTCGAGCATGGCGGCGTAGCCGATGTGGGGGCGGGTCACTCCCCCATCATCCCGTGTCCATCGCGATCGCGGGTCGGTATCCGGTGTTGCAGAGTACCGGTAGTCAGTGTTACCGTTTACCGGTAGTCAATGACACCGGGTAGTGGAGAGGCGGAACGTGGGCAAGCAGACGACCGAGATGCTCAAGGGCTTCCTCGAGGGCATCGTGCTCGCGGCGATCGGCCGCACCCCCGCACACGGCTACGAGATCACCTCGTGGCTGCGCGAGCAGGGCTTCACCGACCTCGTCGAGGGCACCGTCTACGCGGTGCTGCTGCGCATCGAGCAGCGCGGGCTCGTCGACATCGAGAAGGTGCCGTCGGAGAAGGGCCCGCCGCGCAAGGTGTACACCCTCAACGCGCGCGGCCGCGACGCCCTGGACGAGTTCTGGGGCAACTGGAGCTTTCTGGCCGAGCGGCTGGAGCGCCTGCACGACGAAGGAGAACAGCAATGACCCCGAAATGGATCGAGGCGGTCACCGGATCGCTCGAGCAGAAGAAGCAGTACCGGGCGGCTCGCGCCCGCATCGACGCACTCCCCGAGCCCTACCGCGCCGGAGCGAAGGCGGTCGAGCGCTACCTCATGTACTCGGGCGGCGTCACCGACGGCGACACCCTGGTGCGGATGTCCGGCGACCTCGCCGAGCTGTGGGAGCGCGCCGCCGCCGACGGGACGGCACTGCACGAGATCCTGGGCGACGATCCCGTCGAGTTCGTCGACGCCTTCCGCGCCGCGTACACGGGCACGGAGTGGCTCGACAAGGAGCGCGCGCGGCTGCGCCGGGCCGTCGCCGAGGCGGAGGGCGGCGCGTCGTCATGACCGCGGATGCCGCCATCCGCGTCACCGGGCTCGAGAAGTCCTACGGCAGCCTGCGGGTGCTGCGCGGCGTCGACCTCGAGGTCGCGCCCGGCAGCATCCACGCCCTGCTCGGCTCGAACGGCGCCGGCAAGACGACGCTCGTGCGCATCCTGGCGACCCTCCTCCGGGCGGATGCGGGCGAGGCACGCGTCGACGGGCACGACGTCGCCGCCCAGCCCGCCCGCGTGCGCGAGGCGATCAGCCTCACCGGCCAGTTCGCGGCCGTCGACGACATGCTCACGGGACGTGAGAACCTCGCACTCGTCGCGCGACTGCGCCACGAGACCGACCCGGGTGCCGTCGCCGACGCACTGCTCGCGCGCTTCTCGCTCACCGAGGCGGGCGCGCGCCGCGCAGCCACCTACTCCGGCGGCATGCGGCGCCGGCTCGACATCGCGATGAGTCTCATCGGCAGCCCGCGCGTCATCTTCCTCGACGAGCCCACGACGGGCCTCGACCCCGAGGCGCGGCTCGAGGTGTGGGATGCGGTGAAGGAGCTCGCCCGCGGCGGCACCACGGTGCTGCTGACGACGCAGCAGCTCGAGGAGGCCGAGCAGTTGGCCGACCGGATCGCCATCCTGCACCGCGGGCGGATCATCGTCGACGGCACGCTCGCCGAGCTGACCGCCCTGCTGCCGGCCTCCGAGGTGCAGTACGTGCAGAAGCAGCCGACGCTCGAGGAGATCTTCTTCGCCCTCGTCGGCGAGCGCGAAGGCGGCGAGGAGGACGCGGCATGACCCTCGCACACGCACTCTCCGACACGGCCGCCCTCACCGGCCGCACGCTCCGCCACGTGACGCGCAGCCTCGACACCGTCATCACGACCGCGATCATGCCGGTCGGCATCATGGCGCTGTTCGTGTTCGTGTTCGGCGGCGCGATCGACACCGGCGGCGTCGCCTACGTCGACTACCTGCTGCCCGGCATCCTGCTGATCACCGTGGCGTCCGGCGTCTCGTACACCTCCTACCGCCTCTTCATGGACCTCACGGGCGGCATCTTCGAGCGCTTCCAGTCGCTGCCGATCGCCCGCACGGGCGTGCTCTGGGCGCACGTGCTCACCTCGCTCGTCGCGAACCTCGTGTCGCTCGTCATCGTCGTGGGCGTGGCGCTGCTCATCGGCTTCCGCACGGGGGCGGATGCGGGAGCCTGGCTCGCCGTGGTCGGCATCCTCGTGCTGTTCACACTCGCGCTCACCTGGCTCGCCGTGATCGCGGGGTTGAGCGCGAGCTCGGTGGAGGGTGCGGGGGCGTTCGCCTACCCGCTCATCTTCCTGCCGTTCGTGAGCTCGGCGTTCGTGCCGACCGAGACGATGCCGGGGCCGGTTCGCTGGTTCGCCGAGAACCAGCCGGTCACCTCGATCGTCGACAGCATCCGCGCGCTGTTCGCGCAGCAGCCGGTGGGCTCGGAGCTCTGGATCGCGCTCGCCTGGTGCGTCGGCATCCTGGCCGCCGCGGTCGTGGCCGCCGGGCTCGTGTACCGGCGCCGCTTCGCCTGAGCCTCCGGCGCGCGTCCTACGGGCGCAGCAGCACCTTGATGGCGCGGCGCTCGTCCATCGCGCGGTATGCGTCGGCCACCTCGGACATCGGCAGTTCGAGGTCGAAGACGGCGCCCGGCTGCAGGCGCCCGTCCCACACCTCCGGCAGCAGCTCCTCGATGTAGTTGCGCACGGGGGCGACGCCGCCGCGCACCCCGACGTTGGTGCCGAACATGACGCGCAGCGGCAGCTCGGGGCCGCCGTTCGGCACGCCCACGAAGCCCACCTGGCCGCCGGGCCGCGCGGAGCGGAGCGCCTGATCCATCGACTCCTTCGTGCCCACGCACTCGAGCACCACATCCGCCCCGACGCCGCCCGTCAGCTCGCGGATGCGGGCCACGCCCTCCTTGCCGCGCTCCTCGACGAGCTCGGTCGCGCCGAAACGGCGCGCAAGCGCCTGGCGGTCGGCGTGCCGCGACATGGCGATGATCCGGTCGGCGCCGAGACGCGCGGATGCCAGCACCGCGCACAGCCCGACCGCGCCATCCCCCACCACGACGACCGTCTTGCCGGGCCCCACGCCGCCCGAGACGGCGGCGTGGTGGCCCGTGCCCATGACGTCCGACAGGGTCAGCAGGTGCGGCACGAGCGCGTCGTCCGGCATCGACGGGGTCGCCACGAGCGAGCCGTCGGCGTGCGGAACCCGCACCCGCTCGCCCTGCCCGGCGTCGGCGAAGGCGCCCATCCGGTCGTCCTCACCCCACCATCCGCCGTTCAGGCACGAGGTCGAGAAGCCGTTCAGGCAATTGACGCAGGCCATGCAGCAGTCGTAGAAGGGGGCGATCACGAAGTCGCCGACCTTGATCCTGCGGACCTCTGGCCCCACCTCCTCGACGACCCCCACGAACTCGTGGCCGATGCGGTGCGGCTCGTCCGTCGGCGTGACACCGCGGTACGGCCACAGGTCCGAACCGCACACGCAGGCCGCCACGACCCGCACGATCGCGTCGCCGCCGGTCGACAGCCGCGGATCGGGCACCTCCTCGAAGCGGATGTCGCCGGGGGCATGGATGAGCGTCGCGTGCATGCTCCGAGGCTACGCGGATGCGCGGCGGCCGCGCCCGCGTCCCAGAAGCAGGCTGAAATGGCACTATTGGGGTCGTACCGGCTCGAACAGCGCGATTCACCCTGCTTCCGGTACGCCCACGTTCTGGTCCGCCAGCTCGAGCCGAGACCTCGGCGGCGCTGTCGGCGGCCGGGCGTAGCGTCGGGTACGACCGAAGGAGCACACCATGGTCGACTACCGCATCGAACTCGTCGGACTTCCCGTGTCGGACATCCCCCGCGCACGCGCCTTCTACGGCGACACGCTCGGCTGGCCCGTCGATCACGACCAGGTCGTGAGCGACGACATCCACTTCATCCAGGTCACACCGCCCGGCTCGGCCTGCTCGATCGCCTTCGGCAAGGGCGTCAGCGAGATGGCGCCCGGCACACTCAAGGCGCTGCAGGTCGTCGTCTCGTCGGCGGACGACGCCCTCGCCGACCTCCGCGGGCGCGGGGTCGAGTGCTCCGACATCGACGAGCAGCCCTGGGGCCGCTTCATCTACTTCGCCGACCCCGACGGCAACACCTGGGCGGTGCAGCAGCTGCCCGACTGGTCCGCGAACGCGGGCTGAGCGACGGCGCGGCCGCCCCCATCCGCGTCCGCTACCTCAGAAAATGCAGGAGATTCTGCCGGATGACGGGAGTGAGACCCGGAATCAGTGGGTTCCGGGTTCGCCGCTCCTGCATTCCTGAGGGGTGAGGATCACAGCGCGCGCAGGCGCGGCGCGAGGTCGCGCGCGAACAGCTCCTGGAAGCGGTACTGGTCCGCACCCGGCGCGTGGAAGACCAGGTGGTTGAGGCCCCAGTCGACGTACTGCGCGATCTGGGCGACGACCTCGTCGGGGTCGGAGCCGACGATCCAGCGCGAGGCGATCTGCTCGATCGGCAGCGCATCCGCCGCCCGCTCCATCTCGACCGGGTCGGTGATGTCGTGCTTCTGCTCCTTGCTGAGCGCGAGCGGCGCCCAGAAGCGGGTGTTCTCGAGCGCCACGTCGGGGTCGGTGTCGTAGGAGAGCTTGATCTCGATCATGCGGTCGACGTCGTCGAGGGTCTTGCCGGCCTTGCCCGCGCCCTCCTCGACGGCCGGCATCAGCTCGTCGCGGTAGAGCTCGGCGCCCTTGCCCGAGGTGCAGATGAAACCGTCGCCCGCGCGTCCCGCGTAGCGGGCCACCATCGGGCCGCCCGCGGCGATGTAGACGGGGATGGGGCTCTCGGGTCGGTCGTAGATGGAGGCGTCGACGGTCTGGTAGTACTCGCCCTCGAAGCTCACCCGGTCGCCGGTCCACAGCGCCCGCATGAGGTCGACCGACTCCCGCAACCGCGCGAACCGCTCCTTGAACTCGGGCCACTCGCCCCGCCACCCGGTGGCGATCTCGTTGAGCGCCTCCCCCGATCCGACCCCCAGGAAGATGCGGCCCGGGTACAGCACGCCCATCGTGGCGAACGCCTGCGCGATGACGGCGGGGTTGTAGCGGAACGTCGGCGTCATGACGCTCGTGCCGATGAGCACCTTCGAGGTGCGCTCGCCGACGGCCGTCATCCAGGCGAGCGAGAACGGCGCGTGCCCGCCCTCGTGCCGCCACGGCTGGAAGTGGTCGGAGGTCGTCACCGACTCGAAGCCGTGCTCCTCCGCCGCGACGGCGAACTCCACGAGCTCACGGGGGGCGAACTGCTCGGCCGAAGCCTTGTATCCGAGTCGAAGCGCACGAGTCATACCCCCATTCTGCTCATGGACATTTCCGGATGCTTTCGCGCACCCGGATGCCGGCCCGGCGCGCTAGCGTGGCCGCGATGCTGCTCTTCTACATCGACGAGTCCGGGCACCACCGGATGGCCGCCGATCCGGCCGACCCGACGCGGCTCGCCCGCGACACGACCGACTGGTTCGTGCTGTCGGCGGTCGGCATCCGCGACACCTCCCGACGCCCGCTCGCGGAGGCGATCGACCGCGTGAAGCGGGACCACCTGGGCGCCGGTGCCGACCGCCCGTGGAACGAGACCGAGCTCAAAGGGCGCCGCCTCGCGATCACGCGGCGTCGCGTCGAGGGCGCGCGTACCGACCCGGACGCCGACTACGCCGCGATCACCGACGGTGCAGAACTCGACGCGCTCGAGACGGAGGTCGTCGGGCTGCTCGCACACGCGCACCCGATCGTCTTCACCGTCGCCATCGACAAGCGGGCGCTGTTCGTGGAGCGCCCGGGGGAACCCGCGCTCGGCTGGGCGTACGCGTTCCTGTACCGCCGCATCGCGATGGAGCTCGAACGCCACCACCCGGAGGAGGGCGGCATCCTCGTCGCCGACCAGCAGACCGAGCACGAGAAGGCGTTCCGCGACCACGAGCTCACCCGCATCCGCGACGAGCTGGCCGCGCGCGGCCGCCTGCGCGCCGACTACCGGCTGCTGCTCGACCGTCCACTGTGGATCGATTCGAGCCTCTCCACCTGGGATCGCGAGATCATCCAGCTCGCCGACCTGGTGGCCTTCACCACCCACGAGGGCGTCGACCGCGGCTTCTCCTCCGCCGGGGCCCGGGCGCTCTGGCCGACGGTCCGCGGCCTGCTCGCGCCCGACCCGGCGACCGGCGACCCCGACGGCGAGGGACTCGTCATCTTCCCGAAGCCGGAAGCCTGGCCCGTCACACGGTGACGACGCGCCTAGGCTCGGGCACGTGGACGAGTGGATCGAGCATCGGCGCGGCGACGGTGAGCGCGTGGGGTGGATCCTCCCCGTCGGCGACGGCTTCGTCGCGATCGATCTGCTCGGGCGGGAGCGCACCGGGCAGACCGACTGGTCGAGCGCCGAGAATGCGCTCGAGGAGCTCGGGATCGGCTACCTCGCCGACCTCTACGAACTGCGTCAGTCGGATGGTGCGTGGCTGACGGTGCGCATCGCCGAGGTGTCGAGCACACGCGTCGTCGTGAAGGACGACGACTTCGGCGCCGTCGGGGCTCCGCAGCGCTTCCACGAGCTTCCGCTGCCCGTGGGCGACGAACTGCGGCCGCTGGGCCCGGGCGCGCGGCGCGAGTTCAGGGCGTGATCTCGTCGAGGTAGACGTAGGCCTCCTCGACGAGCGCGAGCCACTCGGCGTCGGATGCCGCGGGGGCCGACACGACCCACTCGCGCAGCTCGCGGCCGCGCATCACCATGCGCACGACCGCACCGTCGGCGACGAGTTCGTCGGCGCGCGGCTCGGGCACCTTGACCATGAGCCCGCCGTCGTGCACCACGACGGCGAAGATCTTGCCGCGGATGCCGAGCCCCTCGGTCGAGAACATGCGGCCCCAGCTCACCCCCGGCCGTGCGAGCAGCGGCGCCGTCAGCGCCCCGAGCCGGGCGCGCGACGCATCCGCCGCGCGGCGCTCCGCATCCGTCACCATGCGGGAAGTGTGCCACCGACCCCGGACACGCGGAAGGCGCGGCCACCCGTGCGGGTGCCGCGCCTTGTCCCGTGGTCAGGCCTGCGCGTGCTCGAGCGCCCAGTCGAGGGCGTACTCGGCCACTTCCTCCCAGCCGTCCTGCGACACGATGCGGTGCGTGCGGCCCGCGTACTCCTTGTACTCGACGAGCGACGGGCTGCCGCTCGCCCGGTACTTCTTCACGATCGCCGTGCCGATGGCCGGCGGCACCACGTGGTCGATCTCACCCGCGATGACGAGCAGCGGGGCACGGTCGGCCTTCGCGTAGTCGACGTGGCTCACGCCGCCCTTCTCGTCGAAGGCGGCCGCGACGCCCTCGAAGAACACCCGGTTGTAGGACGGCACCGCGAACTGCTCCCACAGTTCGTCCGACGCGGCCCGCGAGAGGTCGTTGCCGAAGGTGAAGTGGAAGTGCGCCTTCGAGATCGGCTTCGCGCCGTTCTTGCCGAACGGGTTCGACAGGATCGGGAAGCCCGTGCGCAGCGTCGACGCCGGCAGCGTCGTGATGCCCGCCGGCTGCCCCGGGGTGACGGCGACGTAGGCGACGCCGAGGTCGCGGTCGGCGAGCATCTGGGTGAGCAGGCCGCCGAAGGAGTGGCCCATGATGATGGGCTTCTCGGGCAGCTCGCGGATGATCCGCTCGTAGTGGTCGGCGATCTGCGCGAGGCCGACGCCCTTGAGCGCCTCGGGGTTGCTCCGGATGTCGTCGACCTCCCGGTCGTCGATTCCCGGCCAGCCCGGACGGATCACCCGGTGGCCACGTGCTTCGAAGTACGCGGCCCAGGTGTCCCAGCTCTTGGGGGTCATCCACAGTCCGTGGATGAGCACGATGGGGGTCTTGGTGGCGGTCATGATTCCTGCTCCTCGGGGGTTCGTCGTTCCGTGTCGGTTGGTAGAACGATCGTTCTTTCTTTGACATTCCCGAAGCTAGACCTCGACATCTCGGATGTCAAGCAAAAAGAGAAAGATCGTTCTATCATTTCCCCATGGCCATCTCCGAACCCCGCGAGCGCCTGCTGCGCACGGCATCCGAGCTCTTCTACCGCGAAGGCATCCACTCGGTCGGCGTCGACCGCATCGTGAGCGAGGCCGGGGTCACGCGCGCCACCTTCTACCGCCACTTCCCCAGCAAGGAGGACCTCGTCGAGGCCTACCTCGGGCTCGAGGACGCCCGGCTCCGCGAGGCGTTCGACGCGGCCGAGGCGAGCACCGACGACCCGCGACAGCGGCTCGAACTCGTCATCGACGGCCTCGCCGCCGACGTGGAACGCAACCACACCCGCGGCTGCCCGTTCATCAACGCCGCCGCGGAGTACCCGGATGCCGACAGCGGCGTGCGGCGCACCGTCGACGCCCAGCGCGGCTGGTTCCGCGGCGTCCTCGAAAACCTGCTCACGGCATCCGGAGCACCGGATCCGGCGCGGGCCGCCGGCGAGCTCGTGCTGCTGCGCGACGCCGCACTCGTCGGCGGTTACCTCGACGGCTGGGAACGCGTACGCCCCGCCTTCCTCGACGCGGCGCGCCACGCCGCGGGCCTGTCGCACTGAGGTAGCCCACTTCGGGGGCTAGAACAGACCGGCCCCGCTCCATGACGGTAGTGGTATGGATTCGAGCACTGCGCCTGCAGCGGGGTGGTTCACCGACCCCGAAGACGCAACCACCGAGCGGTGGTGGTCGGGACACGGGTGGACCGAGCACACGCGCGCGCCCCTGGGCGAGGCCCCCGCGGCCGTCGCCGCGCACGTCGACACGCTCGTCGCCGCTCCCCCGGCCCCGCGTGAGCCGGAGCCCTTCGTGTTCGCCATGACCCCGAGCTCCGCCGCGCCGGCCGAGGCCGCGGCACCCGTCCTCACCGCGCCCGCCGCCACCGCCTACGGCGCCCCGGCCGCACCCGTGGCCGCCGCCCCCGCGATGGACGGCTACGTGCTCCCGAACGCCGAGCCGATGGCAGCCGCCGCCCCCGCGTTCACGATGCCCGAGGCGGCCCCGGCCTTCACGATGCCCGAGGCCCCCGTCTTCACGATGCCCGAGGCGCTCGCCACACCCCAGGCGCCCGTCGCACCTCTCGCCGCCGTCGCCCCGGCACCCGCGCCGGAGGCTCCGCAGTTCGTGCAGCCGCAGCAGCCCGCCCCCGCTGCGCCGGCACCCGCCGCCTTCGCGCCGCAGTCGGTCGAGCCCGTGCTGCACGTCCCGGCCCCGCAGCCCGCGGCATCCACCGGCTTCGTGATGCCCGGCGCGCCCGTGCCGCTCGCGGCACCCGGCCCGTCGAGCGACGAGATCGCCGCACGCATCGGCCGCCACGCCGACGTCGTGCCCGAGCCGCCGAAGCCCCCGGTGGCGGCCGCGCCGCGTCCCGTCGGCTACACCGCATCCGCCGACCCCGACATCGCGAACCGCTACCGCGCCGTCATCCATGCGGCCGACCAGGCGGAGGTCGTCCCGGTCGAGCCCGCGCCCGTCACCGGATCCTGGCCCGCACAGAACCCCTCGGCGTTCGCGAGCGTCAACGTGCCCACCTACGCGCAGTACTCCTCGCCGAGCAACCGGCCCGCGAAGACCGCGCTCAGCTTCGGATTCGTCGCGCTGTTCTCGTCGCTCGCCGTCGTCGGGATGCTGCTCGTCGCGCTGCCCGACATCTTCGGACTCGTGCGGCTCGGCCTCGTGGCGCTCGCGTTCGTCTCGGGCCTCGTCGCCATCATCGTCGGCATCGTCGGCCTCGTCGTCGCGCACCGCGTGCGCGTCGGACGCGGTGCGGCCCTCGGCGGACTGCTGCTCGGCGTGCTCGTGTCGATCGTGTTCCCGGCCGGCTTCATCGCGTTCAGCCTGTGGGTCGCAAGCTCGCTGGGGCTGCTCGTCGGCTAGGGGCCGACGGTCGCGTCAGCGCGGCTGCTCGAGGAAGTCCGCGACCACCCGCGGCACGTAGGGCGAGACGTCGCCGCCGAGCGACGCCACCTGCCGCACGAGCGAGCTCGACACGTGCGCGTGCGCGGGGTCGGGCAGCATGAAGATCGTCTCGACCTTCGCGAGGTCGCGGTTCACGATCGCCATCGGCGTCTCGTAGGCGACGTCGACCTGCGAGCGGATGCCCTTCACGAGCACGCTCGCCCCGACATCCGTGCAGTAGTCGACGAGCAGCCCGACGCTCCAGCTGGTCACGAGGATGCTCCCGGGGATGCGGGCCTCCGCGATCGACTCCTGGATGAGCGACACGCGTTGCGCGATCGGCAGCAGCGCCGACTTGTCGGGGTTGTGCACCACGAGCACGTGCAGCTCGTCGAAGAGGTTCGCGGCACGCTCGATGACATCGAGGTGGCCCAGCGTGACGGGGTCGAACGACCCGGGAACGACGGCGATCCTGGTCATGTTCGGATCCTATCGGGCGGATGTGACCGTTTCGTTACACGCCCTCACGCCTTGCCGAGGAACGCGCGCTCGGCCGTGTCGAAGCGGCGCGCGACCGCCTCGCGCAGGGCCTCGTGCCCGACGAGCGCGGGATCGGCGTCGAGCAGCCCCTCGGCCACCGCGCGGGCCTCGGCGATCACCTCCGCATCCTCGATCACCCGCAGCAGCTTGAGCGAGGAGCGCCGCCCCGACTGGGTGCCGCCGAGCACGTCGCCCTCGCGGCGCAGCTCGAGGTCGGCCTGGGCGAGCTCGAAGCCGTCGAGCGTCGCCGCGACGGCGTCGACCCGCTCGCGCGCGAGGCTGCCCTGCTCGGCCCGCGTCACGAACAGGGCGATGCCGGGCACCCCGCCGCGCCCGACGCGGCCGCGCAGCTGGTGCAGCTGGGCGACGCCGAAGCGGTCGGCGTCGAGCACGATCATGGTGGAGGCGTTCGGCACGTCGACGCCCACCTCGATGACGGTCGTCGCGACGAGCACGTCGATGTCGCCGGCGGCGAAGGCCCGCATCACGCGGTCCTTCTCCTCCCCCGACATGCGCCCGTGCAGCGGCTCGATGCGGCGCCCGGCGAGCGAGGGATGCGTGCGCAGCCGGGCGAGCGTCTCGTCGACCGCGGCGGGGGGCACGGCCTGCTCGACGCCCTCCAGCTCCTCCGCATCCGCCTCCTCGAGCTGCCCCGCCTCGATCGCGGGGCACACCACGAAGCCCTGACGGCCCTGGGCGAGCTCCTCGGCGAGGCGCTCCCACACGCGCGCCTCCCAGCCGGGGTGCTCGGCGAGCGGCACGACGTGCGAGGTGATGGGCGCGCGGCCCGCGGGCAGGGTGCGCAGGGTCGAGACGTCGAGGTCGCCGAACACGGTCATCGCGACGGTGCGCGGGATGGGGGTGGCCGAGAGCACGAGCACGTGCGGCGCCTGCCCCTTGAGTCGCAGCGCCTCGCGCTGCTCGACCCCGAAGCGGTGCTGCTCGTCGACGATCACGAGCCCGAGGTCGGCGAAGGTGACCTGGTCGCCGAGCAGGGCGTGCGTGCCGACGACGATCGCGGCGCCGCCGGATGCCGCGGCGAGCAGCGCCTTGCGGCGCTCGGCGGCGGGCAGCTGCCCGGTGAGCAGCGTCACCCGCAGCCGCGCCGCGAGGTCGGGCCCGAGCATCGCCACGATCGAGCGGAGGTGCTGACCGGCGAGCACCTCGGTGGGGGCGAGGAACGCCGACTGCCCACCCGACTCGGCCACCGCGAGCATCGCCCGCAGCGCCACGAGCGTCTTGCCGGAACCCACCTCGCCCTGCAGCAGCCGGTTCATGGGCGTGCCGTCGAGGAACTCCGCCTCGATCTGCTCCCCCACCGCCCGCTGGTCGTCGGTGAGGGCCCACGGGAGCGCGGCCTCGAACGCCTCCGAGAGGGCGCCCGGGATGCGCGGCGGCCCCGTCACCGCGCGCCGCTCGGCGCGCTGCCCGAGCAGGGCCAGCTGCAGCACGAGGGCCTCCTGGAACCGCAGCGCGTCGCGCGCGCGACGCCAGTCGGCATCCGTCTCGGGGCGGTGCACCTTCACGAGCGCGTCGCGGAAGTCCATGAGCCCCCGGGCCGCGCGCACCTCGTCCGGCACCGGGTCGGGCAGCGGCGGCAGCACGTCGAGGATCGTCTCGACGGCCTTCTGCAGCTTCCAGCTCGGGAAGGACGCCGTCGCGGGGTAGAGCGGCACCGGCGTCTCGGCCCAGCGCTGCGCCTGCTCGGCGTCCATGGTGGCCGCCTCGTCGGGGTCGAAGAGCTCGTAGTCGGGGTGGGTGAGCTGCCGCGTGCCGCGGTAGGCGCCGATCTTGCCCGAGAAGATGCCCCGCACGCCCGGCCGCAGCTCGTTCTTGCGGAAGCCCTGGTTGAAGAAGGTGAGGGTGAGGATGCCGTGCCCGTCGCTGATGGTGGCCTCGAGGATCGAGCCGCGCCGGTTCTGCATGCGCCGCTCGGTGACGCTGCGCACCTCGGCGACGATCGTGACCGGCTCGTCGATGCGCAGCTCGCTGAGCGCGGTCAGCTCACCGCGGCGACCGTAGCGGCGCGGGTAGTGCGCGAGCAGATCGCCGACCGTGTGCATGCCGAAGGACTTCTCGAGCACCTGCGCCGTGCGACCGCCGAGCGCGGATGCCAGCCTCTGGTCGAGCGGCGAGTCCACCCTCCGAGGGTAGCGAGCGCCGCCGACCGCTTTCGTTCGGGAGGATGACACGCCGTGGCGGCCCCGGGATCCGCCCGCCGCGCGGCGCGTCGTCCTCCCGAACGAAGGTCAGGCGAAGCGGCGGGCGACGGCCACCATGTCGGCGTCGGCGTGGCCGGATGCCGCGGTCGCCTCGTAGAGGGATGCCACGAGCTCGATGATCGGCGTCGTCGCGCCCGAGGCGCGGGCCGCGTCGAGCGCGAGCATGCAGTTCTTGACGACGTCGGAGACGGCCGCCTGCGGGGTCTCGTCGCCCGCGACGAGCTTCGCGCCCTTCACCCGGCCGATGGCGCTGTCCATGGGGCTCGCCTCGAGCACCCGCAGCACGGCATCCACGTCGAGGCCCGCGAGCCGCGCCGTCGTCAACGACTCGGCGAGGGCCGCGACCATCGCCATCATGTAGTGGTTGACGGCGACCTTGGTGCGCAGCGCCCCCGGAACGGCCCCGCACGGCACGACGGCCCGGCCGAGCGGGGCGAGCAGCTCTGCGGCCTCCGCGAGCGCCGCATCGTCGGCGCCCGCCAGCATCACGACGAGCTCGCCGCGCTCCGCGGGCACCCGGGAGCCCGACACGGGTGCCTCCACGTAGCGACCGCCCGCGGCGCGGATGTCGGCCTCGAGCGCGGCCGAGTAGGCGGGAGAGTTGGTGCCCATGACGATCACGAGGCGCCCCGCCACCCGCCCGGCGAAGACATCCGTGCCGCGGGCGAGCACCTCGTCCGTGGCCGCCTCGTCGCGCAGCATGAGGATGACGGCGTCACTCACCGCGAACAGCGCGCCCGCATCCGGCGCCGCGACCGCCCCGCGGGCGACCAGCTCGGCGCATGCCTCCGGGCGCCTGCTCCACACCGCGAGCGGCACCCCCGCCTCCCGCAGCCGTCCCGCCATCGGGGTGCCCATGATGCCGAGGCCCGCGAATCCCACCGTCATGGCGGCATCGTGGCACGCCGACGGCGCGAACCGCCCCGGCCAGTCGCGCATCCCCGGCCTGTTGCCGGACGGCGCGGGGTGCGAGGATCGCGGCATGGGAACCGTCGACGACTACCTGGCCGACCTCGACGAACCGGCACGGGCGACCGTCGCGCACCTCTACGAGGTGGCGCGGCAGACGGTGCCGGAGGCGGAGCAGGGCACCGGCTACGGGATGGCGGCGCTCGTCTACCGGGGCAAGCCGCTGCTCTCGGTCATGCGGGCGAAGGCGCACGTGGGCATCTACCCCTTCAGCCCGGCCGCCATCGAGGCGATCGCGGGGCTGCTCGACGGGGTCGACCACGCGAAGGGCACCATCCGCGTGCCGATCGACGCGCCGCTGCCCGATGCGACCCTGGGGGCGCTCGTGGCCGCCCGCCGTGACCAGATCGACGCGTGACCGCCGTCGCGCTTTCGCTACCCTGAGCGGGTGACGCGCATCATCGCCGGATACGCCGGCTCGCTCGCCCTGACGGTGCCGAAGGTCGGCACGCGTCCGACGAGCGACCGGGTGCGCGAGGCGATCTTCTCGGCGCTCGACGCGCGGGGGCTCGTCGCGGGGGCGCGCGTGCTCGACCTGTACGCCGGTTCGGGTGCGCTCGGCCTCGAGGCCGCGTCGCGCGGCGCGGCCGAGATCACGCTCGTCGACCATTCGCGGGATGCCGCGGTCGTCTCGCGCCGGAACGCGGAGCGCGTGGGGCGCGCGGCCCCCGCCGACGCGACCCCCCGCATCCGCGCGGTCGTGCAGCCGGTGCAGTCGTTCCTGGCGGCGGCCGCGGGCGGCTGGGATCTCGTGTTCCTCGACCCGCCCTACGACCTCACGGGGGCCGAGCTCGTCGACGACCTGCTGCTGCTGGCCCCGCGCGTCGCCCCGGATGCCGTGATCGTGGTCGAGCGTTCGGCGCGCGACCCGGAGCCGGCCTGGCCCGCCGGGCTCTCCCTCGACCGGCGCACCGCCTACGGCGAGACCGCGGTCTTCTGGCTCTCCCCGCAGTCGGCTCAGCCGACCCCGCCGTCCCAGTCGGCGTAGGGGTCCCAGCCGCCGCGCGCGTCGAAGGGGCGGCCGTCGACGTGCAGCGCCGCCTCGCCCGCCCGCACCGTGCCGATCCGGCGGAACCCGGAGGGCAGGGGCGCGTCGGCCGGGAACGTCGCGAGCAGAGCGTGGTCCTCGCCGCCGGTGAGCGCCGTGCGCGAGCCGACGGCGGCCGAGTCCAGGTCGAGCACGACCCCGGACGCCGCGGCGATCCGCCGCGCGTCGAGCGCGAGCCCGTCGCTCACGTCGAGCATCGCGGTCGCCCCCGCGAGCGCGGCCCGCGCGCCGGCCTCGACGGGCGGCGAGGGCGTCAGCTGTGCGTCGAGCACGCGGTCGAACTCGGGGCGGAGCGCCCGCGCGAGCACGGCATCCGGGGCGCCGCCGGTGTCGACGGCCCGCGCGAACAGCAGCGCGATGCCCTCCCCCGCGAGCCCCAGCTCTCCGCACACCGCCACGGCATCCCCCGCGCGGGCTCCGGAGCGGAGCACGGGGGCCCGGCCCTCGAGGTCGCCGAACGCCGTGACGGCGACGGTCAGCGTGTCCGAGACCGAAAGGTCGCCGCCGACCACCCCGCAGCCGGGCGCGAGCGCGGCGCACCCCTCGCGCAGCCCGTCGGCGAACTCCTCGAGCCAGGCGACGGGCGTCGCGGCGGGTGCGACGAGGGCCACGACGAGCGCCGTCGGCCGTGCCCCCATGGCGGCGACGTCGGCGAGGTTCACGGCCGCCGACTTCCAGCCGAGCTGGTGCGCGCTCGACCACGCGAGCCGGAAGTCCGGACCGTGCACGAGCGTGTCGGTCGTCACGACGAAGCGGCCATCGGGCGCCGCGACCACCGCCGCGTCGTCTCCCGGTCCCACCAGGGCGGATGCCGCATCCGGCAGCCGCGGGAAGATGCGCCCCAGCACGGCGCCCTCGCCGAGGGAGCCGAGGGTCTCGTCGGGCGCGCTCACCGCGCCAGGCTAGCCTGGATGCGATGCGCATCGCCCGAGTCCCCGTCGCCGCCGCCGTCGCGGTGGCGCTCGCCGCATCCCTCTCGGGCTGCACGCCGATCGTCGCGATGGATCCGGCCGACGACGCCAACAACCCCGGATGCGCGGACGTCATCGTGCGTCTGCCCGACACCGTCGGCGACCAGCAGCGCCGGCAGACGAACGCGCAGGCCACGGGCGCCTGGGGCGACCCGGTCTCGGTGCTGCTGTACTGCGGCGTCGAGGTGCCGAGCGCCTCCACGACGCGCTGCATCGAGATCGACGGCATCTTCTGGCTCGTCGACGGCGACGACGCCCCGAGCTACATCCTCACCAGCTACGGCCGCGAGCCGGCGGTGGACGTCGTGATCGACACCGAGAAGGTCGGCTCGACGCCCGTGCTCATGGATCTGCAGCGGGCGGTCTCCTACACGACCCCGAACGGCCACGAGTGCACCGACCTCGACGACGCCGACATCATCGATTCCGACTCGGGGCTGGGCGGCTGACACCCGCCGGTGTCAGCGGCTCGCCGCGAGCCCCAGCTCGACGAGCTCGGTGATGAGCTCCGGATACGACAGCCCGGAGGCCTGCCAGCAGCTCGGGAACATCGAGATCGGCGTGAAGCCGGGCATCGTGTTGATCTCGTTGACGACGAAGCCGTGCTCGGTGAGGAAGAAGTCGACGCGCGCGAGCCCCGCGCCGCCGATCGCCGTGAACGCCTCGGCGGCGATGCGCTGCATCTCGCCGAGCTCGCCCGCATCGAGTGGTGCGGGGCAGATGAGCTCGGCCGCGTCGGGGTCGAGGTACTTGGCCTCGAAGTCGTAGAAGTCCCGACCCGTGACGACGATCTCGCCCGCGACGCTCACCCGCGGGCTCGCGCTCGCCCGGCCCTCGAGCACCGCGCACTCGACCTCGCGGCCGGCGATCGCCGCCTCGACGAGCACGGTCGTGTCCTCGGCGAAGGCGATGTCGACGGCGATCTCGAGCTGCGACCAGTCGGTCACCTTCGTGACGCCCACCGAGGAGCCCGCACGCGAGGGCTTCACGAACACGGGCAGCCCGAGCGCGCGGATGCGGTCCTCGAGCGACGCGCGGTCGTCGCGCCAGCCGTGCGGGGTGAGGGCCACCCAGGGCGCCACCTCGATGCCGACGGCGGCGAGCACGGTCTTCGTCATGTGCTTGTCCATCGCGAGCGCCGAGGCGAGCACCCCGTTGCCGACGTACGGCAGGCCGAGCAGCTCGAGCGCACCCTGCACGGTGCCGTCCTCGCCGAAGCGGCCGTGCAGGATCGGGAAGCACACGTCGATCTCGCCGAGCGACGAGACCGAGCCGTCGGCGTGCACGAGGGTGAACTCGCGCGAGGCCGCCGACTCGGGAAGCCGCACACGCGATCCGTTGTCGAGCACGGTGGGCAGCTCCGCGCGCAGGCCGAACAGCTCCGGGTCGTCCGGCTGAAGCGTCCAGGCGCCGTCGCGCGTGATGCCGATCGGCACCACCTCGAACCGCTCCCGGTCGAGCGCCGACAGCACGCCCGCGGCGGTCACGCACGAGATGCCGTGCTCGCTCGAGCGTCCGCCGAACAGCAGGGCGACGCGGATCATGCGGCCTCCGGGTTCGGGACTGCGCGGGTCATTCGCCCTGCGGCACGTCGGTGTCGGTCGTGAGATGCGGGGCGATGTCCCGCGGCTCCAGCGTACCGGCCAGCACCTCGGCCACCTGGCTCACGATCGGCATCTCGACCCCGACGCTCGCGGCGAGCTCGAGCACCGGAGCCACCGACGACAGCCCCTCCGCGGTCTGGTTCATCTGGGCGATGACCTCCTGGTAGGCGTAGCCCTGGCCGAGGAGGCGACCCGCCGTGTTGTTGCGCGACAGCGACGACTCGCACGTGGCGATGAGGTCGCCGAGCCCCGCGAGCCCCGCGAGGGTCTCGGGCCGC
This sequence comes from Protaetiibacter intestinalis, assembly GCF_003627075.1. Taxonomy (NCBI): domain Bacteria; kingdom Bacillati; phylum Actinomycetota; class Actinomycetes; order Micrococcales; family Microbacteriaceae; genus Protaetiibacter; species Protaetiibacter intestinalis. The sequence continues at coordinate 2,093,644 of NZ_CP032630.1, read as the reverse complement.
GCGCCGAAGGCGACCGCGAAGTCCGTCATCTCGACGAGCCCGCGGGTGATGATCGACGCCTTGGTGTTCTCGCCATAGCCCACGCCGTCGACGATGCCGATCGCGACCGCGATGAGGTTCTTCAGCACGCCGCCGAACTCGGTGCCGATGACGTCGGTGTTGACGAACGACCGGAAGTAGGGGTTGCTCGCCACCCGGGCGACCGCGGATGCCGTGTCGAGGCTCGCCGAGGAGACGACGGCCGCCGTCGGCTGCTCCTTGGCGATCTCGAGGGCCAGGTTCGGGCCCGAGACGACCGCGATGCGCTCGGGCCCCACGCCGAGCTCCTGCGCGATCACCTCGCTCATCCGGTCGCCGGTGCCCTTCTCGACGCCCTTCATGAGCGAGACGACGGGCGCGCCGTCGGGGATGAGTTCGCGCACGATGCGCAGGTTCTCGCGCAGCGACTGGCTCGGCACCGAGAGGTAGACCTGCTGGGCGCCCTCGAGCACCTCGGGCAGGCGGCTCGAGGAGGCGAGGCCGAGGGGCAGGTTGATGCCGGGGAGGTAGTCGGAGTTGCGGTGCGACTGGGTGATCTCGCGGGCGAGCTCAGGGCGTCGCGCCCACAGCGCCACCCGCGACCCGCCGTCGGCGAGGATCTTCGCGAAGGTGGTCCCCCAGGAGCCGGCGCCGAGCACGGCGACCCGGCGGGGCTCGGCGGCGTCGACGGTCACGGGATCATTCTCCCGCACCGGAGGACGGCGAGGCGTCGAACCGGCCCACCTCGCTCTGGCCGTGCCGTGCCGGATCCCAGCGCTCGAGCGGCGCGGTCTCGCCGCGCAGCTCCTCGAGCAGGGCGGTGATCGCCGCCATCACGGCCTCCGTCGCCTCGGCGAGCAGCGCCGCGTCGACCGGCCTCCCCCGCCAGCGGTCGAGGTCGACGGGCTCGCCGATGATCGCGTCGATCGTCTTGCGCGGGAAGAGGCTGACCTTCTTGGAGTAGCGCGGCAGGATCTGCTGCACGCCCCAGTGCGCCATGGGGATGAGCGGCACGTCGTGCTCGAGCGCCATCCGCACCGCGCCCGACTTGCCGCGCATGGGCCAGAGGTCGGGCTCCCGGGTGAGGGTGCCCTCGGGGTAGATGATGACGGCGAGCCCGTCGTCGACGAGGTTCGCGGCCGCGGCGAGCGACTCGCGCCCCTGCCCGCGGTCGGCGCGTTCGACGGGGATCTGGCCGGTCGCCCGCAGGATCCGGCCGATCACCGGCACCCGGAAGACGCTCGCCTTGGCGAGGAACCGCGGCACCCGGCCGAGCTTCCAGACGATGTAGCCCGTGGTCACCGGGTCGAGGTTCGAGTAGTGGTTGGGCGAGAGCACGAACGCGCCCTGCTTCGGCAGCCGCTCCGGGTGGCGGATGCGGTAGCGCGCCAGGAACAGCAGCGGCGGGATGAGGATCGCCGCGATCACACGCCAGCCGAAGGTCTTCTCCCGCCTGCGCCGCGGGGGCTTCCCCGCCATCAGCCGAGCGTGAACTCGGCGCCGAGCTGCTCGAGCTTCTCCACGAAGCGCTCGTAGCCGCGGCTGATGATGCCGACGTTGGTGATCGTCGAGCGTCCCTGCGCCGTGAGAGCGGCGATGAGGTAGCTGAAGCCGCCGCGCAGGTCGGGCACGTTGACGTCGGCCCCGTGCAGCTGCGACGGGCCGGTGATCACCGCCACCTGCTCGAGCGGGCGGCGCGGCACGCGCCAGTCGGGCGAGTCGTAGCCGTCCCGGTGCACGACGATCTCGGCGCCCATCTCGACGAGCGCGTTCGTGAAGCCGAAGCGGTTCTCGTAGACCGTCTCGCGCACGACCGAGACGCCGTCGGCCTGGGTCAGCGCGACGATGAGCGGCTGCTGCCAGTCGGTCATGAAACCGGGGTGCACATCCGTCTCGACGACGACGGGCTTCAGCTCGCCCGCGCGGAAGAAGCGGATGCCGTCCTCCTGGATGTCGAAGCCGCCGCCCGCCTTGCGGAAGATGTTGAGGAACGTCATGAGCTCCTGCTGCTTCGCGCCGCCGACGAACACGTCGCCGTCGGTCGCGAGCGCGGCCGAGGCCCAGCTGGCGGCCTCGTTGCGGTCGAAGATCGCGCGGTGCGTGTAGCCCTGCAGGGTCTCGACGCCCTCGATGAAGATCGTGCGGTTCGGCTCGACCGAGATGATCGCGCCCATCTTCTGCAGGATCGCGATGAGGTCCATGATCTCGGGCTCGATCGCCGCGTTCTTGAGCTCGGTGACGCCCTCGGCGCGCACCGCCGTGAGCAGCACCTGCTCGGTGGCGCCGACGCTCGGATACGGCAGCTCGATGTTCGCGCCGCGCAAGCCGTCGGGGGCCGTGATCCGGATGCCCTCGTAGCTCTTGTCGACGATCGCCCCGAACGCGCGCAGTGCATCCATGTGGAAGTCGATCGGCCGGTCGCCGATGCGGCAGCCGCCGAGGTCGGGGATGAGCGCCTCGCCGAGGCGGTGCAGCAGCGGCCCGCAGAACAGGATCGGGATGCGGCTGGAGCCCGCGAGCGCGTCGATCTGGGCGAAGTGCGCCTTCTCGACGTTCGACGGGTCGAGCAGCAGCTCGCCCTCGGCAGGGCTCGTGACGGCGACGCCGTAGGCGTCGAGCATGCGCGTGACGACGTGCACGTCGCTGATCTCGGGCACGTTCTGCAGCAGGCTCGGGCTGTCGCCGAGGAGCGCCGCCACCATCGCCTTGGTGGCGAGGTTCTTGGCCCCGCGCACCTCGATCCGGCCGACGAGCGGCTTGCCGCCGTCGACCACGATCCGGTCGGCCGTCAGACCCACGCGCGCTCCCGCCTTCTGGGCGTCACGCGCGAGATTCGTCGCGACAGAATCCACCACTTGCTACCTATTGCCTTGCCTGATGCCCGGTGGGGCTAGCGGACGGGGAGGGTCCGGGGCCGCCAGCTCTCGCGGGTGGTCTCGAACTCGCTGATCCGCGCTTCGTCGCGCAGGGTGAGCCCGATGTCGTCGAGCCCCTCCAGCAGTCTCCACCGAGTGTAATCGTCGATGTCGAATCCGAAGCGGAGCTCGCCCACGCTCACCGTGCGTTCAACCAGGTCGACGGTGGCATCCATTCCCGGTTCGGCCTCGATGCGGGCCCAGAGCTGCTCGATCTGCTCCTCGGGGATGGTGCCGGTGAGCAGCCCCTGCTTGCCTGAGTTGCCGCGGAAGATGTCGCCGAACCGCGGCGAGATGACCGCGCGGAAGCCGAAGTCGCGCAGCGCCCAGACCGCGTGCTCGCGGCTCGAGCCGGTGCCGAAGTCGGGGCCCGTGATGAGCACCTTCGCGCCCTGGTAGGCGGGCTGGTTGAGGATGAAGTCCGGGTCCTGGCGCCACGAGTAGAACAGGGCGTCGTCGAAGCCGGTCTTGGTGACGCGCTTGAGGAACTGCGCGGGGATGATCTGGTCGGTGTCGACGTTCGAGCGGCGGAACGGCACGGCGACGCCCTCGATGACGGTGATCTTCTCCATGGTCAGTTCCCCCCCTCGGACTGCGCCAGATCCCACGGGCTCGACAGGGTGCCGCGGATGGCGGTGGCGGCGGCGACGAGCGGCGACACGAGGTGCGTGCGCCCGCCCTTGCCCTGCCGGCCCTCGAAGTTGCGGTTCGAGGTGGAGGCGCACCGCTCCCCCGGCGCGAGCTGGTCGGGGTTCATGCCGAGACACATCGAGCAGCCGGCGAAGCGCCATTCGGCGCCGAACTCCTCGACGATCTTGTCGATGCCCTCGGCCTCGGCCTCGATGCGCACCCGGGCAGATCCCGGCACGACCATGACGCGCACGCCGTCCGCCTTCTTCCGGCCCTGGATGATCGAGGCGAAGGCCCGCAGGTCCTCGATGCGCGAGTTGGTGCAGGAGCCCATGAACACCGCGTCGACCTTGATGTCCTTCATCGGGGTGCCGGCCTCGAGGTCCATGTACTCGAGCGCGCGCTGCGCCGCGGTGACGTCGTTGGGGTCGGTGTACTGCTCGGGGCTCGGCACGACGTCGGAGAGCGAGACGCCCTGCCCGGGGTTGGTGCCCCACGTGACGAAGGGCTCGAGCTCGTTCGCGTCGAGGAACACCTCGGCGTCGAACACGGCCCCCTCGTCGGTGCCGAGCGTCTTCCAGTACTCGACCGCGGCGTCCCAGTCCGCACCGGCCGGCGCATGCGGGCGGCCCTCGACGTAGTCGAAGGTGATCTGGTCGGGGGCGACCATGCCGGCGCGCGCGCCCGCCTCGATCGACATGTTGCAGATCGTCATGCGGCCCTCCATGGAGAGCGAGCGGATGGCGCTGCCGCGGTACTCGAGCACGTAGCCCTGGCCGCCGCCGGTGCCGATCTGGGCGATGACGGCGAGGATGATGTCCTTCGCGGTGACGCCGGGACGCAGCTCGCCCTCGACGGTGATCGCCATCGTCTTGAAGGGCTTGAGCGGCAGCGTCTGGGTGGCCATGACGTGCTCGACCTCGGAGGTGCCGATGCCGAACGCCATCGCGCCGAACGCACCGTGGGTGCTCGTGTGGCTGTCGCCGCAGACGACCGTGATGCCGGGCATCGTGAGGCCGAGCTGCGGGCCGACGACGTGCACGATGCCCTGCTCGATGTCGCCGAGCGAGTGCAGGCGGATGCCGAACTCCTCGGCGTTCCTGCGGAGCGTGTCGATCTGGGTGCGGCTCGTGAGGTCGGCGATGGGCCGGTCGATCGCGAGGGTGGGGGTGTTGTGGTCCTCGGTGGCGATCGTCAGGTCGGGGCGGCGCACGGGGCGGCCGGCCTGGCGGAGGCCGTCGAAGGCCTGCGGGCTCGTGACCTCGTGCACGAGGTGCAGGTCGATGTAGATGAGGTCGGGTTCGCCGTTCTCGCCCTTGGCGACGACGTGGGCGTCCCAGACCTTCTCGGCCAGGGTGCGGGGACGCTCGGGGATGTGGGCGTCAGCCGCAGGGGTGGTCTCGGTTTCGGAGACGATGCTCATGGATGGGTTCCTTCAACGAAGTGGGTCGGCCCACGGCGAGACTCCGCGACGAGGGAGGCCGGGGCTAGGCCTCGTCGCGGCGACGAAGGAGGAGGCGCCGAACGAGCATCCCCCGAGGATATCACCGCAAGCCGAACGCCTCAGCCGGGATCGTTCCATGCGCCGTATCGCGCTGACAGGAAGGCCTGCTTCAGATGCAGCGAGGTGCCGGCCGAGCCCAGGTGCGATCCCGAGTCGTCGTCGCTCTCAAGACCGAGTCGGGACGCGACGTCCGTGAGGTCGATGCCAGGGTCCGACGAGTCGCCGAATCGTGCGCCGTCCGGCAGCGGGCCGGGTAGTGCCTGGAGCGTGATCCCCTCCGGCTCGTACGGCACGGCAGACCATGCGGCCCCGATGACCTCGTCGGCGACGGCTGCCAGGTCCCCTTGTCCGTTCGCATCGAGGAAGACCTTCATGGTGAGCCCCGACCCGGACAGCCCCGCCGTGTACTGACTGAGGAGAACGCCGTCCACGCCCGGGACGGCCTCCACAGCGGCGACGACAGCTGCGTCCGACTCCGCACGCGGGGGCCTCGTCGGCGCGCAGGCGACCAGGCACATCGCCACGACGGCAGCCGCCACCGCGAGGAATCGTCGTTCGTGACGTCCCGTGGGTCGACGTGTCACGGAGCTCACCCAGCGCGCCCGTCGGCTCCACCCCCCACGCGACGTCACGAGCGTCGCACCCCGAGCACATAGTCGCCCAGTTCGACGGTCGAGCCGTCGGGCACGTTGACGCGGCGACCGGGGACGACCTCTGTCACGTCCTCGCCGTGTACGACCCACACACCGTTCGTCGAGTCGAGGTCGTGCACCCACAACCCCGAGTCGTCTGCTTCGAAGGCGGCGTGCGTCTTGGAAACCGAGTGGGTGGTGTCGTCCACGGGCGACAACGCGGCATCGGGCCATGCATCGAACGGAGCCGGGTTGCGCCCGATGAGCACGGTGCCGCTCACGGCGACCTCAGTTCCGTCCGCGAGCAAGAGCCGCCAGCGCGTGGGCGGGGATGCGGCGGCCAGGGTGGTCGGCGCTGATGCGAGTACGACGGGGGTCTCCGCGGTGACGGCGGCCGGCTCGGCGACGAGCGGTGCCCTATACGGTGAGTCGGCCGGGTCTGCAAAGGATCGCCGAGTCTCGATCGACAACGTCTCCGCCGGGGGTTGCACCGCGAGGCCCTCATCCGCGGGCCCGGTCGCCGCGGAGACGGACTCGGGCTCCGGGACGGCGGGCTGCATCCCGGGCGTCGTGGGAACGAAGACGATCTCCTCGCGCTCCACGCGAGGGCGTTCCGGCTTCGGCGGCAGCTTGAAGGTGCCGGAGTCGAAGATGCCCGGCGGCATGCCGATGAAGCCGTCGTCGTCCGTGTCCGCCACCGTCACCTCCCGTGGGCCAACGCCCCGTTTGAGGCTAGCGGACCCAGTAGCTCACCTCGATGATGGCGTCGAAGAGGTCGAGCATGATCTCCTCGATCCCACCGAGAGCGGTGGCGAAGCTCACCAACACGACGCGTTTCGTGTCGGGCACCGTGAGCCAGTAGTCGACGACGAGGGTGTCGAGCTGCCGCTGCGGCTCGCCCTCCTCCGTCGGCACGTCGACCGCCTGATGACGGTGGGTGCGCAGCGCGATCGACTCCTCGGAGGCGACGCGCACGACGGTGGCGCCCGGATCCGCCTGACGCAGTCCGGTCTCGAACACCCCGGCGACCGCATCGGCGGAGGTGCCCACCGCGCCCGAGATCGGCTGGGCCGGCAGATAGACGGTGTAGTAGGCCGACAGCGGCAGTCCCTCGATCTCGAGCGCGACGAACAGCGCGATCGCCCCGCTCTCGACAGCAGACTGAAGGCGATCGGTCAGAGCCGCCCGCAGTTCTCCGCGCAGTGCCGCGCGTTCGTCCTGCCGCCCCACCTGGCGTTCGATGAGCGCCTTCACGTCGGCCCGCGCCGTCTCCGGGTCATCGAGGCGCACCTGCTGCCACGCCCCCGGCAGCCGGAACCGCAACTCAGGAAGCGTCTGGCGCTCGTCTGAGGTGGTCTCGGCGATCGTCTCGTTCACTCCGCACGCTCCCCGTACCGGGCCTCGAGCTCCGCGCGCTCGAGGCGGATGTTGCCGAAACGCCGCACGTCGGCGGCGAGACCGAGCAGCACCGCAGGGACGTGCAGATCCGCATAGTCGAGCACCTCGTCGATCGCGGGCAGCTCGCTCCTGCGCGCGACCGCCACGGAGACCGCGTCCGGCGTCCTCGGGCACGCGCGCCACACGCTCGCGAACACGGAGTCGATGATCTGCGCGAGACGCGCGTCGTCGACGGTGGTCGCGAGCTCGACTCGTACGCCGAATCCGGGGATACCGGTCGACCAGGCCCGCACGCGGACCTTCGCATCCGGTGCCGCGGCCACGGCGGCGAGATCGACAGGGTGCTCGGACGGGGGCAGAGGTGCACCGCCAGGCTGTGGTGCACCGAGAGCGCGGGCGATCTCCTGCGCGACACGTCCGTAGGGGTTGAGGGTCATCGTGGCTCTGCGCCCGAGTAGAGGGTCGACCGCTCGTTCTGGCTGAAGAACATGTCCTGCTCTTCCATGATCTCGCGCACGAGCGGGTCGCCGAGGCCGTCGAGCTTCCGGGCGGTGTCGCCGTACAGCAAGGCATTATGCGGCTGGTCGGTCGCGACGGGTGGATCCTCGTAGTACGTGTACCAGTTGTCGCCTCGGTGGCTCGAGTTCGAGAGCGGGCCATCGAGCATGGGAACCACATCTCCTGTGTGCTGCAGCGAGAGCACGGCCACATCGTCGGGGATCTTCATGCCGTCGATCGACGCACCCGCGGCGAACACCGCCTGGATGTTGAAGGGCGAGTTCGGATCGGCCGCCATCTTGCCGGCGAGGATGCCGCCCTGACTGAACCCGCACAGCATCACCGGGTCGTCGGGACCGACCCCGGCCTTCTGCATCGCCTGGATGACGGCGCGCTCGTACGCGGCCTGCTGCTCGGGGGTCAGCATGAGCGCGAGGTTCGAGCCCCAGTCGTTCATCGCGCCCTTGTCACCCGTCGGGTCGTTGCCGACGATCGGCCCCGCCTCCTGCCAGTCCTGAGTGCTCGGCAGGATGACGCGCCAGCCGATCCGGTTGCCGTTCTCGTCGAGCACCTCGATGACCTCGACGACGGTCATGTCGGCGCCGCCGAGCTCGTCCAGGTCGTTGTCGTCCGACATGACCTGGGCGTACCGGTCGCCACGGCCCTCAGCGGATTCACGCGATACCGGTGTCTTGTTGACGGGGGTCATGACGGGGGTGGGTTGGTTGAGATCTGCCGCGAGCGACTGGGTGAGCAGGAGGACGACCGCCCCGAGGACGCCGATGATCAACGAACCGAGGACGACGCCGACAACCCCGCCGAAGAGGATGAGTCCGACGCCGGCGAGGAGCACCAACCACATCTCGGGTGGCAGGTGCTGCAGCACCTGCACCAGCAGGCTCACGAAGGTGATCAGGTAGCCGATTCGCGACACGATCGTCGCGATCGCCTCCTGTATCGCCGTGATGAGCGGCACGAGGATCGCCTCGACCCAACGGCCGATCTGCTGCAGGAAGCCCGGTAGCGAATCGACCCAGGCGTGGAAGACCGAACCGAAGGTGTCCTTGAGGTCCTCCAGCACGGGCGAGATGGCCTCGATCGCCGTGCGCGCGGCCGCGTCGCGGTACTCGACGGCCCGGTGGTAGGCCTGTTCGGCCTCGCGCACCTCCCCGTCGAGTTCGTTGACGCGGTGCGTCTCGTAGGCGATCCGGTCCCGCAGCTCGTCGGCATGCTGCGCGTCGCCGGCCATGATGGCGGTCTGGCGCTCGTCGATCAGGTTCTCGAGCCGGTAGCGGTGAGTGTTCAGGCTGCCCTGACGGCTGCTCTGCTCGGATGCGGCGCCCGCCGCAGAACGCTGCGCCTCGCGCAGAGCGACCGCGTAGGTGCGTAATGCGCTGCCCGTCGTCGAATAGCGGGGCTTCGCCCTCCCGAGTTTGTCCGCGACACCCTCTGCCCGCTCCGCGAGCGCCGTCACCGTATGCCCGCGACCGCTACCGTCCGTGACCTCGCGCAGGCGGGCGACGCTGCGAGCGATCGCCTCCGCGATGTGCTCGTAGCCGCTGCCCGCGGCGGCGACCGCGTCAGGGTCGCCGGGAAGTGTGGCGAGGCTCATCCGTCCGTGTCCTCCGAGTCGTCGGATCCTGTGGGGACCGAGGCTGCGAGCTCGGCGTCGAGCTCGTCGAGTGTCTCGCGGATCGTCTGCACGACATCCACGAGTCCGCCGAGTTCCTCGATGAGCTCCTCCCGGCGCACATCCCAGTTCTCGCCGAAGCGGCGCACGACGTCCGCGAGCCCGGGGTGACCCACCTGATCGGCGACGTGGCGCGCCCCCTTCTCGGCGTTCTGGAACTCGGTGCGTACGCGACGCAGCCGCGTCTCGAGCTCCTCAAGCCCCTCGTCGTCGATCACGAGATCGCTCATGACCGTTGCTCCTCTCGGACGTCCGCGGCGACCTCCCAGCGGATCGTGGACACGACGGCATCGAACAGTTCGAGCATCTCCTCCTCGTACTCCGCGTACGCGGTGGTGAAGGTGATCATGGCGAGCCGCGCCGGTGCCGCAGCCGCGATCCAGTAGTCGGCCTCGATGAGATCGAACTCGCGCTCGACGTCACCCTCCGAGACGAGCCGACTTCGCCGCCAGGTGTGCCGGACCGCGTGGATCGGCGTCGGCGAGGCGATGTCCTCGCGCGACGTCTCGCCACCCTCTGGTGCGGCTCCGACGGCGGCGTCCAGCACCTCGCGCAGCTTCTCGATGCCGAGGGCGGCGAAGTCGGTGCTGCCGATCTCCATCTCGAAGACCGCGATCCAGGCAGGCAGGGGAATGCCGGGGGCGATGCTGAGACCCGTGTAGAGGTCGCTCGCGCCCCCCTCACGCGCGACCTCAGCGGCCTTGAGGAAGCGGTCGCGCAGCTCCGCGCGCGTCGAGGCCAGCTCCTCCTTGCGCCCCGTCACCTGCTCGGTGAGCCGGCGGATCGACTTGCGCATGCTCGTCTCGTTGGTGAGGTTCACGCGACCCCATTGCCCCGGAAGGATGAACCGCGGTGCGCTCACGAGGCCGCCTCCAGCTCGAAGGACGCCGGAACCCCGGGGTTGTCGCCCGATACGACGGCAAGCGCGTAGTCGACGAGATCGGGGAAGAGGGCGAGGTTCTGTGTCGCGAACAGGAACTCGACCATCGTCGGCTCCGGGGCAGGCGGGAACAGGGCGACGACGCAGCGCTCCATCGCCGGCACCATGGGCCCGGCGTCGTCCAGTGGCAGCACGAAGTGATGCACGACGATCGCCTCCCCCGTCGGCAGCGTCGCGCGCTCGATGCGCTGGTTCACGACCTCGACGCCGTCGGGCACCGTCGCCTCCACGAGCGCCGCGTGGTACTTCTCGGCGAAATCGACGCTCACGCGCGTGATGCGCGCACTCAGGAGCGCCTCGACCTGCCCGCGTTCGACGTCACGGACGAGCGCGAAGCTCGTGCGGCGTCCGTCGCCGAGCCGATGGGTGTAGTCGAGGACCGCGGAGAGGCCGTGCCGCAGTCGCTCCTGGGCTGCGGACGTCGCACCGGATGTCGCGAGGTGGGCGGCGATGATCGCCTGCGGGTCCTCGATGGGCGCGCCGAGATGCCACCACTCACTCGGCAGGGTCACGTCGAGGCTCACGCGGCACCCACCAGGCTCTGCACACCGGCGATCCCGTCGAACACGGGGCCGGCGACGCCGCCCGTCATCCCGGACACGATGCCCTGGCCGAGGGGCACAGCCCAGGTCTCCACGTCCCAGTTCCACATCTGGTCGCCTTCCGAGAACCAGGTGGACTCGCCGGGCTCGGGGAAGGCGTCGAAGCGCACATCGAGCGCCGAGTCGATCACGCCGCGGCCGAAGTCGCTCACGAGCGTGATGCCGAGCTCCTTCGAGAATAGCTCCCCGCCGACGTCGAGGGCGCAACCGGCCAGCACCTCGGCCGTATGACCGCCTTCGATCGCCGTCGCGAACGAGAAGGCGAGCTTCACCTCGGCGGCGCCCTGGACCCACGCCGCCTTGCTGAACGCCTGCATGGCACCCGAGACCGCGGGGCCCGGCTTGAAGACGTTGACGCCGCCCATCTTCGCCGTGACGATGCCGACTGCGACGTTGATGGCGTCGGCGAGCAGCCGGCCAAGCGACTCGCGTCCGAGGATGACGAGCGCGAGCGAGCAGAGGAAGATGGCCGCCGCGAGCGCGACCGAGATCACCGTGAGCGCGGCCGCGAGCGGAGCGAGGAACGGAAGGAAGATCGCGAGGATCGTGACGATGAGGCACAGGATGTCGACGATCGATTTGAGGATCTCGAGGATCGCCCGCAGCTTCTCGATGAGTGGCGCGAGGTACTGCTGCGCGAGCTCGTAGACGAACTCGAGTACGGCACCCGCCCGATCCCAGAAGCCGTCGTTGAGGCCGGATCCGTCGGCGGCCGCCTGCAGGGCGTTCGCCGCCGCGATGGCCGCGTCGTCCTTGTCCTGTACGGCTGCGTCGTACTCCTTCAGAGCGGCGAAGTACTCGGCGTCGTAGCGGGCGACGTGATCCCTGGCCTGCTGATAGTCCTCGACGGTCTCCTGATCACCGGCGCCGTTCGAGATGGTCTCGCGAAGCTGTTCCTTGCGTCGGCGCCAGTAGCGCGCCTGCGCGTTGTTGGCCTCGATGCGGCCGCGCGCCGCATCGGCCCGCTGCTGGGCGGCGACGAGGGCGGTGCGGTATCCGGAGACGGCATCCGCCGCGCCACGATAGCGGGACTCGACCTTCTCTGCGTCGACGCGCGCCTCGCTCGCCTTCTCGCGGACCTCGTCGGCGGCCTCGCTGATCGTGATGTGCTCGGAGGCGAGGGCGCGCAGCTCGGTGATCGCGTCGAGCAGGGCGTCGGCCGTCGTGGCGAGCCTGCGGGCCTGGATGCCGATGGTTGCGACGTTCCCCGGCAGCGGGTCGGGGATCGGGTCGTCGATGCTCATTTCAGCCCTTCAGCCCCTTCGCGAGATCGCTGTCGGTCGCCTCGAATTCGGTGTGGATCTGCTTCACGGAGTCGCGCAGCCAGACGAGGTTCTCGCGGATGTGGCCACGGTGCACCGCCCAGCCGTGGCTGTAACCGCGGATGCGGTCGGCCAGTCGCGCGTCACCCACCGCGCCCGCAAGGGTCTCCGCCGATTCGCCGTCGTGCTCGAGCGCGGTGATCGCGCGCGTGAGCCCGCTGTCGAGCGTGGCGAGATCGTCGTAGTCGATCCGGAGTCTGTCGGCCACGGGTGGATCCTCTCGGGCGGCGGTGGGCGGTGGTGGTATGGCCGGTGGTCCCCACCTCGAGGCGGGGACCACCGTGACGCGGACTAGCCGCGGATGGCGTTGGCCAGGCCCTCGTCGGTCTGCTGCAGCGCGTCGGCCGCCGAGACGAGGAAGTTGGCGAGGCCCTCCAGGCCGTCGATGGCCTGCGAGGTGCCCGTGCGGAACTGCTCGAACGAGTCGCGGTACGCGGCAGACGACTGCTCGGCCTGGAAGCCGGAGGCGGTGAGCGACTGCACGAGGTTCGACAGCTCGGCGAGCTTCGAGTGCAGGTCGTCCTTGCCGGCCTGGAGACGGCGGGCGGCGTCGCGAAGCTCGTCGTAGGTGACGTTGAGGTTGGCCATGATGCTCCTTCTAGTGGTTCCCGCGAGGCACGGGGGCTGGTGTCTTCGACAGTATTCAATTGTTGAGCAAGCGTCGATGGGGATGACTCCCCATGGCGTCTCCTCAGTCCGGCGCGAGCGGCAGCTGAACTCGTACCGCCTTGCCACGGGCGATGAAGAACCCGCGGCCGGGCGGGAAGTCCCCACGCGAGACGCGGGGCAGCGAGGTCTTGAGGATCGTGTCGCCCTCCATCGACTCCGGTTGCAGCAGGAAGCCCGTGCGCGCCGCCTTGACCTCCTGCAGGAGCGGCCAGGACGAGCCCCAGCCACCGCTCTCGTTCTCGGCGATCAGCAGGTGGTCGCTGCGCTTGATCGCCTTGATCATCTCGACCATGGCCGAGTCCGCGGAGGTCGAGAGGAAGTCGCCGATCTGCTCGATGACCACCAGGATCTTCTCGTCACCGCCTGTCTCGGCGACGGTCGCCGTCACCTCCTTGGCGAGCGCGGCGGCATCCTCGACGGTGAGCGCCTTCGCCTCCCACCCCGGCCGCTGTCCGATCTCCGAGCGGGGCGATCCGAAGTAGTAACGGGCGATCTTCGGGTGCGCGCGCGCGACGGATGCGATGAGCCAGCGCAGCGCGTTGGTGCGGCCCGAGGCGGGGGGCCCCGAGAGCACGATCGCCCCCGAGGGCTCGAAGCCCACCGGCTGGAGCGTGTCGTCGGAGACGCCCAGCACCGGCAGCCCCCCGACCTCTGAGGGAAGCGTCGCCGCGGGGATCTCGGTGCCGAGGGTGCCGACCTCGGCGGCCTCGGCGCGCCCGGTGCGGCGGATCGCCTCGCCGAGCGCCGTGATCGCCTTCGCCTGCTCCGCCACGCCGACCTCGCCGCCCACGATCGCGAGCTGTGCCTCGGCCCCGTCGATGACGGCGCGGCCGGGGGGCGAGGAGGCCGAGAGGATGTCGGCAGGTGCATCGAGCAGCATGTAGCCGCCCTCGTCGGCGAGACGCAGCGCCACCCGGCGCTGGAATGCCGAGGAGATGCCCGTGGGCACCGAACCCGGACGGTCGGCGGTGATCGCCACGTGCATGCCGAGGCCGCGCCCCTCCCCCAGGATCTGCTGGAACACGCCGTACCAGGGGGCGCGCGTCGCACCGATCTCGAAATCGTTCTTGAACGACGGGAAGTTGTCCACGAGCAGCAGGATGCGTCGCTCCTCGGGCATGCCCGCGATCCGCCGGTAGTCGACGATGGAGCCCGCATCGACGGCCGTGTACGCCGCGCTGCGGCGCTCGAGCTCGTCGCGCAGCAGCCGCAGCAGCCGCACGACGCGCTCGGGGTCGTCGCCCGAGACGATCGAGCCGACGTGCGGGAGCGCCTCCAGCATCCGGAGCCCGCCGGTGCCGAAGTCGAGGCCGTACACGTCGACGGGGCCGCCGCGCGGGGTGATGCCGGCCGCGGCGGCGAGACTGCGGAGCGCGACCGTCTTGCCCGCGCCGCCTGCGCCGTAGTACGCGATGTGGCCGTCGACGTCGGGGCGGAACACGACCTCCTGCTGGCGCTGCAGCTGCGGCAGGTCGACCACGCCGAGCACGAGCTCGGCGTCGGTGCGCTGGTGCAGCCGGGTGAGGTCGAAGACGGGGGCCAGCTCGTCGAGCCACGGACGCCGCGGCGCCGGGATGCGCGCCTCGCCCGCCGCGGCGATGAGGTTCGCGACGAGCCGGGCCTGGTCGGTGGGGCCGGGATCCGCCTGCGTCTCGGCGGCGACCGCCTCGTCCTTGCCGGGCTGCTCCCACTGGTGCTCGGCTCCGAAGCGCAGCTCGGCCACCTCGACGCTCGGCGCGACGGGGGTGTCGCTCGTCCAGCCGCCCGCGTACGCGGACTGGAAGGGGGTGAGCCGCCCGGGGCCGGTCTTCGCGATGCCGCGCCCGGGGATCGAGGGGTCGAAGGTGCCGGCGATCTTGTCGCCCACGACGTCCATCGAGTCCGACTCGTCGGCCATCCGCAGCGCGATGCGCAGGTTGGTGTTGGCGCGCAGGTTGTCCTTGATGACACCCGCGGGGCGCTGGGTGGCCATGATGAGGTGGATGCCGAGCGAGCGCCCGCGCTGGGCGATGTCGACGACGCCGTCCACGAACTCCGGCACCTCGCCCGCGAGAGCCGCGAACTCGTCGATGACGAGCACGAGAGCGGGAGGCGCATCCGGGTCGCCGCGCTTCTCGAGGTCGAGGAGGTCCTTCGCCTTCTTGCGGTTGAAGAGGTGCTCGCGGTGGTGCAGCTCGGCGCGCAGCGAGGTGAGGGCGCGGCGCACGAGGTGCGGGCTCAGGTCGGTGACGAGGCCGACGCAGTGCGGCAGGGCGACGCAGTCGGCGAACGCCGAGCCGCCCTTGTAGTCCACGAACAGGAAGGTGACCCGGTCGGGGCTGTACTCGGCCGCCATGCCGAGCACCCAGGCCTGCAGGAACTCCGACTTGCCGGATCCGGTGGTGCCGCCGACGAGGGCGTGCGGTCCCTGGGTGCGAAGGTCGAGGTGCATCGCGTCGACGCCCGCCGAGCCGACGATCGCACGCAGCTTGCCGGCGCGGCGCCGCACGAGCGGCCCGCCGGAGCGGTCGTGGATGGAGTCGTTCTCCCGCCAGCGACCCACCGCCGCCGAGGGGCTCGTCGCGAGCGACGGGCCGACGAGGGAGAGCATCATGATCGATCGCGGCAGGTCGCTCGAGTCCTCGACGAGGGCGCCCGCATCCGTCACGGGGGCGAGACGACGGGCGAACCACAGGGCCTGCTCGCGCGTGACCGGCTCGGTGCGCACGTCGGTGATCGCGTCGCCCAGCCGGACGAGACCGACCTGGGCGGTCGAATCGTCGCCGAACGCGACGTAGGTGCGGGCGACGGCGGGCAGCTGCGCCTGCGCCGGAGAGACCCAGATCGGGTACACGCCCGCGTCGGCGGCGCGCTCCGCGAGCTGCACGAGGCGCGCGCGGTCGACGGGGGCGTCGTCGGAGATGAGCAGCGCGACCGCCGGCGTGGCCGCGGGTGGCGGGGCGACCTCGTCCGCGCCGTCGCCGGCCGACGCTCCCGCGACGAGCGCGGACTTCTCGAGCATCTTGGCGCCGCGCAGCTCGCGGTCCTTCGCGCGGGTGGCGATGAGCTCCTCGATGGCCGAGAGCAGGGCTCCGCCGGTCGCCTGGCTGTTGGCGAGGTGCACGGCATCGAGGGGGCTGTGCGGGGATGCCGTGTGCGGCAACCACTTGAGCCACTCGAACTCGTTCGTCCAGGTGCTCGAGACGACGGCGGCCACCACGAGCTCGGCGGGCGAGTGCAGCCCCGCGAGCTGCACGATCAGACCGCGCGCGGCGTCCGCGGCGACCGGCTGCGGTCCCGCGATGCCGAGCGCACCCGAGAAGTACAGGTTCTCGGTGACGGGTACGCCCGCGATGTGGCGGTAGGCGTCCTGGGTCTTCTTGACCCGCTCGACGTACTCGGGGAGTCCGGTGTCCTCCTTGGAACTCGTCACCCGGTTGCGCGACTCCATGGTGCCGATGCCGAGGTTGACCGAGAGGAACTGCCAATGCTCGGGCCGACGGGTCCATAGCAGCGGGCCGAGCTCGAGCGCCTGCTGGTACACCTCGGCCGTCGACGGGCTCTCGGCGAGGCGCACGGCGCGCTCGCGCTCGACCTCCTCGGCGAGGGTCTTCTCGAGCGCCTCGGATCGGGCGTCGAAGTTCTCGATGTCGAGTTTGCGCTTGCGTTTGCGGGTCGAGCGCGCCGTCCACCAGGTGCCGAGCATGAGGATCGGCGAGGCGAGCACGAGGAGCAGCATCGCGGGGTTGCGGTTCATGAAGAAGATGCCGACGACGCCGATCGCGAGCGGGGCGACGAGCGCGAGCCAGGGGAAGGGCTGCGCGTCCTGCTCGGCGGGCGGCGCGGGGGCCGCGAACTCCTGCCCGGGGTAACGCGACTCGACGCGCGGCGAACGGTTGAAGGCGATCGGGCCGGGCGGCGGTCCGGAAGGGGCGGCCGCGACGGGCGCGGAGATCGCGGCCCGCAGCACCGTGTCGCCGAGACGCACCGTGTCGCCATCCTCGAGGTCGACGCGCGTCACGAGCCCTCCGTCGACCTCGATGCCGTTGGCGGAGTTGAGGTCGACGAGGCGGATGGCGTGACTGAACACGTCGACACGAGCGTGGCGCTTCGACACGAGCGAGTCGGCGAGCACCAGGTCGGCGCTCGCCGCGTCGCGGCCGATGAAGACGGTGCCGGGCACGAGCGCGAACTCGGCACCGGCATCCGGCCCCTCGACGACGACGAGTTTCGCGGCCGCGGCCGTCTTCGCGGGCTGCACGCTCGTGCCCTCCGGCACGATCGAGATCGTCGCGCCCGAACCGACGGCCGCCTCTGCGATCGCGAAGTCGGCGTCGAGCACCCGAGGCGCCGTCCCGCCTGCGTCGGTGACGGTCAGCGTGACCGGACCGCCCGACGTCGCGCCGAGCTTGGCGAGGTAGGGGTCGCGCGCCTGGATTCCGGCGGCGACGTCGGCGACGGTGGCGCCGGCGTCCGCGGTGACGACGATGTCGGCCTCGGGCCCGGAGGGCCGCTGGAGGGTCAGCTTGAGTTTCAGTGCTCGCTCCTTCGCGGTGCGGTGGTGGTGAGGCGCGCCGCGAGGTCGCGTGCGGATCGGATGCGGTAGCGGCTGAGCAGGCGCACGCGCGCGGGGGCTGCGGCGCGGGCGGCGCCCACGGCGCCGAGGGCGTCATCCCACAGCGCCGTCCCCTCCTCGGCGGCACCCTCGCGGCCGGAGAAGACGAGCTCGTCGGTCTCGGAGGCGAGCACCCGCAGGCGCGGCGGCGCCTGCTGCTCGCTCGCCGGGAACTGCGCCTCGAGGCGCGAGGCGAGCAGCGGCCGGGTGAGCTTCGGCGGCACCTGGTAGCCGAGCTCGGAGTACCGGTCGGCGAGCTCCTCCCAGGCGCCGGCCGCCTGGTCGGCGACGGGTCCGCGGCGGCGCTTGCGCAGGCGACGGGCCTTCACCGTCCCCACGATGAGCAGCGGTACGAACACCACCGCGAGCAGCGAGACGAGGCCGATGCCCACCCCGTAGGCCCAGCCGGGGATGACGAAGTCGACGTCGTCCTCGTCCGGGTCCTGCTTCTCGAGCTCGACGGGCGTGAGCAGGTCCTCCGGCTCCTTGTCGGAGCGCGGGGGCTGGCGCACCTGCGGCTGCGGCTCGCTCTGCGGCTTCGGCACCTGGTCCTGCGGGATGTCGGTCTCGTCGGGCGTCGGGTCGAACGGCACCCAGCCGACCCCCTCGAAGGCCACCTCGACCCACGCGGTGACGTCGTCGCCGGTGACCGAGACGGTGCCGCCGCCCTCGCCGACCTCCGGGGCGAAGCCCATGACGACGCGCGCCGGGTAGCCGAGACTGCGCGCCATGAGGGCGAAGGCCGAGGTGTACTGCTCCTCGTCGCCGATCATCTGGGTGGCGTCGAGCAGGTCCGAGATCCGGTCGGCGCCGTGTCCGGCACGTGAGGGCACCGCGTCGGAGGCGCGCCCGTGGCTGAGGAAGCCTGTGGTCACGAACTTCAGCCGGATCGCCTCGAGCTGCTCGGCGGGCGAGACGGCACCGGTGGCCCACTCCTGGGCCTTCGACGACACGATGTCGGGCACGCCCGTCACGGGCGGCAGCTCGACGTTCGCCACCGGGACCGACGACAGCTCCTCGATGCTCGGCGCCTCCTGGGTCACCGCGTCGATGCGGTAGCTGTCGCCCTCGTGCAGCCCCGTGGTGAGCACCATGCTGCCTGTGGAGGCGTTGTAGCGCAGGTCGTCGGAGTGCGTCTTCGCCTCGCCGCCGGTGAGCTCGAAGTCGGTGGGATAGCCGACGCCCGGCACCCAGACGTCCTGGTAGCCGGTGATCGTGATGTCGACCTCGGGGTGCGCCACCGGGGTCACGAGGGGCGCGGACGGCAGGCTCCGGCCGACGAGCTCGTACGAGCCCGACCCTGCCGCGCTCGCGTTCGAGTCGGTGACGTTCCAGAGCTTGCCGGTGTAGGAGTCGAGGGTCGCCATGCGGATGCGGTCGCCCGGCTGCAGCCCGGTCGCCGTGAACTGCTCCTCCTCGTCCACCTGCTTGGTGAAGTGCCGGTAGCCGGCGAGGGGGCTCGGATAGTCGAGCGGGTCGAAGGGCGGCTCGATCTCGTCGCGCAGCACGAAGCGCTGGTCCTTCGCGGGGGCGAGCCAGTATCCGGCCGCCCCGCCCGCGAGCACGGCGACGAGCACCACGGCGACCGTCCCCGCGATCTTGCGGGTGAGCAGCGAGCGGTCGGCCGTCGCGGCGACGCCGCCGACGGGCGTGCGCCAGCCGAGCCAGACGAGCACGAGCACCGCGAAGGCGACGCCGCGGATGCCGGCCTGGTACGCCTCGTCGGTGCCCACCAGGATGCCCACCAGGTAGAGCACGGTCGCGGGCACGAGGGCCACCCCGAACCGCCAGGCCGTGCGCGGCCGGTGGGCCAGCCAACGCGTCGCGAGCAGGGTCGAGACGAGGGCGACGACCCAGCTCGCGGCGTACGGGACGACGGCGATGTAGGCGGGTGCGCCGACCGGGGTCGAGAGCGTGAGCAGGTCCGCCCAGCCGTAGACCGTGCCGATCGCGAGGCTCGCGAGCGACTGCAGCGTCGGCACGACGCCGAAGATCGTCTGGCTCGGCACCGCGACCGCCGAGCCCACGACGAAGTACCCGACGATCGCCACCGCGAAGGTCAGCAGCCCGCCGAGCCGGAAGACGCTCGTGAACACGCCCGTGAGCGCGCCGAGCACGAGCCCGCCGATCCCGGCCGCGAGGAAGCTGTAGCCGCCGTACGACGGGGTGAAGCCGATGACGCCGAGCGCGGCGAGCGCCAGCAGCACGGTGATGTCGAGCCAGGTGCGACCCCCGGGCCAGGCGAGCGCCGAGGTGCGGGGGGCGGATGCCGCGGCGGTCGTGGTCGCGGCGGTCACGAGCTGAGCCCTCGGAACAGGCCGGGCAGGTCCTCGAGCCGGCCGACGGTGAGCATCGTCATCCCCGCGACCGAGCCGAGCCGCGGCTGGGCGCCGAGCTCGGCGGTGACACCGAGGTGGGTGGTGTCCGAGCCGAACAGCGTCTGCACGCTGCGGATGTCGCCGGGCGACAGCTTCGAACCGCCGACCGTCACGACGACGCTCGGGGCGGGCAGGCGCTTGGTGCGCTCGCGCACGAGGTCGCGCAGCGTCGTGAAGCCGCCCGTGTGGCCGTACTCGAGACGGCTCGAGGAGTCGAGCATCGAGGTCACGGTGCGGGTGCGCCACGGCCCGGCCTCGCTCACGACGTCGAGCTGGGTGCCGTCGCGGATGATCTGCGAGGCGATCGACGCGGCCGCCGAGACGGCGAGCTCGAACTCGTCCTCGCCCGCGAAGAACTGGGCGCCGGTCGGCTGCACGACGATGATCTGCGAGCGCCGGGTCTCCTGGAACTGGCGCACCATGAGCTGCCCGATGCGCGCCGAGGTGCGCCAGTGCACGTAGCGGCGGTCGTCGCCCGGCACGTAGGGGCGCAGCGCGTGGAAGGCGAGGTCGTTGTTGGTGATCTTCGACGACACCTGGCCCTCGAGATCGCGCACGAGGCCCGCGGCCGAGGAGGCCAGACGCACCGTCCGCGGATGCACGAACAGGTCCACGGCATCCGCCCACTTCACGGCACGGCGCAGCAGGCCGAGCTGGTCGCCCCGGATCGACTCCACCGGGCCCGCGACGATGACGGCACGCCGGTTGGTGGGCACCTGGAAGAGCTCCTCCTCCTCCTGCTTGGGCGTCATCGCCGGCAGCTGGAACTCGGCGACGCCCTTGCCGACGGGCAGCTCCATGCGGGTCGGCGCGAGTCGGCGCGCGCCCGTGTTGGTGACCACCATGCGGCCCATCGCCCGCTCGCCGACGACGACGCGACGCGGGTTGAGCTCGATGAGCACGCCGTAGCTCGAGCGCCCGACGAGGAAGAACGCGGCCACGACGACGGAGGCGAGCAGCACGAAGCCGAGGAAGGTGAACTCCTGCCAGTCGAACACGAGGCTCAGCACGATCGCGAGCGCCCCGAGGCCGAGCACGACCCAGCCGGCCCCCGTGATGACCCGCAGCACCGGCCCGACGATCCGCCACACGACCCGCGCCGCGGGTCGCACGACGTTCGCGACGCCCGTGCCGAAGCGGCGCAGGCTCGCGCCCGCGGGGCGCAGCAGGGCGGTCGCGGTGTCGAGTCGGGTGGCGATGGTCATGCGTTCAGGCGGCGCGGTAGGCCGGGGGCTCGATGTCGACGAGGATGCGCGAGACGACGTCCTCGGCCTTGACGCCCGCGAAGTCCGACTCGGGGTCGATGACGAGGCGGTGGGCGAGCACCGGCACGGCGAGCTCGCGCACGTCGTCGGGCGTCACGTAGCTGCGACCCTTCGAGATCGCCCAGGTCCTCACGGCGCGCGCGAGCGCCATGGCGCCGCGCATGCTCACGCCGAGCACGACGTCGCGGTGCTTGCGCGTCGCGTCGACGATGTCGGAGAGGTACTGCATGACGGCCTCGTCGACGTGCACCTCGGAGGCGAGCGCGCTCATCGCGACGATCGACTCGGGCTTGATGATGGGCGAGACGAGCGAGGCGCGGGCACGCGTCGAGGAGTCCATCAGCAGGCTGACCGCGGTCTTCGTGTCCGGGTAGCCGAGGCTCGTCTTGATGAGGAAGCGGTCGAGCTGCGCCTCGGGCAGCTTGTACGTTCCGGCCTGCTCGACCGGGTTCTGGGTCGCGATGACGAGGAACGGGGCACCGACGGCGTGACCCTCGCCGTCGATCGTGACGACGCCCTCCTCCATGACCTCGAGCAGTGCCGACTGGGTCTTCGGCGAGGCGCGGTTGATCTCGTCGGCGAGCACGATCGAGGCGAAGATCGGGCCCGGGTGGAACTGGAAGCGCCCCTTGCCCTGGTCGTAGATCTGCACGCCCGTGACGTCGGAGGGCAGCAGGTCGGGCGTGAACTGGATGCGGCTCGTCGTGCCGTCGAGGGTGTTAGCGAGCGACTTCGCGAGCACCGTCTTGCCGGTGCCCGGGTAGTCCTCGAGCAGCACGTGGCCGTCGGAGATGAGGGCGGTCAGCACGAGCGTGATGACGTGGTCCTTGCCGACGATCGCCTTGTCGACGTTCGCGACGAGCTTCTGGAAGGCGTCGGCGAACCAGGTCGCCTGCTCCTGGGTGACGGGCATGTCTCTCTCTCGTTTCAGGTGGTGGGGATCGCAGCCCATTGAGCGCGGGTGAGGTATCCGGTGTCGAAGGAGCCGGAGGGCCCGGTCACGCGGATGATGAGCCGTTCGTTCGTCGGCAGCGTGCCGGTGGCACCGCTGGTGCGCAGGGTGCCGCCGGACGAGACGTATCCCGACTTGGAGTTGTCATCCCACCCGCTCTCCCACGCCATGACGATGGTGTACGTGCCGGCCGAGATGTTGTCGAGTCGGACGTTCGCCGCATAGCAGCCCGACGAGCAGCCATCCACTGCCTGGGCGGTCTTGCTGACGATGGTCGCGGTCGGCGGAGGCGGGCTCGTGACCGTGCCCTTCACGGGGCCCGTCGCACCGGACGACCCCGCCTTGTTGACCGCGCGCACCCACAGGCTGTACTCCCCCTGCGCCAGTCCCGATCGCGCGTGGGAGAGCGTCCCGTTGTTGGGGCTGACCCAGTTCGACCCGTCGGTGCTGACCTGGTAGCTGAGGTTGGCCGTCCCGCCGGTCGAGGCGCTCGTCGCGTTCCAGTTCCACCGGATCGCACCCGGGGCCTGACTGTCGGTCACGGTTGCCGTGAGGCCCCCGGGAGCGTTCGGCACGGTCTGCGTCTGGATGCTGCGCACCTCGGAGTCGTGCGCGCCCTCCTTGCCGCCGGAGTTCACCGCGAACACCTCGAAGGTGTGGTTGCCGCCCTGGACGGTCTGATTGCCCGTGCTCGTGCCGGTCGTCGAGTTCCACGAGCCGTTGTCGAGCCGCCAGCGGTAGCTCACGCTGCCGCCGTTGGCGGAGACGCCCGACCAGCTGGCGCTGATGACGGCGTTCGGCGCCCACTGGTCGGAGACGGCGATCGCCACGGTGGGAGTGCCGGGGGTGCCGTAGGGGATCACGGCGTTCGACCACTCGGACCACGCGCCGGGCCCGTGCTCGTTGATCGCGCGCACCGAGAACTGGTAGCTCGTGCCGTTGGTGAGGCCCGTGATGGTGCACGAGGGCGGGCCGCAGTTCGTCGGCATGGTCGCGGAGGGCGTCGACCGCACCTCGTAGGAGGTGATGGGCTTGCCGTTGGTGGCGGGCGCCTGGAACCCGATCTGCACGGTGCCCTCGTCGCCCTGGGTCGGCACCGTGGGCTTCTGCGGCTGGTCGGGCACGTCGCTCACGACGACCGTGATCGTGCCGGTCGTCTGCCGGTCCGGATCCTCGGTCGCGTCCTGGATCGTGTAGAAGACCACGACGGTGCCGGACTTGAGGCTCGCGTTGGGCGTGATCCGCACCGTGTCGTCGGTGAAGGTGACGACCGCGGGCTCGCCCGAGTTCTGCACCTCGGCGCCCACGATCGTGAGCGGCTCGCCGGAGTCGCCGTAGGGGTTCGAGTCGTTCACGAGCGGGCTCGCGACGACGGCCCCGTCGCCGCGTTGGGTCTCGTAGTCGTCCGCCACCGCGACCGCGGGGGCGCGCGTCGACCCGACGACGGTGACCGTGATCCTGCCGGGCACGACGAACTTGTCCCAGCGCAGCGTCACGTCGAGCTCGAACGTCGTGCCCTTGGGGGTGTTGCGCGGGGTGCTCACGGTGAGCGTCGAGCCGTCGAGCGAGCCGGTGATCCGGCCGCCGATGCCCTGCAGATCCGAGTAGGTGACCTCCTGGCGGATCTGCTCGTTCGGGTGGCCCGTCGCGGTGCGCAGGTCGAAGGTGGAGGTCTCACCGACCTCGAGCTGGATGTTCGGGGGCGTCCAGGTGGGCGGGGTGTCGCGGAACTCCGGGTCGCCCACGATGATCGTCATCGTCAGCGGGATGGTGTTGCCCTTGGGGTCGTCCTTCGACGCGCCGTCGGTGACGGTGAAGCTGATGGATGCCGGCCCGCGGTAGTCGAGGCCCCCCTGGAAGCGGATGGTGCCCTTGTCGACGTAGTTCGAGGTGCCGTCCGACTGGATCGAGGAGACGGTGCTCGCATCCGGGATCCACGCCTCGCGGCCCGAGGGCACCTCGAGGATGTCGGACAGCTTCCACTCGCGCGCCTCGTTCATCGACACGTACTGGGTGGGCAGGTTCGGGTCGATCCGCGGCGGATCGTCGTAGGAGTCGTCGACCGCGGCGGGCACGAGCAGGAAGGCGGTCGCGCTGAGCTTCGTCTCGGGGTCGGTGACCCGGTACGCGATCGCCTGGCGACGCTCACCGGGCGTCACCGAGATCTTGCCGTGCTGGTCCGGCACGAGCTCGGCGGAGGACGCGTTCGGCCCCTCGAGCGACACCTCGAGCGCGTCGTTCGAACCGGCGGGGTTGAACGCCGAACCGTCGAAGATGTCGACCGTCACCGACTTCTTGCCCGCGATGTCCTTGAGGGTGAGGGCGAGGTCGTCCGCGGAGGGCGGCAGCAGCGGCGCGGTGGGCGTCACCTGCACGAGCACGTAGGTGACGGCCGATCCGCCCGTCCCGTTGGTGAGCGTGTAGCGCAGTGAGAAGGAGCCCTCCTCCTTCGGCGCGGTGAGCACGAGGTACCGGTGGCCCACGACCTCCGCCTCGATGCCCTTCGGCACGTCGATGAGGTCCTCGGAGACCGAGATGGGCGAACCCTGCGGGTCGGAGTCGTTGAGCGTCAGGTCGACCTGGGCGATCTTCCCCGGCCGCACCGAGACGCTGTCGGGCACCGCCGAGGGGTTGCCCGGCTCGTCGGGCTGCGGGATGACGGCGATGCGGATCTCGGCCGTGCCCGTGGCGCCGAAGGTGTCGTAGACCTGGTAGCTGAAGGTGTCGGTGCCGGATGCCGCGGGCGAGGCGGTGTACTCGAAGAAGTCCTCGCCCTGATCCGTGATGCTGCCCAGGGTGGGGCCGGTCGGGAACCGCAGCAGCTGGGTCGAGTCGCCGTCGGGGTCGATCTGCTGCAGGGGCAGCGGGATCGTGATGGTGCCGCCCGCGAGCACCCGCGCCACGACGGGTTCGGGCTTCGGGTCGCGGTTGCCGTCCTCCGAGAACGGCGTCACCGTGAAGACGACGCTCGCCGCGGCCGACTCGCCGTAGGCGTCGAGCACGCGGTAGTCGGCGCGGTACTGGCCGGGCTCGGTCGGCGCCTGGAAGCGCACCTTGTCGTCGCTCACGAAGGCGATGCCCGCGCTCGGCTCGGCGATGAGCGCCTCGTCGAGGAACATCCGCGAGTCGTCGGGGTGCCGGTCGTTGGCGAGCACGTCGACCGTGACGATGTCGCCGGCCCGCACGGTGACGAAGTCGTCGAGGGCGACGGGCGGCTGGTGCTTGGTGAGCGGGGCGACCGGCACGACGGTCACGCCCGCCGTCGCCGTGTTCAGGCCGTCGGAGATCGTGTAGGTGAAGCTCACCTGCGAGGTGAGCGCCTGCGGGGAGGTGATCCGCACCTGGGTCGCCTCGAGCAGTTCGACGACGACGCCCTTCGCGGTGAGCTCGGGCGGCACCTGGATGCTCTGCACCGCGAGGATGCGCCCCGCCGGGCTCACGTCGTTGGTGAGCACCGAGACGGTGGTGGGTTGGTCGCCGCGCAGATAGGCCGTGTCCTTCACCGCGATGGGCGGCAGGGCCTGCTCGGCCGGGACGTCCTTGACGTCGACCCGGATGATGCCGACGCTCGGGATGCCGTTGCCGACCAGGGTGTACTCGAAGTAGTAGACGTCGGCCTTCGAGGCACTGAAGCGCACCGCGTTCTTGTCGGTGTCGAGTGTCGCCGACGCGCCCTCGCCCGGGTCCTCGATCCCCGTGATCGCGAGCAGCGCGCCCGAGGGCGAGATGTCGTTGCCGAGCGGCTTGAGGGTGATCTCCTCACCCGTGAACGCGGTGGCGAAGTCGGGCGTGCCGACGGGCTTCTGCGATCCGGCGGGCTGCACCGTCACGGTGAGCGTGCCGGTCGTGATGCCGCCGTCGGTGCCGTCCGAGACCTGGAACTGCACCTCCTTCTCGCCGAGCTCCGAGGTCTGGTGCGTGAAGGTGATGACGCCGTCGGGCGTGAACTGCACGAGGTCGCCCGAGGTCGGGGCCGCGCCGACCACGATCATGTCGTCGCCGTCGGGGTCGCGCCAGTTGGCGAGCACGTTGTACTCGACGGTCTGGTTGGCCTCGACCGTCACGGCCGAGCGTCGGAGCTCGACGGGCGCCTCGTTCGACCCCTCGGGGACGACGTGCACCGAGACCTGCGCGGTCGCGTGACCCCCGCGTCCGTCGTCGACGGTGTAGCTGAAGTGGAGGGTGCCGGAGGCCGTGGGCGACGGCGTGAACTGCAGTGCCCGGTCGCCGTCGATGAGGTCGAGGGTGCCGGAGCTCTCGGCGACCGACCCGAACTCCGAGACGATGAGCACGTCGCCGTCCGGGTCGGAGTCGTTGTCGAGCACCGAGAGGATCGTGGTGCGGCCGGGGCGCGCACCGAACGCGTCGTCGACGGCGGTCGGGTCGCGGTTCTCGTCGGTGCGCTCGGCGAGGGTGTCCTCGAAGGACTGCAGCGCCGACTTCTCGTCGCCCTCCTCCTCGGTCTCCTCCTGCTCGGGCGGCGTGATGTCGTCCCAGTTGTCGACGAGACGCATGTTCTCGGACGGCACCCAGACGTTGCCGTTGCTGAGGTTGTTGAGCACCACGATGCTGCGGTTGACCCGGAACTCGAGGCGGTCGCCCGCGGTCGGCTGCTCGATGTCCTGCGTCGCCGGCTGCTGGCCCTGGCACGCCAGCATGTACAGCTGCGCGTGCGCCCAGGCGCCGTGCGCGCAGCCGTCGAGGTTGACGGGGGCCGCCACGTCGTCGGGGTCGTTCGAGGAGGCGCCCCCGGCATCCAGGGTCTCGACCTCGCCCGAACCGAGGGCGACCCGCAGCAGCCCCGCGCCGGTCGCGAGGATCGCGAACTCGGAGGCCGGGCCGCTCTGCTGGAGCTTCAGGGCGCGCTCGTCGCCGAGCGGGCGGACGGTGCCGTCCTCGGTGACGAGCTCGTTGGTGGAGGTGTCGAGGGCCACGACGGTCTCGCCGATCGCCGCGAGCTGGAAGTCGCCGATCTTCGGGAAGGCGGATTCGACGGGCACGTCGGCGAGGGTCGGGATGCGGTAGAGCGTCTTGTCCTGCGGGGAGACCGCGACGATCGCCCCGCTCGCGGTGACGACCGCGTGGCCGCCCTTGCCGAGGTCGAGCAGCGGAGGTTGGGAGACGGTGTTGAGCTGCAGGTCGCCGACCGCGGGCAGCGCCCAGAGCTTGCCGCCGGAGACCACGGCGAGCACGTCGCCCCCGTAGCTGACCTCCGCATCGGCCGGCAGGTCGACGGAGCTCGTGACGGAGGTGGTGGCCGGGTCGACCGACTCGAGGTGCAGGTTGTCGGGGTCGACGAGGAACAGCGCGTCGCCGTCCTGCAGCACCTCGAAGTTCGGGGAGGCCGCCGTGACCGAGCCGTTGAGCTCGTCGATCTGGCGGTTGAGCCGCCCGCCGAGCTGCTGCTCGGCGTTCGTCACCCAGACGTCGCGGGAGGTGAGGTCGACATCCGTCACCGGGAATCCGGGGTGCAGCGCGGCCACCGTCAGCGTGCCGCCGGCGACGAGTGCGACGACCGCCGCGGATGCGATCGTCTTGCGGCGCGCGCGCTGGATCCCCCCCATCACGTGCTGAGATCACCCCTCGGAATCGCGTGTTGTCTGCCCCCGTCCGGGGTCGAGCCGGTTCAGGCTAACATGCGAGCGCTGTTCGTTTTCTGCCCGCGAACGGGGACTACTCCCCATCCCCATCCGCGTGCGCCGCGGCTCCCGCGGAGGTGTTGCGGTCGAGCAGCACGAGGTCCTCGCGGCTCACCAGGTGGCTCGCGACGGCGTACTCGACGAGCCGCGCACGGCGGTTGGTGGCGAGCTTGCCACGGCCTCCGCGCAGCCCCTGCACGCCCACCTTGTCGAGCTTCTCGCACACGTTGTCGAGTTTGCGGTTGAACGTCGTGAGCGGCCAACCGAGACGCTCCGCCGCCTCCGCCGAGCTCGGGATCTCGCCACGGCCGGGGGAATCCTGCCGCAGCACGTGCTCGGACAGCGCCACGACGAGCAGGCGCTGCGAGCTGGTGAGCGGCACCACGCCGATCGTCGTCGTGCCGGATGCGCCCGAGTGGATGTTGGTCGTCGAGAAGTACTGCTCGTCGTTCTCGATCGTGAAGTCGTAGGTGGTGGAGCCCGCGCTGAACAGCACCTGCACGAGCGGGAACACGACGGGCAGCCGGGCACCGGGCGGCAGCCAGGCCTGCACCCCGCCCGAGCCGTCGGTGATCGTGGCGGAGAGCAGGCTGCCGACGTTGCTGATCCACCACAGTCCCCGCTCCTCGTCGATGGCGAGGAAGCGGCGGTGCAGGTAGGGGTTGTCGTCGATCTCGAGGTCGCCCTCGCGGCCGATGACGAACGTCTCCCCCGGCGTCGCGGTGTACCGCTCGCCGCAGAACTCGATGCGGAGGGCGGTGCTCATGCGGGCGGGTAGCAGGTCGTGAGCGGATCCGACGTCTTACCGGCGCGGAGGATCATGATGTCGACGCACAGCGGCGTGCCCTCGGTGTAGCCGTCGACGACCACGGCATCCCCCTCGGCGGTCTTCAACTGGGGCTGGTCTGCCCGGCTGAGCCGCCACACGAGCCGGTCGCCGTCCTCGGGGTCGGGGTTCGTCACCGGGAAGGTGACGACCGTGCCCTCGGCGGTCGCCGCGGAGGCGAGCTCCGGCACCGGGATGATCGTCGGCACGACGGCGTCGGGACTCGAGCTGGCCCCGGGCGTCGGCCCCGCCTCCTCGGGCGATCCCCCGAACAGCACGATCCCGACGACCACGGCCGCGACCACGAGCGCCGCGAGCACACCCACGACGATGCCGACGACGCGTCCGCGGCCCGAGCGCGTGGGCGCGGGGTCGACCGACTCCACCTGAGCCGGCGGCGGCTGCTGCGGCGCGGGTCCGCGCGGCCGCACGACCGTCTCGGACGGCAGTGCGTCGACGACGACAGGCGGGGTGACCGGTGCCGACGGGGCGGCCGGCGGCATGGAGACGTGGGCTGCGGACGGCTGCGCCTCGATCGTGGTCGTCGACCGCACGCGCGTCTCGTCGGCGCCGCCGGGCGGCGGGGCTGCGGCGACAGGCTGCGCCTCGATCGTCGCCACCTGCCGCACGCGGGTCTCGTCCGCTCCCCCGGTGTCGGCGGGCCGCTCGGGCGCCTCGAGGTGCAGGTTCGGCACCTCGAGCTCGGTGCGCGCGTAGCCCAGCTCCATCTCGACCCGCTGCAGCGCGCGCCCGAAGTCGAGGGCGCTCGCGAAGCGGTCCTCGCGTTCGGTCGCCATGCCCTTCTGCAGCACCGCGATGAGCGAGCGCGGGATGTCGGTGCGGTCCATCGGGGTGATCGCACCGCGCTCGATCCGGCCGATGAGGTCGAGGGTGCCGTTGCCGCGACCCTTCACCTCGAAGGGGGTCTGGCCTGCCAGCACCGTCCAGATCGTCGCGGCGAGCGAGAACACGTCGCTGCGCACGTCCGGATCGGGATCGTCCTCGAACATCTCGGGCGGCGACCACGGCACCGAGAGGCCCACCTGACCGCTCGTACCGCTCGTGCTCGTGTCGCCGACCGCGCCCGCGACGGTCGTCGTGTGGGCGGGCAGAGCGTCGTCGACCGCCGAGGAGATGCCGAAGTCGGTGAGCGCCGGCCACCCGTAGTCGTTGCTGAGCACGTTGGCGGGCTTGATGTCGCGGTGCAGGATGCCGGCCTGGTGCGCCGTCTGCACGGCGCTCGAGAGCCGCACCCCTGTGCGCAGCGCATCCGCGACCGCGAGCGGCGCCTGCTTGTAGCGCTCGCCCAGGCTCGGGCCCGAGCAGTACTCCATGACGAAGTAGGGCCGGTCGTCGGAGGCGACGTCGGCGTGGTAGATCGTGACGATGTAGGGGTGCGCCGAGAGCTGCGCCATGAGGTTCGCCTCGGCGACGAAGGCGGCGCGGTTGGCGGGGGTGAGCTCGTCGAGCAGCAGCACCTTGACGGCGACGCGGCGCTTGGGCAGCTGCTGGTCGTAGAGGAAGACGTCCGAGAACCCGCCCGAGCCGAGCACCCGCACGTAGCTGTAGCCGGGCAGTTCGGGGGGCGACGACGTGGGCCGACGCATCAGACCTCCTCGAGTCGCAGCTCGACGCCGCCGCCGAGATCCACCACGGTGCCCACGATCACGGGGGTCGGCTCCCCGCCGCGCAGCTTCTGGGTCTCGCCGTTCGGCAGCACGATCGTGGTGCCGTTGCGCGAGTGCAGGTCGGTGACGACGACGGTGCCGCCCTCGAGCGCGAGCCGCACGTGCGAGCGCGAGATGTCCTGGTCGCCGCCCGTGACGGTCACGAGCCGCGGCAGCTGCGCCGCGGGCACGCCCGAGACGCTCGGCGCGCGGCCGATCACGATCGCCTGGTCGAGCGGCTCGCGCGTGCCGTTCGGCAGCACCACGAAGACGGATGCGGGGGGCGGCGGGGCGGGCGCCTCGCGCGCGGCGCGCTTCGAGCCGCGCGTGCGGGTGATCGAGGAGGCGAGCACGGTGCTGCCGTCGTGGTCGCCGCCGGCGGCGGGCGCCTCCTCCTCGGCCTCCTCCGGCTCCTCGGCGCGCACCGCGGCGTCCTCGACCGAGCGGTACATCGTGTCGCCGAACAGGTAGTCGTAGCCGCCCGCGGGCGCCGCGGCGTCCTCGGCGGAGGCCGCGGGCGGCAGCCCGACCTCGTCGACGCTCACGACGGTCTCCTCGGAGATCTCCGATGCGACGGGTTCGGGTGCCGCGGGTGCGGGCTCGGCGACGGCTGCGGGTGCGACGACGGGGGCCGGCGCGGGCGCCGGCGACGGGTCGGGCGCGGGAGCGGCGGGCTCGGCGACCGGTGCGGGTGCCGGTGCCGCCGGTGCCGGTGCCGCGAGCGCGGCGCTGCCGCTCGCGAACGAGCCGGCGCGCACGACGCCCGCCTCGATCGGGAGCTCGAGCGACCCGGTGCCGGAGAGCGTGACCCCGACGGAACCGCCCGGCAGCCGGCGCTCGATCCAGGTGGTCGCCCCGGCGCCCGAGACCTGCTCGGCGCCCGCGCGCACCACCGCGTCCCCGCGGACGATGACGCCCACGGTGCCGTCGCCGGCCTCGACGAAGGCGAACGGCGGCGTCGCGAACAGGCCGTTCGCGGTGAGCGCCTCGAGGATCCCCGCGGGGCCGCGCTCGTCGCGCATCCGCGCCCAGAGCCGGTCGATCACCGCCGGGTCGAGCTCGGCACCGACGAACAGCTGACGCCCCGGCGTGACGAACGCGAGCCAGCCGTCACCGGCCGCGGTGTAGCGATGGGTCATGGTCAGGCTCTCGGCATCGTGTCTTCGAACAGGCGGGGATCGCGGTCGACGGTCTCGCCGAGCTCACCGGGCACCCCGGCGAGCTCCGACTCCACCACGACGACCGTCACGTTATCGCGTCCCCCGGCCGCGATGGCCGCCCCGACGAGCCGCTCGGCGAGCGTCGGCCCGTCGGGCTCGCGCGCCGCCTGCTGGTCGTGGAAGACGATGATGCGGGCGATCTCCTCGTCGTCGAGCTCCTTCGTGAGCCCGTCGCTGCACAGCAGGAACGTCTGCCGACCCCGCAGGGGCAGCAGCCACACGTCCGCCTCGACCTCCGCCTCCGCGCCGAGCGCGCGCGTCACGACGTTGCGCTGCGGATGCGCGGCCGCCTCGGCGGGGGTGATGATGCCCGCGTCGAGCAGCTCCTGCACGGCCGAGTGGTCGACGCTCTGCTGCTCGAGGCGGCGGCCGTCCCAGCTGTAGGTGCGGGAGTCGCCGACGTTGAACGTCATCCAGTGCGGGCCCGCGCCCTCGATGTCGACGAGCGCGACGCCCGTGAGGGTCGTGCCGGCGATCGTCTCCTCGCGCAGTTCGCGCACGGCCGCGTTCGCGGCGCGCACGGCGTCGACGACGGCACGCGCGTTCGTCGCGGAGCCGGCCGCGAGCGCCTCGAAGGCCTGCACCGCGGAGCGGCTCGCGAGGTCGCCGTGGGCGTGACCGCCCATGCCGTCCGCGACGATCCAGAAGGGCGGGGCCGCGAGGAAGCTGTCCTCGTTGTTCGCACGCACCGAGCCCACGTTGCTGTCGCCCGCGTAGCGCAAGTGCACGGCGATGTCGCCGATCGCGAACTCCTCGCGAACCTCCACCGGCACTCCCCTCAGCAACGCAGTCCGCCCCACCGTAGCAATCCGGCGGACCCTCCTCCTACGCGGGCACCGGGGAGAACTCCCCATGCATCGCGCGCGGCACCCGCGACGACCGGGAGCGGGACCGGCGAGGCGGGCCGCGCTCAGGAGACCTGGTCGACGCCGAGCAGGTAGGAGCCGAGCTCGACGACCGCACCGTCGGGCACGGGCGAGAACTCGGTCGAGGTGACGGGGGTGCGCTTGCGGTTCGCGACGACCGCCACCCCGTTCGTCGAGTTCAGGTCGAGCACGAACAGGCCGCCGTCGTACGGCAGCAGGATCGCGTGGTTCTTGGAGACCGTCTTCTCACGGTCGACGACGCTCACGAGCTTCGCGCCCGGGAACCCCTCGACCTCGAAGGGCTTGCGCCCGATGACGATCGGGCCGTCGACCGCGACACGGTCGCCGTCCGCGAGCAGCAGCACCCAACCCGCGCTCACGTGCCGCGGCGGACCCCCCGGGAAGAACACGGGCTCGGACGGGTCGCGGGGCGGAAGCCCCCGGCCGACGAGCTTGGTGCGGGTGTCGACGAGTTCGGGCGCGAGCTCGTCGCCCGCCTCGCGCAGCCACGGCGGACGCAGCGGCTGTTCGGGCGGGAAGTACCCCGGCGGACGCTCATCCATTCCCCGATCATTTCCAGCCGGGACGTTCACGTCAAGAGCGCTCGCCGTGCTCCCCGGACTTCGCCTCCGCCCGGGCCTCGACCCGCATCCGGACGAGGCTCGCCACGACCGCCACCGTCATCGACGCCACGATCACCGCGAGCGAGGTCCAGGTGCTGATCTCAGGCGCCCACTCGATGGCCTCGCCGCCGTTGATGAACGGCAGCTCGTTGGCATGCATCGCGTGGAAGACGAGCTTCACGCCGATGAACAGCAGGATGAAGGCGATGCCGTACTTGAGGTAGTGCAGCTTGTCGACGAGGTCGCCCAGCAGGAAGTAGAGCTGCCGCAGCCCCATGAGCGCGAAGACGTTCGCCGTGAACACGATGAACGGGCTGCGCGTGATGCCGAAGATCGCCGGGATCGAGTCGAGGGCGAAGACGAGGTCGGTCGTGCCGAGCGCGATGAGCACCATGAGCACCGGGGTGAACACCCGGCGGCCGTCGACCGTGGTGCGGATCTTCGCACCCTCGAAGGTGTCGGTGATGGCGATGCGCTTGCGCACCCAGCTGAGCATGCGGCTCTCGCGCTCCACCTCGTCGTGCGGACCCGTGCGCACCTGCTGGATCGCCGTGTACACGAGGAAGGCGCCGAAGATGTAGAACACCCAGCTGAAGTTCTCGATGAGCGCGGAGCCCAGCAGGATGAAGATGCCGCGGAACACGAGCGCGAGGATGATGCCGATCATCAGGAGCTCCTGCTGGTAGCGCCGCGGCACCGAGAAGCGCGCCATGATCAGCAGGAACACGAACAGGTTGTCGATCGACAGGCTGTACTCGGTGAGCCAGCCGGCCACGAACTGGCCGGCGTGCTCGGCGTCGCCGAGCCACAGCATGAGGCCCGCGAAGGCGAGCGCCAGCACGACGTAGAACGCGATCCACAGCGCCGACTCGCGCGTGGACGGCACATGCGGACGCTTGAAGGCGAGCGTCAGGTCGAAGGCGAGGATGAGCGCGAGCACCGCGTAGGTGCCGATCTCGAACCAGAGGGGCAGGGCCGGCACGGGGATCCTTTCGGGGACGGGAGAGACTCGAACGTCTCTCCCGCACGGCGGATGCCGTGGCCGCGACCGGGGCTGCGGCGTCGGAGCCCGTGATGACGGTCGCGACGAGGTGGGATACTCCCCTTCGCTCGCGCCAGTCTAGCCCTGCATCGGGCCGCTACGTCGCCTCGGCGTCGAAGGGCGGCACCGCACCCCGCCCGAGGCGGCGCTGCCGCAACTCGTAGGCGGTCGCCGAACCGCGGCGCGGCGCGGCCGCGGGCCCCGCGATCGCGGGAGCCGCCGCATCCTCGTCGAGCAGCGCGTCGCGAATGATGCGCCGCGGGTCGTACTTGCGCGGGTCGAGCTTGGCCCAGTCGACCTCGTCGAACTCGGGCCCCATCTCCTCGCGCATGCGATCCTTGGCGCCGTTCGCGAGGTCGCGCAGCGAGCGGGTGAGGCGCGCGAGCTGGGCCGCGTAGCCGGGAAGCCGTTCGGGGCCGACCAGGAAGACCGCGATCACCAAGATGATCAGGATCTTGTCGAAGGTCAACCCGAAGGACACCCGCCCAGGATAACCGGCACCGCCTGGGCGCGGGCCTA
This sequence comes from Protaetiibacter intestinalis, assembly GCF_003627075.1. NCBI lineage: Bacteria > Bacillati > Actinomycetota > Actinomycetes > Micrococcales > Microbacteriaceae > Protaetiibacter > Protaetiibacter intestinalis. The sequence goes on along the minus strand of NZ_CP032630.1, from coordinate 2,059,235 downwards.
CGCTGGGGGCGGAGGAGATGTGAGCGACAAGGACCTGAGCTGGAAGTTCGCGGAGGAGTTCCCCGTGGAACCCGCCGCGACGCAGACCGCCCGACAGCACTCGCTCGAGCTCGGCATCGAGCCCGTCTCGCCCGCGGTGGGCGCGCAGCTCGCGGTGCTCGCGGCGGCGACCGACGCGAAGAGCATCCTCGAGATCGGCACGGGGGCCGGCGTCAGCGGCCTGTGGCTGCTGCAGGGCGCACCCGCGGCGACCCTCACGACGATCGACGTCGAGATCGACCACCAGAACCGCGCCCGCCAGGCCTATACCGACGCCGGCATCGCCGCCGCGCGGGCCCGGCTCATCGCCGGACGCGCCACCGATGTGCTGCCGCGCATGAACGACGGCGCCTACGACCTCGTGCTCGTGGACGCCGACCCGGCATCCGTGCTCGACTACGTGGAGCACGGCCTGCGGATCGCGCGGCGCGGCGGTGTCGTCGCGGTCGCCCACGCCCTGTGGCGGGGTCGCGTCGCCGACCCGGCGCAGCGCGACGAGACGGTCGCCGACTTCCGGGCGCTGCTCGCCACCATCGCCGAGTCGAGCGCCGTGACGGCCGCGCTGAGCGTCGCGGGCGACGGCCTGCTGCAGCTCGTCAAGACGGGCGACTGACGCCCGAGACCCCCGCGAACGCAGACGCCCCGCCGATCCGGGGATCGGGCGGGGCGTCTGCGGTTCAGGATCGGGTCAGCCCGCGATCACGCTCGCGAGTGCGTCGTGCAGCTCCTTGGCCTCGTCATCGTTGACGGAGACCACGAGGCGCCCGCCGCCTTCCAGCGGAACGCGCACGATGATGAGGCGACCCTCCTTCACAGCCTCCATCGGGCCGTCACCGGTCCTCGGCTTCATGGCTGCCATGGTCGTCCCCTTTCGATGGTTGCTCAGTCCATTATCCCGCCCAGTCGCTGGCACCGCGAATCGAGTGCCCGCTCACGGCGGCGACCAGTCGCCCGGCATGCGCAACCAGTACCAGTGGATCCACAGCAGCTGCCCGGCGATCCCGAGCACCACGAGCGCCGTCCGGAACACGCGCGAGCGGGGCACCGCGAAGGCGCCGAGGGCGGGCGAGAGGGGCAGCAGCAGGCGCCAGGTGCTCGACTGCGGGAAGAACACCGCGAGCAGGTAGACGAGGTAGCCGACGAGCCACCACCGCAGCTCCATGCCGAGGCGCCGCGCCCACGGGGTGACGAGGAAGACGCCGAACAGCGCCACCGCGAGCAGCGTCAGCACGACCGCCGCGGGGAGCATCGCATCCGCCGGCTGGGCGCCGTAGAAGCCGAGCCAGAACGCGATCCCGTGGAACCAGTCGACGAACGGCTCGAAGCCGCCCGTGCCCACGTAGCCCGAACGCCAGGCGAGCTCCGTGTCGGTGTAGGCGGTCGGCGAGCCGGTCACCGCCCACGCGATCGCCGGCCACGCGAGGCCCGCCGCCGCGCTCGTGAGCCCCGCGACGATCAGCGCGGCCGCCTCCCGCGGGGGCAGCGGATGCGACGCCGGCGTGCGGATCGCGCGCACCACGCGGGTGACGAAGTACAGCAGCAGGAACAGCGCGAAGGCGAGCCCGCTCGGACGCGTGAGAGCCATCACGACGAGCACCGGCAGCAGCACGACGAACCGCCGACGCACCACGAGCAGCAGCGCGAGGAACAGCAGCGCGAGACCCAGCGCATCCGCGTACGTCACCTGGAAGATCGGCGACACGGGCGCCGTGCACAGCAGCACCACGGCGAAGAGCGCGGAGCCGGGAGCGAACCCGTTCTCGCGCAGCAGCACGAAGAACAGCAGCGAGGCGGCGGCCCCCGCGGCGAGCGTCAGCACCACCCCCGCGAGGGCGAAGGGGATGCCGGCGCGCACGAACGGCGCCAGCAGGAACGGGTAGACCGGCAGGAACGCCCACGCGTTCTGCTGCACCACCCCGTCGTGGCCGACCGGCAGCTCGGTCGGGTAGCCGAAGCTCGCGATCCACGCGTACCACTTGCCGTCCCAGTTGTTGGCGAAGGTCAGCGGGTCGGGCACGACCGTCTGGTTCAACTGCGCCTCGACGACCGCGAAGCACAGCATCGCGACACCCGTGACCGCACGGGACGCCGCGAACACCAGCAGCACGCGGCCCCACCACGGCGTGAGCCGCCAGCGCACCCGCGCGGCGAGGCTCAGACGGCCGAGGCCAGCCATCGGCGCAGGCCCGCCTCGACCCGCTCGATCTGCGCGACCGGCACCCGCTCGTCGTCGGCGTGCGCGAGGCCCGGGTCACCCGGGCCGTAGTTGACGGCGGGGATGCCGAGCGCGCTGAAGCGGGCGACATCCGTCCAGCCGTACTTGGGGCGGGCCTCGCCGCCGACCGCCGCCACGAACTGCTGCGCGAGCGGGGCGTCGAGGCCCGGGCGGGCACCCTCGGCGAGGTCGGCGACCGCGATCTCGACCGGCAGCCCCGCGAACAGCCGCTCGAGGTGCGCGAGCGCCTCGGCGCCGCTCCGGCTCGGGGCGAAGCGGTAGTTGACGTGCACCGTGCACTCGTCGGGGATGACGTTGCCGGCCACCCCGCCCGAGATGCGCACCGCCGAGAGGCTCTCGCGGTAGACGAGACCGTCGACCTCGACGCTCTCGGCCTCGTACGCCGCGAGCCGTTCGAGCACGGGGGCCGCCGCGTGGATCGCGTTCTCGCCGAGCCAGGCGCGCGCCGAGTGGGCGCGGCGGCCGCGGGTGGTGACGTCGACACGGATCGTGCCGTTGCAGCCGCCCTCGATCTCGCCGTTCGAGGGCTCGCCGAGCACCGCGAAGTCGGCCACCAGCAGCTCGGGCCGCTCGCGCGCGAGGCGGCCGAGACCGTTGAGGCTCGAGTCGACCTCCTCGTTGTCGTACCAGACCCAGGTGACGTCGACCGCGGGAGCCGTGAGCTCCACCGCGAGCGCGAGCATGACGGCGCAGCCGCCCTTCATGTCGACCGTGCCGCGGCCCCAGAGCGTCGCCCCGCCGTCATCCCAGCGCGAGGGCAGGTTGCCGTTCACCGGCACGGTGTCGATGTGGCCCGCGATGACGACCCGCTGGGGCCGGCCGAGCGTGGTGCGGGCGACCACGGCATCCCCCTCGCGGATCACCTCGAGGTGCGGCTGGGCGCGCACGACCGCCTCGATGGCGTCCGCGAGCGCGGCCTCCTCGCCCGAGACCGAGAAGACGTCGACGAGCTGCCGGGTGAGCTCGGGGGTGCTGACGGACAGGTCGAGGGCGGGCACGGCTCAACCCTATGACGGTCCCCGATAGCCTGGAGCCATGACGACCGCCTGGGGCCACGGACTCGCCACGATCGCCGCCGACGGGACGGTGCTCGACACCTGGTTCCCCTCGCCCGCACTCGGGACGCCCGCGGGCGACGTGCCCGCATCCGTCGCCGAGGAGGTCGGTGCGGACGAGGTGCGCGACGTCACGACCGAAGCGGTGCTGGTCGAGCTCGACACGGATGCGGCGCCCGCCTCCACGCCGGACGCCTACCTGCGGCTGCACCTGCTCTCGCACCTGCTCGTGCGGCCCAACGAGGTGAACCTCGACGGGATCTTCGCCCACCTGCCGATCGTGGCGTGGACGACCGCCGGGCCGGTGCATCCGGGCACCCTGCGCGGCGCGCGGGCGCGGCTGCAGCGGGCGGGCGTCTCGGTGCTCGGGCTCGACAAGTTCCCGCGGCTCGTGGACTACGTCGTGCCGGACCGGGTGCGCATCGCCGACGCCTCGCGCGTGCGGCTGGGCGCGCACCTCGCACCCGGCACGACCGTCATGCACGAGGGCTTCGTGAACTACAACGCGGGGACGCTCGGCACCTCGATGGTCGAGGGTCGCATCTCGCAGGGGGTCGTCGTGGGCGACGGCTCCGACATCGGCGGCGGCGCCTCCATCATGGGCACCCTCTCGGGCGGCGGCACCGAGCGCGTCGTCATCGGCGCGCGGGCGCTGCTCGGGGCGAACTCCGGCATCGGCATCTCGATCGGCGACGACTCGGTCGTCGAGGCGGGGCTCTACGTGACCGCCGGCACCAAGGTCACCTACCTGCTGCCCGCCGGCCCCCGCACCGTCAAGGCGGTCGAGCTCTCGGGCGTGCCCGGCATCCTCTTCCGCCGCAACTCGGTCACCGGCGCCGTCGAGGCCCTCCCCCGCACCGGCCACGGCATCCAGCTCAACGACGCCCTGCACGCCTGACCGGCCGCGCCGCCGCCGTCGCCGTGCGGCCACCGCCGCCGCCGCCCTCCGCACTCAGTCCTCGGTCCTGCGTCCTGCGTCCTCCGCGCTCCAGAAATGCAGGAGATCCGCTCCCGCCCGAGTGACGGCTCCCGGAATCGGTGGCCTCAGTGCGCATCCCTCCTGCATTTCTGACGGTGACCGGTCCTCCACAGCGGTGCGTGTGGTCGGCACTCCACGGTTGCGGGAGTTCGAAGCGGATGCGACTCCGGAATCGGCGACGGTCGCAGGATGGACCTCCACGACGCCATCCGAACCCTCGGCGGACTCGCACCCGCCTTCGCGCTCCTCCGACTCGGTTGGAGCTACAACTCGCTCAGCTACGCTGCACGCCACGGCGTGATCGTGCGCATCCGGCAGGGTTGGTACGCGCTGCCCGGCATCGACGAGCTGCTCGCGTCCGCCTGGCGCGTCGGAGGGCTGCTCGGCTGCGCAAGCGCCGCCCGCACCTTCGGCATGTGGGTTCCACCCGACGACCGGCTGCACGTCTGCGTTCCCCCGCGGCACGCCCGGATGCGCACCGCGCACGACATGCGGGTGCGGATCGCGGACGAACCCGACCCTCGCGTCCGGATCCACTGGCGCCGCCGCCCCTCATCCGACCGCTACCGGACCACGCCCGAAGCGTGCATCCTCGACCTCGCGACGTGCTTCCCCGCCGAGTGGGTGCTGGGGGCTGTCGACAGCGCGCTCCGGCTCGGCCTCATCCGCCGGAGTGCACTCCCCGAACTGGCGCGTCGCCTCCCCGCGGCCTCGAGATGGATCGCGGATGCCGGCGACCCGGCATCGGGGTCGTTCCCCGAATCAGTCTTGCGCGGTCTCCTCATCCGTGCGGGAATCGGCTTCCGCATCCAGGAGTGGATCGACGACATGAGGGTCGACTTCCTCATCGGAGATCGGCTCGTCATCGAGGTCGACGGTCGCGAGTTCCACGGTGCCCATGCGGGCTTCGAACACGATCGGATGCGCGATGCCAAGCTCAGCGTCCTCGGCTACCGGGTGTTGCGCTTCAGCTACGCGCAGGTCGTCTATCGTCCGGACGAGGTGCTCGCCGCCATCCGCGCCGCGCTCGTCCGCAACGACCACAGCTGACCACTCCAGAAATGCAGGAGAGTCTCGGTCCGCTCTCTGCTGCCACGGCATCCGCCAGCCGCCGCGACCCGAATCTCCTGCATTTCTGGACGGGCAGTGACGCTCACGCCCTCAAGCCGAGGCGCCACCCTCGGCCTCCCGAAGTGGAGATGTGTGTGGAGAAATGCAGGAGATTCAGCGGTTGCGCGGGTGCTGGCGCGGAGATCCGGGGGGAGGTGGGGCGGATCTCCTGCATTTCTGGGGAAGCGGGCCCGTGAGGAGGAGGAGGAGGAGGAGGAGGCGCGGCGGAGGAGAGGGGCGGCGGCGCGCTCAGCGGCCGGTGGGCCAGGGGCGGGCGGCGGGCCCGACGTAGAGCTGCTGGGGGCGGCCGATCTTGGTGCCGGCGTCGGCGTTCGCCTCGCGCCAGTGGGCGATCCAGCCGGGGAGGCGGCCGATCGCGAAGAGCACCGTGAACATGCGCGTCGGGAAGCCCATCGCCTTGTAGATGACGCCCGTGTAGAAGTCGACGTTCGGGTAGAGCCGGCGCTCCTTGAAGTAGTCGTCGTCGAGGGCGATCTGCTCGAGCTCCTTGGCGATGTCGAGCAGCGGGTCCTTCACGCCGAGGTCGGCGAGCACCTCGTCGGCCGACTCCTTCACGAGGCGGGCGCGCGGGTCGTAGTTCTTGTAGACGCGGTGCCCGAAGCCCATGAGGCGGATGCCGTCCTCCTTGGCCTTGACCCGCTCGACGAACTTCGAGACCGACTCGCCCGACTCCTGGATCTGCGCCAGCATCCGCAGCACCGCCTCGTTGGCGCCGCCGTGCAGGGGGCCGTAGAGCGCGTTGATGCCGGCCGAGATGGAGGCGAACATGTTGGCCTCGGTCGAGCCGACGAGCCGCACGGTGGAGGTGGAGGCGTTCTGCTCGTGGTCCTCGTGCAGGATCAGCAGGCGGTCGAGCGCCTTCACGAGCACGGGGTTCACCTGGTACAGCTCGGCGAGGTTGCCGAAGTTGAGCTTGAGGAAGTTCTCGACGAAGTCGAGCGAGTTGTCGGGGTAGAGGAACGCCTGCCCGAGCGTCTTCTTGTGCGCGTAGGCGGCGATCACCGGCAGCTTCGCGAGGAGGCGGATGGTGGAGAGCTCGACCATCTCGGGGTTCTTCGGGTCGAGCGAGTCCTCGTAATAGGTCGAGAGCGCCGACACGGCGGCCGACAGCACCGACATGGGGTGCGCCGTGTGCGGCAGGGCCGAGAAGAAGCGCTTGAGGTCTTCGTGCAGGAGCGTGTGGCGGCGCACCTTCTCGGAGAACTCGGCGAGCTCGGACTGCGTCGGCAGCTCGCCGTAGATGAGCAGCCAGGCGACCTCGAGGTAGGTGGAGTTCTCGGCGAGGTCCTCGATCGCGTAGCCGCGGTAGCGCAGGATGCCCTCGTCGCCGTCGATGTAGGTGATCGCGCTGCGGGTGGCGGCCGTGTTGACGAAGCCGGGGTCGAAGGTGTTGTACCCGGTCTGCCTCGTGAAGCTCGACAGGTCGACCGCGTCGCGCCCGTCGGTCGCCCTCAGCACCGGGAAGTCGGCGACCCGATCGCCGAGGTTCAGGGTCACCTTCTCGCTGCTCGTCGCGTCGCTCACCATGACAGCCTACCGGCGCCCGCGGTCACCGGGCGCCGAGGCGGGAGACCGCCTCGTCCACCCGCTCGTCGGTGGCCGTGAGGGCGACCCGCACGTGACGCGCCCCGGCATCCCCGTAGAACGCGCCGGGCGCGACGAGGATGCCGAGCTCGGCGAGGGCCGCGACGGTCGTCCAGCAGTCCTCGTCGCGCGTCGCCCACAGGTAGAGCCCGGCCTCGGAGCCGTCGATGCGGAACCCGGATGCCGTGAGGGCCCCGGCGAGCGCGTCGCGGCGCCGCCGGTAGCGCTCCTTCTGCTCCGCCACTCCCCGCTCGTCGGCGAGCGCCACGAGCATGGCGGCCTGCACGGGCGCCGGCGGCATGAGGCCGAGGTGCTTGCGGGCGGCGAGCAGCTCGCCGACGAGGTCGCTGCATCCGGCGACGAACGCGGCGCGGTAGCCGGCGAGGTTGGACTGCTTCGAGAGCGAGTACACCGAGAGGGTGAGGCGCCGCGAGCCCTGCGTCACCTCGGGGTGCAGGATGCTCGGGGTCGGCTCGTCGGAGCCCCAGTCGAGCTCGGCGTAGCACTCGTCGTTCGCGATCACGGCGCCGAGTTCGCGCGCCCGCACGACGGCGCGACGCAGGAACGCGAGCGAGTGCACCCGGCCGTCGGGGTTGCCGGGGCTGTTGAGCCACACGAGCTTCGTCTCGGCGGGCCACTCCTCGGGCTCGTCCGACGACAGCACGGTCGCGCCGACGACCGCCGCGCCGACCGCGTAGCTCGGGTAGGCGGCGGTGGGCTGCACCACGACATCCCCCGGGCCGAGCCCGAGCAGCGTCGGCAGCAGCGCCACGAACTCCTTCGAGCCGATCGTCGGGATGACGTTGTCGACCGTGAGGTCGGGCACCCCGCGCCGACGGCGGTACCACTCGACGATGGCCTCGCGCAGGGCGGGCGAGCCGGCGGTCGCCGGGTAGGCGTGCGCGTCGGTGGCGGCGGCGAGCGCCTCGCGCACGGATGCCGGGGTCGGGTCGACGGGCGAGCCGACCGAGAGGTCGACGATGCCGCCCGGATGCGCGCGGGCACGGTCGCCGTACGGCGTCAGCAGGTCCCAGGGGAAGTCGGGGAGCGCGAGCGCCACGGGCTACTCGCCCTGCGGCGGGAGCGCGGCGACGAGCGGGTGGTCGCCGGGGATCACGCCGACCTTTGCGGCGCCGCCGGGCGATCCGATCTCCTCGAAGAACTCGACGTTGGCCTTGTAGTAGTCGGCCCACTGCTCGGGCAGGTCGTCTTCGTAGTAGATCGCCTCGACGGGGCAGACCGGCTCGCAGGCGCCGCAGTCGACGCACTCGTCGGGGTGGATGTAGAGCATCCGGTCGCCTTCGTAGATGCAGTCGACGGGGCATTCGTCGATGCAGGCGCGGTCTTTGACATCCACGCAGGGAAGGGCGATGACGTAGGTCACCCGTCCATCTTAGGCGTCGGTACCGGGGCGCTCCGGACGCGCGCGGGGCGACGGCCAGGCGACCGCGCCGACGCACAGCACGGCCGTCGCGACGAGCCAGGTCCAGCCGAGCTCGTCGTCCGCGACGAGCACGGATCCGGAGCCGACGGGCAGCGCGAGCACCCCCACCGCGGCCAGCACCGCGAGGGCCGCGACGGTCGCGACGAGCCGCCCGGCGACGGCGAGCCGCAGCCCGGCGAGCAGCGCCGCGATGACGAGCAGCCCCGCGATGAGCCCCCACGGCGGCAGCTGCCGGTGCGTGAAGGTCGTGACGAGCCCGACGAGCCCGCCCGCGATCGCGCCCACGAGCGCCGCGCCGATCCGGCCGAGCAGGTGCGTGTCCACGTCGTCACGATAGCCCGCGGATGCCGTGCGCGCGCCGGGTGGACAGGACGCCGATCCCGGGGGTAGCGTGTCATCCGCGGTAAGGATCGCCTTACCTAATCCCCATCCCCCTCACCCGGAAGTCCCGTGCTCGCCAACGCGCTCATCGGCCTGCGAGAAGGCCTCGAGGCCGGCCTCGTGGTCGGCATCCTGATCGCCTACCTGCGCAAGCTCGGGCGCGCCGACCTGCTCCCCCGACTCTGGATCGGCATCTCGCTCGCGATCGCCGCCTCGCTCGCGGTCGGCGCGATCCTCACCTGGGGCCCCTACGGGCTGAGCTTCCAGGCGCAGGAGCTGCTCGGCGGCGGGCTGTCGATCCTCGCGGTCGCGCTCGTCACCTGGATGATCTTCTGGATGCTGCGCCACGCGCGCGGGCTGCGCGGCGAGCTCGAGCACCAGCTCGACGAGACCCTCGCCCGCAGCGCGACGGGCAGCGGATGGGGCCTCGTGCTGCTCGGCGTCGTCGCGGTCGGCCGCGAGGGGATCGAGACCGCGCTGTTCGTGTGGGCGAGCGTCAAGTCGACGGGTGAGCCCGTGCTCGGCACGATCGGCGCCGTCGCCGGCATCCTCGCGGCGGTCGTCATCTCGTACCTGATCTACCGCGGCTTCGTGCGCATCAACCTCGCCGTCTTCTTCCGCTGGACGGGCGTCTTCCTCATCCTGGTGGCGGCGGGCGTGCTCGCGTACGGCGTCGGCGACCTGCAGGAGGCGGGCCTCATCCCCGGCTGGGGCCAGCCCGCCTTCAGCCTCGCCGCGGTCATCCCGCCCACCAGCTGGTACGCGACCCTGCTCGCGGGCATCTTCAACTTCACCCCGGAGCCCACCTGGGCCCAACTCATCGCCTGGCTCGCCTACATCGTCGTGACGAGCATCGTGTTCCTCCGCCTCAGCCGCCGTGCACCGCTCCCCCGTGGGGCGACGCCGACGGCCGCCGCGGCGGAGCCCACCGCCTGACCACGCGATCCACCCCGCCCGATGTCGGGCATCCCACCACCGAGGAGACCCATGCCCAGCCGCCCCACCGTCCGCACCCCCCTCGCCGCCGGCGCGGCCGTCGCCGTCGCCGCGCTCGCGCTCGCCGGCTGCGTGCCGAACAACCCGACCGGTACCGCGCTCACCGTCGACATCACCGACACCGGATGCGCGGTCTCGGCGAACACGGCCGCCGCGGGCCCGGTGACGTTCTCGCTCACCAACAACGGCACCGACGTCAACGAGTTCGAGATCCTCGCCGAGGACCAGCTGCGGATCGTCGGCGAGAAGGAGAACGTGACCCCGGGGCAGACGGTCGACTACGTCGCCCAGCTCGACCCCGGCACCTACTACACGGCGTGCAAGTTCCAGCTCGTCGGCGCCCCGACGGGCCTCGCCGAGTTCACCGTCACGGGCGAGGCCGCCGCCGTCGACGAGGACCGCCAGGCCCTCGAGGACGAGGCCGTCACCAACTACGTCTCCTACATCCGCTCCCAGGTGGGCGAGCTGCTGCCGCAGGTGCAGGCCTTCGTCGACGCCTACACCTCGGGCGACGACGAGACCGCGCGTTCGCTCTTCGCCTCGACGCGCGTGTCCTACGAGCGCATCGAGCCGACCGCCGAGGCGTTCGGCGACCTCGACCCGAAGATCGACTACCGCGAGGTCGACGCGGTCGCCGAGGGCCTCGACTGGACGGGCTTCCACCGCATCGAGAAGGACCTCTGGGTGCCCGCCGAGGACGCCCTCAACTCGGACGGCACGAGCGCCTGGCTCGACTGGCAGCCCTCGAGCACCGAGCAGCGCGCCGAGTTCGGCGAGCAGCTCGTCGCCGACGTGCAGCAGCTGTTCGACCTCGTGTCGGACCCGTCGTTCACGGTGAGCCTCTCCGACATCTCGAACGGCGCCATCGGCCTGCTCGACGAGGTCGCGACCGGCAAGATCTCCGGCGAGGAGGACTGGTGGAGCCACACCGACCTCACCGACTTCGCCGCGAACGTCGACGGCGCATCCGTCGCCTTCGGCAACGTGAAGAAGCTCGCCTCCGAGACGGATGAGGGCGCCGCCCTCGTGACGGAGATCGAGAAGCAGTTCTCGGCCCTGCAGGACGAGCTCGCGGAGTACGGTTCCATCGCCGACGGCTTCACGTCCTACGATCAGGTGACCGACGCGCAGCGCAAGGACCTCTCGGACGCCGTGAACGCGCTCGCCGAGCCGCTCTCGCAGCTCACCAGCACCGTCCTCGGAGTCTGATTGCCTGAACCCTCCCCGTCCGACCTCTCCCGCCGCGGCCTGCTCGGTCTCGCCGCGGCGGGGGGCGTCGGCGCGGTCGCGGGCCTCGCAGCGGGTGCCGCGGCCGTCTCGGCGGCGGACGGGGGCGGCGGGTCCGCCTCCGCCCGCCGGTACGACTTCTACGGCAGGCACCAGGCGGGCATCACGACGCCCGCCCAGGACCGGCTGCACTTCGCGGCGTTCGACATGTCGGCGGACGCAAGCCGCGACGACCTCGCGGCACTGCTCGCCGACTGGACGGAGGCGGCCGCGCGGATGACGCAGGGTCTCGAGGTGGGCGAGTCGGGCGCCGTGGGCGGCTCCCCCTACGCCCCGCCGGAGGACACCGGCGAGGCGCTGGGTCTTCCGGCATCCGGTCTCACCCTCACCTTCGGCTTCGGCCCGACCCTCTTCGAGACCGCCGACGGCGTCGACCGCTTCGGCATCGCCGACCGTCGACCCCCGGCGCTCGAGCCGCTGCCGCGGTTCACGGGCGACGCGCTCGTGCCCGAGAAGAGCGGCGGAGACCTGTGCGTGCAGGCCTGCGCCGACGACCCGCAGGTGGCCGTGCACGCCATCCGCAACCTCAGCCGCATCGCTTTCGGCCGCGCGAGCCTGCGCTGGTCGCAGCTGGGCTTCGGCCGCACCTCCTCCACCTCGACGAGCCAGACGACGCCGCGCAACCTGTTCGGCTTCAAGGACGGCACCGCGAACATCAAGGCTGAGGAGCCGGATGCGGTCGCCGAGCACGTCTGGGTCTCCGCGGATGACGGCCCCGGCTGGTTGGCGGGCGGCAGCTACCTCGTGGCGCGCCGCATCCGGATGATCATCGAGAGCTGGGACCGCGTTCAGCTCGCCGAGCAGGAGGACCTCGTGGGCCGCACGAAGGGCGAGGGCGGCCCGATGTCGGGCGGCGGCGAGTTCACCGAGCTCGACCTCACGGCGACCACGCCCGACGGCGCCCCCGCGATCGCCGACGACGCGCACGTGCGGCTCGCGCATCCGGACGTCAACGGCGGCATCCGCCTGCTGCGCCGCGGCTACAACTTCGTCGACGGCAACGACGAGCTCGGCAGGCTCGACGCGGGCCTGTTCTTCCTGAGCTTCCAACGCGACCCCGCCCGCTTCGTCGCGGTGCAGCGCTCGCTCGCCCGCGACGGCCTCAACGAGTACCTGCGCCACGTGGGCTCGGCGGTGTTCGCCGTGCCGCCCGGCGTGCAGGCCGGCGCCTCGATCGGCGACGGCCTGCTCGGCTGAGCCCACCACCACGTGCCGAACGCGGCCGCGCCTGGTGGCACGCGTTCGCTTCTACGGAACGCGAAGCTCCTTGAGCGGATCACGCCGGGCGGCGATGAGCGCGGGTACGACTGCGGCGACGACGCTGACCATCACGGCCAGGAACGCGACGGCCGCGGTGAAGGCGGCACCCGGGAGCGGGTCGTCCCCCGCAAGCAACACGACGAGCGCGACCGCGACCCCTACCAACGCCCCCATCGACGCCAGGAGAAGGGACTGCACCAACAGGATTCCGACGACAAGGGCACGGGTGGCTCCCAGCGCACGGCGACGGCCGAAGTCCTTGCGCCGCTGGATGACCAATCCTGTGAGGATCGCCGCGACGAGGATGCCGCTCACTGCGAACACGAGTATGACGAGCCCCCGCCCGAAGGAGCCGAGCTGCCCTTGGACGAGCGCCCGTAACTGCGCGAGTTCCTCGCTCGTCGTCACCGTTACCTGGCTCGGGTCGTCCACCGCCAGCACCGCTTGCACAGCGGAGGCGACCGGTGCAACCAGATCGGGCCGTTCCGCAATGACCACCAGCACCGTGACCGGCTGCTCCGGCTCCGTGTCGGGGATCAAGACGACCGGAGCGAGGAAGACTAGCCAGCTTGGCACTCGCAACTCCCCCGCCACCGCATAGTCCTCTCCGAGTGAGGTCGTGACCGACCCGATGCCGCCGCGCATCCCCAGCCGGCTGAGGGCATCGCCAGAGGCCCATGCGCTTGGCACCGGAGACGCGATGGTCATTCCTAACGTCTCGAGATCCCCGCCATAGACCTTCCGTGCAGCCACCCTGTTTCCATCGGGAATACTGCTGTTGGTGACGTCGTACGCCTGACCGAACGCGACGGCGGACTCGATGCCGTCGATCGTCGCAAGTCGTGTCAATACGTCACTCGTGAGTCCAGCGCCACCCTGCGCACGGACTACGATCGCCCGGGTTCCCGCCGAATCGATCGAATCGATCACGGCTTGCTCAGCACCTACCGTGCGGCCCGTCGTCAGAAGCACGATCGCGCACATAGCGGCGACAACTACGAGCGTCACCACGGCGCTGATGGGGCTCGAGATCGTCGACGCCAGGGCCTCGCGCCCGAGTGCAAGAAGCCTGCGTATCCCGGTCATAGCGCGATGCTCCGATCGCATCGCGCGACGAGCTGGGCATCATGGCTCACGATCAGGACTACCGAGCCTCTCTCGGCATGTTCGCGGAACGCGCGGACGACGACCTCTGCTGATTCCGAGTCCAGGTTTCCGGTGGGCTCATCCGCGAGAAGGATGCGGGGCCGACCCAGCAGCGCACGGCACAACGCGATCCGCTGCGCCTGCCCCCCGGAAACCTGACCGGGTTTCGCATTCGCGCGCAGTTGCACGCCGAAGCGCTCCAGGAGGTCCATCGCGAGCGGCACCACATCGCGCCGCGCCTCCCCCCGGTACAGAGCCGTCTCGACAACGTTGTCGAGTACCGTCCGGGTCGCGTCGAGGACGGCATCTTGGAACACGAAACCGAATTTCTGCGCCCGGAGCCTGGAGCGATAGGAGTCGGAAAGCGAGTGCACCGGTTGCCCGTCGACGAGGAGCGAGCCGTCATCAGGACGAAGCATGAGTCCAAGAAGGTAGAGCAGCGTCGACTTCCCGCGACCCGAGCTTCCCGTGATACCGACGACCTCGCCCTCACGAAACGAAGCCGACCACTCATTCAGCAGCCTCACTCGCGGCGAGTAACCGAACCCGATATCGATCGCTTCGAGGATCGTGGTCAATGACTCGCCTCGGCGGGCAGACGGACGCGGAGGCCCGCGTCGACGCCTTCGATGACGGACATGCCGTGAGCACTCGCGACGACGGAGACCTCGTGCTCGACGCCGGTCTCATCGATCACGGCGAGCGAGCCGTCGACCTGCGAGACGAGCGCCGCGCTCGGCACGACCAATCCGGCCACCGTCTCGACCGTCACCACCCTCGATCGCAACAGCGCCTCTCCCGTGACGGGAATGGTCCCGCAATCGCCACCGCAGACGGCACTTCCGTCCCTCCTTCCGAGGACGATGTCGACCGAACTCCCCTCCTGGGCGTCCTCAACACGATCCACCACGAATGCTTCCCAGTTCTGACCATCCGGACCGGTGACCTCCACCCGGGTGCCGTTCGGCATCATCCTCGACTGCGAGTCGGCGACGGAGAGCACGAAGCGCGGCGCCGGGGGCAGTCCGGACACCACCGGCTCGCCTCCGGACAGTCCGGCGCCGACCTCGACGACGTCGACGTCGAGCGCGATGCGCGTCGGAAGGCTGGGTACGAAGACAACATCCCCCACGCCGACGACACCGTCGCCAGCTACACCGATGCTCTTCTGCCACGCCCGGACCGCCTGCCGGGTGCTCCATCCGAAGCTGCCGTCGGCCACACCGTGGTAGAACCCCATCCCCGTGAGCAGCTGCTGGAGTTGTGCTACATCGGAGCCGGCCGTGCCGACGGCCAGGGAGCGGTAGGCGGGCACAGGTCCAGGGGCGATGACGACGGGGCGTTCATCCACCCAGTAGAGAACGTCTCCGCCGGTCACCTCTTGTCCGGATGTGACCGTCACTCGGGTGACGGTACCCGCCGCCTGGTTCCTCCCGATCAAGACAGGACTCCACGCCGCCGTCGTGATCAAATCGATGCTCGCGCCGACTTCGCCCTGGACTATCTCCGCCGTCGTGAATCCGGTCGAGTCGAGAACATCGGCAGGAGGGGAGAACACGATCGTGATGGCCCAGACGGAGCCACCGCCTGCAAGCAGGCAGGCCACGGCGATCGCCGCGACGGTGAACCAACCGGGTCTGCGGACCGTCGTCGGTGCGCCGGGTTCGCCCTGGCGCGCCGCGCTAGCCATATAGCCCCGGCGGATAGGGCGGGCAGTTCGCGCTGATCTCGTCCCATTTCTCAGACGAGTCGATCGCATGAGTCGGGTCCGCGTAGGGGTTCCAGGCTTCGACTCCACCGTGCGCGTCCAGATATACCTGCAGGCTCGGGAGGTCGGGCACGACCAACCCCTGAGCCTCCAGGCACGGCTTCAACGTCTGGGAACTGTACGCATAGAGCTCGGCCAGCTGCTCATCTGTGAGCGGCTGCAGGTACCTCGGATCGACGGGGTACTTCGTCGTGCAGACGTAGAGCGCCATGGCGTAGGCCGCCCGCTGCGATCCGTAATCGTAGAAGATGCCGCCGTCGGGTTTGGCTTCTGCGTCGAAGCCCTCCTCCGAGAGACAGGCAACCACGGTCGTGGCCCATTCCTCATTTCCGACAAACCGCTCCATCGCAACATCCGGGCGCTCCGCGTCTGCATCGACATCGAGCACCCTCTCCCAGGCCGCGTCGGACTGCGCCTTCCACGAGTAGTCGTCCGGCTCCGATGCAGGTGTCGTCGCGCGCGTCCCGGGGGGGGTGACTGCGCATCCAGATAGAACAACTGCGACAAGCACAAGACCAAACAGTACGGTCCGACGTCGCCCACTCGTGGCCCTCGCGGCACACCGGTGCGTTCGCCACTCTTGCGTGCCGACCATGGGGCGAGCATACCGAATAGCCAAGAAGTCGTCAGGTTGAAGGGAGCATGCGCATGGGGTACAAGATCAAGTCTGCGACTGCACTGGGAGCAAGTCTCCTTCTGGTGCTGACAGTAGCCGCAAGTCCTGCCACCGCAAACGATGACGGCAGCGGTTATAAGCACTGTCCAGGGGGTGCCCAAGTGGTTGGCCTCAATACCTGGACCCTCAGCGGAACCACCTATCACGAGATCGGGACGGGGCAGTGGAGCTGGGCGTCTGGTTATGCACACTCCAGCATCTCGAACGCAACGGCCGCCAGCTGGTATGCGCACACGAGCGGCACATTCGACGCGCGCCCGCAGGCGGTTTGCATCTAGGGCTTCGGTCCGAACGGGTAGGCCCGCCAACGCACTCTCGCACGTCCTTCGCGGACGACCCGCGGGTCGCCGTGCACTCTACCTGCAACCTCAGCCGTGGCGCCTTCAACCTCACGACCGAGGAGCCGGATGCTGTCACCGAGCACCTCTGGCCTATTTCTGCACGACGACGTACGCGATGGTGTAGCCGTCGTCGGTGTCGCCCCACTGGACGACGACCGTGTAGCGGTCGTTCTCGTAGGACGTCGAGCCCTCGAACAGCGGGGTGAACCCGGCCGATTCGAGCAGGGTGGTGGACTGCTTCGCGGCCGCCTCGTCGGCGACGAGGATCGTCGCACCCCAGGCGGTGTCGGTGGTCTTGAGGCCGACGAGGATCGTGCCGTCGACGACGGGCACCTCGCTCGGCCAGTCGGCGGGCAGCGAGCCGAGCGGGTTGTCGTTGCCGCTGTCGCCGCCGCCGTTCTCGACGATGTCCTTCACGGGGTTCGGGATGAGCGAGCAGCCGGCGAGGCCGCCCGCCGTGAGGGCGAGCGCCGCCAGGGCGGCGGCCAGGCGGATGCGGGTGGTGGTGGTGCGGTACACGGTGACCTCCGGGAGGGATGCGGACACTCTCACGACGCGCCGCACCCCCTCGGAGGTTGACGTGGTCAGGCGTTCGCGTTCTGGCGCTTGAGGCGCGAGGCGGTGCGGGCGCGCTCGGTCTGGTCGAGCACGACCTTGCGGATGCGCACGATCTCGGGCGTCACCTCGACGCACTCGTCCTCGCGGGCGAACTCGAGGCACTCCTCGAGGGTGAGCTCGCGCGAGGGCGTCATCTTCTCGAAGTTGTCGGAGGTGGAGGAGCGGATGTTGGTGAGCTGCTTCTCCTTGGTGATGTTCACATCCATGTCGTCGGCGCGCGAGTTCTCGCCGATCACCATGCCCTCGTAGACCTCCTGCGTCGGCTTCACGAAGAACGACATCCGCTCCTGCAGGGCGACGATCGCGTTCGGGGTGACGACGCCCGCGCGGTCGGCGACGATCGAGCCGTTGACGCGGGTGGTGATGGTGCCCGCCCACGGCTCGTAGCCGTGCGAGAGGGCGTTCGCGATGCCGGTGCCGCGGGTGATGGTGAGGAACTCGGTGCGGAAGCCGATGAGACCGCGCGAGGGCACGATGAACTCCATGCGCACCCAGCCGGTGCCGTGGTTGGTCATGCCCTCCATGCGGCCCTTGCGGGCGGCGAGCAGCTGGGTGATGGCGCCGAGGTGCTCCTCGGGCGCGTCGATCGTGAGGTGCTCGAAGGGCTCGTGCACCTTGCCGTCGACCTGGCGGGTGACCACCTGCGGCTTGCCGACGGTGAGCTCGAAGCCCTCGCGGCGCATGTTCTCGACGAGGATCGCGAGCGCGAGCTCGCCGCGGCCCTGCACCTCCCACGCGTCCGGGCGGCCGATGTCGACGACGCGGATCGACACGTTGCCGATGAGCTCGCGGTCGAGGCGGTCCTTCACCATGCGGGCGGTGAGCTTGTGCCCCTTCACCTTGCCGACGATGGGGCTGGTGTTGGTGCCGATGGTCATCGAGATGGCGGGCTCGTCGACCTCGATGGCGGGCAGCGGGCGGATGTCGTCGGGGTCGGCGATCGTCTCGCCGATCGTGATGTCCTCGATGCCGGCGACGGCGACGATGTCGCCCGCGTGGGCCTCCTCGGCGGGGTAGCGGTCGAGGGCACGGGTCTTCAGGAGTTCGGTGATGCGCACGTTCGAGTGGGTGCCGTCGTTGCGCACCCAGGCGACCGTCTGGCCCTTCTTGATCTGGCCGGCGAAGACGCGCAGCAGCGCGATGCGACCGAGGAACGGCGAGGAGTCGAGGTTGGTGACCCAGGCCTGCAGGGGGGCCTCGTCGTCGTACGTCGGCGCGGGGACGTGCTTGAGGATCGCGTCGAAGAGCGGCTCGAGGTCGTCGTTGTCGGGCAGCTCGCCGTCGGCCGGCTGGTTCCAGGAGGCTGCGCCGTTGCGGCCGGAGGCGTAGATGACGGGCAGTTCGAGCAGGGAGTCGACGTCGAGGTCGGGCATGTCGTCGTGCAGGTCGCTCGCGAGGCCGAGCAGCAGGTCGTGGCTCTCCTCGACGACCTCCTCGATGCGCGCATCCGGACGGTCGGTCTTGTTGACGGCGAGGATGACGGGCAGCTTCGCCTCGAGCGCCTTGCGCAGCACGAAGCGGGTCTGCGGCAGCGGCCCCTCGGAGGCGTCGACGAGCAGCACGACGCCGTCGACCATCGACAGACCGCGCTCGACCTCGCCGCCGAAGTCGGCGTGTCCGGGGGTGTCGATGACGTTGATGGTGACGGGGCCGTCGGTCGCGTGGAGCCCCGAGTAGGTGATCGCCGTGTTCTTGGCGAGGATCGTGATGCCCTTCTCGCGCTCGAGGTCGTTCGAGTCCATGGCCCGCTCCTCGACGTGCTCGTGCGAGCCGAAGGAGCCGGTCTGACGGAGCATGGCGTCGACGAGCGTCGTCTTGCCGTGGTCGACGTGGGCGACGATGGCGACGTTCCGCAGGTCGGAACGGTGGGCGATGGGCATGCGGGAACCTCGGAGTGGATGAGAGGGAAGTCGGAGAGCGGCGTCGACGACGGGCCGCAACCTCACCATCCTACCCGCCTCGGTACAGTGGCGCCGTGACAGAGCGCTCCGACGACCGCCTCCGCGCCTTCGCGGACCTCGACTTCACCCCGCTGCAGCATCCGCCCGCCTGGGCGAAGCCGGTGCGACGCCTCACGCGACGTATGCCCCCGTGGGTGGAGACCGTGCTCGTCGCGCTCGCCCTCGGATCCGGCTCGACCCTGCTGCTGCTCCCGTTCTTCTCGGGCGTCCTCCTGGCGAGCCCGGCTCGCACGGTGTACGGGGTCGCGGTGGCGGCGCTGTCGATCGCGGTGCTGGTCGCGGTGGTGCTCGCCTTCCGGGCGTGGAACCGTCGCCATGGCCGACTGCTGATACCGGTCGGTCCGGAGCTGCCCGAGTTCGCCGCCGCCAACGACATGGTGTTCGGCCGGACCAGCACGGGCGCCGAACTTCCGGCACCCGCCGGGTTCGAGCAGGCGGAGCAGCGGATCTCGATGCGGCTCGAGCCGGCACCCGGATCCAGCTGGCCTCCTTTCGTACTCGGCAACCGGTCGTTTCTCGCCCCGAAGTCGGCCGACCACGATCTCGACCGGGATGGTCCGAGACCCGTGACACGGGACGACGGCCTCTTCGTGGCGGTACCGCTCGGGCGGCGGCTCCCGAACATCGCCCTCCTCCGGCACGACGAGCTCTCCGGCTCGAACCTCGATCTCCGCACCGCCTACTCGATGGGCCTCGAGTTCGATCGCGCCTTCGTGCTGCTGTGCCCGCCCGGCTACGAGCGCGACGCCCTCTACCTGTTCACACCGGATGTCATGGCCGCGATGATCGACGACGCCGCCGCGGCGCAGTGGGGCGCGGAGGTCATCGACGACTGGGTGTTCTTCTGGTTTCCCCCGTCCGCCCAGCCGGGCGCCGTCTTCGAGGAGGACATCCGTCGCGCGTTCCTGATCGTCGAGCGCACCGGTGCGGAACTCGCGAAGCAGGCTGGCAACTACCGGGACGAGCGCGTCGGCGATCGTGCGGCGAACCTCGTGGCGGA
Source organism: Protaetiibacter intestinalis (assembly GCF_003627075.1). NCBI lineage: Bacteria > Bacillati > Actinomycetota > Actinomycetes > Micrococcales > Microbacteriaceae > Protaetiibacter > Protaetiibacter intestinalis. Next base: position 2,039,333 of record NZ_CP032630.1, on the reverse strand, counting down.
GCCGGGCCGCCGGGTGCGGACGCGCATCGCGCCGACGACCCGCATCGCGATCGTCGGCGTCGTCTGGCTCATCGCCGCCCCGACCCTCGCCCTTCTCGGCGGCGCGCTGTTCTGACGAGCGGAACTCAGCCCTCCGGGGGTTCGGTCGCCGTCGCGGGGGTCCAGGCCCACGCATCCCACAGCACCCCGCGCGCGAGCGGCGAGCGCGTGACCCCTTCCACGCGATCCGAGACGACGGTCAGCGTCGGATGCGCGTAGAGCGGCACGCCGTAGGCCGCCTTCCACAGGATGCCGTCGAGCTCGGTGAGCGCGGCCACCTGCGCATCCTGGTCGTCGGTGCCGGTGACGGTGTCGACGAGGGCGTCCGCCTCGGGGTCGGCGAAGTGGTTGAGGTTCGCGATCGTGGAGTCGCTGCGGAAGACGGCCGCGACGGCGCCCGGACCGAGACGCGTGGTGTCCCAGGCGAAGAGCGCCGCGTCGTAGGCGCCTGCGACGCCGAGCAGCGAGCTCCAGTCGCCGCGGGAGCAGTCGGTGACGCGGAAGCCGGCGCGGGAGGCCGAGGCCTGGATGAGCTCGAAGGTCGCGACGCGTCGGGCGTCGGCCGGGTCGAACAGGATGCACACCTCGGGGGACGGGACCCCCGCCTCGGCGAGCAGCTCGCGCGCGGCGTCGACGTCGGTGGTGCGGTATGCGTCGGAGCCGTTGTCGGCCACCGCGTCCTCGTAGCCGGGGGCGCCCGGACGCAGCACGAAGGAGTCGAGCAGGCTCGCATCCGCCTGCACGGGCGTGACGAGCTCCTCGAGGATCTGCTGCCGCGGCACGACGTGCAGGAAGGCCTCGCGCACGCGGACGTCGGAGAACAGCCCCGACTTCGAGTCGGCGAACTGCAGGTCGAGGTGCTCGAAGGTGCTCTCGGAGCCGGCCGCGACGCTCACCCCCGGGATGCCGGAGAGCTCGGCCGCGAGCTGCGCGTCGGGCGCGGGGGTGGCGATGTCGACCTCGCCGTCGCGCACCCGGCGCACGAGCTCGGCCGGGTCCTCGACGGTCTCGAGCACGATCGTCTCGATCGTCGGGGCGCGCGAGCCGCGGTAGGCGGGGTTCACGGTGAGCGTGACGCGGCCGTCGCCGACCTCCGACACCCGGTAGGGGCCGCTCGCCACGAGCAGCTCGGGGTCGGGGGCGGTGCCGGTGAGGTCGAAGCCGCTGTTCCAGACGTCGGCGATCGGGGTGAGCGCGTCGGCGTCGGCGTCCGTGATCGCCGTGCTCAGCGCCGCGACCGCGGTGCCCGCGAGGGTGCCGTCGGGGTCGGCCGTCTCGGCGGCGTCGTCGGCCCGCAGCGGCATCCCGAGGGCGCGCGAGGCGACGATGTGCGCCGGCAGCCCCGGCGCGAGCGCCGTGCGCCAGCCCGGGGTGAAGGTGTCGTAGTGCACGAACAGGCTGCGGCCGTCGTCGCCGAGCTGCGGCGTCTGGGTGGCGAGCTCGAGGCCCCGGCCGACGGCCCCGTCGAAGTACACGGTGCCCTCCGGCAGCTCGCCGAGCCGGCCCGTCTCCGGATCGACGTACTGCTCGACGTCGACATCCGGTGAGTCGAGCGCCCCCGAGTTCGCCGCCCACGCGAGCAGCAGGTCCGCGGGGGTGACCGGCACCCCATCGGACCAGTTCACGCCGTCGGCGATCGTGTAGCGCACCGTGAGCGGGTCCTCCGCCGTGATCTCGGCGGTGCCGAAGCTCGTGTCCTCGATGAGCTGATACGAGCCGTCGACGTAGGCGAAGGAGCTGCCCGTGAGGTAGGCGACGTCGGCGTCGAGCGCGGATGCGCGCCCGTAGGAGCTGTTCGCGTTGAGCGAGGTGAGCGTGCCGCTCACCGCCACCGTGACGCTCGAGCCGTGCACGACCCGGTCGGACTCGGTGCAACCCGCGAGCGGGATCGCGGCGACGACGGCGACGGCCGCCATCACCGCGATCCTCGAGTGCTTCACCGCATCCACCCTAGGCGAGCGGGTCTCGCGACACGCCCGCCCCGGACGGCTCAGCCCGCGAGCGGGATGTCCGCGCCCGGGATGGCCGCGAGCAGGTCGCGCGTGTACTGCTGCTGCGGGTTGCCGAACACCTCGTCGACGCTCGCCTGCTCGACGATGCGACCGCGCTCCATGACGCTCACGTAGTCCGCGATCACGCGCACGACCGCGAGGTCGTGGGTGATGAACAGGTAGGTGAGCCCCAGCTCCGACTGCAGCTCGGCGAGCAGGTTGAGCACCTGCGCCTGCACGAGCACGTCGAGCGCCGAGACAGCCTCGTCGAGCACCACGATCTCGGGCTTGAGCGCGAGGGCACGGGCGATCGCGACACGCTGCCGCTGGCCGCCCGAGAGCTCGTTCGGGTATCGGGTGAGCACCGTGGTGGGCAGCGCCACCTGGTCGAGCACCTCGAGCACGCGCGCCTTGCGGGATGCCGCGTCGCCCACCTTGTGCACCCGCAGCGGCTCGGCGATCGTGTTGCCGATGTTGTGCAGCGGGTCGAGCGAACCGTACGGATCCTGGAACACCGGCTGCATCTTGCCGCGCAGCGCCAGCAGCTGGGGGCGATCGAGCGTGTCGACGTCGGTGCCGTTCACGAGGATCGTGCCCGAGGTCTTGTCCTCCAGGCGCAGCAGGAGCTTCGCCGCGGTCGACTTGCCCGAGCCCGACTCGCCGACGAGCGCCATGGTGGAGCCCTTCGGCACCTGGAACGACACCTGGTCGACCGCGGTGAACGCGACCGAGCGCGGCCCGCCCGTGCGGATCTTGAACACCTTCGTGACGTCGCGGAACTCGATCACGGGGGGCGCATCCGAGGGCACCGACGCCCCGCTGCGCTCGGCCACCGTCGCCAGATCCAGCGAGGCCGGAGCCCCCTCCACCTCCGCCGAGTCGAGCGAGGCGCCCGTGTCGACGGCGGCCTGGATGCGCTTGGAGGCGAGGCTCGGAGCCGCGGCCACGAGACGCTGGGTGTAGGGGTGGCGCGGATTCTGCAGGATCTCGACGGCCGGGCCCGACTCCACGATGAGCCCACGGTGCATCACCACGAGGTGCTCGGCGCGCTCGGCGGCGAGACCCAGGTCGTGGGTGATGAAGATGAGCGCGGTGTTGCGCTCGGTCGTGAGCGACTCGAGGTGGTCGAGGATCTTCTTCTGCACCGTCACGTCGAGCGCGCTCGTCGGCTCGTCGGCGATCAGCAGCTTCGGATGCGACGAGAGCCCGATTCCGATGAGCACGCGCTGGCGCATGCCGCCGGAGAACTCGTGCGGGAACTGCCGCAGCCGCTGATCGGCGTCGGCGAGCCCCGCCTCCTTGAGCACCTCGATGGCGCGCTTGCGCACCTCCCGCTTGGAGCTCGCGAGTCCGTTGGCGCGGATCGTCTCCTCCACCTGGAACCCGATGCGGTGCACCGGGTTGAGGCTGTTCATCGGGTCCTGCGGGACGAGGCCGATCTCCTTGCCGCGCACGGCCTCCATCTCACGGCGTCCGAGCTGCGCGAGGTCGCGGCCCTCGAAGAGCACCCTGCCGCCCACCACCTTGCCGCTGCCGGGCAGCAGGTTGATGATGGCGTGCGCGGTGGTCGACTTGCCGGATCCCGACTCGCCCACGATCGCGATGGTCTCGCCCGGGTAGACGTCGAAGCTCACCCCGCGCACCGCCGGCACGAAGCCGTCGGAGGTCTTGAAGGAGACCTTCAGGTCTTCGATCCGCAGCAGCGGTTCTGCGGCGCTCATCGGGTGGCCCTCGCCTTCGGGTCGAGCGCGTCGCGCACGGTCTCGCCGAGCATGATGAAGCCCAGCACGGTGACCGAGAGCGCGATCGACGGGTAGATGAGCGTCTGCGGCGCGGTGCGCAGGCTGGTCTGCGCGGCCGAGATGTCGTTACCCCAGGACATGTAGATGTTGTTCGGCAGACCGACGCCGAGGAACGACAGGGTCGCCTCCGCGGTGATCGCGCCGGCGAGGCCGACCGTCGAGATGATGATGACGGGCGCGATCGAGTTCGGCAGCACGTGAGTGAACATCGTGCGGAACTTGGAGAGCCCGATCGCCTCGGACGCCATCACGTAGTCGAGCTGTTTCACCCGCAGCACCTCGGATCTCAGGATGCGGGCCGTGGATGGCCACGCGAAGAATCCGATCGCGAGCGAGATGATCCAGATGTTCCGCTCGTGCACGAACATCGACATGATCACGACCGCCGCGAGGATGTACGGGATCGCGAAGAAGATGTCGCCGATGCGCATGAGGAACGAGTCGAGCCAGCCGCCGAAGTAACCGGCGAAGGCGCCGAGCACGATGCCCATGATGGCGACGAGCACGGTCACGATGATGCCGACCGAGAGCGAGGTGCTCGTGCCGTGCACGATGCGCGAGAACACGTCGCAGCCCTGCTTCGTGAAGCCGAGCGGGTGGCCGGCCAGCGGCCCGTGGTCCGAGATGCGCGTGCCGATCGGGACTCCGAGCGCATCCGCCTGATCCTGCGTCTTCACGCTGAGGATGCAGTTGTCGTTCGGGGGCACCTGGGTGAACGCACCCGGGAAGAGCGCCACGAAGATGATGAACAGGATGACGACGGCGGACGCCCAGAACATCCAGCGGCCGCGCAGGTCGCGCCAGGCGTCGAGCCACAGGTTCGACTTGCGGTCGCTGACGCGCACGGCGTCGACGGCGCCGAGGCCGCCCTCGTCGACCTCGGCGACGAAGTGCGGGGCTGTACGGACGGGGTTCTTACTTGACATAGCGGATCCTCGGGTCGAGCACGCCGTACAGGAGGTCGATGGCGATGTTCACGAGCACGTAGACGATGACGAGGATCGTCACGATCGACACGATCTCCGGCGTGTCACCGCGGTTGATGGCCTTGAAGAGCTCGTTGCCGACGCCGGGCACGTTGAAGATGCCCTCGGTCACGGTCGCGCCGACGATCAGGATGCCGAAGTCGGCGGCGAGGTTGGTGGTCACCGGGATCATCGAGTTGCGCAGCACGTGCACGGGGATGACGCGACCGCGCGAGAGGCCCTTGCCGTACGCCATCCGGACGAAGTCGTTCTGGCTGGTCTCGATGACGGAGGCGCGCGTCAGGCGCACGACGTAGGCCATGTTGAGACCCGCGAGCACGATCGCCGGGAGTATCAGGTCGCTCCATGGGGCTCCCGCTCCGACCGTCGGTCGGAACAGGCCGAGCTGGATGCCGAAGATCCACTGCGCCACGAAGGCGAGCACGAACACCGGCATCGAGATGATGAGCAGGGTCACGAGCAGCGTGACGTTGTCGAAGATGCCGCCCTTGCGGAGCCCCGAGATGAGCCCCGCGAGCACGCCGATGACGAGCTGGATGAGCACGGCCAGGAGGGCGAGGCGGAGGGTCGTCGGGAAGGTGCGCGCGAGGATCTCGTTGACGGACTGACCGGCGTAGGTCGTTCCGAGGTTGCCCTGCAGGATGTCGCCGAGGTACAGGAAGTACCGGGTGAGGAAGGGCTGGTCGAGGTGGAACTTCGCCTCGAGGGCCGCGATCTGCTCGGGGGCCGGGGTGCGGTCGCCGAACATCCGCAGCACCGGGTTGCCCGGGGTGAGGAACACCATCCCGAAGATGATGAACGTCGAGCCGAAGAAGACCGGGATGCCCTGCAGCAGGCGCCTGATGATGTACCAGAACATGTGTGACTAACTTACGGGGTGTCGGGGGACATGACCATGGGGCGGCGCCGGTGACGCCGCCCCATGGTGCGTGCCTAGCTGCTTACTCGGCCTTGGTGACCTGGTAGAGGATCGGCCAGCTGTCCCAGCCGTACTCGACGTCCTCGACGAGGGTCGAGTAGCCGGCGGTCACGGCGCCGTACCAGAGCGGGATGGCCGGCAGGTCCTGGAAGAGCAGACCCTGGGCCTCGTTGAACAGCTTGTTCTGCTCCTCGAGGGTCGGCGAGGCCAGTCCCTGACGGAACAGGTCGTCGAACTCGGGGTTCGAGTAGTCCGCGTCGTTCGAGCCGGAACCGGTCACGTACAGCGCGCCGAGGATGTTGGCCTGCGACGGGAAGTCGAACTGCCAACCGGTGCGGAACGCGGCCTTGATCGTGCGGTCGTTGACCTCGGTACGCAGACCCTTGAAGTCCGGGTACGGAAGGCCGACGGCGTCGATGCCGAGCGTGTTCTTGATCGAGTTGACGGTCGCGTCGACCCACTCCTGGTGTCCGCCGTCCGCGTTGTAGGCGAGCTGGAAGGTGCCCTCCCACGGCGAGATCGCGTTCGCCTGGTTCCAGAGCTCGACCGCCGTGTCGGGGTCGTACTCGAGAACGTCCGAACCCTCGATGCCATCCGGGTCGAAACCGGCGATGACGGGCGAGGTGAACTCCTCGGCGGGGGTGCGGGTGCCCTGGAAGATCACCTCGGTGATCTCCGCGCGGTCGATCGCGTGCGAGATCGCGGCACGACGCAGCTTGCCCTCCTCGTCGTCACCGAAGTGCGCGAGGTTGTAGTTCATCGTGAACGACTGGAACACCGCGCTCGCCTGCTCGACGGCACGGTCGCCCAGCTCGTCCTTGAACGTCGCGAGGGCGCTCGTGGGGACGGTGTCGATGATGTCGACGTTGTCCGAGAGGAGGTCGGCGTAGGCCGCGTCCTGCGTCGCGTAGACGACGAAGTTGAGGCCGCCGTTCTGCGCCTTGCGGGGACCGGTGTAGGTCTCGTTCGGCACGAGGTTCAGGCTCTCGCCGTGCACCCAGCCGTCCTCGGACAGCTTGTAGGGGCCGTTGCCGATCGGGGCGTTGCCGAACGCGTCCGGGTCGTCGTAGAACGAGTCCGGCAGCGGGAAGAAGACGGTGTAGCCGAGCGCGACCGGGAAGTCGGCGCGCGGGGCGGCGAGCTTCGCGGTGAAGGTCGTGTCGTCGACCACCTCGAGCGAGAGGGTGTCCTCGCCGCCGTCATAGGTGCCGCCGTCGAACGCGATCGCGTCGATGAACCACCACTGGTTCAGCAGGTCGGGGTTCGACGCGGCCCACTGCCAGGCCTTGACGAACGACTCGGCGGTCACCGGGGTGCCGTCGGAGAACTTCTGGTCGGCCTTGAGCTTGATGGTCCAGTTGATGTAGTCGTCGGACTCGATCGACTCCGCGGCGTCGTAGTCCCAGGATCCGTCCGCCTTGTAGTAGACGAGGCCGGCGAACATGTTGTTGAGAACCTGACCGCCGTTGACCTCGTTGGTGTTGGCGGGGATCAGCGGGTTCTCAGGCTCACCCCAGGCGACATTCACGATGCCCGTAGACGATGAGCCTCCTCCGGTGCCGCCGTTATCCGACGCGCATCCGGAGAGGATGAGCGCCGAGGCGATGGCGATGCCTCCGGCTGCTGCTGCGATGCGAGAGATTCGCACGATTCCTCCTGTACACAATGGGACGCCATGCGGGCGTGTGGCGCGCATGGCGGTGATGCGTGCAACCTTAAGTCGGCTCGGACCCCTCACAAAACCGGATGGAGGAATCGTTACATGGAGGAAACCCTCACGCTCGAATCCTGCATCGATGACGGATTCGCGCAGCAATCCGGCATCGTTTGACGATTTTCTGCGTTGCGGCCATCCGGGGCACAGCATCCCCGCGTGACCGCCCGGCGTAGCATCGGAGATGTGACCTCCCCCCGCTTGTCGACTCCCTCCAAGCGGCCCCTCCTCGTGTTCGACGGGGACTGCGCGTTCTGCACCACCTGGGTGAACCGGCTGCGCGACGTGCTCCCCCGGTTCCCCGAGGCCGTGCCGTACCAGTGGATCGACTACGCGGAGCTCGGGCTCGACGAGCACGACGTGACCCACTACGCCTGGTACGTCAGCCCCACGCGGCACCTCGGCGGCCATCTCGCCTTCTCGGCGCTGCTGCGCGCCCAGCGCGGCCCGGGATGGCGCTTCGCCGGCTGGATCATCGCGACGCCGCCGTTCTCCTGGGTCGCCGCGCTCGGCTACCGCTTCGTCGCGCGCTTCCGCCACCGGCTGCCGGGGGGAACGCCCGCCTGCGCGCTGCCGCCCGCGGAACGCGCATGAACTGGGTCGTCGCGCCGCCGGCACCCCCCGGCGCCACGCCGTCGCGCGGGCGCATCTGGTGGGAGATCGCCATCGTGCTCGCGCTCGGCCTCGGGCAGTCGGCGATCTACGCGGTCGTCGCGCTCGCCTACCGCCTGACGAGCGAGGTCGCGCTCGGCGACCAGTCGACCACCCTCAACCCCTCGCGCAGCGACCGGGAGCTCTTCGACCTCATCTACCAACTGCTGTCGATCGCCTTCGCCCTCGCCCCGGTGCTGCTCGTGTGCTACCTGCTCTGGTCTCCCACGCGCCCGCGGCTCGGCGCGCTCGGGCTCGACGGCACCCGGGTGGGGCGCGACATCGCCCGGGGCGCGGGGCTCGTCGCGGCGATCGGCATCCCCGGCCTCGGCCTCTACGCGGGGGGCCGTGCCCTCGGGCTCTTCGTCGCGGTGAACCCGGGCGGCCTCGGCGATCACTGGTGGACGGTCCCGGTGCTGCTGCTGTCGGCGGTGCGTGCCGCGGCGCAGGAGGAGTTCGTGGTGCTCGGCTACCTCTTCGCGCGCCTGCGGCAGCTCGGCTGGGGCATCTGGCCCATCGTCATCGCGACCTCGGTGCTGCGGGCGAGCTACCACCTCTACCAGGGGCCCGGGGCCTTCGTGGGCAACCTGCTCATGGGTCTGCTGTTCGGCTTCCTGTTCGCGCGGACGGGCCGGCTGCTGCCGTTCCTCGTGGCGCACTTCCTCGTGGATGCGGTGGTCTTCGTCGGCTACCCGCTCGCCGCCGCCTGGTGGCCGGGCCTCTTCGGACTCCCCGGATAGGGGACTCCCCGGCGCGTGCAGCCCTCCCTAGACTCGCGCGCATGACCTCTCCCGAGGCCGAGGCGATGACGCCGCCGGCCGCCGAGCTACCCCCTCCGCCGGCGGATGCCGCGCGGTTCGAACTCCCACCGCCCCCCGACGGCGCGGTGCGCTTCGAGCTCCCGCCGCCACCCGCCTGAGGCCGCGCCCACCCTGGTCAGCGAAGGGTGACACGTCACGTATTCTGGAGAATCGTGACCGGCACCGACATCGGCGACCTCGCCCCCGACTTCACCCTCCCCGGCATCCGCATCGAGGACGGCACGCCCGTCGCGGCCGAGTACCGGCTGTCCGCCGCCCGGGGTCGACCGATCGTGCTCGCGTTCTACCCGCTCGACGCGAGCAAGGTGTGCACCGAGCAGCTGTGCAGCTACCAGGACCAGCTGAAGGGCTTCGAGAACCTCGGCGCGGAGGTGTGGGGCATCAGCCTGCAGGGCGTCGAGAGCCACGAGGAGTTCGCCCGCGCGCAGGGCATCACCTTCCCGCTGCTCGCCGCCGACGTCGCCACCGCGAAGTCGTTCGGCGTCATGCTCGGCAGTCTCGCCATCCGCCGCTCGGTGTTCATCATCGACGCCGAGGGCGTCATCCGGTGGAAGCACGTCGCGATGCTCGGCCTCACCTACCGCAGCGCCGAGACGATCCGCGAGCAGCTGCGGCTGCTCTTCCCCGAGCCCGAGGTCGGCCAGACCCGCTTCGCCCTCGCCCCGCCCGAGTAACCCCCTTCTGTCAAACGCTGTAGCGCTTGGCTTCGGGCGGCAGGTATGACAGCGGCCGGGCGCCAATACCTGCAGCGCAAGCGCATCCACGCCGCGCCCCGCCTAGCCCGGCGACTGCGTGACGCGGGAGACGATCTCGTCGCGCGTAGACATCCGGAAACGTCGTGGCGCTGCAGCATTTCACCTCACGCGCCAGCAACAACCGTCGCGTAAGGCAAAACGCTGCAGCGTTTGACACGAAAGGTCTAGGCGAAGGCCTCCAGGGGCGGACAGGCGCAGACGAGGTTGCGGTCGCCGTAGGCCTGGTCGATGCGGCGCACGGGGGGCCAGTACTTGCCGCCGTGCACGAGCGAGTGCACGGGGTAGACCGCCTGCTCGCGCGCGTAGGGGTGCTCCCACTCCCCCGCGATGACCGACTCGGCCGTGTGCGGGGCGTTCGCGAGCGGGTTGTCGTCCTTCGGCCACGTGCCCGCGCCCACGGCATCCGCCTCGGCCTTGATCGCGATCATCGCCTCGATGAAGCGGTCGAGCTCGGCGAGGTCCTCGGATTCGGTCGGCTCGACCATGAGGGTGCCCGCCACCGGGAACGACATGGTGGGCGCGTGGAAGCCGTAGTCGATGAGGCGCTTGGCGACGTCGTCGACGGTCACGCCCGTGGCGTCGCGCAGCGGCCGCAGGTCGAGGATGCACTCGTGCGCGACGAGCCCGCCCTCGCCCGCGTAGAGCACCGGGTAGTGCTCACGCAGCTTGACCGCGATGTAGTTGGCGGCGAGGACGGCCGCACCGGTCGCCCGCCGCAGGCCCTCGGCGCCCATCATGCGCACGTAGGCCCAGGAGATCGGCAGGATGCTGGGGCTGCCGTATTCGGCGCTCGAGACGGGGTTCCTGCCGTCCAGCGGCAGGTACGGCGTGAGGTGCGCCTTCGCCGCGACCGGGCCGACGCCCGGGCCGCCGCCGCCGTGCGGGATGCAGAAGGTCTTGTGCAGGTTCAGGTGCGAGACGTCTCCCCCGAAGTCGCCGAAGCGCGCGTAGCCGAGCAGGGCGTTGAGGTTCGCGCCGTCGACGTAGACCTGGCCGCCGGCCGCGTGCACGGCATCCGTGATCTCGCGGATGTCGTGCTCGTAGACGCCGTGCGTGGACGGGTAGGTCACCATGAGCGCGGCGAGGTCGTCGGCGTGCTCGGCCACCTTGGCGCGGAGGTCGGCGAGGTCGACGTTGCCGAGCTCGTCGCAGGCGACCACGACGACACTCATCCCGGCGAGCACCGCCGAGGCGGCGTTCGTCCCGTGGGCGCTCGAGGGGATGAGGCACACGGTGCGGTGCTCGCCCCCGTTCGCGCGGTGGTAGCCGCGGATGGCGAGCAGGCCCGCGAGCTCGCCCTGGCTTCCGGCGTTCGGCTGCAGCGAGACGGTGTCGTAGCCGGTGACGTCGGCGAGCCAGCCGGAGAGCTGCCCGATGAGCTCGCGGTAGCCCGCGGTGTCGGCCTCGGGCGCGAGCGGGTGGAGGTTCGCGAACTCGGGCCACGTGACGGCCGCCATCTCGGTGGCCGCGTTGAGCTTCATGGTGCACGAGCCCAGCGGGATCATGCCGCGGTCGAGCGCGTAGTCCTTGTCGGCGAGGTACTTGAGGTAGCGCATCATGCCGGTCTCGGAGTGGTGCGTCCGGAACACCGGATGCGTGAGATATTCCGTCTGACGCATGTGTTCGGGGTCGATCGAGCGCGACACGGGCTTGAACCCGAGCTCCGCGGGCGCGGCATCTCCGAGCACCGCGCGCAGCACGACGAGGGCGTCGGCGGCGGTCGTCGTCTCGTCGGTCGAGAACTGCACCGTGTCGGCGTCGACCTGCCGGAGCAGCACCTGCTCGGCCGAGGCGGCGGCCACGACCTCCGCGGCGCGTCCCGGCACCCGCAGCTGCACGGTGTCGAAGAACTGTGCGTGCACGGGCTCCGCGCCGCCCTCGCGGAGCGCGTCGGCGATGAGGTTCGCCATCCGGTTCACGTTGTGGGCGATCGCCTTGACGCCGCGCGCGCCGTGGTACACGGCGTACATCGAGGCCATGACCGCGAGCAGCACCTGCGCGGTGCAGATGTTGCTCGTGGCCTTCTCGCGGCGGATGTGCTGCTCGCGCGTCTGCAGCGAGAGGCGGTAGGCGGGGTAGCCGTTCGCGTCCTGCGAGACGCCGACGAGGCGGCCCGGCAGCTGACGCTCGAGGCCCGCGCGCACCGCCATGTAGCCGGCGTGGGGCCCGCCGAAGCCGAGCGGCACGCCGAAGCGCTGGGTGGTGCCGACCGCGACATCCGCCCCGAGCTCGCCGGGGCTCGTGATGAGCGCGAGGGCGAGCAGGTCGGCGGCGACGACGGCGATCCCGCCCTGGGCCTGCACGGCCGAGATCACCTCGGAGGGGTTCCACACGCGTCCGGACGCGCCGGGGTACTGGATGAACGCGCCGAAGACGTCGAGGTCGGCGGGCGGCGGCGACACGTCGTACGCCGTCTCGTGGAGCGTGATGCCGACCGCCTCGGCGCGGTGCCGGAGCAGCTCCTTGGTGCGCGGCAGGGCGTCCGCGTCGACCAGGAACACGTTCGACGAGGAGCCGGACGCGCGACGCGCGAGCAGCATCCCCTCGACGACGGCCGTGCCCTCGTCGAGCATCGAGGCGTTCGCGGTGGCGAGGCCCGTGAGGTCGGTCACCATCGTCTGGAAGTTGATGAGCGCCTCGAGGCGCCCCTGCGAGATCTCCGGCTGGTACGGCGTGTAGGCCGTGTACCAGCTCGGGTTCTCGAGCACGTTGCGCTGGATCACGGCGGGCGTGACGGTGCCGAAGTAGCCGAGCCCGATCATGGGCCGGGTCACGCGGTTGCGGCTCGCGAGCGCGCGCAGCTCGGCGAGCGCCTCCACCTCGGATGCCGCGGTCGGCAGGGTCGTCGGCGCGTCGGCGGGCAGGCGGATGCCGGCGGGGATCGCCGCGTCGACGAGCGCGTCGACGCTCGGGAAGCCGAGGGCTTCCAGCATCTGCTGCTGTGCGGCGGCGTCGGTGCCGATGTGTCGGTCTGCGAAGAGCTCCCGCATGGTCACTCGGCGATGAGCGCGGCGTACTCGTCCGCGGTCAGCAGGGCCGGCAGCTCGGTGAAGCGCACGACGATCATCCAGCCGGCGCCGAACGGGTCGGCGTTCACGAGCGAGGGGTCGTCGACGACGGCGTCGTTCGCCTCGACGACCTCGCCGTCGAGCGGCGCGTAGAGCTCGCCGACCGACTTGGTCGACTCGATCTCGCCGACGACGCGCCCCGCGGCGACGGTGGAGCCCACCTTCGGCAGGTCGACGAAGACGACGTCGCCGAGCTTGTCGGCGGCGTAGTCGGTGATGCCGATGCGCGCGACGTCGCCGTCGACGGCGACCCACTCGTGCTCGGAGGTGTACTTCAGTTCGGCGGGCAGCGACATCTCAGCTCTTCTTTCTCGAGTAGAACGGCAGGGTGACGACGGTCGCGGGGATGCGGGTTCCGCGCACGTCGAGGTAGACGGTGGTGCCCGGCTCGCGCAGCTCCGGGCGGATGAGGGCCATCGCGATCGGGTGGCCGAGCGTCGGCGACAGCGCGCCGCTCGTGACGACGCCCGCGGCATCCGGGGCGTCCTCGGTGGCGAAGACCTCGTAGTCGGCGCGGCCGGCGCGGCGCCCCTCCGCCGCGAGCCCGACGAGCACGGGGGCGTCGGCGGCGGGTCCGGCGACGACGGCCGCCTCGCCTACGAAGCCGCCCTCCTTGCCGAGCACGGGCACCCGTCCGAGGCCCACCTGCTGCGGCAGGGTGGCGAGGCTCAGCTCGTGGCCGTAGAGCGGCATCCCGGCCTCCAGGCGCAGGGTGTCGCGGGCGGCGAGACCGCACGGGATGAGGCCCGCCCCGGCGCCCGTCTCGGCGAGCGCGTCCCACAGCTCGGGGGCGGCGTCCGGGTCGAGGAAGAACTCGAAGCCGTCCTCGCCCGTGTAGCCCGTGCGGCCCACGAGCACCTCGTGGCCGCGGAAGTTCCCGTCGATCGCGCGGTAGTAGCGCAGCGAGTCGAGCTCGGGGATGTCGAAGCCCTCGACGTTCCGCAGGATCTCCTCTGCCTTCGGCCCCTGCAGGGCGACGAGCGCGATGTCGTCGGACTCGTCGTCGACGACGCAGTCGAAGCCCGCCGCGCGCTCGCGGATCGCGTCGACGGCCGGCCGGCGGTTGCCCGCGTTCGCGACGACGAGGAAGCGGTCGGGGCCGGTGCGGTAGACGACGAGGTCGTCGATGATGCCGCCGGACTCGTCGAGCAGCAGGCTGTACTTGGCCTGGCCCTCCTCGATCGCCGAGAGCCGCCCGGCGAGCGCGTGGTCGAGCGCGGCGGCGGCCTCCGGGCCGAGCACCAGGATCTCGGCCATGTGGCTCAGGTCGAACAGGCCCGCGGCCTCGCGCACCGCGTGATGCTCGGCCAGGTCGGAGCTGTAGCGCACCGGCATCTGCCAGCCGGCGAAGTCGGTGAACGAGGCGCCGGCGGCGCGGTGCACCTCGTCGAGGGGGGAACGGCGTTCGCCGTCGGTCATGTGAGCTCTCCGATCTCGTGTCGGTGGAACTCCCCCTCTGTCATCGGTGCCTGAGAGATTCGCGACTCATGATCGCTTTCACCGTGGGCGAGTTCCGCGGAACGGAACTTCTTTCCAGAGCGGCCTGTCGAATGCGGTACACGTACCTGAGAGATTGGCGGGGAGGCTTGCTCCTTCGGTGCCGGGCGTGGTTCCGGCTCTCCCGCATCGCGTGCGGCCCGATGTTCGGTTGTGGGGCAAGCCTAGCCGATGAGGCCGCCCGCGCCGATGCCGGATCAGTCGGTGAGGTCGGCGGCGTACAGCAGCGCCGAACCGACCGCCCCCGCCGCGACGATCGCCCACAGCACGATGCCCGCGAGCGCGGCCGCGTTGCGGATCGGGAGGCCGCCCGTGCGGTAGCCGAACGCCCCGAACACGGCGCCGAGCGCCCACGCGATCCCCGTGAAGAACACCCCGCCGACGTCGTAGGCGTAGCGTCCGCCGCGACCGGCGAACAGCGTCTGCCACAGCCCGGGCGAGGTCGCCGCCCAGGCCACCGCCGCGACGAGCGCGAGCCCCACGCCGAGCCACGGCAGCACGCGTGACTCGCGCGAGGGGCGACGGCGGGCGGCCACGAGGGCGCCGACCCCGGTCGCGATCGCCACGCCGACGAGGTCGATCGAGATGACCGCGTTCATGCCCCACTCCGCGGGCGCGCCGTCGGGGAAGCCGAGACCGCCCACGAGGTTGAGCACCCAGGCGGCGGTCGCGGCGACCGCGACACCGCCCAGCACCCACGGACTCAGCCGCACGGGGGCGACCCGGTCGGCGGGCTGCGGCTCCGATGGCGCGGTCATGTGCCGACCCTAGCGAACCGTCGACACGACGCCCGCACCGGGGCAGGATGAGGCCATGAGCGTTGGAGCACGGGTCCTGATCCCGCACGGCACCGCATTCACCCCCGACGACATCACCCACTGGGCCGATCGCGGGTCCCGCAGCCTCGAGCAGGCGATCGCCGAGGCCGATCTGCTCGTCTCGGCGCCGCACGCCGGCTCCGCGATCCCCGCCGAGCTCGACGAGTTCCTCGCGCCCGAGTTCACCCGGCGGCTGCAGTTCGACTACACGGACGTCGCGACCGAGGCGGTCGTGCGGCGCTGGGCCGAGATCGACCCCCGCATCGTCGCGGTCGTCAACCCGCATCCGCGCATGGTGCGCGACCCGAACCGCAAGCGTCCTGACGACATCCGACCCCAGCTGCGCGAGGCGTTCGACCGGGTGGCGGCGGCCGGGCCGATGAACCGCGTCGACCTCTCGGGCGTCGACCCGATCCGCCCCGTGACGTTCTCGTTCTTCCCGCTCATCCGGGTGCCGGCGGACGACGCCGAGTTCGAGCGGATGGCCACCGCCTTCGAGGCGGCCGCCGAGCTGGGCCTCCGGGTCTACGAACGCACCCGCGACGGGCTGCTCGAACGCTTCGTCGACGGCAGCCTGCGCGGCGAGCGCGGCCTGTTCACGACCCTGTCGTTCCACGACACCATGAACACCACCACGCGCATCGACGGCGCCGTGAACGTGCCGCGCGCGGCGAAGGACGAGCTGCCCGACATCGTGTCGCTCTCCAACCGGGGCGACCTGCTCGGCGAGGACCGCGGCGTGGCGGGCGACCCGCCCACGATGCGCCCCGAGCTGCTGCGGGAGCTCGCCGAGGCGCACCGCATCGGTTTCGCGGCACCGCATCCGGATGCCGTGCTGCTCAACCAGCCCTACCTCGGCAGCCAGGAGATCACGCAGGCGGGCGAGCTGTTCCGCTCGCGTGCCGAGGAGGCGGCGCGCGCCGGCGTCGAGTTCGCGGCCGTGCAGGCGGAGTTCCTGCGCGAGTTCCTGCTCGGCGAGGCCGCGACGGCCGTGCTGCACGAGCCGGGCGAGGGCTGGGTCTCGTACGACGAGTCCCACATCGACGACCTCGCCCAGGCGTGCAAGCGCTCCTGGGACGCCTTCCGCGCCGCGATCTGAGCTCAGCCGCCCCAGAGGATGCCGAAGAGCGCGCCGACGCCGATCGTGACCACCGCGAGCGCCACGGTCGGCACGAAGAAGGAGTGGTCCACGAGCTTCGTGCCGAGCTTGGTCGACCCCGAGGTGTCGAAGTTGGCGGCCGCGATCTGGGAGCCGTTGGTCGGCAGCAGGTAGATGCCCGCGAAGGCACCCGCCCACATGCCGGAGAGCAGCCCGAGCGGCACGCCCGCCGCGATGCCGATCGGCACGATCGTGTTGGTCGCCGTCGACTGGCTCGTGGTGAGCACGCAGACCACGAAGATGCCGAGGGCGAAGATCCACGGCGCCACCTGCACGAGACCGCCGATCGACTCCGCGATCTCGGCCTGGTAGGCCTTGAGGAAGGTGTTCGTCAGCCAGGCGAGACCGAACAGCGCGATGGCCGAGACCATACCGGCTCGGAAGACGGTCGCCGCCGGCACATCCGCGACCTTCGGCCGGCTGATGAGCAGGATGAGGGCACCCGCGACGAACATCGTGATCTCGATGATCGCCGTCATGTCGATGGGGTCGCCCCCGAAGTACGGCGGCCGGATCGCCGGGAACAGACCGAACACGACGATCGCGAGCACGCCGAACAGGAAGATGAGTGCGGCGTTGCGCCCCGCCGTGGTGGCCTTGACCTGCACGGCGACCGCCGCCCCGCCCGAACCGGGCGCCGGGATCTCGCCCGAGCTGATCTTCTGCTGGATCTCGGGGTCGTTCGCGATGTCCTTGCCGAGTCGGCGCACCAGGAAGCTGGTCACGACGATGCCGACGATCGCGGCGGGGAGGGTGACCTTCACGATGTCGATGAGCTCGAAGCCGTGCGAGGAGGTGAGGGCGATCATCGCCGCCATGGCCGCCGAGACCGGGCTGCACGCGAGCGCGACGCCGGTCGAGACGACCGAGAGCGACAGCGGACGCGAGGGCCGGATGCCGTTGCTGTAGGAGAGGTCCTGGATGACGGGCAGCAGCGGGTACAGGATGTTCGAGGTGCCCGCACCGACCGAGAACAGGAACGAGACGAGCGGCGCGACGAGCGTGATCTGCTTCGGGTTGCGGGCGATGAGCTTCGCCGCGATCGACACCATCCAGTCGATGCCGCCGGCGACCTGCATGACGCTCGAGGCGAGCACCACCGAGAGCACGATGAGCAGCGCCTGCACGGGCGGGTCGCCGGGTGCCAGCCGGAAGCCGAAGACGAGGATCGCGACGCCGACGCCACCCCAGAGGCCGAGTCCGACACCGCTCGAACGCGTGCCCATGACGATCGCGCCCAGCACGACGAGCAGTTGGAGGATGAAGAGCAGGATGTCCATCAGACTCCCTCGCCAGGCCGGGTGGTGGTCTCCCGGATCGGCGCCAGCCTAGCCCGCGGGACCGTGACACGGGAACGGCGCGCGGCTACCCTGTGGGCATTCCTCCCCCCGGTTGGAGCGATCGTGTCCGACGCCGCAGCGCAGCGCACCGCCTGGGGCCGGCGGCTGCGCCGCGGCCCCTTCTCCTCGGCCGCCCTCGGCGTGCTGGGACTCGCGGCGCTGCTCGTGATCCACGAGCTCGATCGGCTCATCGCCGACGTGCTGACCCCCTCCGGCCGCACCCACGCGCTCTCGGAGGTGACGGGCGTCGGCGCCTTCTTCGAGACGGAGGCGTGGGGTGACTGGGCGGGTGCCGACTTCCCGGTCGGCGCGCTCGTCGTGGCGTCGATCGTCGCGGACCTCGTGCTCGTCGCCTGCTACGCGGTGCTGCTGCTGCGCCTCGTCGACCACGTGACGGGGGCGGATGCCGCCGGACGTCGCGTCGGTCGCATCCTGGTCGGGGCGCTGGTCGCCGCCGACCTGCTCGAGGACGCCCTCGTGGTGGTGCTCGCGCTGCTGCCCGCTCCCCCCGTCTGGCTCGCGGTGCTGCAGGCCGCGGCGAGCACGCTCAAGTTCCTCGCGATCCTGGTCTTCGCGGTGTTCGCGCTGCTCGGCCGAGCGATGGGTGCGCCCGCACGGGCGGCGCTCGGCCGCGCGTGGCGCGGCGGGTATGCGCAGCGGCTCGTCGCGATCGCCGTCGGGGCGATCGCCGCCGTCTCGCTCATCTCGGCCGACGGCGTGCTCGAGCAGCTGCCCGACGCCTACCGCTCCTGGATCGGCTACGACGGACTCGCCCTCGGCCCGATGGCGGCGACCCTGTTCGCCTTCGCCGCGACCGGCACGGGGCTGTTCTGGCTCGCCCGCGGGCGGGCCCGCCGCTACGACGGCTCCGGGCACGACGCGCGGCCGCCCGCGCCGCTCGCACCGTGGCTCCTCGTCGCCGCCGTCGTCGCGGCCCTCGGCGTGGCCCTGGGTATCCCGCAGAACCGACCCGCCGACTGGGTGCCGCTCGGCGCCTTCCTCGCGGTGCTGGTCGCGATCCCGCTCGTCTCGCTGTGGCTGCGACGCCGCGCCCGGCACGAGCCGCCGCCGCTGCGCCATGCCGACATCTCCGACGACGCCGGCACCGCCCGGCGGGCGGGCGACGTGCTGCTGGCGTGCTGGGTCGCCCTCGCCGGGCTCGGGCCGTTCAAGGCCTTCGTCGCGCCGCTCGCGCTCGAGGCCGTGGGCGACTACGACCATTCGCGCTTCGCGGGCTCGCTCGCCGGCACCAGCGCACTCACCGCGGGCTACCTGGTGCTCGCGGTCGTCGGCGCGGTGCTGACGCGCCGTGCGACCGGCCGCGACCGGCCCGCCGCGACCGGCACCGGCATCCGCCCCACCCTCGAGGCGGCGGCACAGGCGACCGCCGTGAGCGCCGAGCAGCAGCGGATGCTGGACCGGCTCGGGATCGGCGTGCTCGCCGTGTCGGGTGCGGTCGTCGCGGCGTTCCTCGTGTGGCCCATGGCGATCTCGGCGGTCGTCGGGCCCGCCGCCGTCCTGGTGCTGCTCGCGGGCGCCTGGACCGGCATCCTCGGCTGGCTGATCCTCGCGCTCGGGCACCACCGGCCGCTCGAGGTGTTCCAGGCGCTGCGGTTGCGCTCGGCGCCCGTCGTGACGCTGCTCGTCGTGCTGCCGATGGTCGCCGCACTCGTGCAGAACGCCCCGAGCCTGCACGCCGTGCGCTTCCCCGTGGACCGGCCGCTGCCCGATCGGCCCCCGCTCGCCGAGGCCTACGGCGACTGGTACGCGGGCGACAGCTGCACGACCGAGATCGGCGGGGTGCGGGTGAAGCCGCTCGTGCTCGTCGCGGCCGAGGGCGGCGGCATCCGGGCCGCCACCTGGACCGTCGACGTGCTGCGCGAGCTGCCGCGCGCGAGCGACTGCGCCGCGGATGCCGTGTTCGCCTCGACGGGCGCCTCGGGCGGCAGCATCGGGCTCGCCTCCTTCCGCACCGAGGGCAACGCGCGCGGCGGCGGCGCCGCGCAGTCCACGATCGACTTCGGCGGCGACGACGCGCTCGCCGCCGACCTCGCGGGGCTGCTCGCGGGCGACCTGGTGGCCGGCGTCTCCGGCATCCGGGTGCCGAGCTCGGGCGCCCCGCACACGGACGAGTGGGCCTGGCGCGACCGCACCGGGCTGCAGGAGACCACCTGGGAGAGCCAGGCCCCGCAGTTCGCCGAGCCGTTCGACGCGGAGCCCGTCGCCCCCACCGGCTACCTCGTGCTCGGCTCGACCGACTCGGCGTCGCTGTGCAAGGTGCTCGTGAGCCAGCTCGACCTCACCTCGGGCGGCTGGACGCAGACGGATGCCGGCGACGGCGCCCAGCCCGCCGCCTCCCCCGACTGCACCGCCCGGCGCTCCGAGCTCGCCGGCACGATCGACCTGCTCGACTACCTCGGCGCGTGCGAGGCGGACCTCAGCTGGGCGAGCGCCGCCGAGCTCTCGGCGCGCTTCCCCTTCGTGAGCCCGAGCGGTCGGATCTCCCCCGCCACCCTGCCCGCCGGCTGCCGGCAGGTCGCCGAGCTGCAGCTCGTCGACGGCGGGCTCACCGACAACAGCGCGGTCGGCACCTGGGTCGACATCGCGCCCGCGCTCACGGCGCTCATCCGGGCGAGCAACGCCGGAGCCGACGGCGACGAGCGTCCCTACGTGCTGCCCGTGCTGCTGTTCGCGACCAACGAGCCGGGCACGGATGTGCTGGTCGCCCCCGACGGCACCCGCCCGGAGGCGCTCGTGCCGTTCGCCGCCCTGCTCGGGGCGAAGGGCACGCAGACCTCGCCCGCCGCGTGGCTGCGCCGCGCATCCGACGCCTACCAGCAGGTGTGCCCGCCGAGCGCCCCCGACTGCACGGCGGCGCTGGTCGCCTGGCGCGGCGCGCTTCCCGGCGGGATCGTCGTCGCCTCGCCCTCGACGAGCCCCGCGGTGTCGGTGCCGCTCGGCTGGAGCCTCTCCTCGTTCAGCCGCAGCCGCCTGCGCTTCGAGGCGACCGGGCAGGCGCTGTGCGGCCGCGACCCCACGGCCGTGCCCGCCGCGACCCTCGCCGCCCACGCGGGCGAGCCCTGCACCGCGAGCGGCGAGTGGGGCATGCTCGGCGAGCTGCTCGACGCCTTCGACGACGCGACCCCGCATCCGGTGTCGTAGCATCGCACCAGGCCGCCACGGCGGCGGACATCAGGGAAGGGCCGCGGTGGGCTCACTCATCTACGGGAACCCGGGCATCGAGATCTCCTTCGACGACCGGGTGCTCGCGCACCTCGAACTCGTCATCAACGCGAAGCTGCGGCGGCGCGAGTCGTTCATGCTCAGCTGGCGCGACACCCCGGGCGTCGGCGACGGGCGCAGCGCCCTGTGGCTCGACACCGCGATCCCGCTGTACTTCCGCTACTCGGGCAGCCGGATGCCGCTCATCGACAAGGAGTGGCTCGAGGAGCTGGCCCAGCAGGCGGGGTCGACGCGCGGGCTCGTGCTCGGCGAGGACCCGGCGACGGATGAGGTCGTGCGCTCGAAGGACAACTCGGTCAAGCGCAAGGACCACCCGGCCCGCTGACGCGCCGGCTCAGCGGAGGCCGAGCCCGAGACCCGCGAGCCGCTCCGTCTTGCGACGCAGCACCTGGACCGCGTACTCCTCGCCTTCGAGCGAGGTGTCGGGGTCGTCGGTCGTGGTCGCCGCGACGGGCGTGCAGCCCGTCACCACGAGCTCGGCCACCACGGGCGAGCCCGCGCGCACGGCGGGGATCACCACCCGTTCGGGAGGCTGGTTGAGGGGCAGCGTGACCACGTAGTCGAGCAGCGCGTCGGCGACCTCGTCGGTCGTCAGCAGTTCGTGTCCGGCGTAGAGCAGCGCTTTCATCGGTCTCTCCGACGATCAGCGTGCTCCCCGCGCCCGGATCCCGCGAGGGCGTTCCGTTCGCGCCGGGATCGTGCTAGACGGCCGAGCCGCCCGCCTCCTCCACCTCGACCACGGGACCCGTGTCGAGGGTCTCGGCGGTCAGCTGGATGCCGCCCGTCGTGTTCGCGGAGCGCAGGATCTCCTCGATCCACTCGCGGTGCAGCGTCGGCGGCTCGACGTCGGCGAACTCGAAGCGCAGCGGGATCGCCTCGTGCATCCAGATCGTGGTGCGGCCGGGTTCCTGGTTCTCGCCGTGGGTCCAGGAGAGCGTGAAGCTCTCCCCGCGCCGCAGCTTCGTGACGACCGCGACCTTGAGATGGGCGAGGGTCCGGTCGTCCATCTCGATCGCCTGATCGGCGTAGAACAGGGTCCCCATGCGCTCATCGTACGGCCCGCGCGGGCCCGGGTGAGCCCCGGGTCCGCGCGGGCGACGACGGGTGCTCTCAGGCCTTCTCCGGCTCCGCCGGCGAGGGGTCCGGCACCTCGCCCGGGCGGTACTTCGGCAGGCGCGCCGCCGGGATGATGGCGAGCGCCGAGATGCCCGCGAGGATGAGCAGTCCGGTGCGCAGCGCCGAGAGGCGGGCCTCCTCGTTGATGCGCACGAACTCCTCCGTCTGGGACTCGGTGGCGTCGGTGCCCGCCAGCAGCTCGCGGAGGTTGTCGTTGGAGACGAAGTTGGCGTTCTCGAGGCTCACCTCGTCGACGAGCTCGTCCGGCAGGTAGGTGTTCTGGATGATCGCCTGCCCGATGTTGAGCGACAGGATGGTCACGAGCAGGGCACCCGCGACCGCCGTCCCGACGCCCGAGGCGAGGTTCTGGGTCGTGCCGCGGATGGATCCCACATCTCCCGCGAGCGACGGTTCCACGGCCGTCACGAGCACGTTGAAGACGAGCGTCACGAGCGCGCCCTGACCGAGGCCGAAGACGAAGAGGCCGAGGATCGTCGGCAGCGTCTCCCAGTTGTTGCTCACGACGAACGAGAGCCACACGAGGGCGGCGGTCGTGAGCACGAAGCCCGCGACGCCGATCGTGCGCGGGTTGAAGCGTCCGTAGAAGCGCACGATGAGCGTCGCCGTGACGAACACCGTGAGGTTGAACGGCATCATCGCGAGCGCGGTGTCGAAGGGGGTGCGCCCCTGCACGATCTGGATGTAGAGCGGCACCGTGAAGTTGAGCGCCGCCTCGAGCGCCACGACGATGAACATCGCGTAGACCGCCGCACGCTCGCTCGGCCGGGCGAGCACCTTGAGGCTCACGAGCGGCACCTTGCCGGCCTTCGTGCGGCGGCGCGTCCACAGGAAGAACGCCTGGCCGAGCACGATGCCGACGATGATGAACAACGGCGCGGGCGAGATGCCGGCGACGTTGAACGGTGCGGTGTCGCGCGCCCCGAGCAGGCCCCAGCTGTTGAGGTTGCTGAAGCCGAAGCTGAGCAGCACGATGGCCACACCGATGAGCACCGCGGCGACGATGTCGATCTTGATCGTCGGGTCGCCCTTGTCCTTGCGGAAGCGGAAGCTCAGGAAGAAGACCACCACGGCGATCGCGAGCACGATCACGAAGACGGGCCGCCATCCGATCAGGGTGCCGAGCGCGCCGCCGATGAAGAAGGCGCTCACCCCCGAGATCGCACGCGCCGAGCCGAGCGAGCCGATCGCGGTCGCCTGCTGGCGCCCCACGTAGTTCTCGGCGATGAGCGCCACGAGGCTCGGCACGATGATGGCCGCGGCGGCGCCCGCCACCACCTGACCCGCGATGACCCACCAGATGGTGCGGCCGAAGATCATGAGGAGCGACGAGCCCGCGAAGAGGGCCACCACGATCCGGAAGATGAGCACCCAGCCGACCCGGTGCCCGATCTTGGCACCGACCATGACGAGGGCGGCGACCGCGAGGCCGTAGACGACGATCGTCGTACCGGCCGTGGTCGGCGGCACGCCGAACTCCTCGACCATGCCGCCGATCGACACCGGAAGCGCCGCGACGTTGAACGACATGAGCACCTGGGCCAGGAACAGGCCCACCATGGGAGCCCAGGAGCGGCGCTCCTCGGAGACTGCCGGTACGGTGGTGGAAGTCACGCGACTCCGCCTCTCTGATAGGGGTACGGACCGTGCTCGTGCACGTCCGAGGCGAACACGTCGAGACCGAGTGCGCGCGCGAGGTACCGGGTGGCGCGCTGCCCCCGGACGCTGTTGCCCGCGGCGTCCAGCCGCGGGGAGAAGACGCCGATGCCGCCCTTGCCGGGCGAGACGGTGACGATGCCGCCCGCGACCCCCGACTTGCCGGGCAGGCCGATCTCGAACAGCCACTCGCCGGAGCGCTCGTAGAGCCCCGTCGAGGCGAGCACCGCGAGCGTGTCGCGCGCGACCTCCGCCGAGACGACCCGATCGCCCGTGACCGGGTTGACCCCGCCGTCCGCGAGCGTGGCCCCCATCACGGCGAGGTCGGCGGCCGTGACGAGCAGCGAGCACTGCCGCGTGTAGACGTCGACCGCGGCGAGCGGATCCTGGTCGATGCGGCCGTAGGCCTGCAGCAGGGTGCCGATCGCGCGGTTGCGCTGGTTCGTGTCGGCCTCCGAGGTGTAGACCTCGCCGTCGAGCTCGAGGCGGCGGCCCGCGAAGGCCGAGAGGCCGTCCTGGATGCGGGCCCAACGCTCCTCCGCGGAGGCGGCGGGCACGAGCGCCGTCGTCGCGATCGCGCCCGCGTTGACCATCGGGTTCATCGGGTGGCCGTCGTTGAGCTCGATCGCCACGACCGAGTTGAAGGCGAGGCCCGTGTTGTTGACCCCGACGCGCTCGCGCACCAGCTCGTGGCCGAGCTCCTGACAGACGAGCGCGTAGACGAAGGCCTTCGAGATCGACTGGATCGAGAAGGCGACGTCGGCATCCCCCGCGGTGTGCACGGCGCCGTCGACCTCGGCGACGCTCACCCCGAAGAGCTCCGGATCGACCTGCGCGAGGCGCGGGATGTACGTCGCGATGTCACCCTCGACGGAGGCGAGACCGTAGCGGTAGGCCTCGTCGACGAGGCGCTCGACGTCATCCCAGCCGGGGAGCGAACCCGTCGAGACCCGCTGCCCGGCCACCGCCGGCTCGGCATCCGTCACCTGAGCCTCCCGAGGGATCCGCTGAGGATTACACACTAGACCCGCCGTCCGCTGAAACCGACGGCGCACCCGAAAAACAGTTCATGCCGCGTCACGGTCAGCGCGGGGTGCTCGGCCAGCGCGCGCTCGGAACGCGAGCCGTCGCCGTAGGCGCGCAGGTAGCGGAACAGCATCCGATACTCGACGGGGTCGGAGACGAGCAGCGCACCCACGATCGGGATGATGCGGGAGAGGTAGCAGTCGTAGAGGCGGCGCAGCACGGGGTTCGGCGGCTCGGTCACCTCGACGAACGCGAAGGCGCCGCCCGGCCGCAGGATGCGGGCCAGCTCGTCCGCGAAGCGGCGGCTCTGCTCCTCGTCGAAGGTCTTCAGCCCGAAGGCGCTCACCACGACGTCGAAGGACGCGTCGGGCAGGCCCGAGTCGAGCATGTCCTCGGCGTACACGTGGAAACGCCCGCCGAAACGGTCGCGGCTGCGCTCGCGCGCATGCGCCACCATCCGCGGGGAGAAGTCGAGCGCGGCCACCTCCGAGCGCGGGAAGCGCCGCAGCAGCCGGCTCCAGGTCTCCCCCATCCCCGACATCGCGTCGAGCACCCGATGCGCCTGCACGTCGGGCGGCACGAGCGCCATGAGCTGACGGCGCCAGCGCACCGAGAAGCCGAACGAGGCCACGACGTTCATCCGCTCGTAGCTGCGCGACATCCGATCGAAGAGACCCCGCACCTCGCCCGGGTCGAAGAGCGCGTCGCGGGCGACGGCGGGATCGGTCACGGGCCCATCCTGACGTATGCGGCCGGCGCCATGGGTGCTGGCATACCGTGGCCGCATGCGCCGCCTCATCGCACGGACCTTCTGGGCCCTCTCCCGCTGGAAGCTCGTGACCGAGACCGCGCCCACCCGGCCCACCGTGCTCATCGGCGCCCCGCACACCTCCAACTGGGACTTCGTGCTCATGCTCGCGATCGCCTGGCGGCTCGGCATCGACATCCGCTGGCTCGGCAAGAAGAGCCTGTTCGCCGGATGGCGCGGACCGATCATGCGCGCGCTCGGCGGCATCCCGGTCGACCGCGCCGACCCGGCCCGCGTCGTCGGCGAGGTGGTCGAGCGGATCCGTTCGGGCGAGGTCTTCGGCCTCGTGGTCACCCCCGACGGAACGCGCACCAACAAGGGACCGTGGAAGTCGGGCTTCTACCGGATCGCGCGCGAGTCGGGGATGCCGGTGACCCTCGGCTACGTCGACCGCACGACGATGACGACGGGGCTCGGCCCGACCCTCGAGCTCACGGGCGACGTCGCGGCCGACATGGACCGCATCCGCGCCTTCTACGCCGACAAGGCGGGCTTCCGGCCCGAGCACCGCTCGGAGCCGCGCCTCTCCTCCGAGGTCGCCGACCCCGCGGCGCTCTGACCCGACGAGGCCCCCGGACGGGGTGGAGACGGGCGATTGACCGTGTTCCGGCGCGCGCCGGATACTGACTCGACATGTCTTCGACCTCCACGCCGTCACACATCGCGACCGCCGTCGACGGGATCCCGACCCTGCACGGAGCGCGTCCCGGTCCGCTCACCGCGGGGCTGCTCTTCCGGGTGGGCCGCGCCGACGAGCCGCTCGTCGCCGCGGGGGTCACGCACCTCGTCGAGCACCTCGCCCTGCACGGGCGCGACGTCGGCGCCCTCGATCACAACGGCACGACGAACGACACCTTCACCGCCTTCCAGGTCACCGGCAGCGAACGCGCCGTCGTCGCCTACCTCAACGGGCTGTGCGCGGCGTTGCGCGCACTGCCGCTCGAGCGCCTCGAGGCCGAGAAGGACGTGCTGCGCACGGAGCGCGCGCAGGGCGGCGGCGGCGCCGTCGACATCCAGCGCACCGAACGGTACGGCGCACAGGGCCCGGGAATCGTGCCCTACGGCGAGGTGGGGCTCGGCCGGATCGACGCCGCCGCGGTGAGCGAGTGGGCACGCACCCGCTTCACACGCGGCAACGCCGTGCTCTGGCTCACGTCCGACCGCATCCCCGCCGGCCTCGACATGAGGCTGCCCGACGGACCGCGGATACCCGTGCCCGAGTGGCAGGAGGCCGAACGGCCGCACCCCGCATACGTCGTGGGCGCTCCGGGAGGCGTGCTGCTCGACGCGGTGCTGCCGCGGTCGGCCGCCAGCTCGATGTTCAGCCGCGTCGCGGGTCGGATGCTCTTCCGCGAACTCCGCGAGGAAGCCGGCCTCTCCTACACCGCCGCCAGCGACTACCAGCCGATCGACGGCGCGCGCGCCCACGTGACGCTTCAGGCCGACGCGCTGCCCGAACGTCACGAGGCCGTCACGCACGGCGTCATCGACGTTCTGCTGCGGTTGCGTGCGGGCGACGTCGAGGATCGCGACCTGGACGCGGTACGCGCCACGGTGGCCGAGATCGCCGCGCTCGCCGCGACCGACGTCGGCTTCCTCTTCACGTCCGCCTTCGACCAGCTCATGGGCGAGCCGGTCGAGGACCCCGCGACCTTCGCCGCCGAATCGCTCGAGATCGGTGCCACCGAGATCGCCGAGGTCGCGGAGCTCTTCTACGCGGATGCGATCGCCCAGATCCCCGAGGGCGATCTCGAGTGGGCGGGGTTCACGGCCGCGCCACGCTGGTCGGCATCCGCCGTCGACGGCGAGGTGTTCCCCGTGCGCGGCCAGCCGCAGTACGCGCTGAAGATCGGCGAAGAGGGGGCCTCGCTGCACACCCCCGAGGGCGACGTGACCGTGCGGTACGCCGACTGCGTCGGCTACCTCACCCTGCCGGACGGCGCGCGCACGCTCATCGGTCGTGACGGCTTCCGCGTGGTCATCGAGCCGACCCAGTACGCCGATCTCGACGTCTCGACCCTGTCGACGCTCGACGAACGCCTGTCCGACGTCACCATCCCGTTGCCCGCGCGCCCACCCGAGGAGATACCGGTCGGCGCGTCGATGCGGTGGAGCGGGTACGGGCCGTGGGCGGGCGTCCTCGGCGCCCTCCTCGCACTCATGCTCACCGTCGCGTTCCCGTTCGCACTCGGCCTCTCCGACTCGGTCGCCTCCGGGAACCACGACGGCGCCCTGATCCGCCTCACGGCTGCCGGGTGGACGCTCGTCGCCGTGCTCGCGGCGCTCGCGACGCTGCTCTTCGTCGGCGTCTTCCGCCGCCGCCGGGCCACAGCCGCCATCGACGGGCCCTGATCAGCCTCACGATTCCCCGGTCGGTCACGGACCCCGCTCGGTCTCGACCGTCAGTCGAGATCGACGCGGATGCCGCCGCCCATGTCCGCCTCGGTGTCGGTCACGGTCGCATACACGCCCGCAGGCACTCCGGGAAGGTTCGCGACCTGACGCGCGAGCGAGATGAGCTCCGCCTCCGGGGCTCCGTGGACGAAGAACAGGTACTCCCCGTCCCACTCCTCGCCGTCGTCGAACACCTCACCCGTCGATCCGTCGAGTTCGAAGAGGAACTCCATGACCTCGTCGATCCAGGGGAAGGGGTATTCCCCTTCCGGTACATCGCGGCGCGTGAGGGGGACGTGAATCTCGACGAGGAGGTCGGCCATGGGGCAAGCATGTCGGATCATCCGGCGGACGACCAGACGTCGAGGTGCGGGAGCACCACGTTCAGGGTCCGACTCTTCGCCTCAGCCGCGCTCGACCGGGAACCACAGCTCGCACGTCGCGGTGCTGAAGTCCTCGGCGCGCTCGACGACCGCCACGATCGACGGCCCCGGGCGCAGCCGCCAGGGATTCGACGGGAACCACTCGGATGCCGAGGCGGCGTACGCCGACTGAAGCGCGGCCGGATACGGCCCCGTCGCGCGGAACACGACCCACGCGCCTTCCTCGACGTCGATCACATCCAGTTCGCCCGGGAGCTCGGCATCCGCGTCGACCGCGACGCCGTGCAGGTAGCTCAGCTCGCTCCCCTCCCGGTAGTCGGGGTCGACGTCGGCGCTCACCTGCAGGATGCCGGCGGGCTCGGAGTTGCCGAGCTCCTTGAGCCTCGCGTGGGCTTCGGGCGGCAGCGAGGCGATGTGCCGCTGGATGTGCGGGTTCACGCCGTCGTGGATCAACGGCACGCGCGCGGCGTGGCCGACGAGGCGGAAGGCGGGTCGTTCGATGATGCGGGCGTCCATGGCGGAGCTCCCTTCGACGGTCAGGCGGAACCTGAGGGTGGGTTGGGTGCGAAGGGGGCCGCCGTCGCGACGGACGTCGCCGTGGCTCACGCCGTGGACGGACCGGAACGCCCGCCCGAACGCCTCCACGGATCCGTATCCGTAGCGCACGGCGATCGTCAGGAGCTCCTCGCCGCCGATCACGTCCGCCGCGGCGACGGTCATCCGCCGACGTCGCACGTACTCCGACACCGGCATCCCGGCGAGCGACGAGAACATGCGACGCGCGTGGTAGCCGGTGGTTCCCCGGGATGCGGCCAGCGCATCGACGTCGACCTCCTCGCCCAGCCGGCGCTCGATCTCATCGACCAGGTGATTGAGGATCTCGATCACGGTGACTCCCTTCGCCCACCACTCTCGATCCGCGGGCGCGCGTCGCGCCCGATCATCCCGGTTCGATTCTGTCGGGTGCGTCTGCGCGGACCCGGTGCGAGCACGGGGCCTCAGACGTTGAAGCGGAACTCCACCACGTCGCCGTCCTGCATGACGTAGTCCTTGCCCTCGATGCGGGCCTTGCCGCGGGCGCGGGCCTCGGCGAGCGAGCCGGCCGCCACGAGATCCTCGAAGGAGGTGACCTCGGCCTTGATGAAGCCGCGCTCGAAGTCGGTGTGGATGACGCCCGCCGCCTGCGGGGCCTTCCAGCCCTTGCGGATCGTCCAGGCGCGCGCCTCCTTGGGGCCCGCCGTCAGATAGGTCTGCAAGCCCAGGGTGTCGAAGCCGATGCGGGCCAGCTGGTCGAGGCCCGACTCGTCCTGGCCGGTGGAGGCGAGCAGCTCCGCGGCATCCTCCGGGTCGAGGTCGATGAGCTCCGACTCGACCTTGGCATCCAGGAAGACCGCCTTCGCGGGCGCCACGAGCGCCGCGAGCTCTTCCTTGCGGGCGGCATCGGTGAGCACCGCCTCGTCGACGTTGAACACGTAGATGATGGGCTTCGCCGTCATGAGGCCGAGCTCCCTGAGCAGGCCCAGCTCGATGCCGCTCGCACGCGACAGCGGGGTGCCCTCGTCGAGCGCCTTCTTCGCCGCGAGCGCCGCATCCAGCACCGCGGGGTCGGCCTTCTTGCCGCGCACCTCCTTCTCGAGGCGCGTGATCGCCTTCTCGAGGGTCTGCAGGTCGGCGAGGGCGAGCTCGGTCGTGATCACCTCGAGGTCGTCCTGGGGGTTCACGGCGCCCGCGACGTGCACGACGTCGTCGTCCGCGAAGCCGCGCACCACCTGGGCGATCGCATCCGCCTCCCGGATATTGGCGAGGAACTGGTTGCCGAGCCCCTCGCCCTCGGAGGCGCCCTTCACGATGCCGGCGATGTCGACGAAGCTCACGGTGGCCGGCAGGATGCGCTCGCTGCCGAAGATCTGGGCCAGGATGCCGAGCCGCTCATCCGGCAGGTTCACCACGCCGACGTTCGGCTCGATCGTCGCGAACGGGTAGTTCGCCGCGAGCACGGAGTTCTTGGTGAGGGCGTTGAAGAGGGTCGACTTGCCCACGTTGGGGAGCCCGACGATGCCGATGGTAAGAGCCACGGGCGTCAAGCCTACCGGCGGGCGCCGCCTGTTCGTTCGGGAGGACGACGCGCCGCACAGGGTGTTTCCGGAGGCTCGGATGCGGCGTGTCATCCTCCCGAACGAAGAGCGGATGCGGCGCGACACGCCCGGGATGCTTGCGTCGGCACCCGGGGCGGGGCTAACGTGTCACCTCGTGCCGAAGGTCGGCACGACCCCAGATACCGAAAGGAGCCGGACCGATGAACGCAGCATTCACCCTCCGCGAGACGCGTCTCGCATATCGCGCCGGCTTCGTCGGCGTCCTCGTCGTCCGGGAAGGCTAGGCGTTTCTGCGCCACCGTCCCCGACGGTGGCGACGCTCTCGAAGCCCGAACACGGATCGTCCGATCCGCGGTTCACGCCCCGTCCACGACCCCACCGGATGTCGGTGGTGGTCGGTACCGTGCCGTCACGAGCGGCACCCTCCCGGAGCGCCGCACCCGGTGCTCCCGACACCACCACCTCACGAGGACACCACCATGAACACCACCGTGACGCGCACCGTGCGTCAGACCACCCCTCCGCACGATCAGCTCCCCGTGCTGCGGCCGACGCGCCGCGCCGGGCTGCTCGACCGTGCCGCGCTGCACCTCGGTGTGGCACTCATCCGCTGGGGCCGTCGGCCCGGGCGCGAGCTCGCCCGCTACGAGCGGCTCGCGAACGCGCATGAGCTCGCGCTGCTGCAGCGCGAGCTGGAGCGGACCCGCCGGCAGAGCGAGCGCGAGCGCAGCTACGCGCTCGCCCGCCTGATGTGAGGCCGCGACGCCGCACAGCAACCACCATCGGGGCCGTTGCCGGGAAGACCGGCAACGGCCCCGTCGCATCCGCCCCGCCATTCGCCCGCACCCGGCGCGCCCCGCAGCCGCTGTCGGTGCCCCGTGCGAGAGTCGGAACGTGCCCCTGGATTTCACCGCGATCGACTTCGAAACCGCGAACGGATCCAGCGCGAGCGCGTGCTCGGTCGGTCTCGTAAAGGTGCGCGACGGCCAGATCGTCGACCGCATCGGCTGGCTCATCCAGCCCCCCGCCGGGCACGACCACTTCGTCGAGTGGAACACCCGCATCCACGGCATCCGCGCCTCCGACGTGGAGGGCGCACCCGGATGGGTCGAGCAGCTCCCCGACCTGGTCGAGTTCGCGGGCGCCGACATCCTGGTGGCCCACAACGCCGGCTTCGACATGGGCGTCATCAAGGCGGCGTGCGCGGCGACCGGCCTCGCGACCCCGGCGTACTCCTACATGTGCAGCCTGCAGCTGGCCCGCAAGACCTACACGCTCGAGTCCTACCGGCTGCCGATGGTGGCGCTCGCCGCCGGCTTCGAGGACTTCCCCCACCACGACGCGGTCGCCGACGCGGAGGCGTGCGCGGCCATCATGATCCACGCGGCCGACCGGCACGGCGCGATCGACCTGCCCGAACTCGCCGGGTTGGCCGGCATCCGCATCGCCACCACGGTGCCGCCCGCGGTCGCCGTCGCCTCCTGAGCCCCGCCGTCCCTGCGTTCCGCTGCAACCCGGCAACCCACCACCGCTGTGCCCCTTCTCCCGGCGGGAGCAACCGCCGCGCGGCCGGCGAAGCTCCCAGGCGGCGGGAGTAGTTGCTCCCGCCGCGTATCCGCTTCCCCGCCCGCGAGCCGTAGGCTGACACAGGAACGGAGGAACGATGTCCGACACCATCCTGGGACGCCTCAGCGGCGGCCCGCTCGACGCGCAGATCATCCCCCTCGACGCGACCACGGTCGATGCGGTCGACGACGAGCTCGTGCTGCCATGGGAGCAGGGGCAGCTTATCTACCGTCGCGCGGGTGACGCCGAGAACACGGGCCCGCACGACGGGCCTACGACGGTGCCGTACCGCTTCGACTCCGCGATCTGAGCATCCGATTCGACGCCCGCGCATCCGCGACCCGCGAAGGCGCGCGCCAGCATCCTGACCTCATCCATACCGGGCGGCGAACCGCTCACGTGGCGAGGGCGACTACTCCCGCCGCGTGACGCGAACTCCGCCCGCTGGTGCGGTTGCTCCCGCCAACGGGAACGAGGTGATCAGCCGTTCTGGGGGAACCCCAGGTTGATGCCGCCGTGCGAGGGGTCGAGCCAGCGCGAGGTCACGGCCTTCTGGCGCGTGAAGAAGTGGATCGCATCCGGGCCGTAGGCCTTCGTGTCGCCGAAGAGCGAGTCCTTCCAGCCGCCGAAGGAGTAGTAGCCCACCGGCACCGGGATCGGCACGTTGATGCCGACCATGCCCACCTGCACCTCGCGCTGGAAGCGGCGCGCCGCTCCCCCGTCGTTGGTGAAGATCGCCGTGCCGTTGCCGTAGCGGCCGCTGTTGATGAGCTCGAGCCCCTCCTCGTACGACTGCACGCGCACGATCGAGAGCACCGGCCCGAAGATCTCGTCCCGGTAGACGGCGGATGTGGTGGGCACCTTGTCGACGAGGGTCGGCCCGAGCCAGAAGCCGTCGGCGTCGCCGTCGACCTCGATGCCGCGGCCGTCCACGACGAGCTCGGCGCCGTCCGTCACCGCGACGTCGAGGTAGCCTGCCACCTTGTCGCGGTGCTCGCGCGTGATGAGCGGACCCATGTCGCAGCCGCGGGTGCCATCGCCGACGGTGAGCCCCGACATCCGCTCCGAGATCTTGGCGACGAGCTCGTCGGCGACAGGCTCGACGGCGACGAGCACCGAGATCGCCATGCAGCGCTCGCCCGCCGAGCCGAAGCCCGCGTTGACGGCCGAGTCGGCCACCAGGTCGAGGTCGGCGTCGGGCAGCACGAGCATGTGGTTCTTCGCGCCGCCGAGCGCCTGCACGCGCTTGCCGGCCGCCGTGCCGCGCTCGTAGACGTACTTCGCGATCGGGGTGGAGCCGACGAAGGAGACGGATGCGACATCCGCGTGGTCGAGGATCGCGTCGACCGACTCCTTGTCGCCGTGCACGACGTTGAACACGCCGTCGGGGAGGCCGGCCTCCTGGAGGGCCTCGGCCATCCAGATCGCGGCGCTCGGATCCTTCTCGGAGGGCTTCAGCACGACCGTGTTGCCGGCCGCGATCGCGATCGGGAAGAACCACATGGGCACCATCGCCGGGAAGTTGAAGGGGCTGATGATGCCGACCACGCCGAGCGGCTGCCGCACGGAGTAGACGTCGACGCCCGTCGACACGTTCTCGGAGTACTCGCCCTTCACGAGGTGCGGGATGCCGCACGCGAACTCGACGACCTCGAGGCCGCGCGCGATCTCGCCGAGCGCATCCGAGGTGACCTTGCCGTGCTCGGCGGTGAGGATCGCGCCGAGCTCCGCCTTGCGGGCGTTCAGGATCTCGCGGAACGCGAAGAGCACGGTCTGGCGCTTGGCGAGGCTCGCCTCGCTCCAGGCCGGGAAGGCGGCCTTGGCCGTGGCGACGGCGTGGTCGACATCCGCGGCGGACGCCAGGCGCACCTCCTTCTGCACGACGCCCTTCGCGGGGTTGTAGACGGGCGCGGTGCGCGTGGACTCGCCGGTGAAGACGGCACCGCCCACCCAGTGGTCGAGGATCTCAGCAGCCATGTTCAGGAGGCTACTCGCAGACATTTCGTTAACATTTTCGGGATGTGAGCGACTGTTCTCCTCTGTCGAAAATGCAGGAGATCTGTGGCGCGGAACCCGTGTTTCCGGGGGCTGAGGCGGCCGCGGCATCCGTCTCTCCTGCATTTTCGACATGGGCGGGCGCGACCGGAGAGCGGATGCGGCGGCCGGTCGTCGCGGGGATGTCGGCGGCCGCTGCGACACTGGCGGCATGGATGCTCTGCTGCCCCTGCTCATCGGGCTCGCGATCGGCCTCGTCGTCGGCGCGGTCGCCGCCGCCCTCGTCGTGCGGGCACGCTCCGGGTCGGGTGGCGCGGATGCGGCCGTGCTCGAGGCGCGGCACCAGACGCTCGTGACGGAGGTGCGCGCGCAGGAGGCGGCCGCCCGCGCCGAGGTGGAGCGCACGCTCGCCGGGGCGCAGGCCTCGCTCGCCGGGCTGCGGGAGCAGCTCGCGGCCGCGCAGGAGCAGTACCGCGAGACGGTGGAGCGCCACGAGGCCGAGGCCCGGCAGCGCCAGGCCGAGACGGCGGCCGAGCACAAGATCCTGCAGGAGCTCGCGCCCGTCAAGGAGACCCTCACCTCGATGCAGCGCAAGGTCGTCGAGTTCGAGACCCAGCGCGCGCAGCAGCACGGCGAGATCTCGCAGCAGCTCAAGACGGCCGCCGAGTCCGAGGCGCGCCTGAGCCTCACGGCCGAGAAGCTCGCGAGCGCGCTGAGCAACAACGCCACGCGCGGCGTGTGGGGTGAGACCCAGCTGCGCTCGCTCGTCGAGTCGGCGGGGCTGCTCAACCGCGTCGACTTCTCGCTGCAGTCGACGATCGCGGCCGAGTCCGGTTCGCGACGCCCCGACCTCGTCGTGAACCTCCCGGGTGGTAAGTCGATCGCCGTCGACGCGAAGGTCCCGTACAACGACTACATCGAGGCGAGCGCCATCCCCTCCACGGCGACCGGCGAGCAGGAGGCCCGCCGCGCCGCGCTGCTCGCGGCCCACGCCAAGAAGGTCAAGGGGCACGTCGACGCGCTCGCCGGCAAGAGCTACTGGACGGGCCTCGAGTCGAGCCCGGAGTTCACGATCGCCTTCATCCCGAACGAGCCGCTGCTCGCCGCGGCCCTCGACCAGGATCCGACCCTGCTCGAGTACGCGTTCTCCAAGCGCATCGCCCTCGCCTCCCCCGTGAGCTTCTGGGCCGTGCTGAAGACGGTCGCCTTCACATGGCAGCAGGACGTGCTCACGGAGGACGCGAAGCGTCTCTTCGACCTCGGCAAGGAGCTCTACGGACGCCTCGCGACGCTCTCCGAGCACGCCGACAAGCTGCGCCGCTCGATCGAGTCGACCGTGACGAGCTACAACGCCTTCGCGAGCTCGCTCGAGCAGCGCGTGCTCGTCACCGCCCGCAAGCTCGACGGTCTCGACGAGTCGAAGGTCATCGGGGAGCCCCGCATGATCGAGGAGACCCCCAAGCACCTCACCCAGTCGGAGTTCGCCGCGCTCGACGAGCTCGGCGCCGGGCGCCCCGAGATCGACCCCGACCTCGCGACTCCGGCGGGGTCCGTCGCCGACGACGAGCCCCTGACCGCCTGACGCACCGAATCGCCTCGCCGGGCCCACGCCATCCCCCTCACCCCGAGGTCCTTTTCGCAACTCAGGAGATCCGGCGTGTGGCGCCGCCGGGGGCACCCCTCACGCATCCGGTCCTGAGTTGCGAGACCACCGTGGATCGCAACTCAGGAGATCCGTCGCGCGGGAGGGTTTGCGGCCGCGTGGGAGCGGGATCTCCTGAGTTGCGAAGACACCCGGAACGGCGACGTGCATGACGTGACGGCGGGCGAAGGCTCCGAAACGTGAGGACCCACGTCCGGGTGGGTGGAGAACGCAGCAGGCGGCGGGAGCAACGACTCCCGCCGCCTGGATGCTGCTCCGCCCGCGTTCGGCGGTGGCCGGGTCGGCGCGGGCGGCGCCGCTACTCCGCGTTCTCGGGGGCGCCTTCCTCGGCGAGCGCCTCGCGCACGATGTCGCCCGTCGTGGGCGGCGCATCTGGCGCGCCGACGAGTGCCGGCACCTCCGCCGCGTCCTGGTCGTCGAGGGGTGCCGCGAACTGCGCCTCGTACAGGCGCGCGTAGGCGCCGTGCGCGGCGAGCAGCTCATCGTGGGTGCCTTGCTCGACGATCGCGCCGTCCTCCATCACCAGGATGAGGTCGGCGTCCCGGATGGTCGAGAGCCGGTGCGCGATCACGAACGAGGTGCGGTCGCGCCGGAGCGCGCTCATCGCGCGCTGCACGAGCAGCTCGGTGCGGGTGTCGACGGACGAGGTCGCCTCGTCGAGGATGAGCACCGACGGCTTCGCGAGGAACGCCCGTGCGATCGTGATGAGCTGCTTCTCGCCCGCCGAGACGTTGCCGCCCTCGTCATCGAGCACGGTGTCGTACCCGTCGGGCAGCGAGTGCACGAAGCGGTCGACGTACGCGGCGGTCGCGGCGTCCATGATCTCCGACTCGGTGGCATCCGGGCGGCCGTAGGCGATGTTGTCGCGGATGGTGCCGCCGAACAGCCAGGTGTCCTGCAGCACCATGCCGGTGCGCGAGCGCAGGTCGTCGCGCGTCATCCGCGTCGTGTCGACGCCGTCGAGGGTGATGCGGCCGACGTTCGGGTCGTAGAACCGCATGATGAGGTTCACGAGCGTCGTCTTGCCCGCCCCCGTCGGCCCCACGATGGCGACCGTCTGCCCGGGCTCCGCCACGAGCGAGAGGTCGTGGATGAGCGGCTTCGCGGGGTCGTAGGAGAACGAGACGTCCTCGAAGGCGAGGCGGCCGGTCGCGTTCGCGGGCGACTCGGCGGGATCCGGGTCGGCCACCTGCTCCTCGGCGTCGAGCAGCTCGAACACCCGCTCGGCGGATGCGACGCCCGACTGCAGCAGGTTGGCCATCGATCCGAGCTGCGACAGCGGTTGCGTGAACTGACGCGAGTACTGGATGAAGGCCTGCACGTCGCCGAGCCGCATCGTGCCGTTGGCGACGAACAGTCCGCCGACCACGGCGATCCCGACGTAGACCAGGTTCCCGACGAACATCGTCGCGGGCATGATGAGCCCCGAGAGGAACTGCGCCCCGAAGCTCGCCCGGAACAGCTCCTCGTTCTTCTCGTCGAAGCGCGCCTGCACCTCGCGGTGCCGCCCGAAGACCTTCACGAGCGAGTGGCCGGTGTAGCCCTCCTCGATCTGCGCGTTGAGGGTTCCCGTGTGGGTCCACTGGGCCACGAAGAGCTTCTGCGAGCGCTTCGCGACGAGCACCGTGATGACGAGGGTGATCGGGATGGCGATGAGCGCGATGAGGGCGAGCACGGGCGAGATGACGAACATCATCACGACCACGCCGACCACGGTCAGCAGCGAGGTGAGCAGCTGGGAGAGCGTCTGCTGGAGGCTCTGCGAGATGTTGTCGATGTCGTTGGTGACGCGGCTCAGCAGCTCGCCGCGCGGCATCCGGTCGAAGTACTTGAGCGGCAGCCGGTGGATCTTCGCCTCGACGTCGCGCCGCAGCCGCAGCACGGTGCGCTGCGTGATGCCGTTGAGCACGTAGCCCTGCAGCCACATGAAGACGGAGCTGGCCACGTACAGCAGCAGCACGATGCCGAGCACGAGCGCGAGGGCGGAGAAGTCGATGCCCTCGCCCGGACGCAGGTCCATGTTCCGCAGCATGTCGGCCTGTGTCGTGTTGCCGGCGGCCTCCAGCTGCGCGATCACCTCCTCCTTCGTGACGCCCTGCGGCAGCTGGGCGGAGATCACGCCCTCGAAGATGAGGTTGGTCGCCTGGCCGAGCACCTTGGGCCCGATGACGCTCAGCACGACGGCGATCGTGCCGAGCAGGATGACGAACAGCACGCCGAGGCGTTCGGGGCGCAGCCGCCCGACGAGGCGTCGCGCGGAGGGTCCGAAGGTCATGGCCTTCTCGGCGGGCATGCCGGCTCCGCCGAACGGGCCGCCTCCGCCGCCCGGGCCGGGGCGGCGGGCGGGGGCGACCGGACGGGCGGGTGCCTCGCTCTCGGCCGGGGTCTGCTCGGCGCTCACGCCGCCTCCTCCACGCTCAGCTGGCTCTCGACGATCTCGCGGTACTCCTCGGAGCTCGCGAGCAGTTCGTCGTGGGTTCCGAGGCCGACGACCGCGCCGTCCTCGAGCACGACGATCTGGTCGGCCTGCAGGATGGTCGACACGCGCTGGGCGATGACGATCATGGTCGCCTCGCCCACCTCGCGCGCGAGCGCCTGCCGGAGCCGGGCATCCGTCGCGGTGTCGAGCGCCGAGAAGGAGTCGTCGAAGACGTAGATCTCGGGCCGTTTGACGAGCGCTCTCGCGATCGCCAACCGTTGCCGCTGCCCGCCGGAGACGTTGGTGCCGCCCTGCGCGATGGGCGCCTCGAGCCGCTCGGGCATCGCCTCGACGAAGTCGCGCGCCTGCGCGATCTCGAGCGCCGCCCACAGCTGCTCGTCGGTGGCCTCGGGGTTGCCGTAGCGGAGGTTGGAGGCGACGGTTCCCGAGAACAGGTACGGCTTCTGCGGGATGAGGCCGATGCGGCCCCACAGCAGCTCGGGGTCGAGCTCGCGCACGTCGACGCCGTCGACGAGCACCGCGCCGCCTGTGACGTCGAACAGCCGCGGCAGCAGGTTGACGAGCGTCGTCTTGCCCGATCCGGTGGAGCCGATGATGGCGGTCGTCTTGCCGGGCCGCGCCGTGAACGAGACCTTGTGCAGCACGGGCGCCTCGGCACCCGGGTAGGCGAACGTGGCCTCCCGCAGTTCGACCTCGCCGCCCGGCGCGAGCTCGGTGACCGGGGTGGCCGGCGCGACGACCGAGGGCTCGGTGTCGAGCACCTCGCCGATGCGGTCGGCCGAGACGGCCGCGCGGGGCAGCAGCACGGCGAGGAAGGTCGCCATCATGACGGCCATGAGGATCTGGATGAGGTAGCTGAGGAAGGCGATGAGCGAGCCGATCTGCATGTCGCCGTCTTCGATCCGGAACGCCCCGAACCACAGCACCGCGACGCTCGACACGTTGAGCACGAGGATGACGACGGGGAACATGAGCGCGAACAGCCGCCCCGCCCGCAGCGCGGTGTCGGTGAGCTCGTCGTTGGCGACCGCGAAGCGTTCGCGCTCGCGCTCCTCGCGCACGAAGGCGCGGATGACGCGGATGCCGGTGAGCTGCTCGCGCAGGATGCGGTTGACGGTGTCGATGCGCGACTGCATCTTGCGGAACTGGGGCACCATCCGCCAGATGATGAGCCCGACGGCGACGAGCAGCACGGGCACCGCGACGACCATGATCCAGGAGAGCGTGAGGTCTTCGCGCAGCGCGAAGATGACGCCGCCGATCGCGAGGATGGGCGTCGAGACGAGGATCGTGCACGTCATGAGCACGAGCATCTGCACCTGCTGCACGTCGTTGGTCGTGCGGGTGATGAGCGAGGGGGCGCCGAAGCGGGCCACCTCGCGCTCGGAGAACTCGCCCACCCGGCGGAACACGGAGGCGCGCAGGTCGCGTCCGAGGGCCATCGCGGCCTTGGCGCCGAAGTAGACGGCGAGGATCGAGGCGATGATCTGGCCGAGCGTGACGAGCAGCATGATGCCGCCGAGGCCGAGGATGACGCCCGTGTCGCCCTTCGCGACACCGTCGTCGATGATGTCGGCGTTGAGCGCCGGCAGGTAGAGGGATGCGATCGACTGCGCGAGCTGGAAGATCACGACCGCCACCAGCAGCGGCCAGTAGGGCTTCAGGTAGCGCACGAGGAGTTTGCCGAGCACGGGGGCTTCTTTCGATGGATGGGGTGGCTGGTTCAGGCGGAGACGCCGTGCACGACGACGGTCGCGAGTTCGGCGGAGTCGAAGGGGCGGAAGTGGTTGAAGGGCTCGATGCTGGCCCCGAAGGCGACGAGGCGGATGTACCAGGCGACGGTGTCGACGGGCACGGCGAGCCGGTGGATGTCGGGCTCGAGCAGTTCCCGCACGATCTCGAGCCAGTCCTCCCCCGCCTCCGGTGGGCGCCGGGGCGGGCCCTGCACCTGGAAGAGCTGCATGATCCGGAACACCTCGCGGAAGCGGCCGCGGAGGCCGTCGACGATCGCGGTGACCTTGTCTTCGAGCGGGAGGTCGTGCGGGATGCGGCGCAGCTCCTCGCGGAACGGCGCGGGGTCCAGCAGCTTCTGCAGTCCGGCCTCGAGCAGGCTGTCCTTGTCGCCGAAGGCTCGGAACACGGTCCCCTCGGCGATGCCGGCCGTCTCGGCGAGCTCCCGACTGGTGACGTCACGGCCCTTCTCGAGCAGCAGCGGGAGCACGGCCTCCAGGATCCGTTCGCGGCGCTCGCCCGGGGCGAGCGGGCGCGCGCGTTCCCGCACGACGACGAACTCCTCCGGCAGTGCCATGCCCGCGATCCTAAGTGAGTGAGCACTCACTCCGCAACTTCCTCCGCGAAAGTACGCACTTTTGGGCCGACACGCCGCCTTCGACGCCCAAAAGTACGTACTCTCGCGGACATGAGCGCACCGCAGCCTCGCCACATCGTCGCGATCGACCATGGCACGACGAGCACCCGCGCCATCGTGTTCGACGACCGCGGGCGCATCGTCAGCTCGGGGCAGCGGGAGCACCGCCAGTACTTCCCGAAGCCCGGATGGGTCGAGCACGACGCGACGGAGATCTGGCGCAACACCCGCCTCGTCATCGGCGAGGCGCTCGGCGACGCCGAGATCACCCGGCACGACGTCGCGGCGATCGGCATCACCAACCAGCGCGAGACCGCGATCGTCTGGGATCGCGCGACCGGCAAGCCCATCCATCGCGCGATCGTCTGGCAGGACACCCGCACCCAGCCCGCGGTCGACGCCCTCGCCGCCGAGGGCGGCATCCGGCGCTTCGCCGCGCAGACCGGCCTGCCGCTCGCGAGCTACTTCTCGGCCACCAAGATCGCCTGGATCCTCGACCACGTCGAGGGCGCCCGCGAGCGCGCCGAGGCGGGCGAACTCGCCTTCGGCACCCCCGACAGCTGGGTGCTGTGGAACCTCACGGGCGGCGCCTCCCACGGCGGCGTGCACGCCACCGACGTCACGAACGCGAGCCGCACCCTGCTCATGGACCTCGAGGCCCTCGACTGGGACGACGAGCTGTGCGCGGCCTTCCGCGTGCCGCGCGCGATGCTGCCCGAGATCCGCTCCTCCTCCGAGGTGTTCGGTCACGCCGACTCGGCGAGCCTGCTGCGCGAGGTGCCGATCGCGGGCATCCTCGGCGACCAGCAGGCCGCGACCTTCGGCCAGGCCGCCTTCGAGGCGGGCGAGTCGAAGAACACCTACGGCACCGGCAACTTCCTCATCGTGGGCACCGGCGCCGAGATCGTGCACAGCGAGCAGGGGCTCATCACGACCGTCGCCTACCGCTTGGGCGACGAGCCGCCGCGCTTCGCCCTCGAGGGCTCGGTCGCGGTGAGCGGATCGCTCGTGCAGTGGCTGCGCGACAACCTCGGCATCATCCGCGACGCCTCCGAGATCGAGGCCCTCGCCTCGAGCGTCGACGACAACGGCGACGTCTACATCG
Organism: Protaetiibacter intestinalis; assembly: GCF_003627075.1. Taxonomy (NCBI): domain Bacteria; kingdom Bacillati; phylum Actinomycetota; class Actinomycetes; order Micrococcales; family Microbacteriaceae; genus Protaetiibacter; species Protaetiibacter intestinalis. The sequence continues at coordinate 1,997,896 of NZ_CP032630.1, read as the reverse complement.
TGCCCGCCTTCGCGGGGCTGTTCGCCCCCTACTGGCGCCCGGATGCGCGGGGCGCGATCGTGGGGCTCACCCGCTTCGTCACGAAGGCGCACCTCGCCCGGGCCGCCCTCGAGGCGGTCGCCTACCAGAGCCTCGACGTGCTCGCGGCGGCCAACGCGGAGCTCCCGAGCCCCATCACCGAGCTGCGCGTCGACGGCGGCATGGTGCGCAACGAACTGCTCATGCAGTTCCAGGCGGATGTGCTGGGCCTGCCCGTCGTGCGCCCCGAGGTCACCGAGACGACGGCCCTCGGCGCCGCCTACGCCGCCGGCCTCGCCGTGGGCCTGTGGCGGGACCTCGACGAGCTGCGCGAGCTGTGGGCGGAGGACCGCCGCTGGGAGCCGAGGATCGACGCCGCCGCCCGCGAGCACGGCATCGCCCGCTGGCACCAGGCCGTCGAGCGCACCCTCGACTGGGTGGAGTGAACCCCCGCGACGCCAGCCTCTAGACTCGACGCGACACCACCCAGCGCCCTCCAGGAGGACCCCCATGCCCGTCGCCACTCCGGATCAGTACGCCGAGATGCTCGACACGGCGAAGAAGAACGCCTTCGCCTTCCCCGCGATCAACGTCTCGAGCTCCTCGACCATCAACTCCGTGCTGCAGGGTCTCACCGAGGCGGGCTCCGACGGCATCATCCAGGTCACCACGGGCGGCGCCGACTACTTCGCCGGCCAGACCGTGAAGGCCCGCGCCTCGGGCGCCCTCGCCTTCGCCGCCTTCGCCACCGAGGTCGCCAAGAACTACCCCATCACGGTCGCCCTGCACACCGACCACTGCCCCAAGGACGCCCTCCCCGGCTTCGTCCTGCCGCTCATCGAGGCCTCCGAGGCCGCGGTCCGCGCGGGCGGCAACCCCATCTTCCAGTCGCACATGTGGGACGGCTCGGCCGTGCCGCTCGCCGAGAACCTCGAGATCGCGCAGGAGCTGCTGCCGCGCCTCAAGAACATCCGCGCCATCCTCGAGGTCGAGATCGGCGTCGTCGGCGGCGAGGAGGACGGCGTCCAGCACGAGGGCACCAACGACGCCCTCTACACGACCCTCGGCGACGTCGAGCAGGCCGTCGAGGCGCTCGGGCTCGGCGAGCAGGGCCGCTACATCGCGGCCCTCACCTTCGGCAACGTGCACGGCGTCTACAAGCCCGGCAACGTGAAGCTGCGCCCCGAGCTGCTCGGCGAGATCCAGGCCGGCATCGCCGCGAAGTACGGCACCGGACCGAAGCCGCTCGACCTCGTCTTCCACGGCGGCTCCGGCTCGACGGATGCCGAGATCGCCGAGGCGGTCGCGAACGGCGTCGTGAAGATGAACATCGACACCGACACCCAGTACGCCTTCAGCCGCTCGGTGGCCGACACGGTGCTGCGGAACTACGACGGCTTCCTCAAGGTGGACGGCGAGGTCGGCAACAAGAAGGTCTACGACCCGCGCTCCTGGGGCAAGATCGCCGAGACCGCCATGGCCGCCCGCGTCGTCGAGGCGACGCAGCAGCTGGGTTCCGCGGGGCACGCCATCAGCCGCTGAGCGGTCACGCCTCCCCGTCCGGCGGAAGCCGGAACGAGAGCCTGCTGCGCCCGAGGCGCAGGTCCTTCGCCTCGCCGCGCAGGTTGAAGTAGTACGGCGCGAGGTGCCGCACGCGTCTGCCCTCGGGCAGCTCGGTGTCGAGCGTGATGGCGACGGCCGTCGAGCCGTCGTCCTGGGCGCGCAACTCCATGAACACCGTCGTGGCGTCCGTCCCGGGGTCGTCGAGCACGGCGCGCACGAGATCCCGGACGGCGGTGCGCTGGGCGGTGCGCATCCGATCAGCCCGCCGCTCGGGGTCGACCACGACGACGCGCCGGTCGTCGGCACGCAGTCCCAGCCAGGCGAGGTCGGAGCGCGACACGAGGTCGTCGCGCAGGTAGCGCGCGAGTTCGCCCGCGAGCGCGCGGTCGGCGGGCTGGACGGTGCCGCGTTCCGCGATGGTGTGCAGGAACGGCACGGCGCGGGCGGTGTAGCCGGCGAGCGAGGCCCGCTCGGCGGCCTCGTCCTCGGGGTCCGGGTCGAGCGCCTCCGAGACGATGGCGCTCGAGCGGTTGTCGACGATCGGCAGCATCTGATGCACGACGCTGTAGGCGAAGGAGGTCGCCGCGGCGATCGCGACCGCGACGGGCGAGGCGATGATGACGAACACCGACACCGAGCCCCACTCGGGCACGCGCGCGTCGACGATGAGGAAGGCGAGCGGGACGAAGCTCACGAGTGCGGCGATGCCGTACGCGAAGATCCGCCAGGGCGCGAGGTACGGGGCGAGGCACGCGATGACGATCGAGTAGCAGAACGGCGCCCACCACAGCTCGATCGCGAAGACCGACCGCGAGTAGCCGAACGCCGAGACGACGAGGCCCGCACCGCCCACGACGACGGCGATCACCCCGAGCTGCCAGTCGAAGCGGTTGCGCAGCGAGGTGAGCAGCTGGATGAGCAGGCAGGCGATCGCGCACAGCGCGACGCCGATGAGCTGCATGGCGGGCCAGGCGCTCGCGTTCCAGGTGAGCGCCGAGAGCAGGCCGCCGTAGACGATCACGAACACCGCGAACACGAGCGGCACGTAGGGCCCCGTGAACCAGCTCATGGGGTCGACGTCGCGGGCGGCGAGGCGGATGGCGCTCCCGGGTCTAGTCGACATAGTCCGCCTCCTGGTGCTTGGAGGGGGTGCCGCGCTCGCGCACCTCGGCGACCGGCACGCTGAGCAGCACGGTCGTGCCGGCCCCCGGGGACGACCAGAGCTGCGCACGGCCGCCCGCCGCCTCCATCCGTCCGACGATCGACCCCCGGATGCCGAGCCGGCTCGCGTCGACGGATTCGGGATCGAAGCCGACGCCCTCGTCGGAGACCATGAAGGTCACCTCGGTGTCGCTGTACATGATCTCGACGTTCGCGGTCGACGCCCCCGAATGCCGCAGCACGTTCTCGAAGGTCGCCTCGAGCGCGCCGACGAGGGCCTCCCCCGCGACCGGGTCGAAGATGTAGACGCCCGAGGTGACGCCCGTGACGTTGACCGTGAGCCCCCGCCAGCGGAAGTCGCTCGCCAGCCGCGAGAGGTCGTTGCGCAGCTGCGCCTGGCCCTCGTCGGGCACCGGCACCTTCTCGGTGGTGCGGATCCAGGCACCGCCCTCGAGCGTCGCCAGATCGTCGCGCAGACGCTGCCGGATGCGCTCGTCGAGCACGTCCGGGGCGTTCATGACCACGGCGAGGTCGTTGAGCACCGTGTCGTGCACGATCGCGGTGGTGCGTCGGGCGAGGTCCGCGCTCGCCGCACGCCGCCGGGTGGCGAGCTCGAGCTCCTCGAAGCGCGGCAGGCGCCGACGCTGGCGGGCCTGGATGACGAAGAGCGTCAGGTACAGCACGACCGCGAGCAGCAGAGCCATCGAGGGTCCCCAGCCCGGTCGCACGGGCGTGTCGGTGATGAGCGCCACGATGATCGACACGGCGCCGGCCGCCGCGAAGCCGAACAGGCACCAGACGATGCCGCCGATCGCGGAGGTCGCGGCGACGCCGATCGTGACGAGGGCGAGGGTGGGGCGGTTGACGAGGAAGAGCTCGTGCTCGAGCAGACCCGGATCGGCCGTGATGAGGGCCACCTCGTAGCCGACCGCGGCGAGGCTCGCCACCACGAGGTAGGCGATCACGACGGGCGGCGTCATCCGCCACAGCGCCACGCCGATGCCCGCGAGCATCACGAGCAGCAGCACGAGCGGCAGCGGCAGGGCCGAGACGAGCTCCTTGCGCACGAGCGTGTCGACGAGCACCGGGAGGGAGAGCAGGATGACCGTCGCGCCCGCCGACCAGGCGAGCGTGGCGACCGCACCGGTGATCACCCGTGCGGCGGCCTCGCGCGGCAGTAGCGTCACCCGCATGCCGGCCTCCTCGACCTCTTCCGGCCGATTCTGCCGGATGCGGGCGCGCTCGGGGGGTCAGCCGCGCGCGCGACCGCCGAGTGCGCGCGTATCGGCGTTGCCGGATGCGTCGCGGCGCAGCTCCTTCGGGAGCGAGAACATGAGGTCCTCCTCGGCCGTGCGCACCTCCTCGACGTCGCGGTAGCCGGCATCCGCGAGGTCGGCGAGCACCTCCTGCACGAGCACCTCGGGCACCGAGGCGCCGCTCGACACCCCGATCGAGGCGACGCCGTCGAGCCACTCCTGACGGATCTCGGAGGCGTAGTCGATGCGGTGGGCGGCCTTCGCGCCGTGCTCGAGGGCCACCTCGACGAGCCGCACCGAGTTGGAGGAGTTGGCCGAGCCGACGACGATCACCAGGTCGGCCTGCGGGGCGACCTTCTTGATGGCGACCTGACGGTTCTGGGTGGCGTAGCAGATGTCGTCGGAGGGGGGATCCTGCAGCTTCGGGAAGCGCTCGCGCAGCCGCCGCACGGTCTCCATGGTCTCGTCGACCGAGAGGGTGGTCTGCGAGATCCAGACGAGGTTCTCGGGGTCGTCGACCTCGATCCGGTCGACGTCGGCGGGGCTGTTCACGAGGATCGTGCGCTCGGGCGCGTGGCCCATCGTGCCCTCGACCTCCTCGTGGCCCGCGTGCCCGATGAGCAGGATCTGCATCTCCTGCTTGGCGAAGCGGGTGGCCTCGCGGTGCACCTTGGTGACGAGCGGGCACGTCGCGTCGATCGCGAGCAGCTCGCGGTCGGATGCCGCCTGCACGACCGTGGGCGAGACGCCGTGCGCGCTGAAGACGAGGTGCGATCCGGACGGCACCTCGTCGACCTCGTCGACGAAGATCGCGCCGCGGCGCTCGAGCTCGGAGACGACGTGCACGTTGTGCACGATCTGCTTGCGCACGTAGACGGGGGCGCCGTAGTTCTCGAGGGCCTTCTCGACGGCGACCACCGCGCGGTCGACGCCCGCACAGTATCCGCGGGGGGCGGCGAGCAGCACGCGCTTGGCGCCCGCGACCGGCTCGTCGCGCAGCCGCCCGCGGACGGCGGGGATGCGGGGGGCCTCGAGGGTCGTCCCCAGCGCGCCGTTCGTGATGCCGCTCACACCCCGAGTCTACGGTCGCCGGCTCCGAGTAGCCTGGCCGGGTGACCGAGAAGCCGACCGCCGAGACCCCGTGGCCGGTCGCCCGGCTCTCGGGCGAGCTCAAGGGCTACATCGACCGCCTCGGCTCGGTGTGGGTCGAGGGCGAGCTCACCCAGTGGAACCTCGCGCGCGGCGTCGTGTACGCGAAGCTCAAGGATCTCGACCAGGACGTCACCGTCTCGCTCACGGTCTGGTCCTCGACGCTGCAGCGGCTCACCGAGCAGTTCGCGCAGGGCGACCGCGTGGTGGCGCTCGTGAAGCCCGACTACTGGCTGCGCGGCGGCACCCTCTCGATGGTGGCCTCCGAGCTGCGCCACGCGGGCCTCGGCGAGCTGCTCGCCCAGCTCGAACGTCTCAAGGCGGCGCTGCGCTCCGAGGGGCTCTTCGACGCGGACCGCAAGAAGCCGCTGCCGTTCCTGCCCCAGTGCATCGGGCTCGTCACCGGCAAGGATTCGGATGCCGAGAAGGACGTGCTGCGCAACGCCCAGCTGCGCTGGCCGCAGGTCGCATTCCGGGTGCGGCATGCGGCGGTGCAGGGCGATCGGGCGGCGAGCGAGGTGGCGGCGGCGATCCGGGCGCTCGACGCCGACCCGGAGGTCGACGTCATCATCGTCGCCCGCGGCGGCGGCGACTTCCAGAACCTGCTGGTGTTCAGCGACGAGCAGCTCGTGCGCACGGCGGCCGCGTGCGAGACGCCGCTCGTCTCGGCGATCGGGCACGAGGCCGACAGCCCGCTGCTCGACCTCGTCGCCGACCTGCGCGCCTCCACCCCCACGGATGCGGCCAAGCGCGTCGTGCCCGACGTCGCCGAGGAGCTCGCGCTCGTCGTGCAGTCGCGCGCCCGCATCATGACGCGGGTGACGGCGCTCGTGACGGGCGAGATCGAGCGGCTCACGAACATCCGCACCCGCCCCGTGCTCGCCGACCCGGGCGTCATGGTGCAGTCGCGTGCGGAAGACCTCATCCGCCTCGTCGACCGCGGCTCGCAGCTCATGCACCTGCGGGTCGAGCGCGAGGAGACGGCGGTGCACCGGCTCGCCGCCGAGCTGCGGGCGCTCTCGCCCCAGCGCACGCTCGACCGCGGCTACGCCGTCGTGCGCGCGGGCGACGCGGTGATCCGGGACGCCGACGAGGTCTCCGCGGGCCAGTCCCTCCGCATCCGGGTCGCGCGCGGCGAGCTGACCGCGACCGCCGACTAGGCTGCTGCTATGACCGACGCCACCCCCGCCGACGTCGCCGAGCTCAGCTACGAGCAGGCCCGCGACGAGCTCGTGCAGGTGGTGCAGAAGCTCGAACAGGGTGCCGCCACCCTCGAGGAGTCGCTCGCCCTGTGGGAGCGCGGCGAGGCGCTCGCGCGCCGCTGCGAGGAGTGGCTCGTGGGCGCGAAGGCACGCCTCGACGCCGCGCGCGCGGCCGCCGAGGAATCGTGAGCCCTCGCGAACCGGGGCGCGACGAGCAGGGTCGCCCCATCGTCGCCGAGCTCGGCCGCGCCGAGACCCCGCAGGAGACGGCCGACCGCAAGGCCGCCGCGAGCGCCAAGCGCCGCACCAACCAGACCGCCGTCAACCTCGGCATCGCGACCGTGGTGTCGCTGCTCGCGGCGATCGCGATCGTGTTCACCGTGGGGCTCGTCGGCGGCGAGTCCCGCATCCAGCCGGTCGACTATCGCGCCGAGACCGCGAACGCCCAGTCGTCCTTCGACGGCACCCTCGTGGTACCGGAGCTGCCGCAGGGCTGGTGGGCGAACCGGGTGCTGATCGACCGGACGGCGGACGTCGCCTCCTGGCGCATCGGGTTCGTGACCCCCGACGAGCAGTACGTCGCGCTCATCCAGACGCTCGAGGCGAACCCGAGCTGGCTCGACGGCCAGGTGAAGGGCGCGTCCCCCGGCGCGACCGTCTCGCTCGGCGGCGTCGACTGGACGATCTACGACCGCCGCGACGCCGACGACCCGGGCAACGTCGCCTACGCACTCGTCACCGAGTCCGGAGCCTCGACCATCGTGCTCGCCGGCACCGCCGACGACGCCGAGTTCGAAGAGCTCGCCCGAGCCGTCGCGGAGGAGCTGCCATGACCCAGGAACGCCGCACCCCCGCCGACGTCTGGCGCGAGATGCAGCGCGGCAACCAGCGCTTCGTCGCCGGCACGCCCGCGCACCCCCGTCAGGACGTCGAGCGTCGCGAGGAGCTCGCGGGGTCGCAGGCGCCGCACGCGGCGCTCTTCGGGTGCAGCGACTCCCGGCTCGCGGCCGAGATCATCTTCGACAAGGGCCTCGGCGACCTCTTCGTGGTGCGCAACGCCGGGCAGGTGATCTCGGACTCCGTCATCGGCTCGCTCGAGTACGCCGTCGCCGTGCTCGAGGTGCCGCTCATCGTCGTGCTCGCCCACGACGCGTGCGGCGCCGTGCAGGCCGCGATCGACCTCGATGCGCCCGACGCGCGTCCGCTCCCCCCGCACATCGCGGGGCTCATCGCGAGCATCCGCCCCTCGGTGCGTTCGGCGCCGTCGCGCGACCCCGAGGCCGTCGGCCTCACCCACCTCGCCCGCACCGTGAGCGACCTCGTCGCCCGCTCCGAGCTGATCACCGACGCGGTCGCCGCGGGTACGCTTGCAGTGGTCGGAGCGAACTACAAGCTCCTCGAGGGCACCGCGGTGCCGGCCGTCGTCGTCGGCGACGTCGGGCAGTCCGCGAGCTGACCAGCGCCGCATCCGCATCGAAAGGCACAGCCATGGGCACCGACGCCGAGTTCCGCATCGAACACGACACGATGGGGGAGGTGCGGGTGCCGGTCTCGGCGCTCTACAGCGCGCAGACGCAACGCGCGGTCGAGAACTTCCCGATCTCCGGCTCCGGCCTCGAGCCCGCGCAGATCGTCGCGCTCGCGCGCATCAAGCGCTCCGCGGCGATCGTCAACAGGGAGCTCGGCGTGCTCGACGCACGCATCGCGGATGCCATCGTCGCCGCCGCCGACGACATCATCGGCGGGGCGCACCACGACCAGTTCCCGGTCGACACCTACCAGACCGGCTCCGGCACGAGCTCGAACATGAACATGAACGAGGTGCTCGCGACCCTCGCCACCGAGAAGCTGGGGGCGCCGGTTCACCCGAACGACCACGTCAACGCCTCGCAGTCCTCCAACGACGTCTTCCCCACCTCCGTGCACGTCGCCGTCACCGGCGCCCTCATCGGCGACCTCGTGCCCGCGCTCGAGCACCTCGCGGTGGCGCTCGAGAAGAAGGCGGAGCTCTGGAAGACGGCCGTGAAGCCCGGCCGCACCCACCTCATGGATGCCACCCCGGTCACCCTCGGCCAGGAGTTCGGCGGCTACGCCCGCCAGGTGCGGCTCGGCATCGAGCGCGTGCAGGCGGCGCTCCCCCGCGTGGCCGAGGTGCCGCTCGGCGGTACGGCCGTCGGCACCGGCATCAACACCCCGAAGGGCTTCCCGCAGAAGGTCATCGCCGAGCTCGCCGCCTCGTCCGGTCTGCCCATCACCGAGGCGCTCGACCACTTCGAGGCGCAGGCCAACCGCGACGGCCTCGTCGAGGCATCCGGCGCGCTGCGCGTCATCGCGGTGTCGCTCACCAAGATCTCCAACGACCTGCGCTGGATGGGCTCCGGCCCGAACACGGGACTCGGCGAGCTGCACATCCCCGACCTGCAGCCCGGCTCCTCGATCATGCCCGGCAAGGTGAACCCGGTCGTCCCGGAGGCGGTCATCATGGTCGGCGCGCGCGTGATCGGCAACGACGCGACCGTCGCCTGGGCGGGCGCCACCGGCAGCTTCGAGCTCAACGTCGCGATCCCCGTGATGGGCACGGCGCTGCTCGAGTCGATCCGGCTGCTCGCGAACTCGGTGCGGGTGCTGGCCGACAAGACCATCGACGGGCTCGAGGCGAACCTCGACCGCGCCGCGGCGCTGGCCGGCATGTCGCCGTCGATCGTGACGCCGCTCAACAAGTTCATCGGCTACGAGAACGCCGCCAAGATCGCCAAGCACGCGGTCGCGAAGGGCATCACGGTGCGCGAGGCCACGATCGACCTCGGCTTCGTCGAGCGCGGCGAGCTCACGCTCGAGCAGCTCGACGCGGCGCTCGACGTGCTCTCGATGACGCACCCGGGCTGAGCCCGGCGGACCCCTCCCCGCACCTCTGCTGCGGTTTCGCCGTTCCGCTGCGGTTTCGCCGCGCGCGGAGCGCCGAAACCGCAGCGCACCGCCACCGCATCCGCCGCCGTTCTTCTCCAGAAATGCAGGAGCCTTCGCCCGAGGCCCCTGCATTTCCGGTCTCAGGGGCGGGATGCGGTCGGAATCTCCTGCATTTCTCCGGTGGCGGGGATGCGGCGGGAGGGCAGCAGGCCGACGAGCGCGGCGGCGATCGCGGCGGCGATGCCGACGAGCGTGATGACGAGGCCCGAGACGGCGGCGTCGGCACCGCTCGTCGCGAAGGCGTCGGCCATCCCCATCCCCATGCCGAAGCCCAGGAACCACTCGCCCGCCGCGGCGAGGGCGACACCCAGCACGCCGATGCCCGCGAGCCGACGGGCGGTGAGGAGGTGCCGGATGCCGCGGGGCGGCACGAGCGCGACGACGAGCAGGACGAGCGCGAACAGCGCCCAGAACCCGGCGTAGAGGTACGCGATGACGGGGCTCGGCAGCTCGCCTGCGGCGGCGAGACCCGCGTAGATCTCGTCGAGCGTCATGCCGGGCATCCGGGCGAGAGGGTTCCACACGAAGACGTGCAGCAGGCTGCCCGTGACGATCGCCAGCACGGCTCCGGCCGAGGCGAGTGCGATCCCGAACCGGGCACCGACCCTGAGGGCCGGACCCTGCGGACGCGGGTCGCCGATCGTGAGCAGGATCACGGGCACGAACAGCGCCGGGAGCACGAGCAGGAGTCCGAAGGCGGGGATGAACGCGGCGATCGCGAGCGCGACGAGCACCCCCAGCGCCACGGCCGCGCCGACGAGCCCCACGACGCCGACCCTCCAGCTGCGCGCGCGGGCGAGCGCACGGACCGCCCCGACGAGCGAGACGAGGGCGACGACGCCGACGATCGCGGCGGCGCCGAGGATCAGGCGGCCCAGCCAGGCGATCCCGGCGAGCCCCAGCTCGCCGCGGCCGTCGAGTTCGGTCCAGGCACTCCACCAGAAGGATGCGAGGAGGAGCAGCAGCACGGTCGCGGCGCCGGCGAGCGCGATCCTCGTGCGACGGTAGGCGAGGCGTCCCGCGGGCAGGCCGCTCACGGCCGGGTCCTCGCGGTCGATCCGCAGCGCGACGCCGAACGCCCCGCCGACGACCGACCACGGCGACAGTCCCGCCTCGGGCGCGGCGGCGGCATCCGCGAGCCACTCCTCGCGGTAGCGCTCGCGCACCCCTGCGGGCAGGCTCGCGGCGAGGGCACGGATGACGGATGCGGTGATCACGCGACACCTCCCGCGAGGCGCACGACGGTGCTCGGGCTCGCCGTCGCCCGGGGGCGACGCACATGCGCGACGGCCGCCTGGGCGGCGGGGATGCCGTCGGGGGTGAGCTCGTAGAGCCGGCGCCGGGGACCGGATCGCTCGGGGTCGTCCTCCCAGGCGGAGCTGATCCATCCGGCGCGCTCGAGGCGTTCGAGGATCGGGTAGACGCTGCCCGCGGGGCGCTCGGTGGCGCGCACGATGCGGAGACCCCAGCTGGGCTCCCCCGCCTCGAGCAGCACCGCGAGCACGTCCGCCGTGGCGGGGGTGAGACGGCTGAGCTGCTCCATACCGCAAATCTAGCTATATAGAGATAGCTCCGACATCATCCCCGCGGATGATCCCGCCCCTCATCCCCGACAGCCTGTGTCAAACGCTGCAGCGCCTGCCTCGGGGCGCCACCAATGAGTGGCGCGCCCGGGCAGGCGCTGCAGCGTTTGACCAGAACCTCAGGCGAGCTCGTTCGACTCCAGCAGCTCGGTGACGAGGGCGGCGATCGCGGAGCGCTCGCTGCGGGTCAGGGTGATGTGGCCGAAGAGGGCGTTGCCCTTGAGGGTCTCGATCACGGAGGCGACGCCGTCGTGCCGCCCGACACGCAGGTTGTCGCGCTGGGCGACGTCGTGGGTGAGCACGACGCGCGAGTTCTGGCCGATGCGGCTGAGCACCGTGAGCAGCACGTTCCTCTCGAGCGACTGCGCCTCGTCCACGATCACGAAGGCGTCGTGCAGCGAGCGCCCCCGGATGTGGGTGAGCGGCAGCACCTCGAGGATGCCGCGCTCCACGACCTCGTCGAGCACGTTCTCGGAGACCAGGGCGCCGAGGGTGTCGAACACCGCCTGGCCCCACGGGCTCATCTTCTCCTCCTTGTCGCCGGGGAGGTAGCCGAGCTCCTGGCCGCCGACCGCGTAGAGCGGGCGGAACACCATGATCTTGCGGTGCTGCTGCTTCTCGAGCACCGCCTCCAGCCCCGCGCACAGGGCGAGCGCCGACTTGCCGGTGCCGGCCCGGCCGCCGAGCGACACGATCCCGACCTCCGGGTCGAGCAGCAGGTCGATCGCGAGGCGCTGCTCGGCGCTGCGTCCGTGCAGGCCGAAGACGTCGCGGTCGCCGCGCACCACCTTCAGCTCGCCGCGACCGGTGACGCGGCCGAGCGCGGAGCCGCGGTCGGAGTGGATGACGAGGCTCGTGTTGACCGGAAGCTCCTGCACCGCGCGGGTGGTGAGCTTCTCGGCGTCGTACAGCTCGGCCATCTGCTCGCTCGACACCTCGAGCTCGGCGACGCCCGTCCAGCCGGAGTCGACCGCGAGCTCGGCGCGGTACTCCTCGGCGGCGAGGCCGATCGAGGCGGCCTTGACGCGCAGCGGGAGGTCCTTGGAGACCACCACGACATCCAGCCCGTCGTTGGCGAGGTTCATCGCGACGGCGAGGATGCGGGAGTCGTTGTCGTTCAGCTGCAGGCCGGAGGGCAGCACCGACATGTTGGAGTGGTTGAGCTCGACGCGCAGGGTGCCGCCAGCCTCCCCCACCGCGATCGGGAAGTCGAGCCGTTCGTGCTCGACGCGCAGGTCGTCGAGGATGCGGAGGGATTGCCGCGCGAAGTAGCCGATCTCGGGGTCGTGGCGCTTGGCCTCGAGTTCGGTGACCACGACCACCGGGAGCACGACGGAGTGCTCCGCGAAGCGGTAGATGGAGCGCGGGTCCGCGAGCAGCACGGAGGTGTCGAGCACGTAGGTGCGCTCCCCCTGCTTCCGATCCTGAACTGCGCCGGTCGTGGACTTCTGCTGGGGCTTGTCGAGCGCGGGCACTCCCACTCCATCCCCGGGTGGGATGCCACCCGGATCCTGTCGCGGATCGGCCAGGGGCTCTGCGGATGCGAACTTATGTGGCCGCTCCGACCGGGCACGGTGCCCGATGTCCCGACGCTAAGCCCGGTCCACCCCATCCGCCGGCCGCGACACGCGCCACCGTGTTACCGGCACGTGAACTCTGAGTGGTCGCTTTCTGGCCTCAAACCAGGCGAATGAGGCGAATAACCGACCGGTCAGCGATGTCGGCGGGGGGGGTCAGCGGGTGGTGGCCGTCGCGAAGGAGAGGAGGGCCGAGCGCAGCATCGTGAGGGTCTCGGCCTCGGTCGAGGCGTGCGGCGCGAGCCGCACCGTGCCGCCGCGCACCGTGACGCTCACGCCGTGGTTGTGCAGCGCCGCCGCGAGCACGGTGAGCTGGTCGGCGTCGGGCTCGAGCACGACGATGCCGGCGCGCTCGGCCTCGGCGCGCGGGGAGACGACCGGGATGGCGAACTCGTCGGCGGCGTCGATGATGTCGTCGACGCGGGCGGCGATGCGCGCGTGCACCTCGCCCACCCCCACCCGGGCGAGCTCCTCGAGCGCGCCCGAGAAGCGGGCCATCGCGAGGGGGTCGGGGTTCGAGATCGCGTAGGCGCGCGCATCGGATGCGGGCGGCAGCACCTCGTCGAGCGGCAGGCCCTCGTGCTCGGTCCCCGTGAAGCCCGACCAGACGGGTGTCAGGTGCTCGAGCGCGCGATCCGACAGGGCGAGGAAGCCCGTGCCCCATCCGGCGCGCACCCACTTCTGGCCCCCGGCGACCACGACATCCGCGACGCCGTACGGCGCCTCCACCACGCCGAAGCCCTGGATCGCGTCGACGATGAGCAGGCGGTCGCCGATGACCTGCCGGATGCCCTCCAGGTCGGCGAGGTAGCCGGTGCGGAAGTCGACGAGGCTGACCGCCACCGCGACGGTCGAGGCGTCGAGCTGATCGCGGATGTTGCCGGGCGTCACGCGGCCGTGGTCGGTCTCGAGCCACTGCGGCGCGGCGACGCCGAGCGCCTGCTGCGCACGCACCGTCGCGAAGGTGATGGCGGGGAACTCGGCGGGCGACAACGCCACCGCCCCCGTGACGCCGAACATCGCGTGCATGAGGCCCTGGGCGGTGTTCGGCTGGAAGGCGATCTGGTCGGTGCGGAAGCCGGTGAGCGCCGAGACGGCGGCGCGCACGCGCGCGTGCTGCTCGAACAGCGGCGCGTACGAGCCGAAGCGGCCGCCCGCGAGCAGCGTCTGGAAGGCGTCCGCCTCCGCGCGCACGGTGTCGCCGATCGGCCCGACCCCGGCGAAGTCGAGGTAGCCCGGCTCCTCGTGGAAGCGGGCGGCGTAGTCGTCGATGCTGAGCGGCACGGGTGCTCCGATCACTGCCCGAACCGCCGGTGGCGGGTGGCGTAGGCGCGCAGCGCGCGCAGGAAGTCGACCTCGCGCAGGTCGGGGCCGAGCGCCTCGACGAAGTAGAACTCGCTGTGCGCCGACTGCCACAGCATGAAGTCCGACAGCCGCTGCTCCCCCGAGGTGCGGATGATGAGGTCGGGGTCGGGCTGACCCTGCGTGTAGAGGTGCTCGCCGATGAGCTCGGGCGTGAGGATCTCGGCCAGCTCCTCGACGGTGCCCCCGGTCTCGCCGTGGCTGCGCACGATGCTGCGCATGGCATCCGCGATCTCGCGCCGACCGCCGTAGCCGACCGCCAGGTTCACGTGCAGCCCCGCGTTGCCGGCGGTGCGGTCCTCGGCGGCCTGCAGGGCGGCCGCGAGCTGCTCGGGCAGCCCCTCGCTCGTGCCGACGTGCTGGATGCGCCAGTCGGCGGCGCGCGAGAGGTCGTCGGCGAGGTCGGCGATGATCTCGAACAGCTGGTCGAGCTCGTCGCTCGACCGCCCCGTGAGGTTGTCGGTGGACAGCAGGTAGATGGTGACGACACGGATGCCGAGCTCGTCGCACCAGCCGAGGAACTCGCGCATCTTCTCGGCGCCGGCGCGGTGCCCGTGGGCGGCCGTCTCGAGCGCCCGCTCGCGCGCCCAGCGGCGGTTGCCGTCGATGATCATGGCGATGTGGTGGGGCAGCGTCGCCCCCTGCAGCATGCGCCGCAACCGTGCCTGGTACAGGCGATAGAGGGGCCCGCTGCCGCCGGGTGCCTGACGCTCGGTCACGGAGCTACGGTAGCCGAACCGGGAGCCTCCCGGAGTCGGGGCCGACTCCCAGGCTGCGCGGATGCAGCGGATCTAGGATCGCGTCATGAACCCGGCGCCGGCACCCACCGACCACCCCACGGACGACGACGCCCAGCCCACCCCGGCATCCGCCGAGGAGCTCGCCGCCGAGCAGGAGCCGGCGGCCGGCCTCCCGAACCTCCCCCTCCTCGAGGACCAGCTCGAGCACCACCCCGCCGAGGTCAAGCCGCTCTGGCGCGGCTGGCTGCACGCCGGCACCTTCCCCGTCGCGATCGCGGCGGGCGTCGTGCTCATCTGCCTCGCCGACGGCGCGGCGGCGAAGTGGGCGTCGGCGGTGTTCATGGCGAGCTCGCTGCTGCTGTTCGGCATCTCGGCGGTGTATCACCGCTTCAACTGGTCGCCGAAGGTGAAGGCGGTCTTCCGCCGCCTCGACCACTCCAACATCTTCCTGCTCATCGCCGGCACCTACACGCCGCTCGCCGTGTGCGCGCTGCCGAGCGACAAGGCGATCGTGCTGCTCTCGCTCGTCTGGGGCGGGGCGCTGCTCGGCATCGGCTTCCGGATCTTCTGGCTGAAGGCCCCGCGGCTGCTCTACGTCGCGCTCTACGTGGTGCTCGGCTGGGCGGCGATGATGTACGTCGTCGACCTCGTGCAGGCGAACGTCGCCATGATGGTGCTCGTGCTCGTGGGCGGCGTCGCCTACACGACGGGCGCCGTGTTCTACGCGCTCAAGCGCCCGAACCCCATCCCCGGCGTCTTCGGCTTCCACGAGCTGTTCCACGCCTGCACGGTCATCGCGTTCCTGTGCCACTGGACCGCGATCCTGCTCATCGTGCTGAACCCGGTCTACGCGCGCTGATCGCGCGTCGGGCTCACCCCCGCGGATGCGTCGTGGACGCGCGCGGGATGAGCGTCGGCAGCGCGCGCCGCACGGGCTCGGCGCGCTGCGCTCGGTTGTCGAACCCGAGCCCTAGGGGCGCTCGGCCTCGTCGTCGCGAGCCGCGGCCTCGGCGGCCTCCTCGGCATCCAGACGCTCGGCGATCTCGGCGCGGTACCGCACCCGGCGGGTGCGCCGGTTCATGTCGACGAGCAGCAGGATCGTCGCGAGGATCACGGCGAGCGTCACGAGGAAGCCGACGACGCCGGGCGTGACGAGGTTGTCGTCGATCGGGGTCGGAGTGGGGGTGGGGGTCGCCGCCCAGAGGATCTGCAGCACTGTCACCCTTCCGCCACGCAATAGCCTGGAACCAGAGTAGACGGCCCCGAGGAGCACCGATGACCGCGAACGACCTCGACGCGAGGTACGGACGCACCCCCGCGCGCCGGGCACGGCTGCGGCTGCTCGCCGTGCTCGCCGCGATCGCGGTGGCGGTCGTCGTGGGGGCCTGGGTGGTGTGGGCCGGGCTGTTCGGCGCGGCCGCGTCGATCGAGGCGAAGGACCTCGGCTTCGAGGCGCTCTCGGATGCCTCGGTCGAGGTGCGCTGGCAGCTCACCGCTCCGGCCGGGCACGCGGTGTCGTGCGCCGTGGAGGCGGTCAGCGAGAAGCACGCCGTGATTGGCTGGCTCGTCGTCGAGGTGGAGCCGTCGCAGCAGACGACGCGCACCCTGTCGGCGACGCTGCGCACGAGCGAGCCCCCGGTGGGCGGGTCGGTGTTCCGCTGCTGGCTCACGGAGGCGAGCGCGGCATCCGCCCCGGATGCGGGAATCCGGAACTTGTCCTAGGCTCTTCGGAACGCATCACCCTGCAGAGACCGGCCGAGTGCCGGTCTCGATTGTTTGTGAGGAGCAGATCCCATGCCCGAGACCACGACGTGGCTCACCCAGGAGTCCTTCGACCGCCTCAAGGCGGAGCTGGCCGAGCTGGAGGGCCCGGCGCGCGTCGACATCGCCAAGAAGATCGAGGCGGCGCGCGAGGAGGGCGACCTCAAGGAGAACGGCGGCTACCACGCCGCGAAGGACGAGCAGGGCAAGATCGAGGCCCGCATCCGCCAGCTCACGCTGCTGCTGCGCACGGCGACCGTCGGCGAGGCGCCCGAGTCGGACGGCACGGTCGTTCCCGGCACGCTCGTGACGGCGAAGATCGCCGGCGACGAGACGGTGTTCCTGCTCGGCAACCGCGAGATCGCGGCCGACAACGAGGACCTCGACGTGTATCCGGAGTCGAGCCCGATCGGCCAGGCGATCCTCGGCCACGCGGCGGGCGACACGCTCAGCTACACGGCCCCCAACGGCCGCGAGATCCCCGTCGAGATCGTCAAGGTCGAGACCTTCCGCGGCTGAGTGCGGGCGGGACTCTGACGTGACCCGCGCAGCCGGGCCCTCGCGCGGGGCCGGCGGAGCGGAGCGCCGCGGATCATCGCGGCGCAGAAGGGCTCAGACCGGGTCGACGCGGGGGCGGTAGCCGGCCTCGCGGAGGCGACGGAGCACGAGCTCGGCGTGCTCGGCGCCGCGGGTCTCCATGTGGATCTCGATCTCGACCTCGCTGATCTGCAGCCCGAATCCGTGCCGCGTGTGCAGCACCTCGACGACGTTCGCGTTCGCCTCGGCGATGAGCTCGGCGATGCGCGCGAGCTGGCCCGGACGGTCGGGCAGCGGGATGTTGACCTTGAGGTAGCGGTGGGAGGCGGCGAGGCCGCGGCTGATGACCCGCTCCATCACCATCGGGTCGATGTTGCCGCCCGAGAGCAGGATCACGGTGGGTCCGTCGACGGTGTAGCGCTCCGCGAGCGCTGCGGCGACGCCGACCGCACCCGCGGGCTCCACGACGAGCTTCGCGCGCTCGAGCAGCACGACCATGGCGCGCGCCGTCTCGTCGTCGGGCACCGTCACGACCGTGTCGACGGCGTCGCGGATGATGGCGAAGTTGAGCTCGCCGGGTCGCCCGACGGCGATGCCGTCGGCGATCGTCGGGCTCGTCACGACGGCGACCGGCGCCCCCGCGGCGAGCGAGGGCGGGTAGGCCGCCGCGTTCTCCGACTGCACCCCGATCACCCGCACCCGGCGGCCGAGCTCCGGCTCGAGCTGGGCGAAGGCTGATGCGATGCCCGCGATGAGCCCACCGCCGCCGATCGGCACGACGACGTTCTCGACGTCGGGCACCTGCTCGAGGATCTCGAGCGCGAGCCCGCCCTGCCCGGCCACGATGTCCGGGTGGTCGAACGGCGGGATGACGACGGCGCCCGTGCGCTCGGCGAACTCGGCCGCCGCCTCGAGCGTCTCGTCGACGACGTGGCCGTGCAGCACCACCTCCGCTCCGTAGCCGCGGGTGGCCTGCAGCTTCGGCAGCGCGACGCCGAGCGGCATGAAGATGGTCGCCTGGATGCCGAGCTCGCGCGCCGCGAGCGCGACCCCCTGTGCGTGGTTGCCGGCGGACGCCGCCACGACGCCCCGCGCGCGCTCCTCCTCGGTGAGCTGGGAGAGCCGGTTGTAGGCGCCGCGGATCTTGTAGGAGCCGGTGCGCTGCAGGTTCTCGGCCTTCAGGTGCACCGGATGCCCGAGCACCTCGCGCAGGAACCCCGAGGTCTCCATGGGCGTCGTGATCGTGACCGCCGACGCGCGCTCGCGGGCGGCGCGGATCTCGGCGAGGGACGGTCCGGGCAGGTCAGCGGTCACGGAGCGTGCGGCCTCTCGTCGGGGGGATGACATCCGCCACGCGCGGATGCGGATGCGTGCGCCACTCGCCGCGGGCGATGTAGCCGATGATCGCGTTGAGGGTCGCCGTGACCGGCACCGCGAACAGGGCGCCCGGGATGCCGGCGAGGAATCCGCCCGCCGCGACGACGATGACGACGGCGAGCGGGTGCACCTTGACGACGTTGCCGACGAGGAAGGGCTGCAGCACGTGGCCCTCGAGCTGCTGCACGCCGATCACGATGAGCAGCATCACGAACGCCTGCCACGGCCCGAGGAACACGAGGGCGATGAACACGGCGAGCGCGCCCGAGAGCACGGCGCCGACGACCGGGATGAACGAGCCGAGGAACACGAGGATCGCGATCGGCACGACGAGCGGGAAGCCGTCGCCGTAGAACAGGCCGAGGATGAACGCGCCGAGGCCGATGCCGACGGCGTCGATGAGCGCCACGAGCACCTGCACCCGCACGAACGACGAGAGCGTGATCCAGCCGGCCTCGCCGCCGCCGACGATCGCGGCCCGGGCGCGGCGCGGGAACAGCCGCACCACCCAGTTCCAGATGCCGCGGCCGTCGATGAGGATGAACAGCGTCGCGAACAGCACGAGCAGGAACCCGGCGAGAAAGTGGCCGAGGCCGGAGCCGACCGAGAGGGCGCCGGTCCAGAGGGAGCTCGTGTCGGCGCGGATGCCCTCGATGACCTGGTCGGCCCAGTGCTGGATGTCGGCCTCCGACAGGTGCAGCGGCGAGGCCAGCAGCCACTGCTTGAGGTCCTCCCAGCGCAGCAGCGACTGCTCGACGAGCGCCGGGTAGCCGCCCATGACGGTCGCGACGGTGAGCCAGATGAGCCCGCCGATGATGCCCAGGATCCCGAGCTCGGAGACCGCGACGGCCGCCCACTTCGGCCAGCGGTGGCGCTGCAGCCAGTTGGAGAACGGCACCAGCAGCGCCGACAGCAGCAGTGCCACGAGCAGCGGCACGACGATGTAGCGCAACTGGACGATGAGGAAGATGAGGAGCGCGATGACACCCGCGACGGCGAGCAGCCGCCACGCCCACGCGCCGGCGATGCGCATCCCGGGGGGCACGGCATCCGCCACCCGGGCGTCGACCGCGCGGCGCGCCTCCTCGTCGCGAGCACGTTCGCTGCGGAAACCGAAGGCCATTCGCCAAGTCTAGGCGCGACATATTCCGCCGGGGCGGCACCGGGAGTGCACCTCGAGGGCACCGGATGTTCACCCGCGACGCGCGGATCGGTCACCCGACGTGCTTAACGTCGCGAACGTCGCACCACCCCGCGACGATGCGCGTCCCGCGCACACCTGAGAGGAACAGCATCCACATGACACCCCTTCCCCGCACCCGGCACCTGCTCGCCGGCACCGCCGCGGTCGTCGCGACCGCGATCGCGCTCACCGGCTGCGCGACCGACACCCCCGCATCGGGCGACGCGGGCAAGGCGGCGACCGCCACGAGCGTCGCCGACTTCGGCACCTTCGCCGACCTCGAGGCCGCCGCCAAGGCGGAGGGCGCGCTCAACGTCATCGCGCTGCCCCGCGACTGGGCCAACTACGGCGAGATCATCGACGCCTTCAAGGCCAAGTACCCCGAGATCACCGTCAACGAGTCCTCGCCCGACATCTCGAGCGCCGAGGAGATCCAGGCCGCCAAGACCAACGAGGGCCTCGACACCGCGCCCGACGTCTTCGACATCGGCCTCACCGTCGCCCTCCAGAACACCGACGTCTTCGCTCCGTACACCGTGCAGACCTGGGACGACATCCCCGACGCCCTCAAGGAGTCGACGGGCCTGTTCGTGGGCGACTACGGCGGGTACATGTCGATCGGCTACGACTCGTCGAAGTACCCCGAGCCGAAGACCCTGGAGGACCTGCTGGGCGCCGACTACAAGTCGGCCGTCGCCATCAACGGCGACCCTACGCAGGCGGGTGCGGCGTTCGCCGCGGTCGGCCTCGCCGACGTGCAGTCGGGCGGCGACCTCGACGACTTCCAGCCCGGCATCGACTTCTTCAGCGAGCTCAACAAGGCCGGCAACATGCTCAAGCTCGACGTCACGAGCGCGACCATCGCGAGCGGCGAGACGCCCGTCGTCTTCGACTGGGACTACCTGAACGCGACCCACGTCGCCGACAACCCCGACTGGAAGGTGCGCGTCTTCCCGGGCACCGGCTACGCCGGCTACTACAACCAGGCGATCAACAAGGACGCCCCGCACCCCGCGGCGGCGCGCCTGTGGCAGGAGTTCCTGTTCAGCGACGAGGGCCAGAACCTGTGGCTCGCGGGCGGCGCCCGCCCGGCCCGCATGGAGGCGATGATCGCCGCCGGCACGATCGACGCGGATGCGGCGGCCGCGCTGCCCGAGGCGCCCGACACGGTCGTGGTGCCCACCGAGGAGCAGTCGACGAAGGCCGGCACGCTGCTCGGCGAGAAGTGGGCGGCCGCGGTCCAGTGACCACCGCCACCCCGGTGACCCCCGACGGGGCGGAGCGCACGGCTCCGCCCCGTCGGGGCGCCTCCCACCTGCTCGCCTGGCTCGGCCTCGCGCCGTTCCTGGCGTACGTGCTGCTGTTCCTGGCGCTGCCGACCGTGCTGGCGCTCGCATCCGGGCTCTTCGACTCCGACGGCGCGTTCACCCTCGACAACGTCGCCGCACTCGGCGACCCCGTCATCCTCACGACCTTCTGGAGCTCGACCTGGCTGTCGCTGCTCACCGCGGTCGTCGGCGCCGTACTCGGGGCGCTCGTCTGCTACGCGATGCTCGGGCTCTCGGAGACCGGCCCCATGCGCACCGCGGTGGATGCCGCGGCCGGCGTCTTCGCCCAGTTCGGCGGCGTCATGCTCGCCTTCGCGTTCATCGCGACGATCGGTCTGCAGGGCGTCGTCACCCAGCTGCTCACGGGCGCGGGCATCGACATCTTCGCCGACGGCCCGTGGATCTACGAGCTGCCCGGCCTCATCCTGCCGTACGTCTTCTTCCAGATCCCGCTCATGGTCATCACGTTCATGCCGGCCCTGTCCGCGCTGAAGCCCCAGTGGGCCGAGGCGAACCTGACCCTCGGCGGCATGCGCGCCTCCTTCTGGACGCGCGTCGGCATCCCCGTGCTCGCGCCCTCGTTCCTCGCCTGCACGCTGCTGCTGTTCGCGAACGCGTTCTCCTCGTATGCGACGGCCGCCGCGCTCGCGAGCCAGGGCTCGCAGATCGTGCCGCTGCAGATCCGCACCGCGCTCACGAGCGAGACGGTGCTCGGGCGCGAGAACCTGGCCGGGGCGCTCGCCCTCGGCATGATCGTCGTCGTGGGGGTCGTCATGTGGCTGTACTCGCTCGTCCAACGCCGCGCCGCGAGGTGGCAGGGATGAACCGCCTCGCCCCCTCGCGCACGACCCGCTGGGTCATCGGGATCCTCGTGGGTGCGTTCTTCGCCATCCCCATGGGGTCGACGCTGCTCTACACCTTCCGCGACGGCGACGGCTTCTCGCCCGTGCACTGGGCCGCGCTGTTCGACCCCGCGCGGGCGGCGCTCTACGCCCCGATCTGGACGGGCCTCGGCAACTCGGTCGTGCTGTCCGTGCTGACCGTCGCGATCGTGCTGTTCGTGCTCGCGCCGACCATGGTGCTCGTGCACCTGCGGTTCCCGCGGCTGCGCCCCGGCTTCGAGTTCCTCGTACTGCTGCCGATCTCGATCCCCGCGATCGTGCTCGTCGTGGGCCTCGCCCCCATCTACCTGCAGCTCGGGCGGATGCTGGGCACCGGCACCTGGACCCTCGCCTTCGCCTACGGCATCACCGTGCTGCCCTTCGCCTACCGGGCGATCCAGGCCTCCATCGACGCGGTCGACATCCGCACCCTCTCGGAGGCGGCGCGCGCGCTCGGCGCCGGCTGGGGCACGGTGCTGCTGCGGGTCATCGCGCCGAACCTGCGCAGCGGCCTGCTCGCGGCATCCCTCATCTCGGTCGCGGTCGTGCTCGGCGAGTTCACGATCGCCTCGCTGCTGAACCGCCAGGTCTTCCAGACGGCGCTCGTCGTCGTCAAGAACAGCGACGGCTACGCTGCCGCCGTCTTCACCCTGCTCGCGCTGGCGTTCGCCTTCGTGCTGCTCATCGTCATCGGGATCGCGGGCCGTGCCCGCGCCGGAAAGGCCGGATCATGACCTCGCCCATCCCCGTGCGGGCGCTCCCCCGCACCTCCGAGAACTCGCTGCTCGCGGATGCCGGAAGCGGCACCCGCGTCGAGTTCCGCGGCATCGTGAAGGACTACGGCGCGACCCGCGTGCTGCACGGGCTCGACCTCGACATCGCGCCGGGCGAGTTCGTGTCGCTGCTCGGGCCGTCGGGCTGCGGCAAGACGACCGCGCTGCGGGTGCTCGCCGGCCTCGAGCAGGCGAACGGCGGCGCCGTGCTGCTCGGCGGCACCGACGTGTCGGGCGTGCCCACCAACAGGCGCGACATCGGCATGGTGTTCCAGTCGTACTCGCTCTTCCCGCACCTGCGGGTGATCGACAACACGGCGTTCGGTCTGCTGCGGCGCAAGGTCGCGAAGGCCGAGGCGTTGCGCCGGGCGGGTGACGCGCTCGCGCTCGTCGGCCTCGACCACCTCGCCGACCGCTTCCCGCACCAGCTGTCGGGCGGGCAGCAGCAGCGCGTCGCGCTCGCCCGCGCGCTCGTGACCGAGCCCCGGGTGCTGCTGCTCGACGAGCCGCTCTCGGCCCTGGACGCGAAGGTGCGCGTGCAGCTGCGCGACGAGATCCGCCGCATCCAGCTGCGCCTCGGCATCACGACGGTGTTCGTGACGCACGACCAGGAGGAGGCGCTCGCCGTCTCCGACCGCATCGCCGTCATGAACGCGGGGCGCATCGAGCAGATCGGCACGCCGGAGGAGCTCTACCTCTCGCCCGCGACCCCCGGGGTGGCGGCGTTCGTGGGGCTCTCGAGCCTCGTGCCGGGCGTCGGCGCCGGCGACACGGTGCGCGTCTGGGAGTGGACGCTGCCGATCGCGGGCGATGCCGCCACGGGCGAGGTCGAGGTGTTCGTGCGCCCCGAGAACGTGCGGCTGGTCGCCGCGGGCGGCGTCGAGGCGGTCGTGCAGGAGAGCACCTTCCTCGGCAGCTTCCGCCGCACCCTCGTGCGCACGACGGATGGCGTCCTCGTGCGGGTGCAGCATCCGGCCTCCGAGCGCGTCGAGTACGACGACCGCGTGCGCATCGCGCTCGACCTCGAGCCCGTCTCGGTCCGTCCGCACCCCTGAGCCCGCCCGCCCATCCCTCCACCCGACATCGCTGAGTGGTCGGTTTCTGGCCCTAAACCCGGCAAATGAGGCGAGAAGCCGACCACTCAGCGATGTCGGGTGGAGGCGCTAGGGTCACTCGGGTGGCCGACAGCATCTCCCCCGCATCCGCGCGGCGCATCGCGCTCGCCGCGCAGGGCTTCGGGCGGCCGCGTCCGGATGCGGTCGGCACGCGGCAGCTGAACCTCGCGCTCGAGCGCCTCGGGCTGCTGCAACTCGACTCCGTCAACGTGCTCGAACGCAGCCACTACCTGCCGGTGTTCGCGCGCCTCGGCGGGTACGACAAGGCGCTGCTCGACCGGCTGACCTTCGCGCGGAAGGCGCCCTACCGCGAGTACTGGGCGCACGAGGCGGCGCTCATCCCGCTCGAGGACTGGCCGCTGTTCCGCTTCCGCATGGAGGACTACCGCGCGTACTTCGCCGACCAGGGCGACCCGTGGCTGAAGGCGCACGCCGACACGATCGCCTGGCTGCGCGCCGAGCTCGCCGAGAAGGGGCCGCTGCCCGCCTCGAAGATCGAGCGCGACGCCGCCGCCCCGCGCCGGGGCAGCTGGTGGGAGTGGGACGAGGTCAAGCGCGGCCTCGAGCGCATGTTCCGGGTGGGCGAGGTCGTCTCCGCCGGGCGCACCAACTTCGAGCGCACCTACGCGCTGCCCGAGCAGGTGATGCCGCCGGGCCTCTGGGAGCGCGAGATCCCCCGCGCGGAGGCCGTTCACCGGCTCGTCGAGCGCTCCGCCCGCGCCCACGGCATCGGCACCCTCTCCGACCTGGCCGACTACTACCGGCTCAAGACGGTCGACGCGAAGCCCGCGCTCGCTCGGCTCGTCGACGAGGGCGTCGTGCGACCGGTGACCGTTCCGGGCTGGAAGAAGCAGGCCTACCTGCACCGCGACGCACGCATCCCGCGACGTGTCGAGGCCACCGCGCTGCTGTCGCCGTTCGACCCCGTGGTGTGGGAGCGCGAGCGGGCGCTGCGCCTGTTCGGCTTCCACTACCGCATCGAGATCTACACGCCCGCGCCGAAGCGCGTGTACGGCTACTACACGCTGCCGGTGCTCCTCGACGAGGCGCTCGTCGGCCGCATCGACCTCAAGAACGACCGCAAGCGCGGGGTGCTGCGCGTGCAGTCGGCCTGGCGCGAGGAGGGCGTCGCGGATGCCGTGGCCGAGCGCATCGTGCCGGCGCTGCGGGAGCTCGCGGCGTGGCAGGGGCTCGACGCGCTCGAGGTCGTCGACCGCGGCGACCTCGCCCGCGCGGTGGCCGCCGAGGCGGGTGTGCCGCTCCTCGACGCGGGTTGACGGTCAGAAGCGGGTGGCGTTGTCGCGCAGCCGCGCGATGCGGTCGTCGAGCGGCGGATGCGTCGCGAAGAGACGCTGCATGAAGCCCGGCTTGTTGGGGTCGGAGATCCACAGGTGCGACATCGAGGTGTTGCTGCGGGCGACCGGCCGGCCGTACACCTTGAGCTTCTCGAGCGCCCGGGCGAGCGCCTCCGGATGCCGCGTCGTGAGCGCACCCGTCGCATCCGCCAGGTACTCGCGCTGACGCGACACCGCCGCCTGCACGACCGCCGCGATGAGCGGGGCGACGATCGCCGCGACCAGCCCGATCACGAGGAACACGAGCGCGGCCGGCCCACCGGCGTTGTTGTTGCGCCCGCGGCCGCCGAAGATCGTGATCCTGAGGGCGATGTCGGCGAGCAGGCCGATCGCCACCACGAGTCCGAAGACGATCAGCGAGACGCGGATGTCGTAGTTCTTCACGTGCCCCAGCTCGTGCGCCATGACGCCCTCGAGCTCCGCGTCGTCCATGATCTGCAGCAGGCCCGTGGTCGCCGCGACGACCGCGTGCTCCGGGTCGCGACCGGTCGCGAAGGCGTTCGGCGCCGCGTCGTCGATCACGTACACCTTCGGCATCGGGAGCCCCTCGGTGATGGCGAGGTTCTCGACGATCCGGTACAGCCGCGGGTTGTCCTGCTTCTGGATCTCGACGGCACCCGAGAGGGCGAGCGTCTCACTCGTGGCCGCGAAGTACTGGATGATCGCGTAGCCGACCGCCACCGCGAACGTGATGCCCGCGATCCACCAGTTGTCGGTGATCCAGGCGGTCAGTGCCCCGAGCGCGCCGATGATGATGATGAACAGGGCGATGATCAGGACGGTGTTGCGCTTGTTCTTCGCGATCGCGGAGTACATGGATGCGGATTCTCAGGGGTCGGTTGCGGGGGTTTCGATACGCCGCTTCGCGGCTACTCAACCAGCGGGGTGTCAGAACTGCACGCGCGGGGGCTCCGCGATGGCGGAGGGCTCCGCCACCTCGAAGAACTCGCGCTCGGTGAAGCCGAGGCCGCGCACGAACAGCGTGTTGGGGAAGATCTTGATCTTCGTGTTCAGCTCGCGGACGCCGCCGTTGTAGAAGCGACGCGAGGCCTGGATCTTGTCCTCGGTGTCGACGAGCTCGCCCTGCAGCTGCAGGAAGTTCTGGTTGGCCTGCAGCTGCGGGTACGCCTCGGCGACAGCGAAGATCGACTTGAGCGCCGACTGCAGGTGGTTCTCGGCGGCGGATGCCTCGGCGGGCCCCTGCGCGCTGAGCGTCTCGGCGCGGGCCTTCGTGACCTCCTCGAACACGCCACGCTCGTGGGCGGCGTAGCCCTTGACCGACTCGATGAGGTTCGGGATCAGGTCGGCCCGGCGCTTGAGCTGCACCGTGATATCGCTCCACGCCTCGTCGACCCGCACGTTGAGCTTGACGAGCCCGTTGTAGGTGGACCAGAGGTAGATCACGACGATGACGACGAGCAGAACGACGATGCCGATGATGACGAGGGCGATGGGATCCATACCTCGCATCTTAGGGGCGGGGTACATGGCCCCGGCCGTGAGTTCGCTTGGGGCGTGTGGGGGGTTCTCCCGGCCGGGTCATAGGCTGCGAGCGTGGGCGAGGCGCAGACGACGCGGCGAGGTCGTCCCCGCAAGGGGGCGACGGATGCGCGCGGCGCGATCCTGAGGGCCGCGACCGCCGAGTTCCTCGCGAACGGCTACGACGACACCTCGCTGCGGGCGATCGCCCGGCGGGCGAAGGTGGATCCGGCGCTCGTGCACCACTACTTCGACGACAAGTCGCAGCTCTTCATGGAGTCGTTCGAGGCGCCGCTGCGGCCCCCGCAGCTCGTCGCGCTCGCCCTCGCCGGGCCGCGCGAGCAGGTGGGTGCGACGATCGTCCGCGGCATTCTGGAGGCGCTCTCGACGCCCGCGGCCGCGGCTCGGGTGCGTCAGCTGCTGCGCACGGCGCTCGGCCACGACTTCGCGGGGGCGGCGCTGCGGCAGTTCCTCGTCCGGGAGGTGCTGCACCGGGTGGCCTCGGCGCTCGAGGTGCCGGATGCGGAGCTCCGCGCGACGCTCGCCGCGACCCAGATCGTGGGGCTCATCGCGGTGCGCTACGGCATCCGCGTGGAGCCGCTCGCCTCGGCGCCGCTCGACGAGGTGGTGCGGCGCATCGGGCCGGTCGTCCAGTGGCACCTGCTCGGCTATGGATCCGTTGACACACCGGAGGCGACGGGCGAATAATTCATCACATGGTGAATTATTCGGATGCGGTCCACGCGACCGGCCTCGTCGTGCGCCGCGGGCGCACCGAGGTGCTGCACGGCCTCGACGTGCACGTGCCCGTCGGTCAGGTGGTGGGGCTGCTCGGGCCGAGCGGGTCCGGCAAGACCACCCTCATGCGCGCGCTCATCGGCGCGCAGCGCACGGCATCCGGAACCGTGGAGGTGTTCGGGCTGCCCGCGGGGCACCGGGCGCTGCGCAACCGCATCGGCTACATGGCGCAGTCGGCCGCCGTCTACGACGACCTCACCGTCGAGCAGAACCTCGACTACTTCCGGCGCGTGCTCGGGGCGCCCGCGAGCGACCTCGACCGGGTCGTCGAGGAGGTCGGGCTCGGTTCGGTGCGACGCCAACTGGCCTCGCGACTGTCGGGAGGCCAGCGCAGCCGGGTCTCGCTCGGCATCGCCCTGCTCGGCACGCCCGAACTGCTCGTGCTCGACGAGCCGACGGTGGGCCTCGACCCGCTGCTGCGGCAGGAGCTGTGGGGACTGTTCGCGCGCCTCGCCGCGGGCGGCGTCACCCTGCTCGTCTCGAGCCACGTCATGGACGAGGCGCGCCGCTGCGACCGCCTGCTGCTGCTGCGCGACGGCCGACTCGTGGCCGACGACACCCCCGCGGGTCTGCTCGCCGCGACCAGCGCATCCGACCACGACGAGGCGTTCCTGCGCATCCTCGAGCGCGAGGGCGAGGTGGCGGCATGACCCCGCGCCTCACGCTCGCCACGGCGGGCCGGGTGCTCACCCAGGTGCGTCACGACCCGCGCACGATCGGGATGCTGCTCGTCGTGCCGGCGCTGCTCATCGGCCTGCTCGCCTGGATCTTCGACGACACCCCCGTGTTCGCCCAGGTCGGGCCGGCCATGCTGGGGGTGTTCCCGTTCATCGTCATGTTCCTCATCACGAGCATCACCACCCTGCGCGAACGACGCAGCGGCACCCTCGAGCGGCTGCTCGTGATGCCGCTCGGCAAGGGCGACTTCATCGGCGGCTACGCGATCGCGTTCGGCCTGCTCGCGACCCTGCAGGCCGTCGTCGCGGCGGCGTGGGCCGTGTGGGTGTGCGGACTCGAGGTCGAGGGCGAGGTGTGGCTGCTCGGCGCGGTCGCCATCGCGAACGGCCTCGTCGGCACGATGCTCGGCCTGCTCGCGAGCGCCTTCGCGACCACCGAGTTCCAGGTGGTGCAGTTCATGCCCGTGATCGTGGCGCCGCAGATCCTGCTCGGCGGCATCCTGCTGCCGCGCGAGAACATGCCGGACGTGCTGCAGGCGGTCTCCGACTGGCTGCCGCTGTCGTACTCGATCGACGCGCTGAACCTCGTGTCGACGGATGCGGATGCCACGGGCGATGTGCTCGCCGACCTGCTTGTGGTGGGCGCCTTCGCGCTCGGCGCGCTCGTGCTCGCGGCCCTCACCCTGCGCCGCCGCACGCCGTGAGGCCGCCGCCGCAGCGGCCCCTCCCTGCTGGTTGAGTAGCCCGCGCAGCGGGCGTATCGAAACCCATGCAGACGTGGGCACTCGGGGCCTCACCCAGCGGGAAAGGGGGCCGCAGCGCTAGCGACCGAGGACGCGCTCCAGGTACGGGTTCTGGAACACGCGGTCGGGGTCGAGGCGGTTGCGCACCGCGAGGAAGTCGCCGAACCTCGGGTAGCGCTCGGCGAAGACCTCGTGGTCGAGGGTGTGCATCTTGCCCCAGTGCGGGCGTCCGCCGTGCGCCAGGAAGATCTCCTGCGCGGCCCGGAAGTACTCGGTCGGGTCGTCCTTCACGTAGCGGTGCACGGCGATGTAGCCCGACTCGCGTCCGTGCGCGGTCGACATCCAGTTCTCGTCCGCCGCCGCGGCCCGCACCTCCACGGGGAAGCCGATGCGCCATCCGGATGCGTCGATCATCGCCCGCAGCTCGTGCAGCGCCGCCGGCACCTCGTCGAGCGGCAGCGCGTACTCCATCTCGCGGAAGCGCACGTTGCGCGGGGCGGTGAACACCTCGTAGGAGTGGTCGGTGTACTCGCGGTCGCCGTACACCTTCGTGGCGAGGCGGTTGATGGCGGGCGTCGCGGCGGGGGCGACGCGGCCGACGTTGCACATGACCGCGAGGGCGCCGTTCGACATGAGCCGCTCCTCGACCCAGTTCGCGACGGGCCCCACGGGCTTGCGACCGGACTCCACGGGGAGGCGGGTGTTGGTCTTCGTCATGACGCGGTCGGTGTGCGGCCACCAGTACAGCTCGAAGTGGTCGGCCGCCTCGACGCGGTCGCGGAACTCGTCGATCACCTCGAAGTCCTCCGGGTGCTCGACCGCGTGCAGCAGGTAGGCGGGCACGCACTGGATCTCGAGCTCGACGAGCACGCCGAGGGCGCCGAGGCCGAGGCGCACGGCGGGCAGCAGCTCGGCGTTCTCGTCCTCGGTGACGCGCAGCAGCGATCCGTCGCCGGTCACGAGCAGAGCGCCCGTGATGGTCGTCGCGAGGCCGCCGAAGCGCAGACCCGTGCCGTGGGTGCCGGTCGAGGTGGCGCCGGCGATCGACTGGCGGTCGATGTCGCCCATGTTCTGCAGCGCGAGGCCGTACGGTGCGAGCAGCTCGGGCAGCTGGTGCAGGCGCGTGCCGGCCGCGAGGGTGACACGCCCCGTCTCGCGGTCGACGCCGCGCACGCCCTGCAGCTGGTCGAGGTCGACGAGGATGCCGTCGGTCGCCGCGATCGCGGTGAAGCTGTGCCCCGCCCCGACGACCTTGAGCGGCAGGCCGCGCTCGCGCGCCGCGCGCACGACCGCCTGCACCTCGTCGACGCTCGCGGGCGAGGCGCGGAACGCGGGCCGCGAGGCCTCGGTGCGCCCCCAGTTGCGCCACGGCGCCGACGAGCGCAGGCGCGCCTCGGCGGTGTGTCCGGGTACCGTCGCCGTCACAGGAACGCCTTCCCTTCTCCACGGTAGGTGGGCATCCGGTCGACGATGCGACCGTCCTCCACCAGCACGAACTCGTTCAGGTGCTCCGAGAGCTCCCCCGCCTTCACGTGGCGGAACCAGACGCGGTCGCCGACCTTGAGGTCGCGCGCGGCGTCGCCCTGCACGGGGGTCTGCACCTCGCCCGCCTCCTCGCGGGAGAGGTACTTGAGCCCCTCGGGCCAGACCGGCCGCGGCAGGCGGTCCTGTCCGGGAGGGCCGGAGGCGATCCAGCCGCCGCCGAGCACCGTCGCGATGTCGGCGGAGGGCCGCCGCACGACGCTCATCGCGAACGAGGCGGCGGGCGCGGGCTGGAAGTGCTCGTAGCCGTCGAAGAGCAGCGGGCCGAAGAGGCCCGAGCCCGCGGCGATCTCGGTGACCGAGGGGTCGTCGTGGGTGGATTCGAGCGAGCCGGTGCCGCCGCCGTTGACGAACTCGAGCTCGGCCACCTTGCGCACGGCCGCGACGGCCGCACCCCGGCGCTCGCGCAGCTCGGCGGACGAGGCCTTCTGCATCGCACGTATGGCGACGTTGCCGAGCCCCTGGTTGCCGACGCCGGCGACCTGCGCCTCGTAGCCCATCATGCCCACGAGCCGGAAGCCGGGCCGCTTCACGATCGCCGCCGCGACCGAGGCGGCCTCGGCGACCTCGTGGATGGGCGAGCGCCGCACGCCCACGTGGCCGAGCACCGGGTTGCGGTACGAGGCGTCGAGTTCGAGGCACAGTCGGATGGTCGCGCGCTGCGAGGGCGGCGCGACCGCGTCGATGAGGTCGAGCTGCGTGAACGAGTCGACCATGAGGGTGACGCGCGAGGCGAGCTTCTCGTCGGAGGCGAGCTTCGCGATCGCCAGGTGGTCGGCCGTCGGGTAGCCGACCACGACGTCGTCGTGGGTCTCGGCCAGCCACAGCGCCTCGGGCAGGGTGTAGGCGAGGATGCCGCGGAAGCCGGGCAGGGCGAGCACGGCATCCAGCACGCCGCGCACCCGCACCGACTTGCTGGCGACGCGGATGGGCGTGCCCTGCGCGCGCTGCAGCATGTCGTGCGCGTTGGCGGCGAGCGCCTCGACGGCGACGACGCCGAACGGCGGTTCGATCCCGGCCGTGGCGGACGCCAGGCGCGGCCACCATTCCGCGGGCTTCTGCCACGGCCGGTCGTTCTGGGGGGCGAGGGTGAGAGGCACTGCGGTCACCCCTACTTGACGTCGCGCACGAGGCTGACGACGAGCGCGCCCATCGCGGCGGCGAGCGCCGCGATCATGAACATGCCGCGGAATCCGCCGAGCGCGTCGACCACGAAGGCGCCGAGCAGCGGCGCGAGGGCCTGCGGCACCTGGAAGGCGATGTTCATGATGCCGAGGTCCTTGCCGCGGTCGTGCGGGTCGGGCAGCACCTGCGTGGCGAGCGCCTGGTCGACGGCGAGGAAGGCGCCGTAGCCGAGGCCGAGCAGCGCGCCGGCGACGAAGGTGGCCTCGTAGCTCGTGACGAACACGAGCACGAAGGCGGCGACCGCCTGGGCCAGCGAGCCCCAGATGACGAAGATCTTGCGGCGGGCGAGCCGGTCGGAGAGGTAGCCGACGACGAGCGCGGTGAGCACGACGCAGATCAGGTAGACGACGATGAGCGGCAGCAGCGCATCCTCGGCCTTGTCGATGCCGATCTCCAGGCCGAAGGCCAGGTAGTAGAGCAGCAGGCCGGTGCCGAGCGCGTTGCCGGAGTTGACGAGCACGCGGCTCGTGAGCGTCCACGCGAAGTCGGGGTGCTTGCGCGGCGAGATCCACATGCCGCGCAGCAGCGCGCCGAGGGTGAACTGGGGGCGCTCCGCCTTCGTGATCGGGGTCTCCTTGGTGAAGAACACGATCGGCAGCACGAGGATCGCGAGGCCCACGGCCATCGCGATGTAGCCGAGGGTGACGGTGACGAAGACCTCGGTGATGAGCAGCACGCCGAGGATGATGCCGACCGCCTGGGGCGCCGACATCCAGCCCGACACGAAGCCGCGCTGGCGCACGGGCACGAGGTCGGAGATGAGCGCGGTGAGCGCGGACGACAGGATGCATAACCCGACGATCGTGAGCGCCCAGAAGGTGGCGATGAGCACGATGCCGTGCACGAAGCCGAGCGCCACGAGGGATGCCGCGAAGAGCGCGGCGCCGCCGAGCACCCACGGACGACGACGGCCGAGGCGCGAGGTGGTGCGGTCGGAGAGGAAGCCGGTGACGGGGAAGGCGATGATCGCCGCGGCCCCCGCGATGCCGGAGATGATGCCGAAGGCGACGACCGAGTCGGTCCAGTCCTGCGGCTGTCCGATCTCGGCGTCGACCTGCACGGGCAGCAGCACCTGGAACGGGCCCAGCTGCGCCATCCAGACGCCGAGCCAGGCGGCGGCGAAGGCGGCGATCCAGCCGCCGGTGACCGCGCGCTGCGGCTCGGTGAAGGCAGCCGAGGGCCCCTTCACGGTGAGGTCGGGAGTGCTCATGTCGTCTCCTGTCGTGCGGTCGGCGTGCGGGGTTCGGCGAACCCGACGAGTGCTGCGGTGGCGAGGTCGATGGTGTGGCGGGCTGAGGCGTCGTCGCGGTCGGCGAGCCAGGCGAGCGTGACGCCGTCGGTGATCGTGACGATGAGGCGTGCGAGGTGCTCGACCGGCACGGCCCAACGGATGCCGAGGTGGGTCTCGGCGGCGGTGAGCAGTTGCTCGGCGGTGCCGTGGTACCGGGCGTACTGCTCGGCGGGCAGGTCGGAGAGCTCGGGGGTGCGCAGCGCGTACTGGGTGAGCTCGAACATGGCCTGCTCGCGCCCGGGGGCGAAACGCACGTGCTCGAGGTAGGCGGTGAGGGTGCGGCGGATGGCGTCCTCGACGTCGACCGCGTCGGCGAGCAGGCCCGCGAGCGCGGCATCCGACTCATCGGAGACGACGAGCTCGACGACGTCGCGCAGCAGCTCGTCGCGGGACGGCACCGCGTAGTGGAAGCTCGAGAGCGGCATGGAGGCCTCGGCGACGATCGCGCGCGTGGTGGCGGCGTGCACGCCGTCGCGGTCGACCACGGCGAGCGCGGCGCGGGCGAGCGCGGCACGGCGCTCGGCGGCGGGCATGCGCGTCACGGCGTCTCCTCTCATCCACGAGTCCCCCGGAGTTGGACAAGTGTCCCAGACGACCGTTCATGTCGCCAATCCCCCCGTTCGGAGGGGCGCCGCGCACGGCAGAATGGGGGCGCGCCCTCGTAGCCCAATCGGCAGAGGCAGGCGACTTAAAATCGCCTCAGTCTGGGTTCGAATCCCAGCGAGGGCACCGCATCCGGCGCCGGCGCGCCCTACTTCACGTGCTGCACGAGGGCGATCACCGCGCCGCCGATCGCCGTGACGACGCCGGCGAGCATGAACAGGCCCGAGAAGCCGCCCACGGATGCCACGATGAGCGCCCCGAGGAGCGGCGCCATCGCGACCGGCACCTGGTAGGCGACGTTCATGATGCCGAGGTCCTTCGCGCGGTTGCGGGCATCCGGCAGCACCTGGGTGGCGAGCGCCTGGCCGACGGCCAGGTAGGCGCCGTAGCCGAGGCCGAGCACCGCGCCCGCGACGAAGGTCGCCGTGTAGTCGGAGGTGAACACCAGGATGAGGGCGGCGAGGCCCTGCAGCAGGGCGCCCCAGATGACGAACACCTTGCGGCGGGCGATGCGGTCCGAGATCCAGCCGCACAGCAGCGCCGAGAGCACCACGCCCAGCAGGTAGACGAGGGTGAGCGGCAGGAAGGCCTGGCGCGCACGGTCGCCGAAGTCGAGCTCGTAGGCGAGGTAGTACAGCAGCAGGCCCGTGCCGAGCGCGTTGCCGGCGTTCACGAGGAAACCGCTCACCCAGGTCCAGGCGAAGTCGGGGTGCGCCTTCGGCGAGATCCAGAGGCCCGCGAGGAGCGAGGTCGTGGGCCGCTGCTCCGCCGTGATCGGCGCATCCTTCACCCCCACGAGCACCGGCACCACGAGCACCACGATGGTCGCCGCGAGCACGAGGTAGCCGAGCGTGACGGTCGCGAACACCTCGGTGAACAGCACGGCCCCGAGGATGATGCCGATGGCGCGCGGCGACGACATCCAGCCGGCGACCCAGCCGCGCTGCCGCACCGGCACCTGGTCGTTGATGAGCGCGGTGAGGGCGGATGCGGCGGCGCTGAAGCCGACGAGCGCCACCGTCCAGCACACCGTGATGAGCGCGATGCCGTGCACCGACCCGAGGGCGACGAGCCCGACCGCGAAGAGCGCCGAGCCGCCCGCGATCCACGGCCGGCGGCGACCGAAGCGCGAGGTGGTGCGGTCGGAGAGGTACCCGGCGATCGGGAAGGTGAGGATCAGGAACGCACCCGCGACGCCCGAGACGACGCCGAACGCGACCACCGAGTCCGTCCACGCGGCCCCCTCGCCGAGCTCGCCCGCCACCTGCAGCGGCAGCGCCACGCGGAACGGGCCGAGCTGCGCCATCCAGACGCCCACCCACGCCGCGGCGAAGGCGGCGATCCAGAGCCCGCTCACCGCCCGCTGGGGTTCGGCGAACGGCGCACCGCTCGGGGTTCCTGCGGACACGGCGGCATGCGTCATGGACGGTCTCCTCATCGTCGAGTTCGACCACTGTCGCAAGCCGCGCGGCGCGCTGCCACTCCCCCGTTGAGGGTGGGCGGCCCGGTCTACCCCTGGCTCGGGGCGTCCCGCTCGAGCGCGCACAGCCGCTCGTGCAGCTCGCCGAGCATCTCGACCTGCTTGCGGTTGAGTTCGAGCAGCACCTGCACGTCCTTCCGCGCCGCCTGATCCACCTCGAAGTCGTGCTGCGCGAGCGCCGCCGACACGGCATCCGAGCGCTTCGCGGCGATCAGCAGGATCGCGCCCTGCAGGCCCGCGAGCATCGACAGGAACAGGTTGAGCAGGATGAACGGGTAGGGGTCCCAGTGCGCGAACACCGCGACCGTGTTGAACACGGCCCAGACGAGCATGAAGCAGAGGAACACGCCCACGAAGGTCCAACTGCCCATGCCGTTGCGCAGGCGGTCGGCCGCCCGCTCGCCGAGGGTCAGCGCCTGTTGCTCGCGCGCGTGCCAGTCGGCCTGGTGGTGCGGCCGCGCGGTGACGGCCGGGGTGTTCCGCAGGATGTCGAGTGCGTTCACCCGCACATCATCGCGCGCTCGGGCGGGTTACGCCTTGGGGCGCGACGCGAACGTCTCGAACGCCTCCCGCGGCACGTCGCGCGCCGGGATGCCGACGAGGTCGCGGCGGAACAGGAAGTTGATGATCCAGTTGCCGAACACGCGCGCCTTGCGCTCCCACATGGGCATCGCGAAACCGTGGTAGCCGCGGTGCATGATCCACGCGATGAAGCCCTTGATGGCGAGCTTGCGGTACTGGTAGACGCCCCGGTAGAGGCCGATGCCGGCCACCGCACCGAGGTTCGTGTGGTTGTACTCGGCCGGCGCGTCACCGCGGATCTCGGCCACCAGGTTCTTGGCGAGGCGCTTGCCCTGACGCACCGCGTGCTGCGCGTTCGGCACGCAGAAGCCGCCGACGCCGCCGCCCGAGAGGTCGGGCACCGCCGCGACGTCGCCCGCGGTCCAGGCGTCCGGAACGACCACGCCGTTCTCGTCGACGATGCGCAGGTCGGCCTGGGCGCGCAGACGCCCGCGCTCCTCGATCGGCAGGTCGGTGCCGCGCACCACGGGGTTGGCCATGACGCCGGCCGTCCACACGATGAGGTCGGACTCGAAGCTCTCGCCCGTCGACAGCTCGATCCTGCCGTCGACGGCGGATGCGAGCTGCGTGTCGAGGTGCACCTTCGCGCCCCGGCTGTCGAGCTCGCGCAGCACCCAGTGGCTCGTGGGCAGCGACACCTCGGGCATGATCCGCCCCATCGCCTCGATGAGGTGGAAGTGGGTGTCCTCGAACGCGATCGTGTCGTACGCGGCCACGAGCGAGCTCGCGAAGCTGCGCAGCTCGCCGAACACCTCGATGCCGGCGAAGCCGCCGCCCACCACGACGACCGTCAGCAGGCGGTCGCGCTCGGGGCCGGCGGGCAGGTTCGAGGCCTTCGCGAAGTTGTCGGTGAGGCGGTCGCGGATGGATGCGGCCTCCTCGATCGTCTTGAGCCCGATGGCCTGGTCGGCGACGCCCGGGATGGGGAAGGTGCGTGAGACGGCGCCGGCGGTCACCACGATCGTGTCGTAGTCGACCGTCCACGGCTCGCCGACCGCGGGGGTGATCTCGGCGGTCTTCGAGGCGTGGTCGACCTTGGTGACCTTGGCCGTGATGACCTTCGTCTTCTTCAGGTGGCGGCGGTGCGCGACCACCGCGTGACGGGGCTCGATGGAGCCGGCCGCGACCTCCGGCAGGAACGGCTGGTAGGTCATGTAGGGCAGCGGGTCGACGATCGTGACCTCCGCCTCGCCGCGCCGCAGGTGCTTCTGCAGCTTCTTGGCGGTGTAGAAGCCGGCATAGCCGCCGCCGACGATCAGGATCTTGCGCACCGTGGGGGTTCTCCTCGCTGGGGGAAAAAGTCGCCTCCAATCTACCGCCTGCGCGCCCGCCCTCCGTACGCCCGGGCGGCGCCCACGAGGAAGCCGCCGATCACGAACGCGACGAGCAGCGCCCCGAGCAGCGGAACGCCCACCTGCGCGAGCTGGAGCGGGCTCGGCACGAGCACGCCCACCGGGTCGAACCGTCGTGCGGGCTCGGCCTGCTCGACGGGCGCGGGACCGGCGACGAGGGTCGAGCCCTCGGCGTCGTGGGGGCGGTTCACCCGGATCCACTCCGCAAGGTCGCCCATCGGGTTCGCGTCGACGTGCGGCACCTCGGCCGTCACCGCGGCGTACGCGTCCAGCAGCCCGAAGCCGTAGGTGACGTCGGCACCCGGCGCCCCGGCATCCCGCGCCGTCGCGGTGATGCGGTTGATGACGTTGGCGGCGTCGAGCTCCGGATGCGCGGCCATCACGAGCGCGACGACCCCCGCCACGATCGGGGTGGCACCGCTCGTGCCGTTCCAGCGCACGTGCGTGCCGTCGGGCATGGCCCCCACGAGCCCCTCGCTCGGCGCGGCGACGCCGATGGTCACCCCCTGCGCGGAGGCGTTCTCGCTCGACTGGCCCGCGCGGTCGACCCCGGCGACCGTCAGCACGCCGGGCATCGTCGCGGGCGCCCCCACCTCGTAGGTGCCCGAGCCGCGGTTGCCGGCCGCGGCGAGCACCACCACGTCGTGGTCGGCGGCGTAGGTGAACGCGTCGTCCCAGCTGACCGGCCAGTCGAGGGTGTTGCGGGTGAGCGAC
This sequence comes from Protaetiibacter intestinalis, assembly GCF_003627075.1. Classification (NCBI taxonomy): domain Bacteria; kingdom Bacillati; phylum Actinomycetota; class Actinomycetes; order Micrococcales; family Microbacteriaceae; genus Protaetiibacter; species Protaetiibacter intestinalis. The sequence goes on along the minus strand of NZ_CP032630.1, from coordinate 1,960,562 downwards.
ATGTTGATGATGTCGGCGCCGTGGTCGACCGACCAGCGCACGGCATCCGCGATCTGCTGGTCGGAGTCGCCCGTGTCGAGCCCGATCGAGACGGCGAGGATGGAGGCCTCCGGCGCGCTGCCGATGACCCCGGAGCCCGAGCCGGTGCCGCGGCCCGCGGCGAGCGAGGCGACGAGGGTGCCGTGCTCGCCGTCCTTGCCGACCGGGGTGCGGCCGTCGGCGCTGCCCTTGCCCGAGAAGTCGGTGCCCCCGACGACGGCCCCGTCGAGCTCGGCGGGCGAGCCGACGCCCGTGTCGATGACGGCGATCGTCACGCCGGCGCCGCGCGTGACGCTCCAGGCGTCGCGGATGCCGTAGTCGTCGAGCCAGTACTGCGCGTCGCGCACGGCATCGGCGCCGGAGGCGACGGCGGGAGACGACCCGGCCAGGCAGCCCGCGGCCACCAGGATCGCCCCGGCGAGGGCGGCGACGAGGCGACGCACGGTCAGCCCGCGGCCGCGCCCGGCTCGGCGCACGTGCAGCGCTCCGGCGACCAGCTCGCGCGGGCGAGGGCCGCATCCCCGATCGGGTTGACGCCCGGGCCGGCCGCGAGCGCGTGGGCGGCGAGCGCGTGCAGGCACTTCACGCGCTCGGGCATGCCGCCCGCCGAGAACCCGGCGATCTCGGGCACCTCCTCGATGCTCGCGCGGTCGGCCAGGTAGGAGAGGTGGGCGGCGTGGTAGGCCTCGGCGATCTCGTCGACGAGCAGCGCGGCGAGCTCTGGCATGACTCCCGTGGCCTCGAGCGTCGACATCGCGGCGGTGGCACCCGGATGCGAGAGGTAGTAGAGCGTCGGGAACGGCGTGCCGTCCGGCAGTCGAGGACTCGTCGCGACGACGGTCGGGTTGCCGCAGACGCAACGCGCGGCGATGCCGACCACCCCGCGGGCGGGGCGGCCGAGCTGCTGCGAGACGACCGCGATCTCGGCCTCGGTCGGGGCGGGGAACGGGGGCCGCGTCATCCGGAGGAGCCCTGGGTCGGCGAGTCGATCGTGCCGTCGAGCTGCTGGGGGGTCGCGTCGGTGAGGCCCGCCGTGTAGACGCTCGACAGCAGCGCCGTCACCCAGTCGACGCGGGTGGTCTGGATGCTGTCGCTGATCGGCAGCTCGTCCTCGGCCTCCGGGGTGCCGTCGTCGTCGATGACGAGGTAGCTGACGTCGCCCGGGTAGACGTAGTAGAGCCGGTCGCGCGCCTGCGCCTCGACGTAGGCGGGGTCGCTCCAGCGGGCGACCTCCTCGTCGAGCTCATCGACCTGATCCTGGGCGTCCTGCACCTGCTGCTCGAGCTGGGCGAGCTGCTGCCGCTGCTCGACGAGCGTCTTGAAGCGCGGCGCGAGCACGACGAGCGCCGCCACGATGAGCAGCAGCGCCGTGAGAGCGAACCCCGACAGCCGGAAGTTGCGCAGCCACGCGGCGCCACGCGACGGCTCCGCGAGCGTCACGGGTGCACGCTCGGTGCGGGGCTGTCGACTCACCCGTCCAGGCTAAGCGACGGCCGATGCGAGGACGCCGCGAAGCGCCGTGCACCCCCACCCCGCTGGTAGAGTGCCCCGCGCAGCAGCACCATCCCGCTGGTTGAGTGCCGCGCGCAGCGCGGTGTATCGAAACCAGCAAAGGCGCCCCTCGACGGGGCGCCTTTGCTCGGTGAGGCGGGTCGAGGGGCCTACGCGCGACGGAAGGCGCTGCGACCGGCGTAGACGGCGGCCTCGCCCAGCTCCTCCTCGATGCGCAGCAGCTGGTTGTACTTGGCGACGCGCTCGGAGCGGGCGGGGGCACCGGTCTTGATCTGGCCGGCATCCGTGGCGACGGCGAGGTCGGCGATCGTGGTGTCCTCGGTCTCGCCGGAGCGGTGCGAGAGGATCGCGGTGTACCCGGCGCGCTGGGCGGCGGAGACGGCATCCAGCGTCTCGGTGAGGGTGCCGATCTGGTTCACCTTGACGAGGATCGAGTTGGCGACGCCGAGGTCGAGCCCCTTGCGCAGACGCACCGGGTTGGTGACGAAGAGGTCGTCGCCGACGATCTGCACCTTGTCGCCGATCGCCTGGGTGAGGGCGACGTAGCCGTCCCAGTCGTCCTCGGCGAGCGGGTCCTCGATGGTGACGAGCGGGTAGTCGGCGATGAGGCCCTCGTAGTAGGCGGTGAGCTCGGCGCTCGAGAGCTCCTTGCCCTCGTACCGGTAGACGCCGTCCGCGAAGAACTCGGTGGAGGCGACGTCGAGGCCGAGGGCGATGTCGCGGCCGGGCTCGAAGCCGGCGGCGGCGATCGACTCGAGGATGAAGTCGAGGGCCTCGCGGGCGGTGGCGATGTCGGGCGCGAAGCCGCCCTCGTCGCCGAGGCCGGTGGCGTAGCCCTTCTTCTTCAGCTCGCCCTTGAGGGCGTGGTAGGTCTCGGCGCCCCAGCGGAGGGCCTCCGAGAAGGTGTCGGCGCCGATCGGCAGGATCATGAACTCCTGCACGTCGATGCCGTTGTCGGCGTGGGCGCCGCCGTTGATGATGTTCATGAGCGGCACCGGGAGGGTGTGCGCGTTCGGTCCGCCGACGTAGCGGAACAGGGGCAGGTCGGCGGAGTCGGCGGCCGCCTTCGCGACGGCGAGCGAGACGCCGAGGATGGCGTTGGCGCCGATGCGCGACTTGTTCTCGGTGCCGTCGGCCTCGATGAGCTCGGCGTCGACGAGGCGCTGGTCGGAGGCCTCGAAGCCTTCGATGGCCGGGCCGAGCACGTCGAGCACACCCTCGACGGCCTTCTGCACGCCCTTGCCGAGGTAGCGGCCCTTGTCGCCGTCGCGCAGCTCGTAGGCCTCGAAGGCGCCGGTGGAGGCGCCGGAGGGCACGGCGGCACGCGACACGGTGCCGTCTTCGAGGAGCACCTCGACCTCGACGGTCGGGTTGCCTCGGGAGTCGAGGATCTCGCGGGCTCCGACGGCCTCGATTGCAGACACGGGGTACTCCTTAGGGGGATGTGGTGTGTGGGGCGTGTGCGCCCACCCGCGATCCTACCGACTCGCCATCCACGTCGATCTCCCGGAGAAATGCAGGAACCTCGTCGCATCGACCCGCTGTTCACCTCGCTCGGGGCACCGGTATCCGGGTTTCTCCTGCATTTCTCCGAACTCCGGATGCGAGTTCCTGATGCGAACGTGGCAGCGGCGACCGTGCGGAGTCGCACTCGCCGACCCTCAGAAATGCAGGAGATGTCCGAGCGGCGCCCCGGGTTCACGGGGACGGGTGGGAGCGGGGGCGGGTTTCTCCTGCATTTCTCCAAAGGCAGCGCGCGGGTGCTCAGCCGAGGGGGCGCAGCTCGAGGGCGTCGACGGATGCGGGGGCGTCGGCGCCGAGGAACGCGAAGGAGGTGAAGCCCTGCTCGGCGAGCCCCTCGAGCTGCAGCTTGGTGTTCTTGGCGCGCTTCACGAGCCGGGCGCGGTCGCCGCGGGCGACGAGCGCGGACTGCAGGGCGAGCAGGGCCGCGAGCGGCGCGTCCGTGTCGTGCACGAGCGCGACGGCCGCTCCCCCGACCCCGGCGGGCGGCTCGACGAGGTCGACGAGGCGCTCGAAGCCGATCGAGAACCCGGCGGCCGGCACCTCCGTGCCGAGGAAGCGCCCGATCATGCCGTCGTAGCGGCCGCCGCCGCCGAGCGAATACGGAACGCTCGGGTGGGCGAGTTCGAAGATGGCGCCCGTGTAGTAGCCCATGCCGCGCACCAGGAAGGGGTCGAACACGAGGGGCGGCTCCTCCTCGCCGCGGGCCGCGGCGACGGTCTCGCCGATCGCGACGAGCGAGGCGACGACCGCGTCGTCGGCTCCCGCGGGCAGGAGCTTCCGGATGGCGGCCTCGCCGAACGGCAGGTACTCGAGCGTCTGCGGACGGGCGAGGAATGCACGGAACGCCTCTACGGCATCCGGGGCCGAGCCGCGTTCGGCGAGCTCGGCGACCACGCCGTCCGGCCCGACCTTGTCGAGCTTGTCGACCGTGATGAGCACGGCGTCGTGCTCCTCGGCGGGGAAGCCGAATCCGGCGAGCATGCCGATCAGCAGGCGCCGGTCGTTGATGCGGATGGTCGCATCCGCGAGCCCGAGGGCGTCGACGGTCGCGAGCGAGGCGACCAGCAGCTCGGCCTCCGCCTGGATGCCGGGCTCGCCGATGATGTCGATGTCGCACTGCACGAACTGCCGGTAGCGCCCCTTCTGCGGGCGCTCCGCACGCCACACGGGTGCCGCCTGGATGCTGCGGAACACGGCGGGCAGCTCGGCCCGGTGGGTGGCGTAGAAGCGGGCGAGCGGCACCGTGAGGTCGAAGCGCAGACCGAGGTCGGCGAGGTCGAGCGGCTGCTCGGCCGCCTGCAGGTCGTCGCGGGTGAGGCCGCGCTTGAGCACCCCGAAGGCGAGCTTCTCGTTGTCGCCGCCGAGCCCCGCGTGCAGGCGGTCGGAGTCCTCCACGACAGGCGTCTCGATCTCGTCGAAGCCGTGGGCGCGGTACACCCGCAGGATCTCGTCGCGCACGCGCTCGCGGCGCGCCTTCTCGGCGGGGAGGAAGTCCCGCATGCCACGGGGAGGGTTCACCTGGGATGCCACCCGTCGATTGTGTCAGGTGGGCCGAGGGGATGAACGCGGGTCGTCCCCGCGACGGATGCCGCGGCCGCCACCGGCACCGTACGCTCGCGGCATGAGTGCTCCCCAGGCCGTCCCGTCACCCGCCCTCGCCGACATCCTCGTGGAGGATGTGGCCCGTTCCTTCGGCAGCGTGCACGCCGTGCGCTCGGTGAGCTTCGAGGCCCGCGCCGGCGAGGTGACCGGCCTCGTCGGCCCGAACGGCTCGGGCAAGACGACGCTGCTGCTCATGCTCGCGACCCTGCTCGTGCCCGACCGCGGCACCATCCGCATCGGCGGGCACGACCCCGTGACCGAGAGCGCCGCGGTGCGCGCGCAGCTCGGCTGGATGCCGGACGTGCTCGGCGCCTGGCCCAACCTGACCGTGCGGCGCAGCCTCGAGCTCACCGCCCGGCTCTACGACCTCCCCCGCCCGGCGGCCGCCGCCCGCGCCGAGGAGCTCGTCGAGCTCGTCGACCTCGTGGAGCTCGCCGACCGTCCCACCCGCGTGCTCTCGCGCGGGCAGAAGCAGCGCCTGAGCCTCGCCCGCGCCCTCGTGCACGACCCGCGCGTGCTGCTGCTCGACGAACCGGCATCCGGTCTCGACCCGGGGGCGCGGATCGCGTTGCGGGTGCTGCTGCGCCGGCTCGCGGCCGAGGGGCGCACGATCGTCGTGTCGAGCCACGTGCTCGCGGAGCTCGACGAGCTCGCCGACCGTGCGGTGTTCCTCGAGGCCGGGTCGACGGTGAGCGCCGAGCGGGTGGAGGCGGCGCGCGTCGCCGAACGCGGCTGGCGTATCCGGGCGATCGACCCCGCGGGCCTGTACCGCGCCCTCGTCGACTCCGGCGTCGACGCCGCCCGCATCGTGACCGAGCCGCAGGGGCTCGTCGTGCCGCTCGCGGGCGACGAGCGGGCGGCCGAACTGCTCGCGGCGCTCGTGGCGGCGGGCATCCGCGTCGTCTCGTTCGCCCCCGCGGTGGGCGACCTCGAGCACACCTTCCTGGATCTGAACTCCGACGGGGAGGAGGCACGATGACCTGGCTCACCCGGATGTGGACCGTCGCCTCCCTCGAGCTGCAGCAGCGCGTGCGCGGCGCAGCCTGGTACGTGCTGCTCGGCGTCTTCGTCTTCATCGTGCTGCTCGTGACCGTCTTCACCTCGATCGCGACGTGGAACTCGGACGCCCCGGGCGCCGTGCTCTACTCGCTCATCGTCTACTTCGTGCTGCTGCTCGGCAGCCTCGTGACGCCGGCGCTCTCGGGCAATGCGATCAACGGCGACCGGGAGGCGGGCACCCTCGCCACCACCCAGGTGACGCTCGTCACGACGGCCCAGCTCGTGCTCGGCAAGCTGCTCGCGGCGTGGATCACGGCGCTCGGCTTCCTCGTGGCGGCACTGCCGTTCCTGCTGTTCGCGCTCGCCCAGGGCGGCGCCGAAGCGCCCACGGCGATCGTGTCGGTGCTCGTGCTGGCGCTGCAGCTGGGCGTCGTGTCGGCGATCGGCGTGGGTCTGTCGGGGCTCATCCGCCGCCCGCTGTTCTCGGTCGTGGTGACCTACCTCGTGGTCGCCTTCCTGTCGGTCGGCACGGGGATCATCTTCGCCCTCGGCGGTTTCGTCGGGCAGGAGACCGTGACCGTCCGGAGCGAGTACATCGACTGGGAGGCCTCCTCCGACGAGATCGACCCGGAGACCGGCCGCCCCGTCGACATCGTCTGCGTCACCGACGACTACGAGTACACCCAGCCGCGCTTCGACCGGGTGTGGTGGGCGCTCGCGGCGAACCCGTACGTGCTGCTCGCGGATGCCGTGCCGACGACCTTCGACCCGGGCGGCTACCCGGCGGACCTGTTCGGCTCGATCAAGCTCGCCGTGCGGCAGGCGCAACTGCCTCCGGCGGAACCACAGGCGTGGTCGGAGTGCACGGACGACTACGTGGACTCCGACACTCCGACGGCGCGGGACATCATCGACGAGACGGTGCCGAGCTGGGCGGTGGGTCTCGCGCTGCACCTGCTGCTCGCGGGCGGCCTGGTGGCGGGCGCGATCGCCCGCACCCACGCCCCCACGCGCCGGCTCACGGCAGGCAGCCGGGTGGCCTGACTCAGCCGGGGTCGGCGACGATCGCGACGGGCTCGGTCACGGGCAGCGGCTCGGCGAGCGGCGACGTGACCGGGCCCTCCGGTTCGAGGCGCACGAGCACGATCCCTCCGAGGATGAGCGCGGCGCCGAGGAGGGCGACCGGCCCGATCGCCTCGCCGAGCACGATCCAGCCGACGATGCCGGCGAACACGACCTCCGAGAGGCCGAGGAACGAGGCGACGCGGGTGCCGAGCAGGGTGATCGCGGTGATGCCCGCGACGTAGGCGAAGGCGGTCGAGATCACGCCGACCACGACGAGCGGCACCCACCACGGGGCGCGGGTACCGAGGAAGTCCGCCTCGCCGAAGCTCGCGTGCATGGGCAGCACGCCGACCGCGCCCGCGAGCCCGAGCACGATCGCGCCGATCACGAATCCCGCCCAGGCGAGGGTGATCGGCGGGATGCCGTCGGGCATCTTCGCGCCGATCACGTAGTAGACCGCGACGCCGATCATGGCGACGGCGGCGAGCGCGACGCCGATCGGGTCGAGGGCGGCGCCCCCGGTCGGGCCGATCACGAGCACGAGGCCGGCGAGCGCCACGGCCGCGCCGATCAGCACGAGGCGGTGCGGCATCCGGCGCGTGCGCACCCAGGCGAGCAGCAGCAGCGCGACGGGCGCGAGGTACTCGATGAGCAGGGCGATGCTCACGGGGATGCGCTGCAGCGAGGCGTAGAAGGCGAGCTGCACGCCGGCGACGGCGAGGGCGGCGTACGCCAGCACGACCCATCGGGCGCGCCAGAGGGGTCGCAGATCGCCGCGGACGGCGAGGAGCGCGGGGACGGCGAGCACGAGGGCCGCGATGACGAGGCGCGCGAAGACGGCGGCTCCGGGCGTCCAGCCCTCCGAGAACAGGGGTTTCACGATGGTGCCGCCCGCGCCGAAGGCGAGCGCGGCGGCGAGCCCGAGTCCGACGCCGAGGATGCCGCGGCTAGCGGGGGTGGTGCGCATCGCGGCTCCCGATCTGGTCATGGGCTAAGTTGGTTATGGTCGTGACAGTAGCCCTCGCATCGGTCAGGAGTCAAATGCTTTTCACCCATGACACCGAACTGAACCTCACCTTCCTCCAGGCGCTGCTCGACACCGTCGCGGAGGCATCCGAGAGCGGCGAGGACGAGCTCGCCACCACGGGGCAGCTCGGGGCCCTGCTCGCCCAGTGGAAGTTCTCCGGACGCATCGACCACGACGAGCGGGAGCTGCGCGAGGTACGGGACACGCGCGACCGCATCCGCGAGGTCTGGGGCGCCGAGGAGGAGACCGTCGTGGAGTGGGTCAACGACACCCTCGCCGAGGCGCGCGCCGTGCCGCGGCTCGTCGATCACGACGACCTCGGCTGGCACATCCACGCGGTCGACAACGAGTCGCCGCTGGCCGAGCGCATGCTCGTCGAGGCCGCCATGTCGCTCGTCGACGTCATCCGCGCGGGCCGCCTCGACCGCCTGCGCGACTGCGAGGCCGACGACTGCGCGGGCGTGTTCGTCGACCTCTCCAAGAACGGCTCGAAGCGCTTCTGCTCCACCCGCTGCGGCAACCGCATGGCGGTGCGGGCCTACCGCGCCCGCCTCAGCTGACCCGCCCCCTCCGCGAAAGTACGCACTTTTGGGCTGTTTCGCGGCGATTCAGCCCAAAAGTGCGTACTTTCAGGGAGTCTCGGCGGCGCGGATGTCGTCCTGCAGCCGGCGCAGCGCGTCGCGGAGCGCACGCTCGGGGTCGAGCCCCGCGGCGCGGGCCGCCACGACGGTCGCGAGCAGCTCGTCGCCGAGCCGGGCCTCGGTGGCCGGCACGGCATCCGCGGCGACCGGCGCGAGCCCCACCTTCTCGGCGCGGCCCACGAGCTTCGCGGCGAGCGCGAGCGCGGGCATCGCCTGCGGGATGCCGTCGAGCACGCTCTCGCGGCCCGGCTTCTCGACCTTCTTGAGTTCGTCCCAGCGCGCCATCACGGCGTCCGGGGTGTCGGCGACCGCATCGCCGAAGACGTGCGGATGCCGACCCACCATCTTCGCGGTCATGTGCGCCGCGACGTCCTCGAGCGTGAAGCGCCCCTCCTCCGCGGCGATGTCGGAGTGGAAGATCACCTGGTACAGCACGTCGCCGAGCTCCTCGACGAGCTCCGCGTCGTCGCCCGCCTCGATCGCGTCGACGAGCTCGTAGGTCTCCTCGACGAGGTACTGCACGAGCGAGGCGTGCGTCTGGTCGCGGTCCCACGCGCAGCCGCCCGGCGCCCGCAGGTGCTCGAGCACCGCGACGAGCTCTTCGAGCTTCGGATGCGGCGTCGTCGGGACGATCGGCTCGGCGGACTCGCTCATGCCCCCAGACTGCCAGAATCGTGCGGTGAGGATCGGGCGGGTGCTGGGCGTCGTGACGCTCGTCGTGCTGCTCGCCGTGGTGCTCTGGCTGGCGGGCGGAGGGCGACTGCCGAGCCTGCCGTCGGCGGTGCCGCCGGGCGCGACCGAGCCGGACGTGCCGGGCGACGAGGGGGCGGCCCCCGCGGCATCCGGCACCCCCGAGGTCCCGGCGGATGCGGGCGAGGCCTGGGTCAGGTACGTGCACGACGGCGACACCCTGTTCCTCGAGGACGGCCGCAAGGTGCGCCTGCTCGGCATCGACACCCCCGAGGTGGGCGAGCACCTGGAGTGCCTCGGTGACGAGGCGACCGCGGCGCTGCGGGCCGTCCTGCCGGAGGGCACGCATGTGCGCACGGTGGCCGACGTGCAGGGACTCGACCAGTACGGTCGCTCGCTGCTGTTCCTGTTCACCGACGACGGGGCGCTCGTCAACCTCGACCTCATCCGGTCCGGCTACGCCGAGGCGGTCGTGCTCGAGCCGAACGTGCTGTGGGCGGCCGAGCTCGAGGCGGCCGAGGACGAGGCGCAGGCGGCCTCGCGCGGCATCTGGGGCGTCTGCTGATCCGAGGCGTCGATTCCCGTCGTACCGGGCGGCGCGCGGGCGACGGAAGCTGACGCCTCAGCCGACCTCGGGGATGGGGTCCGTCGCGGGCGGCACGGGGTCGGATGCGGGGGCGCGCCGCTCGCGCGGCATCGACACCGCCCCGACGAGCAGCAGCACGGCGATGATCGCCGCGCCGACGAAGACGGCGTCGGAGGCGCGGATGATGGTGCCCGGGTCGCCCTCGTCGCCGCCGAGGCCCGCGATCACGGCATTCGCGACGGCCCCGAGGATCGCCGCGCCGATCGACTGCCCGATCGAGCGGGAGAACATGCTCACCCCCGTGACGACGCCGCGCTCGTCCCAGCCGACGCTCGACTGCGCCGCGACGAGGGTCGGCACGGCCGCGAAGCCGAAGCCCAGCCCGATGACGAACGACAGGAGCGCGACCATCCAGACCGACGGTGTGAGTCCGAACACGGCGAGCGCCGCGACGCCGAGCACCACGAGCGTCGCGCCGATGACCGCCGTCGAGCGGAAGCCGATGCGCAGGTAGAGGCGACCCGACAGCGCGGCCGAGATCGGCCATCCGATGGTCAGCGTCGCGAGCGCGAGGCCCGCCACGAGGGGGCTCACCCCGAGACCGATCACGAGGTAGGTGGGGACGAACGCGGTGAGGCCGATGAGCGCGGCCCCCACCGCGAGCCCGACGAGGTTGGTCGCGCGCAGCAGCGGCCGGGTCAGCACCCACAGCGGCAGCACCGGCTCGGCCGCCCGCCGCTCGACGAGCACGAACGCGACGAGCAGCACGACGCCGCCGCCGAACACCGCGAACGAGGGCGGCGACGCCCACTCCCACGCGTTGCCGCCCTCCAGCACCCCGAGCAGCAGCAGCGTGAACGCACCCGTCATGAGCACCGCGCCCGCGTAGTCGATGCGGTGCCGCCGCGGCTCGAGCCGCTCGTGGTAGTCGCGGGCGAGCAGCCAGAAGGCGATCAGGCACAGCGGGATGTTGATGAGGAAGATCCCGCGCCAGAGGTCCCAGCCGGCGAACAGCCCGCCGAGCGTGGGACCGGCGACCGCCGCGACCGCCCACACGCTCGCGACGTAGCCCTGCACGCGGGCGCGCTCCTCGAGCGAGTAGATGTCGCCGATGATCGTGATGGTGATCGGCAGGATGGCGCCCGCGCCGATGCCCTGCACCGCCCGGAATGCGATGAGGCTCGGCATGTCCCACGCGACGCCGCAGAGGATCGAGCCGAGCAGGAACACCGCGATCCCGAACAGGATGACGCGCTTGCGTCCGATGGTGTCGGCGAGCTTCGAGTACACGGGCACGGTGACCGACTGCGCGAGCAGGTAGACCGAGAACAGCCACGGGAACTGCGGGAAGCCGCCGATGTCGTCCGTGATCGAGGTGACCGCCGTCGAGATGATGGTCGCGTCGATCGCCACCACACCGGTCGCGACCATCACGGCCAGCAGGATCGGTCCCCGTTCGGACCGCAGCCCGATGTCGCTCTTCGTCATCGTCTCCATTCAAGTGCCGGATGCCGCTGCGCATTCCCGCCAGAATGGGCGGGATGGACCTGCAACTGCTCGCTCTGCTGCTCGTCGCGGTGACGCTGCTCGTCTGGCGGGCGGTCACGCGCGAGCGGCGGGAGTACGCGCAGTTCAAGCGGATGCGGGCGACGGCATCCCGGCAGCGGGTCATGCGCAAGTGGCTCGTCGAGTCGGTGCTCGTGATGGGCGGGCTCTCGGCGGCGCTGCTGCTGGCCACCTGGGACATCGTGCCGGAGGCGCTCGGGGAGGCGCAGAACTGGGAGCCGATCGCCGCATCCCGCGACTTTTTCTCGGGCACCTCGCTCGGCCGCGGGCTCGCGATCGGCGCGGCCGTCGGCGGAGCGATCGCCCTGATCCTGCCCCTCGTGCTGCTGCGCAGGACCGACCCGGCCGAGGTGCCGAAGCTCGGCGACATCGGGGCGCTGCTCCCCCGCACCCGCGGCGAGCTGCCGTACGGTGCGGGCCTCAGCCTCTCGGCGGGCGTCTTCGAGGAGCTGCTGTTCCGCCTCGCGTTCCCGGCGCTGCTGTTCGGGATCGGGCTCGACGCGCCGATCGCGTTCCTCGTCGCCGCGGCCCTGTTCGGCCTGCTGCACCTCTACCAGAAGTGGGTGGGCGTGCTCGCGGCGACCGTGCTGGGGCTCATCTTCACCTTCCTCTACCTCGTCTCGGGCAGCATCCTGCTGCCGATCGTCGTGCATGCCCTCGTCGACCTGCGCTCGCTCGTGCTGCTGCCCCTGCTGATCGGCAGGGTCTGGTCGAAGACCGGCTGAGGCCCCGGCGCTGTACCCCGTTCGGGGGACGCCACTGGTAGGCTGAGGCGCACTCGACTTCCGATCGGAGCCGCCGGTGACCACCGCAGACACGACCGAGACCCCCGAGCTCTCCCCCGAGGGCACCCCGCCTCCCCGGCGCCGCCTGCTCCCCTGGATCGCGGGGGGCGCCGTGCTCGCGCTCCTCGCGGGCGGCATCCCGCTCGGCATCTGGATCGGGAACGAGACCGCCATCGTGGACGCGGCACGCGACGACGCGGCACTGCTCGAGACCGCGCTCGCGGACGCGAAGACCGCGGCGGGCGACTACCGCGCGACCGCGGAGGCGGTGGCGCAGTACACGACCACGCTCGCCGTACCCGTGCGCGACAGCGTCGCCGGCGCCACGGCCGAGTTCGACCAGGCGAGCGCCGACACCCTCGCGGCCGCGGTCGACGCCGTCGCCGCGACCACCGTCTCCCCGCTCGTGCGCGACGCCGACGAGGGCGAACAGCTGCCCGCCGATCCGACCGCCGACGCCCTGAGCATCCGCATCGAGTACCTCTCGAACGACGCGGAGCGCTTCGCCGTCAACCTCGAGCGCCGCTATCGGCAGCTCGACGGCGACGCCCGTCAGAGCGCCCGCGAGGAGGTCGCCGCGGAGGCCGCCCGGCTCGACGAGCTCGTCGAATTGTTCGAGGCGGCGGAGACGGAGGCGATCGACGCCGTCGACGCGACGGATGCGGCGATCACCGCCGCGGCCGCCACCGGAGCCGAGACGGGCGCCGCGACGCTCGCCGCGTTCCAGTACGCGGGCGAGGCTGAGAGGGCCGCGATGCAGGGCTCCGTCGACGCGCTCCTCGCGCTCGCGGAGGTCGAGCTGCCGATCGCCTGGCAGGGGCGCCTAGCCGACGGGACCGCGCCGCTCGCGACCGCCCCCGGGACGGTCGCCGACTACGTCGCGACGACCGCGGGAGCCCGCGCCTCCGAGTCCGCCAACACGCCCCGCAGCTCGGGAGGCGGGGGCGGCGGCCAGATGTACTCGTGCTGGATCCCCGGGTTCTTCGGCGGTCCGGGGTACCTCGGGTGGTGCTACCGCTGAGGACGCGCCTCAGTCGACCGGGCGGTCGTCGGCGTGGCGGGCGAGGTGCCGCGCGTAGCGCTCGGTGAGCTGCACCATGAGGTCGGGCGTCGAGCGGTCGAGGCCGAAGACGTAGCCCGGGAAGTCGAGGTCCTGCTGGATCTCCCAGATCTCCTCGTGCCGGTCGGGGCCGAGGATGCTGGCCGGGTCGCCGACCGCGACCCACGCGATCGGCACGGTCGACTCGGCCGGCAGCACCGTGCGCAGGTGTACGACCGCGTTGATGCGCACCTCGCTGCGTGCGCCGATGCGCGCCCCGTTGAACACCCGCGAGCCCGTCGCCAGGAACACCTCGTCGCCGATCGTCGCCCCCGACACGGACGCCATGGGGCCCACCAGCACGTGGTCGCCGATGTGCAGGGGGTCGGTCGCGCTCGCCCGCAGCAGGGCGTTCTCCATCACGATCGTCGACTCGCCGATCGTGATAGGACCGCCTTCGGCGCTGATGACGGCGCCGTGCAGGATCTGGCACCCGGGTCCGATGGTGACGTCGCCCGAGACGACCGCGGTGGGTGCGACGACCGCCGTGGGGTCGACGCGCGGGCTGTGGCCGAGGTGTTCGTACAGCATGCGGTCACGCTACTCCGGGCGTGCGCTCCCCGTCCTCGGCCTCATCGAACTCGTCGGGCAGCGGGTAGCCGAGCGACAGCGCGAGCCTGTGGAACGCGTCGCGTTCGGCCGCGTACTGCCCCCGCAGCTCGGTGACGCCCGCGAGCTCGATGGGCGCCTCGTCCCCGTCGTCGTCATCGCGCTCGACCGCCTCGACGGCCTCGTGCAGCTGTCGCAGCCGGCTGAGGCCGACGGTGAGCCGCCAGAGGTCCTCGTGGCGGATGCCGTCGCCCGCCCAGGCGACGACGTCGTCGTCGATCGGGAGCACCCCCTCCACCCGCGCGACGGCGGCCCGCCCGCGCGGCACGAGGAGGGAGTTGACGACGCCCGCGAGCGCGGCACCCGCGAGCACCGCGACGATGAGCACGACCGTCGCGAGGCCGGCGTGCATACCGCTCAGGAATGCCCACACGAGGGCGGCGGCGACCACCCCGCCGAACAGCACGACGCGGATCACCGCCGCGAGCACCCGGCGCCCGCCGCGGCGATTGGTGGGTTCGAAGTTGGCGCGCCACTCGGCTTCGATCTCGGCGGCGCGCGCGGGGTCGGTCACGTACCAGGCGACGTTGTTCCGACGCTCACCACGGAAGATCCCGGGGCGCTGTGTCTCGAGAGGCATGCGCGCCATGCTAGCGGCGCGCCGGTTCCGGGCGGCGGCCGGTCGCCGCTCAGCCGACGGGAGCGGACGCGGGCACCGCGGCCGTGAGCAGTTGACCGACCCACGCGATGAGCTCGGCATCCGAGGCGTCTTCCGGCATGGGCACGTTCACCGCGTGCTGGGCGGCGAAGAACTTGACGCCCGGGTACATGCGCGTGAGGCGCACCTGGATCGAGTCGGGCGGGTCGAGCGGCGCGAGCCGCATCCGCCCGCCCATCGCGACGACCTCCCCGAGGCCCGCCTTCTGCGCCTGGCGCCGCAGCCGCGACACCGCCACGAGCTGCTGCACCGCCTCGGGCGGCTCGCCGTAGCGGTCGGCGAGCTCCTCGACGACGCGGTCGAGCGCGTCGTCGGGCGAGAGCGGGGCGGATGCCGTGGAGAGCTTCTGGTACGCCTCGAGCCGCAGCCGCTCCGACTCGATGTACTCCTCGGGGATGCGCGCATCCACCGGCAGTTCGAGCCGCAGCTCGGTCTGTCCCTCGGCGACGTCGCCGCGGAACGCCGAGACGGCCTCGCCGATCATCCGCAGGTACAGGTCGAAGCCGACGCCCGCGATGTGGCCGGACTGCTCGCCGCCGAGCAGGTTGCCCGCCCCGCGGATCTCGAGGTCCTTGAGGGCGATCTGCATGCCGCCGCCGAGCTCGTTGTTGGCGGCGATCGTCTCGAGCCGGTCCTGCGCCGTCTCGGTGAGCGGCTTCTCGGCGTCGTAGAGGAAGTACGCGTACGCCCGCTCGCGGCCACGGCCCACGCGCCCGCGGATCTGGTGCAGCTGCGACAGGCCGTACTTGTCGGCCGCGTCGATGATGAGCGTGTTGGCGTTCGCGATGTCGATGCCGGTCTCGATGATCGTCGTCGTCACGAGCACGTCGAATCTCCGCTCCCAGAAGTCGACGATCACCTGCTCGAGCTGGTGCTCGGTGAGCTTGCCGTGCGCGACCGCGATCCGCGCCTCCGGCACGAGCTCGGCGAGCTCCGCGGCCACCCGGTTGATCGACGACACCCGGTTGTGCACGAAGAACACCTGCCCCTCGCGCAGCAGCTCGCGCCGGATCGCCGCGGTGATCTGCTTGTCCGAGCGCGGCCCCACGAAGGTGAGGATCGGGTGCCGGTCCTCGGGCGGCGTCGCGAGCGTCGACATCTCGCGGATGCCGGTGACCGCCATCTCGAGCGTGCGCGGGATGGGGGTGGCGCTCATCGCCAGGATGTCGACGTTGGTCTTCAGCTTCTTGAGCTGGTCCTTGTGCTCGACGCCGAAGCGCTGCTCCTCGTCGATGACGACGAGGCCGAGGTCCTTGAACCGCACGGCGTCCGAGAGGATGCGGTGGGTACCGATCACGACATCCACCTCGCCCCGCTCGAGCCCCTCGAGCGTCGCCTTCGACTCCTTCTCGGTCTGGAAGCGGCTGAGCGCGCGCAGGTGCACGGGGAAGCCGGCGAAGCGTTCCTGGAAGGTCTCCATGTGCTGCTTGACGAGCAGCGTGGTCGGCACGAGCACCGCCACCTGCTTGCCGTCCTGCACGGCCTTGAACGCGGCGCGCACGGCGATCTCGGTCTTGCCGTAGCCGACGTCGCCCGAGATGAGCCGGTCCATGGGGATGGGCCGCTCCATGTCGGCCTTCACCTCGTCGATGGTCTGCAGCTGGTCGGGGGTCTCGGCGAAGGGGAACGCCTCCTCGAGCTCGCGCTGCCAGGGCGTGTCGGGGCCGAAGGCGTGGCCGGGGCTCGCCATCCGGGCGCTGTAGAGCTTGACGAGCTCGACCGCGATGTCGCGCACCGCCTTGCGCGCCTTGCCCTTCGCGGCCGCCCAGTCGGATCCGCCCATCTTGCTGAGGGCGGGGTTCTCGCCGCCGACGTAGCGGGAAAGCTGGTCGAGCTGGTCGGTGGGAACGAAGAGCCGGTCGCCGGCCTGGCCGCGCTTGGAGGGCGCGTACTCGAGCACGAGGTACTCGCGGGTGACCTTCTCGTGCTTCGTACCGAGCGGTCCGCGGGCGACACGGCCGCCGCCCGTGACCTCGCGCGTGACGAGCTCGACGAAGCGGCCGATGCCGTGCGTCTCGTGCACGACGGCGTCGCCGGGCTTCAGCTGCAGCGGGTCGACGACGTTGCGGCGGCGGCTCGCGAGCCGCTTCGGCTGGCGGGAGTCGATGCCGGCGGCGCGGCCGTAGAACTCGGCCTCCGAGAGCAGGGCGAAGCGGGCGTCGTCGAGTTCGAAACCCGCCTCCACGGAACCCGTGACGAGGTAGGCGACCCCGGCCTCCGGCTCCGCGGGGGCGGCGTCGACGATGCGCGCCGCCACCTCGTGCTCGGCGAGCACCTGGGCGGCGCGGTCGACGAGGCCGACGCCTGCGGCCGCGATCGCGACCGACCACTCGCCCTTCAGCAGCGCCGCGACGTGGGATGCGGCGCCGTCGACCTGCCCCGCGAAGCTCGGGATGGCGCGGCCGTCGACGCGCGAGACCTCCTCGTCGTCCGCGTCGAAGGGGCTGACCGTCCACCAGCTGCGGGGGCGGGCCTCGGCGCGCAGCCCCGAGACGGTGAGGAAGTCGCCCGTGTCGAGGCTCGCCTGCAGGTCGATGGGGGCCTGGGCGCCCGCCGTGGCGGCGCTCCACGCGGCCTCGAGGAACTCGCGGTTCGTCTCGGCGAGGCTGAGGGCTCGGGTCGCCACCCGCTCGGGCGAGAGCACCGCGACGGCGGCATCCTCCGGCAGGTAGTCGGTGAGCGGCACGAGGCGCCCGACGAGCGCGGGCGTGAGCGACTCCATGCCCTCCACGGGGATGCCCTCGGCGATCTTCGCGAGCATGCCCGCGACGCCCTCGAACTCGTGCCGCAGCTCGCTCGCGCGCGAGCGCACGGCATCCGTGATGAGCAGCTCGCGAGCCGGGCCGAGCTCCACGGGCGGCACCTCGCCCGGCAGCGAGCGCTGGTCGGCGACCGAGAACGCCCGCAACTGCTCGAGCTCGTCGCCGAAGAAGTCGGCGCGCACGGGGTGCACGGCGTCCGGGGGGAAGACGTCGAGGATGCCGCCGCGCACCGCGAACTCCCCACGCCGCGTGACGAGGTCGACGCGCGTGTAGGCCAGCTCGGCGAGCCGCACGGCGAGCTGCGCGATGTCGTAGCCGCGCCCCTGCGGGGTGAGCACGACCGGCTCGAGCTCGTCGAGCCCGGGGGCGAGCGGCTGCAGGGCGGCGCGGACGGATGCCACGAGCACGAGCGGGCGCTCGCGCGGCCCGTCCTGCCAGCGGCGCAGCTCGCGCAGGCTCTTGAGGCGCCGACCGACCGTCTCGGCGGACGGGCTCAGCCGCTCATGTGGCAGGGTCTCCCAGGCGGGGAACGGCAGCACGAGCGCCTCGGGAGCCCAGCACGCGAACGCCTCCGCGACGGCCTGCGCCTCGCGACTCGTCGCGGCGACCGTGAGCAGCGCCTGCCCCGTGCCCGACGCCCGGGTGCGCCGCTCGAGCAGCCCCGCCAGCAGGGGCACCCGCAGCCCCTCGACGGCGGAGAAGTCGCCGTCGGAGGAGGCCCCCGCGAGCGCATCCGCGTAGCTCTGGGCGCGCGACAGCACCGGAATCAAAGGAGCGAGACCCACTCGTGGGAGCTTACGCGCGTGCGAGGACACCGTCCGCCCGCCCACGAAGCCGGCGTGGACGTTGCGGGCGTTGCCGGTCAGGAACAGAGTGAGACCCCAGCGAAGGAGCCGCCATGACCACCGACCTCGACCACCGACTCGCCACCGCCGCGCCCGATCGCGACCTCGCCGACGCGGTCACGGGGGAGCTCGATGCGCTCGTCGCGGGAGCGCGCGACGCCCACACGACTCGGGCCCGGCGCCGGCGGAACTCCGTGCTGGGCGCGGGCGTGCTCGGCATGGCGCTGCTGGGCGGCACCGCCACGGCCGCCGCGTCCGGGGTGCTGCCGTGGACGGGATGGACCATCGAGCCCGACGCGATCGTGCGCCTCGACTACGTCGCCACGACCTCGGGAGGGCCCTACGGTTGCGAGGTCGCCATGCGCATCGAACCCGGGCTGGATCCGGCCGTCGCCGACGCGGCCCGCCGCTATCTCGCAGAGGTGGACCAGGATGCCCCGCTCGGGGAGGTGGATTCCGAGACCACCCCCTACACGCCGGAGGACTTCCCGGACACCGGCATAGATCGCGCGACGTTGGAGGCGACGCTCGCCGCGAACTGGTGGAGCTTCCGGGTGTGGGTGGCGATGGGCGACGAGCTCGGCACTACGGGCCTCGTGGACTACGGCATGACGATGCCGTCCGAGACCCACTGCGAACCCCTGCCGTGACGCGGGGAGACCGCGAGCTCACCCCGCTCATCGAGGAGGTGGCGCCCGAACTGCTGCGCTACTTCCTGCGTCGGGTCCGGCAGCGTGAGGACGCGGCCGACCTGGTCGGCGAGACGCTCGTCGTGCTGTGGCGACGCGCACGGAGCCTGCCGTCGGAGCACGAGGCGGCGCGGATGTGGGCGTTCGGGGTGGCGCGGCGCGTGCTCGAGACCCACCGCCGCGGCACCCGTCGCCGCTCGGCCCTCGCCGAGCGTCTACGAGAGAGCGTTGCCGCCGAGCATCCGGCGCCCGATGAGGGGGTCGAGGTGCGCGCAGCCGTCGCCGCGCTTCCCGACGAGCTGCGGGAGCTCGTGATGCTCGTGCACTGGGACGGGTTCCGTCTCGTCGAGGCGGCGGCGCTGCTGGGCCTGAACCCCTCCACGGCCCGGGGTCGCTACCAGCGGGCCCGGGAGCAGCTGGCGGCGGCGCTCGGCGATGTCGCCGCGGACGGCGACGAGGGCGAGGGCCATCGACAGCAGGAGCCGAACTCCGCCCTCGCCCGTTCGCGCTGACGCGCCCGCGTCGACCCCGCGAGGGGAGACCGCCCGCGACCTACACTGGTCGCCGTGGCCATCGCCGACGAGCCGACTCCGCCGCCGCGGCGGAGACTGACCGGCGGTGCGGTCCTCGTCGTCGCCGCCGCGATCGCCGGACTCGCGCTCATCGCCGCGGTCGTGGCGATCGGGCTCGAGCGCACCGGCTGGGCGATCGGCGCCGTCGTGGCGAGCGCGATCGCCGGCGGCGTCGCCGCCTGGTCCGCCGTCGCCGAGTGGAGCCGGCTCCGTGCGGATGCGGCCCGGGTGCGCTCGATCGCGAGCCAGTCGACCGAGCGGGTCACCATCCTGAGCCACGAGATCCGCACGCCGCTCAGCCTCATCAAGGGCGCGAGCGACCTGCTCATCGAGCAGTCCCCCGGCCCCCTCAACGAGCAGCAGCTGCGCTTCGCCACCACCATCAGCGCCAACTCCGACCACCTCGTGCAGCTCGCCGAGGACCTGCTCACGCAGGCGCGGATCGACGCCGGGATGTTCTCGCTGCACCTGTCGCGCACCGACCTGCGCGCCCTCTCCCGGCGCACGGTCGAGGAGCTGCGGCGGCTGCACACGATCGCCATCGACCTCGACGTGCCCGGCGCGCCGCCCCGGCTCTGGGTCGACGCGGGGCTGATCCGGCAGGCGATCACCAACCTCGTCAACAACGCCGTCAAGGCGAGCCCGGATGCCTCGACCATCCTCGTGCGGGTCGCGCACGGGCTCGACGGCGGCGCCACGATCTCCGTGAGCGACAACGGCACGGGGATGAACGAGCTCGAGCGGCGACGGCTGTTCGAGAGGTTCGCGAGCGGGCACCCGCTGCGCGACGGCACGGGGCTGGGACTCGTCATCACGCGGCAGATCGCCCGCCTGCACGGCGGAGATCTCTACGTCGACACGGTCGCGGGGCGCGGAACGACTATCATCCTGGCCATTCCCGCGATGAACGAGACGGTCGAGGATGACGACGCACCAGGAACAGCCGCAACCCCGGGCGCTCGTCGTCGACGATGAGCGCCAGATGCGCGACATCGTGACCTTCGCCCTCGAGACGCAGGGCTTCACGACGGTCGAGGCATCCGACGCCGAACAGGCATGGACGGCGTTCGAACGCGAGAGCTTCGACGCGATCATCCTCGACGTCATGCTGCCCCGGGCGAGCGGCATCGCCCTGTGCCGCCGCATCCGCACCGTCTCGAAGGTGCCGATCATCCTGCTCACCGCGAAGGGCGAGGCGGCCGACCGGGTCGCCGGGCTCGAGGCGGGCGCCGACGACTACGTCGTGAAGCCCTTCCACCCGCGCGAGCTCGCCCTGCGTGCGATGTCGGTCGCGCGCCGCTACCGGGAGGCGCCCGCGGGATCCCGCATCGTCAACGGCGACCTCGTGATCGACCCGCGCACGCTCACCGTGCTGCGGGCGGGCACCCGGGTGCCGCTCTCGCAGAGCGAGTTCCACCTGCTCATGGCGCTCGCCTCCCGGCTCGACGAGGAGGTCGGCTGGGGGCTGCTGCTGCAGGAGGTGTGGGGCACCGACCTCATGCTGGGCGGACGCGACATGGTGAAGACGGCCGTCTACCGGCTGCGCGGCAAACTGGGCGACTCCTCCGCGGCACCGCACTACATCCAGTCGGTGCGCGGGCGCGGCTACCGGATGCCCCGGCTGCCCGCCCCCTGACCGACGGTCACAGAACTGTCACCGAACGTCGGCCACCGTTACCGACGCCGGTCGCGCACCTCTCTAGCGTGGAGAACGCCTCTCGACGACGAGTGTCGAGAAGCACCCTTCCCGACACCGAGAGAAGAGGAACCCCCTCATGAAGCGAATCCCCGCACTGGTGGGGGCGACGGCGATGTCGCTCCTGCTCCTGACGGGTTGCGCGGTCACCCCGACGGCCGACGACAGCGAACAGCCCGACGAGCTCGGCGGCAGCATCACCATCGCGTGCGGCGCGATGGAGGACTGGTGCCAGGCCATGACGAGCGCGTTCACCGCCGAGACCGGCGTGAAGGCCGACTTCGTGCGGCTGTCCTCGGGTGAGACCGTGGCCCGGCTCGACGCCGCCCGCGACGCCCCCGAGTTCGACGTCTGGCACGGCGGACCCGTCGACGGCTTCGGCGCCGCCCGCGACGCGGGCCTCCTCGAGGCCTACGAGTCGCCGAACGCCGCCGCCATCCCCGAGAAGTACCGCGACCCCGACCACTACTGGACGGGCGTCTACGTCGGCGCGCTGGGCTTCTGCTCCAACCAGCGCGTGCTCGACGAGCTCGGGGTCGACGTGCCGACCAGCTGGGACGACCTGCTCGACCCGAGGCTGAAGGGCCAGGTGTCCACGGCGCACCCGTCGACCTCCGGCACCGCGTTCACGACCCTGTGGACCCAGGTCACCCGCCTCGGCGGTGAGGACGAGGGCCTCGAGTTCATGAAGAAGATGCACAACAACGTGCTGCAGTACTCCAAGAGCGGCACCGCGCCCGGCCAGATCGCCGGCCGCGGAGAGGTGGCCGTCGGCATCGTCTTCTCGCACGACTGCGTCAAGTACCAGGAGGAGGGCCTGTCCGACCTCGTCGTGTCGTTCCCGAAGGAGGGCACCGGCTACGAGATCGGCGGCGTCGCGCTCGTGAAGGGTTCGAAGAACAAGCCGGCCGCGCAGGCGTACATCGACTGGGCGCTCACCGCCGAGGCGCAGAGCATCGGGCCGACCGTGGGCTCCTACCAGGTGCTCACGAACCCGGATGCGGTGCGCGACGAGCGGATGGTGTCGCTCGACGAGGTGAAGTTCGTCGACTACGACTTCGTCGCCGCCGCGGCCGCGAAGCCGGAGCTCACGGCCCGCTTCGACGCCGAGATCGCCGCCCAGCCGAAGGAATAGCCGCCCGCATCAGCCGGGGTGGGGTGCGGCGACGCACCCCACCCCGAGAAAGCCCGTCATGACTACAGACATCCCCACGATGCGCCGCTCCGGCTGGTCGCTGCTGCGCCGCCGCGAGACCCCGCTCGACCTCCCCACCCGCATCGCGGTGGCCCTGGTCGTGCTGGTGCTCGGCCTGCTCATCGTGCTGCCCCTCATCAACATCCTCTCCTCCGCCGCATCCGCCGACGGCCTCAAGGTCTTCGCCTCGATGTTCACCTCCGGCGTCAACCTGCAGATCGTGCAGAACACGGTCGTGCTCGGGGTGCTCGTCGGTGTGATCGGCACCGCGATCGGCTTCCTGTTCGCCTACGTGCAGGTGCGTCTCGACTTCCGCGGCAAGAAGCTGCTGCACCTGCTGGCGCTGCTGCCGATCGTCTCGCCGCCGTTCGCCGTGGCGACCGCCGTCATCACCCTGTTCGGGCGCAGCGGCATCGTCTCCCACGAGCTGCTCGGGCTCAGCCCCACCCTGTACGGCCTGCCGGGGCTCACGATCGTGCTCTCGCTGTCGTTCTTCCCCGCCGCGTACATGAACATGCTCGGGCTGCTGCGCAGCCTCGACCCCTCGCTCGACGAGGCGGCGGCGAGCATCGGCGCGTCCAAGTGGCGCATCTTCCGCACCGTCACGCTGCCGATGCTCGTGCCGGGCTTCGCGAGCTCGTTCCTGCTGCTGTTCGTGGAGGCGATCGCCGACCTCGCGAACCCGCTCGTCATCGGCGGCGACTTCACGGTGCTCTCCTCGCGCGCCTACATCGCCATCACCGGCGAGTACAACGTGGGGGCGGGCGCCGCCTACTCGATCGTGCTGCTGCTGCCGGCGCTCGCGGTGTTCCTCGTGCAGCGCTACTGGGCGGGGCGCAAGAACGTCGTCTCGGTGACGGGCAAGCCCGCGGGCCGCCCCGACACCGTCACCTTCCTGCCGGCCCGCATCCTGCTGCTGACGGGAGTCGGCCTCATCGCGCTGCTCATCGTCACGATCTACGCGACCGTGGTGCTCGGCGGCTTCGTCAAGATCCTCGGCATCAACAACGCGTTCGACCTCAGCCACTACCGCTACGTGCTGAGCGGCATCGGCTCGGATGCCATGATCACCACGACGACCCTCGCCCTCATCGCCACGCCCATCGCGGGCGTGCTGGGTCTCGTCGTCGCCTGGCTCATCGTGCGCAAGCTGCGCTCCGGCCAGGGCGCCCTCGACTTCCTCGGGATGCTGGGGCTCGCCGTGCCGGGCACGGTGCTCGGCATCGGCTACGCGCTGACCTTCAACTCCCCGCTCGGCTTCGGCAACGTGGCCCTCCTGCCCGCGCTCGCGGGCGGCGGGGCCGTGTTCGGGGGCGCGGTCGCGATCGTCATGGTGTACGTCATCCGGTCGAGCCCCTCCGGGCAGCGCGCGGGCGTCGCGTCCCTGCAGCAGATCGACATGGCCATCGACGAGGCGTCCGCCTCGCTCGGGGCCTCCGGGATGACGACGTTCCGCAAGGTGACGCTGCCGCTCATCCGTCCGGCGCTGCTCGCCGGGCTCACCTACGCGTTCGCCCGCTCGATGACGACCCTGTCGCCGATCATCTTCATCACGACCCCGCAGACCAAGATCATGACCTCGCAGATCCTCTCCGAGGTGGACGCGGGACGGTTCGGCAACGCGTTCGCGTACTGCACGATCCTCATCGTCATCGTGATGTCGGTCATCGGCCTGCTCAACCTCTTCGTCCGCGACAGCTCCGTCCCCCGGGGGGCCGCCGGACTGTCCTCCTCGACCACCCTCGAATGAACCCGAAGGATCCCGCCATGACCTCCACCCTGTCCCCGCGTGCCACCCGCTCGACGGATGCCGCGAGCGGCGAGCTCGTGCTGCGCGCCGTCGAGAAGTCGTTCGGTTCCGGCGAGAACCGCGTGACCGCGGTCGACCACGTCGACCTCACGGTGCATCCCGGCGAGTTCGTGACCCTGCTCGGCCCCTCGGGCTGCGGCAAGACGACGACGCTGCGCATGATCGCCGGGTTCGAGTCGCCCACCTCGGGCAGCGTGCTGCTCGACGGCGACGACATGCTGCGCTTCACGGCCGACCGCCGCCCGATGGCGATGGTGTTCCAGTCGTACGCGCTCTTCCCGCACATGACCGTGTTCGAGAACGTCGCCTACGGGCTACGGCTGCGGCGCGTCCCCGCCAAGCAGCTCAAGGAGGAGGTGGGCTTCGCGCTCGCCTCGATGGGGCTCACCGCCCTCGCGGAGCGCGCGCCCCACCAGCTCTCGGGCGGTCAGCAGCAGCGCGTCGCCCTCGCCCGCGCCATGGTCGTGAAGCCCAAGGTGCTGCTCTTCGACGAGCCGCTCTCCAACCTCGACGCGAAGCTGCGGGTGCAGATGCGCCTCGAGATCCGCCGGCTGCAGCGCCTGCTCGGCATCTCGAGCGTCTACGTGACCCACGACCAGGACGAGGCGATGAGCCTCTCCGACCGGATCGTCGTGATGCGCAACGGGCGCATCGAGCAGGTGGGCACGCCCGACGAGATCTACCGCACCCCGGCATCCGTGTTCGTCGCCGATTTCATCGGCCGCGCGAACTTCCTCGACGTGGCCGAGGCGTCCGACTCGAGCCGCACGGGACACGCCGACATCGTCGTGCTCGGCGAGCGGATGTCGGCGCGCGCCCACCCGGATGCCGTGCAGAGCGCCGCGAGCGTGCTCATGGTGCGCCCGGAGGCGATCCGGGTGCGGCGCTACGCGGAGGGCGACGACCAGGTGGTCGGCAACCACGGGCGCGTGCTCAACGCGGTCTTCTACGGGGAGAGCGTCGAGTACGAGATCGAGACCGAGGTCGGCACGATCGTCGCGGTCGTGTCGGACCCGGTGTACGAGGAGATCGTGCCCGTCGGCGAGCTCGTCGGCATCTCGTTCGACCCCGAGCGCGCCTGGCTGCTGCCCGCCGACGCGTAGCGACCGCTCGCAGACGCATCGCTCGCATCCGGACACGTACCGGGTATCGGGGTTCTCCCCCGCGAGATGTGAGGATGCACACCATGACGCCCACCCGGATCGACGACGAACTGGATGCGATGCTCGCCGCGGCGCGCCCCGCGGACCCGGCGCGTGACCGCGCCGTCGCCGCGGAGCTCGACGCGATGGTCGCGCGGACCGTGCCGCGCGCCCGGGGCGTGCGCGGCCGGCGGCTGCTGGCCGGGGCCGGGGCGGGCGCCCTGCTGCTCGGCGGCTTCGGCGCGGGCGCCGCGATGGCGGAGGGCGGCGCGACGGACGACGCGCCGAGCGACGTCACGCGCGCCGCCGACGACACCGTGCCGCTGACCGTCGTGGACGGCGACAGCGGCTGCACGCTCGCCGTGATCGTGCAGGGCGAGGTCGTCGAGGGCGGCGACGACCCCTCGAACCAGGTGGTCGTCGAGGTCGACGAGGCGACCGGCAACCTGCGGGTCACGGTCTTCGCGAGCGACGAGGGCACGAGCTGCTGATGGTGCGCGACGACCGCATCCGCACCCTCGTCGACGCGAACGCGGCCGACCTGCTCGGCTACCTGAGCAGGCGCGTGACGCCGCGGGAGGACGCCGCCGACCTGCTCGGCGAGACGCTGCTGACCGCCTGGCGACGCCGGCGGGACCTGCCGGACGAGCCCGAGAACGCCCGCATGTGGCTGTACGGGGTGGCCCGCCGGGTGCTCGCCAACCACCGCCGCGGTGTGCGCCGCCGGCGCGCGCTCGCCGACCGGCTGGGCGTCGAGGTCGCCGGCTTCGTCGCCACCCACCCCGACCCCGCCGAGGGTCAGGAGGTGCGGGATGCCGTGGCCGCGCTGCCCGAGGAGCTGCGCGAGCTCGTGATGCTCGTGCACTGGGACGGCTTCGGCGTGGGCGAGGCGGCCGATCTGCTCGAGCTCAACGCCTCCACGGCGCGCACCCGCTACCAGCGGGCACGGCAGCTGCTCGCCGAGGCGCTCGCGCCCGTGGTCTCCTAGGGGGTCTGCGGGTCGCGCGGGCTGTGCCAGCGCTGCTGGGCGGCGACGAGGCCGTCGCGCACGAGGTCCTCGGCGGCGTCCGCGGCATCCGACAGCAGCGACGGCAGCACCTCGCGCTCGGCCTTCGAGAACGGCGAGAGCACGAAGTCGGCGGCGTCCTGCCGGCCGGGAGGGCGCCCGATGCCGATGCGCACGCGCGCGAAGTCGGGCGTGCCGAGCGCCGACTGGATGTCGCGCAGGCCGTTGTGGCCGCCGTGGCCGCCGCCCACCTTGAGCTTGACGGTGTCGAAGGGGATGTCGAGCTCGTCGTGCAGCACGACGATGCGGTCGGCGCCGAGGCCGAAGAACTTGGCGGCGGAGGAGACCGGGCCGCCCGAGAGGTTCATGAACGACAGCGGCTTCACGAGCACGAGCTTCGGCAGCCCCGGCCCGAGGCGGCCCTCGGCGAGAAGGGTGTTCGACTTGTGGCGCGAGAAGCGCGCGCCGATGCGGTCGGCCAGCACGTCGAGCGCCGACTGGCCGACATTGTGGCGGTGAGCGGCGTAGCCGGGCCCGGGATTCCCGAGCCCGGCTACGAGCCAGACGTCATCCGCCACGGGGTGGGCGACTTACTCCGCGGCAGCCTCGGCGGCGGCCTCCTCGGCCGGCGCCTCCTCGGCGGCCTCGGCCGCCTCGGTCTCCTCGCCGAGGTCGACCTTGGCGGGAGCGGTGATGTTCACGACGAGCGTCTCCGGGTCGGACACGAGGGTCGCGCCCTTCGGCAGCTCCACGTCGCCGGCGAGCACGTGCGTGCCCTCCTCGGCGCCCTCGACGTTCACGACGAGGCGCTCGGGGATGTGGGTCGCCTCGGCCTCGATCGTGAGGGTCGTGGCGTCGAGCGCGACGATGGTGCCCGCGAACGACTCGCCCTCGACGTGCACCGGCACGTCGACGGTGACCTTCTCGCCCTTCTTCACGACGATGAGGTCGATGTGCTCGATGATCTGGCGCACCGGGTCCTTCTGCACGTCCTTGACGAGCGCGAGTTGGTTCTTGCCCGCGATGTCGAGGTCGAGCACGGCGTTCGCCTTGCGCAGGATGAGGCCGACCTCGTGGGCCGGGAGGGTGATGTGCTGGGGCTCGGTGCCGTGGCCGTAGATGACCGCGGGCACCTTGCCCACGGCGCGGATCTTGCGGGCAGCGCCCTTGCCGAACTGGTCGCGGACCTCCGCGACGAGCTTGTTGTCGTCGGACATGGTGTCTCCTTGGGCCTCAGCCCGGTCTGTGGATTGGTTTCAACTCGAACGCGCAACAGCGTGAGGAAAGACTCTGGGGCCTGCCCACCGCGTCGATCACGGTCACCGTCCGTCAGGACGACGACCCTCGCCGAAGTTCGCCGACCATCCTACCCGAGTTCCGGGACGAGCCGGACCCGGCCGCGAGACCCAGCAGCGCGAGGCCGACGGCGGCGAGGAATCCCGTGGGTCCGAGGGTCAGCACGCTGAGGGCGAGCTCGCCGGGCAGCGCCGCGAGGATCTCCGGCAGCGGCGCGATGAGCAGCAGACCGAGGCCCGTGACGAGCACCCCCGCGATCCAGGCCCCGGTGGCGGATGCGCGAAGCGGCACGAGCGCGACGCCGAGCGCCGCGGCGAGCGCCGCGAGCTGCCACACGGCCGGCGGGTACGCCTCGCGCAGCACGACGTAGCCGGTGTAGACCCCGACGCCCGTGACGAGCCCCCACACCGTCGCGACGGTCGCGACGAGTCCGCCGCCGATCGCGAGCAGCCGCCACGGCATCCGAGGCTCCCCCGGCCGCAGCCGGACGAGCCCGCCGACGAGCAGCGCGACACCGACGAGCAGCGTCACCCCGCACGCGAGCGTCATCGCGAGCCCGGTCGAGAGCGCGTGCGCGGGCGCATCGAGCGCGAACACCAGCTGCCAGAGCGGCGGGGTGGATGCGCCCGACGGCGCCCAGGCGAGCGCGACCGCCGAGACGGCCACGAGCAGCCCGCCGACCGCGATCGGACCGAGCGCCGACCAGCGGATCGCGTAGCCGGCCGCGCCCAGCAGCACGGCGCCGAGCAGCGCGAGCAGCGCGGGCCCGATGAGGCCCGCCGTCGAGGACTCGTCGTCGAGGTCGACCCCGTCGAGCGCGAGGGCGCTGCCGAGCCAGAGCAGGGGCAGCCCGACGGCGGTCGCCGCGAGGGAGACGAGGAGGCTGAGCAGCGGTCGGGGCACGGGTGCCTGCCTAGTAGAACTCGCGGGTGTCGACGACGTTGAGGAGCGTCTCGCCGTCGAGGAACCGGCGGGCGTTCTCGGCGAAGAGCTCGGCGATGAGCCGCGGCTCGTGCGGACTGATGGCCGCGGTGTGCGGGGCGAGCACGGCGTTCGGCATCCCCCACAGCGGGCTGTCCTCGGGCAGCGGCTCGACCGCGGTCACGTCGAGCACCGCGAGCCCGACCCGCCCGTCGCGGAGCGCCTCGACGAGCGCCGGCTCGTCGACCGTCGTGCCGCGACCGACGTTCACGACCGTGATGCCGGGCTTCACCGCCGCGAGCACCTCGGCCGAGAGCATGCCGCGGGTGGCATCCGTCCCGGGCAGCGCGAGCACGATCGCGTCGGCGGTGGCGGCGGCCTCGGCGAAGCGCTCGACGGGCACGATCTCCTCGACCGCCGCCTCCACCTCGCGGCGGTGCACGCCGACCACCCGGCAGCCGAGCGCGCTCAGCTTCTCGGCGGTGAGGCGCCCGATCGCGCCGAGTCCCACCACGAGCACCGTCGTCTCGGCGAGCAGCCGCAGCGGCTCGCGCGGCCCCCACCGCCGCTCGCGCTGCATGCCCTGCAGCCACGGCAGGCGCTTCGCCCCCGCGAGCACGCCGAACACCGCGAACTCGGCGAGCGGGGTGGCGTGCACCCCCGCAGAGGTCGTGAACAGGATGCGGGCGAGCGCGGCGTCGTCGAGGCGCGCGGCCCGCACCTGCTGGCCGCCGCCCGCCGGGATCGTGTGCACCCAGCGCAACCGCGGGTTGGCAGCCACCGTCCGGGCGAGCGCGCGCCCCGACTGGTCGGGCACCCCGAAGAGCACCTCCGCGCTGTCGAGGAGCGCCTCGTAGCGGGCCTGGTCCTCGGGGGTGCGCTGTCTCGGCCCCACCATCCAGTCGATCTCGGGATCGTTCAGCAGCTCGGGCTCCCACACCACCTCGAGCCGCTCGTCGCGGGTGATGAGCTCGACGAGCTCCCGGGTGAGGGGCGTCGCGATCACCACGCGCAGCCGGTCGGTCATGCGTCCTCCAGATCGTGCAGCACGGCATCCGCGAGCTCGGCGGGAGGCACGGCGACGTCGTAGACGGCGACATGCTCGTCGGGCGCCGGGCGCTCGAGGGTCGCGAGCTGCGAGTCGAGCAGGGCGGGCGGCATGAAGTGCTCGGCCCGCGCGGCCATGCGCTCGCCCAGCAGCTCGCGCGTGCCGTCGAGCAGCACGATGCGCACCGACGGGGCGGCCGCACGCAGCCGGTCGCGGTAGGCGCGGCGCAGCGCCGAGCAGGCGACCACGACGGAGCCGGCCGCCAGCCGCTCCCCGACGGCGTCGAGCCAGGGGCCGCGATCGGCGTCGTCGAGCGGGATGCCGGCCGCCATCTTGGCGACGTTCGCCGGCGGATGCAGGGCGTCGCCGTCGACGAACGGCACCCCGAGCCGCTCGGCGAGCAGCGCGCCCACCGTCGACTTGCCGGAGCCCGAGACGCCCGCCACGACGACGGGGGCGACGGCGCGGGAGCTCACCCCTCCACGCTAGCCGCGTCCGCCGCGAACCTCACCAGTCGTGCACCGTGCCGTCGGCGAGCCGGTTGAACGGCAGGTAGGCCTGCTCGTACGGATAGCGGCCCGCCTCGTCCACGTCGAGCTCCACCCCGAGGCCCGGCGCATCCCCCGGATGCAGCAGCCCGTCGCGCCAGGTGAACGACTGCCGGAACACGGCATCCGTCGCGGCGCTGTGGCGCATGTACTCCTGGATGCCGAAGTTGTGGATCGCGAGCCCCAGGTGCATGGCCGCCGCCATCCCCACGGGCGAGATGTCGGTGGGCCCGTGCATGCCGGACTTGATCTGGTACTGGGCGGCGTGGTCGAGCACCTTCCTCAGGTGCGAGATGCCGCCCGTGTGGGTGACCGAGCCGCGCACGTAGTCGATGAGCTGCTCTCGGATCAGCTGCTGGTAGTCCCACACCGTGTTGAACACCTCGCCGATCGCGAGCGGGGTCGTGGTGTGCTGTCGCACCAGCCGCAGCGCCTCCTGGTTCTCGGCGGGGGTGCAGTCCTCGAGCCAGAACAGGTCGTACGGCTCGAGCGCCTTGCCGAGCTGCGCGGCCTGGATGGGCGTCAGCCGGTGGTGGGCGTCGTGCAGCAGCGGCAGCTCCGGCCCGAACTCGCCCCGCACCGCCTCGAACACCGTCGGCACGTGGCGCAGGTAGGAGCGGGTGTCCCAGTCCTCCTCCTTGGGCCACGCTCCACGACGCGCCGGTTCGTAGTCGTAGCGGCCACCGGAGGCCGCCGCCGCCGAGCCCGGGTGCTCGTGCGCCGCGTTCGAGGCGATGCCGTAGATCGACGTCAGACCCGGCACACCGGTCTGGATCCGGATGGCGCGGTAGCCCTCCTCGAGGTGGTGGCGCACCGAGTCGAACAGCTCGGGCAGGTCCTTCCCGGAGGCGTGCCCGTAGGCGAGCAGGCCCGTGCGCGAGGCACCGCCCAGCAGCTGGTAGACCGGCATCCCGGCGGCCTTGCCCTTGATGTCCCAGAGCGCCATGTCGACCGCGGCGATCGCCGCCATCGTCACGGGCCCGCGACGCCAGTAGGCCGAGCGGTAGAGGAACTGCCAGGTGTCCTCGATGCGGTGCGCGTCGCGGCCGATGAGCAGCGGCACCACGTGGTCGCGCAGGTAGGAGACGACGGCGAGCTCGCGGCCATTGAGGGTCGCGTCGCCGAGCCCCGTGTGACCCTCGTCGGTGGTCAGCTTGAGCGTGACGAAGTTGCGGGAGGGGCTCGTGACGATGACGTCGGCGCGTTCGATGATCATGCGGTGCTCCTTGTCGTGGATGCGGATGCGAGGCGTGCCTCGATGCCCGTGAGCTCGGCGACCACGGCGTCCCGGAATCCGGTGTGCGCGGCGAGCTCGGGCGGGAAGACGGCTACCCAGGCGAGCACGCGGCGCACGGCGGAGGCGGGGTCGGTGCGCAGGGCGTCCGGGCCGCCGATGCGCGCCCGCAGCTCACCGGCGCCGGGGTCGTCGAGCGCGGGCCCCCCGGGCAGGGTGCTGCGGGCGGCGAGCGCGATCCACGCCGCCACGAGGTGGGCGAGCCCGTGCGGCACCGCCCCCGCGGCGAGCCGGTCGAGCACGGTCCCCACGACGCGGATCGGCAGCTTCTGCGAGCCGCTCGAGCCGACCTGGGCGGTCGTGTGGGCGAGCGCCGGGTTGGCGAAGCGGTCGAGCACCGCGTCGCGGTACGCCGCGAGGTCCACGCCCACGGGTGCGACGAGTGTCGGCAGGATGTCGTCGTCGATCGTGCGGCGCGCGAGCTCGCGCAGCTCCGGATCGCCCACCGCCTCGGCGATCGTGGCGTGGCCGCGCAGCCGACCCGTCCAGGCGAGTAGCAGGTGCGCCGTGTTGAGCACCCGCAGCTTGATCGTCTCGTACGGTGCGACGTCGTCCGTGAGCACGGCGCCCGCGAGCTCCCACGGGGGCCGCTCGCCCGCGAAGGCGTCCTCCAGAACCCAGCGGCCGTAGGGCTCCGCGACCACGAGTCCGGCGTCCGTCAGGCCCAGCAGGCCTTCGGCGATCGCGTGGTCGCCGGGGGTCGTCGCGGGCGTGATGCGGTCGACCATGGTCGAGGGGAACGAGACGGATGCCGTGAGCCAGTCCCCGAACCCCGGCTCGAGCGTCGCCGCGAAACCCGCGACCACCCGTCTGGCCACCGCGCCGTTGTCGGCGAGGTTGTCGCAGGAGACGACCGTGAACGGGGCGCCGCCCTGCCGGTAACGCCGGGCCAGACCCCGCACGAGCAGACCGAAGGGGGTGTGCGAGGCCTCCGCCGACCGCTCCCCCGCGAGCTCGCGGGCGACGAGTACGCGATCCTCGGGGATGCCGGGGGCGGTCTCGTCGAGACGGCCCTCCGCCGTGAGCGGGTAGCCGCGCTCGGTGAGCGTCAGCGTCGCGAGGTGGGTGGTGGCTGCCGCGACCGTCTCGACGACGTCGCCTGACCGGTCACCCGGCCAGGCGACGTCGCGGATCGACCCCACGAGGCGCAGGGACGACTCGTGCGCGTCCCGGGTGAGCACCCCGTAGAGGCCGTCCTGCGGCTGCAGCTGCCGCACGACCGTGTCGGACCGGCCGGTCACGCCGAGGATCCCCCAACGGGTGTCCCCGGCGGCCGCGGCCGCGTCCTCCGTGAAGACGGCCTGGTGGGCGCGGTGGAACGCCCCGAGCCCGAAGTGGACGATGCCGATGGTGAGGGCATCCGGATCGACGCGCGGCCCGCTCGTCCGCGCTCCGGGCGGCAGGCCGTCGAGGGTCGCCCGCGAGAGGCGGGCGACCGGGGTCCCGGCGGTCATCGCGCGACCACCGCATCCGCGTCAGTCATCGCCGGTGTCCTTGACGCGCGCCACCAGCTGGGTCGGGTTGATGAAGCGCAGCGCGATCACGAGGATCACGAGCATCATCGCGGTGTACACGACGCCCATCGACGAGATCAGCTGTCGGGCCTCGCCGCCGCCCGCGCTCGTCATCGCACGGTAGATGGCGACAACGAGCGTGTCGGACTGCGGGCCCGAGACGAGGAAGGTGAGCTCGAACATGCCGACCGTGCGCACGAGCACGAGGATCCCCGCGGCGAGGATGCCGGGCACGAGCAGCGGCGCGAGGATGCGGGTGAACACCTGCACCGTGCGCGCACCGCTCATGCGCGCCGCCGACTCGATCGACGGATTGATCTGCTCGATGAACGGCGTCATCGTGATGATCACGAACGGCACCGAGGGCACGAGGTTCACGAGCACGACCGCGAGGATCGTGCGCCCGAGTCCGAAGTTGTACATCACGGTCGCCAGGGGGATGCCGTAGGTGATCGGCGGGATAAGGATCGGCAGCAGGAACAGCAGCAGCACGAGCTGCTTGCCGGGGAAGCGCGTGCGGGCCAGCACGTACGAGGCGGGCAAGCCGATCAGCACCGAGAGCGCCACCACCGAGAACGCCACGAGCAGGGTCACCCCGATGACGTGGGTGAGGTCGAAACGGTCCCAAGCCTGGGCGTACCAGCCCACCGTCCACTCCTCGGGGAGCCACGTGGTGAACCACTGCTTCGCGAAGGAGTCGACGAGCACGCTCACGACGATGCCCGCGAGGAAGACGAAGAACACGGCGATGCCGGCCCAGACGAACCAGGTGCCGGGCGAGGCGACGAGCGAGCGTTCGCCCGGGGGCCGCGATCCGCGTCCCCGGTTGCGCAGGTCGACCACCTCGGTGGAAGTCGCGACGGCCATCAGCCCTTGCCTCCCGTCGATCCGCGGTAGAGGAACGAGCGACCGAGGAACACGATCGCCACGACGGCTAGCTCGACCGCGCCCATCAGGATCGCGATCGTCGAGGCCATCGAGTAGTCGAGCTGCTCGGCGAAGGCGCGGTACGCCATGAGCGCGAGCACGCGGGTCTCGTCGGAGGGGTCGCCGACGAGACGGGCGGAGGGGAAGACGCTGAAGGCGAGCACGAAGGTCAGCACGAAGGTGGTCGCGAGGCCCGGGGCCAGCAGCGGCAGCGTGATCCGCCGGAAGCGCTGGAACCATCCGGCGCCGAGCGTCTTCGCGGCCGCCTCGATCGAGGGGTCGATCCCCGAGAGGTACGAAGAGATGAGCAGGTATGCGAACGGGAAGCCCGAGATGACGAGCGAGAAGAACACGCCCAGGTAGTTGTTGACCAGCTGCAGCGGCTCGTCGATGAGGCCGACGTCGATGAGGAAGCGGTTGAGCCACCCTTGCCGCCCCGCGAAGATCAGCAGGCCCTGCGCGGTCAGCACCGTGCCGAGCGTGATCGGCAGCACGAGCAGCGTCTGCAGGGTGCGCTTGCCGCGGAAACGGGCGCGCAGTTTGAACGCGATCGGGATCGAGACGGCGACGTTGAACAGCGCGGCCGGCAGCGCGAGGCGCATCGTGATCCAGACCGTGTCGAACACGAAGGGGTCGCGGAAGAACGCCAGGTAGTTCGCGAAGATCCCGCCGCCGAACTTCTCGACGGTGGCCGGCAGCGGCTGCACCGTGAGCCCGAAGCCGTACGCGAAGGGGTAGATGAACAACGCGACCGCGAACACGACCGCCGGCGCGAGCAGCCAGAGCCGGCCGGAGATCCCGCGCTCGGCCAGCCGGTGCCGGAGGCCCGCCGAGCTGCGGGCGGGCGTCGCGACGGTGCTCACGCGCCGACCTCAGCGAGTGCGGGCGCGGCGAGCGCGGTCCCGTCGAGCCGCTCGGCGTACACGAGCGCGCGCGAGGGGTCGAGCGCGAGCTGCACGGTCGATCCCGCTTCGGGGGCGAAGTCCGACTTCACGTGCAGCTCGACCCCGTCGGGCGTCGTCACGTCGACGGCGAACTCGCGGCCCTGGTACTCGACGACGTTGACGACGCCCTCGATGCTGTTGGCGCCCGACGCCGCGGGCTCGCCCGCGCGTCGCAGCACCAGGTCGGACGGCCGCACCGCGACCCGTACCGCGTCGCCCACGACGACCTCCTGCACGGCCGTCGCGGCGAGCCGCAGCCCGCGCCCGGCCACGACCGCGGTGTCGCCCGAGAGCGACTCGAGCCGCAGCTCGAGCAGGTTCCGGTACCCCATGAAGTCGGCCACGTGCCAGTTCGCGGGGTGGTCGTGGAGCTGCTCGGGCGTGCCGATCTGCTGCACGCGCCCCTCGCGGAGCACGACGAGCCGGTCGGCGAGCGAGAGCGCCTCCTCCTGATCGTGCGTGACGTACACGGTCGTGAGGCCGAGCGACTGGTGCAGCCGCCGGATCTCGGTGCGCATCTCGAGCCGCAGCTTCGCGTCGAGGTTCGACAGCGGCTCGTCCATGAGCACGAGCCGAGGCTCGATGACGACCGCGCGGGCGATCGCGACGCGCTGCTGCTGCCCGCCGGAGAGCTGCCCGGGGAGCTTCCGTGCGTGCTCCTCGAGCTTGACGAGCGCGAGCGCCTCGGCGACTCGCCGCTGGATCTCGGCACGCGGCAGACGGCGCATCTGCAGTCCGAACGCGATGTTCTTCGCGACCGACAGGTGCGGGAACAGGGCGTAGTTCTGGAACACCATCCCGAAGTCGCGGCGTTCCGACGGCAGCACGTCGATGCGTTCGCCGTCGATCCAGATCGAACCGTGGGTGAGCGGCAGCAGCCCCGCGAGGCAGTTGAGCGCCGTCGACTTGCCGCAGCCCGAGGGCCCGAGCAGGGCGATGAACTCGCCCGCACGGATCGTCAGGTCCAAGCCGGCCAGCGCCTCACGCCCGCCGAAACTGCGCCCCACCCCTCTCAGTTCCAGTGACGTGAAGGCGCCGGCCGACAGACCCATTACTTCGCCTCGAACTTTCCGGTACCGATCTCGCGATCCCAGATGTCGAACGCCGTCACGAGCTCGGCGGGCGACAGCGGGGTCGCCTTCGGCATCTCGTCGATGAGCTCGTCGTACCAGTCGCGGCCGAACTCCTCGAGCAGGTCCTGGCTGGCCTGCGGCGCCTTGTCGAGCGTCGCGCCCTCGACCGACGGGCCGGGGTAGAAGTAGCCGCTGTCGTAGGCGATCGCGTTGACCTCGGGCTCGAGGATGTACTGGAGCAACAGCAGGATCGCGGACAGCTTGTCGGCCGACTGACCCTTCGGCACGACCGCGTAGTGCGCATCCGTGACCCAGGTGAAGTCGTCGAACGGCGCCGCCTCGATCGTGGTCGGCTCCTTGCCGGTCGCGCGCGGCTCGATGTCCCAGCCGGTCGTCGAGGGGATGAGCGCCCACGTGCCGTCGGCCATGTTGGTGATCACCTGGCCGGTGCCGGTCGGGTAGTTGTCGATCGTGGTGCCGAGCTCCTTCAGGTACGCCCAGGTCTTGTCCCAGCCGTTCTCCGGGTCCTTCGGGTCGGAGTCGCCGAGGATGTAGGGCAGCCCCATCAGGAAGGTGCGACCCGGTCCCGAGTTGGCGGGCCGCGCGTAGCCGAACTTGCCGGGGTTCGCCTTCGCCCAGGCCAGCAGCTCCTCGGGCGTCGACGGCACATCCGTCACGACGTCGGGGTTGTACTGCAGCAGCGGACCGGAGGGGTAGTAGGTCGTGACGACGCCGTAACCCTGGGCGAGCTCCTGCATCGCGGCGGCCGGCTCGAGGTAGTTCGCCTGGTTGGAGAGGCGGTCGCCGTAGTCGTCGACGATCGGCACCCAGAGGTCCTGGCCGATGCCCGCGGACAGGCCGTCGTTGCCGGTCATGACGAGGTCGACCGAGAGCTGCCCGCTGTCGACCTGCGGCTTGATCGTGCCGACGAGGTCGGGCGAGCCGGCCGACTCCCAGGTGACCGAGGAGATCACGTCGGGGTGCTCCGCGACGAACTGGTCGACCATCGGGCCGGTCAGCTTCTGGTTGCCGGCGACGTCGAGGATGTTGAGCGTGACGGGTGCCGACGGGGTGTCCGGCACCTCTCCCGTGTCGTCGGTGTTCGGAGTGGTGCCGCTTCCGGGCGCCGTGCATCCCGCGAGCGCGAGACCGAGTGCAGCCACGGTCGCAAGGAGATATCTACTCGTGCGAGTACGCATATCGACTTCTTTCTCTTGGCATCCGGACACCAGCGTCCGGATCTCAGGGGGTGGTCACCGCTCCCATCGAGGTCGCGGCGGGGATGTCGGCTCCGCGGATCGCTGCAGATGCGGGGGCGACGCCCGTCGACTGACGCACGACCAGTTCGACGGGGAGTTCGGGGGTGCGCGGGGCGGCGTGCGGCCGCCCCAGCACGAGATCGAGCAGGGTGTCGACGCAGGCGCGGCCCATCTGGACGCGCGGAAAGTCGACGGTCGTGAGCTTCGGCCACACCATCGCCGAGACGGCGACGTTGTCGAAGCTCGCGATGCTCATGTCGTCGGGGGCGCGCATGCCGCGCTGGCGCAGCCGGTCGATGAGGCCGAGGGCCATGAGGTCGTTGTAGGCGACGACGGCGGTCGCACCGCTCGCGATCGCGAGGTCGGCCGCGCGCACGCCGCCGTCGAAGACGGGTGGGAAGTCGCCGAGCTCGACGAGGGTGAGCGCGGGCGCGGCCTCACCGAAGGCGCGGAAGGCCTCGGTGCGGCGACGGCTCGACCACGAGTTCGCTGGGCCCGCGGCGTAGGCGATCGTCGTGTGGCCGAGGGCGACGAGGTGCTGCATGATCGCGCGCAGTCCCGCCGCGTTGTCGAAGTTGATCGACTCGAGGCCCTCGATCGACCGGTTGACGAGTACGACGGGGGTGTCGCCGGCGAGCTCGAGGATCGTCTCGTCGGTGCCGCGCGCCGAGCACAGGATGACGCCGTCGACCTGTTTGGCGATGCTGCGCACCACCTCGGCCTCGAGGGTCGGGTCCTCACCGGAGTCGCCGATGAACACGGCGTAGCCGGCGGATCGGGCGCGGTCCTGCACGCCCTTCCCGATCGATCCGAAGAAGGGGTTCTCGAGGTCGGGCACGACGAGCCCGATGCACGCGGTGCGCCCCGTGATGAGTCCGCGGGCCGCACGGTTGGGCCG
Organism: Protaetiibacter intestinalis; assembly: GCF_003627075.1. Classification (NCBI taxonomy): domain Bacteria; kingdom Bacillati; phylum Actinomycetota; class Actinomycetes; order Micrococcales; family Microbacteriaceae; genus Protaetiibacter; species Protaetiibacter intestinalis. The sequence goes on along the minus strand of NZ_CP032630.1, from coordinate 1,922,721 downwards.
GTAGCCCATCTCGCGCGCCGCCTGCTGCACGAGCAGCCGGGTGGGCTCGGCCACCTGCTCGGGTGTCGCGAGCGCACGCGACACCGTCGAGATCGAGACCCCGGTCGCCTTCGCGACGTCGCGGATCGTGACCGCCATCACACCACCTCGTGCCGGCCCGGAGCGGGCTGCCCCGGGATGCCGCCCATTCTGCAAACCTTTTCAGAGTTTCGTCAACCCCCCTCGCCAAATTGGTCACGCTGCCCCTATAGTTGGCCGGAGATCCCGATGAAACCGGCAACTCCGGTTCTCGGCAGCAACGAAACAAGACGGGTCTTGTTTCAGATATCGACGTTTCGATGAGGAGGCGCAGGTGTCCGAGCACCCCCGCTGGACGCTCGATCCCGACCGGGCGCTCCCGGCCGAGCCGACCCGGCGCGCGATCGCACGCGAGATCCACGGTCGGACCGCCGACCTCCCCATCGTGTCGATGCACGGCCACGTCGACGCCGGCACCCTCGCGCGCGACGAGGCCTTCGGCGACGCCGCCGAGCTCTTCGTCATCCCCGATCACTATCTGCTGCGCATGCTCGTCTCGCAGGGCGTACCGCACCACGAGCTCGGCATCCCGCCGCGGGACGGCGGCCCCGTCCAGCACGACCGCCGCGAGATCTGGCGGCGCTTCTGCGAGCACTGGCGAGCCTTCCGCGGCACGCCCACCCGCTACTGGCTCGAGCACGAGCTCGTCGAGGTGTTCGGGGTGAGCCGCGCCCCCTCCGCCGCGACCGCGGACCTGCTCTACGACGAACTGCTCGAGACCCTCGCCCGACCCGAGTTCCGCATCCGGGCCCTGTTCGAGCGCTTCGGCATCGAGGTGCTCGGCACGACCGACTCCGCCACCTCCGCCCTCGCCGACCACGCGACCCTGCGCCGTGACGGCTGGGGCGACCGGGTGGTGCCCACCTTCCGCCCCGACGTGCTCTTCCACCCCGACGGCGCCGGATGGCGCGCGGCCATCGACGAGCTGTCGGCCGCCTCGGGCGTCGAGGTGGGCGACCAGGCGGGCTTCCTCGAGGCGCTCCGCGAACGCCGCCGGTACTTCGTCGCGGCGGGCGCCCGCGCCACCGACCACGGTCACCGCACCCCCGACACCACGCCGCTGCCCGCCGAGGAGGCGCAGCGCCTCTTCGCGGCTGCCTTGCGCGGCCCGCTCGGCGTCCGCGAGGCCGAGGCGTACGCGGCGCACATGCTCTTCGAGAGCGCCCGCATGTCGCTCGAGGACGGCCTCGTCATGCAGCTGCACCCCGGCGTCGTGCGCGACCACTCGGCCCAGGTCGCCGGGCGCTACGGATCCGACCTCGGATTCGACATTCCGCGGGGGGTCGAGTTCACGCGCGCGCTGCGTCCGCTGCTCGACGCGGTCGGGCACGACCCGCGCTTCCGGCTCATCCTCTTCACGGTCGACGAGACCGCGTACTCGCGCGAGCTCGCCCCCCTCGCGGGTGCCTACCCGAGCGTGCTGCTGGGCGCGCCGTGGTGGTTCCTCGACGCGCCCGGGGGCCTCGCGCGGTTCCGCGAGCTCACGACCGAGACCGCCGGCTTCTACAACACGAGCGGATTCGTCGACGACACCCGCGCCTTCGCCTCGATCCCCGCCCGCCACGACCTCGCCCGGCGCATCGACGCGGGCTACCTCGCGAAGCTCGTGGCCGAGCATCGCCTCGGACTCGACGAGGCGATCGAGACGGCGATCGACCTGACGGTGACGCTGCCCCGCGCCGCCTACGCACGACCGGGAGACGGCGGATGATGTCGACCCTCGAACGGATCGGCATCGTGCCGGTCGTCGTCCTCGACGACCCGGATGCCGGCCCCGACCTCGCCGCCGCGCTCGCGGCGGGCGGCATCGGCTGCGCCGAGATCACGCTGCGCACCCCCGCCGGCATCCCCGCGATCGCCCGCATCTCCGCCGCCGACCCCGGCTTCCTCGTGGGGGCCGGCACCGTGCTCGAACCTCGGCAGGTGGACGAGGTCGCCGACGCGGGCGCGAGGTTCGTCGTGAGCCCCGGACTCGACCCCGAGATCGTGGAGCGCGCCCTCGCACGCGGCCTCGAAGTGCTGCCAGGGGTCGCGACCGCGAGCGAGGTGCAGCGAGCCCTCCGCCTCGGACTCGACCGCGTCAAATTCTTCCCCGCGGAGGTGCTCGGAGGACGCGCCGCAATCGAGGCGCTCAGCGGCCCCTTCCCCGGGATGCGGTTCCTGCCGAGCGGCGGGGTCACCGCCGCCAACGCGGCCGACTACCTGGCGACGCCGGCCGTGTTCGCCGTGAGCGGCAGCTGGATGGTGCCGCGGTCGGACGTCGCGGCGGGCGACTGGGCGGCCATCGAGCAGCTCAGCGTGGACACCGTCCGCGCCGCGGCGGTGCCGCGATGAGCGGGCGGCTCGTGACCCTCGGCGAGGCCCTCGGGGTGCTGCGCACCCCGGGCATCGGCACCCTCGCGCGACTCGACACGCTGACCGTCGGCACCGGCGGGGCAGAAGGCAACGTCGCCATCGGCGCGGCACGACTCGGTGCCGCGGTCACCTGGATCGGACGCGTCGGCGACGACGGGCTGGGGCAGCGCATCCTGCGGGAGCTGCGCGCGGAGGGCGTCGAGGTGCGCGCCGCCGTCGACACGGCGGCGACGGGACTGCTGCTCAAGGAGACGCCCACGCCCGGGCGCACCCGCGTCACCTACCACCGCGCAGGGAGCGCAGGCAGCCGCCTCTCCCCCGCCGACCTCGACGGGCTCGCGCTCGGCGCGCACGACATCCTGCACCTGACGGGCATCACGCCCGCGCTCTCCGTCTCGGCCGCCGCCGCCGTGCGGCACGCGGCCGAGCTCGCGCGCGCGGCGGGCGCCACCGTCTCCTACGACGTCAACCACCGCGCGGCCCTGTGGGCGCCCGCGGAGGCGGTTCCCGTGCATCGCGAACTCGTCGCGCTCGCCGACATCGTGTTCGCGGGCGACGACGAGGCGCGGCTCGTGCTCGGCAGCGACAGCCGCGACCCGGAGGTGCTGGCCCGCGGGCTCGCCGCACTCGGACCCCGCGAGGCGGTCGTCAAGCTCGGCGAGGCGGGCGCCGTCGCACTCGTCGACGGGCGCCTGCTGCGCCGCGACGCGATCCCGGTGCCCACCGTCGTCGACACGGTCGGCGCGGGCGACGCGTTCGTGGCCGGCTACCTCGCCGAGCGGCTCGCGGGTGCACCGCCCGAGGAGCGCCTGGCGCTCGCCGTCGCGACCGGTGCGGCCGCGTGCCTGCACCCGGGCGACTGGGAGGGCGCCCCAACGCGGGCCGAGCTGTGCACCGACGGCGACCCCGTCATCCGCTGAGCCGCCGCCACGGCATGCGCGAACCGATACCCTGAAGGCGATCCCCCACCACATCGAAAGGTGTCACGCGTGTCCGCATCCGGAGCTCAGGCCAACATCGGCGTCGTCGGACTGGCGGTGATGGGCTCGAACCTGGCCCGCAACCTCGCCAGTCGCGGCGGCAACACGGTCGCGATCTTCAACCGCAGCTACGAGAAGACCGAGACGCTCGTCGACGAGCATCCCGAGGCAGGGTTCCTGCCCGCGAAGACGTACGAGGAGTTCGCGGCGACCCTCTCCAAGCCCCGCACCGCGATTATCATGGTCAAGGCGGGCGCCGGCACCGACGCCGTCATCGACGAGCTCGTGCGCGTGTTCGAGCCGGGCGACATCATCGTCGACGGCGGCAACGCCCTGTTCACCGACACCATCCGCCGCGAGAAGGCGGTGCGCGAGACCGGCATCAACTTCGTCGGCGCCGGCATCTCCGGCGGCGAGGAGGGCGCCCTCAACGGCCCCTCGATCATGCCCGGCGGATCCGACGAGTCGTGGGTCACGCTCGGTCCGATCCTGAAGTCGATCGCCGCGGTCGCCGAGGGCGAGCCGTGCGTCACCCACGTCGGCCACGACGGCGCCGGCCACTTCGTGAAGATGATCCACAACGGCATCGAGTACGCCGACATGCAGCTCATCGCCGAGGCGTACGACCTCATCCGCAAGGGCACCGGCAAGACCCCGGCCGAGATCGCGGACATCTTCGCCGAGTGGAACCGCGGCGAGCTCGAGAGCTACCTCATCGAGATCACCGCCGAGGTGCTGCGTCAGGTGGACGCGTCGACCGGCGCGCCGCTCGTCGACGTCATCCTCGACCAGGCGGGCGCCAAGGGCACCGGCGCGTGGACCGTGCAGACCGCGCTCGACCTCGGGGTGCCCGTGTCGGGCATCGCGGAGGCCGTGTTCGCCCGTTCGCTGTCGTCGAAGCCCGCGCAGCGCGCGGCCGCCGCCGACCTCCCCGGGCCCGACGAGACGCTCGACGTGAGCGACCCGGAGGCCTTCGTCGAGGACGTGCGCCAGGCGCTCTACGCGTCGAAGATCATCGCCTACTCGCAGGGCTTCGACGCCATCGTCGCGGGCGCCGAGCAGTACGGCTGGGACATCAAGAAGGGCGACATCGCCGCCATCTGGCGCGGCGGCTGCATCATCCGCGCCCAGTTCCTCAACCGCATCACCGAGGCGTACGCCGCCGACCCGGGCCTCGTCGCCCTCGTCACGGCGCCCTACTTCGCGGATGCCATGGCCCGCACCCAGCAGGCCTGGCGTCGTGTCGTGGTCGCCGCGGCGCGCGCGGGCATCCCCTCGCCGGCGTTCTCCTCCTCGCTCGCCTACTACGACGGGCTGCGGGCCGACCGCCTGCCAGCCGCCCTCGTGCAGGGCCAGCGCGACTTCTTCGGCGCGCACACCTACAAGCGCATCGACCGCGACGGCACCTTCCACACCCTGTGGTCGGGCGACCGCACCGAGATCGAGGCCGTCGACACGCACTGAGGCTTCCGGCCGCCACCACCCTCCCGCTGGTTGAGTGCCGCGCAGAGCGCGGCGTATCGAAACCAGGAAAGGCGCCCCTCGATGGGGCGCCTTTCCTCCGTGAGGCCTCTGCATCCACGCCTGCAGGGGTATCGATACGCCCGCTGCGCGGGCTACTCAACCCGCGGAGGGGGGTGCCGCTCGCGGCTACTCAACCCGCGGCGGGGGTGCCGCTTCGCGCGGCACTCAACCGGCGGGAGGGGCCGCCCCCTCACCAGGTGGGGTTGTCGCTGCCGATGGCGCGGGGGGCGCGGTCCCAGCCGATGCGGACGCCGGGGAGTTCGAGCGGCGCCGGCAGCACGCGCACCGGCCCCCACCCCGTCTGCAGCAGGGTGCCGTCCTCGGGGCCGGGCACGGCGGCGCGGGTCGCCCGCGGCAGCCCGCGTCCGGCCTCCAGCTCGACGGCGGTGCGGGCGAGCGACAGCCGCGCCTCGGAGCCGACACCGTCGACCACGCGGTCGCGCAGCCCGGCGAGCACGGCCGCGGCCATCAGGTAGCCGGTCGCCTGGTCGAGGGCCTGCACCGGGAGCGGCACCGGCACCTCCGCCGCGGCCGAGCGCATGCCGGCATCCGCGATGCCCGACGACATCTGCACGAGGCTGTCGAAGCCGCGCCGCGCCGCCCACGGCCCGGAGTGCCCGTAGGCGTCGAGCGACACGTCGACGAGTCCGGGGCGGGCCGCGCGCCGGGCCGAAGCGCCGGCACCGAGCCGCTCGAGCGCGTCGCGCCGGTAGCCGTGCACCACGACGTCGGCCTGCCCGAGCAGCCGCAGCAGCCTCCCGAGCCCCTCCGGGTCGCGCGCGTCGAGGCGGCCGGTGCGCTTGCCGATCGTCACCTCGTGGGCGAGGGCGGGTTCGTCCCACCCCGACGGGTCGATGCGCAGCACCTCGGCCCCGAGGCCCGCGAGCGTGCGGGTGGCGACGGGGCCCGCGAGCACGCGCGTCAGGTCGAGCACGTACAGGCCCGCGAGCGGGCGGTCGACGGTGGGGCGCCAACGCGAGACCGCCTCGGATGCGTCGGTCGGCTCGCGCGCGACGAGCGGTTCCGCGGCGACCGCCGCACCCTGCGGATGCCGGCGCCACTCCTCGGGCGTGCGCATGGCGGCCGCGCAGCCGCCCTCGGCCACGACATCCGCCTCGAGCTCGTCGGCGTGCCAGATCGCCACCGCCCGCGCCACCGACTCGCGGTCGGCGTCGACGCCGAGCACGCGCAGCGCCGCCTGACGGTGGGCCGGTGCGTTCGTGTGCAGCCGGATCCAGCCGTCCGCCGCGCGGTAGTCGCCCGCGATCGGGTCCCAGGGCGTCGGCGCGATCCAGCCGACCGGCCGCACCCCCGCCCGGAACCACGCATCCGCGAGCTCGCGCCGGACCGTCGCGGGCGGGCGCCCCAGCCCGAGCGCGTCGAGCAGGGCCGTCACCCCGGCGCCCACGGCGGCCACGGATGCCGCGGCCAGATCCGACACCGGGTACGCGGACTCCAGGGTGCCGCGACCCGCCACGTTCACCGCCGCGACGTCGAGGCCGAGCGCGGCCCCCATCCGCTCGCGCAACTGCGCGTCCGCCGAACCCGCCATGCGCCGACGCTACGCCGCGCACGCGGGGCCCGGAAGCTGCCACGCCCGCACCGGTGGCCCCCGGTGCGAGACTGGAACGGTGCAGCAGGAGGACGACACCCCGCCCGAGCTCGCCGGCTACCAGCCCGGCGAGGTGGGTGCGCTGCGCGGCCCCCGGATGCGTCGCATCGCCCGCGTCGTCGTGGTGCTCGCGGTCGCGGGGCTCGTGCTGCCGGGCATCCTCATCGGCATCGGCACCGCCACCCGCACGGCCGCCCTCGGCTGCGAGGTGACGACCGCACGGCTCGCCCCGGATGCCGAGTCGTTCGAGGCGCGCTTCGACCTCGACGGCGCGCGCGGCCCCGGCTGGTACTGCTACGCGACCGACTTCGGCGGGCACGAGACGCAGTTGAGCTTCCTGGGCTTCATCCCGGAGGTGCGGGTCGTGCCCGCGGGCGGCACGAACGTCTGACCGCGTCCCTCTGTGTCGCCGTGTGACGCCGCCCCTGCGGCGGCCGACTCGCCCTGCCTACCCTTGCTGCACAGCCGCATCCGGCCGACCACGAGACGAGGTGACCCCATGGACGACACGACACGCGTTCAGCAGGAAGCCGGTCTCGCCATGTGCGGCGAGGCGTGCTCGGGCGCGGGGCACCGCGTGCACCCCATCCAGGCGACGGTCGCGGCGAGCGCGCCCGGCAAGTGGGTCGACGCTCTCGCGTCCGCCGACGAGCACGTGCTCGACCTCGTGACGCTCGACGGCACCGCGGTGCGCCTCTGGCACCACCTGCCGCTGCACCTGGATGCGGGCGAACCGGTCGCCTACCACCCGGTCGCGGGTGTCGTGGCGGTGCGCGGCGCGGCGCTCAACGTGCGCGTGCTGACCGCCTGAGCCGCATCCGGCCTCAGGCCATCCGCGCCATCATCGCCTGGCAGGCCTCCATCATGTTCTGGCAGGCCATCATGCAGACGCGGCAGGACTCGCTCATGTCGGCGTGACGTGCGCACTCGTCCATGCACGCCTGACACATCGTCACGCAGGCCTGCATCATCGACATCATCACGGCCGCGTCGTGCCCCATCGGGCGCAACATCATCCGCATCATGGTGTCGGCCATGTCGGCCATGTTCATGCACATCGAGCTGCAGCGCGCCATGTCGTCGCCCGTGCACGCGTCGGCGCACATCGTGGCGGCCATCGAGCACGCGTTGCACGCCTCGATGCACTCCTGCATCGCCGACATGTCCATGCCCATGCTGGACGCGGGCATCGATCCCATCATCTGGGTCATCGTCATCATGTCCATGATCACTCCTCTCGCGACGACGTCGGATGCGACGCCCGTGCGGCCAGGCTAACGAACGTTACGCCGTGTTACGAGGGGTCGTGCGCGTTATGTTGTGCAACATTCGGGCCCTTCCCTCGCGGGCTGAGGAGCCCGCGCAGGAGCCCCCTCGGCTGGTTGAGTAGCGCGCAGCGCCCCCCTCCGCTGGTTGAGTAGCCCGCGCAGCGGCCCCCCTCCGCTGGTTGAGTAGCCCGCGCAGCGGGCGTATCGAAACCCGTGCAGGCGTGGACACGTGGGGCCTCACCGACGACGGGCGCCCCGTCGAGGGGCGTCCGTCGTGGTTTCGATACACCGCCTTCGGCGGCACTCAACCAGCGGGAGGGGTGAGGCTCTCCGGGCGGCACTCAACCAGCGGGAGGGGTGACGCTCTCCGGGCGGCACCCAACGAGCGGGGGCGGCGGAGCCCTACGCGGCGCCGTCGAACATCGAGGTGACCGAGCCGTCGTCGAAGACCTCGTGGATGGCGCGGGCGATGAGCGGCGCGATCGGCAGCACGGTGAGGCGGTCCCAGCGCTTCTCGGGGGCGAGCGGCAGGGTGTCGGTCACCACCACCTGGTCGATGAAGTCGGACTGCAGGATCTCGGTCGCGGGGTCCGAGAACACCGCGTGGGTCGCCCCGACGATGACGTTGGTGGCACCGTGCGCCTTGAGCGCCTCGGCAGCCTTCACGATCGTGCGGCCGGTGTCGATGAGGTCGTCGACGATGAGGCAGGTGCGCCCCTCGACGTCGCCGACGATCTCGTGCACGCTCACCTGGTTGGGCACGAGCGGGTCGCGGCGCTTGTGGATGATGGCGAGCGGCGCCCCGAGCTTGTCGGACCAGATGTCGGCCACCCGCACACGGCCCATGTCGGGGCTCACGACGGTGAGGGTCGAGGCGTCGAGCCCGCGGAAGTGCTCGAGCAGCACGGGCATCGCGAACAGGTGGTCGACGGGTCCGTCGAAGAAGCCCTGGATCTGCGCGGCGTGCAGGTCGACGCTCATGATGCGGTCGGCGCCGGCGGCCTTGAACAGGTCGGCCACGAGCCGGGCCGAGATCGGCTCGCGCCCCCGGCCCTTCTTGTCCTGACGGGCGTAGGGGTAGAACGGCGCCACGACGGTGATGCGCTTGGCGCTCGCGCGCTTGGCGGCATCCACCATGATGAGCTGCTCCATGAGCCACTCGTTGATGGGGGCGCAGTGCGACTGCACGACGAACACGTCGGTGCCGCGGATGGATTCGCCGAAGCGCGCGTAGATCTCGCCGTTCGCGAAGGTGCGGGCGTCGGTCTCGACGAGCTCGGTGCCGAGCTCGCTCGCAATGTCGGCCGCCAGCTGCGGGTGCGCCCGTCCCGAGACGACGACGAGCCGCTTCTCTCCGCTGATCTTGATGCCGGACACTGTCCCCGCTACCCGCTTCCTGTATCGCGACTCGGATTCCGAGTCTAGTGCTCAGCCCAGCCGCCAGAGGCGGGCCTCGTACGGGGCGAGGCTCCCTGTGCCGCTCCCGGAGGCGAGCAGCAGCTCCGCGCCGGCGGGCGGGGGCGCGGTGCGCGCCGGACGGTCGCCGAGGTTCAGCACCACGAGGTACTCCTCGGCCCCCCGGCGTCGGCGGTAGCGCCACACCCGGCTGCCGCTTCGCTCGACGAGCGTCTCGCCGTAGACGAGCGCGGGCGAGTCCCGCCGCAGCGCGATGAGCGCCCGGTGCCACTCGAGCACGGATGCCGCATCGCCCTCCTGGGATGCCACGTTGATCTCGGCATGGCCGCCGTCCCCCGCGAGCCACGGCACGCCCGTCGTGAAGCCGCCCGAGGCATCCCACGCCATCGGCACCCGCGTGTGGTCGCGCGTGCCCGCGAGCACCCGCGCGAACACCTCGTCGGGCGGGGTGCCCGTCGCGGCGAGCTCGGCCGCGAGGTTGAGGCTCTCGACGTCGCGCAGCTCGTCGAGGGCGACGAAGCGCTGGTCGACCGCCCCGAGCTCCTGCCCCTGGTAGAGGAAGGGGGTGCCGCGGAGGGTGAACATGACGGTCGCGAGCAGCTTCGCCACCGCGACCCGGTGCTCCGACCGCGGGTCGACCTTCGAGACCATGCGCGGATTGTCGTGGTTGTCGAAGAACAGGCTCATCCAGTAGCCGTCGCCGTAGTCGGCCTGCCAGCGCGTGTAGTAGCGCTTGAGGTGGCGGAGGTCGTAGCGGTAGGCGTCGAAGCGTGTCCTGCCGGGGTTCTCGAGGTGCTCGAAGTTGAACACCATGTCGAGCTCGCCGCGGTCGTCGCCGACCATGAGCTTGCCCATCTGCGCACCGATCGCGGGTGTCTCGCCGATCGCGACGCAGTCGGGGTCGTCGAACGCTTCGGCGCGCAGCTGCCGCAGGTGCTCGTGCAGGCGCGGGCCGTGGAAGTAGTGCTCGAGGCCGGTGAAGCCGGTGAGCGCGCCGATCGTCTCGTTGCCGTCGGGGAGACCCGGGGTCTTCGAGATGAGGTTGATGACGTCGAGCCGGAAGCCGTCGACGCCGCGCTCGCGCCACCACCGCACCATGTCGACGACGTCGGCGCGCATCCGCTCGCTGCCCCAGTTCAGGTCCATCTGCTTCGACGAGAACAGGTGCAGCCCCCACACCCCGGCCTCCGGGAACCAGCGCCAGGCGGGCCCGGAGAAGAAGGAGCGCCAGTTGTTGGGCGGGGTGTCGGGCTCGCCCTCCCGCAGGAAGTAGTAGTCGCGGTAGGGCGAGTCGGGGTCGGCGAGCGCCTCGCGGAACCAGGCGTGCTCGTCGGAGCTGTGGTTGACGACGAGGTCCATGACGAGCCGCATGCCGCGCTCGTGCAGGCCCGCGATGAGCGCGTCTAGGTCGTCGAGGGTGCCGAACTCGGCGAGCACCTTGCGGTAGTCGCGGATGTCGTACCCCATGTCGTCCATGGGCGAGTCGTAAATGGGCGAGAGCCAGAGCGCGTCGACGCCGAGGCCCTTCAGGTAGTCGAGTCGCGAGAGGATGCCGCGCAGGTCGCCGATGCCGTCGCCGTCGGAGTCCTGGAACGAGCACGGGTACACCTGGTAGAAGACGGCCTCCTTGAACCAGGCCTCGCGCAGCGGCATCGGCCCGGGGTTCGGCCGGTCGGGCACGGCCGCGAGCAGTCCGACGAGCGCGTCGACGAAGGCGTCGTCGAGGCGCCCGCCGCTCAACCGCGGCAGGGCGCCCAGCCGCAGCGCGCCGACGAGGGGGTTGTCCACCCAGCGCGGCGAGCGCCCCACCTGGTGGGCGAGGCTGTCGACGATGTCGCGACCGAGCGGATGCGCGTACAGCTCGCGCACCCGGCTGCGGCGCGTGATCGGGGCGGGCTCAGGCATCCGCATCCGCCGACGCGGCCGCCTCGCGACGCGCACGCAGCTCCTCGACGATGCGGGCGTAGCCGGCCGCGTCGAGCCGGTACCAGCGGCGGTAGACGAGGTAGCTGAGGGCGATGAGCACGCCCGGCACGACGAACATCATGAGCTTCACGAGGAAGGTCCCTCCCTCGGTCATGTCGGCGGCGGCATCCGCGTCCTTCATGCCGGAGGCGATGACCGTCCAGCCGACGACGCCGCTCGCGAGCGCGGAGCTCAGCTTGTAGATGAACGGCTGGAGCGAGAGGGTCACGCTGTCGTTGCGGCGCCCGAGCTTGTGCTCGCCGTACTCGACGGTGTCGGCGATGAACATGAGCAGCTGCACCTGGATCATCGCCTGCGCCGCGAACACCGCGACCCCCGCCACCACGATGAGGGCGAGGCCGCCCGGCGGGGTCAGGAAGAACAGCAGGTAGCCGGCCGCGACGACCGCGAGGGCGATCGTGAAGAGCCGTCGCCGGGAGATCCGGGCGGCGATCGCCGGGTAGAGCGCGAGGGCAGTGATCTGGGAGACGCCCAGCACGAGCGCGAACACCGAGTACATGTCGGCGTCGGCATAGACGTAGGTGAAGTAGTAGACGCCGAAGCTCGTCGTGATCGTGAAGGCCACCATGAACAGCAGGAAGGCGACCGCCACGGCGAGCAGCTGATCGTTGCGGAAGATCACCGTGACGAGCTCGCGGAAGCGGGTGTGGCTGCGGGTGACGATCGTGCGGTCCTCGCGGGTCAGCAGCAGCATGACGCACTGCAGCAGGATCGTCAGCGCGCCGACGGCCACGGCGACCACGAAGTACGACCAGCGCAGATCGCCGATGGCGGCCCCGATCGCCTCGCTCACCGGCACGATCGCGACCACCATCGTGAAGGTGCCGATCGAGGCGCAGATGCGCGCGATCGAGCCGATCTTCTCGCGCTCGCGCTGCTCCTGGGTGAGGGCGGGCAGCATCGACCAGTAGCCGATGTCGTTGGCGGCGAACGCGACGCTCCACGCGAGGTAGACGACCGTGAAGACCGCGACGAAGGCGACGTCGCCGAGCGGAAGCGGCGCGAACAGCACCGTCATGAGCCCGACGTTGAGCAGCACCCCGACGAGGATCCACGGCTTGAACTTGCCCCAGCGGCTGTGCGTGTTGTCGACGAGCACGCCCACGAAGGGGTCGAGCACGGCGTCGAACACGCGCAGCGCCACGAGCGCGACCGTGATCGCGGCGAAGACCCCCGTCGAGACCTCGAGGATGTCGGAGAGGTAGAACAGCAGGAACATGCTGACGAGCGTGTAGGCGGCGTCGCGGCCGATCGTGCCGATGCCGAAGCCGTAGCGGTTGCGCAGGCGGATGCGGCGGCCGGCGCCCTCGCCGGCCTGCGTGGTGCTCGGGGTGGCGCTCACGCGTCGTCCTCTCTCTCGATCCTCTCGATGAGGTACAGCGTCGAGCCGTGGTCGCCGAGCATCCGCGTCGTCGCGTGATGTCCGGTGCCGCTGAACTGCAGCTCGAGGCGGATGCCGGACGCGAGCAGTTCGCCCGTGCCGGTGTACTGCTCGACGCCGTCGGGCAGGCTGCGGTGCCTGCTGACGACGTTCATGACGAGCCCGTTGGGGTCGACCCGCACGGGGCTCACGTGGTTGACGAGGTGCCCGAGCCGCTCGAGCATCACCCGTTGCGGTTTCGCGGTGACCCGGTAGCGGATGCCGGGCTCGAGCCCCGCGATGGCGAGCAGGTCGCGCTCGGGCGCGGCCCGCACCCCGCGTTGGAAGTTGCCGACGAGGGTCGTGTCGCCGTCGTCGACCTGCCAGACGACGCGGCCGGCGGGGGTCGGCATCCCGGGCATGCCGCGGCGGAAGCGGCCGAACTGGAACAGCGTCCGGTGGGCCTTGTAGAAGGCGATCTGCTCGGTGATCTCGCGCTTCTCCTCCGCGGTGAGGAAGTCGAGGTCGTACTCGTAACCGAGGCAGCCGAAGGCTGCCACGTTGAAGCGGGTCGAGAGCGGGGTGTCGCGCAGGGTCTGCTGGTGGGGCGACGCGGAGACGTGGGCGCTGACGACGGAGGGCGGGTAGAGGTACGAGAGCCCCTGCTGGATGTCGAGGCGCTCGATCGGGTCGGTGTCGTCGGAGGCCCAGATCACGGCGGCCGAGCGCAGCATCCCCAGGTCGAAGCGGTTGCCGCCGGAGGAGCACATCTCGAGCAGCACGTGCGGGCGCGGTTCGAGGACGCGCGCGATCACCCGGTACAGGTTCTGCAGGTAGCGGTGCGCGGTCATGCCGGGGTGCGGCACGTGCGGCGAGTAGGCGTCGGCGATGTGCCGGTTCATGTCCCACTTGACGTAGTCGAAGCCGGCACCGTCGATGAGGGCGCCGAGCTGTTCGACGAGGTAGTCGCACACCTCGGGGTTGCACAGGTCGAGCACCTGCTGGTGGCGGCCCTCGCGCGCCGGCTTCCCGGGGATGCGCAGCGCCCAGTCGGGGTGGGCACGGTAGAGCTCGCTGTCCTCGGAGACCATCTCGGGCTCCACCCAGATGCCGCAGCGCATCCCGAGCTTCGCGACCTTCTTCACGAAGGCGCCGAGCCCCGAGGGGAACTTCCTCTCGTCGACGGCGTAGTCGCCGAGCGCCGCCCGGTCGTCGCCCCGGCCGGCGAACCAGCCGTCGTCGATCACGAACAGCTCGACGCCGAGCTTCGCGGCCTGCTTCGCGAGACCGCGCAGGCGCTTCTCGTCGATGTCGAAGAACGCCGCCTCCCAGCTGTTGTAGACGACGGGGCGTTCGAGCCCGCGATAGCGCTCGGGCGTGATGTGCGCGCGGACGAAGCGGTGCATCCGGTCGGAGAGGCCGTTCAGCCCCTCGTCGCTGAAGGCGAGCACCGCCTCCGGGGCTTCGAAGGCCTCACCGGGCGCGAGCGGCCAGCGGAACGCCTGCGGCTGGATGCCGGAGCGCACCCGTACCGAGCCGTGCGCGTCGCGTTCGACGCTCGTGGCGTGGTTGCCGCTGTAGACGAGGTTGAACCCGTACGCCCAGCCGCAGTGCTCGTCCGCATCCCCCGCGATCAGCAGCAGCCCGGGGTTGTGGCGGTTGCTCGAGGCACCCGTCGTGGAGCCGATCGAGAACACCCCCGAGCTCACCGGCCGGTCGTGGGCGTGCGCCTCGTGGATCCAGCCGCCGTCGAAGCTGCGGATCGTGAAGCCGCGGTCGGGGAGGTCGAGCTGCAGGCTCGCGAGGCGGGCGATCTCGGCGGGGGCGGCGCCGGTGTTGCGCAGCACGGTGCGCCGGGTGATGACGTCCTCGTCGGGGAACACCGTGTAGAGCAGGGTGAGCTCGAGACCCGCGCGCTCGTCGGCGAGCGTCACCTCGAGCGTCTCGACGCCCGGGCCGCCGTCGGCCGTCGGCAGGGTCTCGGCGGGCGTCGCGCCCTCGCGGATGCGGTGACCGCGGTATACGAGGTCGACATCCGCGCCGAACGCCGTGAACACCTCGATCGGCGAGAGCCGGTAGTCGCCCTGGCCGATGCCCGAGAACTCGAGCGGGATCGCGTCGAGGCTGTAGCCCTCGTCGTCGGGGGCGTAGACGACGCTCGAACCGTAGGGCAGCGCGCGCTTCGTGCGCAGCGCCTCCGGGTCCTGCGGGGGCAGCAGTGGCCCGTAGTGCAGGTGCTCGAGGTGGCCGTGCGCCGTGCGGGCGAACCAGTACGAGGTGTGTCGCGTCTGCAGCAGGAACGCGTCGTCGCGCACCTCGATCACGGTGGCCCCCAGCCGCCGGCGTCTCGCATCGTCGCGAGTCTCGCCTCGGGTCGCCGGCTGGGGCGAGTCTACGCCGCCGTCGACCGTGCATTCCCCGGCCGCGCTGAGGCATCCTCTAGGGTCGTCGCATGGCGGCGACGGCACAGGCGTACCTCACCGGCTTCGGCAGCCACCTCCCCGGAGAGCCGGTCGACAACGACGGCATCGTGGCGCGCCTCGGCGGCGACGACCCCGTCACCGAGCGCATCCGGCGCCTCATCCTCGAGCAGAACGGCATCCGGCAGCGCCACTACGCGCTCGACGAGCACGGCGAGCCGACCGCGCTCAACGAGGAGCTCGCGGTGAAGGCGCTGCAGGCGGCATTCGCCGACCGCGGGATCGGCCCGTCCGACATCCGGATGCTCGCGACCGCCACGACGATGGGCGACGTGCTCGTGCCGGGCTTCGCCTCGATGGTGCACGGGCGCCTCGGAGGCGGGCCCATGCAGCTGCTGAGCGCCTCCGGGGTGTGCGCGTCGAGCCTCGCGGCGCTCGACGCGGCGGTCGCGAAGATCCGGCTCGGCGACCACCCGCGGGCCGCCGTCGTGGGCTCCGAGCTGCCGAGCCGCAGCCTCCGGCAGCGCCGCTACGACGGCATCCGGGCCGGGATGGACGCGCACTTCCTGCGCTGGATGCTGTCCGACGGCGCGGGCGCGGTGGTCGTCGAGTTCCAGCCGCACCCGTCCAAGCCCTCGCTGCGCGTCGACTGGGTGCGGCACGTGTCGCTCGCGCACGAGCACCCGGTGTGCATGCGCGCGGGCATGACGGGCGACGCGACCTCCGTCGGCGGCACCTGGCAGGACCTCGCGATCGCCGACGCGGATGCCGCGGGCATGTTCCTGCTGCGGCAGGACGTCTCGATGCTCGACGATCTCGCCGACTCGGGCATCGCGCAGTTCGAGGAGCTCGTCGACACCGGCCTCGTCGACGTCAAGCACCTCGACCACGTCATCTGCCACTACAGCACCAACGTGTTCCGCGACGTCGCCTTCGAGGCGCTCCGCCGTCGCGTGCCCACCCTCGACACCGACCGCTGGTTCTCGAACCTCGAAACGCGCGGCAACACCGGCTCGGCGAGCATCTTCATCGCCCTCGAGGAGGCCTGGCGCACGGGCCGCTTCGCGCCGGGCGAGTCGGTGCTGCTCGCCGTGCCCGAGTCGGGCCGCTTCTCGTTCGCCTTCGCCCACCTGACCGTCGTCGCACCACCGAACACGCAAGGAGCACCCTCATGACCCTCACCGACACCGCCGTCACCGCGACCCTGCCCGAGCGTCTCGCCGCCGTCTGGGAGGAGCTCGAGGAGCACCTCGCCCGGGTGCCCGTGCTGCAGCGTCTCGAAGCGGGCACGGTGACCATCGAGGACTACCGGCGGCTGCTCTTCAACCTGCGCCAGCAGGTGGTCGACGGCTCGCCGTGGATCTCGCGCGCCGGCTCGAACTTCGACATCGCGCACTTCGAGCTGCGGTCCGCCGCGATCCACCACGCCGAGGAGGAGCACCGCGACTTCCTCATGATCGAACGCGACTACGTCGCGGTCGGCGGCACCCTCGACGAACTGCGCGCGGGCCGCAAGAACCTCGGCTCGGAGGCGCTCTCGGGCTACATGTTCACCTACGCCGACCGCCCGAACCCGACCGGACTGCTCGGCGCGATGTTCATCATCGAGGGTCTCGGCGCGAAGCGCGCCGCGCAGTGGGCCTCCCGCTTCCAGGAGGTGCTGGGACTCGCCGACAACCAGGTGCACTTCATGCGCTACCACGAGCAGGCCGACGCCGGGCACACGGGCGACATGGACGCCATCCTGACGTCGGGCCTCCTGTCGGAGGAGGACGCCGACGAGGTCGTGCGCTGCGCCCAGGTGGTGGCGCGCCTCTACGCGCTGCAGCTCGAGGAACTGGATCGCTGAGGTGCCGGAGTTCGTCCGCTCCGACCCGAGCATGTGGGAGGCGGTGTACGCCGACCCCTCGGTGCCGCTCGACCGCGCGCTCGTGCGGCAGATCATCGACGACCAGCGGCGGCTGTCGCGGCGCTGGCTCTACCCGATCGCGCGGGTGATCTCGCGCGTGCTCGTCGGCATCATCTCGGTGTTCAAGCGCGTGCTGCCGTTCCGGTGGATGCCGCTGTCGATGATGGACTTCCTGTGCGTCTGGTTCCTGCGGCGCTTCGTGTCGCCGGATGCCGTGGACCTGCTGATCCGGCACTTCGTCGTCGAGACGAACCTCGTGAACTTCATCATCCGCAACACCAACGTGCCGATGGAGCCCGTGACGCTGCGGCCGGTGGCGCTCTCCGGCCTCGGCGACAACGCCGTCGTCGAGCACGACGTCAACGTCTACGACGTGCTCATCGCGCTCGACGGGGTGCCGCTCGTCCCCCACGCCACGCTCGACTTCGCCCAGCTCGACATCCCGCCGCTCGACGCCGAACGGCAGCGACGGCGCCTCATGCGCCTCGACATCCAGACGGCGCTGTGCTTCATGAACATCCCGTTCTCGATGGCGCTCACCGTCGAGGAGTACCGCCGCGCGGTGCACTCCATCCGCTTCGACGACTCGTTCCTCGAGATCCTCGCGCTCATCTGCGACGACGACACCTTCCGGCACTGGAAGATCGGCGGGCTCAGCCTCTGGATGGACTCCAACGTCGACGTGCCGCGCATGGTCTACCGCCACGCGCTCGTCTGCGAGTACGCGCACGCCCGCCTCGTGAAACTCGCCGGCGGCGAGTACCCGCGGGATACGGCGGTCGAGTTCGACTGACGGGCGGCTGTCACGCGACGCGGGTGACCCCGTTCACCGGCGGAGGGCGGGCCTCGCGGAGCCGCCGGGCACGCGCCAGAGCTCGTCCGGACCACCGCCGGCATGCTCCTCCACGTACTCGCCCCCCGGGAGCCGCACGATGACGCCCGTCTCGTGGCCGTGCTCGACGATGTCGAGGTCCTTGCGCTGCAGGCCGAGGCACAATCGCTGCACGACGGCGAAGGCGACGGCCGGGCCGAGCACGAGCAGCACCTGGAAGCCGACGAGCACTCCCTCGAGCGACAGGCGCAGGAGCACGGCGAGGTGATCCGCCGCCGCGGCCGCCCAGAGCGTGCCGATGAAGGCGATCCCCGCGGCACCGAGGGCGGTGCGGTTCGCCGCGTTCCGCGGGCGCTGGAGGTCGAGGTGCGGCGACCGGTCGCGCGTGGCCCAGGACTCGAGGAACGGGTACAGCAGCACGATCAGGATGAAGATCCCGACGACGGCGAGCGGCACGAGGACCGCGAGCGTCCAGGTTCCCCCCAGCCACTCGACCTCCCACCCGGGCGGGACGAGCCGCAGCGCGCCGTCGAGGAAGCCGGTGTACCAGTCGGGCTGGCTGCCCGCTCCCGCGCTCGCGGGGTCGGACGGTCCGTTGGTCCCGACATCGCCGACGGTCGCCGTGGCGCCGATCAGCAGGATGAGCCCCGTGACGATCGCCCCGAGACCGAGCGCGCGGATGCCCGCGTTCGGCCAGGTGGGTTCGCGCACCACGGGACGGTCGGGCGGCTCGGGGAGGCTCGGCGGTTCGTCGCGGAGCACCAGGATGGTCCGCCACACGAGCACGACGAGGAGGAGCACCGGCAGCACGACGATGTGCAGGGGCGCGAGCCGTTCGATCGCCTCCCCCGGGAACCCGCCCCCGAAGAGCAGAGCGGAGATCCAGGTGCCGACGACCGGGATGCCGAGCGCGACGCCCTGGGTGATGCGCAGGCCGGTCCCGGCCAGCAGGTCGTCGGGGAGCGCGTAGCCGCTCCATCCGGTCGCGAGGGCGAGGAGCAGCACGAGCACGAGCAGCACCCAGCCTCCGCGACGCGGCCGCCGGAACCCTCCGGTGAAGAAGAGGATCGCGAGCTGGATGCAGAGGGCCGCGGGAAGGGCGAGCGCCGCCCAGTGGTGCACCTGCCGCAGCAGCAGCCCGCCGGGGATGTCGTAGCTGAGCCGCATGACGGAATCGAACGCCTCCGACACCTCGACCCCCTGCAGCGGGGCGTAGGAACCGTGGTAGCTCGTGCGGTCACCGGATGCCGAGTAGAAGACGGTGAGGATCGCCCCGCTGACGAAGAGCACGACGACGAGCGCGGGGGGTACGACGCCGAACCAGTGGGTCCAGTGGCGCGGAACGGCGCGCTCGCGCAGCCAGGCGACGATCGCGGCGGCCACGGCCCCCGGCTTCGAGCCGACGAGCAGCATGTGGAGCCGATCGGTGATCCTGCGAGGCATCCGAATCCTCTTTCCTCTCGCCCTCAGACCCGGTTCCCGTGGCGGAGCAGCTCGGGGTGCAGGCGCACCCACACGACGCTGATGAGCCGGCCGACGAAGTCGACGCAGACCAGGGCCGAGGGCCGGCCGTCGTCGCTGAGCAGCAGCCCGGCCTGGCCGTTCACGGAACGCGCGACGACGCGACGACCCCGGTGGGAACCCAAGCCGTGCACGAGCGCGCTCGCCGCGCCCCCGCGTCCCATGACGACCCTCGGGGCGACCGCTCCCGCCTCCGCCGACTCGATGACGACGGCGACGTTCGGCGCGAGCAGCTCCTGCAACCGGCCGACATCGCGCGACTCGGCCGCGAGGCGAAGGCGCCGCACCATCCGGTAGTGCACCGGACGCGCGATCCACTCCCACACGATCGCCCACGGGGAGATCGTCCCCAGGTCGATCGACTCCCGGGTGGCGCTCAACATCTCGGTCATGCGGTCCCTCCTCGACAGATAGGACCCCGCAGAACCCGCGGATGTGACACGTGGCGCGGAGAGCCCGATCCGCGCGCGCACGAGGCTAGCCTGGGAGGGTCCGACCGCCACGAAAGGAATGGACACCATGGCCGACTCCTCCGCCCCCGCATCCCTGGTTCGACGTCTCATCGCCGAGACGTTCGGAACCTACGTCCTCGTCTTCGGCGTCATCGGCGCCGCGCTGTTCTTCGCGCCCGACAACGGCGCCCTCCCGGTGGCGCTCGCCGTCGGCCTCGCGGTGCTCACCGCGGCCTACGCGGTCGGCTCCATCTCGGGCGGCCACTTCAACCCGGCCGTCACGCTCGGTGCCGCCGCCGCGGGCCGCGCGAGCTGGACCGACGTGCTGCCCTACTGGATCGCGCAGATCGTCGGCGGTCTGCTCGCCACGCTCACCTTCGGGCTGTTCGGCGTGCTGAGCGGCAAGACCCTCGACTTCGGCGCCGTCTCCAACGGCTACGACGCCCACTCGCCCCTCGGCTTCAGCCTCGGATCGGTGCTCGTCGCCGAGATCGTCGCCACCGCGGTGTTCGTGCTCATCATCCTCGGCGTCACCGCCGCCGGCTCGACGACGGCGGGCTTCGCCCCGCTGGCGATCGGCCTCTCGCTGACCATGGTGCACCTCGTGATGATCCCGATCAGCAACTCCTCGGTGAACCCCGCCCGCTCGATCGCGACGGCGGTGCTCGGCGGCCCCGACGCGCTCGCGCAGCTGTGGGTGTTCCTCGTGGCCCCGCTCGTCGGCGGCCTGCTCGCGGGCGTCGTCTACCGTCCGCTGTTCGGCGGCCGGAAGTAGCCCCCGCCCCGCAGCGGGCGGCTTGATGACAGCTTTCTCACGTGGGGCGACCGTCCCCCGTGCCTCGCCGACGGCGATAATCGGGGGATGGCTGCACCATGGCGGGAGGCGACGCGCTCCGCGCGTTTCCGCATCCTCGCCTCGATGCTGCTGGTCGCCGCGCTCGGGATGACCGCGGCCGGATTCGCGGCCTACCTCATCCAGCGCGAGCGGGTGCTCTCCCAGATCGACGACCGCCTCACCGCGACCGTCACGGGCCTGCAGTGCATCGCCGACGGCTGCGACCTCGACGAGGGCGAGACGCCGCCCGCCACGGTGCTCGACTTCCTCGGCGACGCCATGACGCGCGTGCTGCCCGACCACAACGAGTCGACCCTCGGCATCGTCGACGGCGCCGCGCGCCTGCGGCCGTCGAGCGGCATCCTGTTCCGCCTCGACGACGACCCCGACTTCGTCGCGCGCGTCGTCGCCGAGGCCGACCCGGATGCCGTGGTGCGGGGCACCGCCGAGACGAGCCTCGGCACCCTGCGCTACGTCGTCATCCCCGTCTCGATCCAGGACGACCCCGCGCAGGGCCTCTACGTCTCCGCCTACGACCTCGACGCCGAGCTCGCCGAGATCACCGAGGCGTTCCGCACCTACGCCTGGGTCGCGGCGGGCGCGCTGCTGCTCGTCGGGCTCGTCGGCTGGTTCGTGTCGGGACGGCTGCTGCGGCCGCTGCGCCTGCTGCGCCAGACCGCGGCCGGCATCGGCGAGCACGACCTCGACGCCCGCATCCCCGCGACCGGCACCGACGACGTCTCCGAGCTCACCCGCACCTTCAACGCCATGCTCGACCGCCTGCAGCGCTCCTTCGACGCCCAGCGCCGGCTGCTCGACGACGTGAGCCACGAGCTGCGCACGCCCATCACGATCGTGCGCGGCCACCTCGAGCTGCTCGACGTCGACGCCCCCGCCGACGTCGACGCGACGCGCGAGCTCGCGATCGACGAGCTCGACCGCATGAACATGCTCGTCGACGACATCGCCCTGCTCGTCAAGACGAGCCAGCCCGGATTCCTGCGGCTCGAGCCGGTCGACGTCGCCGAGCTCACCGAGCAGGTGCTCGCGAAGGCGCGGGCGCTGAGCCCGGACCACGAGTGGGCAGCCGCCGGGTCGGCGCACGTCGTCGCCGAACTCGACCCGGCCCGGATCACCCAGGCGTGGCTGCAGCTGGCCGAGAACGCCGCCAAGTACTCCCCCGCCGGCACGACGATCTCCCTCGGCAGCGTCGTCACCGCGGGGGGTCGCGTGCTCGAGCTGTGGGTGCGCGACCACGGCCCCGGCATCCCCCAGGACCGCCTCGACTGGATCTTCGACCGCTTCTCGCGTGTGGAGGTGGGGCGCGGCGTCGAAGGGTCCGGGCTCGGCCTCTCGATCGTCACGGCGATCGCCGCGGCGCACGGCGGGCGCGCCTACGCCCGCAACCCCACGGGAGGCGGCGCGCGCGTGGCGATCGCGGTGGACCTCGCCGACCCCGAGAAGGAGGAGACGGATGCCGCGCATCCTGGTCGCTGAAGACGAGACCCGCATCGCGTCGTTCGTCGAGAAGGGCCTCAAGGCCGCCGGGTACGGCGTCGAGACCGTCGCCGACGGCGTCGACGCGCTGACCCTCGCGCGCAGCGGCGAGTTCGACCTGCTGCTGCTCGACCTCGGGCTGCCGGGGCTCGACGGCCTCGAGGTGCTGCGTCGGCTGCGGGCCGACGCCGACGCGCTGCCCGTCATCATCCTCACGGCACGCGATTCGGCATCCGACACGGTCGCCGGCTTCGAAGGCGGTGCGAACGACTACGTCGCCAAGCCGTTCCGCTTCGACGAGCTGCTCGCCCGGGTGCGCGTGCGGCTGCAGGACGCCCGACACCAGGCGGCCCCCGCCGAGCAGACCCTCGCGTGCGGCCGGGTGACCCTCGACCTGCGCACCCGGCGCATCACCTCCGAGGCGGGCACCTTCGACCTGTCGGCGCGCGAGTACGGGCTCGCCGAGGAGTTCCTGCGCAACCCCGAGCAGGTGCTCAGCCGCGAGCAGCTGCTGAGCCGGGTGTGGGGCCTCGACTTCGACCCGGGCTCGAACGTCGTCGACGTCTACGTGCGCTACCTGCGCAAGAAGATCGGCCCCGACCATCTCAAGACGGTGCGGGGCATGGGGTACCGCTTCACGGGCGAGGCCGGCCCCACCTCTCGGTGAGACCGGCCTCGCGTGCGGTCGGTGTCAGTGACGGCCGCCGTGGCCCCCGCCACGTCCGCCGCCCTGACCACCCCAACCGCTGTGACCGCGGTCCCCACCACGGTCGGACCGGCTGCGGTCACCGCCCTTGTCGGAACGGTCGCCGTCCTTCCAGCTGTGATCCTTGTCGGCGCCCGACCCGGTGGCGGGATCCGTGGAGTCCTCGCCCTTCTTGTCGGACCAGTTGTCCCACTTCCCGGTGTCGTCACCCGCGACGGCGCTGTCGTCCTTCGTGCCGTCGTGCCAGCCCTTGCCGCAGTCCTTGCCCGAGTGGTCCTTGTCCTTGCCCGGCAGCACCACGGGGTCGGACGGGTCGACCTCGTCGACGTCGCCGCTGCCCTGATCGGCCGTTCCGTCGTCGTCCGACGGCTCCTCGGTGGCGGGGTCGGTGGGCTCCGCGGTGGGCTCCTCCTCGGCGCCCTCCGTGCCGAGCGTCGTCGAGTCGGCGACCTCGGTCGTGCTCGACTCGACGGTGCTGACGCCCGAGACGTCGAGCGTCGTGCCCGCCTGCTCCGCCACATCGAGGGCGGATGCGTAGCCGACGCCTCCCACGAGAGCCGTGACGCCGAGGGCGCAGCTCGCCGCGAGGGCGAAGATTCCGGTGCGCTTCATGATGGAAGCCTCCCTTTCGATCGCTCCCCAGCCTGGTCACGCGGCATGAGAGGGGCGAACGGCTTTCATGAGAGCCCTGTCATCTGGCGGCTGCGCCGCCCCGTCGGCGCTCAGACGGAGACGATGCGCCGCGAACCGGTCTCGAACTCGTCGAGGTCGCCCGTCTCCCCCGCCCGCGCGGCGCGGCCGCCCACAACCCACTGGTAGACGAGGAAGGCGGCGAGCGCGACCGTGCCGATGCCGATCTTGATCGGCCACGGCCAGTCCTGCCGGGTGACGAAGCCCTCGATGATGCCCGAGACGAGCAGCGCCACCACGAGCCCCACCACGATCGTGAAGAACGCGCGGCCGTCCTGGGCGAGCGCCTGGGCGCGCGTCCGGGCGCCCGGTGCGATCCACGCCCAGAAGATCATGAGGCCGGCCGCCGCCGCGACGAAGATCGCGTAGAGCTCGAGCTGGCCGTGCGGCGAGATGTAGAGGAAGAACTGGTCGAGCCGGTCGTAGCGGTTCATGACGGCGGCCGAGATGCCGAGCGACTGCGCGTTGCCGAAGACGACGTAGGGCACCCACACGCCGAGGATGCCGAACATGATGCACTGGGCGGCGATCCAGGCGTTGTTGGTCCACACCTGCGCGGCGAACCCGGCCTCGGAGTAGGCCGAGTAGTAGCCGACGAAGTCCTCCTCGGCGTAGTGCTGGAGGTCGCTCGGCAGGCCGAGGGCGGCGAAGGCACGCGCATCCGTCGAGAGCCAGACGAAGTAGCCGGCGGCGATGAGCACCGTCGCGAGGGCGACCGCGAGCGTCAACCAGCGCACCCGGTAGAGCGCGGCGGGCAGCTGCACGGCCGCGAAGACGGTCAGCGAGCGCAGCGGGTTGCGCCGCACGCCCGTGAACGCGAGTCGCGCACGCCACAACGCGAGCGAGAGGTGCTCGCCCTGCGCCGAGCCGCCGATCGTGGTGCGGATCGCCGAGAGCTGCGCGGCACCGGTCTGGTAGCGGTCGATGAGCTCGTCGGCCTCCGCCCCGTCGAGGCTGCGCGAGCGGGCCAGGCGGGCGAGCCGATCCCACTCCGCACCGTGGGCGGCAGCGTAGGCGTCGAGGTCCATCTGCTTGAATGATACGCATGGCCGCGGACCCCGACGCCGACTGGGTCGACACTCTCGACGACGACGACGCGCTCCTCACCGGCGAGGCGGTCTCGCTCGATCTGCGGCCCGCCGGCTTCGCCCTCCGCGCGGGCGGCGCGGCGGTCGACGTGCTCGTCTCGTTCGTGGCGTTCATCGCCCTGGTGCTGGCGTTCTTCACCCCCGCGGGCGCCCTGCAGCTGGAGGCCGCCTGGGCCGGGGTCTTCACGATCACGAGCCTCGTGCTCGCCTTCGTCGTGCTGCCGTGCCTCGTCGAGACCCTCAGCCACGGCAAGTCGCTGGGACGCCTCGCGACGGGCTCGCGCATCGTGCGCGACGACGGCGGAGCCGCCGGGTTCCGGCACGCGGCGATCCGCGCACTCGTGGGGGTCGTCGACTTCCTCTTCACCCTCGGCGGCCTCGCCGCGCTCGTGGGGCTGCTCTCCCCCCGCTCGAAGCGGCTCGGCGACCACCTCGCCGGCACCTACGCGCAGTACGAGCGCGCGCCGCGGGTCGCGACCCCGGTGTTCGGGATGCCGCTGCCGCTGCTCGAGTGGGCGAGCGTCGCCGACGTCGCCCGGATGCCGGACCCGCTGGCCCGGCGGATCGCGATGTTCCTGGCATCCACCCGCGAGCTCGACCCGCAGCGCCGCGGCTTCCTCGCCCAGCAGCTCGCCTTCGAGGCCTCGCAGTTCGTCGCGCCGCTGCCCGCGGTCGACCCGGAGCTGTTCCTCGCGGGCGTGACGGTCGCCCGCCGCGACCGCGAGGCCCGCGCCCTGCAGCTGGAGGCCGAGCGCCTCGCGCGCCTCGAGCCCGTGCTGAGCGCCGACCCGCGCCCCTGACGCCGTCCCCGAAAGTACGTGCTTTTGGGGCGACACGCCGCTCAGGCGGCCCAAAAGCACGTACTTTCGCGGATCAGTAGCGGTAGTGGTCCACCTTGTAGGGGCCCTCGACGGGAACCCCGATGTAGGCGGCCTGCTCGGGGGTGAGCTCGGTGAGCTCGACGCCGAGCGAGGCGAGGTGCAGGCGCGCGACCTTCTCGTCGAGGATCTTCGGCAGCACGTACACGCGATCCTCATAGGCGGCCCGGTTCACCCACAGCTCGAGCTGGGCGAGCACCTGGTTGCTGAACGAGTTGCTCATCACGAAGCTCGGGTGCCCGGTCGCGTTGCCGAGGTTCATGAGGCGCCCCTCCGAGAGCACGAGCACGCTGCGTCCGTTCGGCAGCCGCCACTCGTGCACCTGCGGCTTGATCTCGACCTTGACCGCGCCCGGCAGCGACTCGAGGCCCGCCATGTCGATCTCGTTGTCGAAGTGGCCGACGTTCGCGATCACGGCCTGGTGCTTGAGCTTCAGGATCTGGTCGATCGTCACGACGTCCTTGTTGCCCGTCGTCGTGATGACGAAGTCGACCTGGTCGATCACGGAGTCGAGCCGCGCCACCTGGTAGCCGTCCATGGCGGCCTGAAGCGCGTTGATGGGGTCGATCTCCGAGACGATGACGCGCGCGCCCTGGCCGCGGAGTGCCTCCGCCGAGCCCTTGCCGACATCCCCGTAGCCGCACACGAAGGCGACCTTGCCGCCCATGAGCACGTCGGTGGCGCGGTTGAGGCCGTCGGGCAGGGAGTGGCGGATGCCGTACTTGTTGTCGAACTTGGACTTGGTGACCGAGTCGTTGACGTTGATGGCGGGGAAGAGCAGGCGCCCGTCGCGGTGCAGCTCGTAGAGGCGGTGCACGCCGGTCGTGGTCTCCTCGGTGACGCCCTGGATGTCGGCCGCGATGCGGGTCCAGCGCTGCGGGTCGTCCGCGAGCGAGGCGCGCAGGGTGTCGAGCACGACACTCCACTCGTGGCTCGCGTCCTCGGGGGTGGCGGGCACGGCGCCCGCGAGCTCGTACTCGCGACCGGTGTGCACGAGCAGGGTCGCGTCGCCGCCATCGTCGAGGATGAGGTTCGGGCCGGTCCAGTCGGCGCCGACCGCGGCGGCCTCGGCCGACCAGTCGAAGATGCGGCTGGTGGCCCACCAGTACTCCTCGAGGGTCTCGCCCTTCCAGGCGAACACCGGAACGCCCGCGGGGGATGCGGCGGTGCCGGTCGGGCCGACCGCGACGGCGGCGGCCGCGTCGTCCTGGGTGGAGAAGATGTTGCAGCTGGCCCAGCGCACCTGGGCGCCGAGGGCCACGAGGGTCTCGATGAGCACCGCGGTCTGCACGGTCATGTGCAGCGATCCGGCGATGCGGGCGCCCGCGAGGGGCTGCGCCTCCCCGTACTCCGCACGCAGGGCCATGAGGCCCGGCATCTCGTTCTCGGCGAGGCGGATCTGGTGGCGACCGGCCTCGGCGAGGGCGATGTCGGCGACCTTGAACGGCAGACCGGTGGAGACGGGGGTGGAGATGCTCATCCCCCCATTGTCGCAGGGATGCGGCGAGACTACGCGCGGATGAGGGCGAGCACCTCGTCGCGGACGATCGCCATCTGCTCGGCGGTGTCGGCCTCGACGTTGAGCCGCAGCAGCGGCTCGGTGTTCGAGGGCCGCACGTTGAACCACCAGAAGCCCCGCTCGGGGTGCCCGGTGACGGTCAGGCCGTCGAGCTCGTCGAAGTCGCCGCGGCGGGCGAAGGCCTCGACGATCCGGGTGTAGGCGGCGGGCACGTCCTCGACGACCGAGTTGATCTCGCCCGAGAGCGCGTAGGGGTCGTACGCGGAGGCGAACGCCGAGAGGGGCGCATCCTGACCGCCGAACTCGGCGAGCAGGTGCATCGCCGCGAGCATGCCGTTGTCGGCACCCCAGAAGTCGCGGAAGTAGTAGTGCGCCGAGTGCTCGCCGCCGAACACGGCGTCCGTCTCGCGCATGCGGTCCTTGATGAGCGAGTGGCCCACGTTGGTGCGCACCGGGATGGCGCCGGCGGCCGTGATCGACTCCGGCACGAAGCGCGAGGTGATGAGGTTGTGGATGACGAAGACGTCGCCCGTCTCCCCCGCGGCCCGCACGCGCGCCACCTCGCGCCGCGCCACGATCGCGGCGACGGCGCTCGGGGTGACGGGGGCGCCGGTCTCGTCGACGACGAAGCAGCGGTCGGCGTCGCCGTCGAAGGCGAGCCCGAGGTCCGCGCCGTGCGCGACGACCGCCCGCTGCAGGTCGACGAGGTTCTCGGGCTCGAGCGGGTTCGCCTCGTGGTTGGGGAAGGTGCCGTCGAGCTCGAAATACAGCGGGATGATCTCGAGCGGCAGTTCGGGCAGCC
Organism: Protaetiibacter intestinalis; assembly: GCF_003627075.1. Taxonomy (NCBI): domain Bacteria; kingdom Bacillati; phylum Actinomycetota; class Actinomycetes; order Micrococcales; family Microbacteriaceae; genus Protaetiibacter; species Protaetiibacter intestinalis. The sequence goes on along the minus strand of NZ_CP032630.1, from coordinate 1,894,993 downwards.
CCGCCGCGGTGCCGAGCACGGCGGGCACGGTCATGCCGCCCATGCCGTTGCCGGCATCCACGACCACGCGCAGCGGACGGATGCCGGAGAGGTCGACGAGGGAGCGCAGGTGGGCCGCGTAGTCGGCGAGCACGTCGCGCACGACGACGCCACCCGGCTGCTCGACGCTCGGCACGCCGCCCGAGGCGAGGTACGCCTGGGCGCGGTCGCGGATCGCGGCGAGACCCGTGCCGAGCGAGATGCCCTGGGCCCCCGCCCGGCTGAACTTGATGCCGTTGTAGCTGGCCGGGTTGTGGCTCGCCGTGAACATGGCGGCGGGGGCGTCGAGGAAGCCCGAGGCGAAGTAGGTCTCGTCGGTCGAGCACAGGCCGATGCTCACGACCTCGGCACCGCGGGCCGAGGCGCCGCGCGCGAAGGCGGCCGCGAACTCCGGGCTCGAGTCGCGCATGTCGTGCCCGACGATGACGGGAGAGCCCGCCGCGCCGAGCTCGTCGACGAAGCCCGCCGCGAGCGCCTCGACGACCTCCGGAGTCAGCTGGGAGCCGACGAGGCCCCGCACGTCGTAGGCCTTGACGAATGCGGTCAGATCAGGGGTGCTCACGCCTCATGACTGTAGTTCACCCACGGTCACGTGCCGCACGATGTTCCAGCCCTGCGGCGCCGAGAGGCGTTCCGCATGCACCACGCACAGGTCGTAGCTGTGCGGTTCGCGGCGTCCCGCGAGCGGTCCGAGCACGGCCATCGCATCCGCGTAGTCGTAGGTGAGCGTGGCGACGGCCTCCCGGCCGCAGGCCACCTTGCTGCACGGTCGCACGCTCATCGAGCCGAGCCTAGCGCGCGCCCGCCCGCGCCTAGACTGACGACATGCCCCGATCCACGCGTCGCATCTCGGCCAGGACGGGCTACCGCGACCGCCACGGCCGCGGCATCCGCTCGGCCGTGACGGGGCCGCACCTGCCGATGCTGCGCACCCGGCTCGACTTCTTCGACGCCTGCGTCGCCTCGGCGGTCGAGTACCTGCGGGCGCTGTGGCCCGAGGAGCTCGCGACGGTGCGCTTCGACATCGCCGCCTCGCCCCCCGGGGAGCCGGGGGCGGACGGCGTGGACCGCTGGCGGGTGGATGCGCGACGCCGCCGCGTCGTGCTGTACCGGATCCCCATCCAGCGCCTCGCCCACCTGCACCGCGACGACGACTGGCACCGGCGCTCCTACATCGAGAGCTGCGTGTTCCGTGCCGTGGCGGAGCTGCTCGGCAAGGACCCGTGGGACATCGCGCCGGAGCGCTACCGGCACTTCTGAGCCGCTACGGCCGCACGACGAGGGGGCTGTCGCCCTCGCGCGGCGAGGTGACGGTGTAGCCGCCCACCCGCCCCGAGGCCGCGAAGGTGACGCCCGCCCGCAGACCCACGGCGCCGTCCAGCAGGTAGACCGTGTCGCGGTCGAGGGCGATCGAGGCCGGGCGCGCGGGCGGCACGACGAGCGTGAGCGACTCTCCCCCGCCGATCGGGGTGAGGGTGAGGGTGCGCTCGGCGTTGTCGGGGTTGTACGCGACGAGCACGGGCGAGGGCGCGTCGGCGACCGCCACGGCCGCGCCGTCGCCCAGCACGGGTGCCGCCGCGAACCATGCGAGGTCCGCGTCGCCCGGCTCGGGGGTGCCGTCGGCGTCCACGTCGGCGACGGGCGTCGTGGAGGCGCGCACGGCCGTCACGACGGGCTGGTCGGAGCTGAAGACGACCGAGTAGGAGCCGTCGGGGATCGGCGCCTCGCCCAGTTCGAGGGCGGACGAGAGCGGGACGTCGGTCGTCGTGCCGGCCGGCACGGTGAGCTGGAACGAGCTCGCCGTGCCACCCTCGTCTGCGGGCAGCAGACTCAGCTCGACGCTCGCATCCGTCTCGCCCGGGTTGCCGATGCGGGCCACCGCCTCGAGGTCGGCGTAGTCGGCGATCCCGAGCACGCTCGAGACCCCCTCCTCGTCGGCGATGCGCACGGCGGGCACGACGGAGGTCCGCGACGGCGCCACCCCCGCCGAGACGGTGTCGACCCCACCCGGGTCGAGCACGCGGATGACGGAGGTCTGCAGCGCCGCGACGACCTGGCCGCCGCGCGCCTCCACGTGCACGACGGGAGAGGCGAGCCCCGGCGCGAAACCCGTGAGGGGCAGCACGCGCTGGGTGCCCGGGGCCACGCGGATGCCGCTCATGCCGGGTGCGCTCACGGGCCCGGATTCGCCCCAGATCCGCAACGTGACCTCGGCGGTGACGGCGGTGGGATTGGCGATGAGCAGCATCGTCGTGCGGCCCACGGTCATCGACCCCCCGACGAGCCACTGCGAGCTGCTCGGCTCGGTGCACGCGGAGACGGCGAGGCCCTCGAGGTCGCCCGCGCCGGTGGCGGTCTGCGCCTGGGCCCCGGCGAGCGCCGTCGCGTCCGCGGGCGCGCTGAGCAGCGTCGGAGCCTGCGGGGTGCCGCCCGTGCCGGCGTCGCTTCCCGCGAGCGGGGCCTGGCTCGCCGTGCCGCCCTCGGCCGCGACCGTGAGGCGCGGCGTGCCGACGGCCGAGGCCTGCCCCGCGTTGGCGCCCGTGTCGTCGCCGAGGCGCAGGAGCGAGCCGGCGCACAGCCGCAGCGGCTCGGCGGGCTCGGGGGTCACGGTGGTCGCGAGCGGCTCGATGCCGATCGTCGGGAGGGGCACGAGCCCGACGCCGCCGACCACGACGACGGCCGCCGCCGCGCCGACGAGCCCCCGCACGATGCGCAGCGAGATGATGGTCGCCGCGCGGGCGCGACCGCGGCCCCGCGGGGCGGACGTCGTGTCGGCGGTCTCCTCCTCGGGGACCGTCTCGTCGGGGGCGACAGCCTCGGCGGGCACGGTCTCCTCGGGCACGACGTTCTCGGGCACGACGTCCTCCTCGGGCGTCGGCCCGACATCCGGGGTCGGCTGCTCGGCGTCAGTCATCGCTGTCCTCGTCGAAGGTCGTGGCCGCCGCCTCCTCGAGGGGCGTGCGGGTCTGCACCACGCGCCGTCGGCGGCGGGTGGGCAGCGCGAGCAGCAGCGCGAACAGGATGACGGCCCCCTGCACCGCGAGCACGCCGACGCCGTAGGCACCGCGCGCGGGTGCGGTGTCGGTCGTGCGCTCGAGTGCCGGATACGCCCACAGCGTGCCGTAGCCGGAGTCGCTCTCGGGGGTGAGCTCGGCGCGCGCGTCGAGCGACTCGACCGCCCGCTCGCGTACCTCGACGGCATCCTCACCCGCATCCTCGGCGAGCGGCGCGACGAGCACGAAACCGAGCTGGAAGCGCTGCAGCTCGGGCGCGGGGTCGTAGCCGCCGCGGGAGGCGAGGTTGCCGGCGAGCTCGGCGAGGGCGAGCTCGTCATCGGAGGCCTCGGTGCGTCCCGCGTGCAGCGCGGACTGGTCGTCGAGCATGGCGCCCTCGCCGCGCTCGAGCCGCGCGGTGAGCGAGCCGTCCTCCTCGGGGGTGAGCACGAGCGTGCCGATGCCGGGGTCGGTGCGGGCGGCGGCCGCCGCGAGCGCCGGCAGGATGCGGCCGTCGCCCGCGTGCACGGGCGCGGTGCCGAGCACGGCGGCGAGGATCGCGGGCACGACCGCCAGGGCGCTCGTCACGACGACCGCGGAACCGGCGGCCGCGGCCCCCCGGCCGAGCACCTCGAGCGCGACGACGGCCGCGCCCAGCAGTCCCAGCCAGTAGAGGCTCAGGGCCGCGCCCGGCCACGGCCCGACGGTCGCGGCGCCCGAGGTCGTCACCTCGAGGTGCACGGCGAGCCACGCGGTCGCGAGGCCCGCCGTCGCGACGGCGAGCGCCGGGATCGAGCGACGCGCGCCCGGCAGGAACAGCGCGAGCACCGCGAGCACCCCGAGCGGGGCGAGCAGCACGGCGGGCGCGAGAGTGCCCCACGGAGCGCCGTCGAGCCCGAACGAGGCGAGCAGGGCGTCCCACCCCGCGGCATCCTGGTCGGGCCTGCCGATCACGAGCCCCCAGCCGCTCGGAGCCGTGAACGGCTGCACGGGACCGGGATCGGCGAGCACGGCGAGCGGCGAACCGCGGCGCACGGCGCCGATGACGAGCGGCGCGAAGAGCACCGCGGCCGGGATCGGGACGCCGATGAGGCGCACGAAGCCGCGGGGTCGCGCGAAGGCCCAGGCGACCACGCCGACGAGCAGCGCGGGGGCGAGCACGGGCGCGGCGGCGGTCACCGCGGCGAAGAGCAGGGATGCGGCCGCCGCGGCGCTCCAGGAGCGGGCACCCTCGAGCAGGGCGAGCGCGAGCCACGGCAGCAGCAGATGGGCGACGACGGCACCCGCGCGTCCCTCGTTCAGCGCCGCGAGGAGAGGGGGCGCGAGCATCCACAGCAGCGCGGCCACCACGGGAGGCCAGGTGCGCTCGCTGAGGCGGGTCGCCGCCCACCACGCCCCGAGGGCCGCGAACGGCAGCGCGGTCAGCCAGAGCACGACGATCGAGAACGAGGGATCCCACCACGTCGCCGAACCGAGCAGCGCCCAGATGCCGGTGGCGGGATCCGCGGCCCCCAGGAAGCCCACGCCGATCTCGCGCGCCCCCCAGCCGAGTCGGCTCCACAGCTCCGCGACCCCCGAGGACAGCGGCAGCAGTGCGCCCCCTTCGAGCGCGGTCGCCCCGAACAGCCGCCACGACAGCACGGCGCCGACCGCCACCGCCGCCACGAGCACCCAGCTGCCGCCGCCGAGGAACGAGGCGCGCACCAGGTCGGGCTCGCGGCCCTGTCGTTCGTCGTCGCGGTCGCGCTCGTGGGCACGGTGCTCGCGCAGGGGGGCGCCCTCGAGGCGCAGCGGCGCGACCGCGCGCCAGCCCGTGCGGCGGGCGCGGCGCAGCCGGGACCGGGCGCCCGGCACGGAACCGTCGAACGCGGCGACGAAGGCGGCCGCGATCTCGCCGGGCACCGCACCGGGACGCTTCGCGAGCAGCTGCCCGAGGCAGCGGATGACGGCGAGGGGCAGCAGGCTCAGCCAGTGCACGGGCACCAGGATGCCGGGCGCGTAGACGAAGCGGCGATGCAGTTGCGCGGTGCGGGCGAGGCGACGGCGGGTACGCGGGGCGGCGGGCCGACGGCGGCCGACGTCCTCGGGGCGGCGCGCGCGGGCGACGCGCGCGCTCGGCACCCGCACGACGCGGTGACCCGCGAGCCGCACCCGCACGCCCAGGTCGAGTCCGGCATCCGTCGACGGCAGGCCCGCGTCGAGCCCGTCGACGGCCTGCCAGACGCTGCGGCGCACGAGGGAGCCCTCGACGGCGACCGACATGACGTCGACGACCGGGTCGTACTGGGCCTGGTCGAGCTCGTCGTCGACGAGCGCGACGGTCGTCCCGAGGCGCGACATCGTCTCGCCGTAGGAGCGGATGCGGTCGGGCGTATCGGCGTCGACGAGCTTCGGTCCCGCGACCGCGAGCGACGGTGCGAGCTCGACGGCTGCGAGCAGCTCGCGCAGGGCCTGGGGCTGGGGGGCGGTGTCGGCGCGCAGGAGCCACAGCAGTTCGTCCTCGCCCTCGGCGGGCGGGGCCGCCCGCAGGGCACGCGCGATGCCGACGCCGAAGGTGCCGCCGGTCGCGGTGACCACCTGGGTCACGCCCGCGGTCGCGAGCAGCTCGCCGTCGAGGTCCGTCGTCGGCTCGGCCACCACGACGAGGGCGTCGGGGCGACGGGACTGGGCGGCGAGGGCGGCGAGGGTGCCGTCCAGCCACCGTTCGCCGTCCTGGACGACGAGGATCGCGGTGACTCTGGGCATCCCTCCCACGCTAGGCGCGGTGCGGCGGAACGGCGGCAGCGCCACACCTCCCGCCCCGATGCGGGGGGAGACGGACCGGCCGCGGTCGCCGGGTCAGGCGATGCGGCCGCGGCGCAGCTTGCGGCGCTCGCGCTCGGAGAGTCCGCCCCAGATGCCGAAGCGCTCGTCGTTCTGCAGGGCGTACTCGAGGCACTGGGTGCGGACCGCGCAGCCCGTGCAGATGCGCTTGGCGTCGCGCGTCGAGCCGCCCTTCTCGGGGAAGAACGCCTCGGGGTCGGTCTGCGCGCACAGGGCGTCGGTCTGCCAGGACAGCGGGTTGTCGTCGTCGTCGATCGCGGGACGCAGACCCGGCATGCCGAGGCGTACGGGGTCGACGAACCAGTCCTCGGGGACCGAAGGACGATATTCGTTCTTCGTCATTTCCGCCTCCCCTCGCGTCACCGGCCGTGCGCGTTGCAGCTAATTACACTCGTGTCATTCCCCGACGTCAAGTCGCGGAATGGTAGTCCCGGTCTGCTCGGGCGTGTCGCGACGCGCCGGAGGTGCAGCTATCGATCAGGACTCGACGGCGGCCGTGCGCGCCGCCCACGCGCTGGCGACCATCTCGTCGAGGCTGTGACGCATCTCCCAGCCGAGGTCGCGGGCCGCGAGCTCGCCCGAGGCCACGATGCGCGCCGGGTCGCCCGCGCGCCGCGGGGCGATCTCCGGGGTGAACGCGATGCCCGTGACGCGCGCCACGGCATCCATGATCTGCCGCACGGATGCCCCGGAGCCGCTGCCGAGGTTGTAGGCGCGCTCGAGCGGGCGCCCCGCCTCGAGCGCCTGCGCGGCCGCGACGTGGGCGAGCGCGAGGTCGGCGACGTGCAGGTAGTCGCGCACGTTCGTGCCGTCGGGCGTCGGGTAGTCGTCACCGTTGATGTGGGGGGTGCGGCCCTCGACGAGGGCGTCGAAGACGAGCGGGAAGAGGTTGTGCGGGCTCGTGTCGTAGACGTCCGGGTACCCGGATCCGACGACGTTGAAGTACCGCAGCGAGGTGTGCGCGAGGCCCGTGGCGACCTCCTGGTCGCGCAGCAGCCACTCGCCGATGAGCTTGGACTCGCCGTACGGCGAGGTGGGGCTCTTGGGGGTGTCCTCGGTCACGAGGTCGAGGTCGGTGTTGCCGTAGACGGCGGCCGAGGAGGAGAACACGATGCGCCCGACGCCCGTCTCGTGCATCGCGGCGAGCAGCACCCGGGTGCCCTCGACGTTCTGCGCGTAGGTGTGCAGGGGGCGCTGCACCGAGACGCCCGCGTACTTGAACCCGGCGACGTGGATGACGCCCGTCACCCGGTAGCGCTGGATCGTGTCGATGAGGCGCTGGCCGTCGAGGATCGTCGCCTCGACGAACGCCGTGCCGGGTGCCACGAACTCCCGGTGGCCGCTCGAGAGGTCGTCGACGACGACCGCCGTGAGGCCGGCCTTCTGCAGGGCGCGCACCACGTGCGCGCCGATGTAGCCGGCGCCGCCGGTCACAAGCCACGTCATGGCTCCCAGGCTAGCGGGCGCGATCAGGGGCGGCGGACGGGCACCTGGCGGTACCCGTCGCGGGGGACGGTCACGACCGTGCCGACGATGCCGGCCGCCGCGAGGATCCCGAAGAGGAGGAGAGCGATCATGGCAGGAAATCTACGGATTGCCGAATCCAGCCACGAGTGGCATGATCGACACATTCCATCGAGAAACTGCCAAGGAGTCCGGATGCTCAACAAGGTCGTCTGTCTCGCGATCCCCGGCACCGCCCCGTTCGAGTTCGGCGTCGTGTGCGAGGTGTTCGGCATCGACCGCAGCGACATGGGCGGGCCGCGCTTCGACTTCGCGATCGCGACCGCCGACCCGGGCGAGGTGCCCATGAGCCTCGGCTTCTCGATGAACATCCCCAACGACCTGTCGATCGCCGCCGACGCCGACCTCATCGCCGTCCCGGCCCACAAGATCGGCCCCGTCGACGAGCGCTACCTCGAGGTCATCCGCGCCGCCGAGGCCCGCGGCGCCTGGGTCCTGAGCGTGTGCTCGGGCGCCTTCGTGCTCGCCCAGGCCGGCATCCTCGAGGGTCGGCGTGCCACGACGCACTGGATGCACGCCGACCGCCTCTCCGCCGAGTACCCCGGCATCGAGGTCGACCCCGACGTGCTGTTCGTGCAGGACGGCAAGGTCGTCACGGGCGCGGGCACCGCCGCGGGCATCGACGCGGCGCTGCACATCGTGCGCGAGGAGTACGGCGCCACCGCCACCAACGTCATCGCACGTCGCATGGTCGTGCCCCCGCAGCGCGACGGCGGCCAGTCGCAGTACATCCCGACCCCGGTGCCCGAGTGCCGCAGCGACGCCTTCGCCCTCGTCATCGAGTGGATGCTGGAGCACCTCGATCAGGACCTCACGGTCGACCAGCTCGCCCGCCGCGCGCTCATGTCGGGCCGCACCTTCGCCCGCCGCTTCCGCGCCGAGACGGGCACGACCCCCGCCGCCTGGCTCAACCGCCAGCGCATCCTGCGCGCGCAGACCGAGCTCGAGCAGACCGACGACGGCCTCGAGCAGATCGCGCAGCGCTCGGGCTTCGGCACCGCGGCCGTCATGCGGCACCACTTCCTCAAGGTGCTCGGCACGACGCCGACCGCCTACCGGCGGGCGTTCGGGGCGCGCGTCGCGGGGTGAGTCAGGCGGCAGTGGAGGCGACGAAGAGGATCCCGTCACCCCGAACTCCGAGCCACGCCTGGTCGGAGACGTACACGGCAGCACCGCGCTCGAGCTCGGGCCCGTCCTCGAGCGCGACCGCGCCCTCGGTGCACAGGGCGACCGCCGGGCCCCCGAGCCGGAGCTCGACTCCACGCCGCGCTGACTCGCGCGAGACGACGATCAGCTGGAAGTCGGGCACGTCGGGACGGAACACCCGCACGCCCGGCTCGGGCTCCTCGGGTGCGAGGTACGGCGCGGGCAGCGGGCGGAAGTCGAGCACCGACAGGAGCTCGGGCACGTCGACGTGCTTGGGGGTGAGCCCGCCGCGGAGCACGTTGTCGCTCGACGCCATGAGCTCGATGCCGAGCCCCTCGAGGTAGGCGTGGATGTTGCCCGCCGGCAGGTAGAGCACCTCGCCCGGACGCAGCTCGACGGTGTGCAGCAGCAGCGAGATGGCGATGCCCGGGTCTCCCGGGTAGTGCTCGGCGAGGGTCCGCACGGTCTGCCAGCTCGGCCCGTCGACGGTCGCCGACGCCTCGACGACGGCGTCCACGAGATCCTCGACCCCTTCACCGCGCGAGATGAGCCAGCCGAACACCTCGCGCAGCGCCCCGTCGCCCGTGAGCCGCTCGACGAGCGGGGCGATGCGCGGATCGTCGGCGACCGGTGCGAGCACCTCGCGCGTCTCGGCGACCGGCCGGAAGCCCGAGAGGGCGCGGAACGGGTCGGAGAGCGCGTAGATCAACTCGGGCTTGTGGGAGGTGTCCTTGTAGTTGCGGGTCGGCGCGTCGAGCGGCACGCCCGCCGCGTTCTCGCGGGCGAAGCCCTCCTGCGCCTGCGCACGGGTGGGGTGAGCCTGCAGGGAGAGCGGAGCGGCGGCGGCGAGCACCTTGAGCAGGAAGGGGAGCCCCTCGTCGACGAGGTCGAGCAGGGTGCGATCCTCCCCCACGATCCGCGACGGCGAGCCGGGGTGCGTGCCGAGCCAGAGCTCGGCCTCCGGGCGGCCGCTCGGGACGGTCCCGAGCAGCTCGGCGATCGCCGTGGTCGACCCCCACGCGTAGTCGCGCGGCGTGTTGGCGATCTCGACGAACATGCACCCTCCCGTCGGCAGTCGGATTGGATCAAACTACCAAGCGGCTTGGAGCGGCCCGACCGCCGCCATAGGCTCCGGATGCCACGATCAGGAACAAGGGAGTCATCCGCATGTCGTTCACCCCGCTCGCCAGCGACTTCTACGGGTTCGAGACCCAGCTCACCGAGACCGAGCGCGAAGCCCTGGGCGGCCTCCGCAGCTGGCTCGAGACCGACGTCAAGCCGCTCGTCAACGACTTCTGGGACCGCGCCGAGTTCCCGCGCGAGATCCTCCCCGCCTTCCACGCGCAGCCGGTGTTCGGGATGCAGTGGGACGAGACGAAGAGCTTCGAGAACTCGGCGGTCTACCGCGGCTGGGTCGCGCTCGAGCTCGCCCGCGTCGACGCCTCGATCGCCACCTACGTCGGCGTGCAGAACGGGCTCGCGCTCGGCGCCGTCGCCGTCTGCGGCTCCCCCGAGCAGCGCGCCGAGTGGCTGCCGAAGCTCGCCGACGGCTCCGTGATCGGCGCCTTCGGCCTCACCGAGCCGCTCTCGGGCTCCGACTCGGCCCAGGGCCTGCGCACGACCGCGACCCGCGAGGGCGACGAGTGGGTGCTCAACGGATCCAAGCGCTGGATCGGCAACGCCACCTGGAGCGACGTCACCGTCATCTGGGCGAAGGACACCGCCGACGGGCAGGTCAAGGGCTTCATCGTGCCGACCTCCACCCCCGGCTACACCGCCACCAAGATCGAGCGGAAGCTGGCGCTGCGCATCGTGCAGAACGCCGACATCACGCTCGAGGACGTCCGCGTCCCGGAGTCGCTGCGCCTCGCGAACGCGAACTCCTTCCGCGACACCGCCGCCGTGCTGCGCCTCACCCGCGCCGAGGTCGCCTGGGCCGCCGTCGGCGTCGCGATCGGCGCCTATGAGGCCGCTCTCGCCTACACCCAGGAGCGCGTCCAGTTCGGCAAGCCCATCGCGTCCCACCAGCTCGTGCAGCAGCATCTCGCCGAGATGATCGGCAACATCACCTCCTCGATCGCCCTGTGCACGCGCGTGTCCGAGATGCTCGACCAGGGCACCCAGAAGGACGAGCACGCGGCGCTCGCGAAGGCGTTCGCCACCACCCGGATGCGGGAGACGGTCGCGCGGGCCCGCGAGGTGATGGGCGGCAACGGCATCGTGCTCGACTACGACGTCACCCGCTTCTTCAACGACGCGGAGGCGCTGTACTCCTACGAGGGCACGCGCGAGATGAACACCCTCATCGTCGGCCGCGCCCTCACGGGGAAGGCCGCCTTCGTCTGAGCGGGTTCGCGTCAGGCGCGCGCGAGGATCTCGCCGTGCAGCAGGATCATCCAGCCATCGGGGTCGTCGCGCCAGGCGAGCCAACCCTCACGGATCGCGGCGAGCGTCGCGGCGTCGCCGACACCGCGTCGGGTGACGCCGACGGCGAACTCGGAGTCGACCGTACGATCGGCCCACAAACCGCCCCACCACGCGCGGTCCGAGTCGTCCTCGAAACACCACAGGGACGCACTCGACTCGACGACCGAGAAACCGGCCTCGCGGGCCCATGCCTTGAGGTGACGTCCCGCGTCGGGCGTGCCGTGATTGTGGCGGGCGAGCGCCTGGTAGGTCGACGCCCAGAGCTCGAGACCCGGACGGGCGGGCGCCACGATCGCGCCGACGTAGTCGCAGTCGCGCGCGGCGACGAGCCCGTCCGGCGAGACGAGGGCGCGCCAGGAGGCGAGCGCCTCCACGGGACGACCGAGATGCTGGAGCACCTGATGCGCGTGCACCACGTCGAACGCGCCGTCGTCGAATCCGGGGTCGTAGGCGTCCGCCACGCGGAACTCGACGTTGGTCACGCCTTGGCCTGTCGCGAGCCGGGTCGCCTCGGCGACCACGTCGGCCGACGCGTCGATGCCGATGACATGACCCGGGTACACGGCCCGTGCGAGATCGACCGTGATCGTCCCGGGGCCGGACCCGACGTCGAGCACCCGCATCCCCGGCCGCAGATGGGGAAGCAGGTACGCAGCCGAGTTCGCGCCGGTCCTCCACCGATGCGAGCGCAGGACGCTCTCATGGTGGCCGAGGGTGTAGCGCTCGGGCATACGGCAAAGCCTATGCGGCTGCCGCGAACTGTGACGCCCGCCGCTAGCCTGAGCACATGAGGGCCGCGACGAGCTACCAGCGCGCCCTCGCGATGCTCTGCTTCGCGGTGCTCGCGGCGGGGGACTTCTGGCGCTACCTGCTCAGCTGGTGGGGGTGGGGCGCCCTCGCGGTGATCGTCGTCGCGCTCGCGGTCGTCGAACTCGTGCGGGCGCGCGTCGACGTGCGCCGGCTTCCATTCTTCCTGCTGCTGTTCCTCGCGTTCGCGGCGGCGTCGATCGCGTGGTCCGCGTATCCGGGGGCATCGGCGCTCGGCGTGAGCCTCACCCTCGCGACGACCGCGATCGCCGCGCTCCTCGCGACGTGCCTCAGCTGGGAGGAGGTGCTCGAGACCTTCAGCGACACGATGCGCTGGACGCTCGGGCTCTCGCTGCTGTTCGAGTTCATCGTGGCCGCGTTCATCCGGCGCCCCGTGCTGCCGCTCTGGGTCGACTACAGCGACCTCGAGAAGATCCCGATGGCCTACTACTGGTCGCGCAACCTGCTCTTCGAGGGCGGCCGCATCCAGGGAATCGTCGGCAACGCCAACATCCTCGGGATGCTGGCCCTCCTCGGCCTCATCGTGTTCGCATTGCGCCTCGCGGCCCGCAAGGGCTCACCCGTGTGGGGCTGGTTCTGGATCGCGGTCGCCGTCGCGAACCTCGCGCTCACCCGATCCTCGACCGTCATGGTCGCCCTCGTCGTCGTGGCGCTCGCGGCGCTGTTCCTCTGGATCGTGCGACGCACGACCGGTGCGGCGCGGGTCGCGGTGTTCGCGAGCGGGGTGGCCCTCGCGGTCGCCGGCGTCGTCACGGCGGTGCTCGCACGCGAGCCCTTGCTCGGCCTGCTCGGGCGCAGTCCCGACCTCACCAACCGACTCGACATCTGGGAGAAGGTCGCGGCCCTCGCGGTGCAGCGCCCCGCCGTCGGCTGGGGCTGGGTCAGCTACTGGGTGCCCTGGGTGGAGCCCTTCGACGACCTCATCGTCATCAAGGGCGTCACCTATCTGCAGGCGCACAACGCCTGGCTCGACGTCTTCCTGCAGCTCGGCGGCGTCGGCGTCGCGATCTTCGCGCTGTTCGTGCTCGGCGCCCTCATGCGCAGCTGGGGCATGGCGGCCGAGATCACGCGCATCCGCTGGGCGCCCGCCGAGCTGCGCACGCCGGAGAACGCCGCCCCGCTACTGCTGCTCGTGGCGCTGCTCGTGCAGTCCCTCGCGGAGAGCAGGCTCCTCATCGAGATCGGCTTCGCGCTGCTCGTCGTCATCGCCGTCAAGACCGGCTGGAGCGACCCGGAGCGCGCGGAGGGGGTCGAGGCGTGAACGCCCGCCCGGAACGCCGGGAGGTCGCGGCCGCGTTCCTCGGACTGCTGCGCAGCCCCCGCTTCTCGGCCGTGCTCGCGACGACGGGCGTGGCGATCGCGGCGCTCAGCTATCCCCTCATCCGACTCACGGGCTGGGCAGGCTACCTGGCCGCGCTCATCGGACTCGTCGCGCTCATGATCGTGGTGCTCGTGGCGCGGCGCCGAGAGCTCGACGGAGAGGTGCCACCCATCTCGCTCCTGGTCTTCCTCGGCTGGGCATCGGTCTCGCTCATCTGGAGCGAGTACCAGTGGGTGACGCTCGGCGGCATCGGGCACCTGGCCGTCTACGCCTTCGTCGGGTTCTTCATCGCCTCCACCCGCGACACCATCCAGATCGTGCGCACCTGGGGCGACGTGCTGCGCGTCGTGCTCGGAGCCTCGCTCGCGATCGAGGTGTTCTCCGGCATCCTCATCGACACCCCGATCCCCTTCCTCGGCGTGGGCGCCCGCATCGCCGAGCTCGGCCCCATCTCCGGGGTGCTGCAGACCCGCAACCAGCTCGGGCTCCTCGCGCTGGTGGGTGCCGTGAGCTTCGCGACCGAGCTGCGCACGCGGTCCGTCCGGCCGCTCACCGGGGTGCTCTCGCTCGTGGGCGCGGCGCTGTGCATCGCGCTCACCCAGTCGCCCATCATCCTCGGCACCGCGGTGGTCGTCGCGGTGGCCGCCGCCGTGCTGTACGGCATCCGCCGGGTGCGCCCCGAGCGTCGGCAGGCGATGCAGTTCGTCATCCTCGGTGCCGCTGTCGTCGTGATCGTGCTGGCCTGGGTCTTCCGCAGCGCGCTCGTCACCTTCTTCAACGCGCAGGGAGCGCTCGACTACCGCCTGCACCTGTGGCAGAAAATCGTCGCCCTGCTGCCCGGCAACACCGTCGAGGGCTGGGGCTGGACCGGCCGCTGGCATCCCGACATCCCCCCCTTCATCACGTTGACCGCCTCGGGCACGCGACCCGCGGCCTCCGCGCTCAACGCCTACCTCGACGTGCTGTTCCAACTCGGCATCATCGGCCTCGTCGTGTTCGTCGGGATGCTCGGACTCGCGTTCACGCGCTCCTGGCTGCTCGCCGGGCGGCGGCGGAGCGTCATCTACGCGTGGCCCGCGCTCGTGCTCGTCGTACTGCTGCTCGTGTCGCTCGCCGAAAGCTCGATCCTCGTCGAGTTCGGCTGGCTCACCTTCGTGGTGTGCTGTGTGACGGCATCGCGTGAACTCAGCTGGCGCTCGGCGCTGCGCGTGCCGCCAGCGGCACCGTATGACGAGCGAGTGTCATAGACCGAGGTCATCGATCGCCAGCAGTATCCTCTCCGGCGCAGTAGCACGTTCGTGCTCAACGATTGTGGGACAACCTCGCGCGCACCATTGTTCGACCCAACGGATCTCCGCTTCGCTGAAGCCGCTACGTTCAAGGCCGACACGATTGACGCGCCTGGGGCGCGCGGGGCTCCCGTGGGCGATCACGAACGGTGGCATATCCCGCGTGACGACCGAACCCATGCCGATCATCGCGTAGGCCCCGACAGCTCGCCCCTGATGCACGTTGGTACCGAGCCCGAGGTTGGCACCGAACGCGACGCGCACGTGCCCGGCAAGCGCGACGCCGGAGGCCAGGGTGACGGCGTCGGCCAGCTGCACGTCGTGAGCGAGATAACTCTGGTTCATGAGGAAGCAACGGCTGCCCACCACGGTCTCGCCGCGCCACCCCGCGTGGATCTGCGCGGCTTCCCGGATCACGTTCCCGTCGCCGATGCGCAGTCCGACATCCGCGATGTCGAGCCAATCGGCCCGATGCTCGAACCCCCTCACCTCGGGCGGCGCGCCGATCACCGCATGGGCTCCCACCCAGTTACCGTCTCCCAGCCGTGCACCGCCCCCGATGACCGCGAAAGGCCCGATCACGTTCCCCGTGCCCAACCGCACGCCCTCACCGATCACCGCGCTGTCATGAATCGTGTTGGCCACTCGACCCCCTCTCCACGCGTACAGCGCCTCCTGGCGCCCACCATAGAATCATTCCGCGGTCTACCCGACCGCAGAAGGAGGCTGGCGGATGATTCCGATCTCAGTGGTCCGGTTCGGCGACGAGGAGGAACGTCGGGTGCTCGAGGTGCTCCGCTCGGGGAGGATCGCGCAAGGACCTGTCGTCGAGGAGTTCGAGGCGCGCTTCGCCGAGCTCACCGGGGTTCGGCATGCGGTCGCAGTGAACAACGGAACGACCTCCCTGGTCGCCGCGCTCACCGCATTGGATCTTCGTCCCGGAGAAGAGGTCGTCACCTCGCCCTTCACCTTCATCGCGACGATCAACGCGATCCTCGAGGCCGGAGCCACCGTTCGGTTCGCCGACATCTCGCCGGACGACTTCAACGTCACCGCAGGCTCGCTCGCGGCCGCCATCACAGATCGCACACGCGTGCTCATGCCCGTGCATCTGTACGGCCAGATCGCAGACATGGTCTCGATCGCGCGATTGGCCAACGAGAACGGCCTCATGATCGTCGAGGACGCGGCACAGTCGCACGGCGCTGCCCAGGGCGAGCGTAAGGCGGGATCTTTCGGCATCGGCTCGTTCTCGTTCTACGCGACCAAGAACCTGACAACGGGCGAAGGCGGAGTGATCACTACCGACGACGATGCTCTCGCCGAGCGCCTGCGCATCATGCGCAATCAGGGCATGCGTGCGCGCTATGAGTACGTGATGGCGGGTCACAACTACCGCATGACCGACCTGCAGGCGGCGCTGGTCGTGCCCCAACTCGACCGCTATCCCGCCGCGCTCAAGAGCCGACGGCGGAATGCCGAGAAGCTTTGCGAGGGGCTGGCAGGCGTCGCCGGCCTCGTCGCCCCCCGAGAAATCCCAGGCCGCTCGCACGTGTGGCATCAGTACACGATCCGTGTTACGTCCGACGCGTCAGTGGATCGCGACGAACTCTCGGCCCGCCTCACCGAAGCGGGTGTCGGAAACGGCATCTACTACCCCAAGCTGGTGGTCGACTACGCGAGCTATCAGGATCGCGACGATGTGGTGATCGAGGAGTACCCCGTCGCCCGACGAATCGCGGGCGAGGTCCTATCGCTGCCTGTGCACCCTGAGCTCAGCGACGACGACGTCCACCACATTGTCAGCAGCGTACGTTCGATCATGGGAGCCGAGTGAGATGGCGCGACCACGTCTCGCCGTGATCGGCGCGGGAGCCATGGGCTCGCGCCACCTTCGTGTCATCGCCCAGTCGAACGCCGCCGACCTTGTCGGCGTGGTCGAACCGAACGCCGACCTCGGTCAAGCCGTCGCCACCACACATGGCACTCGATGGTTCGCCGATCTCGACGACGAACTGCTCTCGACGGTGCAGGGCGTCGTAGTCGCCACACCGACGGAGACTCACGAGGCGATCGCCGAGCACATCCTGGGGGCGGGGATCCCCCTCCTGGTGGAGAAGCCCATCGCACCCGGTCTCGCCCAGACGGAGAAACTCCTCGCGCTCGCGGAAGCGCAGGACCTGCCTCTCATGTGCGGCTTCGCCGAGCGCTTCAATCCGGGATTCCTCGAGGCCCGGGCGATCATCGACGAGCCGGTTCATGTGATCGCGACGCGCCACTCGCCGTATGCGCCTCGGATCCGAACAGGCGTTGCCTGGGACCTGCTCGTGCACGACGTCGACCTCGTCTGCTTGATCTTCGGTGGCGAACCGTCGCACGTGCGTGGCTTCACCGGGGTACACGATCCGCGGTCCCTCCCACACGCCGAGGACATCGCCGAGACCACGCTGGTGTTCCCTGACCGCGAGATCGCGCATGTATCCGCCAGTCGGATCAGCCAGCGGAAGGTCCGCTCCCTTTGGGTGCACGAGGTCGACCGGTTGATCGAGATCGATCTGCTCCGCAAGAACGTCACCATCCACCGCAGCCTGGATCTCGAGCCCGCAGATTCCGATGGACGTGGCTACCGACAGGAGTCGGTCCTCGAGGTTCCGGACATCCGGCAGTCGGCCGAGCCCCTCGTCGCCCAGTTTGGGCACTTCCTCGACCTCATCGAAGGTCGCGCCGATAGCGCAGCAGAGAGACGATCGGTGCTGCCCGCGCATCGAGTCGTCGAGCAACTCCTCACACAATAGGCGGGAGCGTCCGGGATGTCGCGGCGTGCACGGCGAAGAGTGCAATGAGCGCGGCGAGACCCGTCAAGCCATAGCCGAGCATGAAGGCCTCGAGATCGTGCAGCGTGAGCAGCGCCACAGCGGTCTGGAGGGCCACGACGAGCAGGACGATCACCATGCCCGCTCTTGACCTCGCCGCCGTGATGCGCACGAGCACCCCCTGCGCCGCGGCCCACGGCAGCCACATGAGAGCCATCCAGGGCAGCAGTTGGGAGGTCAATGCGTAACTCTCCGGGTACAGCACGCCGACGAGCCACGGGCCGAACAACCACGTCGCCAGCACCATGAGGAGGCCGCAGAGGACCGTGATGGCGAGGATGACATTCACGCCGAGCCGGGTCATGGCCGCGTCGTCACGGCGTCCGACGAACCGTGGCAGCAGGTAGAGGCCGAGCGTCGCCGGGACGATCAAGAGGGCCTTCACCAGGACCCCGGCTGCCGCATACGCTCCGGCGTCGTCGCCGCCCACTCCTGCGCGCACGAAGATGACGTCCGCGCTCGTGAGCCACGCGAAGCCGATGGTGATGGCGAGCACGACCACACCGCCGGAGGTGAAGGCACGAGCCGACAATGGAGCCATCCCCCGCGATGCATGCCAGGTGGAGCCCGCCGTGAAGGCGAGGGTGACGACGACGACGACGAGCAGCAGTCCGTCGACGCCGCCCTGGGACAGCAGCACGACCATCGCGAACAGGAGCACCGCGACCTGCGACCCGGTCGTCCACCACACGACCGCGCGAGCCCGCCCGCGCCCCTGCAGTATCCCCTGAGCCCTTGCGAACAGGAAGTAGGGCAGGGCAGCAGCTGCGGTGGCGAACACGGCGCGGACGTCGGCGTCGAGCAGGGTGGCGAGCAGCGGAGATGCCAACAGCAACACGGCGGCGGCGGCGCCCCCGAGCACGATCGCCTCGAGCAAGGTGCCGTCGCGCAATCGACGAGCGGGCGTCACGGTACCGCCTTCCGCGACCGTCACCGCGACGGAGGTCCGCAACGCAGCACTGCCGACGGAGACGACATTGATCACCGCGAGGAACGCGGCGAGCAGGCCGAAGTCCTCCGGGGACAGCCCGTTGATCGCGACGAGCTGGAATCCGGCCGTGGCGAGCACGCCGACCACGGTGGCGATCGCCATCTCGAGCACGGACCGCCCGTGCCGCATCATCGCGCCGATCGGCGGCCGGGGCGCGGACGGCATGCTCATGTTCGAGCGAATCCGCGAGAGATGAGGTCTTCCACGATGATGTCGGAGGGCGAGATCTCAGGCACCTGCAGTGGCACACGATGGTGCTCGTACTCCTCGAGGAACCGCGTGACCACGCTCTGATCCCACTGGGACAGGGTGATGTTCGCCCCGATGCCCTCGTGCTGCTCGGTCGCCTTTCGATGGATGAGAGTCGGCACGCCCAACAGCGCCGCCTCCGCCTGGATCCCGCCGGAGTCCGTGACGATGAACTCCGCTCCCTTGAGTAGACCGATGAACTCCTGATGACGCAACTTGGGTTGCGGCTGGAACACCCCGCGCTTGTCATGCCGGTCGAGCGCTTCGCGCAATGCTCCCTCCGAGTACGCGTCGACCATCAGGCGCAGGGGAACCGCGGCATGCTCCGCGATCGTCCCGATCGTCTCGTCGACCAGCGCCGGGTTCGAGATGAACTCGAAGCGATGAAGCAGCACGACGCCGTACGGCTCACCGACCGTCGCGTCCTCGCCCTGATCGAGCACAGCATCGACGACGGTGTTGCGGTGGGTGTTCACCACGTTGTCGCGACCTCGCAGGTGTTCGGCTGCTTCGTCCGACGGCGGATAATGGATGGTCGCGAGATGGCCCACGATGCGCCGATCGAGCTCCTCCGGGAACGGATGCCGCCAGTTGCCGGAACGTAGGCCGGCCTCGATATGGGCGCTCGGCACACGGATTCGCCGTGCGAGCCAGGCACCAACGACGGTCGTCATGGTGTCACCGTGCACCACGATCACCGTGTCGTCGGGCAGCTCGGAGCGCAATGTGCGTGCGTTGCGGGCTACCCAGCGCACCACCGCCCAGAGCCAGTGGACGACGTCGCCCTTGGTCTTGAGCGGCTTGCCGCGATTGCCGTCCGCGATGATGCGGTCGGGCTGTGGAAGGCCGAGAGTCGGCAGGATCTCGCGCAGGGAGTCGGTGTGCTGCATGGTCAGCCACTGCTGGAATGCGATGCCGCGAGCCGCAAGGCGGCGCGCCACCGGAGCGATCTTGATCGCCTCTGCCGTGGTGCCGTATACGAAGATGATCATCGAGACTCAACGGTAATGCGATCGCCGCCCCTCCCGTGCCGGAAGGCTGACCGGTGCACGACAGCCCCTCGAGTCAGTCCGGCCCAGAACACCGCCCCGAAGGGCAGCACGTAGACGAGGTACGAGAGCACCGGACGCCAACTGCAGCGGGCGAGCAGTGCCGCGACGGGGAGCGCCGCGAGTGCGAGAACGACAGCCACCAGCAGGCTGGCGAAAGCACCCCAGGCGCCAACGCCCGCGAGGACGACGACCGTGAATAGTGCGAGCGGCGGCAATGCGATGAGCGCCACCAGGGCCAGATTCCGACCGCGGGTGGTCCCCGCGTAGCTGTCGACGAACAGCGTGCCGCGCGTGAACGCGTGCGAGAGGAAGCTCGGCACGCTCGTACGCGGACGGTAGACGGCGGCGAAGCCGGGGTCGAGCCGTAGCGGTGCGCTGGCGACGAGGGATCGCAGCAGCTTGGTGTCGTCCGAGACGAGATGCGCGGTGGCTTCGTCGGGCCACTCCTCGCGGGCGACACGGAGATACTCGTCTCGACCGATGATGAGGCAGCCTGTGCCTTTGGGGACCCGGTCGAACAGTTGCGAGGTGATGTCGATCGGTCGCGGTCGTGCGAGATAGTGTCGCCAGAAGACCGACGTCGGAACCTCCCAGAACCTGCCGACGAGCGGAGTGGCGGGGTCGGTGACAACATGACCGTTCCAGCTCTCGACCTCCGGATGCGCGGCGACGTGCGCGAGCGATCCCGCGTCGAGGACGACACGTGCGTCGAGAAGCAGCACGCGGTGCGCGGCGGCCGCACTGACCCCCGCCCAGCGCGCCAGGAAACGTCCTCGATTGTTCTGGGAGATCACACGCAGGGGCACCACGGTCCGTTCCCGAAAACCTTCGAGCACCAGGGACGTCTCGTCAGTCGAACCGTCGTCGACCACGATGATCTCAGCAGTCATCCCACTGCGAACCACCGCCTCGATCATCGCATCGAGCGTCGAGGAAAGCCACGGAGCCGCATTGAACGTGGGGATGACGACGGACAACTCGATTCGGTCGGCATCGCCTGCAACGTCCGACATCCGCTCTCCACTCATCTTCCGCCCACGAAACCGACGACCTTCAATACTATTCGGCGAAGGCGGCGGGCCCGACACACTAACGTTGGCACGTGCCCGAGTTCCGTTCGACCGCCGCGCGCTCGCGCGTACCCGCGATCCTGCGAGCGCTCATCATGCCGGCCGCTCTGCTGATCGCTCTCGGCAGCTGGGCGCTCGCCTCCCCGCCCGGAGCGAGCCCCGACGAGGACTACCACCTCACGAGCATCTGGTGCGGACTCGGCGAACGACCCGGCCTCTGCGAGGAGGGCGACGCGCCAACCGAGCGCCGCGTGCCTCTCCCTCTTCTGGAGAGCGCGGGCTGCTTCGCGTTCGACTCGGAGAAGAGCGCCTCGTGCACGCTGTCGCCCATGGACGAGCTCGTCAACACCAATCGCGGTAACTTCGCCGGCGGATATCCACCGCTGTTCTATGGGTTGTTCGCCGTGTTCGCGAGCCAGAGCCTGGACGCGTCCGTGATCGCCATGCGACTCGTCAACGCAGCCATCTTCGTGGCCCTCACGACGGCGCTCTACCTGCTCCTCCCGCGGGGCCGCCGCGCACCGTTGTTGTGGGCCGCGGCGATAAGTTCGATCCCCCTCGGGATCTTCCTCATCCCGAGCCTCAACCCCAGTAGCTGGTCGGTGCTTTCAGCCATGACGCTGTGGGTCGCCTATGCCGAATATCTACGCGAGAGCCGCCGCGGGCACCGCATCGCCTTCGCCTCATTGGCGGTACTCGCCGCCGTCATGGGCTCGGGCGCTCGCGCCGACTCCGCCGTCTACGCTGTGCTCGGGGTCGGCGCGGCCTCGATCCTCCTGTTCGAGAACTCCCGACGGTTCTGGATGTCGAGCCTGCTCGGTGTCGGGATCTGTGTGGTCGCCGTCTCGTTCTTCCTGAGCGTCGGGCAGTCGGCCATCGTCGCGCCGGACACCTCCACGGGAGACGCCTCCCTGATCACGCTCATCTTCGGAAACCTCCTCCTGCTCCCGCAGCTGTGGAGCGGAGTATTCGGCACCTGGGGCCTTGGCTGGCTGGATACCACGATGCCGGGAGTCGTCTGGGTGACCACGCTCATCATCTACGGCGCCGGGCTGTTCGTCGGAATCGGTCGCCCCGATCTGCGAAAGGCGATCACCGTGATCGCGGCGTTCGCCGCGCTCGTGGTGGTGCCGATGTACATCCTCGTCCACGACGGAGTGATGGTGGGAACCGCCGTGCAGCCACGCTATGTTCTGCCGCTCATCATCCTTCTCGCCGGAGTCGCGCTGTGGCGTTCCCGCGACGACCTCGGGCTGTCCGGCGCTCAGATGGGCATCGTGGTCGGCGGACTCTCGATCGCCAACGCGGTGGCGCTGCACACCAACATCCGACGCTACGTTACCGGCGACGATGTCGGTGGGGTGGATCTCGATGGTCAGGCGGAGTGGTGGTGGAAGGTGGGATTCGGACCCACCTGGGTTTGGGTGGTGGGATCGATCGCATTGGCGACATTCTTGATCATGGTCGCCCGCAGCAGTCACGCGGTAGTCGCCCCCGCGCCCGTTGAGCGATAGATGGCACTCGACGACCGCCCAGTAGAGTGCTTTCATGGGCAACGAGACACCGCGGGTCCTCGTCGTGATCCCGGCATACAACGAGGCGGAGACGTTGCCGGCAGTCATCCGGGAGTTGCAGCGGGTCGCCCCCGAGGTGGACTGCCTCGTCGTCGACGACGGGTCTCGCGACGGGACCGCCGCCGTCGCCCAGGCGAGCGGCGCGCGCACAGCGTCCCTTCCCTTCAACCTGGGTGTTGGCGGCGCCATGCGCACCGGCTACCGATATGGTGCGGCGCACGGATATGACGTCGTCGTTCAACTCGACGCGGACGGCCAGCACGATCCGGCCGCGATCGCCACTCTCGTGGGAGCGCTCGACGACGCAGACCTCGTGATCGGCGCGAGATTCGCCGGCGTCGGCGATTACCGCGTTCGGGGGCCGCGCAAGTGGGCGATGGGTATCCTCTCGGCGGTACTCAGCCGCGTGACGGGCCACAGGCTGACCGACAGCACATCGGGGTTCAAGGCCGCGGGCGACCGCGCGATCCGCCTCTTCGCCGAGCACTATCCCGCCGAGTATCTCGGCGACACGGTGGAAGCGCTGGTCATCGCGGCCCGCAGCGACTGTCGTGTCACGCAGGTCCCGGTCGCGATGAGACCCCGAGCGGGCGGGTCTCCATCGCACGGACCGTTCAAGTCGACCGTTTTCCTGGGACGAGCGATGATCGCTCTCGTGTTCGCACTGATTCATCCCCGGTCCACCTACGCGGAAGCCGCGAGACCATGAGCCCGATCCTCTACGCGTTCGGAGTCCTCAGCGCACTGTTCGTGCTAATCGTGGTGATCGAGTCCCTCCGTCGACAGCGACTGAGGGAGAGGCATGCGATCCTGTGGTTGGGAGGCGGCCTGCTCGCACTCATCGTGAGCATCTTCCCCGGCACGCTCGATTGGATCGCCGCACTGATCGGCATCTCGGTTCCAACCAACCTCGTGTTCTTCGTGAGCATCGCGTTGCTCTTCCTCGTCTGCATCCAGCACAGCACCGAACTCACGACGCTCGAGCGCAAGACCCGAGCGCTCGCCGAGACGGTGGCGCTCCTGGAACTGCATGTGCGCGAGATCGAGGAGGCGCAGCAGGGCGAAGACGCTCGCTGATGCCGGTTCAGCCTTTCGTTGCTGGCTGCAACAGATCGCGGAACACGTCGAGACCCCCGCGGCTGGACAACCGCGCGTAGTCGCCTCGTCGCGCCCGACGGATAACCGGTGCGAGCCGACGCAGGCGATGCGGCGAAAGCTCTGCACGGAATCGTTCGAACGCCGCCTTGTCATCGACCAGGCGTACGACATCGGGATCGACGTCCGGTAGCGCGGGCACCCTCCGGGCGAGTTCCGCTGCGCGCTCAGCGAGTCGCACGTTGTGCTCGCCGCGGACCTCGCTGAGCCGACCGAGCTTGTCCGCGAACGTGGGCACGCGCGCGCCAACCTCATTCCCTCCGTGCTGCCGATAGTCGATGAGCTCGCGGAGATCCAGGCGAAGCCCCCCCGTCGCGGCCGCGATCATCGCGAGCCACTCATCGTGCAGCCAGATGGGAGGGAACGGCCGGCAGAGCGAGAAGAGCTCCCGCCGAAACGCGATCGTCGCACCTGTCGCGAGATTGCGTCGGATGAAGACGTGCACCGCATCGCGCGCGAGAATACGCTGCGTGTCGGCATCGGAGACTTCGAGGGCGCGCAAAAGGGAGACACCAAGGTCACGCCCATCGGCGTCGACCAGTCGCGCGTCGCTGTGCACCAGCGACGCGCCCGGCTCTCCCAACGTCTGTACCGCGCTCGCCACCCGCTCGGCATGCCACACATCGTCTTGATCGGAGAGGATGATCAGATCACCTGAGCAGGCTGCGATCGCCTGCTCGAAGTTCGAGGTGACCCCCAGCGGGCGCTCATTCGTGAGGACGACGTCGGAACGGTCGGAGGCAGGGTGCTCGTCGAGCACGGCCCGGACGACCGCCACGGTGTCGTCGGTCGATGCATCGTCGGAGACGACGATCTGATCGACGGGATGCGACTGCTCCAGGATGCTCCGCAACTGTTCGGCGACGAAACGGCCACCGTTGCGGGTGCACAGGGCGACCGAGATGCGGGGTGCGCTCACGACCGCCGCAGGCGCCGGGAGACCTTCTCCGCGACAACACGTGGTCCCCCATGCCGGAGGTAGTGAAGGGCCTGTCGAACATCATGACCGAGCCCCGAGCGGCGACGACGACGCGCGGATTTCCGTCGCGGCAGCACGACACTGCGATCGGCTGCGCGCCGCGGT
This sequence comes from Protaetiibacter intestinalis, assembly GCF_003627075.1. NCBI lineage: Bacteria > Bacillati > Actinomycetota > Actinomycetes > Micrococcales > Microbacteriaceae > Protaetiibacter > Protaetiibacter intestinalis. Next base: position 1,870,555 of record NZ_CP032630.1, on the reverse strand, counting down.
TCGCGAATGAAGTCCACGAGCGGCAGAAGAGTGCGCTCCCAGACGTAGTCCTCGCGCACCCGCGCGACATTCTCCCGAACCCGATCTCGGAACGCGTCGTCGAACAGCACCTTCTCCAGGGCGGCGCTCAGAGCCTCCACGTCGCCCGCCGGCACGACGATGCCGAGTTCTCGTTCGCGCACCAGCCCGGCGAAATGGTCGCCATCGGTCACGACCATCGGAAGGCCCGCCCAGAGGTAGTCGAGGATTCGGGTGCGAAAGGAGAATGTCGTCTCGACGTGGGCGAAGTGGGTGCTGACCCCCGCATCCGCCTCGAGCAGGTAATTCTGGCGGTCTGCATATTCGACCCATGAGTCGTTGAAGAAGACGGCGCGATCGAGCACGTCGAGCTCGCCCGCCAGGCGCCGCGAGCGCTCCACGATCTCCATCTCGGGAACGCCCGGATGCGGGTGCTTGGTGCCCTGGAAGAAGAGCCGCACGCGACCACGGCGTTCCTCGAGGTCGGCGACGGCCCGGATCAGCGTTTCGGGGTCGAACCAGTTGTAGAGCCCCCCGCTCCAGATGAGCACCTTGTCGTCGGCGGTGATGCCCGGCAACACACCTCGCAGAACGTCCCGCTCATGGACAGGCGGGGTCGCGGACAACCCGAATGGCGCCACCGCGATGAGGCCGGTCAGGTCGGGGTCACCGCGGTAGGTGGAGGGGTTGACGCGACCGAGACCGGCGAGCTGGCCGAGGTAGAAGTGCCGCTGACGCTCTGAGGCGCAGAGGAAGAAGTCTCCCCGCTCGAGTTGCTCGTTGAGCACCTCGGTGGCGTCGGACACCTGCTTCTCCCATGCCGCCGACCCCAACTCCCGCGCCTGCTCGAGCTGTTCGAGGTGCATGGGGTCGTAGACATCGACGACGAGGATCTTCGACGAGCGGCGCAGGGTGTCGAAGACGGCCATCGCGTGCCCCTGGAAGACGATGACCTCCGCCCACGCCTCGTGGAGAGCGAAGGCCTTCTCGTTCCCGGGCGCCACATGCACGATCTCGAACGGCGCCTCGATGTGCGCGGCGCCCTGCAGGGTGAGGAGGCGGACCTCGGCGTCCTCTGCGAGGATTTCCGCCATATTCCAGGCCCGGATGGCCGGACCGGCAAGCTTCGGGCCGATCGGGTCGCCCGTGATGATCAACACGCGCGAGCGCGCCGGCTCGCTCAGCACGTCGAATGTCTGCACGATGTTCTCGTATCCGTCCAGGTAGTAGTCGTCGGTGAACGCGGGAACGTCGGTCATTCCGAACAGAGCCCACAACTTCGCATCGCTCACGCGCCGGCCCTCTTGGATCCGTTCCCGGTCGGCCGCGAGCTCGGTGAGCTCCTTGACGAACTGATCGATCGCGAAGACCCCGGGCAGCAACTGCCGCGACACCGAGACGTGGTCGGTCTCGTCGGAAACGGCGGCACGGAGGTCGAGCGAGGCGGAGTCCACCCCTGCCTTGGCCACGCTGCGTCGTACCGCGAGGGCCATCGCGGCCGGGAGCACTCGATTGAGCGCCTCCGACTCGAGGTTCTTGTAGAGCGTGAAGAGGGCATTGCGCTCCAACAGGTACTGCTCTCGGTACGAACCGAAGTCCTTCATCGACGCGTGGTGCCGATGGAAGGCGAGCGAGGCTGGTTCATACGAGAACCGCCACCCGGCGAGGTTGAGTCGCCACCCGAAGTCGACGTCCTCGAAGAACATGAAGTAGCGCTCGTCGAAGCCTCCGAGCTCCTCGTACACCTCCCGGCGCACGAACATCGCAGCGCCCGTGCCGAACAGCACCGGATGGGCCTGGTCACCGCGCGACGGCGGGCGGTCACCGGTGAGCGGCTTGTAGCCCATGCCGTACCAGGTGAGCGCGGCATCGACGAAGTCAACCAGTTTGCCGTCCCAGTCGAGCACCCGACTCGCGACGGCACCGACCCGCGGCGAGCGGTCGAACGCCTCCATCGCCGCGCCGATCCAGTTCTCGTCCGGTCGAGCATCGTTGTTGAGGAACGCGACGACCTCACCGGAACTGCGGGACACCCCGAGATTGCATCCTCCGGCGAATCCGAGATTCGTCTTCGACGGCACGATCGTGACCTCCGACGCTTCCGCGCGCAGACGCTTCAGGCTATCGTCACCGGATGCGTTCTCGACGACGATGATCTCGAGCCGCTCAGCGGGCCAGTCCAGCTTTCCGAGCGCATCGATCGCCGCCAATGTGTCATCGGTCCCGCGGTAGTTCACGAGGACGACCGACACGAGACCGGGGCGGACCTGAGGCATTCTGCTCTCTTCCTGGCTGGGGTGGAGGCGTGCGAAAGCCTAGCAACGCTAGGTCTGCCCGAACTGGGCGTCCGCCGTCAGGCGGGAAGGATCGGCTCGTGCGGCGCCGACAAGACGTCAGCCACGGCTGGCCCACGCCACGAACGCGTCGTAGTCGCGGATGTAGTCGGTCGGGTCGTACTCCTCCGAGGCCAGCACGAGGGCGGCGGAACCGGCAGTGAAGTCGTGCAGAGTCCGCCAGTACCCGGGCGGCACGGTCAAGCCCTGGTCGGGGCTCGAGAGGAGGAAGTCGGAGCGCGTGCGACCATCGTCGAGCGCAACGCGGAAGCTGCCCGCGATCGGGATGATCAGCTGGTGGAGCGCCTTGTGCGCGTGCGAACCGCGCACCGCATCCGCCGGAACGTCGTACAAGAAGTACACGCGCTTGATGGGGAACGGAAAGGGGCTGTCTTTTTCGACGACACCGAGAGCTCCGAGATCATCGCGCATCGCCGGAACCGGGATCACGGCAGGGAGCGTCCAGTTTTCCACCCGTCGACACTACCCCAGCAGGGCTGAGGGTCCCCGGATAAGCGGGCGCGTAGAATTCGACAGTGATCGACCCCACAGCCGACGTCCACCCAGCGGCCATCCTCGACGACAGCGTTACGGTGTGGGGCCACACCCACATCCGTGAAGGTGTGCATATCGGCGCGAAAACGAGTATCGGACGAGACGCGTATGTCGGTCCCGACGTTCGCATCGGCGCCGACTGCAAGATCCAGAATGGCGCCTACATCTACGAGCCTGCCGTCGTTGCTGACGCCGTCTTCATCGGACCACGAGTGGTGTTCACCAACGACGAGTATCCGCGCGCGGTCACGCCCGCCGGCACCCTCAAGTCGGCAGCCGACTGGATTCCCGTCGGTGTGCGGGTCGAATATGGCGCGTCGATCGGCGCTGGCGCCGTCTGCGTAGCGCCCCTTTCGATCGGCGCGTGGGCGACCGTCGCGGCGGGCGCGGTCGTCGTCAAGGACGTTCCTGCACACGCGCTAGTCGCCGGTGTTCCGGCCAGTCGGATCGGATGGGTGGGCCGAAGCGGACGTCCGCTTCTGCCGGAGGACGGCGACCTCGTCGACGCAGCGACTGGTGATCGCTATCGCGAGACCGACGGGATACTCACCCCGCTCGGTGCAGAACTCGGATGAGCACGGGCTATCGCAGCTTTGCCGACCGCGTCGCCGATCTCGCGATCGCCTTCAGGCGCGATCATCAAGTCGACCACCTCGACCAGATCCGCCGGCTGATCGAGGGCCTCGGGTCCGGCAGCAAGCCGCCCTCGAGGCGACGTGTCGTCTACACGGGCTGGGTTTCGCGCCCGTTCCGTGTCGACCGCTCCCGCCTGCTGGCGGCGAACTCAGGCTACGCCGTGGCGGTCGGACACCCGCGCCGCAAGGAACTCGGCGTGCGCGGGGCGCTCCAGCGCTTCGGGCTGAGAGTGACCGCCGAAGGACCCATCGTCGGTCCAGACTTCCGGTTCTTCGTCTCGCACCGGGAACAGGACTCGCCGTTGCCTGCCTCGAACGACCTCGCGCGGCGTCAACTGCTCAGCATCGGCGGGACCATCGAGCCGGCCCCGAACCTCCTCGGTTACCTGGACGCCATCCAATCCATGCCGGTTCCCTCCGAATCGTCCCCGGCGTTGTGGCTGGACGCCCTCGTTCAGGAGTCCCCGGCGCTCCTCTGGGACTTCGTGGACTCGCCCAGCTCGGATGGGTTGAGAGAACAGATGGCCGCAGCGCTCGCCACGTTCCCTACGAACGACCGCTGGGCCGACCGCTACCGGCTCGCCGCCGAAGGACTCTCCACCGAGTTCGCATCAGATCTCACGGCGTTGAGAGTGGACAGGCCGGTGGCGGGAGGCTCCGGCATCGTGCCGGTGAAGGCGGTCGACCTGCAGGTATCGGGATCCCGCGCCACCGCAATCGAGAGGGAGCAGGTGCTCCCCGCACCCGATCCGGGATGGCTGACGGTTGATGACGCACTGATTCAGGACGGCGGCACAGTCACCTCGGGCGATCGCTTCATCTGCTATGAGGGCGCCGCCGATCCGGCGCGCGACTTCGTCGCCGGTCAGTACACGACGACGTTCGGGAGCTCCCAGCATCCGGAAGGTGTGCTCCTGCGGCGGGCTGCCTCGACCGGGGATCCGATCGACGAGGCGATTCTGCTCGCCGGCAGGTCCGATGCGAACTGGTTCCACTGGATGGTGGAGTACCTGCCGCGCGTAGTGGGGATTCCGGAAACTGTGCGCTCCAATGTCCCCCTGTTGGTGACGCCTCGGGTGCCGCCGACCGGCATCCAGGCCCTTCGAGACGTGAGCGATCGCCCGTTGGTGTTCATCGATCCCGATGTCGCGCAAGCTGTCAGCAGACTCCACGTGGCTGCGCCCCCGGTAGAGGTGCTCGACACCACCAAGATCCCCTGGGCGGACGGGATACGCGCCAACCGGGCTCCGTTGGACGAGCTGCGGCGCCAGTGGGGGGTGGATACCGCTCGAAATCATGCCGGCCGCCAGATCTTCGTCACTCGCCGTTCACGGCACCGCGGGATCACCAACGAGCACTTGCTCGCCCGAATCGCCCGACGCCATGGACTTGAGGTGGTGGATCCGAGCGGACTCGACTACTTCGAACAGCGGAAGCTCTTCGCGGACGCTGAGGTGCTGGTGGGAGCGAGCGGAGCCGTCATGGCGAACTATCTCTTCATGAGACCGGGTTCGCGCATCCTCGCACTGACCTCACGACAGCTCGCCGATTTCGTCCTCCCTGCGGTGCTCGCTTCGATCGCCGGGTGCTCGTTCGAGTATCTGCTCGGATCGAGCGCGGCGCGGCTGTCGGAGCTTCCCGACCGGAACCATTGGATCCATGCCGACTTCTCGGTGCCGACGAACGAGTTCGACCTGGCGCTCCGAAACTTCCTCTGACTGCCGGCCGACGCTTCAGCCCGATGCCGAATCGCCGAGCGCGCGCAGCACCGCCGCGCTGCGTCCGAGGGCCGCGAGATTCTCGGGGTCCGCACGATAGATGAGTTCCGCGACGTCGCCCGGCGCGATGCCGAGCGTGTCTAGCACCTCGACTCCGTCCTTCGCGACCCGTGTGAGCAAGTCGTCGACTGCTCGACGGAACACGCCCTGGTCGCCCAGCGCGAAGCTCAGCAGGAGGGCGCGATCGTCTCGCGCAAGCAGTTGTCCGTTCGCCGCGGCCGGAGCGCCGAGGCGATCCAGATCACGGCGATCGGCGGCCTGGATGAATCTCTCGCGCACCCAGCTCAGCTCGACCGCGTGACGCCGGCGGCGAGCGGTGTCGATCCCCGTGTATTCCCGCGACAGGTTCCCCCCGTGCTTCCGGTATTCGACCACGGGGGCGTCCAGACGGTCGAATCGTCCGACTCGCGCGAGCTCGATCCAGAGAGCGTAATCCTGCAACAGCGCGATCCCCGCCGGGAATCCCCCGTGGGCGAGGTAGTCCTCACGCCGGATCGCGACGGACGGCGCACAGATGAAGTTCCCGGTCTCGACCAGATACCGGAGGACATCAGAGACATGTGGTTCCTGGAACTCACCTGCCGCGCCGTGCGGGAGGACATTGCCGTCCGCGTCGATGACGACCGGGTCGCTGTGCACGAGCGAGACCGACGGGTCGGAGAGCGCAGCGATCGATGCCGCCGCACGACCAGGCAACGTGCGGTCGTCGCCACCCTGGATCAGCAGGATCTCGCCGCTGGAGGCTTCTACTGCGACCGCATATGCCTCCGACACCCCCCGCGCGACCGTATTGCGGATGAGGGTGAAGCCTTCCTCACGCACGAGGGTTTCCAGGAGCTCGGCCGTCCCATCCGTCGAACCGTCGTCGACGACGACGACCTCGTCAGCCTCGGCCGCCAGGCTGCGAATGGCCGTCTCGATCCATCTCAACTGGTTGTGCGCCGCGATCACGCCGCTCGTGCGCACCTTCGGTGGGGTGAAGCCGCCGCGAGTAAGAGCGGCCGCGGCCTCGATCTGAACCGGCTGCGCCTCGCCACACAGCTCGAGGTGTCGGGCCTCGACGATGGCCTGGCGCCCGAACGGAAGCGTGCGGACGCCCGCTATGTTCAACGCGCGCTCCTGTTGCACATCCACGGGGGCGACGATATCGCCCCCATCGAGGCGCGAAGCGAGCGCACCCAGCGCTCGATGGTCAAGCTCTCCGATCGCGACGACGAGCGTCGACGCCGTGTAGCGCTCGCCGTCGTCGGCGATCGCGACGACATGTCGATTCCGCACGGCCGTGCCGTCTCGACTGACGACCTCACGCCCGATCGCTACGATCTCGGTGCCGTCGAGCCCCGCGAAGAACCCGGGCACGACACGAAAGGCGCCATGGCTATCTGACGGCGGCGGCGCTGTACGGCTCCACACCGAAAGCCGACCGGCATGTACTCGACGCGGGTCGAGCATCATCAGCGCCGCGAGTGCGTGGCGCTCCGGGCTGCGCGCATCGACGAGGTCGATGAGACTCAGCCGTGCGCGAACCCACGGCTCGGCGGGGTACTGCTCGGCGATTTGGACGAGTGGATGCGTGACGCCGTCCCAGGGACCCGCGGCCGCGAAGTGTTCGGTCTCGATGTAGGGGCTCGGGCTCAACAGCCAGTGTTCGCGGCGCATCAGGTAGGCATCGACGACAACCGCGGTCAGGGTGTCCGGCAGCTGGCCGGCGAGCCTCGACACATCGATGAATGGGTGCGGGGATCGCCCTTCTGCGCGCCCGAACACCTGATAGTGGAGCCACGGATCAATGCCGGCGGACGCGATATCAGGGTTCGTTGCGCGATAGAAGGATGCGGAGAAGAGCGGGTGTTCCTCCCGCGTCGGGCGTGTCCCTCTGCGGAGAGCGCGCATGAAATGCACAAGCCGACGAATCGGGGGGCGGCCGGGTCCCAAGAGGAGCGCGACGGGGGCGTCCGTCAAGCCGTGCCGGCGCATGATCGCGCGGATATCGCGACGCCGGAAGCGCGGATAGTTGCGAGCGAGCATCTCTCGAATTTCTTCGAGGCATGCCTGTGTTGCCTCTGCCGCGCCGATTTCCGCCACGTCACTCCTCCTCGTGGGTCGAGGCTAGAGCATTCAGGGAGGTGAGTTATGCTGTACGCGGCCACGCTGGTATCTGTCCGGCGCCATCTCGCCCACCGCCGACCGCCCTCGGGCTCTGGAATCGCGACGGACCCCCATGACATCGCTGAGCGCACACATCACGAACGCGCGCACACGTCTCGTTCCACGTCGAAGCTGGTCCATCGGGGTGTTCATCGTGGCCTTGGCCGTGTTCCTCGTGATCGCGTTCCCCGCACTGGGGGACACGAGGTTCTACGGGATCGGACTCGATGCAACTGTTCCTCAGCTTCTCAAGGCCCTGGGCGGCAGCGACTCGGGTTCCTACACCACGCTCGCCTACGACTATCTCGACGGGACCGTTGACGCGAGCAACCGATGGATCCTCAACCTGTGGCCCCCAGGGGTGCCGTTCCTGCTGTGGGTGATCATGTCGGTCAATGGCGGCGCCCTGCCGATCGTCCCTATGCTCGTGATCACAGGTATCGTGTGGGCCGCAGCACTCGCACTGCTCGCCGCCGTACTCATCGGGCGTCGAGCGTTCGTCACCCTCGGGCTATTCTCGCTCGCCTGGCTCGCCAGTCCGCTCCTCACCGGCTGGACGATCCACAACGGAGCCATCTCGAGCGACGGAATCTCCGCAGGCCTCACGGCGATTCTCGCGCTCGGGATCTACCTGACGTCGCAGCCGGAGTTCGCGGGAATCCGGCGGGGGCGACGTCTCCGTTACTTCGGCGGCCTGGGCCTCCTGCTCGGACTCCTGTGCCTCCTCCGCGTCACGTGGCTGTTCGCGGCCCTCGCCGCACTCGCGGCGCTGGGCGTCTACCTACTGATCCGCACGATCGTCCGGACGACACGGCGTCGAACGCCCGACGCACCCGCGCCGCTTCGCCATCTCACTCAATGGGGTGTCTTCCTGGTGGGGTTCGGGTTGGTCACCTCCTCCTGGACGATCGCGCTCGGAACCTACGTGCACCCGGGAAGCTACTCCTGGTCGAGCGGCGACTACCAGTGGGCGCAGTTGTGGATGGACGACGAGCGACTGGAATCGTACAACGCCCGCTTCCTGATCGATGGTGAGGCCAACTGGGCGTGTGACATCGACCGCGCTCAATGCGCCGAGTTGGAGAGGGTCGAGGTCGGGAAGGCCGACGGCTCGCCGTATGACGGGAATGGGCCCACTACGTTCAGCACCTTCCAGCGGTACGCGCTGACCACCGCGATCACCCATCCAGGACCATTCATCGCGATGCGATCCGCGACGACTGTCGAAGCATGGTTCGCGGTACCGGGCGACCCCGTCTCCTCGTGGACCTCGGTGCCGTTCGGTGCGCTCAGTCTGCTCACCTTCCTCGCAGCGATCGTCATCCTCGCGATCGACTCGATTCGAGGTCGGAGCGGCCCATTCCTGCTGCTCATGCTCGCGGGCGCTCATCTGGCGATGATCTGGCTGACCCACTTCGAGACCCGCTACATGATGACCTTCCAGGTCATCGGCCTCGTGGTCATCGCTATTGCCGTGAGCCCCCTCGAGCGACGCGTCTGGCATCGCATCCGCACCCGAAAGGATCCGACGTCATGAAAGCACTCGTCACCGGAGCGGCGGGATTCATCGGGAGCCACCTGGTCGAGGAGCTTCTCGACCGCGGGCACGAGGTCGTTGCGCTCGACTGTTTCCTCGACGAATCGTATCCTTCGGACGTCAAGCGGCAGACATGGCGCAGCTTCGCGGAACACCCCCGAGTCACCGCCTTCGAGCTCGATCTGCGCACCGACGATCTCTCACCCGCACTGGACGGCGTCACTCATGTGGTCAATGAGGCCGGGATGCCGGGGCTCATCCGCTCGTGGGAAGACCTGCGCCTCTACCTCGACTGCAATGTGCTCGCGCTCGATCGACTGATCTCGGCTTCGTCGGTTGTCGGTGTGGAGCGCTTCGTGCAGATCTCCACATCGTCGGTGTACGGGCTGCATGCCGTCGGCGACGAGACCCAGAAGACCGACCCGGTCTCCCCCTATGGCGTCTCGAAGCTCGCAGCCGAGAAGCTCGTCCTCGCGCACTATTCGAACTTCGGATTCCCGGCGACGGTCCTGCGCTACTTCTCGGTCTACGGTCCGCGCCAGCGTCCCGACATGGGCTACCACAAATTCATCGAAGCGGTGCTCGATCAGCGACCCATCCGCGTGCACGGCGACGGGCAGCAGACGCGCACCAACACCTATGTGACCGACTGCGCCGCAGGGACGGCCAACGCGCTCGAGCATGCACGTGCGGGCGAGGTCTACAACATCAGCGGATCCAAGTCGATCAGCGTGCTCGATTCGCTCGACCTCATCTCGGATGCCCTCCAGCTACCGCACGAGATCGAGTTCGTCGCCACGCGACCCGGCGACCAGCTCGAGACGCGCGGCGACTACGCCAAGGCGAGCGCTGAGTTCGGGTACGCACCGAGCGTCGCACCCGCCGCCGGCCTGGCGTCCCAAGCGAAATGGCATCGGGACCGCCGCCGATGACGCCTCCGGCCGATGACGAGACGTCGCCTGCCGTGGAGCCGGGTGCGGCTGCGCGGCGCGAACGGCTGCGGCGCATCGGAGCCGTCGTCCTTCAGTCAGCGATCGTGCTGGCACTGGCATTGGCACTGGCACTCTGGCTGCAGCGGGACTGGGACACGGTGGCTGCCACCTTCGCGACGATCTCGCCGTGGTCGCTCGTCGCCGCGACGTTGTCCGCCATGGCAGGTGTTGTGGCGAGCGCCTTCGTCTGGCGCGGCGTGCTCGGCGCCCTCGGTCAGCCATCGACCGTGGTCTCCGCGCTGGTGGTGTACCTCGTAGGCCAGCTCGCGAAGTTCATCCCCGGCGGTTTCTGGGCCTTCCTCTACCAGATCGTCCTCGGAGCGCGACGCGGCTTCGGAAGAGTCGCGACCGGACTGGCGGGGCCTATCGCGGCCGCCGTCGGCCTCGCCACCGGCGGCATCACTCTGAGTCTGGCCCTGTCACGCATCGCAGTGCCGCTTCCCTGGCTGTATCCGCTGATCGGCACCGCGCTCCTGCTCGTCACCCTCGTCAGCCCCGCGCTCGTCAACGGTGTGGTCCGGTGGGGGCTCCGCGTGGTCTTGCGGCGTGGTGATCGTGAGGTCTCGTTCACTCGCCCGCTCATCGCCCAGATCATCGCGTGCGCGCTCGCATCGTGGTTCCTGTACGGGGCACAACTGCTGTTCCTCCTCAGCGGCACCTCACACACCATGACGATCCTGGGGGCTACCGCCATCGCGGCGGGCGCGCAGAGTCTCGGATTCCTCGCGGTGATCTTCCCCTCGGGTCTCGGTGTTCGGGAGGCCGTCATCGTCGCCGGGCTGTCGGGTTTCGCCTCGAGCCCGTCCGCCGCGCTCGCGATCGCTCTCGCCGCGCGCGTCACGTCGACGATCGGCGACCTGCTCGCGGCCGGCCTGAGCCGACTCGCCGAATGGCTGGCGACCCGCCGCAGCCACCAGTTGGGCTAACGAGCACCGAGCGCGGTTTGATCCACCGCTTGGAAGTCCAGACCGACTGACGACACCACGGGCGATCGCTTCCCCGTGCGGAGCAACGGGATCGAATCGACGTATTCGACCGTGATCTCGGTCTCCCCCACGTACTTGCGGAGTCGGAGCAGCATCTCGGCGAAGGTCGACTCCCCCCACTGATCGCCGCGGACCACCTTGAGCACGAACGATCCGGCCGTACTCTGGTGGATCTGGAAGAAGCGGATGAGGTGCTCGTAGTCCTTGAAGAAATGGGCGAAGAACGTTCCGGGCATCCATGTACCGTTCGCGCAGTGGACGATCGCCTGGGTCCTGCCCTCGATCCTGCCGATCCGCGGCATGCTACGCCCGCACGGACACGGCTCGCTCTCGTCGACCGCCGTGGCGAGATCACCGAGGCGGTAGCGGATCAACGGTGTGGAGAAGTTGTTGAGATCGGTGATGACGATCTCTCCGACCTCGCCGGGAAGCGCACGCCGACCCTCAACGAGGATCTCGAGGATATAGCTCTCCGACATCACATGGTGGTCCCGGGACGCCTCGCATTGGTACGCGATGCCCGAGAACTCCCGGCTCCCGTACTTGTCGTAGACGCGTGTACCGAAGCCGGCCTCGATGTCGTCACGGACGTTGTCCGGCAGAGCCTGCGCGGACGACATCATCGATCGCGGGGAGAATCCCGGACGATTGCCGGCCCGGACGTAGCTCGCCAGGAAGTTGAGCGACTCCGCATAGCCGTCGACCAGCACGGGGCGGTGGCGGCGGATCCTGTCGATCATCCGCTGCAGATTGGCCGGGTTCAACTCGAATGCGGGGATGAACAGTCGGCGCATGAACATCGCGTCGATTCGTTCGCGGATGACTTGACTCCTCGACATCCCCAACGTCTGATGCCACAGCCGGGCCTGACGGTCGCCGAAGCGCCATCCGGTCCATTCGAGCGCGCGTAGCGTCGTCGCGAACCGAACCTCGAGCTGGTAGCGGTCAGCGTAGGTTGTGGTCGGCTCACCCGTCGACCCGCTCGTCGAGATCTTATGCATCCGACTCTTCACATGGTCGTCAGCGAAGAGGTCGAAGTAGAGATGCCGGCGCAGCTGGGGCTTGCCGAGAAGAGGCACGCGCTCGAGGTCGTCGAGCGAACTCAGCGTCGACGGATCGAACCCGACGGACGCGAAGAGCGTGCGGTAGTAGGGGACGTGACGCGCAGAATGCTGAAGCATGCGTCGCAGCTTCTCAGTCTGCAGCTCGCGCATCTGGTCCGCCGGCAGATACTCGGTCTGCTTGAGCTGGAGATACAGCGCACGTGCGTTCCGCCGGATGAGCCACTTGTGCAGTGGCATGGTCGCGAAGAACAGCTCGAAGAGCACCCGGCGCCAGCCGCGGTAGGGATGCGTCGCTTTCGGCAGCGGCTGACGCGTCGGAACGACACTCCCGTCGCGGGGGCGTCCACGCCCTCGTCCGAACTCGCGCAGAGCGACCGGGATGTCGAGCAGCGCCTGGAACGTCACCTTCGCCATGTTGGATCCGGCGAGGAACGATGTTCCTGCGTAGCGCGGGAAGAACAGCGTCTCGATCTCGGTGACGGTGTAGCCGCGCGCGCGCGCGGCTACACGTATGAACGTCTGGAAGTGGTGATACCGCCGTTCGTGATGCAGGATCTCAAGCATCACGAGCCGCGGCGCCAACACGAACCCCGACTTGTTGTCCTTCGCGTGGTCGCCGAAGCTGACGTTCAGGAGCCAGTTGAGGACCTTGGAGGAGAACAGCCGGAAGCCGTCCTGCCGTTCGATGTGCGAACGATAGCCCTGGACCACGTCGGCGTGCGATTCCTGGAGCGCCGCATACAGCCGAGGGATGTCGGCAGGCGAGTTCTGGAGGTCGGCGTCGATCAGCACCACATAGCTACCGCACGCGCGCGCTACTCCGGTGTTCCATGCGTTCGGGATCCCCTGGTTCTCGGCATGCCGCTCGATCGTCACTCTCCCCTCGGGCGATGACGCGGCGAGCTCGGTCAGACGTTCCCAGGTCGAGTCGGTGCTTCCGTCGTCCACGAACACGACCTCGTAGCTCAGGCCGGCGTCCGATAGCGACGCGTCGATCCGCTCGAGAAGGGCGACGACCGTCGCCTCCTCGTTGAGGCAGGGAACGACGACGGACAGCTCCGGCCGGGGCTCCTCGGCTGGGGCGTCAGCGGTCATTCATCCATCTCCAGACATGCGACAGTCCGTCGCGAAGCTCGGTTTTCGGTAGCCATCCGACCCCACGCAAGTGTTCAGGGTCGCCCACGCGACGCGAACCGGCCGTCCAGTCGGCCGCCACCGTCTCGACCGGTCCATCGTAGCCGGAGACCTCCGTCATGAGGCTCGTGAGCTGGTTGATCGAGACGCCCGAACTCGTCGCGACGTTGAAGGTCCGTCCATCGAGTCGATGATCCTCGAGCAGGCGCAAGGCGTCGATGCAGTCGTCGATGTACACATAGTCGAGGATCTGCTCGCCATCGCCGCGGATCGTGGGCGCGACGCCAGCCGCGATGCGCTCGAAATTGGAGAAGATCACGGACTTGTACCCGCCTTCGGCCCACTGGCTCGGGCCGTATATGAAGAACAGTCGCGCCACGGTCCATGCGAAGGGGGCGTCGCGGGCCATCACCCGCAACAGGTGCTCACCCATCAGCTTCGAAGCGCCATAGTGCGTGACGGGGACGGGCAGGTCTGCCTCCCGCATCGTCTCAGGCCCCATGGAGCCGTAGGCGTACAGCGACGAGGTGAATACCGTCTTCTCGACCGCCCCCACAGCGGCTCTGAACAGGCGCTCCGTCGCGACGACGTTCACATCGAGCACGCGCTCGGGCGTGCTGGATGAGGAGTTGTACTTCTCGGCCGCGAGGTGGTAAAGCACGTCGACTTCGTCGAGTCGAGCGCGCCACTCCTCGACGGTGAGATCTTCGATGCCGCGCTCGTCGCGCTCCGCGCGTGCGTCGACGCGATCCCAGCGGCCCGAACGGCCGTTGTCAAGCGCGATGACCCGGTGTCCCTCATCGAGAAGGCGAGCGACGAGATGGTGCCCGATGAATCCGGCGCCCCCAGTCACGAGATATGTCGTCATGAACGTCTTCCTGCAAAGCTCTCCGCGGTGAATTCCCGCACTGCCATCCTGACATGGGTCGTCGCAGTCTCCTGCTCGCTCAGGCGCCTCGTCACGATCGGGTCCTCGCGCGAAGAACCCGGCGAAAAGTCTGCGCGGGAATGGCGAAATCGGCTTGGACCCAATGCTGGAGGTGCTCGACATCGCGCCTCGTCACCAGACTCGGTCCCGTGACGTACTCGAACGTGCATCCCGCGATCCACGCCATCGCCGGCGGAGATATGAAATCGTAGAGGTGATCAGACGTGAGCCCGATGATGTGCGATCCGGGCCGCATCAGCAGATAGTTGGCCATCACCGCCCCTGTCGCACCGACGACCAGCTCCGACGACGAGAAGACCTCGCGCTGCTCTCCGAAGGTGAGCAGCGCCGGATCGACGAGTTCGAGGCCCGCCTCTTGCGCGATGGATGCGATCGATTCGGCGTTGGTAACACCACGCCGACCGGCATTGCGATGAAGGAAGATCTTGCGCCCTGCGCCGATCCGAGGGGTGTCGACACCCCAGCGTCGACGCAACTCACGCAGTGCGGGAAGATGCACGGTGAGCGCGCGGAACCAGGCGTCGTATCCGTCATCGCGCATGTTCCCGACCGGCGGGCCGACGTGGAGTCTGCGAACACGCTGAGCCAGCCCCGGGTCGATCATCCGGATCGGTCGGTCGCTGAGCTCTCGGAGCGCCTCGATCCCCCCGGGGAGGGTGCGTTCTGTCACCAGCAGGGGGGCGTCAGAGGGCACGCTGCTCGGCACGCTCAGTATGCGTGCCAGATAGAACACCATGAACTGATACCAGTTGTCGTCGTTGCGCCCGGCGATCAGAATCCCCTCGTCGATGACGTCGGGAGCCTCGGGCGCGGTCTTGATCATGACGGTGTCGGGGTGCACGCGGGTTCCCCAATGCGTCTGCCACAGACCGGAGACGAAAGTGGCGTTCGAGGGGTCGGCCGAGGGCTCGTACGCGATCCAGGTGTCGCCCACGCGAACCGATCCCCCGTCCTGCACGATCGCGTCGTCGAGGGTCAGCCACCGCACGTCCGGAGCGCTGAGGACGCCCTCCCCCGCGCGGAAAGAGGTACGGTGCCCCTTTCTCACGGGAATGGGCACCGGAACGCCCCCGGCCGGTTCTGCGATGTCCGGACGCGGACGTTCTACCCGGAAAGGACTCCATCCCAGAACGGAATCGCTGTCGTTCCCGCGCGCCAGCAGATGATATGACACGGCGAGCCGCTCGACTGGCGGCCAGTGCGTGTCGACGGGCGTTCCCTCGAGTCGGGCGCGCCAGGGGGCGCCGGCTGCGGACTCGAGGAATCGCAACGACTCCTCAGGATGCTGGTGCATAGAACGCACGATCGCGCCGTCGGCCGGTCCGCCCGGTAGAGGGAGGCGCGACGCGATCCGCTCGAAATGAAGGGGATCGAGGTCGTGTCGATACGCACGCAGCTCCTTCGCCAGGAACCTCTCCGGACTCATGCCCACGTGCTGGATCCCGTGCCGATCGCGAGGTGACGGATTCCGGCATCGGTCACCTGAGTACTCCGCCACCCGTTGCGACCGTCGAGCACGACGGAGACTCCGCGACCGGCGATCGCCCCCCAGTCGATTTCCAGAAACTCTGGGTGCGCAGTGTTGAGGATCAGCGCATCAGCTCGGGTGTCGATCGATGCGGGCCGGAACCCGTGCCCGCGGATCTCCTCGTCGGTGAACATCGGATCCGTCAACAGCACCTCCGCGCCTCGACGCCGCAACTCGGCGCCGAGCAGGAACGCCGTCGAGAACGCGGTCTCCTTCACTTGCGGGCGGAAAGCGAGCCCGAGTATGTTGACCCGCTTTCCCGCGAACGAGCCGAGGGATGCCTCGATCATCTCGACAGCGTGGGCTGCCTGAGAATCGTTGATCTGCCGTCCCAAGAGGGTCATCGGGAGAGAGAGGCCCCGCCGCTCTGCGTCGCGGATGAGGAAGTAGGGATAGACAGGCGTGCAGTGGCCCCCGACACCGATACCTGGCTGCAACATCGCCGCCTCGCCGTCGGAGTTGATCATGGGCAGCAGCGCCTGGAGGTCGAGGCCGGTAATCTCCGCGTAGCTCGCCAACTCGTTGGCGAGTGCGATGTTCACATCCCGGTAGACCATTCCGGCGAGCTTGACGAACTCCGCCGCTTCCAGGGTGCCGACATTCTGCACTGGCGCGCCGAGGTAGCGGTGGTAGAAGTCCGAGGCCCTCGTGGCGGCTTCCGGAGAGGTGGCTCCGACGACCTTCGGATTCACCGTCAGGTTGCGCAGCAGGAAGCCGCTCTTAACGCGCTCGGGCGAGAAGACCACCTCGAAGTCGATGCCGACGACCTTTCCGGCTGACTCCAGGAGCGGGATCAGTCGCGCCCGGGTGCCGCCGACCGGCATCGTCGTCTCGAAGCTGACGAGAGCGTCGGCCGGCAGAACAGGAGCGATGAGCTTGGCGACGGCTTCGATCATCGAGCTGTCGATGTCGCGCTCCGGAGTGAGCAGCGCCGGTACGATCACGATGACGACATCGGCCTCAGCGACGGCGGCGGCAGTATCCGTGGTGGCGCGAAGCCTGCCGCTGAGGACTCCTTCCGCCAACAGTTCGCTCAGCCCAGGCTCCTCGAACGGTGCGCGACCCTCATTGATGAGATCCACGACAGCGGGGTTCACGTCGCACGCGACGACGGTTGCCCCGCGCGAGGCCAACTGGCAGGCGATGGGCAAGCCCATCTTCCCTGCACCGACAACGACGACGTTCACTGGAGAGCAGCCGTCAGTGCGGCGACGACCTCATCTTGTTGGGCATCCGACAGGTGTGGATACATCGGCAGGCTGAACATCCGTTCGGCTGCGCGCTCGGCGTGCGGGAACGCCCCTAGCGAGTACCCCAAATCGGCGAACGCGGGCGTGAGGTGAACAGGCTTGGGATAGTGGATCCCTGTGCCGACGCCGGAGGCGGTGAGACGCGCCAGCACCTCATCGCGGGCTGTCACTGGAGCATCGTCCGGGAGCCGGACGACGTACAGGTGCCAGACGTGCGACTCTGCCTCGGCGGGAATCTCGGGGAGGAGGATCGGCAGATCAGCGAGCAGGTCGTCGTACCGCTGCGCAAGGTGTCGCCGCCGAGCGTTCCATTCGTCGAGGTGCGCCAGTTTCGCGCGTAGGACGACCGCCTGGAGCGCGTCGAGCCGGCTCGTGAATCCTACGATGTCGTGCTCGTACTTCACGAGCCCCCCGTGACCGCCGAGACGTCGAACGTAGCGCCCGAACTCGGCCGAATCGGTCACGACAGCGCCGGCGTCCCCGTAGGCGCCGAGGTTCTTACCCGGGTAGAAGCTGGTCGCGGCGATGCCGCCCTGCCCGGCTGCGCGCCCTCGCAAGCGCGCGCCTTGTGCCTGCGCGGCATCCTCTACGACGGCCACCTCGCCGACACGGTCTCGAAGCGCGGGAATGTCGACGAGCCGTCCGAAGAGGTGCACGGGAACAACCGCCCGCGTCCGAGATGTGCGCGCGGCCGCCGCGGCCGCAAGGTCCATCAGGTAGGACTCGGGGTCGATGTCCACCAGCACGACCTTCGCACCGATCCGCCAGGCCGCCTCGGCCGTCGCGACGAAGGTGTTGGCGGGCATGACCACCTCATCACCCGGGCCCACGCCGACAGCTCTGAGCGCGAATTCGACAGCGTCGGTGCCGTTCGCGAGACCGATGGCATGACCGACACCCTGATAGGCGGCGAACTCAGACTCGAAAGCGTCGACATCCGGACCGCCGAGAAATGTCGTGGTTGCCAGGATTCTCTCGAAACCCTGCGCGACTTCGTCGGCGATCTCTGCGTGCTGGGCTCCGAGGTCGAGGAAGGGAATTCGCGCGGTCATCAGGCCAGCTTAACCGGTGCTCCGTGATGCCTCACGCTCTCCGATGCCGCCTCGAGCATACGCAAGACCACCATACCCGCGGCCCCGTCTGTCCTGGGCGACGTCGAGGTCTTGATGGCACGCGCGAACTCCGCGACCATCAGTCGTAGCGCCTCGGTCGTGTCGTAGGGGACCTCGGTCATATCCGTGAACTCGAGTGGACGGATGACTCGCGTCGACGCTTCCCGCGAACTCGCCGGACCGAGATCCGGAGTTCCGGTGAAGCCATGCATCATGATCCGGTGCGACTCATCGAGGTCGTCCCAGTGCACACTCGCCTTCGTACCGACGATGCTCATCGTGCGCTGCTTCACCGGGCTCAACCAGCTCACGGTGATGTGCGCCAGTCCCCCGTTGCTGAGATGGACGGCCAGCACAGCCTCCTTGAGATGCCCGTCGGCGAAGGGGTCCGCACCCTGGGCCTGAACCGACTCGACATGAATGCCCGGTGGGAGAAGAGCGGCGAGGATGGAAAGGTCGTGGGCGGCGAGATCCCAGATGACATCCACGTCGAGGCGCACGAGGCCCTTGTTGATTCTCGTCGAGTGCACGACGAGCGGCTCACCGAGGGACTCATCGTGGACGAGGTCGGCGAGGAGCTGGACAGGTCCCGCGTAGCAATAGGTGTGATCCACCATGAGCGTGAGACCTTCACGCGCCGCGAGGTCGACGAGTTCACGCCCAGCCTCGGCAGTATGAGCGAGCGGCTTCTCGACGAGGAGATGCTTGCCCGCCGCGAGTGCACGACGGCCAAGCTCCGCGTGCGTCACCGCAGGTGTCGCGACGACGATCGCCTCGACTAGCGGGTCGTCGAGCGCGGACACCACATCGGCGGTGATGCGAGTCCGTGGGTAGGCGGAACCGAGCACCTGCCGTGCGGCCCCCTCGTCGAAGTCGACGACCCACTTCACGTCGAACTGGTCGGACTCGAGGAAATTGCGGATCAGATTCCGCCCCCAGTACCCGGCGCCGACGATGGCCACTCCGATCGGGACGTTCACGGGGAGCGAGTCTACCGCGGGTCTCCGAGCACCTCTGCTCGCCTCAGAGCCCGCGCGCGCGTATCCGCGCCGCCGCCCGGGACAACCTGTTCGGACGCCTCGCCGGTTGTTCCTCGGATCCCGGATCAGGGCTCGGCATGGCGGCGCTGTCGAAGTACGCGAGGTCCTGGGTTCGATAGAAGTAGTCGTGGAGTCGCTGCGAATCCGTCCGGTCCTGAGTGCGGACCCGGAAGACCTCGAAGGGGAAGTCCCGCGTCCATGAGCGCGGCGTGCGCCGCTTCAGGAGCTGTTCCCAGTTCTCGGGGGTGTGCCAGGGACCCTGGAATACATAGTCGCGGGAGTTGTGCAGTGCGACCACTCCGCCCGGAGCGATGCGACTGTCCAGCAGCCGGAAGTAGCGATCGACGTTGGCCAGGTCCATCTCTTGGAAGCTGGCGATATTGATGCCGAGATCGAAGGACCTGACGGGGAGTATCTCGCTCCGCCAGGAGGGGAGCACGACGATGTCCGCCGATTCGACGTCGCTCCAGCTCTGCTCGCCCTCCGAGAAGACGACACGAAGTTGCGGGAACCGCGCCCGGAGGTACGCGAAGCTGTACATCAGCGACGTCGGCACGGCGTCGATCAGCACATGCTGGACTTGTCCCGGAAAGGCAAGTTGCAGTCCCTCGGCCAAGCGTCCGAAACCACCACCGATCTCGAGCACACGCAGCTTGGGCTTCTCGAAATCCGCGAGGAAGGGGGCGAGGATCGACAACTCGGTCAGCGTGTGCAGATCCATCATCCGGAAATTGCGGTCGGCCAGAGCGTGCGCGGTGTCTCCCTGGGGAACGATCCCGAACGCATCGATGCCCGCGACGAACTCGACGGTGCGAGCGAGAAGACCTGCCTCACCCGACGTCTGCGCGATTGCCGCCGGCTCCGCCAGCGGGAGTTCACCCACGCTGCCGACCCAATGCGTCAACATCGTGTGCATCGATTCGTCGGCCCGTCCGGCGGTCGTCCAATGTTCGTTCGGAGTTCGATCGTCGCTCTGGTCGCGAAGGTCGGCGGCGATGCGATCAAGCATGAGGCGGTCGCCGAGCACCTCGAACCGGTCGACCGGGAACTCCCACAGCTGATCGACACCGATCTTCACGATCACTCCTTGACAGCTCGGAACGGATCAGTGTCGCGCGGCGCGACCCGAGGACTCATCATACGAGGCGAGATCACGCACCCGGCGTGACCGACAGCGTCCCCCCCTGAAACGCCTGGGAACACGCCCCCGCCGCATCACACGACATCTCACCCTTGGGCCACCCATACGAACCCGACACCGTCGACGCCGCCCGATACGCCGTCAACATCGCACCCGTCACCGCATGCGCCCCCGTCGACGCCGTCCAATACACCGTGCCACCAGCGAAATACTGATACGCCCCCGGCACCCCCTGCGCACTCGTAGACACCACCGCACCCACCGGCACACCCAACACAGAACCCGCACCACCAATCGACTGGTAGTACGCCTCCATCACCTGCTGCGCACCCGGCGTGACCGACAGCGTCCCCCCCTGAAACGCCTGGGAACACGCCCCCGCCGCATCACACGACATCTCACCCTTGGGCCACCCATACGAACCCGACACCGTCGACGCCGCCCGATACGCCGTCAACATCGCACCCGTCACCGCATGCGCCCCCGTCGACGCCGTCCAATACACCGTGCCACCAGCGAAATACTGATACGCCCCCGGCACCCCCTGCGCACTCGTAGACACCACCGCACCCACCGGCACACCCAACACAGAACCCGCACCACCAATCGACTGGTAGTACGCCTCCATCACCTGCTGCGCACCCGGCGTGACCGACAGCGTCCCCCCCTGAAACGCCTGGGAACACGCCCCCGCCGCATCACACGACATCTCACCCTTGGGCCACCCATACGAACCCGACACCGTCGACGCCGCCCGATACGCCGTCAACATCGCACCCGTCACCGCATGCGCCCCCGTCGACGCCGTCCAATACACCGTGCCACCAGCGAAATACTGATACGCCCCCGGCACCCCCTGCGCACTCGTAGACACCACCGCACCCACCGGCACACCCAACACAGAACCCGCACCACCAATCGACTGGTAGTACGCCTCCATCACCTGCTGCGCACCCGGCGTGACCGACAGCGTCCCCCCCTGAAACGCCTGGGAACACGCCCCCGCCGCATCACACGACATCTCACCCTTGGGCCACCCATACGAACCCGACACCGTCGACGCCGCCCGATACGCCGTCAACATCGCACCCGTCACCGCATGCGCCCCCGTCGACGCCGTCCAATACACCGTGCCACCAGCGAAATACTGATACGCCCCCGGCACCCCCTGCGCACTCGTAGACACCACCGCACCCACCGGCACACCCAACACAGAACCCGCACCACCAATCGACTGGTAGTACGCCTCCATCACCTGCTGCGCACCCGGCGTGACCGACAGCGTCCCCCCCTGAAACGCCTGGGAACACGCCCCCGCCGCATCACACGACATCTCACCCTTGGGCCACCCATACGAACCCGACACCGTCGACGCCGCCCGATACGCCGTCAACATCGCACCCGTCACCGCATGCGCCCCCGTCGACGCCGTCCAATACACCGTGCCACCAGCGAAATACTGATACGCCCCCGGCACCCCCTGCGCACTCGTAGACACCACCGCACCCACCGGCACACCCAACACAGAACCCGCACCACCAATCGACTGGTAGTACGCCTCCATCACACCGTTGAGCACGTACGACGTCCCGCCGGTCACGTACAGCGTGCCCTCCTGGAAGTCCTGGCGGCAGCCCGATCCGCCGCAGATCGCATTGTCCGTGGGCCATCCAAGGCCGCTGACCGTCGCCCGCTCTCGGTACGCGGCGAGAAGATCACCCGTCACCGCGTATGCTCCACGCGCGTCGGTCGCGTATACAGTGCCGCCCTGGAAGTACTGATACGTGCCGGAGAGTCCGTTGGCGGACGTCGACACGGCCGCCGCCAGAGGAAAGCCGAGCGGTCCGGTGAGTCCGCCCGCAGCCGCGGACGCTGCAGCAACGGCGGAGGACAGTGAGAACTCCGCCTCACCGTTCAGGTACAGCACATCGTGCTGGAACCGCTGCGCGCAGAGGGCGCCACCCGCGGCGCACGTCATCACGTCCGTCGGCCACCCGAGCGGGCCGGATACGGTGGCGCGCGCCTGGTAGGCCTTCAGCATGGGCCCAGCCACCGCGTAGGCTCCGTACGCGTTCGTCTCGTAGACAGTGCCCCGCTGGAAGTACTGGAAGCTACCGTCCAGGCCCCCGGCAGACGTCTCGATGGCAATCGATGTGGGATAACCCAGCGCGCCGTCGAGCCCCCCGGATGCGGACCAGGCTGCCTGAGTCACGGGTGTCAATCTGACCCCGGTCGCCCCGATGCCGAACAGGGTCCCAGATTCGAACTTCTGCGCGCAGAGACTTGTGCCGCTCGCGCAAGTCTGGTCGGCAATGGGCCACCCGAACGGACCGGACGCCGTACCGGCCTCGCGGTAGGCGCTCAGGATTCCCGCCGTCACTGCGTGTGCGCCGCCGACGGCGCTCCAGTACATGGTGCCGTTCTGGAAGTACTGGTAGCTGCCGTCGACACCGGCGACGCTGGTCTGAATCTGGGCACCGCTCGGCCAGCCGAGTTGACTCGATGGACCCCCGATCTGCGTGTACTTCGCTAGTTGAACGCCGGTCAGAACCTGCACGCCGAGCGTCGAGGTCCAGTAGAGCGTGCCGGCCTGGAAACTCTGTCGGTACCCCATCGAACCGGATCCCTGGACGAGTTCGGCGGGCCCGGACTGAGCCCCCAACCAGCTATTCGCAGCCCTGAACTCATTGAGGTAGTCGGGGCCCGACTTCGTCGGGCTGCCGAACCAGTTGCTCCAGAACACGAAGAAATTCCTGTTGCCGTAGCTCGAGCAGGTGTCACCCGTTCCGCCGAGGTTTGCGAGCGCGGCTCCGTTCGGCTGATATGGCGTGTAGTAGTAGAGACCCGCCGTCGCCCAGTTGCGGATCAGGACGGGGGCGCTACCACAGCGCGCCGCATCCGGGTGGAACAGGACGTTCGACACTTGCCCGACCGGGTACCAGCGGAAGCTCGAGCTGATCCGGTAGGCCTGGAACTGCCACGCCGCCTTGTAGATCTGGTTCGCGAGACCGAGTGTCGTGACGGCGCACGGCGCTGTGTCGGAGCACGCGTAGCCGGTCGCCCGGTCGAGCCGACTCTGCGAGGGCGAGGTGTGCGTGATCAGCCCCTGCTCCTTCTGGAGGAGGACGAGCAGGACCTTGGCGCTGATGGAGCAGGACTGCTGGGTCTTGAAGATGATCGCCGCCGTCGACTCGGATGACGACCCGGTGTACCCGTTGCAGTACGAGTCGGCGCCGCGGCTGATCGACGAGACCCGCACCACGTTGAGGCACAGGCCGTTCTGGCACGCCCCGATCTTCGCGTCGAGGAAGGCCTGGATCTCGGCCTGCGTCATCGCGTTGCCGTCGTAGAACAGCTCGTCAGAGATGATGTAGCCCGGGTCGAAGTCGGCTCCCGAGATGGCGAGCAGCTCGTTCGCCTCCGGTGCCGCGGGGGCCGCCGCCGAGGCGGGGGACGAGGATGACGCGAGCGCGTCGGCGACGGCGGACGGGGTCGCCATGGGGGAGACCAGGCCTGCGGCGAGGAGCGCTCCGACGGCGGTCGCCACGAGAACACGCATCGACCTCACGACACCACCACCTCGACGGGTTCGGAGGTCGCCGAGGTTGTCGGCGACGCATAGTCGACCGTCAGAGTCCACGTGCCCGCCTCCGGGGATTCGATGTCGAGCTCATCGCAGACCGTCGTCGACGCGTCGGCCGTCGCGGGCACGGCCACCTCGGCCGTCTCGGCACCGGCCCCAGCGTGCAGCGTGCAGGTGCCGCCCTCCTCCGACAGCGCCGTGACGAAGGCCCACACCCGCAGCACCCTCGCCTCGTCATCCCACTCCGCTCGCGGGATGAAGACGGAACTGGGCTCCGTCGGCGGGTCAACGAAGGTCGGTTCGGGCAGCGGGGGGAACGCGTCGGTCGGGGTCGGCGCGGGCGACGGGACCGCGCAGCCGACCAGCATCGCAACCGCGGCGACGACAGTCGCGGCGGCGCGCAGACGCGTTCGAACCATGGCAGCGTTCCCCCTCTCCCCGATCAACGGTAACCCACGGTCCCCGCGCGGCGGACGAACGACGCCCCCTCGGCACGCCGCGTCAGCGGTGCGGGCCCTCCCGGTACTGTGAGATCACCTCGTCGGGGGCGCCGACCGCCTTGAGGTCACCGTGCTGGATCCAGGCCGCCCGATCGCACATCTCAGCGAGCGTTCCGAGCGCGTGACTCACGATGACGACCGTGCGACCCTCGCGACGGAACTGCGCGAACTTTTCGCCGCATTTGGCCTGGAAGCTCTCGTCGCCGACCGCGAGAACCTCGTCGACCAGCAGGATGTCAGGCTCGACGTTGATCGCCACCGAGAACCCCAGCCGCACGTACATGCCGGACGAGTAGTTCTTCACCGGCTGGTCGATGAACTCCCGAACCCCCGAAAAGTCGACGATGTCGTCGAACTTGCGGTCGACCTCCTTGCGGGTCATCCCGAGGATCGAGCCGTTGAGGTACACGTTCTCGCGACCCGACAGCTCCGGATGGAACCCCGAGCCCACCTCGAGCAGCGCCGCGACCCGCCCGTTCATGCTGATGCTGCCCTTGTCGGGGTACAGGATCTTCGCCATGCACTTCAGCAGGGTCGACTTGCCCGAGCCGTTGTCGCCCACGAGACCGAACGTCTCGCCCTGCGAGATCTGCATCGAGACGTCGCGCAGCGCCCAGAAGTCCTCATGCTCCGACACCCGGCGGCGCATGACGGCCGATTTGATCGACTGGTTGCGCTCCTTGTAGAGGCGGAACTTCTTCGAGACGTCGACGACGTCGATCGCCACGCTCACAGCAGTTCCGCCAACCGCTTCTCATGGCGGGAGAACACCCACCAGCCGATCACGACGCTGAGCGCCGAGATGACCACTACGTAGAGTATGTCGCCGACCTCCGGCCAGGTGTTGTCGTACAGGAGGCTGCGGAACACCGCGGTGAAGCGCACGAATGGGTTCAGCGAGTAAATGTCCAGCAGCGTGACGTTCCAGAAGAGCGGGCCCAGCGCATTCGACTGGGTCTCGACGAAGCTGATCGGGTAGACGATCGGAGCGAGGTAGAGCCCCAGCTGCAGCACGATCGTGACCAGGTACTGGGTGTCGCGGAAGTACACGTTCGCGATCGACAGCATCAGCGCGATGCCAACCGAGAAGACCGCGAGGAACGCCATCGTCACCAACACGAGAGGCGACCACAGGATCGCCTGCCATGCACCGGCGATCATGATCGCGACGAGCAGCACGCCCATCTCGGTGGCCCACGTGACGGTGATGCCCGCCGCAACCGAGAGTACGAGCAGGTGGCGAGGGAAGTACACCTTCTTGATGAGCGACTCGTTGGCGATGAGCGCGCCCATCCCCTGGTTCACGACGTTGGAGAAGAAGATCCACGGGAGGAGGCCGCACAACAGCCACAGCGGGAAGATGTCGAGACCGCTGGGGTCGCCGGGTTCGGGGGTGGCTCGGATGATGAACGCGAAGACGAAGCTGTACACGACCATCAGGGCCAGCGGATTGGCCAAGGACCAGAGCTGCCCCAGGATGGTGCGCTTGTACTTGCCCTTCAGCTCTCGCTGGGTGAGGTTGACGAACAACTCCCGCGAGCGATTGAACTCGGACAAAGGCATGATCCTCTTTGGAACTCGGAGACGCTCAACAATACCCGGACTCGAGGCCACCTATGATTGGTGCGGTCATGACAGTAGCGGGCGTCGATCGGGCGATCATCACGGTCAGCTATGGCTCTACTGATGTTCTGGGCCCGTTCTTGGCATCGGTCGCCCGCACGTCTGCGGTCGAGCCGATCATCGTGGTCGCCGACAACCTGGCCGAACAGACGATCGCCCGACTCGCATCCGCATCCGGCGCGCGGTACATCGCGCTGCCGAACAACCCAGGATATGGCGGGGCCGTCAACGCGGCCGTCGCCGACCTGCCCGACTCGGTTCACTGGGTGCTCATCTCGAACCCGGATGTGGTGCTCGGCGAGGGCGCGCTCGATGCCCTCATCGCCACGGCCGGCGAATCGGACGACATCGGCGCGGTCGGCCCTGCGATCCTTCGACAAGACGGATCGGTGTACCCGTCGGCGCGGAAGGTACCGTCGCTGCGTACGGGCGTCGGCCACGCTCTCTTCGCCGAAGTGTGGCCTGGCAACCCGTGGACGCAGCGCTACCGGCAGGACGACGATCTCGCCCGCCGCGACGCCGGATGGCTGTCGGGGGCGTGTGTGCTCGTGCGTCGCGAGGCGTTCGACGCGGTCGGAGGCTTCGACGAGGCGTATTTCATGTACTTCGAAGATGTCGACCTCGGCTACCGACTCGGAAAGCACGGGTACCGCAATGTGTACCAACCCGCGGTCTCAGTCACCCACATCGGGGCTCACTCCACATCCGATCATTCGGCGGCGATGCTCGACGCCCACCACCGCAGCGCACGCCGCTTCATCGCCTCGAAGTACGCGCACTGGTACCTCTGGCCGATCCGCGCCACCCTGTCGATCGGGCTGCGGATCCGCTCACGGATTGCGCGTCAGGCGATCGGGTCGACCAATCGGGAGAGATAACGCCCGTACCCGCTCTTCACGAGCGGAGCGGCGAGCCGCTGTAGCTGCTCGTCGTCGATCCATCCGGCACGCCAGGCGATCTCCTCGATGCAACCGATCTTGAAGCCCTGACGGTCCTCGATGACCCGCACGTACTCCGAAGCCTGCATCATCGACTCGAACGTACCCGTGTCGAGCCACGCAGTGCCACGGTCGAGCACCTGCACCTGCAACTTGCTGGCCTGGAGGTAGTGGTCGTTGACGGTTGAGATCTCGAGCTCTCCGCGCGCACTCGGCTCGATCGTCTTCGCGATCTCGATGACGTCATTGTCGTAGAAGTAGAGACCCGGGACCGCGTAGTTGCTCCTCGGCTTCACGGGCTTCTCCTCGATGGACACGGCCCGGAACTCGTCGTCGAACTCGACGACACCGTAGGCGGTCGGATCGGCGACTTGATAGGCAAAGATGAGGCCACCGTCGACCTGCCCGTGGGCCCGCAAGCTTGAGCCAAGACCTGTGCCGTGGAAGATGTTGTCGCCCAGCACGAGCGCCACCGAGTCGTCGCCGATGAACTCCTCGCCGATGATGAAGGCCTGGGCGAGTCCGTCCGGAGACGGCTGGATCGCGTACTCAATGCGCATTCCCAGATCGGAACCGTCGCCGAGCAGTGCACGGAACTGATCGTTGTACTCCGGTGTCGTGATAACGAGCACCTCCCGGATGTCGGCCATCATGAGGGTCGACAGGGGGTAGTAGATCATCGGCTTGTCGTAGATGGGCATCAGCTGTTTCGAGATGCCCTTGGTGATCGGCCACAGACGTGTTCCGGATCCGCCTGCGAGGATGATGCCCTTCATCGCGTTGCCCCTCCGAGTGCGTCGTAGTAGGCGCGCACCTGCGAGTAGTCGGGGAGAAGTCCGGCCGCGGCCGCCGCCTCGAGGGTGGGTGCGCTTGTATCCTTCTCGGACAGGACGAGTTCTGATGCGTCGAGTGGGAAGCGCAGCGCGATAGTCGGATCGATCGGCGAGATTCCATGCTCGGCGGCGGGGTTGTAGACGTCGGAGACCAGGTAGCTGACCACGGCGTCGTCGGTCAGCGCAACGAAAGCGTGGCCGAGCCCCTCCGCGATGTAGATCGCACGGCGGTCGACGTCGTCGAGCAGCACGGTGTCCCACTCGCCGAAGGTGGGCGACCCCACACGGATGTCGACGACGAAGTCGATCACCGCCCCGCGGGGGGCCGTGACATACTTCGCCTGCCCCCGGGGCACGTCGGCGAAATGGATGCCGCGTACGACACCCTTGCGAGACGACGAGAGGTTCGCCTGACGCAGGTCGAGTGGATGTCCTACGACCTCGCTGAGGCGGTCGTAGCGGTACCACTCGAGGAACACGCCGCGGTCGTCACCGAACTGCTTCGGGGTGATCTCATAGGCATCCGGGATGGTGAGCTCTCGGATCTGCACCCGAGGAGCCTACCAATTCGGGCCGATAGAATCGGTCAGGCCTCGAACGCCCAGAACGGACCCCATGCGCATTCTCGTCACCGGCGGAGCCGGTTTCATCGGCTCGAACTTCGTGCATCACCTCGTCGAACACACCGACCACACCGTCACGGTGCTCGACAAGCTCACCTACGCCGGCAACCTCGCCTCGCTCGAGGGACTGCCGACCGAGCGCGTCGAGTTCGTGAAGGGCGACATCGCGGATGCATCGCTCGTCGACGAACTGTTCGGCCGCCACGACGCGGTCGTGCACTACGCGGCCGAGAGCCACAACGACAACTCGCTGAACGACCCCCGGCCCTTCCTCGACACCAACATCATCGGCACCTACACGCTGCTCGAGGCGGCGCGGAGGCATGGCATCCGCTTCCACCACATCTCCACCGACGAGGTCTACGGCGACCTCGAACTCGACGACCCCGCGCGGTTCACCGAGAACACGCCGTACAACCCGTCGAGCCCGTACTCGAGCACCAAGGCGGGCAGCGATCTGCTCGTGCGCGCCTGGGTGCGCTCCTTCGGCGTGCAGGCGACGATCTCCAACTGCTCCAACAACTACGGGCCGTACCAGCACGTCGAGAAGTTCATCCCCCGCCAGATCACCAACGTGCTGCGCGGCGAGCGGCCCAAGCTCTACGGCACGGGAGAGAACGTGCGCGACTGGATCCACGCCGACGACCACTCCTCCGCGGTGCTGACGATCCTCGAGAAGGGCGTCATCGGCGAGACCTACCTCATCGGTGCCGACGGCGAGAAGAACAACAAGGACGTCGTCGAGTCGATCCTCACCGAACTCGGGCAGCCTGCGGACGCCTACGACCTGGTCACGGACCGCCCCGGGCACGACCTGCGCTACGCGATCGACTCGACGAAGCTGCGGACCGAACTCGGCTGGGCCCCCCGCTACGGCGACTTCGCCGCGGGTCTCGCCGCGACGATCGCCTGGTACCGCGACAACGAGGCCTGGTGGGCGCCGCAGAAGGAGGCCACGGAGGCCAAGTACCGGGCGTCCGGCCAGGCATGACGCGCTACGTCGTCGCCGGTGCCCGCGGGATGCTCGGGCACGACCTGCAGCAGGCGCTCGCCGGGCGCGAGGTCGTGGCGCTCGGGCGCGCCGAGCTCGACGTGACGGATGCCGTGGCCGCGGCTCGCGCGGTCGCCGGCGCCGACGTGGTGATCAACGCCTCCGCCTACACCGCGGTCGACGACGCCGAGACGCACGAGGACGACGCGTACGCCGTCAACGCGACCGGGGCGGGCAACCTCGCGCGCGCGGCGGCCGATGCGGGGGCGCGCTTCGTGCACGTCTCGACCGACTACGTGTTCCACGGCGACGCCACCACGCCGTACGCCGAAGACGCGCCGCTCGACCCGCTCGGCGCTTACGGGCGCACCAAGGCGGCGGGCGAGCGCCTCGTCCGGGAGGCGCACCCGGGGGCGCACCTCGTGCGCACCGCCTGGCTCTACGGTCGACACGGCGGCAACTTCGCCCACACCATGCTGCGTCTCGCCTCCCAGCGTGAGACGGTGAGCGTCGTGACCGATCAGGTCGGGCAGCCCACCTGGTCGGGCGACCTCGCGACCGCCATCGTGCGGTTGCTCGACGCGGGAGCCCCGGCGGGTGTCTACCACGGCACCAACGCGGGCCAGGCGAGCTGGTTCGACTTCGCCCGTGCCGTCTTCGAGGTGTCGGGCCTCGACCCCGAACGGGTGCTTCCCACGGATGCCGCCTCCTTCGTGCGGCCGGCGCCTCGCCCCGCCTACTCGGTGCTCGGCCACGACGCCTGGGCCCGGGTGGGGCTCGATGCGCCGCGCGGCTGGCGTTCCGCGCTCGATGCCGCCGCGGCCGCTGGGGCGCTGGACGCCGCGTGACCACCCTGCGGGTGACCCTCGACGAGCTCGCCGCCGCGCCCTACGGCGGCATGGCTCGCTACGCGGGCGAACTCGCCCGGGCCCTCGTCGCGACCGCGCCGACCGGCGCGGAGGTCGTCGGCGTCGTGCCGGCCTCCCCCGAGGCCGACTACGAACGCGTCCTCGCCAAGGTCCCTGGACTCGCGTCGCTGGAGAAGAGCGCCCTCGCCCGCCGCGAGCTGGCGGCGGCCTGGCGCCGCGGAATCGCCCGCACCTCCGGCACCGGCATGATGCACGCCACCTCGCTGCTCGCGCCGCTCGGCGCGCACGACCGCGTACACCGGTCGAGCGACCAGGTGGCCGTGACGATGCACGACGCGATCGCCTGGACCGCGCCCGAGCTGCTCCCCGCACGCGCCGTCTCCTGGCAGCGTGCCATGGCGAAGCGCGCGGAGCGGTACGCCGACGCGATCGTCGTACCGAGCCACGCCGTCGCGGAGGAGCTCGACGCGCACCTCGCCTTCGGCGACCGCATCCGTGTCATCCCCGGGGCTCCGAGCAGCAGCCTGCTGCCCCCGAGCGAGCTCGACGGGCGCGCCGCCGAGCTGGGCCTGCCGGAGCGCTACCTGCTCACGGTCGCCGGCACCGAACCGAAGAAGAACCTCGCCGAGCTGTTCGACGCCGTGCGCCTGACCCGTGCCGATGTGCCGCTCGTCGTCGTCGGGCCCGATCCGGAGGCCGCACGTGAACTCGCGGATGCCGCCCGACTGAGCGAGGACCGGTTCCTCGTCCTCGGGCCGCTCGCCGACGAGGACCTCGGACTCGTCTACCTGCGCGCCCAGGTGTACGTGCAGCCGAGCCTCGCCGAGGGGTTCGGCCTCGCGGTCGCCGAGGCGCTCGCGTTCGGCCTCCCCGTCGTGCACACCGAGGTGCCCGCACTCGACGAACTCACCGCGGGAGCCGCGATCTCGGTGCCGCTCGGCGACGGCCTTCCCGCTCGGCTCGCCGAGGCGATCGACGCGGTCGACGGTGAGCTCGCGGAGCGGCTCGCGACCGCGGCGGGCGACCGGGCGTCCGCCTTCTCGTGGCGCGACTCGGCCGAGAAGGTCTGGCAGCTGCACGCCGACCTGTGACTCAGCCGGTCGGGTCGGCGCTCGTGGGATGCAGCAGCTCCTGCACCTTCGCCTGGATGGCGGCGAAGTCGGGGTGGAGGTTGTCCCAGTCCGGCGGCACGAAGTCCTGCGAGACCACGGGCTGGGTCTTCGACTTCTCCGCGAGGGTCACGAAATGGCTGAGCATCGGCGCCGGGATGTCGGTCTTCACGACCTGCGCACCCGCCTGCGCGATCGCGGTGAAGTTCGCGAGCACGTTCGCGGGGTTCGCCTGCGCGAGGATCGCCTCCTGCACCTGCCGCTGGCGCGCCATCCGGGCGTAGTCGGTCGTGTTGTAGCGGGTGCGGGCGTACCAGAGGGCGGTCTGGCCGTCCATGCGCTGCGTCCCGGCCTCGATGTAGCCGGCGGGCGGCGCGTGCGTGCCGTCGTCGTAGTTGTTCGACCCGATCGGCAGCCGCTCGTCGACCGTGATCTCGACCCCCCCGAGGGCGTCGATGAGGTCGGCGAAGCCCTGCATGTCGATGAGCACGTAGTACTGCAGCTTCAGATCGAGCACGCCCTCGACGGCGTCGCGCATCGCCTCGATGCCGGGGCTGGAACCGGCTTCCTCGGCGTCCGGGTACAGCTCCGGATGCTCCTGTCCGTAGGTGTAGACGTAGTCGATGAGGCAGTCGTCGCCGCAGCTCCAGCCGTCCGGATACTCCTCGAGCATCGGGGAGCCCGCCGAGAACGGCGCGCGGTAGAGGTTGCGCGGGATGCCGATGAGCACCACGGCGCCCGTCTCGGCGTCGACGCTCGCGACCGAGATGCTGTCGGGGCGCAGCCCCACGCGGTCGGGGCCGGCGTCCCCGCCGAGCAGCAGGATGTTGTACCGCCCGTCGACGGGCGGCTCGACGCTGCCGTCGGCGAAGACGGCGTCGAGCAGCCCGATCGCCGACGTCGTCGAGACCGCCGCGTAGCCCGCCGTCCCCGCCGTCGCGACGAGCGCGATCGTCGCGAGCCCACCGACGAAGCCGCGGGCGACGGGGGCGACCGAGACGAGCCGTACGAGCCGCAGCGTGTCGAGGGTCAGCACGAGCCACAGCACCGCGTAGAAGACGAGCACCGCGACGGCGATGCCGAGCACGACGGTGTTCGTGAACAGCGCGAGCAGCCACTCGCGGGCGAGCAGCCCGAGCAGCAGCAGCACGAGCGCGAGCACCCAGGCGACGAGCGTCGCGGCCAGGCCGAAGCGGCCGAGCCGTCGGTTGCCGGCGAGCACCTGGGCGGACCCCGGCACCAGGAGGTTGAGCGCGATGAGCCACCAGGCCCGCTTCGTCATGAACCCCTCGGCGGTGCGATCCGGATCGCGCAGCACGCTCGTCACGGTCAGAGCTTCTGCTGCAGGGCGGCGTTCTTCTCGGCGACGAGCGCCTCGAGCGAGGCGGCGTAGGCGGCGAGGCGCGCGGTCAGCTCCGGGTCGCCGGAGGCGAGGATGCGCGCGGCGAGGAGCCCCGCGTTGCGGGCCCCGCCGATCGAGACGGTCGCGACGGGGATGCCGGCGGGCATCTGCACGATCGAGAGCAGCGAGTCGAGTCCGTCGAGCTTCGCGAGCGGCACCGGCACGCCGATCACGGGAAGCGTCGTGACGGAGGCGAGCATGCCCGGCAGGTGGGCGGCACCGCCCGCGCCCGCGATGATCACCCGGAGGCCGCGTCCGGCGGCATCCGTGCCGTACTCGACCATGCGTCGCGGTGTGCGGTGGGCCGACACGACCTCGACCTCGTACGGGATGCCGAACTCGGCGAGCGCGGTCGCCGCATCCTGCATCACCGACCAGTCGGAGTCGGATCCCATCACGACCCCGACCACGGGCACTCCCGTCACCTCAGGCACCCCGCAATGCTATGCGTCAGCCCTGGAAGAACCCCGCCGCGGCACGCGCGCGGGCCACGACATCGTCGAGCTCGTCGCCGACCACCGTGACGTGCCCAACCTTGCGCCCGGGACGCGACTCCTTGCCGTAGGAGTGCAGCTTCGCCTCCGGGTGGTCGGCCATCGCGGCCGGATACCGGTCGGGCATGAGCTCGCCCTCGGGGCCTCCGAGCACGTTCACCATGACGCTCACCGGGGCGAGCGGGGACGGATCGCCGAGCGGCAGGTCGAGCACGGCCCGCAGGTGCTGCTCGAACTGGCTCGTGACGGCACCGTCGATCGTCCAGTGCCCCGTGTTGTGCGGGCGCATGGCGAGCTCGTTGACCAGCAGGCGGCCGTCGTCGGTCTCGAAGAGCTCGACCGCGAGCACGCCCGTGACGTCGAGCTCGGTGGCGATGCGCTCGGCGAGCGCGCCCGCCTCGGCGACGAGCCGCCCGGCACGCGGCGCGGGGGCGAACACCTCGGCGCACACGCCGTCGCGCTGCACCGTCTCGACGAGCGGCCAGGCCGCCAGCTGCCCCGAGGGGCGGCGGGCGACGAGCTGGGCGAGCTCGCGACGGAAGGGCACGAACTCCTCGACGAGCAGGCCGTCCTCCCCCGCCGACGCGAACCAGTCGTCGACGTCGGAGGCGTCGCGCACGACGCGCACGCCCTTGCCGTCGTAGCCCCCCCGCGGGGTCTTCACGACCGCGACGGAGCCGTGGGCCGCGAGGAACGCGCCGAGCTCCGCGGCATCCGCGATGCGCGCGAAGTCGGGCACGGGGGCGCCGATCGCGCGCAGGCGCTCGCGCATGAGCGTCTTGTCCTGCGCGACGGCGAGCGCCGCGGGCCCGGGGTGCACGGGGATGCCGGCGGCGACGAGTGCGGCGAGCACGGCCTGCGGCACATGCTCGTGATCGAAGGTGACCACGTCGACGTCGGCCGCGAAGGCGAGCACCGTCTCGGCATCACGGTAATCGCCCACCGCCGTCGCCGCGAGCGCGGCGGAGCTGTTCTCCGCCTCCGCGAGCACCCGCAGCTCGACGCCGAGCGCCACCGCGGGAGGGATCATCATCCGGGCCAGCTGCCCGCCGCCGATCACGCCGACTCTCGAGGTCACCCGGCCAGGCTACCGGCGTCGGCGGATCACACGGCGCGGTTAGGATGGCTCGGTTGCTCCCCCGACGAGAGGTTCTCCGTGATCGACCGATTGAGACGGCTCATCCGGTGGGCGTGGGACACCCTCATCCGCTACGCGCTCAAGTTCGGAGTGGTCGGGCTGATCGGCTACTTCACCGACGTGCTGATCTTCAACGCCCTCCGGCTCGGACTCGTCGGCGACGACCACTTCTGGCAGAGCCCGCTCGGGGCGAAGATCATCTCCGTCACCATCTCGACCCTCGTCACCTGGTTCGGCAACCGGTACTGGACCTTCCGCGAACACCGCCGGAAGAACTTCCTCCTCGAACTCGTGGAGTTCGCCGTCGTCTCGGTCGGCGGACTGCTCATCGCCCTGCTGTGCCTGTGGATCTCGCACTACGTGCTCGGATTCACCTCGCTGCTCGCCGACAACATCTCGACGAATGTCATCGGCCTGTTCCTCGGCACCGCGTTCCGCTTCCTCATGTACCGCTACTGGGTCTACGGCCACCACCGCAAGGACGGTCTCACGGCCCGGCAGCACAAGGTCGAGGCCGCCGCGTTCGCGATCTTCGAGGACGAGAAGTCGGCGAACGCCGATGCCGAGACCGGCGATGAGGCCGCCAAGACCGCTTCTTAGGGTCACCTAAGCTGGACGGGTGACCGAGACCGCACCCGCAACCCGCGCCCGCATCCGCTTCGACACCCGCACGCTGCTCACCCTCGCCGCGATCGGCGCCGCCGCCGGGGTCGTCGTGATCCCCACCGCGTGGGCCGCCCAGGTGCTGTGGGCGGCGATCCCGGTGCTCTACGGCCTCGCCGTCGTGCCGTACGTGCTGCCCGGCGTCATCGCCCAGGCCGTCGTCCCGCAGCCGGGGAGCGCGCTCATCACGGGCCTCGTCGCGGGCCTCATCTCGATCCCCTTCGTCGGCGGGGTCGGCCCGCTCACGCTGTTCGTGTTCGTCGCCGTGCTGCAGGAGCTCCCCTCGCTCGTCACCGCGTGGCGCTTCCGCGGCATCGGCATGGCCCTCGTCACGGCGCTCGTCCTGTCGGCCGCCTACGCCGCGTACTGGGCCGTCACGCTCAACGCGGAGGCCTTCGCGGGCTGGGTGCGGATCACCGCGATCGCGCTGCTCGTGGTGACGATCCTGCTGTCGACCCTGCTGGGGCTCGCCATCGCCGCGGGGCTGCGCCGCGCCGGCATCCGCCCGCGCCGCTGAGCGGCAGGGCGCGGCGGCTCAGCGCACCCCGAAGGCCGTCGTCTCGTCGTCCGGGCGGGAACGCTCCTGCTGCCGCCGCGACGCCACCGGGTTGGTGGAGAGCTCCATGAGGTCGTGCAGGGTCGCCTGCACGAGGTCGGCGCCCGGCACGTCGCGCAGCACCACGGGGCGCTCGAGGCCCGTGTTGACGAGGATGTCGCCCGAGCCGAACATGCCCTGCAGCCCCGCCTTGCGCACCGTCACGTCGTAGCCGCGGCTGTGCAGCAGCTCCTGCCGGGTGCGCACGAAGAGCCCGCCGCGCAGCACGATCCGCCGCGTCGTGATCGTGTAGTTCCGACCGAGCCAGGCGAGCAGCGGGAACAGGAACAGCAGGATGACGACGAGGGCCCCCGCCGCCAGGAGCGCCCAGTTCTGCCACGGCTCCGGGAACGTGCCGACGAAGTAGCCGAGGGCGCCGACCACCGCGACGAGCACGACGCACGGCCAGAACAGCACGCGGCCGTGGGAACGCAGACGCGCGACCACCGTCTCGGGCCGCGGCGGGTTCGGCGGCCCGGATGGCGCGTGGGCGGACCCGGGGTGGGACATGCCCCTTTTCTAACGCACGTGGGTCACATCGCCCGCCGCGACAGACCGCGCGAGCCCGTCACGGTCGGCGACGATGAGCCGGCCGTCGGCATCCAGGTCCACCGCCGTGCCCACGAGCTCCGCACCGTCCGGCAACTCGATGCGCACCGCGCGTCCGAGGGTGAGGCAGCGGGCGCGCGCCTGGGCGCGGATGCCGGAGGCCTCCGCGTCGCCGCCCGCCGCCAGGTAGCGGGCCACCCGGTCGCGCACCCCCTCGAGGTAGGCGGCGAGCACGAGGTCCTCGACGGCGTCGTCGACGGCGACCCCCTCGATCGCGAGCGAGGTGGCGGTCGGCACCGGGAGCTCCTCGACGGACATGCGCGTGTTGAGCCCCGCACCGATGACGACCCCCGTGCTCTGCGGCAGCAGCTCCGCGAGCACACCGCAGAGCTTGCGGCCGTCGACGAGCACGTCGTTGGGCCACTTGAACCCGACACCGCGCCCGGGGAGCACCCCGGCGACCGCCTCCGCCATCGAGACCCCCGCGATCACCGGGATCCAGCCGAGCCGGTCGGGGGTGGGCGTCGTGCCATCGGGGAGCAGGGGCCGCAGCAGCACCGAGCTCGCGAGGCTGGCCCCGGGCGGGGCGGTCCAGGAGCGACCCAGGCGCCCCCGGCCGGCGCTCTGATAACGGGTGAGCATGACCGTCAGATGGGGCAGCCCCTCCCGGTCGGCGCGCGCCGCGAGCTCCGAGTTGGTCGAGCTCGAGGACGCCAACTCGTAGAGCGCGGCGACCACCTCGCGACTCCGATCGAAGCTCATGGCGGTCAGCCTAGGATGTCGTGCATGCCGTCCGCGCGAGCACGCCCCGCCGGGCGCGTCCTCGTCGTGACCCCCACCTACGACGAGCGCGAGAACCTCGCCGCAACGCTCGCGGCGCTTCGCCGGAACGCGCCGGATGCGGATGTGCTCGTCGTCGACGACGCGAGCCCCGACGGCACCGGCGAGCTCGCCGACGAGGCCGCCGCGGCCGACCCGCGCATCCACGTGCTGCACCGCGCCGCGAAGGACGGTCTGGGCCGCGCCTACCTCGCCGGCTTCGCCTGGGCGCGCGAGCACGGCTACGACACCGTGGTCGAGTTCGACGCCGACGGCTCCCACCCCGCCGAGGCGCTCCCCGCGATGCTCGAGGCGCTCGCCGAACCGGGCGTCGGGCTCGTGATCGGCTCGCGCTGGGTCGCCGGCGGGCGGCTCGTCGACTGGCCCGCGTCCCGACGCCGGCTGAGCAAGACCGCCAACGCCTACGCGCGCGTCATGCTGCGCCTGCCGGTGCGCGACGTCACCGCCGGCTACCGCGCCTACCGGTCCGAGGTGCTCGCCGCGATCGCCGATCAGGTGGTCGACTCGCGCGGCTACTGCTTCCAGATCGATCTGACGATCCGCACCGCGGATGCCGGCTGGGGCATCCGCGAGGTGCCGATCACCTTCAGCGAGCGCCGCGCGGGCGTCTCGAAGATGACCGGCGCCGTCGTCGCCGAGGCGATGTGGCGGGTCACCGCCTGGGGCATCGCGCGTCGCCTCCGGGGACGTCGACCACTCCCGGACGGCCAAGGACACGGCCCCGGAGTTGTCGCCGATGCACAACGCCCCGGCCCGGAAGGTGACGGATAGGCTGAACGCCGTGACCGACGACGCTGCAGCTCCCGATCTCTCCACGACCGCCGCCCGGCTCGCCGACCTGAAGGCGCGCTACCACGTCGCCGTGACCGCGAGCGGCGAGGCCGCCATCGCGAAGCAGCACGCCAAGGGCAAGAAGACCGCCCGCGAGCGCATCGAGCAGCTGCTCGACCAGGGCTCCTTCGTCGAGCTGGACGAGTTCGTGCGGCACCGCACCCACGCCTTCGGGATGGAGAACAACCGTCCCTACGGCGACGCGGTCGTCACCGGCACCGGCACCATCCACGGCCGCCAGGTGGCGGTCTACGCGCAGGACTTCACGATCTTCGGCGGGTCGCTCGGCGAGGTCGCGGGCGAGAAGATCATCAAGGTCATGGAGCTCGCGCTCAAGACGGGGGTGCCCATCATCGGCATGCTCGACTCGGGCGGCGCCCGCATCCAGGAGGGTGTCGTCGCCCTCGGCAAGTACGGCGAGATCTTCCGCCTCAACACCGCGAGCTCGGGCGTCATCCCGCAGATCTCGATCATCCTGGGGCCCGCCGCGGGCGGCGCCGTCTACGGCCCGGCGCTCACCGACTTCGTCATCATGGTCGACAAGACGAGCCAGATGTTCGTGACCGGGCCGGATGTCATCCGCACCGTCACGGGCGAGGACGTCGGCATGGAGGAGCTCGGCGGCGCCCTCACCCACAGCCAGCGCACGGGCGTCTCGCACTACCTCGCCTCCGACGAGGACGACGCCCTCGACTACGCGCGCACCCTGGTGAGCTTCTTCCCCGACAACAACCAGGCCGAGCTGCCCGTCTACGACTCGGAGACCGAGCTCGAGATCAACGACTCCGACCGCCGGCTCAACACGATCATCCCCGACTCCCCCAACCAGCCCTACGACGTGCTCGATGTCATCGAGCGCATCGTCGACGCCGGCGACTTCCTCGAGGTGCAGCCGCTGTTCGCACCCAACATCGTCATCGGCTTCGCACGGGTCGAGGGCCGCTCGGTCGGCATCATCGCCAACCAGCCGAACGCCATGGCGGGCACGCTCAACATCGACGCCGGCGAGAAGGCCGCCCGCTTCGTGCGGTTCTGCGACGCGTTCTCGATCCCGATCATCACGATCGTCGACGTGCCCGGCTACCTTCCGGGCACCGACCAGGAGTGGACGGGCGTCATCCGCCGCGGCGCGAAGCTGCTGTACGCATACGCGGAGGCGACGGTGCCGCTCGTGACCGTCATCACGCGGAAGGCCTACGGCGGCGCCTACATCGTCATGGGCTCCAAGCAGCTCGGCGCCGACCTCAACTACGCCTGGCCGACCGCGGAGATCGCGGTCATGGGCGGCCAGGGCGCCGTCAACATCCTGTACCGCAACGAGCTCAAGCAGGCAGAGGCCGACGGCCAGGACGTCGCCCAGGTGCGCACGCAGCTCGCCAACGAGTACACCTACAACGTCGCCTCGCCGTTCCTCGCGGCCGAGCGCGGCGAGCTCGACGGCATCATCGAGCCCGCGGCCACCCGGCTCGTCATCATCAAGGCGCTGCGTGCCCTGCGCACCAAGCGCGCGAGTCTGCCGCCGAAGAAGCACGGGAACATCCCGCTGTGAGCGACGAGCCGGTGCGTGCCGAGCTGAAGGTCGTCGGCGGCGACCCGACGCCGGAGGAGCTCGCCGCGGCGTCGGCGGTGCTGCAGGGCGCGCTCGA
Source organism: Protaetiibacter intestinalis (assembly GCF_003627075.1). Lineage (NCBI taxonomy): Bacteria > Bacillati > Actinomycetota > Actinomycetes > Micrococcales > Microbacteriaceae > Protaetiibacter > Protaetiibacter intestinalis. The sequence goes on along the minus strand of NZ_CP032630.1, from coordinate 1,831,128 downwards.
CGAGGCCGCGGGGATGCGCGATGCCGCACGGCGCCCGCGTTCGGCGTGGGAGCGCGGGCGGCGGAACCTCCGTCAGCCGCTCCCCCGCGGCGGCTGGAATCCCTGGGCGTCGTAGCGGAATCGCGTTTTCGCGACGGAATCCGCAGCGATTCGCGTGAAACGCTCCAATATCCGTTCCGAGATCCCCGCCTGTACCCCGGATCGCGCGACGAGCAGCCGAAATCCTCGGCCTTGTCACCCGAAAATGTACCCCGAAAGTCCCCCGAAATGATGACTTACCTGGGTAGGCGGACCACGCATACTTGTTTCAGCAGGTGTATCTCATCGAGTTACACAGCATCACCGGTCGTCTAGGGTAAGCAGGCCGATGATGTGGGGGCGAGTCAGGGCGATATTCGGGTTGTCGCCCTGACTCGAATCTTCGAGGGGCCGGACGATCGTCCGGCCCCTCGTTCCATGTCCGGCAGCGGCGGGGTCAGGAGGCGGCGGACGCCTGCCGCGGGATCTCGAGCCACAGGTCGACCTCGTCGTCCGGCTCGCCGCCGAGCATCGTGACCGCCTCGTCGGCCGCCGTCCGGAGCCCGACCACCGTGACCGCCACGTCCGATCCCTCCGGCACGGTGCGGGCGATCAGACGGTCGGCCGTGGTGTCGCGCAGGGCGAGCGCGAGGCGCCCGAGCACGCGCTCGAGATCCTCTTCCGAGAGCTCGTCGATCCCGCCCTCGTCGAGCAGGGTGACGATCGTGCCGCGGCGCCGGGCCAGCATCACCTGCTCGCGCACGGCGTCGTTCAGCAACCGCCGGCCGCGGATCTCGTCGCGGATGGCGGCCTCGAGGTGCAGGCACTCGGCCCGTTGCGAGGCCGTGAGCTCGCCGTGCGTCGACCGGATCGTCCGCAGCATGGGCAGCGCCATGATGCTCGTCTGCCCGAGCCGGAACTGACGCTCGTTGAGATGCGCCTCCTGCGCCGCCTGCCACTCCGTGGCCTCCCGCTCGGCACGTGCGAAGCGCTCCGAGTCGCGCGAGGCCTTCGCGAGGGTGTTGGTGAGGATGTGCGCGACGCCCACCCAGGAGGCGGAGCCGATGACGCCGATCGTCGCGAGGGCCTGCGGCCCCGACCAGAACAGGGTCTGCACGACGAGGAAGACGATCCCCGCCCACGCGAAGCCGGGACGCAGCCGCACCGCCGTGATCGTCATGAGCGTGCCGACCGCCGCGACGTACCAGGTGGCGTAGCCGTTGCCGCCCGGCCGTGCCGGATCGAGCACCGCCGTGATGAGCGGCGGCAGCGCGACCGCGACCCCGAGGGCGAAGGCCGCCATCCAGATCGGCATGAGCGTCTCGCGTCCCGGCCACAGGGCGACGGTGGTCACGAGGGCGTAGAGGGCCATCGCGGCCACGACGGCGCCGGGGTCGTCGGCGTACGGGAACTGCAGGGAGTAGCCGGCGAGCAGCAGATGGTAGGCCGAGAACAGGCCGGCGAGCGTCACGATGAGCGCGCGGGGGACGCCGATCTTCACGAGTCGACCTCCGCCGTCTCGGCCGGCCACTGCAGGCGGACGGTGGTCCCCTCGCCGGGCGCCGTGTCGACGCGGGCCTGACCCCCGACGCTCGCGACGCGCTCCAGGATCGACACCCGCACGCCGAGCCGCTCGGTCGGCACGGCATCCGGCTCGAAGCCGGCGCCGCGGTCGCCCACCTCCACGAGGACGCCGTCGCCCGTGGCGCGCACCTCCGCCCAGCGCTCCACGCCGGCCCCCGCGTGCTGGAGGCTGTTGACCATCGCCTGCACGGCCGCCGAGTAGACGGCCTCCGCGACCGCGACCGGGATCGGGGTGCCCTCGACCCCCGTCGACCGGACGGCGACCGGCTCCGAGAGCGCCGCCGCCGCGTCGCCGATGCGGCTCGCGAGCACGGCGACCGCGACATCCGCGTCGCCGGGGGGCGCCACCGCGACCGCGTCGCGCAGGTAGCCGATCGCGTTGCCGGCCATCCGTGAGGCGAGCTCCTTCGCCTCCGGGGTGTCGGCGCGCGCGGCCGAGAGGAAGGTCGTGAGCACGCTGTCGTGCACGATCGCGTCGACCTGCACGCGCTCGGCCTCCGTCGCGTGCTGCCGCACGGCGTGCCCGTACCGATCGAGAGCCGTCGCCTGGGCGCGGTCGACCGTGGAGGCCGCCCCCCGCAGGATCGCCGTGATGATCGTGATCGCCCCGCCGAGGATGATCGCGTACACGGAGTCGAGGGCCGCCTGCACGAGCGTCACCCCGCCGCCCGCGGGGGTCACGCGGATGACCGCGTACACCGTCGGGGCGAGGATGAGGTAGGCCGTCGCGACGCGCAGCGGGAAGCCGACCGTCGCCATCGCCGTGGCGATCGTCAGCAGGTAGTACAGCCAGTAGCTGTCGGCGGTCGCCGCGGCCGGATCGGTGACGGCGAACGGCCAGCTCACGAGCGCCACGAGGTACACGATCGCGAACATCACGTGGGCACCGCGCACCTGCTGGCGCAGCGCCGAGGCGAGCGCCGTGAGCCCGAGGGTCACGACGATCGCGAACACCATGACGCTCGACCACAGCGGGTCGAGGTTCGGCAGCTGCTCGATCATCGCGGGGATCGACTGCAGCAGGAACGCCACGCCGAATCCGGCCGCCGTGCGGGCGATGGCGGTGTCGACCCGCACGAGACTCAGCGGGTTGCGCACCCCCCGCCCCCGCGGCAGCGGCGCGAGGCGGGACGCGGGGAGGTCAGCCATCGCTGTCGGGGTCGAGCCCCGGCAGGATGCCGTCCTCGACGGCGCGGCGCAGCAGATCGACCTTGGTCGGTGCGGGCCGCCCCACCTCGACGTACTTGGCGCGGATGCGGTCGAGGTACTCGCGCGCGGTCGAGTAGCCGATGCCGAGCTGCTCGGCGGCGAGCTTGAGCGGCAGCCCGGATGCGTACAGGTGCAGGATCTCGCGCTCGCGGCGGCCGAGCTCGGCCTTCGCGAAGTCGCGGTCGGCGTCGATCGCCGTCGCCCACTCGAGGTTGTTGAGCACCTCGCCGCGCGCCACGGTGGCCGCCGCGGTCACGACGGTGCGCATCGACGCGGACTTCGGGATGACGCCCGCGGCGCCCGCGGCGAGCGCCTCGCGCACGAGGTCGACCCGGTCGGCGATCGAGTGCACGAGCACCGGGGCGCCGATCGCCTGCACGCTCTTGACGTTGCGGGTGACGCTCGAGCCGTCGCCGAGCGAGAGGTCGAGCACCACGACATCCACCTCGCGGCCGGCGAGCCCGGCGATGAGCTCGTCGACGTTGGATGCCGCGAGCATGAAGTCGTGCCCGGCCTCGACGAAGGCCGCCTGCAGCCCCACCCGCACCGACTCGTGGTCGTCGACGACCGCGACCCGTGCCGCGCGCACCTCGACCGGCGCTTCGGGCTGATCGATCACCGTGCTCATCCTGACTCCCGACCCCCGCGGTATCCGCTGCGGCTCATGCTACTTGCTGTCGCGCGACGCGCACCCCTCAGCCGCGGACGAAGCTCGCGACGGCCTCGACGTGGTGGGTGCTCGGGAACAGGTCGAAGGCGCGCAGACCCGCGAGCCCGTAGCCGAGCTCGGCGAGGATGCCGGCGTCACGGGCGAGGGCCACCGGATCGCACGCGACGTACACGAGCTGCGCGGGCCGCACCGCGGCGAGCGCCTCGAGCACCTCGCGCCCCGCACCCGACCGCGGCGGGTCGAGCACGACGGTCGCCGCCGCGAGCCGGGCGCACTCGAGCGCCGAGGCGTCGGCGAGGGAACGCACCCAGTGCTCGACGCGGGCCGTGAGCGCCTGCGCGCCGAGCCAGTCGGCGAGGTTCTCCTGGGCGTGCTCGGTCGCGCGCGCATCCGATTCGACGGAGGTGATGCGCAGGGCCCCGCCGAAGCGGTCGCCGAGGGCGGCCGCGAGCAACCCCACACCGCCGTAGAGGTCGAGGTTGGCGGCGCGCGGGTCGAAGAGCGCCTGGTCGACCGCGTCCTGCACGGCGCGCGTGAGCACGGCCGGGGCCTCCGTGTGCACCTGCCAGAAGCCGGAGTCGTCGACGCGGAACTCGCGCTCGCCCACCCGCTCCCGCACGACGCTCGGTGCCTGACGTCCGATGATGAGGCGCGCTCCCCCGCCGCCGCTCGGCACGAGCACCTGCACGTCGCTGCCGGCGTGCTCGGGCATCTTCGACCCGAGCGGCGCCGCCTCGCGCAGCTCCGCCGTCGCGAGCGGCAGCTCGGCGACCGGGATGACGCGGTGCGAGCGCGCCGCGTACGGGCCGACCGTGCCCCCGGTCGCGACGTGCAGCCGCTCGCGGGTGCGCCATCCGCCCCCGTCGGCCGGACCCTCGACCGCCTCCACCTCGACCGCGCGCTCGATGCGCGCCATGCGCTGCAGGGCGTCGGCGAGCACGTGCGCCTTGAGCGTGCGCTGGTGGGCGGGCTCGATGTGCCCGAAGTCGGCACCGCCCGGGCGGTCGCCGGGGTCGCGCGAGACGTCCGCCTCCGGCCACAGGTGGGGCCTGCGGTGCGGACTCGGCTCGAGCACCTCGACCGTGTCGGCCCACCAGAACCGGCTCTTGCGGTCGTCGCTGATGCGCGCCCGCACCCGCTCGCCGGGGATCGCCTCCGCCACGAAGACCACGCGTCCGTCGAGGCGCGCCACCCCGTAACCGCCGTGGGCGATGTTGGTAGCCTCGACCTCGACCTCGCGGCCGTGCATGTCACCCATCCTCCCGAGCATAGAAGGAGCGCGCGTGCGCCTCTATCTGGCCTCCACCTCCCCCGCGAGGCTCGCGACCCTGCGCGCCGTCGGCATCGAGCCCGAACCCGTGCCCTCGCACGTCGACGAAGATGCCGTGGCGCAGGCCGCGGGACCGCTCGGACCCGCGGAGTTCGTCACCCTGCTCGCACGCGCGAAGGCCGAGGCGGTGGCCGAGCGGCTCGTTGACGCGGGCGGCGTGGACGGGCTCGTGCTCGGCGGCGACTCGGCCTTCGAGTTCGACGGCACGCTGCACGGCAAGCCTCACCTGCCGGAGACCGCCCGCGAGCGCTGGCACGCGCAGCGCGGCCGCTCCGGTGTGCTGCACTCGGGCCACTGGCTCATCGACGCGCGCGGCGGCCAGGTGGGGCGCGCGGTGGGCGGGGCGACCGCGGCGACCGTGCACTTCGCATCCGACATCGACGACGACGAGCTCGACGCCTACATCGCGACCGGCGAGCCGCTCGAGGTGGCGGGCGCGTTCACCATCGACAGCAAGGGCGCGGGGTTCATCGACCGCATCGAGGGCGACCCGCACACCGTCGTCGGCCTCTCGGTGCCGTACCTGCGCACCCTCGTGCGGCAGCTCGGCGTCGAGTGGCCGTCGCTCTGGAGCCGCTGAGGCGTTGTAGGGGCGGTGCAAGCCCCGTCGGCGTGTTTGTACCTCGCCGACAACGGCGCACACCCCACCTCGTCCTAGGCTGGGGTCACTATGGCTCGCATCACGAAGGTCCTGATCGCCAATCGGGGAGAGATCGCGGTGCGGGTCATCCGCGCCGCCCGCGATGCGGGGATCGCATCCGTCGCTGTCTACGCCGACCAGGACCGCGGCGCACGCCACGTGGTGCTCGCCGACGAGGCGTACGCGCTCGACGGCACGACGAGCGCCACCACCTACCTCGTCGTCGAGAAGCTGCTCTCGGTCGCCCGCCGTTCGGGTGCCGACGCGGTGCACCCGGGCTACGGCTTCCTCGCCGAGAACGCCGACTTCGCGCGCGCCGTCATCGAGGCCGGTCTCACCTGGATCGGCCCGAGCCCGGATGCCATCGAGCGCCTCGGCGACAAGGTGTCGGCCCGGCACGTGGCCGAGAAGGTCGGGGCCCCGCTCGCCCCGGGAACCCTCAACCCCGTCGCGGACGCCTCCGAGGTGCTCGCCTTCGCCGACGAGGTCGGCCTGCCGGTCGCCATCAAGGCGGCCTTCGGCGGCGGCGGACGCGGCCTCAAGGTCGCCCGCACGCGCGAGGAGGTGCCGGAGCTCTTCGAGTCGGCCACCCGCGAGGCGGTCGCCGCCTTCGGCCGCGGCGAGTGCTTCGTCGAGAAGTACCTCGACAAGCCGCGCCACGTCGAGACCCAGTGTCTCGCGGATGCCGCCGGCAACGTCGTCGTCGTCTCGACGCGCGACTGCTCGCTGCAGCGCCGCCACCAGAAGCTCGTCGAGGAGGCGCCCGCGCCGTTCCTCACCGACGCCCAGCGCGAGCTGCTGTACAGCTCGTCGAAGGCGATCCTGCGGGAGGTCGGCTACCTCGGTGCCGGCACCTGCGAGTTCCTCATCGGCATCGACGGCACGGTCTCGTTCCTCGAGGTCAACACGCGCCTGCAGGTCGAGCACCCGGTCTCCGAGGAGGTCACGGGCATCGACCTCGTGCGCGAGCAGTTCCGCATCGCCGAGGGCGGCCTCATCGACTACCCCGACCCCGAGGTGCACGGCCACTCCTTCGAGTTCCGCATCAACGGCGAGGACCCGGGGCGCGGCTTCCTGCCGACGCCGGGCCCCATCCAGGCCATCCGCTACCCGGGCGGCCCCGGCGTGCGCATCGACTCCGGCGTCACGACGGGCGACGTCGTCTCGGGCGCGTTCGACTCGCTGCTCGCGAAGCTCATCGTGACGGGCTCGACCCGCGAGGACGCCCTCGAGCGCGCCCGCCGCGCCCTCGACGAGTTCGAGGTCGCGGGCCTGCCGACCGTCATCCCGTTCCACCGCCAGGTGGTGCGCGACCCCGCGTTCACCGCGGAGGACGGCGACTTCGGCGTCTACACGCGCTGGATCGAGACGGAGTTCGCGGGCGAACTGGAGCCGTGGGGCGGCGTCCTCGCCGACGCGGCGCCCGCCGAGAAGCGGCACAGCGTCGTCGTCGAGGTCGAGGGCAAGCGCGTCGCGGTGTCGCTGCCGACGACCCTCATGCCCTCGGCGACCGTCGCGGCCCCGCCCGCGCCGCGCCGCCGCGGCGGCTCCCGCTCGGTCTCGACCGCGACGGGCGACGCCGTGAAGGCGCCCATGCAGGCGACGATCGTGAAGGTCGCGGTGGCCGAGGGCGACCGCGTCGTGAAGGGCGACCTCGTCGTGGTGCTCGAGGCCATGAAGATGGAGCAGCCGCTGACCGCCCACAAGGACGGCACCGTCGGCCCGATCGACGCGACGGTCGGCACGACCGTCTCGGCAGGCCACCTGCTGCTGACCCTCACCGACTGAGCTCCCGCATCCGGTCCCCGAAAGTACGTACTCTTGGGCGCCGCATCCGCGGTTTCGCCCCAAAAGTACGTACTTTCGCGGAGGGTCAGGGCAGCAGCACGTTCCAGGTGCGGATGCGCAGCTCCAGTAGCTCGCCGGCGACGGATGCGTCGGCCTCGGCCCGGGCGAGGAGCTCGGCGGCACACTCCGCCGGCACCCGGACGATGGTCTGACCCGCGTCCGCCTCGTCGGGCAGCGGACCCGCCCCGACGAGCACGCCGTCGGCCGCGAGTGAGGCGAGGAAGGCGCCGTGCTCCGCGAACAGCGGATGCGCGAAGACGCCGTCCACGCCGGCCGCGGGACCGGCGGTGTGGCTCAGCACGAACCAGAGCTCGCCCTCGGGAACGGCATCCGCATCCGCGCCCGCCTCCGAGGCGAATGCGCCGAGCACCGTCGGCCAGCCGTTGCGGTACTCCTCCCGGGCCTCGGCGGCGGCACCCCCGTAGCTCTCCCAGCCGCTGTGCACGAGTGTCACGAGCGTCTGCGCCTCGCCGACGGGCACGAAGGTGACCTCGACCTCGCCCCGGTCCTCCTCGCGGCCCGGATGCCAGGTGAAGGCGATCCGATGCGGCGGCTCGGCCAGGGTGACGCGGCCCCACACGGTGCTCTCGCCCGACGCCGAGCGCTCGACGATCGCGTCGCCCTCGAACGCGACGGTGTTGCCCGTCTCGTAGACGGAGTGCCGCACGAGCGGCCACCACGCGCCGAGCTGCTCGGTGAACACCCGGTAGGCGCGCTCCGGCGTGGCGCGCACGACGAGGTGACGGCGGATGGGCGGCAGCGTCATCGCTCCTCCTGCTCGGGTGACGCGGTCGCCTCGACGGCGTCGCGGTAGGCGGCGAGCGCCGCATCCCAGGTCTCGGTGAGCCACACCTGCAGCGCCGCGTAGCCGTCCGGCGCGAGGGCGTAGAGGTTGCGGGTGCCGACCGACTCGTGCGTCACGACGCCCGCGCCCTCGAGCACGCCGAGATGCTTGCTGACGGCGGGACGTCCGATCGGCAGCCGCTCCGCGATCCGCCCGACCGGCTGCGGGCCCTCGCGCAGCACCTCGGTGATGCGGCGGCGCATGGGGTCGCCGAGCGCGTCGAAGACGGCGTCGGATGCGGCGGCAGATCGGTTGCTCATGAGTAACCGTTACTCTAGAGCAACCATCCCCGGGAGGGAAGCGTCGGGAACCGACGCCTCAGCTCACGATGTGCATCGCGCGGGCCGCATCCGTCACCGCACCCGAGAGCGAGGGGTAGACGCTGAAGGCGCGGGCGAGCTGGTCGACCGTGAGGCGGTGCTCCACCGCGAGCGCGATCGGCAGGATGAGGTCGGAGGCCTTCGGCGCCACGACGACCCCGCCGATGACGGTGCCCGAACCCGTGCGGGCGAACAGCTTCACGAAGCCGTCCTTGATGCCCTCCATCTTGGCGCGCGGGTTCGAGGCGAGCGAGAGCTTGTAGATCTCGCCCTGGGCGATGCCGTCCTCGATCTGCTTCTGGTTCCAGCCGACGGTGGCGACCTCGGGGTGCGTGAAGATGTTGCTCGTCACGTTGCGCAGCTCGGTCGGCACGACCGCGTCCCCCATCGCGTGGTAGACCGCGGTGCGCCCCTGCATCGAGGCGACGGAGGCCAGCGGCAGGAAGTCGCTGCAGTCGCCCGCCGCGTAGACCATCGGCATGGAGGTGCGCGCCACGCGGTTGACCCGGATGTGACCCGACTCGGTGAGCTGCACCCCCGCCTCCTCGAGGCCGATGCCCGCCGTGTTCGGCACCGAGCCGACCGCGAGCAGGCAGTGCGAACCCTCGACCGTGCGGCCGTCGGCGAGCGTCACGACGACGCCGTCGCCCGCGCGCTCGACCGACTGCATGCGCGACTTCGACAGGATCGTCATGCCGCCGCGCACGAAGACGTTCTCGATGACGCGCGCGGCATCTGCATCCTCGCCCGGCAGCACCTGGTCGCGGCTCGAGACGAGCGTGACCTGCGCGCCGAGCGCGCGGTAGGCGGAGGCGAACTCGGCACCCGTGACACCCGACCCCACGACGATGAGGTGCTCGGGCACCTCGTCGAGCCCGTAGAGCTGCGTCCAGGTGAGGATGCGCTTGCCGTCCGGCTTCGCCGTGGGCAGGATGCGGGGGCTCGCGCCGACCGCCACGACCACCGTGTCGGCGAGGACCTCGTCGAAGTCGACCCGCTTCTTGCCCTTGCCGGTCGACATCACGAGCCGGTTCGGGCCGTCGAGGCGACCGTCGCCGGCGACGATGCGCACGCCCGCCTTGATGAGCTGCGACTTCATGTCCTCCGACTGCTGGCGAGCCAGCAGCAGCAGGCGCTGGTTGACGGCGGCGAGGTTGACCGTCACCTCGGGCCGGATCGCACGCCCGGACTCGGTGCGCGTGAAGAACTGCACGCCGAGGTCGGCCGCCTGGCCCACGTCGGTTGCGGCACCCGCCGTCGCGATGAGCGACTTCGACGGCACCACATCCGTGAGCACGGCCGAGCCGCCGACGCCGGCACGCTCGACGAGCGTCACCTCCGCACCGAGCTGGGCCCCGGTGAGGGCCGCCTCGTATCCGCCGGGCCCCCCTCCGAGGACGGCGATGCGCTGGGTCCGCTCGAACTCGTAGGGCATTCCCCCATTCTCGCGCATCCGGGGGCACGGGTCCGCACCCGCGATGCGCCGCCTAGAGTGAGGGGATGCAGACGCAGCACCCTCTCGACGCCGAGGGGGCCGACCCCTTCGCCGTCGCCCGCATCGCCGCCGAACAGCTCGCCTCCGCCACCGGCGTCGAGCGCCACGACATCGCCCTCACCCTCGGCTCCGGATGGGCGAAGGCCGCCGAGCTGATCGGCGAGACCGTCGCCACCATCCCCGCGACCGAGATCTACGGCTTCAGCGCCCCCGCCCTCACGGGCCACGTCGGCACACTCCGCAGCATCCTGCTGCCGAACGGCAAGCGCGCGCTCGTGATCGGCGCGCGCACGCACTACTACGAGGGCCACGGGGTGCGCCGCGTCGTGCACTCGGTGCGCACCGCGGCAGCTGCGGGCGCCCGCATCATGGTGCTCACCAACGGCGCGGGCGGCATCAAGGAGCACTGGGAGCCCGGCACGCCCGTGCTCATCAGCGACCACATCAACCTCACCGCCGACTCGCCGCTCGAGGGCGCCACCTTCATCGACCTCACCGACCTCTACTCGGAACGCCTGCGCGGCATCGCCCGCGGCATCCGCCCCGAGCTCGACGAGGGCGTCTACGTGCAGTTCCGCGGACCGCACTACGAGACCCCCGCCGAGGTGCAGATGGCGAAGACCATCGGCGGTCACATCGTCGGGATGTCGACCGCGCTCGAGGCGATCGCCGCACGCGAGGCGGGCATGGAGGTGCTCGGCTTCTCGCTCATCACCAACCTCGCCGCGGGCATCTCGCCCGAACCGCTCAGCCACGCCGAGGTGCTCGAGGCGGGGCGCGCCGCCGAGCCCGTGATCTCGGAGCTGCTCGCGCGCGTCGTGGCGGCGATCTGATGACGCTCGACGCGGTCGCGGCCGCGCGCGCCTGGGCGGCCCAGGACCCGGACGAGGTCACCCGCGCCCAGCTCGAGGCGCTCCTCGCCCGCGTCGACGCGGGCGACCCGGATGCGCGCGCCGAGCTCGAGACGCGCTTCGCGGGGCGGCTCACCTTCGGCACGGCCGGGCTCCGCGGGGAGCTCGGCGCGGGCCCGCTGCGCATGAACCGCGTGCTCGTCGGCCAGGCCGCCGCGGGCCTCGCCCGCTACCTCCTCGCGCGGGAGGCGCATCCGAGCGTCGTCATCGGCTACGACGGCCGGCGCAACTCCGAGATCTTCGCCCGCGACACCGCCGAGCTCATGGCGGGCGCCGGGGTGCGCGCCATCCTGCTGCCGCGCCTGCTGCCGACCCCCGTGCTCGCCTTCGCGGTGCGCCATCTCGGCACGAGCGCGGGCGTCATGGTCACGGCCTCGCACAACCCGGCCCCCGACAACGGCTACAAGGTGTACCTCGGCGGCCTCGACCACGGTTCGCAGATCGTGCCGCCCGCGGACGCCGAGATCGAGGCCGCGATCGTCGCGGTCGCCGCCGGGTCGATCGCCGAGCTGCCGCGCTCGGACGGCTACGAGCTCGCGGGCGAGGAGGTCGTCGACGAGTACGTGCGACGCACCGCCGCGATCGCCGGCGCCGCGCAGCCGCTCCGCGTCGTCTACACGGCCATGCACGGCGTCGGCTGGGACACCGCGCGCCGTGTGTTCGCCGAGGCCGGCTTCCCCGACGTCGTCTCGGTCCCCGAGCAGCAGGAGCCCGACCCCGCGTTCCCCACCGTCGACTTCCCGAACCCGGAGGAGCCGGGCGCCATGGACCTCGCCTTCGCGGCGGCCACGGCATCCGGGGCCGAGCTCGTGATCGCGAACGACCCGGACGCCGACCGCGTGGCGGTCGGGGTGCCGGATGGCGCGGGCGGCTGGCGACGGCTCTCGGGCAACGAGGTGGGCTGGCTGCTCGGCTGGCGTGCGGTGCGGCAGGGGGCCGAGCGCGACCTCGACCGCGGCACCCTCGCGTGCTCGCTCGTGAGCTCGCCGGCGCTCGGCGTGGTCGCACGGAAGGAGGGGCTCGACTTCGCCGAGACCCTCACGGGCTTCAAGTGGATCTCGCGCGTCGGCGACCTCGTCTACGGCTACGAGGAGGCGCTCGGCTACCTCGTCGACCCCGAGAAGGTGCGCGACAAGGACGGCATCTCCGCCGCGGTCGCCGTGCTGGCGCTCTTCTCGGAGCTGAAGGCGACGGGTCTGACCTTCGCCGAGCACGAGGCCGCATTCGCCGACCGCTACGGGGCGTTCGCCTCCGGCCAGATCTCGATCCGGGTCACCCACCTCGACCGCATCGGCGAGCTCATGGCGCGGCTGCGCGCCGCTCCCCCGCGCGAGGTGGGCGGCATCCGCGTCGAGCGGATCGACGACTTCGCGGGCGGGTTCGCCCCGTTCCCGCCGAGCGACATCCTGCGCCTGTGGCTCGCGGGCGGCTCGCGCGTCATCGTGCGCCCGAGCGGCACCGAGCCGAAGCTCAAGTGCTACCTCGACACCCGCAGCGACGAGGGCACCCCCGCCGAGCGCCAGGCGACCGCGGATGCCGCGCTCGCCTCCCTCGAGGCGGGCATGCGCGAGCTGCTCGCGGGCTAAGAGGTCTCGGCCGCGAGGATCGCCCGCACGGTCGAGAGGACGGCGGCGCGTCTGGCGCGCATGCGCTCCTCGTCGTCGGCCATGTCGGGGAAGTGCAGCCGCGCCATGTGGCGCAGGGCCTGGTAGCCGTCGGCGAGGGTGAGGATCGTGAAGAGCAGTTGCGCGGCCCGGTCGCGGCTCAGCTGCGGCACCGCCGCGGTCACGGCGTCGATCTTCACCTGGATGCGCTCGGCACGCAGCGGGGACTCGACGGCGCTGCCGAGCTCGAGGCCCTCCCAGAAGGTCAGTCGCGCGAGCTCAGGGTGCGCGCTCAGGTGATCGAAGACGCGCCCGGCGTAGTCGACGATCGCCTCCGCGTCCTCGCCGCCGATCGGCACCGCGTCGACGGTGCGGCTGAGTTGGTCGGCGAGGGCGGCCGCGAACAGGCCCTCCTTGGATCCGAAGTAGGAGTAGATGCGCTCCTTGTTGACGCCGGCCGCGGTCGCGATGCGGTCGACGCGCCCGCCTGCGAGACCGTGCTCGGAGAACTCCGCGGCCGCCGCCTCGATGAGGAGGGCGCGGGTCCGCGCGGTGTCCCAGGCCATGGCGCCAGTCTACAACTCCAACCAACGAGTTGCTTTTAAGCGGCGGGGCCCATAGAGTCGTGCCAACCAAACAGTTGGAGATGAGCAGATGACCGAGACGACACCCCCCGCAGCCCCCCTGACCGGCCCCGCGCCGACCGCGCCGGCCGCACCCCCGGCGCCCCCGTCCGTGCACGTGCGCGCCGTCATCACCTGGCTCGCCATCTTCCCGCTCGTCGCGATCGGGATGATGCTGATCGGCCCCGTGAGCGAGGGCTGGCATCCGGTGCTGCGCTCGTTCGTGCTCACCCTCGTGGTCGTGCCGCTCGCGGTCTACCTCGTGGTGCCGCGCATGCTCGCCCTCCACGGGAAGCTGCGGGCGCGGCGGCGCTAGCCCAGGGCGACCTCGAGCTTGCGCTGCAGCTCGGCGGTGTCGAAGTAGTTCTCGACCACGATCACATCGGCGAAGGTGCGCCCGATCGTCTCCACGAACTCCGGCCCGGTGAGGATCACCTGCGCATCGTCCAGCTGCGCCGCGAGCATCGAGGCGTCGATCGCCACCACATCCGCGTCGATGCCGAGGCGCTGCAGCACCCGCTCGGCGTTCACCTTGAGGATGCCGCTCGTGCCGATGCCCGCCCCGCACAGGGTCAGGATCTTCACGCCGGCACCCCGAGGATGCCGCGCACCTCGGCGGCGTCGCGTGCCTCGGCGAGGCGCTCGACGGCATCCGAGTCGTTGAAGATGTTGGCGATCTCGGCCACGAGCTGCAGGTGGCGGGCGCTCGACGCCCCCGCGAGGGCCAGCACCACGCGCACCGGGTCATTGTAGGGGTGGCCGAACTCGACCGGCTCGGCGAGCGTCACGATCGCGAGGCCGTCGCGGCGCACCGCGGGGCCGGGTCGGGCGTGGGCGAGCGCGAGGCCCGGCGCGACGACGACGTACGGACCGTGGGCCTCGATCATGCGGATCATGTCGGTCGCGTAGCCGGCATCCGTGGCCCCGCTCGCCGTGAGGGCACGACCCGCGGTCTCGACGGCCTCGCGCCAGTCGCGGGCGCGCGCGGCGAGCACGATGCCCTCGTCGGGCAGCGGCGGCAGCTCGGTGGGTCGGTCCATCAGGCGGCGCCGAAGCCGTCCTCGATGAACTCGACGAGCTCGGCACGCTCCTCGAGCGGCAGGAAGGCCGCCTCCGCCGCGTTCAGCTGGAAGGTGAGCAGGTCGTCGAGGTCGTACCCGAAGGTGTCGACGAGCAGGCCGAGCTCGCGCGTGAGGCTCGTGGCGCTCATCAGGCGGTTGTCGGTGTTGACCGTCACCCGGAAGCCGAGCTGGTACAGCAGGTCGAAGGGGTGGGCGGTGAGGTCGTCGCCCCACGCCGCGAACGCCCCCGTCTGCAGATTCGAGCTGGGGCTCGTCTCGAGGGCGATGCCGCGGTCCTTCACCCACTGGGCGATGCGGCCGAGGCTCACGTAGCTGGCCTCGTCGTCCTGCGACTCGATCGTGATGTCCTCGGCGATGCGGATGCCGTGGCCGAGTCGCAGCGCGTGGCCGTCGACGAGCGCACCCCGGATCGACTCGAGCCCGTCGGCCTCGCCGGCGTGCACGGTCGCGGGGAACATCTCGCGCGCGAGCAGCTCGAAGGCATCGGAGAGCCGCCCGGCGGGGAACCCCGCCTCGGGGCCGGCGATGTCGAAGCCGACCGCCCCGCGGTCGCGGTGGCGCAGCGCCAGCTCGGCGATCTCGCGGCCGCGGTCGAGGTGGCGCATGGCGCTGATCAGCTGGCCGACACGGATGTCGTGGCCGGTCGCGGCGGCCGCATCCACGCCCTCCTCGAGCCCCTGCTGCACGGCCTCCACCGCCTCGTCGAGGCTGAGGCCGCGGGTCAGGTGCTGCTCGGGCGCCCAGCGGACCTCACCCCACACGACGCCGTCGGCGGCGAGGTCCTCGACGAACTCGCGGGCGACGCGCGTGAGGCCCTCGCGGGTCTGCATGACGGCGGTCGTCAGGTCGAAGGTCTTGAGGTACTCGACGAGGGAGCCCGCCTGGCACTGGTTCCAGAACCACTCGCCGAGCTCGCCGGCATCCGCTGTCGGCAGCTCGAGGCCGAGCGGCTCGGCGAGCTCGATGATCGTCTGCGGCCGCAGGCCGCCGTCGAGGTGGTCGTGGAGCGACACCTTGGGCAGTGACTGCAGGTCGATCCCGTCGACGTGGTGGTCTGCGTGCGCGGCGTCGCTCATGGCTCCAGCGTAGTGCGAGCCCCCGCCCCGTTCCTGTGCCGCCGCCGAGTGCCGCGTCCGTTCCTCCCCAGCCTCCGCCTCCGCGAAAGTACGTACTTTTGGGCTCGATCGGCCCTTCGGCGGCCCAAAAGAACGTACTTTCGCGGACCATGGACGACAGTCAACTGGGCACCCACATCTCGGTCGGCGAGGCTCTGGCTGCGGGGATGACGCGCGAGGACCTCCGTCGCGACGACCCGTGGCACACGCCCTTCTGGGGCATTCGCAGTCGTGTCGAGGTGACCGACCTACGCCGCCGCGCCGAGGCGTTCATACCGCGGATGCCGGATCGCGCGTTCTACTTCGGACCGACGGCGGCCGCGCTGCACGGCATCCCGATCCCGAGTCGGAAGGAGACGGTCGCGCTTCACATCGGAGTACCGACGGGACAGCGCCGGGTCGACGCACGCGGCGTGGTGGCACACCACGTGATCATCGATGTGCGCGACATCACGACGGTGGATGGGCTGCCGGTCGCGAGCCCGGCGCGCACCTGGTGCGACCTCGCTGCGGGCGGCCTGCACCGTCACGAGGTCGTGGCCGCCGGGGACCGCATCCTCTGGGCGGCGGCACCGCTCGGTACCGTCGACGATCTCCGCGGAGCTCTCTCCCGCTACGAGGGCCGACGCGGTTCGAAGCTCATGAGGGACGCCCTGCCCGTACTCTCCGCGGG
Organism: Protaetiibacter intestinalis; assembly: GCF_003627075.1. NCBI lineage: Bacteria > Bacillati > Actinomycetota > Actinomycetes > Micrococcales > Microbacteriaceae > Protaetiibacter > Protaetiibacter intestinalis. Next base: position 1,815,162 of record NZ_CP032630.1, on the reverse strand, counting down.
CTCGGCCTCCCCCCGCGAGACCTGGCTTCGGGTGCTCCTGATCGATGCCGGCCTGCCGGACCCCGAAGTCCAACTGGAAGTGCTGAACAAGTGGGGTCGCCTCATCGGGCACTGCGACCTCGGATGGGCGCGACGACGCATCGGGATCGAGTACGAGGGCGAGCACCACCGCAGCGACGCCGCGCAGTGGGCCTACGACATCCAGCGCTACCGAGAGATGGAGCAAGCGGGGTGGATCATCATCCGGGTCACCGCAGCCGACTTCATCGATGCGCCCGCGCGCTCACGCATCGTTCGCCAGATCACCGCAACGTTCTCCGCGAGAGTACGTACTTTTGGGGTGGGTTGAGGCGGAATCGCCCCAAAAGCACGTACTTTCGGGGACGTCGGCTAGAGGATGCGGGCGGCGACGAGGGGGCGTTCGGGGATGCGGGTGCCGGCGGGGGCGATCGCGTAGGCGCCGTTGAGGGACTCGAGGGCGCGGGCGAAGCGCGCGGGGTCGTCGGCGTGCAGCGTGAAGAGCGGGGCGCCCGCGGTCACGCTGTCACCCGGCTTCGCGTGCAGATCGATGCCCGCGGCGTGCACGACCGGATCCTCCTTGCGGGCCCGGCCCGCGCCGAGGCGCCAGGCGGCGACGCCGAAGGCGAGTGCGTCCTGCTCGGCGAGCACGCCGTCCGCCTCCGCGACGACCGTGTGCGACTCGCGCGGGGTCGGCAGCGCGGCATCCGGGTCGCCGCCCTGGGCGGCGATCATGCGCCGCCAGACGTCCATCGCGCGACCGTCGGCGAGCGCCGCGGCCGGGTCGGCGTCCGGCTGCCCGGCGAGGGCGAGCATCTCGCGGGCGAGCGCGACGGTGAGCTCCACGACATCCGCGGGACCTCCCCCGGCGAGCACCTCGACCGACTCGCGCACCTCGTTGGCGTTGCCGATCGCGAGCCCGAGCGGCACGTTCATGTCGGTGAGCAGCGCGCGCGTCGCGACACCGGCGTCGCCGCCGAGCCGCACCATCGTCTCGGCCAGCTCGCGCGCCCGGTCGTAGTCCTTCATGAACGCGCCCGAGCCGAACTTCACGTCCAGCACGAGGGATGCGGTGCCCTCGGCGATCTTCTTCGACATGATCGAGGAGGCGATGAGCGGGATCGCCTCGACCGTGCCGGTGGCGTCGCGCAGCGCGTAGAGCTTGCGATCCGCCGGGGCGAGGTCGGCGCTCGCCGCGCACACCACGGCGCCCACGTCGGCGAGCTGGGCGTGGAACTCTGCAGGGGTCAGCTGCGCGCGCCAGCCGGGGATCGACTCGAGCTTGTCGAGCGTGCCGCCCGTGTGCCCGAGGCCACGACCGGACAGCTGCGGCACGGCCACCCCGAACACCGCCACGAGCGGCGCGAGCGGCAGGGTGATCTTGTCGCCCACGCCCCCGGTCGAATGCTTGTCGCTCGTCGGCTTCGCGAGGCCCGAGAAGTCGAGCCGTTCACCGCTCGCGACCATCGCGAGGGTCAGGTCGCGGATCTCGGCGGCATCCATGCCGTTCAGCAGGATCGCCATGGCGAGCGCCGACATCTGCTCGTCGGCGACGTAGCCGCGGGTGTAGGCGTCGATCAGCCAGTCGATCTGCGCCGTGTCGAGGCGGTGGCGATCGCGCTTGGCGTGGATGAGGTCGACGGTGTCGAAGGGCTCGACCACGGTGGATCCTTTCTCAAGGCGCCGGGGGCGCCGCATACTCCTCGAGCTGGCGCGGGCCGAACGCATCGGGCAGCACCTCGTCGATGGTCTTGATGCCGGAGACGGTGTCGAGCAGCATCCCCTCGGCCGAGTGCTCGTAGAGCAGCTGACGGCAGCGTCCGCACGGCATGAGGCGGTCGCCCTTGCCGTCGACGCACGCGAAGGCGACGAGCTTGCCGCCGCCCGACATGATGAGCGCCGACACGAGCGAGCACTCCGCGCACAGCCCGACGCCGTAGGAGGCGTTCTCGACGTTGCAGCCGGAGATGATGCGGCCGTCGTCGACGAGGGCGGCGACGCCGACGGGGAAATCGGAGTACGGGGCGTACGCCTTCCCCATCGCCTCGACCGCCGTGGCGTGCAGCAGCGTCCAGTCGATGTCCCGGGTCACGAGAATCACTACTCCTTGAGGTACGGCTTGCCGGCGGCCTTCGGGCCGATCACCCGGCCCGCGACGACGGCCACCGCGAGGATGGTCACGACGTACGGCGTCATGGCGATGAGGTCCGGCGGGATCGACGAGCCCGCCTGCCCCGCCCAGATGCGGAAGTTCGACGCGAAGCCGAACAGCAGCGCCGCGAGCGCCGCGTAGAACGGGTTCCAGCGTCCGAGGATGACGGCGGCGAGAGCGATGAAGCCCTGCCCGGCGCTCATCTCGCGCACGAACGCACCGACCGATCCGATGGTCAGCGAAGCCCCGCCGAGGCCCGCGATGAGCCCCGCGATCGTCACCGCCCAGAACCGCCAGCGGTTGACCTTGATGCCCACCGTGTCGGCCGCGAGCGGGTGCTCGCCGAGGGCGCGGATGCGCAGGCCCCACTTCGTCTTGAACAGCACGAACCAGGTGAGCGGCACGAGCACGAACATGAGGTAGGTCGTGAGGCGCTGGTCGAACAGCACCGGGCCGAGCACCGGGATGTCGGCGAGGCCCGGGATGCGGATGCGGGGCAGCGTGCCGGGGTTGTTGAGCGTCCCCGAGTTGGGGGCGAGCACCGCCGAGTAGAAGAAGTTGGTGATCGCCGTGACGAGGCCGATGAGCACGACACCCACGATCACCTGGTCGACGAGGTACTTGATGGAGAAGGCGGCGAGCACCATCGAGATCGCGGCGCCCGTGATCATCGCCGCGACGAGCGCGAGCAGGTAGCTGCCCGTGGTCGAGGCGACGACGGCGGAGGTGAACGCCCCGCCGAGCAGCTGCCCCTCGATCGCGATGTTGACGATGCCGGCGCGTTCGCCGATCACGCCCGCGAGCGCACCGAACACGATCGCGGTCGACAGGCCGATCGCGCCCGTCAGCAGGAAGATCACCGGCACGTTGCCGCCGGCGCCGACCCACGCGACGAGCGAGAACAGGAAGGCGAGGCCGACGACGAGCGACAGCAGCACGGTCACCTTGCGGCGCTTCCAGGCGAGCCAGAGGGCGACCGCCGCCGCGACGAGCGCGAGCGCGCCCGACACCAGGCCGACCGCCTGCGGCGAGAGCACCGAGGGCTCGAGCACGATGGCGTCGCTGTTGCCCGACCACACGAAGCGCACCTCCTCGGAGGTGCCGAGGACGCCGAACACGACGAAGGTGACGGCGGCGAGCACCGCGAGGATGACGGGCACCCGCCAGTTGCGGGGCGGCAGCGCGCTCGTGTGCGCGACGGCGGGGGCCTGCTCGGTGGCGACGGACATCACTCGGCCCCCTTCTGCTCGAGCGCCGGTTTGCGTCCGGTGCCGACCACGGTGATCTCCCGCGGCGCGGGCAGGAAGCGGAAGATGGCGCGCACGAGCGGCGGCGCCGCGATGAAGAGCACGATGAGGCCCTGGATGACGCCGAGGATCTCGGGGGGCACGTCGGCGAGCTGCATGGTCGGGCCCGCGGCCTTGAGCGCGCCGAACAGCAGACCCGCGAAGAGCACACCGCCCGCCCGCGATCCGCCGAGCAGGGCGACGGTGATCGCGTCGAAGCCGATGCCGGCGTCGATCTGCGGGGCGAAGTTGCCGTCGCGCCCGAGCGACTGGTTGATACCGGCGAGGCCGACGAAGAGACCCGACAGCACCATCGCGACGATCGTCATGCGCGCGACGTTGACGCCGGCGGCGCGTGCCGCATCCGGGTTGAGTCCCACCATCCGCAGCCGGAAGCCGAGCGGCGAGCGCTCCATGAGCCACCAGAACACGCCCACGGCGATGATGCACAGCACGAACGACCAGCGCAGCTCGTAGGCGTCGCCGAAGATCCGCGGGAACACCGCGGTCGGGTCGGGCGGACGCGTCGTCGGGTTGCTGCCGGTCTCCGGATCGTGCAGCACGGTCGTGCGCATGAGGTAGGTCACGAGGTAGACCGCGATGTAGTTCATCATGATCGTCACGATGACCTCGTGCGCGCCCGTCTTCGCCTTGAGGAAGCCCGCGATGAAGGCCCAGAGCCCCGCACCGACGAAGCCGAAGACCATCGCGACGATGAGGTGGATGCCGTACGGCAGGTGCAGCTGGAACGAGGCCCAGGCCGACCAGACCGCGCCCATGAGCAGCTGCCCCTGACCGCCGATGTTGAAGAGGCCGGAGCGGAAGGTGAGCGCGATGCCGAGGCCCGCCGCGATGAGCGGCCCTGCGAAGCGCAGCGACTCGGTGAGCGGCTTGATGCCCGCGGCGAAGCTGTCGGCCCGCGTGTTGTAGATCGCCCCGCGGAACAGCGCCGTGTACGCGTCGCCGAGGGCACGCCCCGCCGTCTGGAAGAAGTCACTCGGGCGGGAGAAGAAGTAGCCGAGGGTCGACTGCACGTCCTCGTTGGTGAGCACGATGAGCACGGAGGCGATGGCGAGCGACAGCACCACGGCGAGCACGGTGCGCGTGATGCCGCCCGCCGCGATGTCGTGTAGCACCTCGTTCCAGCGCGGTCGCCGGGAGGCCGGCGCCTCGGGGGTCGTCGAGGTCATTCGTGCACTCCTGCCATGAGCCGGCCGAGCTGTTCGCGGGGCGTGTCGGCCGGGACGATGTCGATGATCGCGCCGCGGTACATGACGGCGATGCGGTCGGCGAGCGCGATCACCTCGTCGAGCTCGGTCGAGACGACGAGCACCGGCACGCCCGAGTCGCGCACCTCGACGATGCGCTCGTGGATGAACTCGATCGAGCCGACGTCGACGCCGCGGGTGGGCTGGGAGGCGACGAGCAGCTTGAGCTCCCGGCCGAGCTCGCGCGCGAGCACGACCTTCTGCTGGTTGCCGCCCGAGAGCCGCCCCACGAGCGTCTCGCGGTCGGGCGTGCGGATGTCGAACTCGGCGATCGCGTCGTCGGCGAACGCGTCCCGCCGGGCGAAGTCGATCGCGGCGCCCTTCGCGAAGGGGGCGCCGACGCTGCGGTCGAGCATGAGGTTCTCGGCGACGCTGAACTCGGCGACGAGGCCGTCGACCTTGCGATCCTCGGGCACGAAGCCGACACCGGAGTCGAGCACCTGGCGCACGTTCGCGTCGATGATCTCGGTGCCGTACAGGCGGATGGATCCGATCGCCTTCTCGCGCAGGCCCACGATCGTCTCGGTGAGCTCGGTCTGACCGTTGCCCTGCACGCCCGCGATCGCGAGCACCTCGCCTTCGCGGATGCTGAAGGTGACGTCGTCGAGCAGGAGGGTGCCGCCGGGGCCGAAGAGGGTGAGCCCCTCGACGACGAAGGCCTCCTCGCCGAGCTTCGGCGCATCCTTCTCGACGGTGAGCGAGACGTCGCGGCCGACCATGAGCGCGGCGAGCTCGTCGGTCGACTCGGTGGGCGAGGCCTCGCCGACGACCTTGCCGAGTCGGATGACGGTGATGGTGTCGGCGACGGCCTTGACCTCGCGCAGCTTGTGGGTGATGAAGACGATCGAGGTGCCCGCGTCGGCGAGGGCGCGCATCGTCGTCATGAGCTCGTCGGTCTCCTGCGGGGTGAGCACGGCGGTCGGCTCGTCGAGCACGAGCACCCGGGCGTCGCGGGAGAGCGACTTGACGATCTCAACGCGCTGCTGGAGACCCACCGGGAGGTCCTCGACGAGGGCGTCCGGGTCGATGTCGAAGCCGAAGCGGTCGGAGATCTCCCGCACGCGGCGGCGCGCCTCGGGCAGGTCGATGACGCCGAGCTTGGAGGGTTCGTGGCCGAGCATGACGTTCTCGGCGACCGTGAAGACGGGGATGAGCATGAAGTGCTGGTGCACCATGCCGATGCCCGCCGCCATCGCGGCGCCCGGGCCGGCGAAGTGCTGCGGGACGTCGTCGAGCAGGATCTCGCCCTCGTCGGGCTGGTACAGCCCGAACAGCACGTTCATGAGGGTCGACTTGCCGGCGCCGTTCTCACCCAGGAGGGCGTGGATCTGTCCCGGCTCGACCACGAGGTCGATCGCGTCGTTGGCGACCAGGGATCCGAACCGCTTCGTGATCCCGCGGAGTTCGAGTTTCATGGCGGGTTCCATCCTGCCGGAACACCGGCGGATACGGCAGCGCCGGGGCGGCTGGATAGCCGCCCCGGCGCGCCGTCGGCGTGTCGAGGATCAGGCGGTGGGCGTCACGAGCGGGTCGATGGACCCGTCGATGATGCCGGCCTTGATCTCGTCGAGCGCGGACTGGATCTCGTCCGAGACCTCGAAGGTCGTGAAGGCGGACAGCGCGGTGCCGTCGTTCTCCAGCGTGCCCACGTACGGGTCGGTCGTGAACTCGCCACCCGAGGAGAGGTCCTTGATGACGTCGAACACGGCCTGCGTCATGCGCTTCTCGACGGAGGTGAGCACGAGGTCGGCGAGCTCCGGCTGCGTGGTCGCGATGTCCTTGTCGACACCGATGAAGACCGCGTTGGTGCCGGACTCGCGGATGGCCTCGGCGGTCGCCGTGAACAGGCTGCCCGCGACCGGGAAGATCACGTCGGCGCCGGCGGCGAGCTGGCCCTGCGAGATCGACTTGGCGACACCCGTGTTGGCGAAGTCGCCGACGAAGTCACCGGTACCGGCGGCCGGGTCCCACCCGACGACCGTGACGGGCGTGCCCGTCTGCACCTCGTAGTACTTCGCACCGTTGTAGTAACCGGTCATGAAGTCGGTGACGGCGTCGATCTGCATGCCGCCGTAGGTGCCCACGACCTTGGTGGTCGAGAAGGCGGCCGCCAGGTAGCCCGCGAGGAAGCTCGACTGGTTCATCGAGTACGCGATGGGCTTGAGGTTGGTCTGACCCTGGTTCCAGCCGTCGATCCAGACGAAGTTGGAACCGGTGTTGGCGTCGGCGAAGTTGAAGATGACGTCGTTGATCGAGAAGTTGAACCCGACGGCGAACGTGACGTCGCAGCCCGCGTCGACCATGGCGGTCAGGTTCGGCTCGAAGTCCTCTTCGCTGTTGGACTCGGCGTCCTCGATCTGCACGCCGAGCTCGGACTCGGCCTTGGTGAGGCCCTCGTGCGCCGCCTGGTTGAACGACTTGTCGTTCCAGCTGCCCTCATCGGAGACGGCGCAGGCCAGGAAGTCGGGGCTGTCGGGGCTGTCGGTGCCGTCGTCCTCGGGGGCGGCGGCACAGGCGGAGAGCAGCAGGCCGGCGATGCCGACGAGAGCGGCACCTCCGAGAACCCGCTTGCGGGTGATTGCGTTCACAGAGATGTCCTCCCATGACAAGGTGACCCGGGGTGCCGGGTGGTCATCACGTTACGTCGTGTGACGGGCGCGAGGGAAACCCGCCGGGCGATTGCATCCGAACAGTTACCAACTCGCGACAGTGCGGAAACGTTCAGGAAATGATCGCGCTCAGATGCCGTCGACCGCCCGACTGGGCTGCACTTCCGAGCGCAGCAGTCCCCCGATGTAGGCGAAGAACGCCTCGGGGTCGATGCGTTCGATCACGCGGGCGTTCGGCTCGAGCCCGTGCACGCCCCACGACATCGCCGAGTAGCCGCGCGTGAGCTCCGATCCGGTCTCGACGTCGACCGCGTACGGCGCGGAGGCCAGCACGAGCTCCGGATGCAGCAGCACCGCCGCCGTGAGGGAGTCGGGATGCGTGGAGCCGGGGATGCCGACCGACTCGTCGAAGGCGAGGGTCGTGCCGACGATGCGCGTGAAGAACCGCGCGAGCGGAGTGCCGATCGTCGCGAGCTCGGCGAGCCGTTCGCGGCTGAACACGGCGTCCCGCAGCGTGAGCGGATCCCACGGCACGACGGTGATGTCGAAGCCGGCGGCGAAGACCGCCTTGGCCGCCTCCGGGTCGACGTAGAAGTTGTACTCGGCGGCGGCGGTGATGTTGCCGCGGCCGTTGTTCGAGCCGCCCATGATCCACAGCGACCCCACGTTGCGTACGAAGTCCGGGTCCTTCACGAGCGCGGTGGCGATGTTGGTGAGCGGGCCGATGCACACGATCCGCAGCTCCCCCGGCGCCTCGGCCGCGAGGCGGATGAGGGCGTCGACGGCGTGCTCGTCCGAGACCTCGACGTCGTCGGCGTCGGCGAGCCGCAGGCCCCCCGAGCCGTCGCCGTGCACGTTCTCGGCCGAGACCCACTCGCGCACGAGCGGCCGTCGGCAGCCGAGGTGGATAGGCACCTCTCCGAGCCGGCCCGCCATCGCGAGGGTGAGGTGGGCGTTGCGCACCTGCTGGGCGAAGCCGACGTTGCCGGCGACCATCGTGATCGCGCGCAGCTCGGCATCCGGGTCGAGCAGCCCGACGAGCAGCGCGACGCAGTCGTCCTGCGCGGTGTCGGTGTCGATGACGAGGGGGATCGACATCTACAGCACCTCGTCCCGGCCCGAGAGCTTGAGCGCGTCGACGACGTTCTTGACGCGCTGGGCGTTCTCGGTCGTGGTGACCAGCAGCGCGTCGGGGGTGTCGACGACGACGATGTCGTGCACGCCGATGAGCGAGATGATGCGGTCGCTCTGGCTCACGACGATGCCGCTCGAGGCGTCGGCGAGCACGCGGGCGTTCTCGCCGAGGATCGACAGGTCGCTCGCCCGTCCGCCCGACTTGAGCTTGGCGACCGAGGCGAAGTCGCCCACGTCGTCCCAGCCGAAACGGCCCGGGATGACGGCGAGCCGCCCGGCCGCGGCCGCCGGCTCGGCGACGGCGTAGTCGATGGCGATCTTGCGCAGCTGCGGCCAGAGCCGGTCGACGGCCGGGCCGCGGGTGGCCTGGTCGTCCCAGGCGGCGGCGAGTTCCTCGAGCCGGGTGCGCAGCCCGGAGTCGAAGCGGCCGATCTCCTCGAGCAGCCGGTCGGCCCGCGCGATGAACATGCCCGCGTTCCACAGGTAGCCGCCGTCGGCGAGGTACGCCTGCGCGGTCGCGAGATCGGGCTTCTCGACGAAGCTCCCGACCGCGAGCGCGTCGGGGGCGCCCGCGATCTCGAGCGCACCGGCGCAGTGGATGTAGCCGAAGCCGATCGCGGGCTCGGTCGGGTGGATGCCGATGGTCGCGATGAGCCCGGCATCGGCGGCCTCGATCGCCTGCGCGACGGTGGCCCGGAAGACGTTCTCGTCGGTGATGACGTGGTCGGCCGCGAAGGAGCCGATGATGACGTCGGGCTCACGACGGGCGAGGATCGCCGCGGCGAGCCCGATGGCGACGGTCGAGTCGCGCGGCGCCGCCTCGAGCACGATGTTGCGGTCGGCGAGCTCGGGCAGCTGCTCCTCGACGGCGGCGCGGTGCGCGCGCCCCGTGACCACCATGATGCGGTCGGGCCCGGCGAGCGGGGCGAGCCGCTCCCAGGTGCTGCGCAGCAGCGTGCGGCCGGAACCCGTGAGGTCGTGCAGGAACTTGGGCGCGTCGGCGCGGGAGAGCGGCCACAGCCGCGAGCCGACGCCGCCGGCGGGGATGACGCCGTAGAAGCGCTCTGCTGCCGATGACATGCCCCCCAGCCTACGGATTCGGGCATCCGCTCCCGCCGGATATCTCGATGTCGAGATAGATAAGGGTGCCCTCACCTGCGGCGGCCGGAGGGCGGGCATACACTGGAGGCCGTTCCGACGACGAGCGAATCGCGAGGAGTAGCACCGTGACGAGCCAGGCTGCACCACCTGAGACCACGGCATCCGTTCCCGCACCACGGCGGCGCAAGCTTCCCGCCGGAACCCTCTACCGCGGCCGCGAGGGCATGTGGTCCTGGGTGCTGCACCGCATCACCGGTACGGCGATCTTCTTCTTCCTGCTCGTGCACATCCTCGACACCTCGCTCATCCGCATCAGCCCCGAGGCGTACGACGCGGTCATCGGCACCTACAAGACGCCGATCATGGGGCTCGGCGAGGTGGCGCTCGTCGCTGCGATCGGCCTGCACGCCCTCAACGGCCTGCGCATCATCTGCATCGACCTGTTCTCGTGGGGCCCCCGGGCCCAGAAGGTGATGTTCTGGGTGGCGATCGGCCTCTGGGTCGTGCTGCTGATCGGCTTCGTCCCCCGCCACCTCATGCACGTCTTCGGAGGGGAGTGATCGTGAGCACCGAGAACATCGCGGCACCCCGCAGCCCGTACCTCAGCCACCGCAAGCGCAACCGCTTCAACATCGAGAAGTGGGGCTGGATCTACATGCGCGCCTCGGGCGTGCTGCTCGTCGTGCTGATCTTCGGGCACCTGTTCTACAACCTGATCTTCCCGGGCAGCGTGAGCGTGCTCGACTGGGCCTTCGTGGCCGGCAAGTTCGCCGACCCGTTCTGGATCGTGTGGGACGTGCTGCTGCTCTGGCTCGCCCTCATCCACGGTGCCAACGGCATGCGCACGCTCATCAACGACTACGCGCACGGACGCTTCCGCTCGGTGCTGCTCGTGGCGCTCGCGGCCGCCACGATCGTGCTGCTCGTGCTGGGCACCCTCGTGCTGACCACCTTCGACCCGTGCCTCGGCGAGACCGACAACGCCGAGCTGATCGCGCGCTGCGCGGCCCAGTAGTGAGAGAGAACGTGAGCGAGAACCTGCAGTTCGAGGATGGCGACGTCATCGACGGCGTGCACTACCACCGCCACGACGTGATCATCGTCGGCGCCGGCGGCGCCGGGATGCGCGCCGCGATCGAGGCGGCCCCGCGCGCCAACACCGCCGTCATCACGAAGCTCTACCCCACCCGCTCGCACACGGGCGCCGCGCAGGGCGGCATGGCCGCGGCGCTCGCGAATGTCGAAGAGGACAGCTGGGAGTGGCACACCTTCGACACCGTCAAGGGCGGCGACTACCTCGTCGACCAGGATGCGGCCGAGATCCTCGCGAAGGAGGCCATCGACGCCGTCCTCGACCTCGAGAACATGGGCCTGCCCTTCAACCGCACGCCCGAGGGCAAGATCGACCAGCGCCGCTTCGGCGGGCACACCCGCGACCACGGCAAGGCGCCCGTGCGCCGGGCCTGCTACGCCGCCGACCGCACCGGCCACATGATCCTGCAGACGCTGTTCCAGAACTGCGTCAAGCTCGGCGTCAACTTCTTCAACGAGTTCTACGCGCTCGACCTCGTGATGACCGAGGTCGACGGCGTGCCGCAGCCCTCCGGCGTCGTCGCGCTCGAGCTCGCGACGGGCGAGCTGCATGTCTTCCAGGGCAAGTCGATCGTCTTCGCGACGGGCGGCTTCGGCAAGATCTACAAGACGACCTCGAACGCCCACACCCTCACGGGCGACGGTGTCGGCATCATCTGGCGCAAGGGCCTGCCGCTCGAGGACATGGAGTTCTTCCAGTTCCACCCGACCGGGCTCGCCGGCCTCGGCATCCTGCTCACCGAGGGCGCCCGCGGCGAGGGCGCGATCCTGCGCAACGCGAGCGGCGAGCGCTTCATGGAGCGCTACGCCCCCACCATCAAGGACCTCGCCCCCCGCGACATCGTCAGCCGCTGCATGGTGCAGGAGGTCGCGGAGGGCCGCGGCGCCGGCCCGCACAAGGACTACGTGCTGCTCGACTGCACGCACCTCGGCGCCGAGGTGCTCGAGACGAAGCTGCCCGACATCACCGAGTTCGCGCGCACCTACCTCGGCGTCGACCCGGTGTACGAGCCGGTGCCCGTCATGCCGACCGCGCACTACGCGATGGGCGGCATCCCCACCAACGTCAAGGCCGAGGTGCTGCGCGACAACGACACCGTCGTGCCGGGTCTCTACGCCGCGGGCGAGTGCGCGTGCGTCTCGGTGCACGGCTCGAACCGCCTCGGCACCAACTCGCTGCTCGACATCAACGTGTTCGGCAAGCGCGCCGGCAACAACGCGGTCGACTACGCCGAGACCGTCGAGTTCACGCCGCTGCCCGTCGACCCCGCGAAGGCCGTGCGCGAGCTCGTCGAGCAGCTGCGCGACTCGACCGGCACCGAGCGCATCGCCGCGCTCCGCAAGGAGCTGCAGGACGAGATGGATCGCAACGCCCAGGTGTTCCGCACCGACGAGTCGCTCGAGAAGGTCACCGAGACCATCCACGAGCTGCGCGAGCGCTACAAGAACGTGTCGATCCAGGACAAGGGCCGCCGCTTCAACACCGACCTGCTGGAGGCGATCGAGCTGGGCTTCCTGCTCGACCTCGCGGAGGTCGTGGTGTTCTCGGCGAAGAACCGCAAGGAGAGCCGCGGCGGCCACATGCGCGACGACTACCCGAAGCGCGACGACGAGACCTACATGAAGCACACCATGGCCTACCTGACCGGCGACCCGCACTCCGCGGACGCCGCCGACCACATCACGCTCGACTGGAAGCCCGTCGTGGTGACGAACTACCAGCCGATGGAGAGGAAGTACTGATGGCCGGCGCTGCCACCCTCGAGGCCGTGGACAACACGCCGAAGGCCGAGGTGCCCATCCAGTCCTTCACCGTCACGCTCATCATCCGGCGGTTCGACCCCGAGAAGGACGCCGAGCCGTACTGGCAGGACTTCGACGTCGAGCTCTACGCGACCGACCGCATCCTCGACGCGCTGCACAAGATCAAGTGGGAGACCGACGGCTCGCTCACCTTCCGCCGCTCCTGCGCGCACGGCATCTGCGGCTCGGATGCGATGCGCATCAACGGGCGCAACCGGCTCGCCTGCAAGACGCTCATCAAGGACCTCGACATCACGAAGCCCATCTACGTGGAGGCCATCAAGGGTCTGCCGCTCGAGAAGGACCTCATCGTCGACATGGAGCCGTTCTTCGCCTCCTACCGCGAGATCCAGCCGTTCCTCATCGCCGACTCGAAGCCGAAGGACGGCAAGGAGCGCATCCAGTCGGTCGCGCAGCGCGAGCGCTTCGACGACACCACCAAGTGCATCCTGTGCGCGGCGTGCACCTCCTCGTGCCCCGTCTTCTGGACCGACGGCCAGTACTTCGGGCCGGCCGCGATCGTCAACGCGCACCGCTTCATCTTCGACTCGCGCGACGAGGCCGCCAAGGTGCGCCTCGACATCCTCAACGACAAGGAGGGCGTGTGGCGCTGCCGCACGACCTTCAACTGCACCGAGGCGTGCCCCCGCGGCATCGAGGTCACGAAGGCGATCGCCGAGGTGAAGGCGGCCGTGCTGCGCGGCAAGCCCGACATCCCGAAGAAGTAGCCCATCTAGGCTGGCGTCATGGCGCCGGATGCGAAGCGGCCGCCCGCGCTCGTCGCGTGGGTGCAGGGCGTCGTCGCGTGGGTCATGCGGCTCAAGCCCGTGCGGGTGTTCCTGGCCTACGGCGCCCACCGCGGCCCGCTGCTCGCGGCGGGCCTGTCGAACCAGGCGATCTTCGCGGTGTTCGCCGCCATCTGGGTGGCGTTCTCGGTGTTCGGCATCGTGCTGGCGGGCAACGCCGAGCTGCAGGATGCACTGCTCACCCTGCTCGCGAACGCGGTGCCCGGCCTCATCGACACCGGCGAGGGCGGCGCCATCAAACCGGACGACCTCATCAACCCGGCCGTCCTCGGCTGGACGGGTGCCGTCGCGCTCGTCGGCCTGTTCTTCACAGCGCTCGGCTGGCTCGCCTCGGCGCGGGACGCCATCCGGGTCATCGGCGACCTGCCGGGGCCCCGCACCAACTTCCTGCTGCTCAAGCTCAAGGATCTGGGGCTCGCGATCGGCTTCGGCGCGCTGCTGCTCGTCTCCTCCGCCCTCTCGGTGCTGTCCTCGCAGGCGCTCGACGGCGTGCTCGACTGGCTCGGCATCCGCGACTCCGCCTCGACGACGATCGCCGCCCGCGTCCTGACGATCGGGCTCATGTTCGTGCTCGACACGCTCGTGCTCGCGGCGCTCTACCGGGTGCTCGCGGGGGTGCACATCCCGCTCCGCTTCCTCGTGCAGGGCGCGCTGCTCGGCGCCCTCGCCCTCGGGGTGCTCAAGATCCTCGGCACCGCACTGCTCGGCGGGGCCACCAACAACCCGCTGCTCGCGGGCTTCGCGGTGATCATCGGTCTGCTCATCTGGTTCACCCTCATCTGCCAGGTGATCCTCATCGCGGCCTGCTGGGTGTTCGTGTCGATGCAGGATGCCGGGGTGCCGCTCGACAGGCGGCTCGCGGCCGAGCAGGCGGAGGCCGAGGCGGCCGAGCGCGAGCGCCTCAGGGAGGAGCTGCGCGCGGAACTGGCGGCCGAGCGGAAACCCGGGTTCTGGAGACGACTGTTCGGGGGCCGCGCCCGCTAACGTGTCGCCATGGACGAGGAGGGCGCGCCGCGGACCCCCGCCGCCGCGCTGCGGCACCGGTTCCGCGACCGCATGGCGGTGCGCGTGTACCGCGACTACCTCCGTCACCGCGGACCGCTGCTCGCGGCGGGCCTCTCGCAGGAGGCCGTGTTCGCGGTGTTCGCCGGGATGTGGCTCGCCTTCACCTCGTTCGAACTGTTCGCGCCCGCCCACTCGCGGCTGCGCGACGCCCTGCTCGGCCTCCTCGACGCGCTCGTGCCCGGCCTCATCGACACCGGCACCGGTGGCGCGATCGACCCCGCCGCACTCATCGGCACGACCGTGCTCAGCTGGACGGGCGTCGTGGCGCTCGTGGCGCTCGTGTTCACGGCCGTCTCCTGGCTCTCGGGCGCCCGCGACGCGGTGCTGCTGATCGCCGACCTGCCGTCGCCGCGCACCCATTTCGTGCTGCTGTGGCTCAAGGACTTCGCGCTCGCGATCGGCTTCAGCCTGCTGCTGCTGGCGTCCGCCGCCGTCGCGGCGACCGCCGGTGCCGCGCTCGACGACGCGCTCGAGGCCCTCGGCATCCGCGACACGGTCGCCTCGGAGGTGGGGGCGCGCGCCCTGTCGCTCGTGCTCGTGCTCGCGATCGACACGGTGCTGCTGGCGATCCTCTACCGGGTGCTCGCGGGGGCGCGCATCCCGCTGCGGTTCCTGCTGCCGGGTGCCGCACGCGGCGCCGTCGTGCTCGCCGCGCTGCAGGTGTTCGGCGCACTCGTGCTGGGCGCCATCCCGGCCAATCCGCTGCTCGCCGGCTTCGCCGTCATCATCACCCTGCTGGCGTGGTTCACCCTCGCCTCGCAGGTGGTGCTGCTCTCGGCGTGCTGGGTGTTCCTGAGCATGCGGGATGCGGGGGTGCCGCTGAGCGAGGGGGCCAGGGAGCCCGTCGCACGGCCGCAGACGGCGGGCGACGAGGTCGTGGGCGCTGGCTAGAGTTGGAGGCGTGTCCCGCCCCCTCCGCATCGCCACCGTCAACGTCAACGGCGTGCGCGCCGCCTACCGCAAGGGCATGGGCGAGTGGCTCGCCCCGCGCGGCGTCGACATCCTGGCCCTGCAGGAGGTGCGCGCCGAGACCGACGACCTGACGGCGCTGCTCGGGCCCGAGTGGGACGTGCTGCACGACCCCGCGACGGCGAAGGGCCGCGCGGGCGTGGCCCTGGCGAGCCGACGCAAGGCCGAGATCCACCGGGTCACCTTCGGCCCCGACGACTTCGACTCCGCCGGACGCTGGCTCGAGGCCGACTACGACGTCGACGGCACGATCGTCACGGTCGTCTCCACCTATGTGAACTCGGGCGAGGCCGACACCCCCAAGCAGGTCGAGAAGTACAAGTTCCTGGATGCCATGGCCGAGCGACTGCCGAAGCTCGCCGAGCACAACCCGCTGTCGCTCGTCGTGGGCGACCTCAACGTCGGGCACCGCACCCTCGACATCAAGAACTGGAAGGGCAACGTGAAGCGCGCCGGCTTCCTGCCCGCAGAGCGCGCGTACTTCGACCGCTTCCTCGGCGCGGAGGGCGAGGAGGGCTACAACGCCGGAGCCGGCTTCGGCTGGGTGGATGTGGGCCGCCGCTTCGCGGGCGAGGTGCCCGGTCCGTACACCTGGTGGTCGCAGCGCGGCCAGGCCTTCGACACCGACACCGGGTGGCGCATCGACTACCACCTGGCGACGCCGGCCCTCGCCGACACCGCGGTCTCCTACACGGTCGATCGGGCAGCCGCCTACGACGAGCGATGGTCCGACCACGCCCCCGTCGTCGTCGACTATTCCCTCTGACCTCAAGGACCCTCATGACCAAGCCCCGCCTGTTCTCGGGCATGCAGCCCTCCGCCGACTCGCTCCACGCGGGCAACTACATCGGCGCCCTCCTGCAGTGGAAGCAGCTGCAGCGCGACTACGACGCCGTGTTCAGCGTCGTCGACCTGCACGCGATCACCGTGCCGCAGGATCCGGCGACCCTGCGCGAGAAGACCCGCCGCACCGCGGCGCAGTACATCGCCGCCGGCATCGACCCCTCGGCATCCACCCTCTACGTGCAGTCGCACGTGCCCGCCCACGCCCAACTCGCCTGGGTGCTCAACACCATCACGGGCATGGGCGAGGCGAGCCGCATGACCCAGTTCAAGGACAAGACCGCCAAGCAGGGTGCGGACTCCGCGTCCGTGGGCCTGTTCACCTACCCGATCCTGCAGGCGGCCGACGTGCTGCTGTACGACGCCGAGATCGTGCCCGTCGGCGAGGACCAGCGCCAGCACATCGAGCTCACGCGCGACCTCGGCCAGCGCTTCAACACGCGCTTCGGCGAGACGTTCGTGATCCCGGAGGTGTCGATCCTCAAGGAGACGGCGAAGGTCTACGACCTGCAGAACCCGGGGTCGAAGATGTCGAAGTCGGGCGAGACCGAGAACGGCATCCTGTGGCTGCTGGACGAACCCAGCCGCCTCGTGAAGAAGATCAAGTCGGCCGTCACCGACAACGACGGCTCGATCCACTACGACCCGGTCGGCAAGCCCGGGGTCTCGAACCTGCTGACCCTGCTGTCGGTGCTCGGCGGAACCTCGGTCGAGTCGCTCGAGCACGAGTTCGCGGGGCGCGGCTACGGCGACCTCAAGGGCGCCGTCGCGGATGCCGTGGTGGCCGAGTTCGGCCCGGTGCGCGAGCGGGCGCTCGAGCTGCTCGCCGACCCGGCCGAGCTCGACCGGGTGCTCGCGGTGAACGCCGACCGCGCGAACGAGATCGCCGAGGCGACGCTCGCCCGCGTCTACGACCGCGTGGGCTTCCTGCCGAGACGCTGATGGAGCCGGTCGCGCTGCGCACCGAGCGGCTCGTGCTGTCGCCGGCGCGGCTGGACGACGTCGACCACGCGACGGCCCTGCTGCAGGAGCCGGTCATGGGCACGATGCTCGCGTCGCTGCCCTGGCCGTACACCCGCGAGGATTCGGAGTTCTACATCGGCCGCATGGTGCCGGCCGGCTGGGCCTCGGGCGAGGCACTGTCGTGGGCGATCCGCGAGAGCGAGGACGGCCCGCAGCTCGGCGACATCGGCTGGCGTCCGCCACGCGGCGACGTCGGGTTCTGGCTCGGAGCACCCTCACGCGGCCGCGGGTACATGACGGAGGCGCTGCGGGCGGTCGTCGACTGGGTGTTCGAGACGACCCCCGAACTCGACCGGATCGGCTGGGAGGCGGTCGCCGGCAACGTCGCGTCGGCGCGCGTCGCCCGCGCGGCCGGGTTCCGCTACGACGGTGAGCGTCCCGTCGAGGTGCGCTTCCGCGACGGTTCGTTCCCGAACGGCTGGCACGCCCACCGGCTGCGCTCCGACGACGGCTCGGCGCACGAGGGCTGGCCGCTGTGAGCGGCATCCGGGCGGTGCTCTTCGACCTCGACGACACGCTGTTCGCGCACCGCGAGTCCGTCGAGGCCGGCATCCACGCCCACCGCAGCACGCTCGGCGGCGAGCTCGCCGCGGCCGATCGGGCGAGCGAGTACGCGCGCTGGAGCGCGCTCGAGGAGGAGCACTACCACCGCTACCTCGCGGGCGAGCTCGACTACCTGGGGCAGCGACGTGCGCGGGCGCGCGGCTTCGTCGCACCCTACGGCATCGAGCTCGACGACGAGGCGGCCGAGGCCTGGTTCGAGCAGTACCGCGCGCACTACGAGACGAGTTGGCGGCTGCACGACGACGCCGCCGCGTGCCTGGCCGCGATCGCGCCGCGCACGCTCGGGATCATCACCAACGGCGACCTCCGCTTCCAGACCTCGAAGGCGGTCGCCGTGGGCCTGGATGCGCTCATCCCGCTCGAGCACCTGGTCGCGAGCGGCGAGGTCGGGGTGGCGAAGCCCGACGCGCGCATCTTCGAGCTCGCCGTCGCGCAGCTCGGCACCACGGCATCCGCGGCCTGCTACGTGGGCGACCGTCTGCACACGGATGCGATCGGCGCGGCCCGCGCGGGCCTGCTCGGCGTCTGGATCGACCGTCCCGCTGCCGCGACCCCCGAGCAGCTCGCCGAGGCCGCCGCCGAGGGCGTGCCCGTCATCCGCACCCTCGCCGAGCTGCCCGCCCTGCTCGCCTGACCCGTGACGCGACCCCGTGACGGGGGAGTTGACGGGAGACGCCGGCCAGAGGACCCTCGTCGTCGAATGGAGGCGACCGTGACGAGCATGCTCTCCAACGACCGGGCGACCTGGCCGCGGGCTGTCGCCGCGGGCGTCGCCCTGCTTCTCGGCTGCACCGTGGTCGGCTGCGCCTCCGCCACGCCGCGACGGATCGCGGAACTACCTCAGACGAACTCTCCTTCTCGTGCCTCATCGCCCGAGCCGACCCGCACGCCCGCGGTGACCGAGAAGGTCATCGTCGTCACCGAGCCGGTTGCGTTCGAGCACACGACACAAGACGACCCGAACCGGGACGTCGGCTCGTCCGCGGTCGTGCAGCAAGGCGCAGACGGCACCCGGTCGATCACCTACGAGGTCACGTACGTCGACGGTGTCGAATCCTCGCGCATCGCGACGGGCGACGAGATCACCGTCGCACCCGTTCCCGAGATCACCGCGGTGGGCACGCGCCAACCGGCTCCCGCGCCTGTCGTAGATACCAGCGGGTGCGATCCGAATTATTCGGGGGCATGCGTGCCGATTGCGAGCGACGTCGATTGTGCGGGAGGAAGCGGCAACGGTCCCGCCTATGTGCGGGGGCCGGTTCGGGTGATCGGTACGGACATCTACGACCTCGACCGAGACGGTGATGGAATCGCCTGCGACTGACGCGAGGCGCCCGCAGTTCCTTCCGAGTGGTCGGTTCTTCGCCTCATGCGGCGCGAATGGGGCCGGAAACCGACCGGTCAGCGTCGTCGGGTGACGCGGGGGAATGTACGCGTCGCGGGTGCGTTGTAGACTCCAGAACAAGCAACACGTGCTCCGGGGGCGGTGGAAATCCGCACCGGCGGTGATAGTCCGCGAACCCCGTTCCGCAAGGAATGGGGCCGATCCGGTGGAATTCCGGGACCGACGGTCAAAGTCCGGATGAGAGGAAGCACGCGTCGGCGGCGGCCGGTTTCGGCATCCGTCGGCGGGCGTCGCCTCGCGTCGCGCATCCCCGGACCGGAACCGGAAGGGATGCCATGGCCGAGACCGTCTCGTACGACGCCGCCATGCGCCGCGCCCTCGACCTCGCCGCGCGCGGGCCCGTCACCGGCGGCAACCCGCAGGTGGGCTGCGTGCTGCTCGACGCGTCCGGCACCGTCGTCGCCGAGGGCTGGCACCACGGCGCGGGCACGGCCCACGCGGAGGTCGATGCCCTCTCGCGGGTGGCCGACGCGCGGGGGCTCACCGCCGTGGTGACACTCGAGCCCTGCAACCACACCGGCCGCACCGGCCCCTGCAGCGAGGCGCTCATCGCCGCGGGCGTCGAGCGGGTCGTCTACGCCGTCTCCGACCCGGGGCACGAGTCTGCGGGCGGCGCCGAGCGGCTGCGCTCGGCGGGCGTCGAGGTGATCCCCGGCGTGCTCGCGGACGAGGTGACGGCGTTCCTGCACATCTGGTTGACCGCGGTCGCGCGGCACCGCCCCTGGGTGACCGTCAAGTGGGCCTCGACCCTCGACGGCCGCGCCGCCGCCGCCGACGGCACGAGCCGCTGGATCACGGGCACCGCGGCCCGGCAGCGCGTGCACGAGCAGCGGGCGGCATCCGACGCGATCCTCGTCGGCAGCGGCACGGTGCTCGCCGACGACCCCGCCCTCACGGCGCGCGGCGACGGCGGCGAGCTGCTCCCCCACCAGCCGCTGCCCGTCGTCGTCGGCGAACGCGCCGTGCCCGCGGATGCGGCCCTGCGGCACCACCCGGCGGGTCTCCTCGAGACCGGCACCCGCGACCTCGAGCGCGTGCTCGCCGCACTCGACGTCCGCGGCATCCGTCGCGTGTACGTCGAGGGCGGGCCGACGCTCGCCTCGGCGATCGTCGCGGCGGGCCTCGCCGACGAGTACGCCGTGTACCTCGCACCCGCGCTGCTCGGCGGCGACCGGCTCGCGATCGGCGAGCTCGGCATCACGACCATGGCCGAGGCGCGGCGCCTCGTCATCACGGGCGTCGAGCAGCTCGGCGACGACCTGCTCGTGACGGCACGACCCACGGAAGGGAACTGACATGTTCACCGGAATCATCGAGGAGCTCGGCGAGGTGCTCGCCTGGGAGCCCACGGGCGACGCGGCCCGCATCACCGTGCGCGCCCCGCTCGCGGTCTCCGACGCCTCCCACGGCGACTCGATCTCCGTCTCGGGCGTGTGCCTGACGGTCGTCGACCAGGGCGAGGACTGGTTCACCGCGGATGTCATGGGCGTCTCGATCGACGTCACCACGATCGGCGACCGCCGGCCCGGCGACCGCGTCAACATCGAGCGCGCAGCCGCCGTCGGCGACCGCCTCGGCGGCCACATCGTGCAGGGTCACGTCGACGGCACCGCGACCGTGCTCGCGGTCGAGGACGAGGGCAGCTGGCGCGTCGTGCGCTTCTCGCTCTCCCCCGACCTCGCCCCGCTCGTCACCCGCAAGGGCTCGATCGCGGTCGACGGCACCTCGCTCACGGTGAGCACGGTGTCGGATCCGGATGAAGCCGAGCAGTGGTTCGAGGTGTCGCTCATCCCCGAGACCCTCACCGCGACCACCCACGGGGCGCTCGTGCCGGGTGCCCGCGTGAACGTCGAGACCGACATCCTGGCGCGGCATGTGGAGCGGATGCTCGCGCTGACGAACGAAGGAGCACGCCGATGAGCCTGAGCGACATCCCCACCGCCCTGCAGGCGCTGCGCGCCGGCCGACCGGTGATCGTGGCCGACGACGAGGGGCGCGAGAACGAGGGCGACGTGGTGCTCGCCGCCGAGACGGCCAGCCAGGAGTGGATCGCGTGGGCGGTCAGGCACTCGTCGGGCTTCATCTGCGCGCCCATGACGAACGCGATCGCCGATCGGCTCGCGCTGCCGCCGATGGTCGAGCACAACGAGGACCCGCGCGGCACCGCCTACACGGTCTCCGTCGACGCGGCCGACCGCCTCTCGACCGGCATCTCGGCATCCGACCGCGCCCACACCCTGCGGGTGCTCGCCGACCCCGAGTCGATCCCGGCGAGCCTCAGCCGCCCCGGCCACATCCTGCCGCTGCGCGCCGTCGACGGAGGGGTGCGCGAACGCGACGGCCACACCGAGGCGTCGGTCGACCTCATGAAGCTCGCGGGCCTCACCCCCGTCGCCGCGATCGCCGAGATCGTCGACGAGGACGGCGAGATGATGCGCCTGCCGAACCTCATCCGGCTCGGCGAGCGCGAAGGGGTGCCCGTCATCACGATCGAGGCCCTCATCCGCTTCATGGAGGAGCGTCGCTGCGAGCGCGACCCGAAGGCGGAGGTCGTGATCCCCGAGTGGCAGCGCGTCACCTTCGAGGTCGAGACCCACGTGCCCACCTCGCACGGCACCTTCCGGGTGCGCGCCTACCGCGACCGTTCGACGGGCGCCGACCACGTCGCGTGGATCTCGGGCGAGCCGCGCGACGGCGCGCTCGTGCGCGTGCACTCCGAGTGCCTCACGGGCGAGGCGTTCGGCTCGCTCAAGTGCGAGTGCGGGCCGCAGCTGGACGCGGCGCTCGCGACCATCCAGGCGGAGGGCGGCGTGGTCGTCTACCTGCGCGGCCAGGAGGGGCGCGGCATCGGCCTCATCAACAAGCTGCGCGCCTACCGCCTGCAGGAGGACGGCTTCGACACGCTCGACGCGAACCTGGCCCTCGGGCTGCCCGCCGACGCCCGTGACTACGGGGCGGCGGTCGGCATCCTGAAGGATCTCGGCATCGGCCGCGTGCGGCTGCTCTCCAACAACCCCGAGAAGGCCCGGCAGCTCGCCGAGCGGGGTGTCGAGGTCGAGGCCCTCGTGCCGCTCGTCGTCGGCGTGGGCGAGTTCAACGAGGGCTACCTCGACGCCAAGCGCGACCGCATGGGCCACGCGCTGCCCACCCATGAGGCGCTCACTGCGCGCCTCACGAGCGAGAGGAACCCGGCATGAGCGGCGAGGGCCGTCCCACCGAACTCGACCACGACGGCGCGGGGCTCCGCATCGCGGTGGTCGCCGGCACCTGGCACGAGAAGATCACCGAAGGGCTGCTGACGGGAGCGCTGCGCACCCTCGCCGCATCCGGTGCCGAGGTCGAGGTGATCCGGGTGCCCGGCAGCTTCGAGCTGCCCGTCGTCGCGAAGGCGGCGCTCGACGCGGGGGCGGATGGCGTGGTCGCGCTCGGCGTGATCATCCGCGGGGGCACGCCGCACTTCGACTTCGTCTCGAACGCCGCGACCGACGGCCTCACCCGGGTCGCCCTCGACACCGGCAAGCCGGTCGGCTTCGGGGTGCTCACCCTCGACGACGAGCAGCAGGGCATCGACCGGGCCGGCTTCCCCGGCTCCAAGGAGGACAAGGGCCAGGAGGCCGCGGAGGCCGTGCTCGCGACCGCCCGGGTGCTCGCGCGCATCCACGGCCGGTGACCGGAAAGCGCTCGGGCGTGCCAGGCTGGATGCCATGAGCAGTGCAGCCTCCCCCGCGCCCACGACGGCGCCGGCCAATCCCCGCGCCCGCGTCGTCGTCGCGAGCCTCATCGGCACCACGATCGAGTTCTACGACTTCTACGTCTACGCCACCGCGGCCGTGCTGGTGTTCCCCCACCTGTTCTTCCCGCCCGGCGACGAGACGACGGCGCTGCTGTCGTCGTTCGCGATCTTCGGTGCCGCCATGGTGGCGCGCCCGCTCGGCGCGATCTTCTTCGGCCACCTCGGCGACCGGCGCGGCCGCAAGGTGACGCTCGTCGGGGCGCTGCTCACGATGGGCATCGCGACCTTCCTGATCGGCGTGCTGCCCACCTATGCGCTCGTCGGCTGGCTCGCCCCGCTGCTGCTCGTCGTGCTGCGCCTCGCGCAGGGCTTCGCGCTCGGCGGGGAGTGGTCGGGAGCCGCGCTCGTCGCGACCGAGAACGCACCGGCCGGCAAGCGCGCCTGGTACGGCACCTTCCCGCAGCTCGGCGCCCCGATCGGCTTCATCATCGCCAACGGGCTGTTCCTCGTCATCGCGGCCGTGCTGCCCTCCGACGACCCCTCCCGCCCCTCCGACGCCTTCCTCGAGTGGGGCTGGCGCATCCCGTTCCTGTTCTCGGCCGTCATGGTGATCGTGGGCCTCTGGGTGCGGCTGCGGCTCGTCGAGTCGTCGACGTTCTCGAAGGCGGCGACCGCGGGCAAGCTCGCCAAGGTGCCGCTCGCGACGGTGTTCCGCACGCACTGGCGCCAGCTGATCCTCGGCACCTTCTACATGCTCGCCACCTACGTGCTCTTCTACCTGATGACCACGTTCTCGCTCAGCTACGGGCGCGCGGCGACGGATGCGCCGGTACCGGGACTCGGCTACGAGTACACGACGTTCGTGCTCATGATGATCTTCGGCGTCGTGTTCTTCGGCATCTTCACCCTCGTCTCGGGGCCGCTCGCCGACCGCTTCGGACGCCGCCCGACGCTCATCGTCATCACCGCGGCCATCATCCTGTTCGGTCTGCTGTGGGTGCCGCTGCTGTCGGCCGGAACGGTCGGCGTCGTGCTGTGGCTCGTGCTGGGCTTCACCCTCATGGGCTTCACCTTCGGCCCGATGGGGGCCCTGCTGCCGGAGCTGTTCCCGACCGCGCTGCGGTACACGGGATCCGGGATCTCGTACAACGTGTCGTCGATCCTGGGCGCCGCGGTGGCGCCGTTCATCGCGGTGTGGCTGTGGCAGACCGGTGGGGGCAGCCCCGTCTGGGTGGGCGTCTACCTCTCGGTGATGGCGACTCTCACGCTCATCGCGCTGCTCGTCGGCCGGGAGACGAAGGACATCTCGCTCGATGACGTGGATGCCGAGCTCCCCGAGGCGCTGCCGTAACCTCCTCTCCGCGAAAGTACGTACTTTGGGGGCGCGCAGGGGTGTTTCGGGCCCAAAAGTACGTACTTTCGGGGACTCAGGCGGGCACGAAGAGGGCGATCGCCTCGGCGACGAGGGCGGGCTTGTCGTGCCCCTCGATCTCGACGGTCACCCTCTGGGAGACGCGGATGCCGATCGCGGTCGCCTCGGCGGCGGAGATGACGGCCGAGGCGCGCACGCGTGAGCCGGCCGGCACCGGCTGCAGGAAGCGCACGGTGTCGAGCCCGTAGTTGACGGCCATCGCGAGGTTGCCGATCTCGAGCAGCCCGTGCGAGAGCGCGGGCAGCAGCGAGAGCGTCAGGTAGCCGTGCGCGATCGTCGAGCCGAAGGGGCCGGATGCCGCGCGCTCCTCGTCGAGGTGGATCCACTGGTGGTCGTCGGTCGCGTCGGCGAAGCGTGCGATGCGGTCCTGGTCGACCTCGAACCACTCCCCCGCGCCGAGCTCGGTGCCCACAGCATCCAGCAGCTCGCGCGGGTCGGCGAAGACGGCGCTCATGCGCGCGGCCCGCCGGCCACATAGATGACCTGGCCGTTGGTGAACGAGGCCTCCTCGCGCACGAAGAACGAGGCGACCGCGGCGATGTCGTCGGGCTCGCCCGCGCGGCCGACCGGAATCTCCTTCGCCATGAGCGCGAAGAAGTCGTCCGGCTCCATGCCGACGCGGCGCGCGGTCGAGGCCGTCATCTCGGTCACGATGAAGCCGGGCGCGATCGCGTTCGCGGTGACACCGAAACGACCCAGCTCGATCGCGAGGGTCTTCGTGAAACCCTGCATGCCGGCCTTCGCGGCCGCATAGTTCGCCTGCCCGCGGTTGCCGAGCGCCGAGGTGGACGAGAGGTTCACGATGCGGCCCCAGCCGGCATCCACCATGTGCGCCTGCACGGCCTTGGTCATGAGGAAGGCGCCGCGCAGGTGCACGCCGAGCACGGCATCCCAGTCGTCGGCGGTCATCTTGAACAGCAGGTTGTCGCGCAGGATGCCGGCGTTGTTGACGAGGATCGTGGGCGCACCCAGTTCGGCCACGACGCGTTCGATCGCGGAGGCGACGAGCGTCTCGTCGGCGACGTCGGCGCCGACGCCGACGGCGCGGCCGCCCGCCGCGCGGATCGCTTCGACGGTTTCGGAGGTGGCGGCCTCGTCGAGGTCGACGACGGCGACGGCGTGGCCGTCGGAGGCGAGGCGGCGGGCGATGGCGGCGCCGATGCCGCGGGCGGCTCCGGTGACGATGGCGACTCTCTCGGTCATGGGGTTCCTTCCGGGGACGGGGTCGGGGTGTCGAAGACGATGAGCTGCCGCAGCGCAGCACCCTCGGCGAGGGTGTCGAAGGCGGCGACGATGTCGTCGAGGCGGATGCGGTCGCTCACGAGCGCCTCGACGGGCAGGCGTCCGGCGCGCCACAGTTCGACGTAGCGCGGGATGTCGCGTTCGGGCACCGAGCTGCCGAGGTAGCTGCCGACGACGGTGCGGGCCTCGGCGGTGAGCACGAGCGGCGAGACGCTCGCGCGCGCGTCGGGGTGCGGCAGGCCGACCGTGACGGTCGTGCCGCCGGGGGCGGTGGCGGCAAGGGCCGCCTCGAACGCCGCCGGGTGCCCTGCCGCCTCGATCGCGACGGGCGCACGCACCCCGGATGCCGCGAGCTCCTCGGCGAGGACGGCGCGATCGGCACCGAGGGCGCGGGCCGCGGCGAGCTTGTCGTCGCGGGCGTCGACCGCGATCACGGGGTGGCCGAGGGCGCGGGCGACGAGCAGCGCCGCCATGCCGACACCGCCGAGCCCGACGACGAGGACCGGTTCGCCCGGTGCGGGCCGGGCGGCGTTGAGCACGGCGCCGCCGCCGGTGAGCACGGCGCAGCCGAGTAGCGCCGCCACCTCGGCGGGGAGGTCGCGGGGCACGGGTACGACCGAGCGCCGCGAGACGACGGCGTGGTCGGCGAAGGCGGAGACGCCCAGGTGGTGCGCGATCGAGGCGCCGTCGGCGTGGAGGCGGTGGCCGCCGCCGAGCAGCTCTCCCGCGGCGTTCGCGGCGCTGCCGGGCTCGCACGGCATCCGCCCCGCGCTCGCGCAGCCGGCGCACGCACCGCAGCGCGGCAGGAACGTCATGACGACGCGGTCGCCGACCGCGACATCCGTCACGCCCGCACCGAGCACCTCGACGATGCCGGCGGCCTCGTGCCCGAGCAGCATGGGCACGGGCCGCGGACGGCTGCCGTCGACGACCGAGAGGTCGGAGTGACAGACCCCGGCGACCTCGATGCGCACGAGCAGCTCGCCCGCACCCGGCGGGTCGAGCTCGAGCTCGCGCACGGCGAGCGGGCGTGACTCGACGTAGGGACGGGGATCCCCCGTCCGCTCGAGCACCGCCCCTCGGATGCGCATCGACTCAGCTCAGCCGCTCGAGCACCATCGCCATGCCCTGGCCTCCGCCGACGCACATCGTCTCGAGGCCGAGCGTGCCGCCGGTGGTGCGCAGGCCGTTGAGCAGCGTGCCGGTGATGCGGGCGCCGGTCATGCCGAAGGGGTGGCCGACGGCGATCGCGCCCCCGTGCACGTTGAGCTTCTCCCAGCCGATGCCGAGCTCGCGCGCCGAGGGGATCACCTGCGCGGCGAAGGCCTCGTTGATCTCGACGAGATCGACGTCGTCAATCGTGAGGCCGGCGCGGGAGAGCGCCTGGCGGCTCGCCTCGACGGGGCCGAGGCCCATGATCTCGGGGCTGAGTCCGGTGACACCGGTCGAGAGGATGCGGGCGAGAGGGGTGAGACCGAGCTCCCGCGCCTTGGTGTCGCTCATGATGACGAGCGCGGCGGCGCCGTCGTTGAGCGGGCAGGCGTTGCCTGCCGTGACGGTGCCGTGCGCGCGGAACACCGGCTGCAGCCCGGCGAGGGCCTCGATCGTGGTGCCGGCGCGCGGACCGTCGTCGCCCGCGACGACCGTGCCGTCGGCGAGGGTGTACGGGGTGATCTCACGCGCGTAGAAGCCGGACGCGATGGCCTGCTCGGCGCGGTTCTGGCTGAGGCAGGCGAACTCGTCCTGCTCGGCGCGGCTGATGCCCATCAGCTCGGCGACGTTCTCGGCGGTCTGCCCCATCGCGATGTACGGGTCGGGCAGGACGCCGTCGTTCCGCGGGTCGCGCCACGGCTCCTCGGATGCCGCCCGCGCGGCGGTACGGGCGGTGGCCTCCGCGAAGGCCGGGTTCTCGAAGTCCTGCCCCGTCACGTAGTCGGAGTTGCCGTAGACCGAGGCCGACACCGACTCGACGCCCGCCGAGATGAGCACCTCGGCCTCGCCCGCCTTGATGGCGTGCAACGCCATCCGGGTGGTCTGCAGGCTCGACGAGCAGTAGCGCGTAATGGTGGCGCCGGGAACCGCGTCGAGGCCGAGCTTCACGGCGACGATGCGGCCCATGTTCATGCCCTGCTGCCCGCCGGGCAGACCACAGCCGAGCAGCAGGTCCTCGACCGTGGTCGGGTCGAGTTCGGGTACCTGATCGAGTGCGGTCTGCACCGCGAAGGCGGCGAGGTCGTCGGGACGCTCCTCTCGGAACGAGCCCTTGAAGGCTCGGCCGATGGGGGTGCGGGCGACGGAGACGATGACGGCGTCGGGCACGATTCTCTCCTTCGAGACGGATGCGGGTATCGGAATACGACTCAGACGAAGGCGCTCTTGCCGGTGATCGAGCGACCCACGATGAGGTTGTTCATCTGGTAGGTGCCCTCGTAGGTGTAGAGCGCCTCGGCGTCCGCGAAGCGCCGGGCGACGCCCTGGTCGAGCTGGATGCCGTTGCCGCCGAGCGCCTCCCGGCACCAGCCGACGACCTCGCGCCCGCGGGCGGTGACGAAGGCCTTGGCGAGCGCCGCCTGCTGGTCGTAGGGGCGGCCCTCATCCATCAGCTGGCTGAGGCGGGTGCACATCGCGATCGAGGCGGTGATGTTGCCTAGCGAGCGCGCGAGCAGGTCCTGGACGAGCTGGAAGGAGGCGAGCGGGCGGCCGAACTGCTCGCGCTCGGTGACGTAACGCACGGCCGCCTCGTAGGCGCCGACGGCGTTGCCGACCGCCTGCCACGCCACCTCGGCGCGGGTGAGGGCGAGCACGCGGGCGGTGTCGCGGAAGCCGTTGCCGAGCTGCAGGCGACGCTCCTCGGGAACGCGCACGCCCTCGAGCGTGATGTCGGCGTTCTGCACAACGCGCAGACTCTGCTTGCGCTCAATCTTGGTGGCGGTGAATCCGGGTGAGGTGGCGGTCTCGACGATGAAGCCCTTGACCTGGTCGTCGGCGACGTCGCGCGCCCAGATCACCACGACATCCGCGAAGGTCGCGTTGCCGATCCAGCGCTTGGCGCCGTCGAGCACCCACTCGCCGCCGACCCGTCGGGCGGTGGTCTCGAGGCCGCGTGCGGTGTCGGAGCCGTGCAGCGGTTCGGTGAGCCCGAATGCGCCGATGAGCTCGCCGCGCGCCATCCTCGGCAGCCATTCGGCGCGCTGGCCGGCGTCGCCGCACATGCCGATCGCGTTCATGGCGAGACCGGAGTGGACGCCGACGAAGGTGGCGACGGAGGCGTCGTTGCGGCCGAACTCGAGGGCCACCCAGCCGCGGTAGAGGGCGGTGTTCTCCCACAGCCGCGACTCCTCCCAGAGCGGGCCGTAGACGCCGAGCTCGGGGAAGATCGGTTTGATCTGGTGCGGGAACTCGGCGCGCTCCCAGTGGTCTTCGATGATCGGCGTCACGTGCTGCTCGAGGGCTTCGCGGATGCGGACGGCCCGCTCCTGCTCCTCGTCGGCCAGCAGCTCCTGCACGTGATAGAAGTCCACGTCGAGGGTTCGCTCGAGGGTTGCTGTCGTCATGTCTCGCTCCGTCGCGGTCGTCTGATTCCGGCCCGCCCGGGGTCGTCGAGCGGTGGCGGGATGACTATGCAACATTTTTGCGGATGTTGCAAGCGTGCGTATTCGGGCTACCATTCGGGACATGCCCGACGCGCCCATGACGCCCGCCGAACCCGGCGTCGGATCGCGCGCCACGAGGCTCGTGCCGAGCGCCCTCTCGGCGCGGCTGCACGGCGAGGTGCCGCACCGCGACGCGGCCCGGGCCTTCCAGCTCGCCCGGCGCGCCTTCCTCGCGGGCGAGCGCATCGAGATGGGCCCGCTCGCGGCCGAGCTCGGCGTCGACCGCACCTCGCTGTTCCGCTGGGTCGGCAACCGGGACGCGCTGCTCGCCGAGGTGCTGTGGTCGCTCGCCCAGGCGAGCCTCGACCACGCCGAGGAGCAGGCGACGGGCGAGGGCGCGGAGCGCGTCGTCGACGTCCTCGGCCGCTTCGCCGACGGGCTCGTGACGGCGCCGTACTTCCGCGACTTCCTCGCGCGGGAGCCGCAGCGCGCTCTGCGGCTCATGACCACGGGCGAGTCCGAGATCCAGCGTCGCTACGTCGCCGCCGTCGAGGAGCTGCTCGCCACCCACGCCCCCGAGGCGGGGCGCCCGGCGCTGCCCCGCCACGACCTCGCGTACCTCATCGTGCGCATCTCCGAGACCTTCTCCTACGCCGACCTCATCGCCGGCGAGGAGCCGAGCGCCGAGCGGGCGCGGGCGGCGTTCGCCCTCGTGCTCGGCGCCTGACCCGCCCGAGACCCGAGGATGAGCATGAGCGGCTACGGCTGGCACCACCCCTTCCCCACCCGCTGGAACGACAACGACGTCTACGGCCATGTCAACAACGTCGTGTACTACGCGGCGATGGACACGGCGGTCAACACCTGGATGATCGGCACCGGCGCGCTCGACCCGGAGCGCGGCGAGGTGATCGGGGTGATCGTCGCGTCGTCGTGCGAGTACCGCGCCTCCGGCAGCTTCCCCGAGACGCTCCGGGTGGGGGTGCGCGCGGGGCGTGTCGGCACGACGAGCGTCACCTGGGAGACGGGCATCTTCCGCGACTCGGACGACGAGCTGCTCGCCACCGGCACCTTCGTGCACGTGTTCGTCGATCGCGAGCATCGCCGCCCGACGCCGATCCCGGATGCGCTGCGCGCGGCGATCGAGGGCGAACTCATGATCGATCCGGCTTAAAACCGACCAGCCGGTATGCTACGGTTGCCGGCATGGACGACGGCGTCTCCCCCACGGGTCTCGACATCCGCGCCTTCGAGGCGTGGCTCGGCGCCCGCGCCCCCGAACTGCGCGGCGACGGCCCGCTCAGCGCCCGGCTGCTCACCGGCGGCCTCAGCAACCTCACCTACCGCATCCGCGGTGCCGCGGATCCGCTCGTGCTGCGCCGCCCCCCACTCGGGCACGTGCTCTCGACCGCGCACGACATGGCGCGCGAGCACCGGGTGCAGAGCGCGCTGAACGGCACCGCGGTGCCCGTGCCGAAGCAGTACCTGTGGGATGCCGACGCCGACGGCAGCGCCGGCGTCGGCACCGAGTTCACCCTCATGGAGTACGTCGAGGGCGAGATCCTCGACGACCTCGCCGACAACACCGGCTGGACGTCCGAAGAGCTGCGCGGCGTGAGCTTCGCGCTCATCCGCACCCTCGCCGAGCTGCACAGCATCGAACCCGCCGCAGTCGGACTCGCCGACTTCGGCCGCCCCGACGGATTCCTCGAGAGGAATCTCCGCCGCTGGGCGACCCAGTACCAGGGCAACAGGTTCCGCGAGCTGCCCGAGCTCGACCGTCTGCTCAAGCGGCTCGGCGCCGGCGTCCCCGCGACCCTGCACAGCTCGCTCGTGCACGGCGACTACCGGCTCGACAACGTCATCGTGCAGCGCAGCGCCGACGGCCCGCGGATCGCCGCCGTGCTCGACTGGGAGATGGCGACCCTCGGCGACTCGCTCACCGACCTCGGCCTCCTCGGCCTCTATTGGGACATCGCCGAGGTGACCGGCGACTCCCCCGTCAGCCGCACCTCCGTCGATCCGGCCGCCGGCTACCCCGGCTTCGACGAGCTGCTCGACGCCTACGCCGAGGCGCGCGGCATCGAGGTGCCGCAACTCGGCTGGTACACGGGCTTCGCCGCCGCCAAGCTCGCCATCATCCTGGAGGGCATCCAGCTGCGTCACGACCAGGGCGAGACCCTCGGCGCCGGATTCGACCACGTCGGCGAACTCGTGCCCCTGCTCGCCGCCGCGGGACTGCGCCGACTCGAGGGGGTGCGAGCCTGATGGACTTCGCCCCCTCCGCACGAGCCGCCGAGTACACCGAGCGGATGCGGTCCTTCCTCGACGAGGCGGTGCTGCCTGCCGAAACCGCCTTCGAGGAGCAGCTCGCCGCCACCCCCGACGAGTGGGGCACCCGCCCGATCGTGCGGGAGCTGCAGGTCGAGGCGCGGCGCCGAGGCCTCTGGAACCTCTTCCTGCCCGGTCACGAGGCGGGCCTCAGCAACCTCGAATACGCGCCCGTCGCCGAGCTCTCCGGCTGGAGCCCGCGGCTCGCCCCCGCCGCCATGAACTGCAACGCACCCGACACCGGCAACATGGAGCTGCTGCACGGCTTCGGCACCCCCGAGCAGCGGCAGGCGTGGCTCGAACCGCTGCTCGAGGCCCGCATCCGCTCGGCGTTCTGCATGACCGAGCCGGAGGTGGCCTCCTCCGACGCCACCAACATCGCCACCCGCATCGAGCAGGACGGCGACGAGCTCGTCACCACCGGGCGCAAGTGGTGGTCGACGGGCGCCATGAACCCGGACGCCCGGCTGCTCATCGTGATGGGCGTCACCGACCCGGATGCCGAACCTCACCGCCGCCAGTCGATGGTGCTCGTGCCGCGCGACACCCCCGGCGTGCGCATCATCCGCCCGCTCACCGTGTTCGGCTACGACGACCGGGACCACGGCGGGCACGCCGAGATCGCCTTCGAAGGGGTGCGGGTGCCCATCGGGAACCTGCTCGGCGGGGCGGGCGACGGCTTCGCGATCGCCCAGGCGCGCCTCGGCCCCGGCCGCATCCACCACTGCATGCGCGCCCTCGGGCAGGCCGAGCGCGCCCTGCACCTCGCCCACGAACGCGCCCACGCGCGCGTCGCCTTCGGGCGGCCGCTCGCCGAGCACGGCGTCATCCGGCAGCGCATCGCCGCCGCGCGCACCGAGCTCGAGGCGCTGCGGCTGCTCGTGCTCAAGACCGCCTGGCTCATGGACACCGTCGGCAACAAGGCCGCCCGCACCGAGATCCAGGCCATCAAGATCGCCGTGCCCGCCGCCGTCGGGCGCATCGTCGACGACGTCATCCAGCTCTTCGGCGCGGCCGGCGTCTCCGCCGACACCCCGCTCGCCGAGTTCGCCGCCGGCATCCGCACCCTGCGGATCGCCGACGGGCCCGACGAGGTGCACCTCGAGTCCCTCGGCCGGGCCCTGCTCCGCACCCCCGCCACCGCACCCCGAACCGCGCCGTCGACGGAGACGGCCCGACCCTGAGAGGCACGCCATGACCGCCACCTCGAAGCTCTACGACGGGCCCGGCTACGCGACGATGTCGATCGCCGCGATCCTCGCCGAGACCGCCCACCGCCAGCCCGAGCGCCCCGCGCTGCACTTCATGGGGCACACCATCCCCTACGGCGCCCTGTGGGACCAGACCCGCGCCTACGCGGGCGCGTTGCGCGAGCGCGGCATCGGCCCCGGTGACCGGGTGGCGATCGTCATCCCCAACGTGCCCGACTTCGTGCGGGTGTACTACGCGGTGCTCTCGCTCGGCGCGGTCGTCGTGCCCGTGCACCTGCTGTTCAAGGCAGACGAGATCGAGTACGTGCTGCGCGACTCCGGCGCGAAGCTCGCCGTCGTCGCCGCCCCCGTGCTCGAGGAGGCCGCCGTCGCGTGCGCCCGCGCGCAGGTGCCGCTCACGACCGTGCTGCTGCCCGAGGCGATCGCCGCCGAGAAGGGCATCCTGCGGCTGGAGGCCGAAGCCGCCGCGGCCACCCCGATCGAGCGCTACGCCTCAACCTCGCCCCTCGACGCCGCCACCGTGCTCTACACGAGCGGCACCACGGGCGCCCCCAAGGGCGCCATCGGCACGCACCTGAACATGATCGAGCAGGTCAACGTCGCCCTCATCGACACCTTCCCGATGACATGTGACGAGGTCGTCTTCGGCGGACTGCCGCTGTTCCACATCTTCGGGCAGATGGCGGTGCTCAACGTGACCTTCCGGCGCGGCGGCTCCATCATCCTGCTGCCCAAGTTCGACGCCGTCGAGGCGATCGAGCTCATGGCGGCATACGGCGCCACCGTGTTCACCGCCGTGCCCACCATGTACATCGGGATGCTGCAGGCCGCCGAGCAGACGGATGCGCGGCCGCCGCTCAACTTCGCCGTGTCGGGCGGCGCGGCCCTACCCGTGGCGGTGCTCGAACGCTTCCAGGAGGTGTTCGGCGCGCCCATACACGAAGGCTACGGACTCACCGAGACCTCGCCGACGGTGAGCTTCAACTACGTCGGCCGCACCCCGCGCCCCGGCACCGTCGGGCAGCCCAACTGGGGCGTCGACGTCGAGATCGCCGACCCCGAGAACGAGGACGCCATCGTGCTGCTGCCGCACGGCGAACTCGGCGAGATCGTGGTGCGCGGCTACAACCTGTTCGCCGGCTACCTCGGCCGCCCCGACGCCACCGAGGCCACCTTCACCGACGGCTGGTTCCGCACCGGCGACCTCGGCATCAAGGACGACGACGACTACATCACCATCGTCGACCGCAAGAAGGACATGATCGTGCGCAACGGCTACAACGTGTACCCGAACGAGGTCGAGCAGGTGCTGCTGCGCCATCCGGGCGTCGTCAACGCCGCCGTCTTCGGCGTCGCCCACGACACCCACGGCCAGGAGATCCACGCGGCCGTCATCCCGCACGACGACGCCGTCGACGCCGAGGAGCTCATCGCCTTCGTGCGCGACCGCATCGCCGCCTACAAGTTCCCGCGCGTCGTGCACCTCGTGACCGAGCTGCCGGTGGGCGCCTCCGGCAAGGTGCTCAAGCGCGAGCTCGTGGTGCGGTTCCAGCCGGCGCCGACCGCGTAATCCTCCACCTCCTCCAACCCCGCCCTCCTTCGACCCGTCGCGCCACCACCGCCACATCCGCACCGGTGGTGGCGCGAAGAGGGCCCCGGATGCAGTGCATCCGGGGCCCTTCGTGTGCGGGATCAGCTGGGGATGCCGCCGGAGAGGAGCTCGACCGGCGGGTTGTCCCACGGGACCACCGTGTCGCCCTCGCGCACCCAGCGCTTGCCCTCGATCGCACCCTGGATGCCGTCATGCACGACCGTGATGCCCGCACCGACGTAGCCCGAGTGGTTGTCGACGCCGAAGGCGAGCGGCACGAGGCCGGAGCCCTTCAGGTCACCCGACTGCACCGCCGAGACGAGGCCCTCGCGCGTCGGGTGCTTGCCGGCGTGCAGCAGCGCCTCCGCGAACAGGTAGCCCATCGCCATGCCGTAGACGACCGAGCCGGTGAACTCGGCACCGTCGTTGTACTCGTCGTTGACCTCGCGGAACAGCTCGATCCAGTTGTTCTCCGACTCGGTCGCCGACGGAAGGTAGTTGTCCGAGATGAAGCCCTCGAGCAGCAGCGGGGCGGCGTCGCCGAGGTAGCCGGCGAGCGGACCGTAGTCGGCGCCAGACGACGACGATACCCACTGCGGGAAGTACTTCAGCTGGGCGGCCGTGCCGATCGCGAGCGCCGTGAAACCGGTGATCGTGGCGAGCACGTTGACCTCGCAGCCGGCCGACTGCAACGCCACGATCTGCGCCGCCACGTCCTGGTTCGACACCGAATAGCTCTGCACCTCGGCGAGTCCGTCGGCACCGAGGATCAGCTCGAGGCCGGCCCGCACATCCGTGCCGAACTCGTCGTCCTGGCCGAAGAGACACACCTTCTCGTCGGCGAACTCCTCCGAGATGTACTGGCCGAGCACCATGCCCTCGGTCACGTAGTCGGTCTGGAAGCCGAAGGTGAAGGGGTACTTCTCGACCTGGTTCCAGGCGGCCGAGCCGGACGAGACGAACAGGTCGGGCACCTCGTTCTCGTTCAGGAAGTCGAGCACCGAGCTGTGTGTGGGGGTGCCGAGGCCGCCCAGGATCGCGAACACCTCGTCCTCGAGCACGAGCTCGCGCACCACCGTCTGGGTGGTGGCCGGGTTGTAGCCGTCGTCCTTGACGATGTACTCGATCGTGCGGCCGTTGATGCCGCCGTTCGCGTTCACGTAGTCGAAGTAGGCTGCGGTGGCCGCCGAGATCGGCGCATAGGATGCGGCGGCCGGGCCGGTCAGCGGCTGGTGGGTGCCGACCTTCACCGAGTCGTCGGTGAGACCCGGCTGCGCCTCCGAGCCGGGCGTGCTGCAGGATGACAGCACCAGCGCGCCTGCTACTGCAAGCGCGATCGCGGACACCGTCGTCGCACGTGCGTGCGGTTGCGTCATCGTGGTTCCTTTCGTGATTTCAGGTGGTGGGGGTTGGTGCGCCGGGGCGCCCCCGATGCCGGCGCAGGCGGCTGACAAGGCCTGCGACGGCGCCGTGGATGCCCCGGGGGGCGGCGAGCATGACGACGACGAGGATCACGCCGAACACCACGATCGCCAGGTTCCCGTCGAGCCGTTGCGACAGCTCGGCGGGGAGCGGGAGCGCCTCCGTCAGGGCGGAGGTGAGTTCAGGGACGAGCACGATGACGACCGCCCCCCAGACCGCGCCGGCGAGGGTGCCGACGCCGCCGATCACGACCGCGACGAGGAGGAAGAGCGAGAGGGTGAGCCCGTAGGCACCCGGCGAGACCGCCTGGGTGACGTAGGCGAGCACGCCGCCGCCGAGGCCCGCGGCGGCGGCGCTGATGCCGAACATGCCGACGCGCGTCGTGACGGGGTCGATGCCCGAGAGCCGGGCGGCGGGCTCGTCGTCGCGCACCGCCTGCATGCGGAGGGCGGCGGGGCTGCGCACGAGCTGCGAGAGGGCGCCGAGCACGATCGCGGCCACGACAAGCCCCACCCAGGCCTGCCACTGCTCCTGGGCGATGATCGAGGCGAGCCACTCGGGTCGCCGCTCGACCGAGACGTAGAAGCCGGCATCCCCGCCGAACAGGCCCGAGAAGGTGGCGGTGATCGACGACAGGGCTACGACGAGTGCGAGCGTGAGCCCCGCCAGGTAGGGGCCGTGCAGGCGGGCGCCCGCGATGCCGACGACGAGCCCGAGCAGGCTCGAGGCGACGACCGCGACGAGGAACGGCAGCAGCAGGTGGGCGAGGCTCGGCGCCTCCGCGTCCGCGAGTGCGTTCGAGGTGAAGGCGAACGCGTACGCCCCCGCCGCCATGAACGCGGCGTGCCCGAGCGACAGCTGCCCGGTGCGCCCGACGAGCAGCGAGAGCCCCGCGGTACCGCACACGTAGGCGGTCGCGAGGGCGAGCAGATAGTTGCGATACGGGTCGAGCAGGAAGGTGCCCGCGAGTGCCAGCACGAGGATGATGACGGTCGCGCCCCAGCGCTGCAGGGGCGACCAGCCGGCGGGCACGAGCAGCCAGTGCCGGCGCTTCGCGTGGCGGGGGCGGATCGCGTCGGGCGCGGGCGTATCGGTGGCCTGGGTGCGGGTCATGCGAGTCGGGCCTTCCGGAGCGAGAAGATGCCCTGCGGTCGCACGAGCAGCACGACGACCAGCAGGATGAGGATCGCGATCGGACCGACCGTGGCACCCCACAGCGTGGTCACCACGGTGAGCAGCACGCCGGTCAGCAGACCGGCGACGACGGCGCCGACGGGTGAGTCGAGGCCGCCGATGATCGCGACCGTGAACGCGTTGACGAACAGCAGGTCGCCCGAATGCGGCCCGAGCCCCAGCTCGGTGGGCACCGCGAGCAGCACCGCGAGGCCGCCGACCGCGCTCGACAGCATCCAGCCGATCGTGCGCATCCGCGACACCCGCACCCCGTTGAGCCGGGCGACCTCGTCGTCGAAGGCGGAGGCGCGCATCGCGAGTCCGAGCGAGGTGCGGGTGAACAGCACCGCGATGCCCGCCACCACGACCGCCACGACGACGAACACGAACAACGTGTACGGCGAGACGACCGCGACGCCGCCGAACTCGAGCGGCTCACGGCTGAACGGCACCGCGATCGGCTTGTAGTCGGCACCGAACAGGATGCCGAGCAGGCCGGTGAGCACCATGACGGCGCCGATCGCGACGATGATCGAGTTGAGCGGCGAGCGGCTCGGCACGAAGCGCATGAGGCCCCGCTCCATCCCGAAACCGATCGCGGCGCCCGCGACGAGCACCGTGACGATCGCCAGCAGGAACGAGCCCGTGCCGACGAGCACGAGATAGGCGAGGTAGGCGGAGGCGACCGCCATGGCACCCTGGGCGAAGTTGGCGATGCGGGTGGCCCGCCAGATGAGCACGAGGGCGAGGGCGAAGAGCGCGAAGACCGCACCGCGGGCGAGGCCGGCGCCGAGGAGCAGCAGGATGGTCGACATTCAGAACCCCAGGTAGAGGTGGCGCAGCTGCTCGTCGGCTTCGAGCTCGGCTGCCGGGCGGGTGGCGACGACGCGGCCGAGGTTCAGCACGACGCCGGTGTCGGCGATGGAGAGGGCGGTGCGCACGTTCTGCTCGACGAGCAGCACGGTGATCGAGAACTCGGCGCGCAGCCAGGCGAGCATCGACATGATGTCGGCGACCACCTTCGGCGCGAGGCCGAGCGAGGGCTCGTCGAGCAGCATCACTTTCGGGTGCGCCATGAACGCCCGGCCGATGGCGAGCATCTGCCGTTCACCGCCCGAGAGCGTCGAGCCCGCGCGGTGGCGGCGTTCGGCGAGCGCGGGGAAGAACTCGTACACCTCGGCGGTGTCAGCCGCGCGTTCGGCGGGGTCGCGCCGCCACAGCGCGCCGAGGCGCAGGTTCTCCTCCACGGTGAGCTCGGGGATCACCTGGCGGCGCTCCGGCACGTGCACGATGCCCCGGCGGATGCGCTCTTCGACGGGCACGCCCGCGAGCGAGAGACCGTCCTGGCGGATGTCGCCCGCGCTCGTCGGCAGCAGCCCCGAGATGGTGCGCAGCAGGGTCGACTTGCCGGCGCCGTTCGCGCCGACGACGGCGACGATGGCCCCTTCCGGCACGACGAGGTCGACACCGTGCAGGGCCGGGTCCTGGCCGTAGCCGGCGACGACGCCGTCGAGGGCGAGCGCGGTGCGCACGGCGGTGGGGGCGCTCATCGCGCCACCTCCTCGACGTCGTGGCCGAGGTAGGCCTCGGCGACGGCCGGATCCACCCGGATCTCGTCGGGCGTGCCCTCCGCGATGACGCGGCCCGCATCCAGCACGACGATGCGGTCGGAGACCGCCATCACGAGGTCGACGTGGTGCTCGACGAACAGCACCGCGGTCTCGGGGTTCTCGTCGACCACGTCGCGGATGAGCTCGCCGAGCTCGGTGATCTCGTCTTCGCCGAGGCCGCCCGCGGGCTCGT
Organism: Protaetiibacter intestinalis; assembly: GCF_003627075.1. Classification (NCBI taxonomy): domain Bacteria; kingdom Bacillati; phylum Actinomycetota; class Actinomycetes; order Micrococcales; family Microbacteriaceae; genus Protaetiibacter; species Protaetiibacter intestinalis. The sequence goes on along the minus strand of NZ_CP032630.1, from coordinate 1,776,493 downwards.
CCAGCAGCAGCAGGCGCGGGCGGGCGACGAGGGCGCGGGCGAGCGCGACCCGCTTCTGGATCGGGTAGGGCAGATCGTCGGGGTGGCGTTCGGCGGTGTCGCCGATGCCGAGCCCGTCGAGCGCCTGCTGCGCGAGGCCGGCCGCCTCGACGAGGTGCCGGGGGCCGGCGGGCAGCCCGACGAGGCCGCCGAGGATGCCGGGGGCACGCTCCGAGAGCCCCGCCATGACGTTCTGCCGCACCGTGAGGCCGGGGAAGAGCGCCAGCCCCTGGAAGGTGCGGGCGACACCCGCGGCGGCGAGCCGGTGCGCGCGCGGACGCGGCTGCCCGTCGACGAGCACGGTGCCGGACTTGGCGCGCGAGAGCCCGCAGATGATGTTGAACACCGTGGTCTTGCCTGCGCCGTTGGGGCCGATGAGTCCCACGATCTCGCCGGGGTGCACCTCGAAGCCGACCCGGTCGAGCGCGGTCAGGCCCCCGAAGCGGGCCGTCACCTCACGCACCGAGAGTCGCGCCGCGGGTGCGGGTATGCCGGAATCGGCGACGGACATCGCTCACTCCATCGTGTCGTCGGGTCGTCGTTCGAGCCACTGTAGCAGACCTACCGACCGGGCGGTATGTTTCTGCCGCGGGTTGAGCAGCCCGCGCAGCGGGCGTATCCAAACCCGTGCAGGCGTGGACCAGTGGGGCCTCAACCAGCGGGAAGGGGTGACGCCTACCGGTGCGGGAGGCAGGCCGTGATGCCGCCGTCGACGACGAACTCGGAGGCCGTCGAGTAGCGGGAGGCGTCGGAGGCGAGGAACGCCACGAGCTCCGCCACCTCATCCGGGCTGCCCGCGACCCCGAGCGGGATGGAGAACGATTCGGGGTCGAGGTGCGAGGTCATCTCGGTGGCGATGAGCCCCGGGTGCACGGAGTTGACGCGGATGCCGTGCCGCCCGAGTTCGATGCCGGTGGACTTGGTGATGCCCGTGACGCCGAACTTGCTGGCCGTGTAGGCGTGCAGGGCGGCGTTGCCGCGCAGACCGTCGACGGACGACAGGTTCACGATCGAGCCGCTGCCGCGCGGGCGCATGACGCGGGCGGCCGCCTGGATGCCGAGGAAAGTGCCGGTGAGGTTCACCTCGAGCACCCGGTTCCACTCCTCGAGCTCCTGCTTGGCGACGGATGCCGTGGTGGCGATGCCGGCGTTGTTGACGAGCACGTCGAGGCGCCCGTGCCGTTCGACGACGTCGGCGACGACGGCCGTCCACGCGGCGGAGTCGGTGACGTCGAGGTGCAGGAAGTGCTGTCCGAGCTCCGCGGCGAGCGCCTCGCCGTCGGCGTCGAGCACGTCGCTCAGCACGACGGCGGCGCCGTCGCGCACGAGGGCTCGGGCGATGGCGGCGCCGATGCCCCGGCCGGCGCCGGTCACGAGGGCGACCTTGCCGTGGAGCGCGCTCACGGCTCGACCACCGCGACGAGGCGGCCGACGGTGACGCCCGCGGCGAGCCGGTCGAGCGCTTCGGGCACCTCGGCGAACGGCACCTCGGTCACCTCCGGCCTCACGACCCCGGATGCCGCCAGCTCGGTGAGCGCGGCGTGCGCTTCGCGGGTGACGGCGGGGTTCTTGCTCATGTACAGCCCCCAGTGCACGCCGACGACGCTGAAGTTCTTCACGAGCACGATGTTGGCGGGGATCTGCTGGATGTCGCCGCCGGCGAAGCCGACGACGAGCAGCCGCCCCTCGAAGGCGATCGCCTTCTGCGCGGCCGCGTAGGTGTCGCCGCCGACCGGGTCGAACACCACCTCGACGCCGCGGCCGCCGGTTTCGGCTTTGACGCGCTCGACGATGTCGTCGCTCGAGCGGTCGATGACGACGTCCGCCCCGAGACGTCGGGCGAGCTCGCCCTTCGCGGCCGAGCCGACCACCGCGATCACCCGCGCGCCCGCGGCGGCGGCGAGCTGCACGGCGGCCGAGCCGACGCCCCCGGATGCTGCGGTCACGAGCACGGTCTCGCCCGCCTGCAGGGCGGCACGTCGATTCAGGCCCACCCACGCCGTCTGGTAGCCGACGGTGAGCGCGGCGGCCTCGGCGTCCGTGAGCGCGGGCGGGGCGGGGAACACGGAGCCGGCGGGCAGCACGGCCTCCTCGGCGAGCACGCCGATGAGCGAGCCGACGACGCGGTCGCCGACGGCCACGGCATCCACCCCCGCACCCACGGCGGTGACGACGCCACAGCATTCGACGCCGGGCACGAAGGGCGGCTCGGGCCGTACCTGGTACTGCCCGCGGCACAGCAGCACATCGGGGAAGTTGAGGGCGATGGCAGTGGTGCGGATGCGCACCTCGCCGGGTCCGGGTTCCGGGAGTTCCCGCTCGACGAGCTCGAGCACCTCCCCCGGCTCGCCGTATGCGGTGGCCTGCCATGCCCTCGATGTCATGTCGCTCGTATGCCTTTCAGGAAGAGGTCGGTGATCTGCTCCGCCACCTGCGTCTTGGTCTCGGCACCGGTGGGCTTGTACCAGTTGGACAGGTAGTGGATGTCGGAGAAGAAGTTGGCGACGAGCAGCGCCGTCGGGATGTCGTCGCGGTAGAGCCCGTCGGCCTGCCCACGGGTCACGAGCGCGGCGAAGGCGTCGTTGTACTCGCGGCGGCGGCGGGTCACCTCGGCCTGCCGTTCGGGCGAGAGCATGTGCACGGAGCGGAAGAACACGGTGCCTTCGGGCAGTGCGTCGATGGAGGTCTCGACGACGTCGACGCACGCCGCGCGCAGGGTCTCGGCGGTGGGCAGGCCCCGCGCGATGATCTCGTCGAGGTGTTCGCGCTGCAGGGTCAGCATCCGCTCGTAGATGCCGAACAGAAGGTCGTCCTTGGAGCGGTAGTAGTGGTACATGGCGCCCTTGGTGACGCCCGCGCGTTCGACGACCTCCTGCACGGAGGTGTTCGCGTAGCCTTTCTCGGCGAACAGTTCCACGGCGGCCCGGGCCACCTGGTCGCGCACGTTGAAGTCCTTCATCGGGTTGCTCCTGCCGACTGTCCGATCGGGCGGAGCGATCCCCCGCCGTCGATCACGATAGTCCGGCCGGTGATCCAGGCGGCGTCGTCGGAGAGCAGGAAGGCGACGGGTCCGGCGACTTCGGCGGGGGTGCCGAGTCGGCCGAGCGGGAACTGGGCGGCGACCTCCGCCTCGCGTCCGTCGTAGAGAGCCTTCGCGAAGTCGGTCTTGACGATCGAGGGCGCGACGGCGTTGACGCGGATGTCGGGGGCCAGTTCGTAGGCGAGCTGGGTGGTGAGCGAGATGAGCGCCGCCTTGGAGATGCCGTAGAAGGCGATGCCGGGGCTCGTGCCGATGCCGGCGATGGAGGCGATGTTGACGATCGCACCACGGCGTTCGCGCAGCCCCGCGGCGACGGCGTCGCGGGTCCATTCGAGCGCGCCGATGACGTTGACGTCGAGGATCTTGCGGGCGGCTGTGGCGTCGATGTCGAGGGCGGGACCGTAGACGGGGTTGATGCCGACGTTGTTGACGAGCAGGTCGAGGCCGCCGAGTTCGCGGATGCGGGCGTACACGGCGGCGCGGTGTTCGGGGTCGTCGGCGCGGCCGGCCACCCAGTGGGCGTCGTCGCCGAGGCGTTCGGCCGACTCGCGGAGCGGCTCCTCGTGCCGCGCGGTGATGACGACGCGGGCCCCTTCGGCGACGAGGCGTTCGGCGATGGCGTAGCCGATGCCGCGGCTCGCCGCGGTGATGAGGGCGAGCTCGCCGTCGAACCGTCGCATGCGTCCTCCCGGGGCTCCGTCGCCGTCGGCCACAAAACCGACTGCTCGGTATGTTACCCATCAGCGGGCGGGATGCAACTCTTGACAGCCAAAACCGACCACGCGGTATGCTGCGTCCACCCGACGTCGAAGGAGACGCTCCCATGCTCGAAGGCACCGCCGCCGACCGCTACACCGGCCTCCGCGAGGAGTTCGCCCGCCGGCTCGAGCACGAGGAGCTCGGCGCCTCACTCGCCGTCTACGAGCACGGCGAGCTCGTGGTCGACCTCTGGGGAGGCTGGGCCGACGAGGCTCGCACCCGCCCCTGGGAGCGCGACACCATCACCAACACCTGGTCGTGCACCAAGACCGTCACCGCCCTCGCCGTGCTGCTGCTCGTCGACCGCGGCGACATTGACCTCGACGCACCGGTCGCCCGCTACTGGCCCGAGTTCGCGGCCGCCAGCAAGGAGGGTGTGCTCGTGAAGCACCTGCTCTCGCACACCTCCGGCGTGCCCGGCTGGGCCGACCCGGTGACCGCCGAGTTCCTCTACGACACCGAGGGGGCCGCCGCCGCCCTCGCCGCCCAGGCCCCCTGGTGGCCGGCCGGCACCGCATCCGGCTACCACCTGCTCGATTACGGGCACCTGCTCGGCGAGCTCGTGCGCCGCATCGACGGCCGCACTCTCGGCACCTTCGTGCGCGAGGAGCTCGCGGAGCCGCTCGGCGCCGACTACGCGATCGGCCTCGACCCCGCCGACTTCGCCCGCATCGCGAACGTGGTCCCACCGCCGCCCACCCAGCTCGACTTCTCGCAGCTGCCGCCCGACGCCCCCGCCCTGCGCACCCTCGGCAACCCGTACCTCGACGCCACCGTCACCTGGACCGACGCCTGGCGCACCGCCGAGCTCGGCGGTGCGAACGGCCACGGCAACGCCCGCTCGCTCGGCCGCATCCAGTCGCTGCTCACCCACGGCGGCGAGCAGGACGGCCGCCGCTACCTCTCCCCCGCGACCATCGAGCGGGTCTTCGAGCAGCAGTCCGACGGCATCGACCTCGTGCTGTTCCAGCCGCTGCGTTTCGGCATCGGCTACGCGCTGCCGCATCCCGCCGTCACCCCGTACCTGCCGGGCGGCTCGCGCGTCGCGTTCTGGGGCGGATGGGGCGGCTCGCTCATCCTGAACGACGTGGAGCGCGGTGTCACCTTCAGCTACGTCATGAACCGGATGTCGGAGGGCATCATCGGCTCGGAGCGCTCGAACGCCTACGCCGCCGCCCTCTACGCCGCCCTCGCCTGAACTCAGTCGAGGAACAGCGCCCGCAGCCGACGGGTGGTGAAGAACAGCCCCACCACGATCATGACGGCGTAGTACGCGACGTGCACCAGCAGCTCCGGCCCCACGACGCCCGTCGTGAGCCCGCGGATCAGCTCCACCCCGTGCCAGAGCGGCAGCGCCATCACGAACCACTGCACCGGCTCCGGGTAGATCGTGATCGGGAAGAACGTCGCCGACAGCATGAACATCGGGGTGAGCACGAACATGATCCACTCCATCTGCTGGAAGGTCGTGAAGTAGCTCGTCACCCCCATCCCGACCGCCGCGAAACCGAAGGCGATGAGACAGACGGCCGGCACCGCGAGCAGCGCCCACCACGAGAGGTTCAGCCCCATGAGCTGCATGACGATCTGGAACCCCACGCCGTAGACCGCCCCGCGGAACAGCGCCAGCAGGATCTCGCCGAGGGCGATGTCGAGCGGGCCGAGGCTCGTCGCGAGCATGCCCTCGTAGAGCTTGCCGAAGTTCATCTTGAAGAAGACGTTCCAGGTGGAGTCGTAGATCGCGCCGTTCATGGCCGCCACCGCGAGCAGCGCCGGCGCGATGAACGCGGCGTACGGGATCTCGCGACCCGTGGCATCCGTGACGGTGCCGATGAGCGCGCCCAGCCCCACGCCGAGCGAGAGCAGATAGAAGACCGGCTCGAAGAATCCGGATGCCATGACCACCCAGTTGCTCGACCGCGTCGCCACGAGACCGCGGCCGACCACCGCGCGCGCGTTGCCGGCGTAGAGGGCACGCACCCCGCCACGCCGCAGCAGCCGCTGCTCCGTGACGGCGCTCACGTGTCGAGCCTCCCCCGCATCACCCGCACCGCGAGCCGCCAGCCAGCGACCGCGAGCACGACGAGGAACACGAGGTGCACGGCGATGAGCCAGCCCGGACGGTCGGCACCGTAGCCGACCACGCGGCCGAGCTCCGCACCGTGCCAGAGCGGCGAGAGCCAGCCGATCGGCTGCAGGAACGCGGGCAGCTGGTCGAGCGGGAACAGGGTGCCGCTGAACAGGGTGAGCGGCAGCACGAGCACCCGCTGCATGACCGCGAACTGGCCGCGGTCCTCCCGCAGCGAGGCCGAGTAGGCGAACAGCGGGGCGCCGAGCGCGATGCCGCTGAGCACGGCGACCGGCACCGTGAGCACACCCGTCGCGGCGGGCACCCCGCCGAACGCCGCCATCACGAGGAAGTAGACGAGCGTCGTCGCGGCGATCCGGATCGAGGCGAAGATCATGAGCCCGTCGACCACCTGCCGCGCGGAGAGGGGCGCCGCGTGCATGCCGAAGTAGACCCTGTTCCACTTGAGACCCTGCATGACGGGGTAGCTGAACTCGTCGGAGGCGATCATGACGGCGGAGGTGGCGATGAGGGCGGGGGCGATGAACACGAGGTAGGACACCCCGTCGACGCCCGCCGGGCCGGTGTTGGCGTTCACCAGCACGCCCAGGCCGATGCCGAACGCGAGCAGATACATGAACGGCGTGCCCACCGCGGTCGCGACGCTGACCCCGAGGTAGCGGCGCCAGACGCGGAGGTGGTGCTCGGCCACGAACCAGGCGCCGAAGCGCCGCGAGGCGACCGCCGCGGCGCGGGCCTCGGCGGTGAGCGATGCGGTGCCCACGGCATCCGTCATTCGATGAGCGACCTTCCCGTGAGACGCAGGAAGACGTCTTCGAGGCTCGAACGCCGCACGAGGCTCGTGAGCGGCTGCAGGCCGCGCGCGGTCAACTCGACGAGCGCCGCCTCGCCGTCGTCCGCGTAGACGAGCAGCCGGTCGGGCAGCACCTCGAGCCGGTCGCCGAGCCCCGCGAGCCTCTCGGCGGCGCCCGCGTTCTGCTCCGAACCGAACCGCACCTCGAGCACCTCGCGCGTCGAGTACCGGCGGATGAGCTCGGCGGGGCTGCCCTCGGCCATGATGCGGCCGTGGTCGACCACGACGAGGCGGTCGCAGAGCTGCTCAGCCTCGTCCATGTAGTGGGTCGTGAGCAGCAGCGTCGTGCCCTGCTCCTTGAGGCGGAACAGGCGATCCCACAGGATGTGCCGCGCCTGCGGGTCGAGGCCCGTCGTCGGCTCGTCGAGCAGCAGGATGCGGGGCTCGTTGATGAGGGCGCGCGCGATCGTGAGGCGGCGCTTCATGCCGCCCGAGAGCTCGTCGACCTTCGCCTTCGCGCGGTCGGTCAGCTGAGCGAACTCCAGCAGCTCGTCGGCGCGCTCGGCGATCGCGCGGCGCGGGAGGCCGAAGTAGCGGCCGTAGACGAGGAGGTTCTCGCGCACCCGCAGCTCGTTGTCGAGGTTGTCCTGCTGCGGGACGACGCCCAGGCGCGAGCGGATCTCGGGGCCGTACTCGTCCGGGTCGAGCCCCAGCACCGTCAACTCGCCGGAGGTGCGGGTCGAGACGGCGCCCACCATCCGCATGGTGGTCGACTTGCCCGCCCCGTTCGGGCCGAGCAGGCCGAACGACTCGCCGGCCGCGACCTCGAAGCTCACCCCGTCGACCGCCGCGACCTCGCCGTAGCGCTTGACGAGCTCGGAGGCGGCGATCACGGTCACAAGAGACGAGCCTAGGACGGTCCGCCGACACGGCCTAGGTTCCGAGGCGTCGCCTTCCGTCGCCCGAGTGCGCGCCCAGGCGACCGGAAGCGACGCCTCGACGCGGGTAGCGTGAGGGGGTGAGTTCCCCCGACGCCCCCGCGCGCCGCAATCCCTTCCGCCGCACCCCCGACACCGGCCCGCGCGCCTCGTTCCGCGAACTGCTGCCGTACCTCACCGAGCACAGGGGGCTCCTCGCCCTCGCGATCGTGCTGAGCCTCGTGTCGGCCGGGCTCTCGCTGGCCCAGCCGGCGCTCGTGAGCCAGGTGATCTCGCTCGTCGAGTCGGGCGGGGCGCTCGGCGCCCTCGCCTGGCTGCTCGTCGCCCTCGTCATCGGCAACGGCATCGTCACCGCCGTGCAGCACTACCTGCTGCAGCGCGCCGGCACGAGCGTCGTCTACTCCTCGCGCCGCGCCCTCATCCGGCGCCTGCTGCGGCTGCCGATCCGCGAGTTCGACACCCGCCGCACGGGCGACCTCGTCTCGCGCGTCGGCAGCGACACCACGCTGCTCTACGCCGTGCTCACGCAGGGGCTCGTGGATGCGCTGGGCGGCGCCGTCGTGTTCGTCGGCGCGATCGTCGGCATGGCGATCATCGACCCGCTGCTGCTCGGGGCGACCGTGCTCGTGATCGCCGTCGCGATCGCCGTCGTCGGCGGGCTCTCGGGCCGCATCCGGGTGGCGAGCCGGGAGCAGCAGGAGAAGGTGGGCGATGTCGCCGCGGGCGTGCAGCGGGCGATCGCCGCCATCCGCACGGTGCGCGCGGCGAACGCGACCGAGCGCGAGTCGGTCGCGATCGAGCGCGAGGCGAAGGCGGCGTGGGGGGCCGGCATCCGCGTCGCGAAGGTGTCGGCGCTCGTCGTGCCGGTCGCGTCGATCGCGATGAACGTGTCGTTCCTCGTGGTGCTCGGCCTCGGCGGCTACCGGGTCGCGTCGGGCGCGATCACGATCGCGAACCTCGTGGCGTTCATCCTGTTCCTGTTCCTCATGATCATGCCGCTCGGGCAGGCGTTCGGCGCGGTCACCTCGGTCAACCAGGCGCTCGGGGCGCTCGGGCGCATCCAGGAGATCATGCGCATCCCCTCGGAGGACGAGGGCGACGCCTCCGTCGCCGCGGCGCCCGCGATCGAGACGGATGACGCGATCCGGTTCGAGGAGGTGCGCTTCGCCTACCCCGAGGCGGCACACAAGACGGAGCGCGAGAAGGTCATCGCCGAGACCGTCGGCGACGAGCCGCCGGACGACCGCGAGGTGCTGCACGGGGTGTCGTTCGCCGTGCCGCGCGGCTCGCGGGTGGCGCTCGTCGGACCGTCCGGGGCGGGCAAGTCGACCATCCTGGCCCTCATCGAGCGCTTCTACGACCCGACCGCGGGCGTCGTGCGCGTCGACGGGATGGATGTGCGCGCCCTGCCGCGCGAGGAGCTGCGCGCCCGCATCGGCTACGTCGAACAGGACGCGCCCGTGCTCGCCGGCACGATCCGCGACAACCTGACCCTCGGCACCCCGGACGCCACCGACGCGCAGTGCGCCCAGGTGCTGCGCTCGGTGAACCTGGGCGAGGTGCTCGACCGCGACCCGGCGGGGCTGGATGCCGCGGTCGGGGAGGACGGCGTCATGCTCTCCGGCGGCGAGCGTCAGCGGCTCGCGATCGCCCGCGCACTGCTCGCGGCGGCGCCCATCCTGCTGCTCGACGAGGCGACGGCATCCCTCGACGGGGTCAACGAGCAGCTGCTGCGCGAGGCGATCGACGCGGTCGCGGCCGACCGCACGCTGCTCATCATCGCCCACCGGCTGTCGACCGTCGTCGACTCGGATGCCATCGTCGTGCTCGACCACGGTCGCGTCGTGGGCGTCGGCACCCACTCCGAGCTCGTCGCCACCGTGCCCCTCTACCGCGACCTCGCGAAGCACCAACTCCTCGTGTAGCGGGGTCGCTGCGGCCCTGCCGCTGCCCCTGCCCCTGCCCCTGCCGCCGCCAACCGCTCCCGCGCCCTCCAGTGGTGGGAGCAACCGCACCAGCGGCGGGAGCCCCCTCCGGCCCGGGCGGCAAACCGTGCATGCGGCGGGAGAAGTTGCTCCCGCCGCGTAGCAACTACCCCGCCCAGAAGAGCAGGATGCGGGCACTGGGCACTGGGCACTGGGCACTGGGCACTGGGCACTGGGCACTGGGCACTGGGCACTGGGCACTGGGCACTGGGCACTGGGCACTGGGCACTGGGCGGAGTCAAGCGGGTGCGGCGGGAGATGTTGCTCCCGCCGCACCGCGGCAACGCCGCCCGCTGCGCAGCGCGAGGGCGTCGTGGGCGCGGGCGTTGCGCAGGCCGATCCGTCCATCCGGCCGGCTCCGTCCCGGGCCAGCATCGCTCCGCACCGATCTGGGTTGCGCCCGGGCGGAGGAACCTGCACTCGGCGGGGGCAACTTCTCCCGCCGCATGCACGGTTTACCGCCCGGGCCGGGTGCTTCTCCCGCCGACGGTGCGGGGCTCCCGCGGATGGTGCGGGGGCTCCCGCCGCCAGAGTCAGCTGAGGGGGGTGAGGGTGTACTTCGTGTCGAGGTACTCGTGGATGCCCTCGGCACCGCCCTCGCGACCGAGGCCCGACTGCTTGACGCCGCCGAAGGGGGCCGCGGCGTTCGAGACGACGCCGACGTTGAGGCCCATCATGCCGGTCTCGAGCTGGTCGATCATGCGCTGGCCGCGTGCGAGGTCGCGCGTGAACACGTAGGAGACGAGCCCGTACTCGGTGTCGTTGGCGCGGCGCACGGCGTCCGCCTCGTCGGTGAAGGTCGAGATCGCGAGCACCGGTCCGAAGATCTCCTCGCGCAGGATGTCGGACCCCGCGGCGATGCCCGAGACGACGGTCGGCCGGTAGAAGGTGCCGGGCCCGTCGACCGCCTCGCCGCCGGTCTCGACCCGCGCACCGCGGGAGACCGCATCCGCGACGAGCTCGGATGCCTTCGCGACCGCCTTGCCGTCGATGAGGGGGCCGATGGTCACGCCCTCCTCGGTGCCGCGCCCCACCTTCATGGCGGCGACGCGCTCGGTGACCCGGCGCGTGAACTCGTCCGCGACATCCGCGTGCACGAGGAAGCGGTTGGCCGCCGTGCACGCCTCGCCGATGTTGCGGAACTTGGCGAGCATCGCCGCGTCCACCGCGCGGTCGAGGTCGGCGTCCTCGAAGACGATGAACGGCGCGTTGCCGCCGAGCTCCATGGAGGTGCGCAACACCCCCTGCGCCGCCTGCTCGAGCAGCTTCACCCCGACCGGCGTCGAGCCGGTGAACGAGAGCTTCCGCAGCCGCGGGTCGCGGATGATGGGCTCCGACACGGCGTTCGAGGTGGAGGTGGTGATGACGTTGACGACGCCCGCCGGCACCCCCACCTCCTCGAGCAGCTGCGCGAAGGCGAGGGTCGTGAGCGGCGTGAGGGTGGCGGGCTTGATGACGACGGTGCAACCGGCGGCGAGCGCGGGCGCGATCTTGCGGGTCGCCATCGCGAGCGGGAAGTTCCACGGCGTGATGAAGAAGCACGGCCCGACGGGACGCTGGGTGACGATCATCCGCCCGGTGCCCTCCGGGTTCGGGCCGTAGCGGCCCTGGATGCGGGGCGCCTCCTCCGCGAACCAGCGCAGGAACTCGCCGCCGTAGGCGACCTCGCCTTTCGCCTCGGCGAAGGGCTTGCCCATCTCGAGCGTCATGAGCAGCGCGAACTCGTCGGCGCGCTCGGTGAGCAGCTCCCACGCGGCGCGCAGCAGCTCGCCGCGCACCCGGGCGGGGGTCGCCGCCCACGCGGCCGCGGCCTCGACCGCCGCGTCCAGGGCGCGGATGCCGTCCTCCGGCGTCGCGTCGGCGATCGTCGCGATCGTGTCGCCCGTCGCGGGGTCGTGCACGGGGATGGTGCCCCCCGCGGCCCCGTCGACCCACTGTCCGCCGATGTACAGCTGCGTCGGCACCTTCGCCAGCAGCGCGCTCTCCGAGATCATGCGTCCATCATCCCGCGGCCGGGTGCACGGCGCCGCCGGCATCCTCCACCTCGACGAGCGCCTCGGCGCCGGTGACGGGGTTGACCGCCGCGACGAGGTCGTCGAGCACCGTCACGGCGCGCCCCGCGTCGAGCGCGTCGAGCGCGGAGGCGCGCACGCAGTAGTCGGTCGCGATGCCGACGACGTCGACCTGGGTGACGCCGAGTCGGTCGAGCTCCTCGGGGAACGCGACCCCGTCATCCGTCGTGCCCTCGAAGATCGAGTAGGCGGGAACGCCCTGCCCCTTCCTGACGTGCACGTCGATGAGCGAGGTGTCGAGCGCCGGGTGGTACTCGGCGCCCGGCGTGCCGCCCACGCAGTGCCGCGGCCAGCTCGTCACGTAGTCGGGTGCGCCGTCGGTGGCGAAGTGCCCGCCGTTGTCGTCGTCGCCGTGGTGCCAGTCACGGGAGGCGATGACGACGTCGTAGCGGTCCGGATGCGCGCGCAGGTACTCGGTGATCCCCTCGGCGACGGCGGCCCCACCATCGACCCCGAGCGCGCCGCCCTCGGTGAAGTCGTTCTGCACATCGATCACGAGCAGTGCGCGCGCCATCAGTCCTCCGGAGCGTCAGTTGTTGGAGAGGTTGTCGCCGCAGCGGAACGCGGCCGTCGTGAGCGTGTCGAGCGCCGCCCGCGCGCCGCTCTCGACCCCGTCGCGGGCCGCGAAGAACGAGAACACGAGCGGGGTGCCGTCGGCGGAGTTGATGATGCCGGCGAGGGTATACGAGCCCCGGATCATGCCGGACTTCGCGAACACGTTGCCGCGCGCGACCGCGTTGTCGCCCGTGAAGCGGCTCGAGATGGTGCCCGACTTGCCGGCGACCGGCAGGCCGTCGCGCACGGCGTCGAGACCGTCGACACCGTCGCGTACCGAACGCAACAGGATCGTGAGCGCGTTCGTCGGCACCGCGTTCTGCGGGGACAGGCCCGAGCCGTCCTTGATGACGATGCCCGTCGCGGGCACCCCCCAGCGGGTGAGCTGGCTCGTGATGGTGCCCTGCAGCGAGGCGGCGGATCCGTTGCCGCCGCTCTGCTTCGAGGTGATGCGGGCGAGCATCTCGCCGAGCATGTTGTCGCTCGGCAGCAGCATCTGCGGCAGCAGGGTGCGCAGCGGCTGCGACTGCACCTCGGCGAGCACATCGGTGCCGACCGCCGTGCCGAGCGAGGTGGCGACGGCCGGATCGACGACCGTGCCGCTCGTGTCGGCGGCGCGCAGCGCGTCGAGGAAGGCGTTGCCCGCCCGACCGACCGGGTCGGTGGAGCGCGGGCTCACCGCCGCCCGCGGGTTGTCGCGGTCGCCGTCGACCTGCAGGGCGGTCGCGGGGGCCTGGTACCCCTCGGTGCGCTGATCCTCGCGCCAGGTGGGCTCCCACGCGTCGCCCGAGCTCCAGTAGCTCGAGTCGAGCACGACGTTGGTGATCGGCACATCCGGATGCCGCGCGCTGTACTGCGCGATGACGCCCTCGGCGAGGGTCTGCAGCTTGGGTGCGCCCGCGTAGACGCTCTCCTGGCCGACCGGCAGCCGGGAGAGGGTCGTGTCACCGCGTCCGACGAGCACGATCGTGCCGGGGCTCGAGCCCTCGTAGACGCTCGTCGTGATGCGGAAGTCGGGGCCGAGCACCGAGATCGCGGCGGCCGCGGTGAGCACCTTGAGCACGGATGCCGGCGGGGCGGGCGTGCTGCCGTTGCGGTCGAAGAGCACCTCACCCGTGTCGGCGCGGATGACGGTGCCGTAGAGGGTGGCGAGGCGGCCGTCGGCGGCGGCCCCGGCGATCGAGCAGGTGCGCAGGCGGCTCGCGGTGGCGGGCAGCGTCGAGACGGGACGCGGGTCGGGGGTGGTGATGCTGGGACTCGGGGTGCTGACGGGCTCGTCGGTGTCGCGGGACGCCCACGCGACGCCCGCGAAGACGGATCCGGTGCCGAGCAGCAGGAAGACGACCGCCCCGGCCGACACGATCCATGCGGTGGGGTGCTTGCGCAGCAGGGCGCCGATGCCGCCGCTCTTCTTCGCGGCGGGCGCTGCGGCCTCCGCCCCGGCGGGCGCGGCGGCGGCCTCGGCCGACGCCCGGGCAGCGCGGCGCGAGGTCGGTTGCTCGTCGGTCACCGGATCATCCTAGCCAGCGTGCCCCGCGGCCCGGAGCCCCCGTGATCGCCTACTCGCCGGGGTAGCGCAGGCCGATCTGGCGGCGGATCTCGTCGAGGGTGCCCATGATCGCGACCGTCTCCTCGGGCGGCAGGATCTCGCCCGCGAGCGCCCCCGCCGCGACGAGCCGCTCGAGCTCGGCGGCCTGGAACTGCATGCCGCGCCCGGGCACGTCCTCCTCGAAGCGCTCGAGCACGGCATCCGAGGGGTCGATGAGCGAGAAGCTCGTCGGGGTGTACCAGACCGGGTCGATCTCGATGCGGGCCTCGGTGCCGACGACGACCGCCGTCGAGGGGCCGCGCGCGTCGAGCTGGGTGTGCAGCACCGCCTGCTCCCCGCCCGGGTAGCCGAGGATGATCGCCGTCTGCCGGTCGACGCCCGTCGCGGTCGGCGAGGAGATGGCGTGCACGCTCGCGGGGGCGCCGAAGACGTCCCACGCGAACGAGACGGGGTAGATGCCGAGGTCGAGCAGTGCGCCGCCGCCGAGCGCCGGGTCCTGCAGGCGGTGGCTCGGGTCGGTGGGCAGCTTCTGGTCGTGGTCCGCGAGGAGCGCGCGCACCTCGCCGAGCGCGCCGGAGGCGATGAGCTCGCGCACCCGCACCATGTGCGGCAGCCAGCGCGTCCACATCGCCTCGAGCACCACGAGCCCCTTCTCGCGGGCGAGCTCGACCACCCGACGGGCGTCGGCCTCGGTGACGGTGAACGGCTTCTCGACGAGCACGTGCTTGCCGTGCTCGAGCGCCAGCAGTGCGTTCTCGGCATGGAAGGGGTGCGGCGTCGACACGTAGATCACGTCGACCTCGGGGTCGGCGACGAGCGCCTCGTAGCTGCCGTGCGCCCGCGGGATGCCGTGCGCGGCCGCGAAGGCGTCCGCCGACTCCTGCGTGCGCGATCCGACCGCGGCGACGGTGAAGCCCGTCAGGTTCAGGTCGTTCGTGAAGGCCCGGGCGATGCCCCCGGTGCCGAGGATGCCCCAGCGCAGTCGGTCGGTCATACCTCGAGCGTAGGGCGCGCGGCGGACGTCAGCAGCCGCCCCAGCGGGCGGCGGCGCGCGCGAAGCCGGCGCCGTCGTTCGGCAGGCCGCCGTGCACCATCGCGAAGCAGATGACGACGCCGCTCATCGAGCCGCTGTAGGTGGGTCGGTACAGCGACTTCTGGTGCGAGGCCGAGTTCCACCACTTCTGCGCGACCGTGGCGCCCGTGTTGCCGGAGCCGCCCGCGAGGTTGCCGTCGCATCCGACCGCCGGGGCGCCGTCGGAGCGCGGGGTGCCGTTGTGGCCCCACGCGCTGTTGACGTCGGGGCTCGGGTCCTCGGCGATCCAGAACAGGCGCTGCTCCATGCAGGAGTCGTAGCGGAAGTTCGCCATCGGCACGGGCTCGAGGCAGTTGGCGACGCGGATGCTGTTGTAGGTCGCCGCGAACGACTGCAGGTCGGAGGTGGTCGTGCCGCCGACGCCACCCGCGGAGGTGATGCCGGGCGCACCGGAGACGGATCCGCCGACGCTGCCGGGGCAGCTCTGGCCCGCGGCCGCACGGGCGGCCTGCCGTGCGGCGGTGCCGCTGCGCTTCGCGGCGGGTGTCTCCACGACGACCGGCACGGGCTTCGGCACGGGCTTCTGCGCGAGGTGCTCGGTGTCGACCTTCAGGTTGCGGGCCATCTCGGGCGCCGCGAGCGGGTTCTCGGTCGCGAAGGTGACGGCGGCGACGGCGGCGGCCGTGTCGCCCACGCGTCCCGTGGTCGCGAGCGGCGTGGTCGCCGCGACCGGCAGCACCTCCGACTCGTCCGCGTACGCGGGGGCGCCGATCGACGGCCCCCCTCCGCCGACGAACGGAAGACCGAGCGCGAGCACGGCTCCGAAGACCGTCCCCACGAGAAGTGTGCGCTTGAGCACTCTTGAACCCCCCAGTTCAAGATGACGCCGCCTCCCCCCACAGGAGCCGGATAGCGTCTCCCCCCACAGGCGGCGCTACGCGTGACAGGCTACGCCCGGCTCGCGGAGGAGTCGACCCCCCGGCCGGGGGCCGCGGTGCGAGGAAACGCGGATGAGGCAGTGGAGCCGCCTGTGGGAATCGAACCCACGACCTTCTCATTACGAGTGAGACGCTCTGCCGACTGAGCTAAGGCGGCGTGCGTTGCGAGCAACGGCACAGCCTCCGAGCATAGCCGATGTCGGGGGCGGGTCGGATCGCGCGATCAGCACATGGGGTCGGCGGCCGGCACCGTGCCGTCGACGAGGAACGCGTCGACGACCTCGGTGACGCAACTGCTCGTGCCGTAGGCGGTGTGGCCCTCGCCCCGGTGGGTGACGAGGTGGCCGTTCTCGAGCTGCGCCGCGAGCGCCTGCGCCCACACGTAGGGCGTCGCGGGGTCGTTGGTCGTGCCGACCACGAGGATGTCGGGCGAGCCGGGCGCGGTGATGGGCGCGCGCACGACCGACGACAGGAACGGCCACTGCGGGCACAGCGTTCCGCCGAACGCCATCCACGGGCCGAAGACGGGCGCCTCGTCGGCGAGCGTCTGCGCCTGGGCGCGCATCGTGGCCGGGTCGGGGTCGCTCGGGTAGTCGAGGCAGTTGACGGCGATGAACGCGGGCGTGCCGTTCGAGGCGAAGGTGCCGTCGGCGTTGCGGTCGTTGTAGGCGTCGGCGAGGAAGAACGCGGTGTCGGGATCCCCGTCGAAGGTGTCGTCGAAGAGCTGGTCGAGGTAGCTCCAGTTCGACTGGTTGTACAGCGGCAGGATGACGGCGCTGAACATCGTGCCGGAGCCCAGCATCCGCCCGTCGTCGGCGGCGATCGGATGCGCGTCGAGGCTCGACAGGAGCGCCGCGACCCGCGAGCGCGCGTCGTCGACGGAGCCGTCGAAGGGGCAGCCGCGACGGCCGATGCAGTCCTCCAGGTAGGCGGTGAACGCGCCCTCGAAGCCGCGCGCCTGGGCGAGGGTGACGTCGAACTCGCCCGCGGAGGGGTCGATCGCGCCGTCGAGCACGAGGCGGCCGGCGCGCTCGGGGAAGAGCTCCGCGTAGCGGGCGCCGAGGTAGGTGCCGTAGGAGTAGCCGAGGTAGTTCAGCTGCTCGTCGCCGAGCACCGCGCGCAGCAGGTCGAGATCGCGCGCCGCGCTCACCGTGTCGACGTGGCCGAGCAGCTCGCCCGTGCCCTCGAGGCAGCGGGCGCCGAAGGCCGCGTTCTTGGCCTCCGTCGCGGCGATCCACGCGTCGGAGCCGCGCACGCCCGGCCCGATGCCGTAGATGAAGTCGTCGAGCACCGCCGCGTCGCCGCAGCCGACCGGTGTCGAGGAGCCGACGCCGCGCGGGTCGAAGCCGACCACCGTGAACTCGCGCTGCAGCTTCGCGCTCGTCGCGAAGTCGATGCTGTCGCGCACGAAGTCGACCCCCGAGCCGCCGGGGCCGCCCGGGTTGACGAGCAGCGAGCCGCGCGGGTTCCCGCCCGTCGCGTACTGGCGGATGAGGGCCAGCTGGATCGTCTCGCCGCCCGGGTCGTCCCAGTCGAGCGGCGCCGTCGCATCCGCGCACTGCATGCCGCCGCCGCAGCCGCTCCAGCGCAGCACCTGGTGGTAGAACGGCGCGAGCTCCTCGGCCACCTCCTCGCCCGTCGGCGTGGAGGTCGCCGGGGCGCCGCCCGGCTGGAACCACGACACGCAGCCGCTCAGCACGAGCGCGAGGGCGGCCGCGAGCGCCGCCGTCCGGCCGAGCCGGGCCCGGCGTCCGGTCACCGGGTGCTCGCCGCGTCGCGACGGATGCCGGTCACGAGCATCGCCTCGAGGGCGAGCGCCGGCGCGACGTTGCCCTCGATGCGGGTGCGGGCCTCCGCGATCGCGTCGAGGGTCGCGAGGGTCTGGGCGGGGGTGGCGCGGGCGGCGGCCTCGGCGAGCTCGCCGTAGATCGCGAGGTTCACGGGCTCGAGCCCGACCCCCAGCTGGAGCAGCAGGATGTCGCGGTAGAGCGACAGCAGGTCGACGAGGATGCGGTCGAGCCCGTCGCGGAGGCTGCGGGTGGCGCGACGCTTCTGGTCCTCCTCGAGGGCCTTCACCTGCGCACGCAGCGCCGGCGGCACGGTGCCGCCGGGCTCGACCCCGAGCGAGCGCAGCGCCTGCTCGCGCTCCTCGGCGTCGCGCTCCTCGGTGATCTGCTTCGCATCCTGGCCGGCGATCTCGAGCAGCTCGGCGGCGGCCTGCACGGCGCCCGCGACCCCGCGGATGCCGAGCGCGAGCTCCATGGTGCGGCGGCGGCGCTGCCGGGCCTGCTCGTCGGTGGCGAGGCGGTGCGCCATGCCGATGTGGGCCTGCGCCTCGCGGGCGGCGCGGGTCGCCTCGGGAAGGCTCACGTCGTCGCGCCGCGAGATGAGCTCGGCCACCGCCTCGACGCTCGGCACGCGCAGCCGCACGGTGCGCACGCGCGAGCGGATCGTGGGCAGCAGGTCGGCCTCACTCGGGGCGCACAGGATCCAGATGGTGCGCTCGGGCGGCTCCTCGAGCGCCTTCAGCAGCACGTTCGAGGTGCGCTCGGTCATCCGGTCGGCGTCCTCGATGATCATGACGCGGTGGCGGCCGACCGCGGGCGAGAACTGGCTCGCCGCGACGAGCTTGCGCACGTCCTCGATCTTGATGATGACCGCCTCCGTGCTGAGCACGGCGAGGTCGGGATGCGTGCGCGCCGCGACCTGCGCGGCCGTCGCCTCGAGGTCGCCCGGCCGGGCGATGAGCTCGGTCGCGAAGGCGAAGGCGAGGGTGGAGCGTCCGGAGCCCGGAGGGCCCGTGATGAGCCAGGAGTGCGCGAGCCCGTCGCCCGCGGCGGCCGCGCGCACGACGCCGATCGCCTCGGCCTGGCCGGTCAGCTCATCCCACAGCGCATCCATCAGTCGAAGGCTACGCGAGCAGGTCCGACACCCGCTCCCGGATGCGGGCGGCGAGCTCGTCGATCGGCAGCGCGGCGTCGAGCACGAGGAACCGCGCGGGCTCGGCGGCGGCGAGGGCGAGGTAGGCCTCGCGCACGCGGTGGTGGAACTCGGCGGCCTCCGCCTCGAGGCGGTCGTAGCGGGTGCGCGCGTCGTCGAGCCGTGCGCGGCCGGCCTCGATGTCGAGGTCGAGCAGGATCGTGAGGTCGGGCAGCAGGCGCTCGGTCGCCCACAGCGACACCTCGCGCACCTCGTCGGCATCCAGCACGCGCCCGGCGCCCTGGTAGGCGACCGAGGAGTCGAGGTAGCGGTCCTGGATGACGATGTCGCCCCGTTCGAGCGCGGGGCGCACGACGGTCGCGATGTTGTGGGCGCGATCGGCGGCGTAGAGCAGCGCCTCCGCACGCGGGGCGATGTAGCCGCGCCGGTGCAGGATGATCTCCCGCAGTTCGAGCCCCAGCTCGGTGCCGCCGGGCTCCCGCGAGTGCACCACGGTGCGGCCCCCGGCGGCGAGCCACTCCGTCAGCAGCGCCGACTGGGTGGACTTGCCGGAGCCGTCGCCGCCCTCGAAGGTGAGGAACAGGCCGCGGTCGGCCGGCACCTCAGGCCTTCTTCTTCGCGGCCGGGCGCTTGGCCGCCGGGCGCTTCGCGGCGGGCTTCTTGGCCGGCCCCTTGGCGCGCTTGTCGACGAGCAGCTGCACGGCGCGGTCGAAGTCGACGGATTCCACGCTCTCGCCGCGCGGGATGGTCGCGTTGGTGACCCCGTCGGTCACGTACGGCCCGAAGCGGCCGTCTCGGATGCGGATGGGCTTGCCGCTCGTCGGGTCGGCGTCGAACTCCTTGAGCGCGCTCGAGGGGCGACGGGCGCCGTACTTCGGCTGCGCGAAGATCTCGAGCGCGGCGGGCAGCTCGATCGTGAAGATCTGGTCCTCGCTCTCGAGCGAGCGCGAATCCGTGCCCTTCTTGAGGTAGGGGCCGTAGCGCCCGTTCTGCGCCGTGATCGGCTCGCCCGACTCCGGGTCCTCGCCGACGGTGCGCGGCAGGTCGAGCAGCTGCAGCGCCGTCTCGAGGTCGACGGTCGCCGGGTCCATGGTCTTGAAGAGGGACGCCGTGCGCGGCTTCACGGCCGCCGCCTTCTTGGCGGGCCTCTTCTTCGGCTTCGCGTCCGAGACCTCACCGGTCGTCGGGTCGACGACGAGCTCCTCGGCGGGCGCCTCGGGCTCCGGCTCGAGCTCGGTCACGTAGGGGCCGTAGCGGCCGTCCTTCGCGACGATCGTCTTGCCGGTGGCGGGGTTCACGCCGAGCACGCGGTCGGTCGCGACGGGCGCCTCGATGAGCTCGCGCGCCTTCGCGGGGGTGAGCTCGTCGGGGGCGAGGTCGTCGGGCACGTTCACCCGGCGCGGGGTGTCGGTGCCGTCCTCGACCTCGAGGTAGGGGCCGTACTTGCCGACCCGCAGCGTGATCCCGTCGTCGATGACGATCGAGTTCACGGCGCGGGCGTCGATGTCGCCGAGGTTCTCGACCACCTCGCGCAGCCCCGGGTGCTCGCCGCCGCCGAAGTAGAACTGGCTGAGCCAGTCGACGCGGTCGGCCTCGCCGCCGGCGATCTTGTCGAGGTCGTCCTCCATCTCGGCCGTGAAGTCGTACTCGACGAGGTCGCCGAAGTGGTCCTCGAGCAGCCGGATGACGCTGAACGCGATCCAGCTCGGCACGAGCGCCTGGCCGCGCGGGGTCACGTAGCCGCGGTCGATGATGGTCGAGATGATCGAGGCGTACGTCGAGGGACGGCCGATGCCGAGCTCCTCGAGCGCCTTCACGAGGCTCGCCTCGGTGTAGCGCGGCGGCGGAGTGGTCTCGTGGCCCTTCGCCTCGAGCTCGGCGAGGCCGAGCGCGTGCCCCTCCTCGAGCGGCGGCAGCTTGGCGCTCGCCTCGTCGGAGGCGTTGCGCACCTCGTCGCGCCCCTCCTCGTAGGCGGCCTGGTAGCCGCGGAAGGTGATGACGGTTCCGGATGCCGTGAAGTCGGCGTGGGCGCCCTCTCCCCCGTCGGCGGCGATCGTGACGGTCGCGGTGGAGCCCTTGGCATCCGCCATCTGGCTCGCGACGGTGCGCTTCCAGATGAGGTCGTAGAGCTTGAACTCGTCGCCGCGCAGCTGGGAGGCGACCTCGGCGGGGGTGCGGAAGACGTCGCCGGAGGGGCGGATCGCCTCGTGCGCCTCCTGCGCGTTCTTCGACTTGGAGGCGTAGACGCGGGGCTTCTCGGGGATCGAGTCGGCGCCGTAGAGGCTCACCGCCTGCTTCCGCGCCGCCTCGATCGCCTGCTGCGAGAGCGTCGTCGAGTCGGTGCGCATATAGGTGATGTAGCCGTTCTCGTAGAGCGACTGGGCGAGGCTCATCGTGATGCGGGCCGAGAGGCGGAGCTTGCGCGAGGCCTCCTGCTGGAGGGTCGAGGTCGTGAAGGGGGCTGCGGGGCGGCGCGAGTAGGGCTTGGTCTCGAGCGACTTCACGGCGAAGCTCGCGGTGTCGGCGCGCAGCGCGTCGACGAGCAGGTCGGCGGCGCGCTCGTCGAGGGTGACCGCATCCGCCTTGAGGCGGCCGGTGTCGTCGAAGTCGCCGCCCTGGGCGACGCGCTTGCCCTCGAGGCGCACGAGGCGGGCGCTGAAGGCCTGCTCGGCATCCGTCGGGGTGAACTCGGCCACGAGGTCCCAGTACGAGGCCGAGACGAAGGCGAGCCGTTCGCGCTCGCGGTCGACGACGAGCCGGAGCGCCGCCGACTGCACACGGCCGGCCGAGAGCTTCGGGGCCACCTTCCGCCAGAGCACCGGCGAGATCTCGAAGCCGAAGAGCCGGTCGAGGATGCGGCGGGTCTCCTGGGCGTCGACGAGGGCCGTGTCGATCTCACGGGTGTTGCGCTCGGCGGCCTGGATGGCGTCCTTGGTGATCTCGTGGAACACCATGCGCTTGACGGGCACCTTGGGCTTCAGCACCTCGAGCAGGTGCCACGCGATGGCCTCGCCCTCGCGGTCCTCATCCGTCGCGAGGTAGAGCTCGTCGGCGTCCTTGAGGGCCCGCTTCAGCTCGGTGACGGTCTTCTTCTTGGAGTCGGAGACCACGTAGTACGGCTCGAAACCGTTCTCGACGTCGATCGAGAACTTGCCGACGCTGCCCTTCTTGAGCTCGGGCGGCAGGTCCTTGACGTCGATGAGATCCCGGATGTGTCCCACCGACGCCTGCACCTCGTAGCCGTCGCCGAGGTACTGCGCGATCGTGCGCGCCTTCGCCGGCGACTCGACGATCACGAGCTTCTTCGTGGGCACTGCGGGGTCCTCTTCTCTATCCGGAGCACACCATACACACACGAACCGGGGGCGGGCTCGCCGCGATCCCCGCCGTGTCGGGCCCCGGCAGGGCCGCTCAGGGCGGGGGACCGGCCCGCGAGACGAGCTCCATCGTCACGCCGAGCGCCTCGGTGCGCACGGCGACGAGCGCCTCCGCGCCGTCGATCGTGCACACCGAGAGGGCCACGCGATGCGCGGTGGCCACCTCCTCGGCGAGCGCGCACGGCTCGCCCGGCGCCACCCCGAGCAGAGCGTCGGCGGCGGCGAGGGCCGCGGCGTCGGCGGCAGCGACCGCGCGCTGTCGCGCGGCGAGGGCGGCGCCCAGCCCGAGCACCGTCAGCGCGACGACGAGCGTGGCGCCGACGAGGGCGAGGGCGAGCACGCCGCCCGAGCCTCGGTCGTCGCGGGCTCTCACCGGCCGCCGTCCAGGGCGCAGCTCTCGGCCGCGAGCTCGAGGCCCGCGACGGCGGCGGGACCCCGGGCCGCCGCCGTGAGCCTCGCGCAGACGAACGACCCGGTGGTCCAGCTGTGCAGCCGGGCGCCCTCGGGGATGCGCGCCGCCACGTCGGAGGCCGACTGCCCGCGGCCGAGCTCGCGCGCGGCATCCGCGGCGGCGTCCTGCAGCCGCAGCTGCTGGGAGCAGACGCCGATCGCCCCGATGCAGACCGCGAGGACGAGCACGACGGCGGGCAGCGCCACCGCGAACTCGGTCGCCGCCGCCCCCGTGTCGTCAGCCGCCGATCGAGAGCGCATTGCGCACCAGCTCGGTGAGGATCTGCTGCACCTCCCCCGACTTCATGATCACGACGAGCAGCCCCGCGAATCCGACGGCCGCCATGATCGTGATGGCGTACTCGGCGGTGGCGGCGCCCTCGTCGGGGCGGGTGCGGGCGGCGATCCGGTGCAGCATGCGGCGCATGGGGTACTCCTTATACGGGTGTCGTCGGCACGATCCCTCCATGCTCGGCGCCCGGCTCGCCCCGCGGGGGCCGGACGGGGCGATCCGGGGATGGATGCCGCATCCGCCTCCCGGGGAGGAGCGGTCAGAACGCGCTCAGCGTGCCGCGGAGGATGCCGAGCACGAGCGGCACGACGCCCAGCAGCACGAACGACGGCAGGAAGCACAGCCCGAGCGGCGCGAGCAACCGGGTGCCGAGCAGGGCGGCACGGCGCAGCACCTCGGCGAGTGCCACGCGCCGGGCGCGCGTCGCCTCGGCGCGCAGCAGCACGGCCGCCGGCACGCCCGCGCCGATCGCGAACGCGAGGGTCTCCCTCGCCTCGTCGACCGCGGCCGGCAGGCCGCTGCGCTCGGCGGCGGATGCCACGAGCGCGAGCGCCCGGTCGGGGGCGCCGCCGCCGCTCAGGGCCAGGGCGAGCAGTTCGGCACCGAGCCCCGCGAGCGGCTCGGAGCCCCTCGCCCGGTCGACGAGCCGCCGATTCCATCGCAGGCCCGCGATCAGCAGGGCGACCCCGAGCAGTGCGGCGACGGCACCGGGCACCGTGCCGAACACGACGCCGAGCGGGTCGGCGCCGACCAGCATCCCGAGCCCGGCCCCGGCGAGCGGCAGCAGCGCCACGATCCGCGCCGTGGCGAGCGGTCCCGCGAGCGCGAGGTCGAGCTGCCGCTCGGCGTCGGCGAGGGCGCGCAGGCTCTCCACCGTCCGCTCGAGGGTCGCCGCGAGCGGGGCGCCCGCCTCCACCGCGACATGCCACTGCGCGGCGACGAGCGCCCAGACCGCGCCCCGGTCGGCGCCGCGGATCGCGTCCGGCACGTCGTGCGGGGAGTCGGATGCGGCGGCCGCCGCGAGCGCCGCGGGGCGACTCGCGGGGAGTGCGCGCAGCGCCCCGAGCGGGTCGAGCCCCGCCGTGAGCAGCACCGCGAGCCGCTGCACGGCATCCGCGACCGCGTCGGCCTCCTCACCCGGTTGCGGGCGCGCCCTCACGCCGCCTCCGCGACGAGCCTTCCGCGGCCGGTGAGCCGCAGCGCCCCCAGCTCGGCGATCGCACGGCGACCGTCGTCCGTGCGCTCGAGGTGCAGCACCGCATCGAAGGCGCTCACGGCCTGGCGGGCCAGCGCATCCGCCGACCAGCCGGCGAGTGCACCGAGGGCTTCGAGCCGCACGGGGACGTCGGCGAGCGAGTTGGCGTGCAGGGTGCCCGCACCGCCGTCGTGCCCCGTGTTGAGGGCGATGAGCAGTTCGCGCAGCTCGGCACCCCGGCACTCCCCCACGACGAGCCGATCGGGTCGCATCCGCAGCGCCTCGCGCACGAGGCGGTCGAGACCGACCGCACCCGCCCCCTCGAGGTTGGGCTGGCGCGCCTCGAGACGCACGACGTGCGGGTGCGCCACGCGCAGCTCGGCGACGTCCTCCACGAGCACGATGCGCTCGTGGGCGGGGGCGGCGCCCAGCAGCGCGCCGAGCAGCGTCGTCTTGCCGACGCCGCCGGCGCCCGTCACCAGCAGGTTGGCGCGCCGCGCGACGAGGGCGGCGACCGCCGTCCGCGGCACGCGCGCGAACATCCCGGCGCCCTCCAACAGGTCGAGGTCGAGGGCGGCGGCGGACGGAATCCGGATCGAGAGCACCGCGGCCCCCGGCGAGATCGGGGGCAGCACGCCGTGCACGCGGATGCCGTCGCCGATCCGCACGTCGCCGCACGGTGCCGCCTCGTCGAGGTGCCGCCCTCCCGCGGCGACGAGCCGTACCGCGAGCTCGCGCGCCTCCCCCGCGGGCACGCGCAGGCCGGGCTCGGGCCGCGCTCCCGTGCCGCGGTCCACCCACACCGTGCCGTCGGGGTTCACGAAGACGTCGGTGACGCCCGGCTCGGCGACGAGCGGCGCGAGCGGCCCGAAGACGGAGCGGTGCGGCACGGGCATGGCGGCAGTCTGCCGAGCGCGGCGAACCCGACACGGCCCGGCGACCGCCATCGGTGGAGGGATGCGGCTCGGCT
The DNA here is from genome assembly GCF_003627075.1 of Protaetiibacter intestinalis. Taxonomy (NCBI): domain Bacteria; kingdom Bacillati; phylum Actinomycetota; class Actinomycetes; order Micrococcales; family Microbacteriaceae; genus Protaetiibacter; species Protaetiibacter intestinalis. Next base: position 1,751,479 of record NZ_CP032630.1, on the reverse strand, counting down.
TCGGCGGGGAGGAGCGGTCGCCCGAGAGGGCGCCGATTAAACGGAGGGGCGGCGCCCGTTGGGGGGAACAGGCGCCGCCACAGCAACGCGTGATTGGGGGGAATCGTGAGCGCTGCAAGATCCGAGAGGTTACGCTCGGTGAGCGCCAGTGTACTCCAAAATGGGGGTACCGCAATGGATGACTTTCACTCAGGGAAGCCGCTCGTCCGCCCGGCCGCCACCGCTCGCCGATCACCGAACGACACCGTCCGAGCCGGGCGTGCGCAGTACGGCTAGGATCGGCATCGTTCCCCGGAAACCTCCGCGCGACTTCCAGGCACGGTCGCGAATCGACCCAAGGATGATGACGTCCATGACCTCGATCGACAGCCTGCTCACCGAGACCCGCCGCTTCGCGCCGGACCCCGAGTTCACCGCCGGCAGCGTCGCCGGCCGCGAGCTCTACGACCGCGCCGCCGACGACCGCCTCGCCTACTGGGCCGACCGGGCCCGTGAGCTGCACTGGCACACCCCCTTCGAGCAGGTGCTCGACTGGTCGAACCCGCCGTTCGCGCGCTGGTTCGCCGACGGCACGCTCAACGTCGCCTACAACTGCCTCGACCGGCACGTGCTGGCCGGCTACGGCGACCGCGTCGCCATCCACTGGGAGGGCGAGCCGGGCGACAGCCGCACCCTCACCTACGGCGAGCTGACCGCGCAGGTGAAGCGCGCCGCGAACGCGCTCGCCGCGCTCGGCGTGGGCCAGGGCGACCGCGTCGCCATCTACCTGCCGGTGGTGCCGGAGGCCGTGGTCGCGATGCTCGCCGTCGCCCGCCTCGGCGCGATCCACTCGGTCGTCTTCGGCGGTTTCAGCGCCGAGAGCCTGCGCGCCCGCATCGAGGACGCCGAGGCGAAGGTCGTCATCACGGCCGACGGCGGCTACCGCAAGGGCAAGGTGTTCCCGCTGAAGGCGACCGTGGATGCGGCGCTCGAGGGCGAGACGACCATCGAGCACGTGCTCGTCGTCAAGCGCGGCGGCAACGAGGTCGCCTGGACCGAGGGCCGCGACCTCTGGTGGGACGACGCGATGGCGGATGCCGACCTCGACCACGAGGCGAAGGGCTTCGACGCCGAGAACCCGCTGTTCATCCTCTACACCTCGGGCACCACGGGGAAGCCGAAGGGCATCCTGCACACGAGCGGCGGCTACCTCACGCAGGCCGCCGCCACCCACCACGACGTGTTCGACCTGCACCCGGAGAGCGACGTGTTCTGGTGCACGGCCGACATCGGCTGGGTCACCGGGCACAGCTACGTCGTCTACGGCCCGCTCGCGAACGGCGCCACCCAGCTCATGTACGAGGGCACCCCCGACACCCCGCACCCGGGGCGCTGGTGGGAGCTCATCGAGAAGTACGGCGTGACGATCCTCTACACGGCGCCCACCGCGATCCGCTCGTTCATGAAGCTGGGGCGGCAGATCCCGCAGAAGTTCGACCTCTCGAGCCTCAGGCTGCTCGGCTCGGTCGGCGAGCCGATCAACCCGGAGGCGTGGGTCTGGTACCGCGACGTCATCGGCGGCGGCTCGACTCCGGTCGTGGACACCTGGTGGCAGACCGAGACCGGCGCCATGATGATCTCCGCCCTGCCGGGGGTCACCACGCTCAAGCCGGGCAGCGCGCAGGTGCCGATCCCGGGCGTGAAGATCGACATCCTCTCCGACGACGGCGCGCGCGTCGACCCGCCGAACGGCGGCCTGCTGACGGTGCGCGACCCGTGGCCGTCGATGCTGCGCGGCATCTGGGGCGACCCGGAGCGCTTCGTCGAGACCTACTGGGAGAAGTTCCGCGACGACGGCTGGCGTTACTTCGCGGGCGACGGAGCGCACGTCGACGAGGACGGCGACATCTGGCTGCTCGGCCGCATCGACGACGTCATGAACGTCTCGGGCCACCGCCTTTCGACGACCGAGATCGAGTCGGCGCTCGTCGGCAACCCGGTGGTCGCGGAGGCGGCCGTCGTGGGAGCCTCGGATGAGACCACCGGTCAGGCCGTCGTCGCGTTCGTCATCGTGAAGCAGTCGCACCGCGAGGAGCACACGGACGACGAGTTCGTGCAGTTGCTGCGCGCCCACGTCGCCCAGGCGATCGGCGCGATCGCGCGGCCCCGCGACATCTACATCGTGACCGAGCTGCCGAAGACCCGCTCCGGCAAGATCATGCGCCGCCTGCTGCGCGACGTCGCGGAGGGCCGCGCGATCGGCGACACCACGACGCTCGCCGACACTTCGGTCATGCAGATCATCAGCGACAAGCTGCGCTCGGGAGCCCCCGCCGAGGACTGACGCGCGTCCCGCACGAGCGAAGCGGGTGTGCGGATCCGGTTGCGAGACGCTGGCATCGGGCCTGGCGGGAGCGCGCCGACGCGCAGCGGCGGCACGCGGGGGAATGCGTCTCGCGACCGGATCCGCTCACCCGCGAAGCGGGTAGAGGCGCTACGCGAACTCGAGGACGAGCTCCACCTCGACAGGCGCGTCGAGCGGCAGCACCGCGACGCCGACGGCCGAGCGGGCGTGGACGCCGGCGTCCCCGAACACCTCGCCGAGCAGTTCGGAGGCGCCGTTGACGACGCCCGGCTGGCCGGTGAATCCGGGGTCGGAGGCGACGAATCCCACCACCTTGACGACACGCGTCACGCGGTCGAGGGAGCCGATGACGCTGTCGGCGGCGGCGAGCGCGTTGAGGGCGCAGACGCGCGCGAGCTCCTTCGCCTCGTCGGCGCCGACCTCCGCGCCGACCTTGCCGACGGTCGGCAGCACGCCGCCGATCATGGGCAGCTGGCCGGCGGTGAAGACGAGGTTGCCGGATACCGCTGCGGGCACATAGGCGGCCACGGGGGGCACGACGGGCGGCAGGGCGAGCCCCAGTTCGGCGAGTCGGTCGGCGACGCTCACGGGTTCTCTCCTTCGATGGGGCGCTTCAGATAGGCGACGAGGCCGCCTTCGGGTCCGGTGACGATCTGCACCAGTTCCCAGCCCTGAGAGCCCCAGTTGTTCAGGATGGCGGTGGTGTTGTGGATCAGCAGCGGTGTGGTGAGGTATTCCCAGGTCGGCACTTTTCGGGCTTCCGTTCAGCTATCGGGCAGGAGGCATCCCGTACCCTGAACCCTATGCCCGCTCAAGGATCCACGGCTAGGAGTCTGCTCGGGGCCGGTCTCGGCCTCGTCGGATTCAGCGCCATCGCCGGACTCCTGGTGACCGTCATGGTGGCCCCCGCCATCGCCGTCACCGGGATGACCGCGAACAACTCGATCAGCGTCTTCCAGGACCTCCCCGACTACATCTCCATCGAGGAGCAGCGTCAGCGCAACGAGATCGTCGCGATCTCCGCCGACGGTGTCACCGAGATCAAGATCGCGGACATCTTCGACCAGAACCGCGAGGAGGTCTCGCTCGACCAGATGGACGAGGACCTCAAGTGGGCCGCCATCGACGGCGAGGACCGCCGCTTCTACGAGCACGGCGGCGTCGACGTGCCCTCCGTCATCCGTGCGGCGATCGGCCAGGCAACCGGCACGAGCGAGTCGGGCGCCTCGACCCTGTCGATGCAGCTCGTGCGCAACATCCTCATCCTGAAGGCCGTCAACACGCCGATCACCGAGGACTACACGGAAGACGACTACGACGCCGACATCAAGGCGGCCACCTACCCCGACCTGAACCGCAAGCTCAAGGAGATGAAGCTCGCGATCAGCCTCGAGAAGAAGTACACCAAGGACGAGATCCTGCAGGCGTACCTCAACATCGTGCTGATGGGCGGCACCACCTACGGCGTGCAGGCGGGCGCGCAGCGCTACTTCGGCGTGGATGCGAGCGACCTGACCCCGGCGCAGGCGGCGAGCCTCGTCGCGATCGTGCAGAACCCGAGCAAGAACGGCCTCTACTCGGCCGACAACTTCGCCGCCAATCAGGCGCGTCGCGACGTCATCCTCGGCTGGATGCACACGCAGGGCCACCTGAGCGACGACGACTACGAGGCGGCGCTCGCGACCCCGGTCGACGAGACGACGGTCGGCAACAACGCGCCCCGCAACGGCTGCACCTCGGCTCCGGTCGAGTACCGCATCCCGTGCGACTACGCGGTGAAGTCGATCAAGAACGGCGAGGTGTCGTCGCTCGGTGTCACGAAGGACGAGCAGCTCGCGACGTGGCAGCAGGGCGGCCTCAAGGTCGTGCTCACGATCACCCCCGAGATCCAGGGGTACGAGCACCAGATCGTCGGCCAGTACGCACCGGCGACCGAGACCCGCATGCAGCTGGGCTCCTCGGTGACGAGCGTCGAGGTGGGCACGGGCCGCATCCTCGCGATGGCGCAGAACAAGATCTTCGACGAGACGGGCAACGGCGACCCGCAGACGACGACCGCCGTGAACTTCGCGGGCGACGTCAAGCACGGCGCTGCCACCGGCGCCCAGCCGGGTTCGACCTACAAGCCGTTCGTGCTGCTCGCCTTCCTCGCCTCCGGCCACGGCGCCATGGAGACCTTCAACGCGAGCATCCGCGAGATGCCGTCGTCGGCGTTCCGCGACACCTGCAACGCCCCGAACGGCTACGCATGGGACGACCCGAAGCCCTACACCTACAAGAACGACTCGGGTGAGACCGGCCTCTACACGGCCGTGCGCGGTACCGCGCAGTCGGTGAACTCGGTGTTCGTGCAGATGGCGGCCGAGCTCGACCAGTGCGAGATCCGCGACATGGCGCGCTCCTTCGGCATGCACGACGCGGCCGGCGCGCTCGACGGCTCCGACATGGAGACGAACCCCGCCTGCTCGATCGGCGGATGCGAGAACAACTTCGTGTCGAGCACGATGGCGGCGGCCTACGCGGGCATCGCCAACCAGGGCACCTACTGCGCCCCGATCATCGTCGACAACGTGTTCGCCTCCGACGGCATGGAGCTCGGCGGCCAGCAGAAGGTGTGCAACCCGACGCTGGCGTCGCCCGCGGTGGCCAACACCGCCGCCTACGCGATGGCCCAGGTGATGAGCGGCGGTACCGGTAGCCAGGCGAACCCGCGCGACGGCGTGCCCTACATCGGCAAGACCGGTACCGCGAACAAGGCGCAGAACACCTGGATGGTGGGCAGCACCACGCGCGTCGCGACCGCCGTGTGGGTGGGCAACATCGTCGGCGACCAGAGCCTGCGTGCCATCAGCATCAACGGCACCTACGGCGGCAACATCCGTCACGCGATCTTCAAGCCGATCGCGAAGACGATCGACGCCTACTACCCGGGCGGCGCGTTCCCGGCGGCCGACCCCGCGCTCATGACCGGCACGCCGGTGATCGTGCCCGACAACCTGGTCGGCAGCACGCCCGAGCAGGCGAAGGCCGCGATCGAGCTCGCGAAGCTGTCGTACGTGGACGCCGGCCAGATGGACTCCGACCTGCCGGTGGGCACGGTCGTGAAGACCGACCCGGCCTCCGGCTCCTCGGTGCCGAAGGGCACCGCGGTGAACGTCTTCACGAGCAACGGGCAGGCCGCGATGGTGCCGGATGTGGTGACGCCGAACCAGAGCTTCAACAGCGCCCGCGATCAGCTCGAGGACGCCGGCTTCGAGAACGTCGACCAGGTCTGCGTCGCGCCGACCTCGACCGATCCCCCCTCGAGCATCGGCAAGGTCGTCGCCCAGAACCCGTCGGCGGGCTCGGTGCTCAACAAGTCCACCCACATCACGTTGACCGTGCGCGAGGTCGGCTGCCCGACCGGCGGAGGGCCGGGTACGTGACCCGACGCGCGGTCGCCGGCACGCTCGGCGCGGTGGCGACCGCGGGTCTCGCGACCCTCGCGTGGGGCGTGTTCGTCGAACGCAACCGCTTCACGGTGCGGCACGAGACCCTCGCGGTGCTCGAGCCGGACGCTCGGCCGATCACGATCCTGCACCTGAGCGACCTGCACATGGCGCCGTGGCAGCGCGCGAAGCAGGATTTCGTCCGCTCGCTCGCGGTGTACGAGCCCGACCTCATCATCGACACGGGTGACAACCTCGGGCACCTCGACGGACTCGCGGGCGTGCGACGTGCGCTCGAGCCGTTCGGCGACGCCGCGGGCGTCTTCGTGCACGGTTCGAACGACTTCTACGGACCGGTGCTGAAGAACCCGTTCGGGTACTTCTCCGACCGCGGGCATCGCCGACCGAAACTCGAGCCGGATCTCGACACCGCCGCCCTCGACGCCTACCTCGGCGGCGAGCTCGGCTGGTTCGACCTCAACAACGGGGTGCGGGCGATCGAGCTGAAGGGCACGCGCCTCGAGTTCATGGGAACGGGCGACGCGCACCGCGGCTGGGACCGGCTCGGCGAGCTGCCGGGCGCGATCGAGGAGCTGCGCGAGAACGTGGAGTGGTCCGACCCCGAGCCGCGTCAGGTGCTCACGATCGGCGTCACCCACGCCCCGTACCGCCGCGTGCTCGACGCCTTCGTGAGCCAGGGCGCCGACCTGATCTTCGCCGGGCACACCCACGGGGGCCAGGTGCGCATCCCGGGGCGCCCCGCGCTCGTGACCAACTGCGACATCCCGCACGCCCAGGCGCAGGGGCTGAGCGTCTGGCGCACGGGCGTGCACAGCGCGTTCCTCGAGGTCTCGGCGGGACTCGGCACCTCGATCTACGCGCCGGTGCGCTTCGCGTGCCCGCCGGAGGCGATCGTGCTGACCCTCACCCCGGTGCAGCTCTAGCGAGGCTCAGGCGTTGGCGCGGCGCGCGTCGGCGACCGTCGGCGCCCCCGCGGGCGAGGTCGGCAACCCGCCCATCGCGACCCCGTGCAGGGCGTAGCGCAGCGCGATCCGGTCGTCCCAGGGGTACTCGGTGCCGCCGATCGACATGCTCTGCTTGTGACCCTTGCCGCACGCCACGACGATGTCGCCCGGCCGCGCGGCCTGCACCGCGGTGAGGATGGCGGTGCCGCGGTCGAGGATGCGCAGCAGGTTCTCGCCGAGCCGCCCGCCCGCGCTCTCGGCGGAGCGCTGCATCCGGTCGAGGATGTCGTCGACGTTCTCCCGGCGCGGGTCGCTCGCCGTCATGATGACGAGGTCGGCATAGGTGGAGGCGATCGCCGGCATGGTGTCGCGTTTCTCGGTGTCGCGTTCGCCCGCGCAGCCGAACACGGCGATGAGCCTGCCGCCCTCGGGCAGCATCCGCCGCAGCGAGGGGAACAGCTGCTGGTAGGCATCGGGGGTGTGGGCGAAGTCGACGAAGGCGCGGAACGGCTGCCCCTCGTCGACCACCTGCATGCGCCCGTCGACCGCCTCGGTGCGGTCGAGGCCCGCCTGGATGGTCTCGGGGCTCCAGCCCCGGGCGCGCGCCGTGGCGATCGCGGCGAGGGTGTTGTAGACGTTGAAGTCGCCCGTGAGCACCGTGCGGTAGCGGAACCCGTCGACGGTCATCCGGATGCCGGAGGCGTCGATCTCGAGACCCTCCGGGCGGACGTCACCCTCCCGGATGCCGTACGTCACGACGGTCGCGCCGCGCGCGGCATCCGCGAACCAGGCGCCGTACGGGTCGTCGGCGTTGATCACCGCGATGCCGCCCATCGCACCGACCCGCTCGAAGAGGATGCCCTTCGCGTCGCGGTAGGCCTCGATCGTGCCGTGGTAGTCGAGGTGCTCGTGGGTGAGGTTCGTGAAGACGCCCACGTCGATGCCGATGCCGTTGAGGCGCCCCTGCTCGAGGCCCTGGCTCGACATCTCGACGACCGTCTCGGGGAAGCCCGCCTCGACCATGCGGCCGAGCATCTCCTGCACCTGCGGGGCGCCGGGTGTGGTGATGTGCTCCCCGACGGGGATGAAGCCCGTGCCGTACTCGACGCCGACCGTCGAGATGAGGCCGACCGGGCCGCCCGTCGCGACGTCGATGATGCCGCGCAGCAGCATGACGGTCGTCGTCTTGCCGTTGGTGCCGGTGACGCCGGTGATCTCGATCTTCTTCGTCGGCAGACCCCACCAGGAGGCGGCGAGGTAGCCGAGCGCCTGCTGCGCGTCGGTGACGCGCGCGTAGGGCACGCCCGCGTCGATGCGCAGGGCGTCGCCGACGATCGCGACCGCGCCGCGGGCCACGGCATCCGGGGCGAGCGTGACCCCGTCGACCACCTTGCCGCGCCGGGCCACGAACACCGAGCCGGCGACCACCTGGTCGGCACGCTCGACGGGCGGGGAGGTGAGCTCGGCGTCGCCGTCGACGCTCAACAGCATCCCCTCCGGCAGCGCCTCGAGCAGGCCGGAGAAGCGGGTGGGCATGGCCTCGAGTCTACGGCGCGACCGGTGTGCCGGAGCCGACGCCGGATCGGGTATCCTTGACAGGTTGCCGACGGCAGCACCGGGGTATGGCGCAGCTTGGTAGCGCGCGTCGTTCGGGACGACGAGGCCGCAGGTTCAAATCCTGTTACCCCGACCAGCACCAGAAGAGCCGCCTTCGGGCGGCTCTTCTGCGTCTCAGGTGAAGTCGGCGTCGGGCTCGGCGCCGTAGCTGAACTCGAGCTTGGGACGCCAGCCGCGGTTGAGCACGCCGCCCGACTCCTCCAGGTAGCAGGCACCGCAGAGCGACTCGTAGGTGACCTCGACGCCGTCGATGGCCACCTGGTCGCCGTCGAAGATGAACCGGTCGCCCACCTTGCGGGCGTTGAAGACCGCCTTGCGCCCGCAGCGGCAGATCGTCTTCAGCTCCTCGAGCGAGTGCGCGATCTCGAGCAGGCGGCGGCTGCCCGGGAAGGCGACCGTCTGGAAGTCGGTGCGGATGCCGTAGGCGAGCACCGGGATGTCCTGCTGGATGGCGATGCGCAGCAGGTCGTCGACCTGCCCCTCCGAGAGGAACTGCACCTCGTCGAGCAGCAGGCACGACACATCCCGCCCCTGCTCGGCGACGACTCGCGCGCGCTCGCGCTGGAAGCGGTCGAGCAGGTCCTCACCCGGCGCGACCGTGAAGTCCACCCGCCGCACGACGCCGAGCCGCGACACGATCGAGTCGTCGCCCTTCGAGTCGATCGCGGGCTTCGCGAGCAGCACCCGGTGCCCGCGCTCCTCGTAGTTGTAGGCCGCCTGCAGCAGTGCCGTGCTCTTGCCGGAGTTCATCGCCCCGTAGCGGAAGTACAGCTTCGCCACTATTCCAGGTATCCGTCCTCGGCTGCCCGCCGGATCAGTTCCGCCTTCTTGCCCGCGGGCCGCCCGACCTTCGCGTACTTCTCGCGCACCCGCCGCAGGTAGGTCTTGGCGGTCTCGTACTGCACGTTCATGCGCTCGGCGACAGCGACGGTGCTGTACCCGGAGACGTACAGCTTGAACGCCTCCTCCTCACCGGGGCTCAGCTTCGGCTTCACGTGCTGCAGCGGTGCGGTGGATGCCGCGCGGGCCGCGTCGTCGTCGTCGTGGGCCTCGATGCCCATGACCCGTCGGGCCGCCGCCATGACGGACGCCATCGGCAGCGACTTGGAGAGGAACTCCGCCGCGCCCGCCGCGAACGCGCGCTCGCGCGCCTCGCGGGTGTCGAGACTCGACAGCACGATCACCTTGGCGCCCGCCGCGCGGCAGGTGCGTACGCGGGCCTCGATCGAGATGGGCTCCTTGAGCTGCAGGTCGATGAACACGAGGTCGGTGGGGAACGCGGGGCTCTGCACGAGGTCGAGCCAGTTGGCGGCCCCGAGCACGACGTCGAAGTCGGGGGCGTTGCGCTCGATCCAGGTGCTGAGGGCGTCGAGCAGCACCTCGTGGTCGTCGAGGATCGCGAGCCGCACCGGGGTGTCCCCCGTCTCCCCGCGCAGGGGCGACGCACCGAGGGTCGGGTTCATGCGGATGAGCCTACCGCCGCGGGGGCCTCAGAAGAGCGTCGGCTGCAGGGCGGCCGCCGCGTCGGGTGCGAGCTCGGCGGCCAGCAGCGTCACCCCGCGCGGGCCGCTGCGCGGGGTACCGGTGGCGGCGTCGAGCCGGGGACGGTCGAGCCCGTGCTTCCGCAGCAGGGGGCGGATGCGCGCCGCGAGTCGCCGGCGGTACTCCTTCGTGGCGTAGGAGCCGGAGCCGTAGAGCTCGCGGTAGCGCGGGGCGAGCTCGGGATGCTCGCGGACGAGCCATGCGGCGAACCACTCGCGGGCCCCCGGACGCAGGTGCAGGGCGCTGTAGGCGACGCCCGTCGCGCCCGCCGCCGCGATCCGCTCGAGCGCCCGATCGAGCTGTTCGCGGGAGTCGCTCAGGTAGGGCAGCACGGGCATCAGGAAGACCGAGCACGGCAGCCCCGCATCCCGCACCGCCCGCACGGTCGCGAGCCGGGCGGCGGTGCTCGGCGCACCCGGCTCGAGCGAGCGCTGCAACGCCTCGTCGTCGAACACGGTGATCGACACGGCCGTCTCGACGGGCACGCGCTCGGCGGCCTCCTGCAGGAGCGGGATGTCGCGGCGCAGCAGCGTGCCCTTGGTGAGGATGCTGAAGGGCGTGCCCGAGGCGGCGAGCGCCGCGATGATGCCGGGCATCAGCCGGTAGCGCCCCTCCGCGCGCTGGTACGGGTCGGTGTTGGTGCCGAGCGCCACGTGCGGCCGCTGCCAGCTCGCGCGCGCGAGCTCCTTCTGCAGCACCTCGACGACGTTCACCTTGACGATGAGCTGCGTATCGAAGTCGCGTCCGGCATCCAGATCGAGGTACGTGTGCGTGTTGCGGGCGAAGCAGAAGAGGCATTGGTGACTGCAGCCGCGGTAGGGGTTGATCGTCCAGCCGAAGGGCAGGGACGTCGCGGCGCCCGGCACGTGGTTGAGGGCGGACTTCGCGAGCACCTCGTGGAAGGTGAGACCGGCGAACTCGGGGGTCTGCACGGAGCGCACGAGGTTGTTCAGCCGGGCGAGCCCGGGCAGGGCGTCGTCGCTCTCGACGCCGAGTTCCTGGCCACTCCACCGCATGCCGACAGTCGAACATATGTTCGAGGGAGAGTCAAGCGGGCAGCGCGAGCTCCGCGCCCCGCCACCGGCGACGCAACCACCGGTCGTGGCTCGCCACCACGACGGCGCCGGGGTAGCCGCCGAGCGCCTCCTCGAGCTCGGTCGCGAGGCTGAGGGAGAGATGGTTGGTGGGCTCGTCGAGCAGGAACACGTGCGGGGGCCGCGCCACGATGAGCGCGAGCGCGGTGCGACGCTGCTGGCCGATCGAGAGTCGCCCGACCGGGCGGTCGAGGTCGCGCGCGGCGAGCAGCCCCAGGCCCGCGAGAGGCACCTCGGCCGCTCGCCGCTCCCCCACGGTCCGCTCGTACAGCTCGCGCGGGGTGCGCTCGGGGCGCTCCCAGCGCACGTCCTGGTCGAGCACCGCGACCCGCAGCCCCTTGCGGCGCGCGACGCGGCCCGCATCCGGCACGAGACGACCCGCGAGCAGGCTCAGCAGCGTCGACTTGCCCGCACCGTTCGGTCCCGTCACGAGCAGGCGCGCATCCGGCGCCAGCTCGAGCCCGTCGAGCGCGAGCCGCCCGTCGACGCGCGCCCCCTCGACCGTCACGAGCGGCACATCGCCCTCGAGCAGGTGGGAACCGCCGGGGATGCCGGCGAAGCTCAGCAGCGGCGGCGGCTCGGCGATCCGCGCCCCGCGCAGCCCGTCGAGGCGCACCGCGGCGTTCCGGATGCGGCGCGCCACCTGCTGCTGGTGGTGGTCGGCGCGGTAGTCGTAGCCCATCTTCTCGTTGTCGCGCCGGGCGCGGCCGGGCGCGAGTTCGCGCGCGGTCACCGCCACGGCGTGCTCGAGCCGCGTCTGCTCGCGCCCCTCCTCCGCGAAACGCGCCTCCCAGCGGGCCCGCTCGGCGGCCTTCGCCGCGAGGTAGTCGCTGTAGCCGCCGCCGTAGCGGGTGACGCCGTCGGATGCCGCGGGGTCGATGTCGACGAGATCGGTGGCCACCTCGTCGAGGAAGGCGCGGTCGTGGCTCGCGAACAGCACCGGGCCCCGCCAGGCGCGCAGCCGCTCGGCGAGGAATGCGACGGCCGCGTCGTCGAGGTGGTTGGTGGGCTCGTCGAGCAGCAGCGCGTCCGGGCGGGCGAGCAGCAGGGCCGCGAGCGCGACGCGGCTGCGCTGCCCGCCCGAGACCTCGCCGACCGGGCGATCGAGGGCCAGGTGCCCGACGCCGAGTCCGTCGAGGAGCTCGTCGCGGCGGGCGTCGAGGCCCCACAGCTCCGCGGCGTCGGCGGCCTCGAGGAGCGCCGCATACCGGTCGGCGGCTTCGGGGTCGCCGTCGGCGAGCGCCGCGCCCGCGGCCTCGAGTTCGCGTTCGATCCGGCGGAGCCCGCCGAGCTCGGCCTCCAGGATCGCGGAGAGCGGGGCACCGGCATCCACCCGCACCTCCTGCCGCAGCAGGGCGGTGGCGACGGGGCGCTCGACGCGTCCGGTATCCGGCTCCAGCTCGCCGGCGAGCACGGCGAGCAGCGTCGACTTGCCGACGCCGTTCTCGCCGAGCAGGCCGACGCGTCTGCCGGGCGGGACGGCGAGGTCGAGGTCGGCGAAGACACGGCGGTCGCCGAAGGTCACGCCGACGCCGTCGGCGCGCAGCACGGGGGAAGGGATGAAGGGGTGTCGCAAGGAGGCAGTCCGTCCGCTCGACCCTCGGAGGCGAGGGGAGACGAGCCCCGCCGGGCGTACGCCACGGACGCGGGGATGGTCGGAGCTACAGCTTCACGGTCACCGACGCTACGTCGCCTCCCCGAGATCTGTCAAACGCTGCAGCGTCTGGCCCGCCGCTGCGGCGATCACCGCCGCCGGACGCGACGCGCTGCAGCGTTTGACACCGGGACCGGGTCAGACGGCGAGGCCGAGGGTGGCGGCGGTGTCCTTCAGCTCCTTCGCGGCGGCCTTCGGCTTGTCGGAGAGCTTCGTGCCGTACGAGGGGATCATCTTCTTCAGGCGCGGCTCCCAGCCGGGGAGCCGGTCGGGGAAGCACGTCGCGAGCACGTCGAGCATGATCGGCACCGCGGTGGATGCACCGGGCGAGGCGCCCAGCAGCCCCGCGATGGTGCCCTCGCCGCCGGCCACGACCTCCGTGCCGAACTGGATGACGGCCTTGCCGTCGGCGCCGCGCTTCATGATCTGCACGCGCTGCCCCGCCGTGATGCGGTACCAGTCGTCCTGCTTCGCGGTCGGCGCGAACTGCTGCAGCACCGCGTGCTGCTTCTTGCGGCTCGCGAGCAGCTCGGTGAGCAGGTACCAGACGAGGTCGAGGTTCTTGAGGCCCGCGGCGACCATCGTGCCGAGGTTGTGCCAGCGGATGGAGGCGAACAGGTCGGTCCAGGATCCGGACTTCAGGAACTTGGGCGAGAAGCCCGCGTAGGGCCCGAACAGCAGGCTCGCCTGGCCGTCGACGACACGCGTGTCGAGGTGCGGCACCGACATGGGCGGGGCGCCCACGGAGGCTTTGCCGTACACCTTGCCCTGGTGCTTCGCGACGACGGCGGGGTCGTCGGTGCGCAGGAACTGGCCGCTGATCGGGAAGCCGCCGTAGCCGCGGATCTCGCGGATGCCGGAGCGCTGCAGCAGGCCGAGCGCGGCTCCCCCGGCGCCCACGAACACGAAGCGCGCCGTGAGCTCGAAGGGGGTGTTGCCGACCACGTGGCGACCCGAGACGCGCCAGGTGCCGTCCTTCAGGCGCTTGAGGCCCGTGACCTTGCGCTCGGTGCGCAGCTCGGCGCCGCGCGCGACGAGACCCTCGACGAGCTCGTCGGTGAGCGCACCGAAGTCCACATCCGAGCCGCCCACGATGCGGGTCGCGGCGATCGGCTGGTCCTTCTTGCGGCCCGGGATGAGCAGCGGCGCCCACGAGCGGATGACGGCCGCATCCTCGCTGTACTCGAGACCGGGGAACAGCGGGTGGTCCTTGAGCGCCTCGTAGCGGCGGCGCAGGTAGTCGACGTTGTCCGCGCCCCACACGAAGCTGAGGTGCGGAACGGGGTTGATGAACTTCTGCGGCTCGGGCAGCAGGCCCTGCTCGACGAGGTACGACCAGTACTGCCGCGAGAGCTGGAACTGCTCGTTGACCTTGACCGCCTGCGTGGTGTCGATCACGCCGCCCTTCTCGGGCGTGTAGTTGAGCTCGCACAGGGCGGAGTGCCCGGTGCCCGCGTTGTTCCACGGGTTGGAGCTCTCCTGGGCGATGCGCGGCAGGGCTTCGAGGATGGTGATCGACCACTCCGGCTCGAGCTGCTGCAGCAGCGATCCGAGGGTGGCGCTCATCACCCCGCCGCCGATGAGGACGACGTCGACGGGTTCAGACACGCCTGCCATCCTACGTCGGCGCCGCGGGCGCCCCAGTGCCCTTGGTCCCGTGGCTACGGCAGCTGGGCCACGCCGCCGCCGATGAGTCCGACGCCCGCGGCGGCGAGCCCCAGCGTCAGCGAGGTGGCGCCGATCCAGAGCAGCGCGAACGCGCGCCCGGGCCGGGCGGGCTCGCGCCCGAGCACCGAGAGGAAGAAGCCCGCGGGCATGAGCAGTGCGGCGGTCGGGATGCCGAAGCGCGCCACGAGGTCGACGCCGAGGGGCAGGGCGACCGTGTCGAGCAGGGGGATGACGACGAGGCTCAGCATGAGCAGCACGGCGGCGTGCGCGTGGCCCGCGCGGAAGAAGTTCTTCTGCAGGGTGTTGGCGGGGATGGCGCCCCGGCCGACGCGGGTGAGGAACCAGCCGCCGGATTCGACGGTGATGAGGCTGAGCAGGAGGGCTCCCAGCAGGATGGTGGTCCAGGGGTGCGTCGTCATGGCGTCCATGTTAGATACTGTTACTATCTAATGCAAGAGGTGCCTTCATGCTGATGTCCGAACTGTCCTCCCGCACCGGGGTCCCGGTCGCGACGCTCAAGTTCTACCTGCGCGAGGGCCTGCTCGCCCCCGGCGAGACGCTCTCGCGCACGCGCGCCGACTACGGCGAGGAGCACGTGCACCGGGTGGGCGTCATCCGCGCGCTCACCGACACGGTCGGGCTGAGCGTGCAGCAGACCAAGGGCGTGCTCGCGGTCGTCGACGACCCGGGCGACTCCCTCTTCGACGCGTTCGGCCGGGCGCTCGGCAACCTGCCGCCGACCGTGCCCGAGGCCGACGACTACCCGCGTGCCCGCGCCGTGATCGAGACGCTCGGCTGGGTGTACGACCCGCGCTACGTGGCCGTGCGCCAGCTCGAGAGCGCGCTGGCCGCCGCCGAGTCGCTCGGGGTCCCGCTCGACGCGGACCGGTTGGCGGCGTACGCGCCGCACATCCGCGCGATCGCCGAGTACGACATGGCGCAGATCCCCACGCGACCGGATGCCGCCCTCGAGTACGCGGTGCTCGGCACCGCGGGACACGAGCCGGTCGTCGCGGCACTGCGGCGCCTCGCCCACCAGGACCTCGCGGCCCGCGCCCGCTGACGCGCCGGGTCTCGCAACTCAGGAGATACCGCGCTCGCGCGACGATTGCGGCTGCATCCGCCCGTTCTTCCTGAGTTGCGAAGGTGGCCGGTACCGCAACTCAGGAGGTTCGGCGGGAAAGCGGATGCGGGGGGTCGCTCGCGCGGGTCGTTCCTGAGTTGCGGGAACGGATGGCGCGATCCGCCGGCCGCGAAGCGGTCAGACGCGGGCGGCGAGACGCGCGGCGGCCAGCTCCGCGAGCTGGACGGCGTTCAGCGCCGCGCCCTTGCGGAGGTTGTCGTTGGAGATGAACAGTGCGAGGCCCTTGCCCTCCGGCACCGACTGGTCGCGACGGATGCGGCCCACGAAGCTCGGGTCGGCGCCGGCCGCCTCGAGCGGGTTCGGCACCTCCGCCAGCTGCACGCCGGGGGCATCCGCGAGCAGCTCGGTCGCACGGGCGGGGCTGATCGGCTCGCGGAAGGTCGCGTTGATGGAGAGCGAGTGGCCCGTGAAGACCGGCACGCGCACGCAGGTGCCCGAGACGAGCAGCTCCGGCAGTTCGAGGATCTTGCGCGACTCGTTGCGCAGCTTCTTCTCCTCGTCGGTCTCGCCCTCGCCGTCCTCGACGATGGAGCCCGCCTTCGGCACGACGTTGAAGGCGATGTTGCGGGGGAACTTGACCGGCTCCGGCAGCTCGACGGCCGAGCCGTCGTGCACGAGCCCGATCGCGTCCTGGGCGACCGCGGCGGTGGCCTGCTCGAGCAGCTCCTCGCCGCCCGCGAGCCCGGCACCCGAGACGGCCTGGTAGGTGGAGACGACGAGACGCTCGAGGCCGGCCTCGGCATCCAGCACCTTGAGCACCGGCATCGCGGCCATGGTGGTGCAGTTGGGGTTCGCGACGATGCCCTTGACGGCCTCGTCCAGCGCGTGCGGGTTCACCTCGGAGACGACGAGCGGCACCTCGGGGTCCATGCGCCAGGCGCTCGAGTTGTCGATGACGAGCACCCCGGCCGCCGCGAAGCGCGGCGCCTGCACCTTCGACATGGTGGCGCCGGCCGAGAAGATGGCGACGTCGAGACCCGACGGGTCGGCGGTGGCGGCATCCTCGACGACGATCTGCTCGCCGCGGAACTCGAGGGTCGTGCCGGCGCTGCGCTCGGAGGCGAAGAAGCGGATCTCGGAGATCGGGAAGTCGCGCTCGACGAGGAGGCGGCGCACGACCGCGCCCACCTGGCCGGTGGCGCCGACGACGCCCAGACGGATGCCATTGCTCATAACCGGCAATCGTACCGGCGCGCCCCGCACGTTACCGGCACGCGCCGTCGCCCGGGAGATCTGCCCCACATCCGGGGGACGGATGGGGCCCGGTGACGCTACTGTGATCACGTCAGAGACGAAGGAGTGACTCGTGGGCTTCATCCAGGCTTTCACCGGTGCCATCGGCGGCATGTTCGCCGACCAGTGGATCGACTTCTACACCGTTCCGAACGTGCAGCCGACGGCGGCGCTGTTCCCGGCGGTCAAGCAGGAGACGAACGCCGGCCGGGGCTCCAACACCAAGGGCTCCGAGAACATCATCACGAACGGCTCGAAGATCGTCGTGCCGGAGGGCTACGGCCTCATCACCCTGCAGGACGGCGAGATCACCGGCTTCGTCGCGGAGGCGGGCGGCTACACCTGGCAGTCGGACGACGTGAACAGCCAGTCGTTCCTCGCCGGCAACGGCTTCCTCAGCCCCGTCATCAAGCAGAGCTGGGAGCGCTTCAAGCGGGGCGGCATCCCCGGGTCGCAGCAGGCCGCCTACTACGTGAGCCTCAAGGAGCTGCCGAACAACCGCTTCGGCACCCAGAGCGAGATCTACTGGGATGACGCCTGGCTCGGCACGCAGGTGGGCGCGCTCACGCGCGGCACCTACACGCTGCGCATCGTCGACCCGATCCTGTTCATCAAGAACTTCGTGCCGGCCCCGTACTACACGAGCGGGCAGGTCTTCGACTTCACCGACATGAACAACGACGCGGCGACGCAGCTGTTCAACGAGGTCGTCTCGGCGCTCGCCCCGGCCTTCTCGAAGTACACCAACGACCCCTCGAAGGGCCGCATCACCCAGATCCAGTCCGACTCGCTCGGCTTCGCGAAGAGCCTCGCGGCGGCCGTCGAGGAGGGCTACGACTGGAAGGCGAACCGCGGTCTCGAGATCGTGTCGACCGCGATCATCTCGATCGAGTACGACGCCGACACGACCGAGCTGCTGTCGAAGGTCAAGCGTGCGGACGCCCTCTCGGGCGCCCGCGGCAACTCGAACCTGCAGGCCTCGGTCGCGCAGGGCTTCGAGAGCGCCGGCGAGACCGGAGGCGGTGCGGGCCTCGTGGGGCTCGGCATGGCCGCCGGCACGGTGGGGCTCGGCGGGCTGCAGCAGCCGGTCGCCCCGGCGCCTGCGGCGGCACCCGCGGCGGCTCCGGCCGCTGCGGCGCCCGCCGCGGAGGACCCGGTGGCGAAGCTCACGCAGGCCAAGCAGATGCTGGACGCCGGCCTCATCACGCAGGACGACTACGACGCCCTGAAGAACAAGGTCCTCGGTTCCTGACCCGGAGGGAGCCCCCGGCTCGATGAGCATCCCCGACGTTCCGCAGCAGCCCGGCGTGCCCCCGGTGCCGCCCGCGGCATCCGCGCCGGTACCGCCGCCCGCCGCACCCGCGGCGCCGGTGCCTCCCGTCGCGCCCGCCGAGCCCGCCCCCGTGCAGACCGGCAACGAGCGGCGCGACGGGCTCGACCGGTGCCCGAAGTGCGGCTCGACCGACATCGGGCCGATCGTCGGCACCAACAAGCTGCGCTGCGCCTTCTGCCGCTTCGAGTGGGAGCCGGGCAACTTCAACGCCGCGGTGGGCTTCGACTCCCCCGTCGGCGAGCTGCACGGCACGGTCGTCACGACGGGCGCCGGCGACATCGCCGCCGACGTCTCGAACATCGTCACGCTCAAGTGCCAGGGCTGCGGGGCCGAGGTCGTCATCAACACCGAGCGGCAGCTGCAGGCCCGCTGCCACTGGTGCCGGCAGGTGCTGTCGATGAACACCCAGATCCCGAACGGCGCGGTGCCGGATGCGCTGCTGCCGTTCACGGTCACGCACGAGCAGGCGGTCGAGCACATCCGCCACTTCGCGGGCAGGCGTCGCACCTTCGCCCTCAAGAAGTTCAAGCAGGAGTTCACCCCCGAGAACGTCGTGGGCGTCTACATGCCATACCTGCTCATCGACGGCAACCTGCACGCCGACATCGCGGGCCACGGCGAGATCAAAACGCGCCAGTACACGCGCGGCACCGATCAGAACCGCAAGACCTATTACGACGCCGACGTGTACCAGATCACCCGCAGCTTCGACTACACGGTCGACGACCTCACGATCGAGTCGTCGTCGGCGCGCGCCAACCAGGACGTGCGCACCAACACCAACAACGTCATCAACACGATCCTGCCGTTCGACACGAAGGCGGCGGTCGGCTACGACGCCCGCTACATGGGCGAGTTCACCTCCGAGAAGCGCGACCTCAACGTGGATGCCGTGATGCCGGTCGCACGCAGCCAGATGCTGAGCATCGCGCGGCAGAAGGCCACCGACTCGGCCCCCCGCTACGACCGCGGCATCCGCTGGGAGAGCGAGGCGCTCGACGTGAAGGGCACCCGCTGGGTGTCGGTGCTGCTGCCGGTGTGGCTGTACTCGTACTACGAGAAGAAGTCGAACGGCTCGGAGTTCCTGCACTACATCGCCGTCAACGGCCGCACGGGCGAGACGATGGGCTCGATCCCGGTCAGCGTGCCGAAGCTGCTGCTCGTGTCGCTCACGATCGGCACCGTGCTCGAGGGCGTCGCCCTCTGGATCGTCGCCACCTTCTGAACGGAGCCGCCATGCTGGACGTCACGACCCTGGTCCTCGCCTCCGACGACGGAGGCGGGGTCGGCTGGCTGCTCGCGCTCGGCCCCGTGGGGGCGGCGTCGTTCTACTGGGGGGTGTGGCGGGCCTACCGCAACACCGACAAGAGCCACTCCTACGAGCGCGAGACCGAGGTCGTGGTGAGCAACATGACCGGCGACGACGTCAAGGTCGGCACCAACAACGGCACCCAGGAGCGCCACATCCGCGGGCGGAACTCCGACAATCCGCGTCAGCGGCTGTAGACGGCCGGTCTCAGCGACCGGTTCCGGCGTAGACGACCGCCTCCGCGTCGCCGTCGAGGCCGAACGCGGCGTGCACGACGCGCATCGCCTCGGGCAGCGTGTCGGCCCGGGTGACGACCGAGATGCGGATCTCGGAGGTCGAGATCATCTCGATGTTGATGCCCGCATCCGACAGGGCCCGGAACAGCTGCGCCGAGACGCCCGAGCTCGTGCGCATGCCGGCGCCGACGACGGCGAGCTTGCCGATCTGGTCGTCGTACTGCAGCGAGGCGAAGCCCTGCTCGGACTGCTCGGCGCGCAGCGCCGTCAGCACCTTCTCGCCCTCCGCCTTCGGCAGGGTGAAGGAGATGTCGGTGAGGCCCGTCGAGGCGGCCGACACGTTCTGCACGATCATGTCGATGTTGGCGCCGGTCTTGGCGACGATCGTGAAGATCTCGGCGGCCTTGCCCGGCACGTCCGGAACACCGACGACGGTGATCTTCGCCTCGCTCAGGTCGCCCGCGACCCCCGTGATGATGGGCTCTTCCACGGTCTCTCCCTCCACCGGGTTCACGACCCAGGTGCCTTCGTTGTTGTTGAACGACGACCGCACGTGCAGCGTCACCCCGTGCCGGCGGGCGTACTCCACCGCGCGGATGTACAGCACCTTGGCGCCCGCCGCCGCGAGCTCGAGCATCTCCTCGCTCGTCACCCGCTCGAGCTTGTGCGCCTTCGGCACGACGCGCGGGTCGGCCGTGAAGACGCCGTCGACGTCGGTGTAGATCTCGCACACCTCGGCGCCGAGGGCCGCCGCCAGCGCGACGGCGGTCGTGTCGGAGCCGCCGCGGCCGAGCGTCGTGATGTCCTTGCTGTCGCGGTTGAAGCCCTGGAAGCCGGCGACGATCGCGATGGCGCCCGCGTCGAGCGCCTCGCGCACGCGGCCCGGGGTGACGTCCACGATGCGCGCCGCGCCGTGCTGGGCGTCCGTGATCATGCCCGCCTGGCTGCCCGTGTAGGAGCGCGCCTCGTAGCCCATGTCGCGGATCGCCATCGCGAGCAGCGCCATCGAGATGCGCTCGCCCGTGGTGAGCAGCATGTCCATCTCGCGCGGGTCGGGGATGGGCGAGACCTGGTGGGCGAGGTCGATGAGCTCGTCGGTCGTGTCGCCCATCGCGGACACGGCCACGACGACCTCGTTGCCCGCACGGCGGGTCTCGACGATGCGCTTGGCGACCCGCTTGATGCTCTCGGCGTCGGCGACGCTCGAACCGCCGTACTTCTGGACGATGAGGGACACGAAAGGAACTCCAGGGGGTGGGGATGCGAAGGTCATCCTACCGAGCCGCGCATGCCCGCTCGGCACGCGTCACTCGACGAGGCGGCGGCCCTCGAAGGCGCGACCCAGGGTGACCTCGTCGGCGTACTCGAGGTCACCGCCGACCGGCAGGCCGGAGGCGAGGCGTGTCACGCGCAGGCCCGGCTGCACGAGCAGGCGGGTGAGGTAGGTCGCGGTCGCCTCGCCCTCGAGGTTCGGATCGGTCGCGATGATGACCTCGGTGACCTCGGTGCTCGCGAGTCGCTGCAGCAGCTGGGTGATGCGCAGGTCGTCGGGACCGATGCCGTCGATGGGGCTGATGGCGCCGCCGAGCACGTGGTAGAGCCCGCGGAACTCGCGGGTGCGCTCGATCGCCACGACGTCCTTCGCCTCCTCGACGACGCAGATGACGGCCGAGTTGCGGCGCGGGTCGCGACAGATCGCGCAGGTCTCCTGCTCGGAGACGTTGCCGCACACCTGGCAGAACCTGACCTTCTCGCGCACCACGGTGAGGATCTCGGCGAGCCGCGTGGTGTCGAAGCTCTCGGTCTGCAGGATGTGGAACGCGATGCGCTGCGCCGACTTCGGACCGATGCCGGGGAGGCGGCCGAGCTCGTCGATGAGGTCCTGGACGATGCCCTCGTACACGGGCTACGCCCCGCTTCCGGGAGCGGGCGGGCCGGACTCCTCGACGAGCCGCAACGGGCGGTCGCGCGGGGCGAGCGGCACCTCCTCGATGAAGCTCGCCTTGAGCACCTCGCGCACGACGGCCTCGCCGTAGCGGGCGCGCTGCGGGGCGGATGCCGTGGGCGTCTTCGCCGGGGCGGCGGGCTCGGGTGCCGGCGCAGGCGCGTTCCGCGCCTCGGGCTCCGGCTCGGGCTCCGGCTCGGGCTCGTCGTCGGGCGGCGGCGCGTCGGCGTCGTCGGGCGGGGGCGCGTCGTCGACCGCGGGCGATGCGCCGCCCGGGATGGGGGCGACGTTCCAGCCGGTCGTCGCGGGGGCTGGGTCCGGCGCCGCGTCCGGCTTCGCCGGGCGGTACTCGGCCACCTGCCGTGCGGGCTGGGCGGCCGCCCCGTCGGCGCGGGCGATGAACTTCACCCGCACGCCGAGCACCTTGAGGATCGCCTGGCGCAGGTGCTCGCTGACGCTCTCGCCCGCCGACTGGGTCTGGCGGAAGCTCTGCACGTCGTTGTCGCTCGGGAAGGTGAGGGTGAGCACCTCGTTGTCGTAGGCGCGCGGGGTGGAGGTGTAGACGACCATCCACGAGGAGCGCTTGATGCCCTGCACGCCGTCGAGGATCTCGGGCCAGGCGTCGCGGAGCTGGGCGAGGGTGACCTCGCCGGCGGGCGCGGCGGCGGGAGGGGTGGCGGGCGGCGTGGCGGGAGGGGGTGAGGTCGTGACGGTGGTCTCGAGACGTGTCGCTTCGCGGCGCTCCTTAACCACCTGTGCCGGCGGGACGGCCTCAGGCGCGGCGGCGGGCGCCCCGGCGCCCTCGATGCCGATGCGGCGTTCGAGGCGCTCGACGCGGGCGAGCGCGCCGCGCTCGGTGTCGTCGGCGGAGGGCACGAGCAGCCGCGCGGCCATGAGCTCGAGGTGCAGGCGCGGCGAGGTGGCGCCCGTCATCTCGGTGAGGGCGGCGTTCACGATGTCGGCGGCGCGCGACAGCTCGACGGCGCCGAACCCGGCCGCCTGGTGCTGCATCCGCTCGAGCTCGTCGGCGGGCACGCCGCGCAGCACGGCCGCGGCGCCCTCGCGGGTGGCCGCGACGACGATGAGGTCGCGCAGCCGCTCGAGCAGGTCTTCGACGAAGCGGCGCGGATCCTGGCCGGTCTGGATGACGCGGTCGATGCCGCCGAAGACGCCCGGCGCATCCCGCGCGGCGAGCGCGTCGACGATCTCGTCGAGCAGCGCCCCGTGCGTGTAGCCGAGCAGCGCCACCGCCCGCTCGTAGCGCACCGTGGTGCCCTCGGAGCCCGCGATGAGCTGGTCGAGCAGCGAGAGGGTGTCGCGCACCGAGCCGCCGCCCGCGCGCACCACGAGCGGCAGCACGCCGCCCTCCATCTCGATGCCCTCCGAGGCGCTCAGCTGCTGCACGTAGTCGAGCATCTGGGCGGGCGGCACGAGCCGGAACGGATAGTGGTGGGTGCGCGAGCGGATGGTGCCGATGACCTTCTCGGGCTCGGTCGTGGCGAAGATGAACTTGACGTGCTCGGGCGGCTCCTCGACGAGCTTGAGCAGCGCGTTGAAGCCCTGCGGCGTCACCATGTGCGCCTCGTCGAGGATGAAGATCTTGTAGCGGTCGCGGGCCGGGGCGAAGGCGGCGCGGTCGCGCAGGTCGCGGGCGTCGTCGACGCCGTTGTGGCTCGCGGCGTCGATCTCGATGACGTCGAGCGAGCCGCCGCCGTCACGCGAGAGCTCGACGCAGCTCGCGCACGTGCCGCACGGGGTGTCGGTGGGGCCCTCGGCGCAGTTGAGGCAGCGGGCCAGGATGCGCGCGCTCGTGGTCTTGCCGCAGCCGCGCGGCCCCGAGAAGAGGTACGCGTGACCCACACGGTCGGTGCGCAGCGCCGTGCGCAGCGGGTCGGTCACCTGGGTCTGCCCGATCAGTTCGGCGAACGTCTCCGGGCGGTAGCGACGGTAGAGGGCGGTGACCACGGGTCAAGAGTAGTCGGCGCGACCGACCCTCACCGGGCCGCTTCGCCGTCCTCGCCGAGCACGCGGTCGGCGATGCCGAAGGCGTGGTTGGCGCTCGGCACCGAGCAGTAGATCGCGGTCTGCAGCAGGATCTCGCGGATCTCGGCGGGGCTGAGCCCGTTGCGGAGCGCCGCCCGCAGGTGCATCTCCAGCTCCGCCCAGTGCCCGCCCGCGACGAGCGCCGTGAGCGTCACGGCGGAGCGCATCCGCCGGTCGATGCCGGGCCGCGTCCAGATCTCGCCCCACGCGTAGCGCGTGATGAGGTCCTGGAACTCGGCGGTCGTCGCCGAGGTCGCGCCGATCGCCCGGTCGACGTGCGCGTCGCCGAGCACCTCGCGGCGCACCGCGAAGCCCGCGGCCGCGCGCTCCGGGTCGGATGCGCCGAGCCGCCCCGCGAGCAGCTCGCGGAGGATCGCGGCCACCGCCTCCGGGTCCTCGGCGGGCGGCAGGTGGGCGACGCCCTCGAGCACCCGCAGCCGCGCGCGCCGCGCACCGGCGGCGATCGCCGCGAGCGAGGAGACCGGGGTCGGGCGGTCGTCGGAGCCCGCGACCGCGACGAGCGGCGTCGCGATCTCGCCGAGCCGCGTGCGCACGTCAAACGCCGCGAGCGCGCGACAGACGGCCGCGTAGCCGTGCCGGTCGGCGGTCTGCAGCGAGGCGAGCAGCCGCGTCACGACCTGCGGCTCGCGCTCGACGAAGCCGGGCGCGAACCAGCGCTCGGTCGAGCCGATCACCTGGGTCGGGGTGCCCGCCTGCTCGACAAGCGCGGCGCGCTCCTCCCAGCCCTCGGGCGTGCCGATCCGAGCGCCCGTGCTGATGAGCGCCGCGCCCGCGAAGCGATCCGGCGCGTCGAGCAGCAGCTGCAGCCCGACCGCGCCGCCCGCGGAGTCGCCCGCGTACCAGACGGGGGCGCCGGGGTCGCCGCGCTCGGCCTGGGCATCGTCGATCAGGCCGAGCACGGCATCCGCGATCTCCTCGACCGTGGTCGAGGGGCCCGCGGGGGCCGGGGATGCGCCGTGGCCGGGCAGGTCCCAGCCGAGCAGGTCGGCCTCCGCGGCGAGCAGTGGCACGACATCCGCCCACAGCGCCGCGGCCGAGGTGCCGAGCGAGGGCCCGAGCACGAGCAGCGGTCGGGAGGCGTCGCGCACGGCGAAGCCGGTGCCGCGCAGCTCGAGGGTCATGCGTCTGCTCCGTAGCTCTCGAGTGCGCGGTCGACGAGGGCGACGGCCGCCCCCGGGTCGTCCCCGACCTCGGGGTGCGCGGCGAGCAGCCGGGCGGCCGCGTCGGGGTGCACCTCGAGCCCCTCGAGCAGTTCGGCGGCGAGGGCGGACGCGGATGCCGCGTGCCGGGCGAGCTCGCGCAGCGCCGGCCACTCGGCGTGCCAGGCGCCGTCGGGCCGCTCGTCGACGGCGAGGCCCGCCGCGGTGTGCAGCTGGGCGAGCGCGTGCGGCGCGACGAGGGCGCTGCGGCGGATGAGCACGGAGGCGACGGGGTTGCGCTTGAACGGCATGGCGGAGGAGGCGCCGCGGCCCGCGCCCGCGGGCTCGCCCAGCTCCTCGACGCCCGGGCGGGCGGCCGCGAGCACGTCGGAGGTGATGGTGCCGAGCGCCGCGCACACCTCCGCGAAGGCACCGCCGATGCGCAGCACCGGGGCGCGGGTGGTGTGCCAGGGCGCGACCGTCTCGGCGAGGCCGAGGCCGGCCGCCCAGGGGCGCAGCACGTCGAGGCGGTCCCCCGGCACCGACTCCAGGGTGCCCGCCGCGCCACCCCACGCGACGGGGAACGCGACGCCGGCGAGGCGGTCCTCCGCCTCCGCCACGCCCTGCAGCCAGCCGGCGAACCGGGCGCCGAACGTCGTGGGGGCGGCGGCCTGCGCGAGGGTGCGGGCGAGCGCGGGCGTCTCGCGGTGGGTGCGGGCGAGGCGCGTGAGCGCGACGCGGGCACGGTGCAGCCCGTCCCGCGTGTCGTGGGCGGCATCCCGCGTCACCAGCACGAGCGCGGTGTCGACGACGTCCTGGCTCGTGAGCCCCGTGTGCACCGCGGCCGCGTGCGGGTCGCCCGCCTCGGCCCGCAGCCGAGCGACGAGCGCGATCACCGGGTTGCCGGTCGCGGCGGATGCGGCGGCGAGCTCCGCGGCGAAGCCGGCCGGCTCGGCCGCGAGCGCGTCCGCGACCTCCGCCACCCGGGCTGCGGAGGCGGCATCCGCCCGGCCGGTCGACACGAGGGTGCGGCTCCACGCCACCTCGACGGCGAGCATCGCGCGCACGAGCGCCACGTCGTCGGCGAGCCCCTCGGGCACACCCGGCAGCAGCAGGCCGACGTCAGGCATCGAACTCCAGGAACACGGTCTCGCCCTCGCCCTGCAGGCGGATGTCGAAGCGCAGCGAGCCGTCGTCCTCGCGGACGGCGACGAGCGTGTCGCGACGCTCGGGGTCGAGCCGCGCGAGGAACGGGTCGGTCTCGGCCGCCTCGCCCGGCAGGTAGGCGCGCGTGAACAGCCGGTCGAGCAGCCCGCGCGCGAACACGGCGACCGCGATGAAGGGCGCAGCCCCCGGCTCGGTGGGGCCGGGCTCGAGGGTGCGGAACCAGAAGCCGCCCGTGCGGTCGGTCTCGGCGCGGCCGAAGCCCGCGAAGGTGCCGTCGCGCAGCAGGTGACCCGTGGCATCCGGGATCGTGCCGTCGGGGGCGGCGTGCCAGAGCTCGATGAGCGCGTCGGGGATGCCCTCGCCCGCGCCGTCGACGACCCGCCCGTGCAGCCGCACGGCGCCCGGGGTGCCGGGCTCGACGAGCTCGTTGCCGCGCGCGAACGGCAGCCCGAAGCCGAAGAACGGCCCGACCGTCTGGCCCGGGGTGGGCACGTGCTCAGTGCTCATCGTCGTGCTCCTCGGCCAGGTCGTGCTCGAACACCGTGCGGCGGGTGCCGGAGAGGACGATGTCCCAGCGGTAGCCGGTGGCCCACTCGTGGCGCGTGATGCCGTGATCGTACTCCGCGACGAGCCGGGCCCGGGCGGCCGGGTCGACGATCGACTGGTAGATCGGGTCGAGCGGGAACAGCGGGTCGCCCGGGAAGTACATCTGCGTCACGATGCGCTGCGTGAACTCGCTGCCGAACAGCGAGAAGTGGATGTGCGCGGGCCGCCAGGCGTTGTAGTGGTTGCGCCACGGATACGGTCCCGGCTTGATGGTGACGAACTCGTACCAGCCGTCGTCGTCGGTGAGGGTGCGCCCGACGCCCGTGAAGTTGGGGTCGAGCGGCGCCGGATGCTGGTCGCGCTTGTGGATGTAGCGCCCGCCCGCGTTCGCCTGCCACACCTCGACGAGCTGGCGGCGCACGGGGCGCCCGTCGCCGTCGATCACGCGACCGCGCACCACGATGCGCTCGCCGATCGGCTCGCCGCGGCGCTGGATGGTGAGATCCGCCTCGAGCGGCGAGATGTCGCGCTCGCCGAACACGGGCGAGAACAGCTCGATCGTCTCGGGGTCGGCGTGCACCGGATCCTTCGTGGGATGCCGCAGCAGCGAGGAGCGGTAGGGGCCGAAGTCGAGGCGCGGGCGGGTCTCGGCCGGCGCGCCCGCCGCGCGGGCCGCGTCGTAGGCGGCGTGCAGCTCGGCGATCTCGGCGCTCAGCCGCTCCTGTGGTTCGAGTTCGGGCGTCATCGCACGTTCTCCCATCCGGTGTATCCCTCCGCAAGGTAGCGGCGTCCCGCCTCCGACTCCACGAGCGTGCGCAGCTCGGCGATCCGGCGGCGGCGCTCGAAGCCGGGCTCGTCGGGGGTCGTGTGCAGCATCCGGCTCATCCAGGCGGAGAAGTTCTGCGCGCGCCACACCCGGCGCGAGGAGCGGCGGCCGTACTCGTCGAGCGCGTCGTCGCCGGCACCCGCGAGCCAGCCCTCGAGCACCTCGGCGAGGATGAGCACGTCGGCGAGGGCGAGGTTGAGCCCCTTCGCGCCGGTGGGCGGCACGGTGTGGGCGGCGTCGCCCGCGAGCACGAGGCGGCCGTGCCGCACCGGCTCGACGACGGAGGAGCGGAAGCGCAGCACCGTCTTCTCCTCGACGGGCCCCTCCGCGAGGCGGAAGCCGTCGGGGCCCGCGACGCGCGCCTGCAGTTCGGTCCAGATGCGCGCGTCGTCCCAGGCATCCGGATCCTCGTCCGGGTCGCACTGGAAGTACAGCCGCTGGTGGGTCGGGGTGCGCTGGCTCACGAGCGCGAAGCCGCGCTCGGATTCGGCGTAGACGAGCTCGGGGGCGCTGCGCGGCGCCTCGACGATGACGCCGAACCAGGCGTAGGGGTACTCGTGCACCCAGGTGCGGCGCAGCTGCTCGGGGAAGGCGTGCCGGGCGATCGAGCGCGAGCCGTCGGCGCCGACGAGCAGCTCCGCGCGCAGCTCGCCCTCGCGGCCCTCGGCGTCGCGCCAGCGCACGCCCGGGTTCGCGCCGTCGTGGTCGAGGATCTCGACCACCGAGGTCTGCCAGCGGATGTCGGCGCCCTGCTCGGTGCGGCGCGCGGCGAGGTCGGCGAACACCTCGGTCTGCGGGTAGAGCCACACCGACTCGCCCACGAGCTCGCGGAAGTCGATGCGGTGCATCTCGCCGTCGAAGCGCAGGTCGATGCCGTCGTGCCGGTCGCCCTCGCGGATCACCCGGTCGAGTCCGAGCTCGACGAGCGCGCGCACCGAGCCCGCCTCGAGGATGCCCGCCCGGTGCGTCGTGTGGATCTCCTCACGGGAGCGCGACTCGAGCACGACGTGGTCGACGCCCCGCTCGTGCAGCAGCTGCGAGAGGAGCAGGCCGGCGGGTCCGGCGCCGATCACGGCGACGCGGGTGCGCTCGGTCACGGCGCCACCTGCTCGACGGGGAGGCCCAGCAGCTCTCCGAGCTCGGCGAGGCCGATCCCGAAGGTCTGGACCGCGCGGACGACGACCGGGTGTGCGCCGTCCGCGCGGGGTCCGACATCGATCACCGCGAGGTCGGTGTAGACGCGTGTGACGCATCCGACCCCGGTGAGCGGAAGGGTGCAGGCGGGCAGCAGCTTCGGCCGCCCGTCCTTGGTGAGGAGATTCATCATGACCCAGGTGTCGCGGGCGCCGACCGCGAGGTCCATGGCGCCGCCGACCGCGGGGATGGCGCCGGGCTCGCCCGCCGACCAGTTGGCGAGGTCGCCGCCGAGCGAGACCTCGAAGGCGCCGAGCACGCACACGTCGATGTGGCCGCCGCGCATCATCGCGAAGGAGTCGGCCTGGTGGAAGTAGGCGGCGCCCGGCAGCTCGGTGACCGGGATCTTGCCCGCGTTGACGAGGTCGGGGTCGATGAGCTCGGCGGGCGCGGCGGGCCCCATCCCCAACATGCCGTTCTCGGTATGCAAGGTGACCCCGGCATCCGGCGCGAGGTGGTTCGCGACGAGCGTGGGCAGGCCGATGCCGAGATTGACGTATGCCCCGCGAGGGATGTCCTGGGCGACGCGTGCGGCGAGCTGCGCCTTGCTGAGCGGTGCGGTCACGGCGGCGGTCATCTGCCCCTCCCCCCGGCGGCGGTCTCGGCGGAGGCGAGCGAGGCCGCGCGCTCGGCGGCGGCGGTGCGCTCGTCGATCACGACGACGGTCTGCACGTAGATGCCGGGCGTCACGACGGCCTCCGGGTCGATGCCGCCCGCCGGCACGACCTCGTTCACCTCGGCGATCGTCGTGGTCGCCGCCGCCGCCATGATGGGCCCGAAGTTGCGCGCGGTCTTGCGGTAGACGAGGTTGCCCACGGTGTCGGCGCGGTCGGCCTTGATGAGGGCGACATCCGCCCGGATCGGGAACTCGAGCACGTAGCCGCGCCCGTCGATCTCGCGCGTCTCCTTGCCCTCGGCGAGGATCGTGCCGAAGCCGGTCGGGGTGAAGAAGGCGCCGATGCCGGCGCCCGCCGCGCGGATGCGCTCGGCCAGATTGCCCTGCGGCACGAGCTCCAGCTCGACCCGCCCGGCGCGGTAGGCGGCGTCGAAGTGCCACGAGTCGGGCTGCCGCGGGAACGAGCACACCACGCGGCGCACGCGCCCCAGCTCGATGAGCCGCGCGATCCCCGAGTCGCCGTTGCCGGCGTTGTTGCTGACGATCTCGAGCCCGGACGCCCCCTGCTCGATGAGCGCGTCGATGAGCCCGAGCGGCTGACCGGGGGCGCCGAAGCCCGAGATCATGACGGTCGACCCGTCGGCGATCTCGCCGACGGCGTCCAGCAGGTCCGAGGCGATGCGCGTCATGACACGTTCTCCAGCACGACGGCGAGACCCTGGCCCACGCCGATGCAGATCGCGGCGACCCCGTAGCGGCCGCCCTCCGCGCGCAGTCGCGCGGCGAGGGTGCCGAGCACGCGCGCGCCCGAGGCGCCGAGCGGGTGGCCGATCGCGATCGCGCCGCCCCAGGCGTTGACGATCTCCGGATCGCACCCCCACTGGTCGAGGCAGGCGAGCGACTGCGCGGCGAAGGCCTCGTTGAGCTCGACCGCGGCGACGTCGCCCCAGCCGATCCCCGCCTTCGCGAGCGCGCGCCGGGCTGCGAGCACGGGCGCCTCCCCGAAGTACTGCGGCTCGTTCGCGACCGCCGCGCGTGAGGCGATGCGGGCGAGCGGCGCGCGGCCGATCGCGGCCGCCGCGTCCTCCGCGCCGATGAGCGTCGCGGCCGCGCCGTCGTTGAGCGGCGAGGCGTTGCCGGCGGTGACGGTGCCGTCCGGTCGGAACACGGGCGCGAGGGAGGCGAGCTTCTCGGCCGAGCTGTCGGCGCGGATGCCCTCGTCCCGCGCGAGTGCGGCATCCGGGTACGGGGTCACGAGCCCGTCGTAGCACCCCGCCTCCCACGCCTCGTGGGCGAGACGGTGGCTGCGCAGCGCGAAGGCGTCCTGACGCTCCCGGTCGATGCCGTGCCTCTCGCGCAGCCGCTCGGTCGCCTCGCCGAGCGAGACGGTGAAGTCGGGCTGCATCCGCGGGTTCACGAGTCGCCAGCCGAGCGTCGTCGAGACGAGCTGCGCGTCGCCCGAGGGGAACGCCTTCTGCGGCTTCGGCAGCACCCAGGGGGCACGGCTCATCGACTCGACGCCCGCCGCCACGACGACGCGCGCGTCGCCCGACTCGATCGCCCGTGCCGCCTGGATCGCCGCCTCGAGGCTCGAGCCGCACAGCCGGTTGACGGTCACGCCCGGCACGGTGAGCGGCAGCCCCGCGAGCAGCACCGCCATCCGGGCGACGTCGCGATTCTCCTCGCCCGCGCCGTTCGCGTTGCCGAAGATCACGTCGTCGACGAGCGCCGGGTCGAGCCCCGGGGCGCGTCGCAGCTGCTCGCCGAGCACGAAGGCGGCGAGGTCGTCGGGACGCACCCCCGCGAGCGCGCCGCCGTAGCGGCCGAACGGCGTGCGCACGGCGTCGTAGAGGAACGCGGCGGTCATCGCACCCGCACCCCCGTGCGCTCGAGGTCGGCCTCGATGTCGGATGCCGCGCGCTTCAGTGCGGGCAGGATGTCGGCGAGGATCTCGGCGACGTCACCGCGTCGCACCGGCGCCGAGACGTTGACGGCCGCGACGACGGCGCCCGAGGCGTCGCGCAGCGGTGCGGCGATCGAGCGCAGCCCCTCCTCGAGCTCCTGGTCGACGAGCGCGTAGCCCTGCTCGGGCACCCGCGCGAGCTCGGCGCGCAGGGCGCCGACGTCGCGCACGGTGTGCGGCGTGAGCTCCGGCAGCTCGACCGTCGCGAGGAAGGCCTCGCGCTCGGCGTCCGGCAGGGAGCCGAGGATCGCGCGCCCCATCGAGGTGGCGAACGCGGGGAAGCGCGTACCGACCCGGATCGACGCGGACATGATGCGGTAGGTCGCGTAGCGCCCGACGTAGACGATGTCCTGCCCATCGAGGACGGCGACCGAGGTCGACTCCCCCACCTCCGTCGCGAGCCGCTTGATGTGCGGCTCCGCGATCTCGGGCAGCGACAGGCTCGAGAGGTAGGCGTGCCCGAGCTCGAGCACACGCGGCCGCAGCGCGAACTCGCGCCCGTCGGTGCCGACGTAGCCGAGCTCGACGAGCG
Organism: Protaetiibacter intestinalis; assembly: GCF_003627075.1. Lineage (NCBI taxonomy): Bacteria > Bacillati > Actinomycetota > Actinomycetes > Micrococcales > Microbacteriaceae > Protaetiibacter > Protaetiibacter intestinalis. The sequence goes on along the minus strand of NZ_CP032630.1, from coordinate 1,719,920 downwards.
TCAGCAGGAAGCGCCGCGCCGCGGCGCGGCTGAGGCCCGTCTCCTTGGCGACCTCGCTCAGCGTGAGCGAGGGCCGCCGCGCGTCGAAGGCGCGGATGACCGCGAGACCCCGCTCGAGCGACTGCACGAACTCGGCCGAACGCACCGGCTCATCCGGGGCGAGGGTGGTGTCTTCCATGGTCATCATCGTGCCGATCAGTGCGAGAGCTCCGCCTCGGCCACCGAGCGCACGCCGCGCTTGGCCGCCTGCACGAGTTCGTAGACGTGCGTGCGCAGCCGCGCGAACTCCGGATGCGAGCGCGTCTCGAGCTGGTCGCGCTCGTCGCCGAGGTCGATCGCGACGTCCTCGAGCAGCACCGTGGGGCGCCCCGAGAGCACGAGCACCCGCTCGGCGAGGTACACCGACTCGTCGATGTCGTGGGTCACGAAGACGACCGTGATGCCGAGCCGCTTCCAGAGCGAGCGCACCAGATCCTCGAGGTCGAACCGGGTCTGGGCGTCGACCGCCGCGAAGGGTTCGTCCATGAGCAGCACCTGCGGCTCGTAGGCGATCGCGCGGGCGATCGCGACGCGCTGCTGCATGCCGCCCGAGAGCTGCCACGGGTACTGCGCGGCGGCCTCCGTGAGGCCCACCGCCTCGAGGCTGTCGCGCACGAGCTCCTGCCGGCGCGCCTTCGGCACGCGCTTCTCCTTGAGCGGCAGCTCGACGTTGTCGGCCACCGACTTCCACGGGAAGAGCGAGCGGCCGTACTCCTGCAGCACCACGGCGAGGCCGGGCGGCGGGCCGACGACGGCCGTGCCGCCGAGCGAGACGGTGCCCTCGGTCGCGGACAGCAGGCCCGCGAGGGTCCGCAGCAGCGTCGTCTTGCCGGCCCCCGAGGGGCCGACGACGCACACGAACTGGCCGGCGGGCACCGTGAAGTCGAGCTGGGCGATCGCCTCGACGGGCTCGCCGCGGCCGGTGTACACCTTGCGCAGGCCCGCGACCTCGAGGGTCGCCGCCTCGGCGTGGAGGGAGTCTGTCCGGGTCATGTCAATTGCCTCCGCGCTGGGACTGCAGGTAGCCGTGGTACCAGGCGAGCACGCGATCCGTGATCACCTTGAAGAGAAGGGAGAGCAGCACGCCGAGCAGGCCCAGCAGGATGACGCCGCTCCACATCGCCGGGATGGCGAAGCTGCGCTGGAAGCTCACGATCGTGAAGCCGAGGCCGTCGACGGCCGTGAACATCTCGCTGATCACCATGAGGATGATCGCGATCGACAGCGCCTGCCGCGCGCCCGTGACGATCTGCGGGCTCGCGCCCGGCAGCACGAGCTGCGTGATGCGGCGCACGCCGCCGATCCGGTACGCCTTCGCGGTGTCGCGCAGCACGGGGTCCAGCCCGCGCACGCCCTCCACGGTGTTGAGCAGGATCGGCCACAGCGCGCCCATCGCGATGACCGCGATCCGCATCTCGTCGCCGATGCCGAGGAACAGCGTGAAGATCGGCACCAGGATGGGCGGCGGGATCGCGCGGAACAGCTCGAGCACCGGCTCGACGTAGGCGCGCAGGGCCCGCGAGGAGCCGATCGCGACGCCCAGCACGATGCCGACGACGAGCGCCGAGGCGTAGCCGAGGAACAGCCGGGTGAGGCCGGGCACCGTCTCGGTGATGATGGGCCAGTCGCTCCAGCTGTCGCCCGAGAACCAGAACTTGGCGTACTGCTCGAGGATCCTCGACAGCGGCGGGTTCAGGAAGTTGGTGGAGTTCGCGGAACCGAACCACCACGCCGCGAACAGGATCGCCGGCAGCGCGACGATCATGAGCACGCGCCACGCGATCCGCCGGGTGCCCGTCATGCCGCCACCTCCCCGCGGATCGAGGGATGCCAGAACAGCACGGAGCTCTCGAAGCGCCGGGCGAGCAGGTTGACGGCGAGGCCGAGCAGCGCCGCGACGAAGACGTAGGCGTACATGGAGGCGACGGCGCCGGACTGGCGCGCCACCTCGAGGCGGCCGCCGATGCCGTCGAAGCTGATGAGCAGCTCGCCGGTGACGGTGAGAATGAGGGCGACCGAGGCCGCGAGCCGCAGTCCCGTCATCGCGTAGGGCAGGGCGGTCGGCCAGACGACCGTGCGGATGCGCCGCCACAGTCCGAAGCGGTAGGAGCGCGCCGTGTCGGCGGCGACCGGGTCGACGTCCTGCACGCCCGCCATCACCTGGATGAGCACCTGCCAGAAGGCCGCGTAGACGACGAGGAAGATCGTGGATGCCATGCCGGTGCCGAGCAGCAGCACGGCGACCGGGAGGAGCGCCACCGACGGCACCGGCCGGAGGAACTCGATGGTGGATGCGGTGAACTCCCGCAGGAAGCGCACGGTGCCGAACAGCACGCCGAGCGCGATGCCCGCGAGGAGCGCGATGGCGAGGCCGGCGCCCCACGTCACGATCGTGTGCAGTAGGGCCAGCCAGAAGGCCGCATCCGAGGCCTGCCGCACGAGCGCGAGGAACACCTCCGACGCGGGCGGGGTGAAGCGCGCGTCGACGACGCCGATCCGCGGCAGCAGTTCGGCCAGGAGGAGGAAGGTGGCCACCCCCGCCACGCCGAGCGCCCACGAGGGGACGCCCGGCGCGGCGGCGCGGCGGCTGAGCCGGAGATCGGTCACTTGATGACGGCGCTCACGTCGATCGGATCGGTGACGAGGCCGTACTTCAGCGCGAGGTCGGCGAGCAGCTGGAACGAGTCCGAGGTGAACTCGGAGCTGAACCGCGGCATCACCATGGCCTCCTTCACGGCCGGGTCGATCTCGGTGTACTCGTCGAGGGCGGCCCGGGTCTCGTCGGGGTTCGCCTCGGCGTACTCGAGCGACTTGTTCATCGCGGAGATGAACGCGTCGACGAGGTCGGGGTCGGATGCGATGAGCTGGTCGCTCGTGAAGTACGACGCGATCATGAGGTTCGGGTCGGTCTCGGCGTAGTTCCACGACACGACGCGGGCACCGGCCTGCAGGGCGCGGGTGAGGTGCGGCTCGAGGATCCACGCGGCGTCGACCTGGTGGTCGGCGATCGCGGCCGGCATGTCGGGGAAGCCCATCTCGACGAACTGCAGGCTCGACGGGTCGCCGCCGTCCTGCTCGACCACGTTGCGCACGGTCGAGTCGCCGATGTTGTTGAGCGTGTTGACGGCGACGGTGTGACCGGCGAGGTCGGCGGCGGACTGGATGTCGGAGTCGGCGGGCACGACGACGGCGGCGAAGTCGGGCTCGGCGCCCGTCGTGAAGTTGCCGGCGGCGATGGCCTTGATCGGCACGTCGTTGGTGCGGGCGAGCATGAGCGAGGTCAGGTTCGAGAAGCCGAACTGGTACTCGCCCGACACGACCGCGGGCACGATGGCCGCGCCGCCCTGGGCGAGCTCGAGGGTGACGTCGAGGCCCTCCTCCTCGAAGAAGCCCTTCTGCACCCCCAGATAGATGGGTGCGACGTCGACGATGGGGATGACGCCGACGGTGACGGCGGTCAGTTCGCCGTCGTCGGGGGCGGTGGTGTCTCCGGGCGTGGTGCTGGGGCCCGAGCAACCCGCCAGGGCGAGGGCGGCAGCCGCACCGAGCGCGACCACCGACAGGGACTTGCGCATTCTGTTCTCCTTTGAACGGACGCCGACGCGACATCGACGCCGATGTGGTGCAGGGATCGAACGCGCGGTCTGGGTCCCGGAGGACCACACCCGGTGACCGCTATGCGAACGAGTGTGCAGTAAGCGAACATACCGGGGCGCGGCTCATCGGTCAACGACCGACGCCGGATCGTGACCCCGCGCGATGCCGGTAGACTCTCCGTGGCTCCCCGCGTGGCGCCACCCAGGCCAACTCCCCCAGGGCGGAAACGCAGCAAGGGTAACCCGGCTCTGGCGGGTGCGCGGGGGGTCCTTCAGGAGGATTCGCCTAGTGGCCTATGGCGCACGCTTGGAAAGCGTGTTGGGTGAAAGCCCTCGGGGGTTCGAATCCCCCATCCTCCGCCGATGTGACGAGCGGGTCGCCCGAAGGGTGGCCCGCTCGTCACATGTCTGGGCGCCCACAAGCAGGGCGAAACCGCCGCGTCGCTCCGACACACCGCCCGGACGCCTTATCGACCCTGCTTTCGGGACGTCGGTCGCGCGACAACACCCACGAGTGCGGCACGCACCCGCTCCGAATGCCACAGGACGTCCTCCGCGATCACCCGGAGGGTCACGAAGCCCTGTGCGGCCGCGGCCAGATCCCGCCTGCGGTCTCGTCGCTGCGCGTCCCAATCGGAGTGGTACGCCTGGCTGTCGCACTCGATGATCAGCCAGCCGTCGACGAGGAAGTCGACCCTGCCCACCCCGTCGATCTGCACCTGGCAGTCGAAGTGCCAGCCGAGCGCACGCAGGATGAGTCGCACGAAGGTCTCCGGACCGGACTCTGCGCGCGCATCGATCAGCCGACGCAGTCGGCGATATCGCCGGGGCAGCGTCGCGAAGAGCTCGTCCAGGTCGTCGGCGGGAAGCAGTCCGAGGTGCAGTGCCGAGTCGATCGTCGCGACGGCGGCGCGCGGAGGCTGCGACAGCACCGCGTCATGGAGGGCGTCGATGACCTCGACGACGAGCGCGTCGGGGTGCGGGTTGCGGATGAGCGCGCGACGGGAGAGTCGATGCGGGCGCACGATCCGCGTCAATCGTGCCGCCGAGGGCGGCACGTGGACGTGGAGCCTGTCGGCGGCGAGAACGAACACCCCCGCCCGGCGCAGTGCGGACACCCCGGTCAACCGCCCTCGCATCCGTGCCGCGTCCCGACAGTCCTGGTCGAGGCTCGCGGGGCCGAAGGCACCCCGCCGCAGTCGCACGAGCTGGCCGCCTTCCTCGGCCGCTCGGATCCGCGCCCGCGACCACCCGAGCGCGACCAGCTCGCGCGATCGGATCAGGCGGGGGATGTCCTCCATGGCGACATGGTCGCGCCCCGCGCACCCGACGGATGCCGGGGTTGCCCGAACCGGGGAGAGAGGGACCCCGCGCTCCCCTGGGGAGGAGCACCCGAAAGCAGGAGCATTCGCACGCGAGCGCCCGCCACAAGCACTTGGTTCGGCCTTCGCCCTGCTTTCGGAGAGGGGCGGGGGCTAGTACCCCGACGTCGCTCGCACCCGGGCGAGCAGGGTGGCGCCGCCGCGGTCGAAGATGCGGCCGCCCCACACGATGCCGCCCCAGGCGGCGCCGGCGCCGATCGCGAGGCCCACGAGGAGCGCCGCCCAGGAGGCGAGCGGGCCGAGGCGCACGGCGGCCGCGATCGTGAGGGCGAGCGCGGGCAGTGTGAGCAGCCCCGCGAGCGCGGTGAGGCCGAAGAAGGCGAGACCCACGACGAAGCCCTGCCCCGGCACGCGTTTGAAGATGTTGTCGCCGGATGCCGGCACCGGGATCACGAGGAACGCCGAGCTCACGGCACAGATGCCGAGCCCCGCGAGCAGCGCCCCGAGGCTCGTGCCGAGCACGCCCGGCAGCAGCATCCAGTTCCCCGACAGTCCCACGGTGACGACGGCGATCACCACGACGAGCGGTCCACCCGCCGTGAGCGCGCCGAGCAGGCGCCCCGCGCGGTCGGCGCGCCCGCGGATGCCGGTGGCCAGCACGGTCGCGAAGGCCGTGCCGTCGAAGGCAACGTCGACGTACGGCACGAGCCCGAGCAGCACGGCGGGCAGCACGCCCGCGAAGGCGAACGGCGTCGAGGTGACGAGCCCGCCCGCCGCGAAGGCGAACAGCCCCGGCAGCAGCACGACGATGACGAGGTTGCGCAGGTAGCGCGGGTCGCCGAGCCAGTACTTGAGGCTGCGCGCCCAGGTGGCTCCGGTGCCGCCGGTCGGCAGGATGCCGAACCAGCCGAGCCGCCCGCCGCGCGCGGCGGTGCGCCGCGGCGGGGTGAGCACGGCGGCGCGCACGTTCCGCCGCCACAGCAGCCAGAGCGCCGCCACCGTGCCGACCGCGATCGCGAACTTGATCGCGGCCTCGCCGTACGCCCCGGCGGCGAGATCCCCCGGCACCGCCCACACGGCGCCGACCGGGGTCCACGAGATGCCGCCGACGACCGCCACGATGCGGTCGCCGAACTGCTCGCCCGCACCGCCCAGCAGCTCGAACAGACCCGTGAGGATCGGCCCGGTCATCACGAGCAGGCCGAACACGACGAGGGCGAAGGCGTTGCGCAGGCGTCCCGCGCGGGTCGTGAAAGAGGCGACCGTGCGCGAGACGAGCACGCAGCTGAGGGCGGCGAGCGGCAGGCACACGACCGCGGCGGCGAGCGCGACCGGCCACCGCACCCAGGCGATGAACCCCGCGAGCACGCCGACCCCCGTGACGATGCCCGGGACGCCGGCGAAACCGACCGCGGTGAGCGCCAGCATCACCTGCCGCGTGCTGAGCGGGAACGGCGCGAGCCGCGCCGCGTCGATCGTCGTGTCGACGCCGCCCGCGACGAGCGGTGCGACCGCCCAGCCGACGACGAGCAGCGCGCCGACGATCGTCATGACGAGCCGCACCCCGTCGAGTCCCACGCCCGGCAGCAGCACGAGGCCGAGCAGCGCCACGGAGAGCGCGCCGAGCGCCGCGAGCGCGCCGAACACGAAGCCGACGAGCTGCCAGGGGCTCGAGGCGAGCTGGTTGCCGAGGATGCGGAACCGCAGCCTCAGGACTGTCGCAACCACGCGGGACCCTCCGTGTGGGTGCGCCCGCCGACGAGTTCGAGGAAGCGATCCTGCAGGGTGGCGCCCGCGCGCACCTCGTCGACGGTGCCGGCGACGAGCACCCGGCCGGCCGCGATGATCGCGACGTGGTCGCACATCCGCTGCACGAGGTCCATCGAGTGCGACGAGACGATGACGGTGCCGCCGCTGGCCGTGTAGCCGCGCAGCACGTCCTCGATGTTGGCGGCCGAGACCGGGTCGACCGACTCGAAGGGCTCGTCGAGCACGAGCAGCCGCGGCGCGTGCACGAGCGCGCAGGCGAGGGCGATCTTCTTCGTCATGCCGGCCGAGTAGTCGGCGACGGGCGTGCCGGCGGCGGCCGTGAGGTCCATGAGCTCGAGCAGGTCGGCGGTGCGCCCGGCGAGCTCCTCGCGCGGCAAGCCGAACATCATCCCCGAGTAGGTGATGAGCTGCTCGCCCGTGAGGCGGTCGAAGAGGCGGATGCCGTCGGCGAGATTGCCGATCATCGCCTTCGCCGCGACGGGGTCGCTCCAGACGTCGACGCCGTGCACGGCGGCCGTTCCGGCATCCGGCCGGAGCAGCCCGGTCGCCATCGAGAGCGTCGTGGTCTTGCCGGCGCCGTTCGGGCCGACGAGGCCGTAGAACGAGCCGGTGGGCACGGTGAGGCTCAACCGGTCGACGGCGACCGTGTTCCCGAAGGCCTTGAGGAGCCCGGCGAGCTCGAGCGCGGGGACGGATGCGGTGGGCGCGGATGCCATCCCGCCACGCTAGCCGACGGCGCGCGCGGGCCGTCGGCGGCCTAGTCTGTGTGCGTGACCGAGGTGAGGGATGCGGGGCCGCGCGAGCGGGTGCGGGTGCGCCCCAAGTTCTCGCTGCTGAGCAACGCGCTCGCCTCGATCCTGCTGGGCACCACGCCGGTCTTCGGCGTCGTGTACTGGTTCGCCGCGTCGCGCGGCGGGCTCGAGTTCGCGGTGCTCGCCCACGCGGGCGTCGTGGTGGTGGGCCTGCTGCTGCTCTGGCGGCAGCTGCGCGTGTTCTGCGCGGTCACCGACACCGAGCTCATCGGCAACGGCATCTTCACACCGCTCGTGCGGGTGCCGCTCGCCGACATCGGCGAGGTGCTGCTCGTGCCCACCTACCTCGGTGCCGCCCCCGACCCCGTGTTGCAGCTGCTCGTCACCGACGGGTCCGGGCGCCGCGTGTTCCGGATGCGGGGCAACTTCTGGCACCGCGCCGACCTGCGCACCCTCGCCGCGGCGCTGCCGGTGCCGACCGAGCACGTCACGGAGCCCATGGCGCTCACCGACTTCTTCCGCAGCTATCCGGGCTCGGCCTACTGGTTCGAGAACCGGCGCCCCATGCAGGTGGCGATCGTCACGGTGACGCTGCTGCTGGTCCTCGCCGCGGCGGTGGCCATCATGGTCGCGCTCGATCTGCCGGTCCGGTTCCTGTGATGTCGGAGGCGAGCCCGGACACCCCGCCCCCGCGACGCCCCGTCGCCGTGACGCTCGCCGTCATCGTCGTGTACCTCGGTGCGATCCTGAGCGTCGTGCTGGGGGTGATCGTGCTGCTCGCCCGCTACGAGACCGATGACGATGCGGAGCGCCTGGTCGTGTCGCTGCTCGGCATCGGCATCGCGCTGTTCGGGCTGCTGGGGGTGTCGGTCGCGTCGGGGCTCGCCCGCGGCAGCCGTCTCTCCCAGTGGCTGCTGACGCTCTTCGCCGTCTCCCAGCTCGTGCTGCAGGGCATCGCGGTCACGGTCGACCGCGCGGTCGACGTCGTGACGGCGGTCGCGATCGGGCTCGAGGTGCTGCTGCTCGTGGCGCTCTGGCTGCCGACGAGCAGACGCTACATGCGCCGGTCCGTGCCCGCGACCTGATCCGGGCGGGCGCGACCCCGCCCGGTGCGCGCCCGGTACGGCCTCGCGGCGATCCAGCGGCGGTGCACGAAGCGCACGATCTCGAGCGCGCCGATCGTGAGCGCGATGACGACCACGATGAGGATCGCGGCGTCCTCGCCGGGGTCGACGAGCTGGAAGAACTCGGCCGCGAGCGGCACGGTGAACAGCACGACGAGGGCGATGAACATCGCGCCGATGACGAGGGTCTTGATGCGCGTGATGGGCCGCGACAGCACCGTGAGCACCCAGATGCCGACGACCGCGAGCACGATGGTCGAGCCGGTGCGCAGCTGGTCCTCGTCGATGCCGATCGCCATCGCGGCGCGCGTGTAGCTCGCGAGGGCGATGGCGATGACGAGCCCGGCGGGGATCGCGAAGCTGAGCGAGCGGCGCAGGAACCCGGGCACGTAGCGGGCGGCGTTCGGCAGCAGGGCGAGGAAGAACGCGGGGATGCCGATCGTGAGCCCGTCGGTGATCGACAGCTGCCGCGGCAGGAACGGGAACGGCAGGATCATGATGCCGAACAGCACCGCGAGGGCGGTCGCGTAGGCGGTCTTGGTGAGGAACAGCATCGAGACGCGCTCGATGTTGGCGATCACCTGGCGCCCCTCGGCGACCACGTCGGGCAGGTGCGAGAACTGCCCGTCGAGCAGCACGAGCCGGGCGACCGCCTTGGTGGCGGGCGAGCCCGTGTTCATCGCGATGCCGATGTCGGCCGTCTTGATGGCGAGCGCGTCGTTGACGCCGTCGCCCGTCATCGCGACGGTGTGGCCGCGAGCCTGCAGGGCCACCACCATCCGCTTCTTCTGCTCGGGGGTGACCCGGCCGAAGACGGTGTTGCGCTCGAGCACCTCGCCGAGCGCGTCGACGTCGTCGGGCAGCCGACGCGCGTCGAAGCCCTCGCCCGCGTCGACGCCCAGGTCGCGGGCGATGGCGGCGACGGTGCGCGGGTTGTCGCCCGAGATGACGCGCACGGCGACGCCCTGCTCGGCGAAGTAGGCGAGGGTCTGCGCGGCGTCGGGCCGCACCCGTTCGCGGAAGGTCAGCACCGTCACGGGCGTGAGCTCGGGCGGCAGCGCCTCGGCCTCGACCTCGGATGCCGTGAGCGGCTCGGCCGCGTGCGCGAGCACGAGCGTGCGCCGGCCGGTCTCGGCGAGCTCGGTCACCGTGCTCCCGAGCGGGGTCCCCGCGTCGGCGGCGGCGTCGCCGAACACCATCTCGGGGGCGCCGAGCACCCAGCTGCCGGCGGGCTCCCCGGGGCCGGCGGCGAAGCTGACGGCGCTCCACTTGCGGGCCGAGGAGAAGCCGATGCGCTCCGCCGCGGTCGCGGCACCGGCATCCGGATACGGCACCGCGAGGCAGCGGGCCGTCGCGTTGGCGGCGGGGTCGGCCCCGTACCAGGCGAGCACGCGCTCCCACCCGTCGACCGGCTCGAGCGGGTGCGCGGCGTCGAAGGCGATCTCGCCGCCCGTGAGGGTGCCGGTCTTGTCGAGGCAGATGACGTCGACGCGGGCGAGGCCCTCCACGGCGGGCAGCTCGTTGACGAGCACCTTGCGGCTCGCGAGCCGGGCGGCGCCGACGGCGAAGGCGATCGAGGTCATGAGCACGAGCCCGAGCGGCACCATCGCGGTGACGGAGGCGATCGTGTTGACGGCCGCCTGCACCCAGCCGCCGGTGCGCCAGGCGTCGACCCAGCCGCCCGCCACCTGCATCTGGGCGTTGAGCACGAGCAGGCCGATCGGGCCGATGCCCCACGCCACCCAGCCGAGCACCCGGTCGACGGAGCTGCGCAGCTCGCTCGCGACGAGCGAGAAGCGCTTCGCCTCGTTCGCGAAGCGGTTGGCGTAGGAGTCGGCGCCGACCCGCGTCACGCGCGCCTCGCCCTCCCCCGCGACGACGACCGAGCCGGAGAGCGCCTCGTCGCCGGGGGCTTTGTCGATCGGGTCGGATTCGCCGGTCAGCATCGACTCGTCGATCTGCAGCCCGCGGGCGTCCAGCACCTCGGCATCCGCCGGCACCTGGTCGCCGGCGCGCAGCACGAGCACGTCGTCCTGCACGATCTCGGCCGGGGCGAGCTCCTGCTCGGCGCCGTCGCGCCGCACGCGGGCCCGTGGGGCGTTGAGCAGCGCGAGGCGGTCGAGGGCGGCCTTCGCGCGGAACTCCTGCCAGCATCCGATGATCGCGTTCGAGATGGCGGCGAGCCCGAACAGGGCGTCCTGCCAGCGGCCGAGGATCAGCAGCAGCAGGAAGCAGCCGCCGACGATGCCGTTGAAGAGCGTGAAGACGTTGGACCGGACGATGCTGCCGATGCTGCGGCTCGTGTCGGCGCGGTAGTCGTTGCCGCGTCCGTCGGCGCGCCGCTCGGCGACCTCGGCGGCGGTGAGTCCGGATGGGGACGTCATGGCAGCGGCGGGATCCAGCGGCCGAGCACCGGGCTCTCGGGGGTCGAGGAGGGCAGCTCGGCGAAGCCGACGGCGGCGTAGAAGCCGCGGGCGGTCGTGTTGGCGGGGTCCATGGTGAGGTGCACGCCCGGGATGCCGGCGCGGGCGAGCGAGGGGATGAGCAGGTTCTCGATGAGGGCGCGGCCGTAGCCCTTGCCCTGCCCCTCCGGCAGCACGTCGATGTGCAGGTGGGCGGGGTACTCGTCGAGCTCCGGCACGAGCAGCACCGTCGGGTCGTAGCCGCGCCGGACGAGCTCCTCCTCCGCCGAGTAGGGCTCGTCGGGAGCCGGATAGCGCTCTGCGAACCACGGGCCCCAGTCCTCACGCCACCACGTCACGAACCGCCGCGTGCGCGGCACCGCCACGAGGTAGCCGAGCGGACCGTCGCCCTCGTCCACGACCCACGCCCACTCGGGCGCGAAGGTCACGTACGGCTCGAGGAACAGGTCGGGCAGCAGCTCATCGGTCGACCAGCGGCCCGTCGCATCCCCGCCGGCGGCACCGGTGAGCACGCAGATCTCGCGCAGGCGGTGCAGGTCGTCGGCGCGGTAGCGGCGCAACCCCTGGTTCTGCACGGCCGGCTCAGCGGGCCGTGCGATCGTCGAGGCCCCAGCTCTGGCCGTAGCCGCCCTCGGCCGCAGGCTTCGCCATGAGCTCGAGGAACGGGGTGGCGGGGAACGCCTCGGGGCCGAGCACGCCCGTGCCCGACCACACGCCGGTCGCGAGCAGTTCGAGCGCGATGACCGGGTTGAGGGCGGTCTGCCACACGACGCACTGGCTCTCGTACTCGGCCATCGTCCACTCGTTGTCGGAGACGTGGTAGAGGTACACCTCGCGCGGGGAGCCGTCGGTGCCCGTGCCGGTGACCCAGAGCCCCGCGCAGGTCTTGCCCGTCATGCGGGGCCCGATCGTGGCGGGGTCGGGCAGGGCCGCGGCGACCACGTCGCGGGGCGCCACCTCGACGGGGCCGTTCGCGCTGCGCACGCGCAGGGGCGTCGTCTTGTCGAGGCCGAGCAGGTTCAGGGTCTTCAGCACACCGATGAACTCGTCGCCCAGGCCGTACTTGAAGGTGACGCGCTTCGCGTCCACCCAGCGCGGCATGAGGAGCACCTCCTCGTGCTCGACGTTGACGCACTCGACCGCACCGATGCCCTCGGGGAACTCGAACACCTCGGGCTCCGAGAACGGCGGCGTCGTGTACCAGCCGCGGTCCTTCTCCCAGATCACGGGCGGGTTGAGGCACTCCTCGATCGTGGTCCAGATCGAGAACGAGGGGGCGAAGATCTCGTTGCCCGCCTCGTCGCGCACGACGAGGTTGGCGCCGTCGCGCGTGCCGAGCTCGTCGATCTCGCTGAACAGCTCGTCGGCGGCGTAGCGGGCGAACACATCCGAGAGCCCGGGTTCGACGCCCATGCCGACGAGCGCGAGGCGGCCCGCCTGCTCCCAGTCGGACGCCTGCGCGAACTGGTCGTCGCCGAGCTTGACGCCCGTCTCGCTGTAGGGGTTGTCGGGGTCGGGCTCCGAGAGGCTCATGGCCATGTCGAGGTAGTCGGCACCCGCCGCGAGCGCCCCCGCGAAGATGGTCGGCACGAACTTCGGCTCGACCGCGTTCATGACGTGCGTCGCGCCGTGCTCGCGCGCGACAGCGGCCACGTTCTCGGGGTCGGATGCGTCGATCCGGGCCGCGACGAACCGCTCGCCCTGCGGGCCGTGCTTCGCCTCGATCCACGCGATCGTGCGCTCGGCACGGGCGACGTCGTAGTCGCTCACGACGATCGTCTCGAAGAAGTCGCGGCGTGCGGCGATCTTGGCGATCGCGTCGCCCACGCCACCCGCGCCCACCAGGAGGATTCTCATGCCCCGAGGCTAGCGCGCGGCAATGGGCACCGCTCCCCCTTCCCCGCTTCGCCGCGGCGCGAATACCTTCGGCCCGACGCGAGCCTCGCGCCACCACTCCTCCCCCCGATCTCCCCCAAGGAGCAGCAATGAAGAGAATCGCCGCGGCGCTCATCGCCGCCGTCATGCTCATCGCCCTTCCCGCAGCGCCGGCGCTCGCCGCCGCGCCCGCCTGGCCCACGGTCAGCCATGGCCAGAGCGGAACCAACGTGAAGGCGGTGCAGCTCCTGCTGACCGCCCGCGGCTACGCGACCGACGTCGACGGCCAGTTCGGGCCGGCCACCAAGGCCAAGACGGTCGCCTTCCAGAAGGCGAAGTCGCTCAGCGCCGACGGCATCGTCGGGCCCAAGACCTGGGCGAAGCTGACGGCCGTGACCGTGCGTCAGGGCGACGACGGCAACGACGTCAAGGCCGTGCAGACCCTCCTCAACAAGTACGGCTACGGCCTCACCGTCGACGGCTCGTTCGGCCCGCTCACGGCATCCGCGGTCCGCGGCTTCCAGCAGTCGAAGGGCATCACGGTCGACGGCATCGTCGGGCCGCAGACGTGGCAGTACCTCGCCGGCGGGTCGACCAGCAGCACGCCGCCCACCCCGACGAACTGCTCGAGCGTGACCGGCCCCGCGCCGCAGAGCGACACGACCACCATCACCGTCGCGGGCTACACCTTCCGCGTGCACAAGTGCCTCGCCACCAACGCCAAGAAGCTGCTCACCGCCGCCGACAACGCGGGCCACACGCTCGGCGGATGGTCGTACCGCTCCTACGAGCAGCAGGTGTCCCTGCGTCGCCAGAACTGCGGCACCAGCTACTACGCGATCTACCAGATGCCGTCGAGCCAGTGCTCGCCGCACACCGCGATCCCCGGCAACTCGATGCACGAGCGCGGCCTCGCCCTCGACCTCAACTCCGACGGCAAGAGCCTCACGGACAGCGACTTCGCGTGGCTCAAGAAGAACGCGGCCAGCTACGGGTTCAAGAACTACGCGCCGGAGCCGTGGCACTGGAGCACGAACGGCAACTGACCGTCCGAGCCACGGACGCTCCTCCCGGCGGCGAACGCGCCGTCGGGAGGAGCGTCTCAGCGTGCGAGGGGCTCGCGGCGCAGCTTCGGCAGCAGCAGGCAGTACACGAGCACCGCGACCGCGGCGCCGAGGAGCGCGCCGCCGAGGGTGTCGCTCAGCCAGTGGGCGCCCAGGTAGGTGCGGCTGAGCGCCATCGCGATCACGTAGACGACGCCCGCGACCCACACCCACGCGCGGTGCAGCAGCAGGCCGAGCGTCACGGCGATGACCGCGGCGTTGGTCACATGGCCGGAGGGGAAGGACCCGTTGTCGAGGGGCAGCAGGATCTCCTCCGGTCGGGCCCGACCGAAGGCGACCTTGAGCAGCTGGCATCCGAGGGCGGCCACCGCGGAGGCGAGCACGAAGGCGAGCGCCGACCAGGGCCGGTGGGCGAACACGAACGCCACGGCGACGCCGATCGGCACCACGAGGATCGCGAACCAGCCCCCGCCGAGCACGTCGAACACGCGCGAGACGAGCTCCCATCCGGTGCCGCGGTGGGCGACGATCTCGGCCATCCAGGCGAGGTCGAAGGCGGGCTCCTTGCCGCGCAGCGCGAGCACCATGCCGAGGCCCGCCACGAGCAGCACCGCCACGAGCGCGCCGACCACGTAGGGTCGGCGCCCCAGGCTCGCGTCGCTCATGCGCACACCGTATACCGATGGCCCCCATCCGGGGGGGTAGGCGCGAATCATGCCTCGAGCGGGGGCACGGTGCGCGGACGGACGACCGTCCACAGGGCGACGATCGCCACGAGCACCGCCACGACCATCACGCCCGCCATCGGCACCGCGTTCTGGATCGTGAACAGGCCGACGATGGGCGACACGATGCCCGCGACGCCGAAGTTCGCCGCCCCCAGCACGGATGCCGCGGTGCCCGCCTCGTGCCCGTGGCGCACGAGCGCGAGGGCCGAGATCGCCGGGAAGTTGAAGCCGCATCCGAGGATGAAGAACCACAGCGGCACGGCGATGCCGAAGAAGCCCGCGCCCGAGAGGTCGAGCACGACGATCGTCGCCGCCGAGACGAGCTGCAGCACCGTGGCACCCGCGACGATCCACTGCGGGCCGACGTTCTTCTGCAGGCGCGAGGAGCCCTGCACGCCCGCGATCACCGCGAGCGAGTTGACGCCGAACAGGAGGCCGTACTCCTGCGGGGAGAGCGAGTAGACGTCCTGGAAGAGGAACGACGAGCTCGAGAGGTAGGCGAACAGCGCCGAGAAGTTGGCGCCCGCGATGATGACCGCGCCCACGTAGATGCGGTCGCGGAACAGGGCGCCGTAGCGCTGGCCGACGGTCGAGTGGCCGCGCACGTGGCGGGCCGCCTCGGGCAGCGTCTCGCGCAGGAAGATCGCGTTCGCGACCAGCACGAGGCAGCCGAGCGCCGCGAGGAAGACGAAGAGCCCGCGCCAGTCGACCGCGAGCAGCAGCTGCGATCCGATGACCGGCGCGATGACGGGCGCGAGGCCCGAGACGAGCGCGAGGCGGCTCAGCATCCGCACGAGCGGGTAGCCGCCGAACAGGTCGCGCACCATCGCCATCGCGACGACGCCGCCGGCCGCGGCCCCCACCCCCTGGAAGATGCGCGCGATACCGAGCCACAGCAGGTCGGGCGCGAGCGCCGCGCCGAGGCAGGCGAGGATGTGCACGCCGGTGGCGACGAGCAGCGGGCTGCGGCGGCCGATCTGGTCGGAGAGCGGGCCGACGAACAGCTGGCCGAGCGCGAAGCCCACCATCGTGGCGGTGAGCGTGAGCTGCACGAGGGCGGTCGGTGCGTCGAGCTCGCGCTCGAGCGTCGGCAGGGCCGGCAGGTAGAGGTCGATCGTGAACGGTCCGAGGGCCGTGAGCGCACCCAGCACCAGGATGTAGGTGAGCCGCTCGGCGCGGGTGAGCGCGTCGCCGGGATGCGCGACCGCCGTCATGGGGCAGACCTCAGCTGTATCGAGGAGGGAAGGGAAGAGAGAAGCGGAGAAGGATCGCCTCTCCGCAGCCCCCATTCTATGTGACGTTTCAACCACACCTCGCGCCGACAGACCTCTTCGTTCGGGAGGATGACACGCCGCGCAGGCCCGGCGGAACGGGCCCGCAGCGGCGTGTCATCCTCCCGAACGAAGGGCCATCGACGGTCAGCCGCTCTGCCTGCGAGCGCCTGACGCGCGTCACCCCCCGAGCGTGAGCTCGACGGCCGTCCAGGAGACCGGCGGCAGCTCGATCGTGAGTCGTCCCGCCGAGATCGCAGCGCTGGAGTTCGGCGTGAGCCCCACGCGGTCCGGCTGCTCCCGGGTGTTGCGTGCGTCGAGGTCGGCATCGGTGAGGCTGTGGGCGGCGACGACCGAACTCGCCCCGATCGCCGCAGCGTCGACGGTGACAGCGACCGCGTCCGTGAGCGAACGATTCACGAGGAAGACCGCGGCGGCCCCTGACTCCTCGTCGCGGGTCGCGACGGCATCCACGAGCGGAACGTCTCCGTACTGCGCCGTCGGGTAGCTCGGAACGTCGAGCTCCAGACGAAGCGCCTCACCGCGCGCGAGGCGGGAGGTAGTGGCGAAGGGGAAGAAGGTGGTCTGCCTCCACGCGGCACCCCCCGGCTCGGTCATGATCGGCGCGATCACGTTCACGAGCTGCGCGAGCGAGGCGCTCGTCACCCGATCGGCGTGCTTGAGCAGCGAGATCATGAGGCTGCCGAACACCACCGCGTCCAGCACCGAGTAGTTGTCCTCGAGGATGCGCGGCGCGATTGGCCAGTTCTCGATCCCGGTGGCCTTGTCCTCGTCGTGGTACCGGTCGAGGTACCAGATATTCCACTCGTCGAAGGAGATCTCGATGCGCTTCTCGGCGCGGCGGGCGTCCCGCACCTCGTCGGCGGCGGCCACGACCTCCTCGATGAAGAGGTCCATGTCGACCCCGGAGGCGAGGAACCCAGCCCTGTCGCCGTCCTTCTCCGCGTAGTACGCGTGGCACGAGATGTAGTCGACATCGTCGTAGCTGTGGGCGAGCACCGTGCGCTCCCAGCTGCCGAAGGTGGACATGCCGCGCCCGGAGGAACCGCACACCACGAGCTGGATGCCGGGGTCGAGCTGCCGCATGGCGCTCGCGGTCTGTGCGGCGAGCTTGCCGTAGTCGTCGGCCGAGCGGTGACCCAGCTGCCACGGTCCGTCCATCTCGTTGCCGAGGCACCACATCCGCACCGCGAAGGGTTCGTCGCGGCCGTTGCTGCGGCGCAGCTCGCTCGTGGTCGTACCGCCCGGGATGTTGGCGTACTCGAGCAGGTCGAGCGCCTCCGCGACGCCCCGCGTGCCGAGGTTCACGGCGAGCATGAGCTCGGACCCCACCTTGTCGAGCCACGCCGAGAACTCGTGCAGCCCCACCTCGTTCGTCTCCGTCGAGTGCCAGGCCAGATCGAGTCGGCGCGGGCGCTGCTCGCGCGGACCGACCGAGTCCTCCCAGCGGAAGCCGGAGACGAAGTTGCCTCCCGGGTAGCGGATCGTCGTCACGCCGAGCTCCTGGACGAGGTCGATGACGTCCTGACGGAAGCCGTCCGCGTCGGCGGTCGGATGGCCGGGCTCGTAGATCCCGTCGTAGATGTGACGGCCGAGGTGCTCGACGAAGCCGCCGAACAGACGGCGGTCGATGGCGCCGATGCGTGCGCGGGGGCCGACGGTGAGGTGGGCGGAGATCACGGCGTTCCTTTGCTTCCTATTTCTGCTTCTGCGTGCGGTTCCGGGGGTCGACGGCCTCACTGCGGAAGGCGTCGACGAGGGATGTGGCGCGGCGTTCCAGGCCTGCCGGGGTCTCGACGAGATCGAACAGGCCCATGGTGAGCCGGTGCGCCTCTCGCGGCGAGGTCGAGTGGCGCCACGTCCACTCGTACATGTCGAACAGCGGCCACCAGGTGTACCCGACGACGTCGACCCCGTCGGCGCGCAGGGCGCGCACCGCCCCGGCCGACTCGCCGAGCCACGCGGCGCGCTCGGGCACCGAGGCGGTGACGCAGGTCTCGGAGACCATGACGGGCGCACCGTACCGTGCCGCGCCCTCGCGCAGCAGTTCGATGAGCCCGTCGACGCCGTCGTCGCGCACCGGGCGCGGATCGGCGAAACCTCCGCCGTGGTGGACTCCCGCCTCGAGCATCTCCGTCGAATGCCGCGGGTAGTAGTTGATGCCGTAGACGTCGGGCTGCACCGCATGCTCGGCGAACCAGGCCAGCGCCTCGCCATCCACCCCGTGCCGTTCGAGCAGGGAACACAGCGGATGCGCGTCGCCGACCCTCCCCGTGACGAGGTCCTCGACGAGCCACACCTGGTGACGGAGCCGGTGCGCGAGCGCACGATGCTCGGGGGCGTCCAGGTCGCCCGCGTAACGCATGCCTGCATCGACATGCACGAAGGCGCCGCGCGCGCCCAGCACCTCCCGCATCCCGCGCTGAGCGAGCACGAAGCCCCTCCCCAGCTGCTCGACCATCCGCACGAGGCCCGGCTCCCCCGCGAGATAGGGAGGCCAGTAGGCGTACTCGCCCGAGAAGAGCGCGTGGATCATCGGCTCGTTGAGCGGCGTGTAGTCGGTCACGGTGTCGGAGTAGCGCTCCGCGACTCGCACCGAGTACTCGGCCACTCGAGCCGGGTAGTCGGCCGCGGCGAACTGGTGCTCGAGCCAGAGCGGCGTGCCGTAGTGCATGAGGTCGACGATCGGCCGGAGGCCGAGTTCCGCGAAGCGCGCGAACACCTGGTCCAGCCACGACCACTCGAATCGGTCGGGTTCCGGCTGCACGAGATACCAGGGCACGCCCCAGCGCACGAACCCGGCACCGGCATCCGCCGCGAGTCCCAGATCGGCGTGCCAGCGCACGTCGTGCTCGGTGAGCACGTACTCGTCGATCGCCCGTTCGCCGGGACGCTCCTGCGGCACGAAGGTGTCCTCGACGCCCACGCCGAAGTGGAGGGTGCCGTCCCGGTACCAGGGCGTCGTCATTTCAGTCCCGTCGTGGCGATGTTGTCGATGAAGCGCCGCTGTACGAAGAGGAAGCCGATCACGAGCGGGACCACCGCGAGTAGCGATCCGGCCATCATGACCCCGTAGGGGATGATGCCGCCCGGTCCGGTCAGCAGCGTGAGGCCCGAGGTGATGGTGCCCATCTCGGCCTGGTTCGTGAACACGAGCGGCCACAGCAGGTCGTTCCAGTTGTTGACGAAGGTGAACACGCCGAGGGTCATGAGCGCGGGCACCACGTTCGGCAGCACGACGCTGCGGAAGACGCGGAACTCGCTCGCCCCGTCGATGCGCGCCGCGTTGTCGAGGTCGCGCGGCAGGGCGAGGAAGAACTGCCGCAGCAGGAAGATCCCGAAGGCGTCGGCCGCGCGCGGCGCGATGAGGCCCTGATAGGTGTTGATCCAACCGAGCTCCGCCACGAGCTGGTACACGGGGATGAGCGTGGCCTGGAACGGGATCATGAGGCTCGCGATGATGAGCACCAAGAGCACCCCGCGCCCGCGGAAGTCGATGCGCGCGAGGGCGTAGGCGGCGAGCGAGTCGAACACGAGCGCGCACAGCGTGACCCCGCCGGCGAAGATCACGCTGTTGAGCGCGAGCCGGGCGAACGGCAGCTCCTCGAGGATGCGGATCAGGTTGTCGAGCGTCCACTCGGTCGGCAGCAGGGTCGGCGGGTAGGCGTTGACCTCGGCGACAGGCTTGAACGCCGTGAAGATGATGATCGCCACGGGCAGCAGCACGAAGGCGGTGACGACGGCCATCACGAGGAAGGTGACGACCGACGCGGGGCGGATGCGCGGGCGCGGCGCGCGCAGGCCGACGGCGGTCATCCGAGGTCCTTCTCTCGACGGCCGAAGAAGACGAACTGCACGACGCTCAGCAGCAGTGTGGCGATCAGCAGCACGTACGACAGGGCGGAGGCGAATCCGAGATCGAGCTTGCGGAAGCCCGACTCGTAGATCTCCATGACGATCGTCTGGGTGTGGCCGTAGGGGCCGCCGCCGGTCATGACGTAGATCTGGTCGAAAGCCTGCAGCGCCGCGATGAGGGCGAAGATCAGCACGAACGCGAAGGTGTTCGACAGCAGCGGCAGGGTGACGTTGGTGAAGCGCCGCCCGGCCCCCGCACCGTCCATGCGCGCCGCCTCGTAGAGGGAGGCCGGAATGTCCTGCAGGCCCGCGAGGAAGATCACCATGTAGAAGCCGAAGTTCTTCCACACGGCGACGAGCGCGACCGCGGGCATGGCGAGCACCGGGTCCTCGAGCACGTCGCCGAGCTGCACGCCCGCCCCCTGCAGCCAGTAGTTGACGAGACCGAGGCGCGGGTCGAGCAGGTACGACCAGGCGAACGCCGCCACCGCGAGCGAGACGATGAACGGCAGGAAGAGCGCCGTGCGGAAGAAGCCGCGGAACGGCAGTGCCGGACTGTTGAGCACGAGCGCGAGCAGCAGCGCGCTGACGACGGCCGTCGGCGTGAACAGCACCGTGTACCAGAGGGTGTTGACCATCGCGTCGAGGATGTCGGGGTCGGTGAAGACCCGGATGTAGTTGTCCAGGCCGACCCAGTCCTCGGCTCCGAAGCCGCTGGCATCCGTGAAGGAGAGCCGGAACGCGGAGATCATCGGCCAGGCGACGAAGGCCCCGAGGATGAGGAGCGCCGGTGCGAGGAAGGCGAGCGCGGTGAGGGTGCGGCGCCCTTCCCCCCGGACCCGGGGGCGCCCGCCGAGCGGTGCGGGCGGCCGGTAGGCGCGTGCTGCTGGTGCTGTCATGATTCCCTGCTGTTCGTGGGCCGGGGGCGGCGCCGCCGTCGACGCCGCCCCCGGATTGTCGAACGCTACTGGTCGGCGAGCGCCGCCTCCACCTTGCTCTGCGCCTCCGCGAGCAGGGTGTCGATGTCATCGCCGGCCATCGCGCGCTGGGTGAGCTCGTCGAGAGCCGACAGCACGTCGACGCTGTTGACGACGCCGGGCAGCAGCGGCCGGGTGAAGGAGGTGAACTGCGAGAGCGTCGCGACCGTCGCGTTCTCGGCGACCGCCTCGGCGGGCACGCCCGTGCGCAGCGGCGGCCATCCGGAGCCGAGCGACCACGCGGCGGCGTTGTCGTCGTTCAGGAAGTAGGCGAGGAACTTCTGTGCCGCGGCGATCTTGGCGTCGTCGCCCTGGTCGGTGACCGAGAGGGTGAGGCCGATGGCCGAGGCCGCCTGGGTGTCGGGGCCCGCCGGGATCGGCGCGATGCCGTAGTCGATGCCGGCATCTGCCGCGATGAAGGTCATCCAGGGCCCGCCGAAGGTCATGGCGGCCTTGCCCGAGCTGAACACGCTGTCGGCCTCGATGCCGTCGACCCCGATGGGCGAGATCTTGTCGTTCACGATCGCGTCGTACCAGAAGGCGAGCGTGTCGGCGTTCTCGGAGCTGTCGATGACGGCCTCGCCGTCGCTGACCAGGTCACCGCCTCCGCCGTAGAACAGCGAGGGCCAGACGCCGTTGCCGACGGTGGCGTGGTCGGGCAGCACGATGCCGTAGCGCTCGGGCGTGCCGTCGCCGTTCTCGTCGACGGTGAGGGCCTTCGCCGCTTCGACCCACGCATCCCAGTCGGCGGGCACCTCGGTGATGCCCGCCTCGGCGAAGGCGGCCTTGTCGTAGTAGATGGCGAGCGGCACGAAGCCGAGCGGGATGCCGTAGCTCGTGCCGTCGACGATGGTCATGGCCTTGCCGCCCTCGACGACGTCGGAGGCGTTGTTCGCCGCGTCGGCGTAGAAGTCGTCGAGCGACACGAAGGCCTTCTTCGCCGCGTAGACGGGGAAGTTCTCAGCGGGGAGGGCGACGAGGTCGGGGCCGGTCTTCGACGACAGCGCCGGAAGCAGGGTGTCGTTGATGGTGGCCCAGGTGTTGACCTCGGTCGAGACGTGCACCTCGTCCTGGCTGTCGTTGAACGAGTCGACGATGCCTTCGAGCACGTCGCCGTCTGCCTCGGTGTAGCCGTGCCAGAAGACGAGTTCGACGGGACCGTCGGAGGGGGTGTCGTCGCCGCCGGCGCTGCAGCCGGAGAGGACAAGGGCGGCTGCGGCGATCGCGCCGACGCCCACGAGGGATGTGCGGGTCATGTTCGGTTCCTTCTCTGATGCGGGACTGCTCTGTCTGCATGTGCTCCGGACGTGGACGACCGGATCGGGCCACCGTTGTTTACAACGTTGTAAATGCATGATGCGATGCCGACCCTCCTCCTGTCAAGCGCACGCCCAGATTCGCGATCAGACCGTGACGGAGGCGGCGGTAGACTCGCGCGGGATCACGCGGAAACCGGAACGCAGCTCGCGGCGGCCGCCCGTCTCGACACCGGAGATCCGATCGAGTAGCACCTCGACGGCGAGCCGGGCGATCTCGCGCCGACCGGGGTCGACCGTGCTGAGGCTCGGAAGCGAATAACGACCCTCGTCGACGTCGTCGAAGCCGATGATGGCCACTTGACCGGGAACGTCCACCCCCTGCTCCCGCAGCACGCGCAGGGCGCCGAGCGCGAGCTCGTCGTTGAGCGCGAAGACGGCATCAAAGCTCACCCGCCGGGCCAGCAGCATCCGCATCGCCTCGGCGCCGTTCGCGCGGTGCCAGGGGCCGGAGTCGACCACCAGCTCCTCGGCATAGGGCAGGCCGTGCGCCTCGAGCGCGGAGCGGTAGCCGGCTACCCGGAGACCCGCCGAGCCGATCACCTCTCCCGCGTGGGCGCCCACGACGGCGATGCGGCTACGTCCGCTCGCGATCAGGTGCTCGGTCGCGGCGCGCGCACCCGCCACGTTCTCCATCGTCACGTGATCGACGGGGCCGTCGAAGATGCGCTCGCCGAGCAGCACGAGGGGATACCCGACGTCGAGCAGCGCGGCGTCCTCATTGCCGAGGGCGAGCGGGCTGAACAGCAGCCCGTCGGTGAGCTGACGGCGCGATCCGTTCAGCACCTCCAGCTCACGCCGGCGATCGCCGCCCGTCTGCTCGATGAGCACGACGATGTCGCGTTCGTCCGCCGCGGTGATCACCTCATCCGCGAGCTCGGCGAAGTAGGCGAGACTGAGCTCGGGCACCGCGAGGCCGATCGCGCCCGTGCGCCCCGAGCGCAGCGTGCGGGCGGTTCGGTTGGGTCGATAGCCGAGCTGATCGATCGCCGCCTGCACCCGCACGCGCGTCGCCTCGCTCACATGCGGATAGTCGTTGATGACGTTCGAAACCGTCTTGAACGAGACGCCGGCCAACTGGGCCACGTCGCGCAGGGTCGCCGTCATGAGCCCACCGTAGCGCCGTGCGACGATCGCATCCGCTCTTGACCCTCGGCGCAGGGCGGGCTAGTTTCATCCGCGAACCCGAGTTGTACAACGTTGTAAACAATCGGAGGTCTTATGTCATCCCCTGTGGCCGGATCGGCACACGCCGTCTGGGTGCGACGCGCAGCACTCGCTGTGGCTGCGAGCCTTGCACTCGTCGCCGCATCCCTCATCCCCAGTAACCCCGCGCACGCCGTCACCACCGGCAACGGCGCGCTGGTCTACTCGCCTGCGGCGGGCAGCTCCTTCAATCCCGAAGGCGGCACCCCCGCAGGCACCACCTACGCCAAGATCATCGTTCTGAAGAACAACGGCGCCTCCAACGGCCAGCAGCTCGTGACCTTCGACAAGCTTGTGCTGCAGGGCGGGGTGCAGGTCTACCCGATCTACCGCAGCACCGACAACGGCAACAGCTGGAGCCATGTCGCCGACGTCAACCCCAGCGCGACGTTCCCCACCTTCACCCGTACCGCCCAGCCGTACCTGTTCGAGGTGACGCAGACCACCGGCGGCCTCGCCGCGGGCACCATCCTGCTCGCCGGGATGATCATGCCCACCGACCGCTCGAGCAGTCGACTTGTCGTCTACAAGAGCACCGACCAGGGCACCAGCTGGAGCTACCTCAGCACAATCGACACCGGCGGGCCCGCCGTCTACGACCCGAGTCCCACTTCCACGACGACGACGGTCTGGGAACCCTCGCTCGCGATCGACGGCTACGGGGGCCTCGTCGCCTACTTCTCGGACGAGCGTCAGAAGGCGAACGGTGTGCTGCAGGCGGTCTCCTACC
Source organism: Protaetiibacter intestinalis (assembly GCF_003627075.1). Taxonomy (NCBI): domain Bacteria; kingdom Bacillati; phylum Actinomycetota; class Actinomycetes; order Micrococcales; family Microbacteriaceae; genus Protaetiibacter; species Protaetiibacter intestinalis. The sequence goes on along the minus strand of NZ_CP032630.1, from coordinate 1,695,851 downwards.
GACGGTCCACCGACGGGGGCGCCACCTGGGGCACGCTCGTGAACGTGTCGGCGCCCACCAATCACAGTGATCGCCCTGGCATGATCACCGTCGTCAAGCTCCCCAACGGCAGCTACATGGCGACCTTCGAAGTCGTCAACCGACCCAGCCAGAGCCAGAACACGGCACCCGCTTACTACAAGGTCTCCGCCGACGGCCTCGACTGGGGTAGCTCCACGAGCATCGGCACACCCATCCAGCTGTCCGACGGACGCGGCATCGGCTCATCCCCCTACGTCACCTGGAGCCCGAGCGGCGGCCCCCAGGGGACGGTAATCGTCGCCAGCAAGTGGTCGCTCACCTCGGGGGGCGCGATCGACGGCGGGCAGAACCTCTACGTCAACTACAACCTGGGGGCGGGACCCTGGGAGCGGCTGCCGATGCCCGTCACCTACGACGCGAGCGACACCCAAGGCGGCAACTTCAGCGGGTTCGCGCAAGGTCTCGCGACCAGCGTCGACGGGCGCACGCTCTACCAGGCGACGAACGTCGAGAACCTGTCGACGAGCCTCAACGACATCCGTGTCGGCTCGATCCCCCTCGATGCCCAGCAGTACGAGGCGGAGCTCGCGACGATCAACGATGCCTCCGTGGTGACGCACGTCCAGGCGGCGAACGGATCGAAGGTGGGCAATATCAACAACGCCGGCAGCTACGTGCAGTTCGCCGTCCGGGTGCCCGCGGCCGGCAGCTACACGCTCAACGTGCGCTACGACAACGGCTACACCGCGGCGGCAACGCACGGCGTCAGCGTCAACGGCGGATCCTCATCCACGATCAGCTACCCCCGCACGGTCGACTGGGGCAGGTACGCCTGGGCGCAGAAGACGGTCACCCTCAACGCCGGACTCAACACCGTCCGCTTCACGAAGGGCACCAACTTCGCTGAGCTCGACCAGCTGCAGGTGTACCGAAGCGCCGCCCTCGATCCTCAGTTCCAGCTCGCCAACCGCAGTAGCGGAAAGTTGCTCGAGATCCTGAGCGCGCTCACCACCGACGGCGCGGCCGCCGGCCAGTGGGGGCCCACCGGCGATGCCGCCCAACGATGGACGTTGCATCCCGTGAGCGGCGCGACGGTGCAACTCGTCAACCTCAACAGCGGCAAGCTGCTCGAGATCCCTTCGGCGCAGACCGCGGACGGTGTCGATGCGGCGCAGTGGGGGCCGACCGGTCACGCCACCCAGAACTGGAACGCGACTACGAGCGGAGGCTGGTGGACATTCACCAACTCCAACAGCGGCAAGGTACTCGAGATCACGGGATGCTCGGCCTCCGACGGAGCGGTCGCCCAGCAGTACACCTCCAACGGCGCCACCTGCCAACAGTGGCGGCTGAGGAAGGAGGGGATCCAGTAGGGGACGGGGCGGTCGGGGGCTCAGCCCTCCGACGTCCCCGGCGTACGGCGCGTGGCGAGCAGCTCCTGCAGCCAGAGCGCCGAATCCTTCAGGATGCGCTCCTGCGTGTCGTAGTCGACCCGCACGATCCCGAAGCGCTTCGAGTAGCCGTAGCCCCACTCGAAGTTGTCCATGAGCGACCACACCTGGTAGCCGCGCAGGTCGACGCCCTGCGCGAGGGCGCGGTGCGCGGCCGTGAAGTGGCGGTTGAGGTAGTCGACGCGCTCGGCGTCGTGCACGCGCCTGCCGGCATCCGTCTCGGTCACCCGGTCCTCGAAGGCGGCGCCGTTCTCGGTGATCATGAGCGGCTGCTCGGGGAACTGCTCCTTGAGCGAGAGCAGCAGCTCCTCGAGCCCGTCGGGGGCGATGTTCCAGCCCATCGCGGTGTACGGGCCCGCCTGTTTCTCGAACTCGACCTCCCGCGAGCCCGGCCACGGCGAGCCGCCGACGTCCTTGTGGCCGTCGTTGTTGGCGCGGGGGCTCGCGCCGTCCCACATCTTCACGGTGACGGTCGAGTAGTAGTTGACGCCGAGCACGTCGATGCGCTGGTTGATCTGCGCGAGGTCGCCGCCCCGCACGAAGCCCCAGTCGGTGACGCCCGCCGTGTCCTCGAGCAGATCCTTCGGGTACTCGCCGCGCAGCAGCGGATGCGTGAACGCACGGTTCGCGAGCGCGTCGATGCGGCGCCTCGCCTCGGGCGAGGTCGAGTCGTCGCCGCGGATGACGTGGAAGTTGAGCGTGATGGAGAGGTCGGGGTCGTTCGTCGCCGCCCGCCGCACTTCCTGCACGGCGAGGCCGTGGCCGAGGTTCAGGTGGTGCACCGCCGCGAGCGCGGCCGCGCCGTCGGTGCGACCGGGTGCGTGGGCGCCCGAGCCGTATCCGAGGTAGGCCGAGCACCACGGCTCGTTGAGCGTCGTCCAGGTGTGCACCCGGTCGCCGAGCGCCTCGGCCGTGCGGGCCGCGTACTCGGCGAAGCGGTACGCGGTGTCGCGGGCGGGCCAGCCGCCTGCATCCTCGAGCGGCTGGGGCAGATCCCAGTGGTAGAGCGTCGCGATGGGGCGGATGCCGCGCTCGAGCAGCCCGTCGACGAGCCGCGAGTAGAAGGCGACGCCCTGCGGGTTGACCGCCCCCGAGCCGGTCGGCTGGATGCGCGGCCAGGCGATCGAGAAGCGGTAGGCCTGCAGCCCCAGCTCCTGCATGAGGTCGAGGTCCGACTCCCAGCGGTGGTAGTGGTCATCGGCCACGTCGCCCGTGTCGCCGTTCCACACCTTGCCGGGCGTGTGGCTGAAGGTGTCCCAGATCGACGGCCCGCGGCCGCCCTCCCGGGCGGCCCCCTCGATCTGGTACGAGGCGGTCGCCGAACCGATCACGAAGCCGGGCGGGAACTCGAGCCCGGCGTCGCGGTAGTCGGGGGATCCGGTGGTGGAGGGCATCCCCCCATTCTCCCCCACTGCGGGGGTCGCGCACTCCCGTGGCCGACGCTCAGTCGGCGAAGGATGCGGGGTCGCGCAGCACGGATCCGAAGGCCAGCTCGGCCGCGCCGATGAGCAGGCGGTTGCGGGCGAGACCCGCCGGGCGGATGCGGGTGCCCTCCCACGCGACGGGCAGCGTGCGGGCGGCGACCGCCGCCTCGAGCCCGGGGGCGTCCCACGCGAGCAGGGTCGCGAGGAAGCCGCCGAGCACGACGAGTTCCGGCCCGATGACGTTGATGGCGTTGCCGAGCGCACCGCCCAGCACGACCTGCTGCCGTGCGAGCTCGGCGTGCAGCGCGGGGTCCTGCGACGACAGCACCGCGGCCTCGAACTCGGGCTCGTCGGAGGTGCGCCGGCCGAGGATCGCGAGCAGCCGCGCGCGGCTGACCTCCTCCTCGAGCGTGCCGCCGACGGTGGCCCGGTGGGCGGGGTCGTCGAGGCGCGGGCGGTTGTGCCCGAACTCCCCCGCGTAGCCGTAGGCACCGCGGTACGGGCGGCCGTTGATGATGACGCCGCCGCCGATGCCGCTCGCGCCGCCGTTGAGGTACACGAGCTGGTCGACCCCGCGGCCCACGCCGAACAGGCGCTCCGCCAGCGCACCGAGGGTCGCGTCGTTGTCGGCGAAGGTCGGCAGCCCCACGACCGATTCGACGAGCCGGGGGAAGGAGATCTCACGCCAGCCGAGGTGCGGCGCCCAGCGCACGACGCCGTCGCTGGCCCGCACGAGTCCGGGCACGGCGAGACCGACGCCCACGAGGCGCCGGTCCTTGAGCGGCCCGGCCCGCAGCTCCTCGACGAGCGCGCCGATGACGGCCGCCGTCTCCTCGGGGCTCGCGATGTGGTCGAGCTCGTGGCGGATGCGGTGCTCGACCTGCGCGCCGAGCCCGACCACCGCGACCGTGACGGCGTCGATCTCGGGGTTGACGGCGATGATCGCGGGCCCCGGATGGGGCAGCACGCGCCGCGAGGGACGCCCGACGCGGTTGGTGGCGGAGGGGTCGGTCTCCTGCACGAGGCCGAGTTCGACGAGTTCGCCGACGAGCGCGCCGATCGTCGAGCGGTTGAGTCCCGTGAGGTTCGTGAGGTCGGCGCGCGACGGACCGTCACCACGATGCACGAGCTCCAGCACCGTCGAAAGGTTTCGACGGCGGACGGAGTCGACGGTGTCCCCGAGTACTGCCACGAGGCACACCATAGCGCCTGTCGTTCCTGCGGAAAGCGCCCCGACACCCCCCGGCTTGGGGCTTAAACGTTATTTTGTTGTGCTTGACGCCATTTCCCGCGTCTGCGTATGATCGCGGCATCCCAACCACTTTCGACAGGGATGTCGAAACTTTCGAGAGGTGTTCGAAGATGAACAAGGCCCGCATCACACGGGTCGGTGCCGTCGCAGCCGCGTCGGCCCTGGCCATCGGTGGTCTCACCGCCTGTACGCCGTCCGGCGACGACAACAACGACGGCGAGGTGACTCTCACCTGGTGGCACAACGCGACCACCGACCCCCAGAAGGGTCTGTGGGAGGACGTGGCCGCGGAGTTCGAGGAGTCGCACCCCGGCGTCAAGGTCGAGGTCACCGGCTACCAGAACGAGGACCTGCAGCGCACCCTCATCCCCAACGCCCTGCAGTCGGGCGACGCGCCCGACATCTTCATGGTGTGGCCCGGTGGCGAGGTCCGCTCGCAGGTCGAGGCCGGCTACCTGAAGGACCTCACCGACGTGGCGTCCGACTCGATCGACGCGCTCGGCGGCGTCGTGACGCCGTGGACGGTCGACGGCAAGGTCTACGCCCTGCCCTACACCTTCGGCATCGAGGGCATCTGGTACAACAAGGACCTCTACTCGGCCGCCGGCGTCTCGTCGGTTCCCGAGACCCTGCCCGAGCTCGAGGACGCCAACGAGAAGCTCCGCGACTACGGCGTGGCGCCGATGGCCGTCGGTGCGGGCGACCTGTGGCCGGCCGGTCACTGGTGGTACCAGTTCGCGCTCGCCGCGTGCTCGACCGACACCCTGAAGGCCGCCATCCCGGCGCTCGACTTCTCCGACCCCTGCTGGGTCGAGGCGGGCGAGCTGCTCCAGGACTTCGTCGCGACCAACCCGTTCCAGGACGGCTTCCTCGCCTCGTCGGGCCAGCAGGGCGCTGACAGCTCCGCGGGTCTCGTCGCGAACGGCAACGCCGCGGCCGAGCTCATGGGCCACTGGAACGCCGGCCAGATCGGCTCGCTGACCCCGGACGCCACCGTTCCCTCGTGGCTCGGCTGGTACCCGATGGTGAGCGTGCCCGGCACCGCCGGTGACCCGACCATCACCATGGGTGGCGGCGACGGCTTCGGTGTCTCGAAGGACGCTCCCGACGTGGCCGTCGAGCTCCTGCAGTACATCCTCAGCGACGACGTGCAGAAGCGTTACGCCGCGACCGGTGCGGGCATCCCGACCAACCCGGCTGCCGCCGACAGCATCGAGGACCCGAACCTCAAGGCGATCGCCGCCGGCCTCGCCGAGTCGTCCTACGTCCAGCTCTGGCTCGACAGCGACCTCGGCCCGACCTTCGGCACCCCGCTGAACCAGGCCGTCGTCAACCTCATGGCGGGCACCGGCACGCCGGAGGACATCGTCAAGGTCCTGGAAGACACGGCCGCCGCTCTCTGAGTAGAGCACCCAGCGCCGAACTCTAGAAAGTCAACATGACCAGCATCACTCAGGCAGGGCCCGCGGTCTCCGCGGGCCCTGCCGCCCCACGCACCCGAACCCGCCGGCGGGACACCCGCAAGCTGCTGGAGATCCTGCTCTTCGTCGGCCCCGCCCTCATCGTCTTCGTCGGCTTCGTGATCCTCCCGGTCGCGCTCGCCGCCGTCTACAGCTTCTTCAACTGGAACGGCCTCGGACCGCTCGAGCGCTTCATCGGCATCGACAACTACATCCGTGCCTTCGGCGACCCGCTGTTCCTGAAGTCGATCGGCAACAACTTCACGATCGCGATCCTGTCGCTCCTCATCCAGGGTCCGCTCGCGATCACCGTCGCCCTCCTGCTCAACCGCAAGATGCGCGGCCGCACCATCATCCGTGCCGCCATCTTCGTGCCCTACGTGCTCTCCGAGGTCATCGCGGGCCTCTCCTTCAAGCTGCTGCTCTCGCCGCGCGGTGGGCTCAACGCCTTCCTCGAGTCGATCGGCCTGGGAGACCTCGCGCAGCCCTGGCTCGCCCAGCCGGACACCGCCCTCTGGGTCATGTTCGGCATCCTGACCTGGAAGTACCTGGGCTTCGCGATCCTGCTGATGCTCGCCGGCCTCCAGGGCGTTCCGGAGGAGCTCTCCGAGGCGGCCGCGATCGACGGCGCCAGCTGGTGGAAGATCCAGTGGCACATCACGATCCCGCTGCTCGGACCCACCATCCGCATCTGGGCGTTCCTGTCGATCATCGGATCGCTCCAGCTGTTCGACATGGTCTGGGTGACCACCAGGGGCGGCCCCGTGGGCGCCACCAGCACCATGGCCACCTACATGATCCAATACGGCCAGGGCAACCCGGGCTACGGAAGCGCGGTCGCCGTGATCCTCTTCCTGATCTCGCTGCTCATCGCGGTGCTGTACCAGCGTCACGCCATGCGCCGTGACCTCGGCACCGAGGCCGACACCCGAGGAGACGACTTCTGATGTCGACCGCATCACCGACCTCCGTCCAGGCGGGCACCCGCTTCACCTGGCGTCAGCCCATCGTCTACGTCGTCGCGCTCACCGCGATCCTCGTGTCGATCATCCCGGTGCTCTACGTGTGGATCTCCGGATTCCGCACGAGCGCCGACCTCAACGCGGCGCCCGGCGGCTGGCCGAACCCGTGGTTCTTCGGCAACTACGCCAACGTCCTGACCAGTGCGCGGTTCTGGGGGTCGGTGTTCTCGTCGTCCCTCGTGGCCGTCGGCACCACCCTCGGCGTCGTGGTGCTCGGCATCTGCGCCGCGTACGTGATCGCCCGCTACCAGTTCCGCGGCCGCCAGTGGCTGTACACCTTCTTCTCCGCGGGCCTCATGTTCCCGCTGACGGTGGCGGCCCTGCCGCTCAGCATCCTGCTGCGCGACATCGGCCTGCACGGCACGTTCCTCGGCGTGATCATCCCCCAGGTGGCCTTCGGCCTCCCGGTGACGATCATCATCCTCGTGCCCTTCCTGCGGGCCATCCCGCGGGAGATCGAGGAGGCCGCCGCGATCGACGGAGCCAGCCGCATCGGCTTCTTCTGGCGGATCGTGCTGCCGCTGTCGATCCCGGGCCTCATCACGGTGGGTGTGCTCGCCTTCCTCGGAAGCTGGAACGGCTACCTGCTGCCCCTCCTCGTGATGGCCGCGGGCGGCATGCCGCAGGAGCTGTGGACCCTGCCGCTCGGCGTGCAGCAGTTCTCGACGCAGTACTCGCAGGACACGGGCGCCGTGCTCGCGTACACCTCGCTCGCGATGGTGCCCGCACTGGTGTTCTTCCTCGCCGCTGAGCGCCGCATCGTCGGCGGTCTCACCGGCGCCGTGAAGGGCTGACCGTGTCCCTCGACGTCCACGTCGTGCAGCCCTGGCACGACACCTCCCGCACACCCGACGCTCGTGTCGACGCGCTCGTGGCCCAGATGACCCTCGAGGAGAAGCTCGCGCAGCTCTTCGGGATCTGGGTCGGCGCCTCGGCCGACGGCGGCGAGGTGGCACCGCACCAGAACGACATGATCGACGACGTCGACATCGAGGAGCTGCTGCCGGAGGGGCTGGGTCAGCTGACCCGCCCCTTCGGCACGGCCCCCGTGGATCCCGCCCTGGGTGCGCTCTCGCTGCAGCGCACCCAGGAGCGGATCGTGAGCTCGAACCGCTTCGGCATCCCGGCCGTCGCCCACGAGGAGTGCCTCGCGGGCTTCGCCACCTGGGGGGCCACCGCCTACCCCGTGCCGCTGTCGTGGGGCGCGAGCTTCGATCCGGACCTCGTGCGCGAGATGGCGGGCCGCATCGGCGCCGACATGCGCTCGGTCGGCGTGCACCAGGGCCTCGCGCCCGTGCTCGACGTCGTGCGCGACGCCCGCTGGGGCCGCGTCGAGGAGACCATCGGCGAGGACCCGTACCTCGTCGGCACCATCGCGACGGCCTACATCCAGGGCCTCGAGCGCGCCGGCATCGTCGCGACGCTCAAGCACTTCGTCGGGTACTCGGCCTCGAAGGCCGGCCGCAACCTGGCGCCCGTCTCGGTCGGCCCGCGCGAGCTCGCGGATGTGCTGCTCCCGCCGTTCGAGATGGCCATCCGCGAGAGCGGCGTGCGCTCGGTCATGAACGCCTACACCGACATCGACGGCGTGCCGACGGCCGCCGACGCGAGCCTGCTCACCGGGCTGCTGCGCGACGTGTGGGGCTTCGACGGCACCGTCGTCGCCGACTACTTCTCGGTCGGCTTCCTCGCGGCGCTGCACGGCGTCGCGGCGGAGGGCGACTGGGGCGGCGCGGCCGCCACGGCCATCACCGCGGGCATCGACGTCGAGCTGCCGACCGTGCGCGGCTACGGCGCCCCGCTCGCGCAGGCGGTGCGCGACGGACGGCTCGACGAGGCGATCGTCGACCGCGCCCTGCGCCGCGTGCTGCTGCAGAAGCTCGACCTGGGGCTGCTCGACGCCGACTGGTCGCCCATGCCCGCCGTGCTCGCGGGAGGCGCGGACGCGTCGGTCGACACGGTGCGCGGCACCGTCGACCTCGACTCGGCCGAGAACCGCGAGCTCGCGGCGAAGCTCGCCGAGCGCGCCATCGTGCTGCTGCGCAACGACGGCATCCTGCCGCTCGCCGCACCCCGCCGCATCGCCGTCGTCGGCCCGACGGCCGACGACCCCTACGCGGTGCTCGGCTGCTACTCCTTCCCGGCGCACGTGGGCGTGCAGCACCCCGAGACGCCGATCGGCATCGGACTGCCCACCCTGCTCGAGTCGCTGCGGGCCGAGTTCCCGGAGGCCGACCTCGTCTACGTGCGCGGCACGACGATCGACGGCGGCGAGACCGCCGAGATCCCGGCCGCGGTCGAGGCGGCGCGCGACGCCGACGTCGTCATCCTCGCCCTCGGCGACCGCGCGGGCCTCTTCGGCCGGGGCACCTCGGGTGAGGGCTGCGACGCCGAGTCGCTCGCCCTGCCGGGCGCGCAGCAGCAGCTGCTCGACGCGGTGGTCGCGAGCGGCACGCCCTCGGTCGTGACGCTGCTCGCCGGCCGCCCGTACGCGCTCGGCTCCGCCCCGGAGTCCGCGGACGCGATCCTCGAGGCCTTCTTCCTCGGCGAGGAGGGCACCCAGGCGATCGCGGGCGCGCTCAGCGGGCGGGTCAACCCCGCCGGCCGCCTCCCCGTGAGCGTCCCCGCCACCGCGGGCGCCCAGCCGTCGAGCTACCTCGCGGCCCCGCTCGCCCGCAAGAGCGGCGTGTCGAACATCGACCCCACCCCGGCCTACTGGTTCGGTCACGGCCTCTCCTACTCCGAGTTCGCGTGGAGCGACCTCGGCACCTCGAGCAGGCTGTTCTCCGAGACGGTCGAGGTGCGCGTCAAGGTCGCCAACACGAGCGACCGGGACGGCTCCGAGGTCGTGCAGCTGTACCTGCACGACCCGGTGGCGAGCGTCGTGCGCCCCGTGCAGCGGCTCATCTCCTTCGCCCGCGTCGACCTCGCGGCGGGCGAGGATGCGACCGTCACGTTCCGAGTCCCCGCCGAGCTGACGTCGTTCACCGGCGTCGACGGTCGCCGCATCGTCGAGCCCGGCGCGGTCGTGTTCGGGGTCGCCCGTTCCGCAGGCGACATCGTGTTCTCCCACCCCGTGGAGCTGACCGGCGAGACCCGCGTCGTCGACCACACCCGGCCGCTGCACGCCGAGGTCTCGATCTCGCGCGCGTGAGCGAGCGTCCGCCGCACCGTGTCGGCGAGCTGACCGTCCAGCTCGCCGACACGACGGGTGCCCCCCTCGCCGAGCGCGAGGTCGAGGTCGCCCAGACCCGCCACGCCTTCGGTTTCGGCAGCACGGGCTTCGAGCTCATCGCGCACGCCAACGGCGAGCGGGATGACGCCGAGCTCGTCGAGGACTGGCTGGGGGTGTTCGACACCGCCACGCTCCCCTTCTATCGCGGCGACTTCGAGCCGGAGCCCGGCAGGACGCAGACCGATCGCATCCGCGCCACCGCCCGCTGGTTCGTCGACCGCGGGGTGCGGCTCAAGGGCCACCCGCTCGTCTGGCACACCGTCAAGGCGCGCTGGATGGATCCGCTCCCCCTCGCCGAGGTCGAGAGGCTGACCTTCGACCGCATCCGCCGCGAGCTGAGCGACTTCCGCGGGCTCGTCGGCAGCTGGGACGTCGTCAACGAGGCCGTCATCATGCCGGTGTTCGAGAACGAGCCGGACGGCGTGCCGAACGCGATCACCCGGCTCGCGCAGCAGCGCGGCATCGTGCCGTTCGTGCACGAGGCGTTCACGGTGGCGCGGGAGGCCGACCCCGGCGCCACGCTGCTGCTCAACGACTTCGACCTGTCGAGCGACTACGAGCGCCTCATCGAGCGGCTGCTCGAGGCCGGCACCCCGATCGACGCGCTCGGCCTGCAGACCCACATGCACCAGGGCTACTGGGGCGAGGAGACGATGCTCGCGATGGTCGACCGCTTCGCGCGGTTCGGCCTGCCGCTGCACCTGACCGAGAACACGCTGCTCTCCGGCGAGCTCATGCCCGCGCACATCGTCGACCTCAACGACTACCAGCCCGCCTCCTGGCCCTCGACGCCCGAGGGCGAGGCCCGCCAGGCCGACGAGCTCGAGCGGCACTACCGCTCGCTCGTCGGGCACCCGGCGGTGCAGTCGATCACCTACTGGGGCATCACCGACGCCGGCGCCTGGCTCGGCGCCCCGGCCGGACTGCTGCGCGCCGACGGCTCGCGCAAGCCCGCCTACCACGCCCTGCAGCGGCTCGTCCGCGGCGAGTGGTGGCTGCCGCCGACGCGGATGCGCACGGACGCGGAGGGGCGGCTGCGCGTCTCCGGCTTCCTCGGCGACTACCGCGTCACGGCGGGCTCGGCGTCCGCCGGGTTCGCGATCGAGCGCTCGGGCTCGGACTCGGCGTTCGCTCCGCTCGTCGTGCGCTGAGCCGCGTCACCGCACGACGCCACCGCGCGACGTCGTCCGCGCATCCGCATCCGTATCCGTTTCCGGGCAGCAGACGACGCCCGGGCCGCGCCGACGAGCCCGGGCGTCGCTTCTCCGTCAGAGACGGAGCGTCTCGCGGCGCCGCCGGTGGCGTGCCATGAGCACGACTCCGGCAAGGAGAAGCAGCAACGCAGCACCGATACCCGCACCGGGGTCGGAGCCGGTCGCCGCCAGCGCAGCGAGCACAGTGAGCTGACCGCTCGCCAGGACGTCACCGTCGACGGTGGCGGCCAGGCGGTAGGAGCCCGGGGTCGTGTCGGCGGGCACGGTGACGGATCCCGCCGCCGTTCCCGACTGTCCGACCGTCAGGCTGCCGAGGGTCGCGGGTAGCGCCGCGGCGGACGCCGACCGTGCGACGGCGGCGATGCCCACGCCGCCACCGCCGCCGGCCGCCGAGGCGGGCCGGTCGAGCACGAGGTCGACGACCGTGCCCGGCTCGAAGCCCGAGAGGCTGACGTCGAGCGTGCCGCCCGCACGCACCGAGGACGCACCGAGCGTCACGGTCGCGTCGTCCGGCTCCTCGCCGCCCTCGGCCGGGCCGACGAGTTCGCCGACGCCCCAGCGGGCGGTCGACTGGTAGCCGGCGCCGGTCGGGTCGGCCCAGTTCGCGATGCCGGTGCGGGATCCGCCCGAGGCGTCGTTGACCTGGAAGTCGAGGCCCTGCAGGGCACCGAGCGCCACGTAGTCGTCCAGGTCGATCGCCGCCTCGACGACGTAGCCGCCGTCGATCGCCGACGTCGCCGACTGCACGCGTCCGGCCTGGAACGCCTCGTCACCGGTGCCGAACGACTGCGTGTTCGTCGCCGAGATGCGGATCTGGCTGTCGTCGTAGCGGTAGGAGCCGTTCTTGGCGTTGCCCGGGTCGACGAAGATCTCGACCGAGTCCTGGACCCAGGGGTCGGAGCCCGAGACGTCGACGATCGGGTCGGCCACGACCGCGAGCACGTAGAGCTTGTCGCCGTACCAGAGGGTGCGCACGGTGGCCTCCGCGCCCGTGCCCTGCACGTGCTTCGCGGTGGTCACGACGTTCGCGTCGTCCCACAGCCCGTCGATCGTGCCGTCGATCGTCGGGGCGACGGAGGCCTGGACGACCTGCGTGAACGACACCGGCTCACGCAGGGTCAGCGTGCCCGTGACGCCCTCGGCGTTCCAGCCGGTGGTCGTCGCGCCGTCGCGAACCCGCACGTCGAAGGCGAGCTCGTCGCCCTGTTCGGCGGCCTCGAGCGGCAGCTCCACGACCATCCGGTAGCCCGTCGCCGTCTCGGCGACGACGCCGTCGGCGTCGCCCGAGCCGTCGCGACCGAGCGTCACGGTGTCGTCACCCAGCTGGAAGCTCACCTGGTCGTTCCCCGACGTCGTGTCGGCGACGTCGACGTAGGCGGTCAGGTGGTCGCTCTCCCAGCGCAGCTGGAAGCCGGCGGTCGAGCTGAGCGCGTGCAGCGGCAGTCGCGACCACTCCGGGTCGTCGGTCGCGCCGTCGACGGCCGGCACGTCCGCCTGGAACACGTCCGCGGTGCGCAGTCGCGCCGGGAGGTCGGTGTCCACGATGCCGTAGTAGGCGGGCTTGGCCTGCAGCCCGTCGTTGAAGACGAGCGGCGCCCCGGAGCTGCTCCGCCAGCTGCGACCGTCGTTGAGGCCCCAGACCGTCACCGAGAAGAGGTCCTCGGCGTGGGCCCGGAACACCCGGAACGCGTCACGGAAGTAGTAGCCCTGGTCGACGAGCTTCGCGTCGGTGACGGGCGTGCCCGTCGTCACGTCGAACTCGGTGACGGCCTGGCGCACCGGCAGATCCTCGAAGGCCTCGATGGCCGCCTCGAGGGCGCTCACCGGCATCGACAGGCTCACGTGGAACTGGTGCCCCACGCCGTCGACCGGCACGCCGCGCGCCAGGAGGCGCTCCACGAGCGCGTGGTAGCGCACCTGCTTGCCCGACTGCTCCGTGTTGTAGTCGTTGATGAACAGCGTCACCGGGTGGTCGGCGCCGTCGGCGGCGTAGGTGTCGTTGAACGCCTCGTTCGCGTACTCGAAGGCGTCGTCGATGAACTCCTCGCCGAGGATGCGATACCACTCGCTGCGGCGCAGGCCGTCGGCGTACTCGCCCGAGTCGGAGACGACCTCGTTGACGACGTCGAACGCGTAGAGCGGGTTGGTGTCGGAGCCGAAGTCGCCCCAACCGTCGGCGAGGTACTGCGCGACCGCGAAGATGTGGTCGTGCAGGCGCTGCCGCAGGATCGCCTTGTCCGCGTCGCTCGTGGTGAGCGGGGCGCCCTCGGCGTCCTCGAAGAACCAGGCAGGGGTCTGGCTGTGCCAGGCGAGCACGTGGCCGTAGACCTTGAGGTCGTTCTCCTGGGCGAAGTCCATGAGGGCGTCGATGTCGCCGCTCGGCGAGAACTGCTTCTCGGCGTCGTACCAGCCCTCGGGCTTCATGGCGTTCTCGGCCGTGATCTGGTCGAAGTGCTTGAGGGTCAGCTCCTCCGCGGCGCCCACGGTCTCGCGCGTGTCGATCGCGACACCCACGGGGAAGTCGACGGTGTCCTTGATCGGCGTGAGGTCCTCGATCACGATCGTCCTCGCCGACACCTCGATGTCGTCGACGTACAGTGCAGACGTGTTGTCGCCGTTGTAGTTCGTCTCGAAGTAGATGAACGAGCTGTCACCGGCGGGCACCGTGAAGTCCCCGCTGACGTGCGTCCAGCCCGTGTTGGTCACGTTGTCGAACTGTACGAGCGTCTTGAAGTCGTCGGTGCTGCCCGTCGTCGTCTGGAGGCTCAGCCAGACGGCGTCGACCGGCTCACCCGCGGCGAATCGCACCCACGCCGAGAGCGTGTAGGTGGGGCCGGGGAGCAGAAGACCCGTCGCATCGTGCCCGATTCCGCTTCCCTGCGAGAGCCGCCCCGTGAGCGCGGCCGCCTGCTCACCACCGTGCACGTAGGTGTCGTCGGTCGTGATCGCCACAGTCGGTGCGCCGGCGCCGTTGTCACGGGGCCCCCAGCCATCGAGCCCGTCCTCGAAGTCGGTGCTGAGCGCGCCAGGGTCGCCCGCGTCGACGGGCGGCGTGCTCGTCCCCTCCTGGGTGATGAGGACGTCGTCGACGAGGAACTCGACCGTGCCGTCGACCGCCTCGATGTAGATCGAGCTCGGCAGGTGCGCCGCGTCGACCGTGAAGTCGCCGCCGATCTGCACCCACGCCGAATCGGTCACGTCCAGGCGGTCCCCGACCCACGGGTACTCGTTGGAGGCACCGGGCTGGTTCACCCCGAAGTTCAGCTTCGTGGCCGACTGGCCGGAGACCAGCTTCACCCACCCGGAGATGTGGTACGTGCCCGAGGTCAGCAGCGAACCCGGCAGCGACGGCCCGTTCCAACCCTCCGTGCGCCCGGTCACCTTCAGTGCACCCGATCCCTGGTGCGCATCCGCATCGATCGCCAAAGCCACGGGACCGCGCGGGACCCACGGATCCACCGAAGCACCCTCGAAGTCACTCGACTGGATGGTCGTGACCACCGTGTCCTGGGTGATGAGGACGTCGTCGACGAGGAACTCGACCGTGCCGTCGACCGCCTCGATGTAGATCGAGCTCGGCAGGTGCGCCGCGTCGACCGTGAAGTCGCCGCCGATCTGCACCCACGCCGAATCGGTCACGTCCAGGCGGTCCCCGACCCACGGGTACTCGTTGGAGGCACCGGGCTGGTTCACCCCGAAGTTCAGCTTCGTGGCCGACTGGCCGGAGACCAGCTTCACCCACCCGGAGATGTGGTACGTGCCCGAGGTCAGCAGCGAACCCGGCAGCGACGGCCCGTTCCAACCCTCCGTGCGCCCGGTCACCTTCAGTGCACCCGATCCCTGGTGCGCATCCGCATCGATCGCCAAAGCCACGGGACCGCGCGGGACCCACGGATCCACCGAAGCACCCTCGAAGTCACTCCAGGACACGAGCTGCTGGCCGGCGGGCACGGGGGCCGTGGCCGCGGCGGCGGTCCAGGAGATCGCGAGCAGCGATCCGGCCGCGAGGGTGAGGGCGGCCGTGGCGGCAGCGAAAGTTTCGAGTCGGCGTCGAGTCGACACGGGCGCTCCTTTGCGCGAGGGAATGCGTCCTGACTGGACACGAGTGCGTCCAAAGTAGGCGGGAGGGCAGCACCGGACAAGGGTTATGTTGCCGACCGCAACTTAACGTTACCTACCCGTTACCGAAACTTCTTCGAAAATATCGGCGGCAGCGGAGCGTCAGGCGACGAGCGGCGCCGTGCTCTCGCGCAGCACGAGGTTCGTCGCGAGATCCATGCGCGGCACCGACTCGAGCGGGGCCTCGCTCATCCGGATGACGAGCCGCGTCGCCTCCTCCGCCATCCGGCGCAACGGCTGACGGATGGTCGTGAGCCGCGGGCTCACCCACTTCGCGAGCGGGATGTCGTCGTAGCCGACGAGCGAGAGATCGTCGGGCACCCGCAGCCCGAGTTCGCGCACCGCCTCGAGCACGCCGAGCGCCTGCAGGTCGCTGCCGGCGAAGATCGCGGTGGGGCGGTCGTCGCCGCTCAACAGCGAGCGGGCGTGCTCGTAGCCGCCCGAGGTGTGGAAGTCGCCGAAGCGGATCCACTCCGGGCGGATGGGCAGTCCCGCCGAGCTCATCGCCGAGCGGAACCCGTCGATGCGGGCGTGCGAGCACATCATGTCGTCGGCACCCGTGATCGCGGCGATCTTCGTGTGGCCGAGCTCGATGAGGTGACGGGTCGCCATGAGACCGCCCGACCAGTTGGCCGAGCCGACCGACGGCACCTCGGGCGAGGGGTCGCCGGCGGGGTCGATGATGACGAAGGGGATCGCGCGCGAGCGCAGCGCCTCGCGGTACTCGGTGGGCAGGTCGGAGAAGACGAGCACGACGCCGACCGGACGCCGACGCAGCACCCCCTCGATCCAGTCGGGGTCGGGCGCGTGGCGGCTGCCGCTCTCGGTCAGCACGATGCTCATGCCGTGGTCGGCGGCGATGTTCTCGACGCCGCGGATGATCTCCATCGACCATGCGGCCTCGAGCTCGTGGAAGACGAGCTCGATGAGGCCCGTGCTCAGCTGGGAGCTCTTGCGGCGCAGGTAGCCGTGCTTGGACAGCAGCGACTCCACGCGCGAGCGGGTCGCCTGCGAGACGTCGGGGCGGCCGTTGAGGACCTTCGAGATCGTCGACAGGGAGACCCCTGCCTCCTCGGCCACGCGTGCGAGCGTGACGCGCTCGGCGGCAGCGGTGCGAGCCATGGGCGTCCCCTTTCGATCGCGCCAGTCTACGTCCGGTTTCGCGAAACTATCGAACGCGATCCGGGGCTTTGTCACGAGCCGCCGATGGTATATGTTTGCCTTCGCAACATTTTATCTCGACGAGGAGCAACAGGAGATCGCGATGACCGCGCCCACCCCCACCCGTGACGACAAGTTCAGCTTCGGACTCTGGACCGTCGGCTACAACGGAGCCGACCCCTTCGGCGGCCCCACCCGTGCCGCGCTCGACGTCGTCCACGTCGTCGAGAAGCTCGCCGAGGTGGGTGCCTACGGCCTCACCTTCCACGACGACGACCTCTTCCCCTTCGGCTCGACGGATGCCGAGCGCCAGAAGCAGATCGACCGCCTGAAGGGCGCGCTCGAGGCGACCGGCCTCATCATCCCGATGGCGACCACCAACCTCTTCAGCGCCCCCGTCTTCAAGGACGGCGGCCTCACCTCCAACGACCGCGCCGTGCGTCGCTTCGCGCTGCGCAAGCTCATCCGCAACCTCGACCTCGCCGCCGAGCTCGGTGCGAAGACCTACGTCGCCTGGGGTGGCCGCGAGGGCGCCGAGTACGACTCGGCCAAGGACATCCGCGTCGCGCTCGAGCGCTACAAGGAGGCCTTCGACTTCCTCGGCCAGTACGTCATCGACAAGGGCTACGACATCCGCTTCGCGATCGAGCCGAAGCCGAACGAGCCCCGCGGCGACATCCTGCTGCCGACCGTCGGCCACGCGCTCGCCTTCATCAACGAGCTCGAGCACCCCGAGCTGGTGGGCCTCAACCCCGAGGTCGGCCACGAGCAGATGGCGGGCCTGAACTTCCAGGCCGGCATCGCCCAGGCGCTGTGGCACGGCAAGCTCTACCACATCGACCTCAACGGCCAGCGCGGCATCAAGTACGACCAGGACCTCGTCTTCGGCCACGGCGACCTGCACAACGCCTTCGCCCTCGTCGACCTGCTCGAGAACGGCGGCCCGAACGGCGGCCCGGCCTACGACGGCCCCCGCCACTTCGACTACAAGCCCTCGCGCACCGAGGACGAGGACGGCGTGTGGGAGTCGGCTCGCGCCAACATCCGCACCTACCTGCTGCTCAAGGAGCGCGCCGCGGCCTTCCGCGCCGACCCCGAGGTGCAGGAGGCGCTCGCCGCGGCCCGCGTGCCCGAGCTCGGCCAGCCGACCCTCAACCCGGGCGAGACCGTCGCCGACCTCGTCGCCGACCGCTCGGCCTTCGAGGACTTCGACGCGGCGTCGTACTTCAACGCCAAGGGCTTCGGCTTCGTGCGCCTGCAGCAGCTCGCGACCGAGCACCTGCTCGGCGCCCGCTGACCCACCCACACCACCCTGAGTGGTCGGTTTCTCGCCCCATTCCCCGGGTTTAGGGCCAGAAACCGACCACTCAGCGAATGAACTGGAGGGCTGGATGCCGTTCGTCGCGGGGGTCGACTCGTCGACCCAGAGCTGCAAGGTCGTGATCCGGGATGCCGACACGGGCGCCGTCGTGCGCACGGGCCGCGCCTCCCACCCGGCGGGCACCGAGGTGCCCCCCGCCGCGTGGTGGGACGCCCTGCAGACCGCCATCGCGGATGCCGGCGGACTCGACGACGTCGCCGCGATCTCGGTCGGCGGGCAGCAGCACGGCATGGTCGTGCTGGATGCCGAGGGCCGCGTCATCCGCGACGCCCTGCTCTGGAACGACACTCGCTCGGCGCGGGCCGCGCGCGACCTCATCGAGGAGTTCGGCGCCGCCGAGCTCGCGCGCCGCACCGGCTCGGTGCCGGTGGCCTCGTTCACGGCCACCAAGCTGCGCTGGCTGCGCGACGCGGAGCCCGAGAACGCCGCGCGCGTCGCGGCCGTCGCCCTCCCCCACGACTGGCTGAGCTGGCGCCTGCGCGGCTACGGCCCCGCCGACGAGAGCCCCCTCGGGCCGGTGCTCGAGGCGCTCGCCACCGACCGCTCCGACGCCTCCGGCACGAGCTACTGGAGCCCCGCGACGGGCGACTACGACCGCGAGCTGCTCGTCGCATCCCTCGGCCACGACGCCGTGCTGCCGCGCATCGCCGGCCCTGGCGAGTCGATCGGCGAGACCGTCGCGCTGCCCGGCATCCCGGCGGGGATCCTCGTCGGTCCGGGCGCGGGCGACAACGCCGCGGCCGCCCTCGGCCTCGGCGCCGTCGCGGGCGACGTCGTCGTCTCGATCGGCACGAGCGGCACCGTCTTCGCGGTGACCGACCGCCCGATCGCCGACGAGACGGGCACCGTGGCCGGCTTCGCCGACGCCTCGGGCGTCTACCTGCCGCTCGTCGCGACGCTCAACGCGGCCCGCGTGCTCGACAGCGTGAGCCGCCTGCTCGGCGTCGACCACGACGCCCTCGGCGAGCTGGCCCTCGCGGCCGAGCCGGGATCCGCGGGCCTCGTGCTGCAGCCCTACTTCGAGGGCGAGCGCACCCCCAACCTGCCGGACGCCACGGCGACCCTCTTCGGCATGACGCTCGCGTCGACGACGCGCGAGAACCTCGCGCGGGCCGCAGTCGAGGGGATGCTGTGCGGCCTCGCCGACGGACTCGACGCCGTGCGGCGCCTCGGCGTCACCGCCGCCCGCGTGCTGCTCGTGGGAGGCGCCGCCGCCAACCCGGCCGTGTCGCGCGTCGCATCCGAGGTCTTCGACGCGGCGGTCGTCGTGCCGGAGCCCGGCGAGTACGTGGCGCTCGGCGCGACCGTGCAGGCCGCGTGGGCGCTCACCGGCAGCCGCCCGGCGTGGACCGTCGCGACCCTCGCGCGCCTCGACGCGTCGACGGTCCCGCTCATCCGGGAGCAGTACGCGGCGCACGCGGCCACGGCGTAGCCGGACGCGACAGTCCGTCATCTGGGCGTCGTCGTCCGACACAATCGGCAACGCACCGATACCTGCGGTCACCGCGGTTCATCCAAGATGCGGATGCGCGTGCACCAGGGGTAGGAATTCGGGGTGCCTCCGCTCGGAGGCGTCCACGACCCTCCCACCACCTGGAGTACCGCATGTCGTCCACGACCCCGACCGCCCGAATGCGACTGCGCGCCGCAGCAGCGGCCGCAGCCCTCGCCGGCTTCGCCCTGCTGGCGTCCGGATGCTCGGGGCCCTCGCAGGCGGCCACCGCGGGCGACGAGCCCGTCCGAGGCGGCGACCTCATCTATCTCGATGCAGAGATCCCGTTCGGTGCCCAGCTGCAGGAGTCGGGCGCCTGGCAGGATCGCGGATTGTTGCAGAACCTCACGGACCGCCTCGTCTACCGCAACCCCGACACCGATGTATTCGAACCGTGGCTCGCCGAGAGCTGGACGGTGAGCGACGACGGCCTACGGTACGACTTCGTCATCCGCGACGGTGTCACCTACTCGGACGGCTCGCCGCTCGATGTCGACAACGTCAAGCGCAACCTCGAGTTCCAGGTCTTCGGCCAGCCCGACAAGGCGATCGCCCCGAACGCGACCTTCCCGCATGAGGCGACCGTCACCACCGACGAGGCGAGCCGGACGGTGACCGTGACGCTGCCGACGCCCTACGCGCCGTTCCTCGGTGCTCTCACCGCATGGGGCGCCGGGCTCATCTCGGACTCGACCCTCGACCTCTCCCGAGAGGACCAGCTGCAGTACACGAAGCTCGTCGGGACGGGTCCGTTCGTCGTCACGAGCGAGGTATACGGCAAGGAGATCGTGCTGAGCCGGCGCGACGGCTACGCCTGGGCGCCACCCAGTTCGCCCAACCAGGGCGAGGCCTACCTCGACACCGTCACCGTCATCCCGGTGACCGAAGACAGCGTGCGACTCGGAACCCTCCGCTCGGGGCAGGCCGACCTGCTGCGGTACGTGCAGCCGAGCGAGGAGCAGGCGCTCGCCGATGACGGCTACCAGGTCATCGCCAAGAGCGGCGTCGGCCTCTCCAACCAGTGGATCTTCCAGCAGACGGCGCCGTTCCTCGATGAGTCGAAGGTGCGCCAGGCTCTCGTCGCCGGCACCGATCGGCAGCAGATCCTGAAGGACATCTACACCGACAACTGGCACGTCGCGACGAGCGTCCTGAGCCCCGGCACCTTCGGGTACGTGGATCTCGGGGACGAGCTCGCCTTCGACCCCGACCATGCCGATGCTCTGCTCGACGAGGCCGGCTTCACCGATAGGGATGCGGACGGCTACCGCACCCGAGACGGCGAGCGCCTCTCCATCACAACCTTCGTCGACGTCTACGACATCAGCGCCAAGCCGCTCTTCCAGGCCATCCAGCACCAGTGGAAGGAGCTCGGGGTCGAGCTCGTCATCGGCGAGATCGACTACTCGTCCTATTGGCAGACGGCGTTCTCCGACCCCAGCACGGGCGTGCTGCGCGTCGGGTGGCCTCACCCGGATCCGGTGGGTCTCAACGAGTACTACGACAGCGCCAACTGGAACCCGCTCAGGGTCGACGACCCGAAGCTCGACGAGCTGCTGCGGGCCGAACTCGTGGCGACGGACGACACCACGCGCGCCGCGGAGCTCGCCGACGTTCAGCGCTACCTCGTGGAGAACGCCTACGTGCTCCCGCTCTTCGATGACAGCCAGGTCTATGTGGCGCGCGACCGCGTGCACGGCTTCTTCCTCACCGACGGGGCGCTGCCGACCTTCCAGGCGACCTGGGTGTCGTGATGGGCCGCACGCGGTTCGTGGTGGCGCGCAGCGCGCAGGCGCTGCTCGTCATCGCGCTCTCCTACACGCTCGTGTTCTTCACCCTGTTCGTGCTGCCGGGCAACCCCATCGAGAACAAGCTGACGAACCCGCAGAACCCGCTTCCGGAGTCGGCCGCGGGCCCGCTCATCGCCTACTACCACCTCGACAAGGCGCCGATCGAGCAGTTCCTCATCTCGGTGCAGCGGCTGTTCCAGGGCGACTGGGGATACTCGCTCACCAACGGCAAGCCCGTCACGGATCTGATCGGCCAGGGTCTCTCGAACTCGGCGCCGCTCGCCCTGCTCGCGCTGCTGTTCACCGCGGTGCTGTCGCTCGGGATCGCGCTGCTCGCGGTTTTCGGACCGCGCCGGCTTCGCGGATTCGCGCGGCTGCTGCCGCTCGTGTTCCTGTCGACGCCGAGCTTCCTCGTGGGGTTCCTGTTGCTGTTGGTGTTCTCCTTCCAGCTCGGCTGGATCTCGTCCATCCGGGACGAGGGGTTCGTGACGCTCATCCTCCCCGCGGCCACCCTCGCGATCGGCGTGAACGCCCCGATCACGCAGGTGCTCATCACGGGTCTCGACCGCGCCGCGGGCGAACCCTTCGTCACCGTGCTCCGCGCCCGCGGGGTCTCCGAGGCCGGCATCGTCGGGGGCCATCTCCTCAAGAACGGGTCGATCCCCGCCGTGACACTCCTCGCCCTCACGGTCGGAGACATGCTCGCGAGCACGGTGGTCGTCGAGACCGTGTTCAGTCGCACGGGGATCGGGTTCATCACCCAGCAGGCGGTCCGCGACCAGGACACACCCGTCATCCTGGCGGTCGTGGTGCTGGTCTCGACGACGTTCGTCATCATCAACCTCGTGGCTGACCTGATCTATCCGTTCCTCGATCCGCGCATCAGCTACGCGACGCGACGCTCCCGCATCCGGGCGGCGCGACGCACCCGCGCGAAGACCCCGGAGGTGTTCGCATGACCGCCGTGCTGGATGCGACCACGCAGGCTGCGCCGATCCGCCTGCTGCGCCGCGCGACCGCGAACCTGCACGCCGTGGACGTGCTTGCGATCACCTTTGTCCTGCTGCTGCTCGTCGCCACGGTCGCCCCGTGGCTGCTCACGCCATACGACCCTCTCGTACCCGACGAGGCGGCGGTACTCGCTCCCCCGTCGTGGGCGCATCCCTTCGGCACCGACTACCTGGGACGCGACCTGCTCTCGCGCATCGTGCACGGCACCTCCCGCACCTTCTTCGGCTCGGCGGTCGCGGTGCTCATCGGGCTCGGCAGCGGAATCGTGCTGGGCCTTCTGGCAGCCACCCTCGGCGGAGCGGTGGACGCCGTGATCAGCAGGATCGTCGACGTGCTGCTCTCGATCCCCGGCCTCCTGCTCGCGATGGTGGTCGTCGTCTCGCTCGGCTTCGGCACCCTCAACGCCGCAATCGCTGTCGGGGTCTCGACGGTCGCGATGTTCACGCGTCTCATGCGATCGGAGGTGCTCACGATCAAGGGGCTACCGTTCGTCGAGGCGAGCCATCACCTGGGCGCGCGGCGCAGTTCGGTCCTCGTGCGTCACGTGCTCCCCAACTCGACGGCCGCCGTGCTCTCGCTCACCGCTCTGCAGTTCGGCAACGCGATCCTCTGGATCTCGGCCCTCAGCTTCCTCGGCTACGGTGCGCCTCCCCCGCAACCCGAGTGGGGCCTACTCGTCGCCGAGGGCAGGGACTACATGGTGTCGTCGCCGTGGCTCGTGCTCGTCCCGGGCGTGTTCATCACCGTCACGGTGGTCGCCATCAGCCGTATCAGCCAGATCGTGAAAGCGAGGATCGCCCGATGAGCGCCATCGAGCTCGACCACGTCACCATCGGATACCGCCGCACGCCTCGCGCGGATGTCGAGGCCGTCGTGCACGGCGTCTCGCTCGCCCTCGAACCCGCGAAGACGCTCGCACTCGTCGGGCAGTCGGGCTCCGGCAAGAGCACGATCGCCCATGCCGTCGCCGGGCTGCTCCCAGCCGTCGGCAGTATCACGGCCGGCAGCATCCGGGTGGACGGGCACGATGTGACCCGGTTCGGGCGCCGCGACTGGCGGCCGCTGCGTGGCCGCACCATCGGATTCGTCCCGCAGGACCCGCTCAGTTCGCTCGACCCGCTCCAGCGCATCGGACGGCAGCTGGGCTCGGTACTGCGTCTACACCGCGACCTTCCCCCCGGAGAGGTGCAGCGGGAGGTGGTGAGCCTGCTGGACCGGGTCGGCATCCGCGAACCCGAGAAGAAGGTACGCGCCTACCCGCACGAGCTCTCCGGCGGTCAACTGCAGCGCGTCCTCATCGCGGGAGCGGTCGCCGGCACCCCGCGCGTGCTGATCGCCGACGAGCCCACCTCGGCTCTCGATGTGACCGTGCAGCGCCGCATCCTCGACCTGCTCGGAGAGCTGCAGGACGAACTCGGCCTGTCGATCCTGTTCATCACCCACGACCTCGCGCTCGCCTTCGAGCGGAGCGACGACGTCGCCGTGCTCAACCACGGCCGCCTCCGCGAGCACGGTCCGGCCGTCGCCGTGCTCGGCAATCCGCGCGATCCCTACACCGTGCGCCTGCTCGCGGACGCGCCCTCGCTGAGCCCCGACCGTTACCTCGACCGGACCCGGCCGGCGGTCCGTCCGGAGCCGATCGTCGAGGTCGCCGGCCTCACCAAGCGGTTCGACCGGAACGAGACCCTCGCGCTCGACGCCGTGAGCCTTCAGCTGCGCGGCGGCAGTGTGCACGCCCTCGTCGGCGAATCCGGCTCGGGGAAGACGACCCTCGCCCGCATCGTCGCGGGGCTGACCGGGTTCGATGCCGGGACCGTGACGGTCGACGGCGTCGCACTGCCGACCGAGCCGCGCGCGACCAACCCATTCGCACGCCGACTGCAACTCGTCTACCAGAACCCGCTTGCCGCCGTGGATCCGCGGTATCCGATCGAGCGGATCATCGAGGAGCCCCTCCGCATCCACGGCATCGGCGACCGTGCCGCCCGTCAGACCGCCGTGCGCGAGATCCTCGACCGGGTCGCCCTGCCCGCATCCGTGCTCGGTCGACGTGCACGCGAGGTCTCGGGGGGTCAACGGCAACGGGTCGCCGTCGCCCGCGCGCTCGTGCTCGCACCCGACGTGCTCGTGCTCGATGAGCCGACCTCGGCGCTCGACGTCACCGTCCAAGCGCAGATCATCGAGTTGCTGCTCTCGCTGCAGGCGGAACAGGGGCTCAGCTACCTCTTCATCTCGCACGACCTGAGTCTCGTCCGCCAGATCGCGGACGAGGTCACCGTGCTGCAGCACGGCCGCGTCGTCGAGCACGGCAACGCGCGGACGGTGTTCGATCACCCGCGCGACCCCTACACCGCCGACCTCGTCGATTCCATCCCCGGTCGCGAACGCCACGAACTCCTCCTCGCCTGAAGGGCCACCATGTCCGACCCCAAGCGCCTCATCCTCAACCTGTTCGAGATGAACTGCGTGAGCCACATCACGCACGGTCTGTGGACGCTCCCCGGCAACAACCGGCACCGCTTCACCGACATCGAGTACTGGACCGAACTCGCCCGCATCCTCGAAGGCGGCGGCTTCGACGCGGTCTTCCTCGCGGACGTCATCGGCACGTACGACGTGTTCCGAGGTGGGCCCGAGACCGCCATCCGCGAGGGGCTCCAGATCCCCTCGAACGACCCGATGCTCGTCGTGCCGGCCATGGCCGCCGTGACCCGGGAGCTGGGATTCGGGATCACCTTCTCGACGAGCTACGAGCCGCCGTTCGCGTTCGCACGACGCATGTCGACCCTCGACCATCTCACCAAGGGACGGGTCGGCTGGAACATCGTCACCTCGTACCTTCCCAATGCCGCGCGCAACTTCGGTCATGACGACGAGATCGCACACGACGACCGCTACGCCCTCGCCGAGGAGTACCTCGAAGTGCTCTACAAGCTGTGGGAAGGCTCGTGGGATGACGATGCCGTGCTCGAGGATCGCGACGGCAAGATCTACGCCGACCCAGCGAAGATCCGCTACATCGATCACGTGAGCGAGCACCACCGCGTCGCCGGGCCGCATCTGGCATCTCCCTCCCGGCAGCGATCGCCGCTGCTCATCCAGGCCACCGCCTCGCCGCGCGGCATCGCCCTCGCCGGACGGCACGCCGAGCTCGTCTTCACCGGGGGACCGTCGCTCGAGGCGATCCAGGCGACGATCGCGGGCATCCGCGATGCCGCGGAGGCTGCGGGGCGCTCCCGCGAGGATGTGCGCTTCGTCGTCGGCGCGACGGTCGTCGTCGCGGCGACCGAGCAGGAAGCGCGCGCCAAACTCGCCGAGTTCGACCGGGAGGCGAGCCTCGCCGGCGTGCTCGCCCACTGGAGCTCGACGGTCGACTTCCTGTCCTACGACCGCGAGACGACCATCGGCGAGGTGCGACTGCGGGAGGGTAGCTCGGCCGAGCCCTTCCTCCGCGGTGCCGCGGATGAGCTCACCGTCGGCGAGTTCCTCGACACGATCGTGAGCTTCCACCGCGAGCCGTTCCTCGCCGTCGGTGATCCCGTCCAGGTGGCCGACGAGATCGAGCGCTGGCTCGACGAGTACGGCATCGACGGCATCAACCTCGTGCAGTACCACTCCTTCGGCACGGCGCTCGACTTCATCGAGCACGTGGTGCCCGAGTTGCGTCGGCGTGGCAGGCTGCGCCCCGGGTACTTCCCGGGCGAGACCTTGCGCGAGCGCGTCACGGGCGGCAGCGCCCGACTGCCCGACACCCATCCGGCGGCCCGGTTCCGCGGAGGCGCGAACCTCGACCGGGTCGCCCTCACGGAGAGGAGCGAACGATGAGCGCGCTCGCCGAACGCTTCGCGCCCGTGCTGCGCCGCATCGCGGACCGCGCGCGCGAGCACGAGCGGTCCGGTACCCGGCCGTACGACGAGGTCCGCGAGCTCGCGGACGCGGGGTTCGGTGCCGTGCGGCTGCCGCTCGATCGTGGCGGGGCCGGCGCCGGGGTCCGGGAGCTCTTCGAGCTCCTCATCGCCCTCGGCGAGGCGGACTCCAATCAGCCCCAGCTGTGGCGCAATCACCTGGCCTTCGTCGAGGACCGCTTGCTCGCGGGTTCCGCAGCGGACCCCGTCTGGGTCGAGCGGATCGCGGCGGGAGAGGTCTTCGGCGGCGCCTGGTCGGAGCTCGGCTCGAACGGGCTCGACAAGGTCGGCACGCGCCTGACCCGCGACTCCGACGGCGGCGTGCTCGACGGCACCAAGTACTACAGCACGGGCAGCATCTACGCGGACTGGATCAGCGTCTTCGCACTCGACCAGGACGCCGCCCCCGTCATCGCGATCATCCGCGCCGACGCTCCGGGGGTGACGCTCCTCGACGACTGGACCGGGGTCGGTCAGCGCCAGACGGGATCCGGCACGACCGTCTTCACCGGGGTGCAGGTCGCCCCCGAAGCGATCTACCACTTCGAGGAACGCGTGCTCTACCAGGAAGTGGTCTACCAGCTCGTGCTGCTCGCCTCCCTCGTCGGCGTGGGCAGGGCCGCGAGGGCGGAGCTCGTCTCGGCGGTGCGGGAACGTCGGCGCAACTACCCCCACGGCCTCGACCCGGAACCTCGGCGGGATGCGCAGTTGCAGGCGGTGGTCGGACGCGTCTCAGCGCTCGTCACAGCCGCCGAGGCCGTCGTCCTGCGGGCGGCAGGCCTCGTCGACCCCGTCGCCGACGCCCTCGCATCGGGTGCCGACCCCGCCTCGGAGGAGGTGCAGCGACTCGCGACCGAGGCCGCGATCGCGAGCTACGAGGCACAGGTCACCGTGACGGATGCCATCCTCGAAGCGACGACGATCCTGTTCGACGCCCTCGGCTCCTCCGCCGTGCTCGAGGAGGCGCAACTCGACCGGCACTGGCGCAACGCCCGCACACTCTCCTCGCACAACCCCCGCGTCTACAAGGCGCGCGTGGTCGGCGATTGGTTGCTCAACGACGCCAGTCCGCTGCGCATCTATGAGAGCGCCGACGAGCGTCGTACTCGCGAAGAAGCTGACGCGGCCGTCTAGCCTGAACCCATGACGGATGCCGTGCTGCTGACCGGCGGGGGCGACTTCGACGATCCGTGGCATCCGTTCCGTGCGACGGCGGCCCGCATCGCCCAGGTGCTCGACGGTCTCGGCGTGCGCACGACGATCGTCGACGGGGCGGCGGGGTTCGCGGATGCCGTCGCGGCCGGGCCGGACCTCGTCGTCGTGCAGGCGTCGAACGCCTACGAGCCGACGTCCGGCGACGACCTCGTGCTCGACGCGGTCGCCGCGCACCTCGCCGGCGGACGGCCGCTGCTCGCCGTGCACTCGGCGACGTGCCTCTTCGTCGACCGGCCCGAGTGGGCGGCGACGCTCGGCGGGCGCTGGGTGCCGGAGGAGAGCTACCACCCCGAGCTCGGCGAGGCGCACGTGCGACTCGAGCCGCATCCGATCACCGCGGGCCTCGTCGACGTCGAGGCCGTCGACGAGCGCTACACGGCGCTGAGCGTCTCGCCCGAGGTCGGCGTGCTCGCGTGGCACGAGGAGGCCGGCGCACGGCATCCGCTCGCCTGGACGCATCGTGTCGGCGGCGCGAACGTCGTCTACGACGCCCTCGGGCACGACGAGCGCTCCTACGACAGCCCGAGCCGGCGAGCCCTGCTCGAGCGCGAGGTGGGCTGGTTGCTCAGCCCAGCAGCCGCGCCGCCTCCTGCCGGGTCGTGACCGCGACAGGCTCGAGCAGCATCGTCGGGATCTCGCGTGCACCGTTGTCGGTCGTGACGCCCTGGGTGAGGGTCGGGCTGCTCCCCCGCACGACCTCGCGCACCATGCCGGCGACGGCCCGCGCGAGCTCGCGCGGGTCCTCGTAGACGGTCGCGGTCTGCGTACCGCCCGCGACGGCCCGCGCGCCGTCGAGCGTCGAACCGCCTCCCGTGAGCACGACGCGGAGCGGCGCGTCGTCGGGGTCGGGTTCCTCGGCATCCGGATCCGGAGCCCCCGTCGATGTGGGGGTCGGACTCGGCGTCGGCGTCGGGGTCTCGGTCGCGCCGCCCGCCGTCACGACCTCCATCCCGCGCGCGTCGAGCACCTCGGCGATCGCGGCGCTCATCGCGTCCGACGGCGAGAGCACCCCCGCGAGCGGCACGCCGTCGTCGAGCAGCTCGGCCACGCGCTCGGCCGCGATGTCCGGGTCGCCCCGCAGCACGGCCGCCCGCTCGAGGTCGGTGCGTTCCGACGGCACGACGATCGCCCCGCCGGCGAGGTAGGGGCCGAGCACCTCGAGCGCCCCCGCGAACGCGGATTGCGCGGCCGGGTCGTCGGCGGACCCCGCGATGAGCTCGACCGGGTAGCCGGCGCGCGAGGCGGAGTCGGGGTCGGCGAACCCGAGCCCGTCGAGCAGCGCCTGCGCCTGCAGGCGCCCGGACTGCGCGTGGTCGAAGGTCGCGAAGTAGTCGACCTCGGGCGCGTCGAGCACGAGGCGGTCGTAGGAGATGACGGCGACCGTCGGCTCGTCGGAGGCGGCGAGCTCGGCCGCGATCGCGGTCGGGTCGACGGGCGCGATGACGATCGCGGCGGGCGTGGCCTCGAGCGCGTCGCGCAGCTGACCGAGCTGCTCCGGGATGTCGTCGCCCGAGAAGCGCACCTCGACCGCGTAGCCGTCGCCCGCGAGCTCGTCGCGCAGCACCTCGGCGCTCGCGCCCCACACGTCGCCCTCCGAGCCGGGGAACAGCACGACGACGGGCGGCCCCGGAGGGGCGGGCGTGCATCCGGCGAGCGCCACAGCACCCGCCAGCACCACGCCCAGCCACGCCGCCCTCACGTGCCGAGCCTACGGACTAGACGGTGGCGAAGGCGCGCACCGGGAAGGTGCCGAAGCCCTCGACGGCGGGCGGGGCCGCCGTGAAGCGCGCGCCCGAGGGCGGCAGCTCGCCGAGGTTCGTGAGGTGCTCGACCACGTGGATGCCGGCCGCGAGCAGCCCGGTGTGGGCGGGGCGCGGTCCCTGCGGGGTGACCTCGTCGATGTTGAGCGAGTCGATGCCGACGAGCACGGCCCCCTGCTCGACGAGGTGGTCGACGGCGTCCGCCGCGAGGTAGGGGGCATCGGTGCCGTACGCGGGGGTGCCGAAGTGGCGGTCCCATCCGGTGTGCAGCAGCACGGCCTTGCCGCGCACCTCGCGGTTCCCCAGCACCGACGCCGGGATGCCGCGCGTCGCGAGGTCGGTGAGGTGGAACACCTCGGCGGGCAGCTCGACGAGGCTCGCCAGCTCGAGCCCGGCGAGGTCCGGCCCCTCCGCGTAGCGGTGGAAGGGGCTGTCGAGGTAGGTGCCGGTGTTGCCGATCATCGTGATGACGTCCATCGCGAACTCGGTGCCCGGCGCGTAGTGGCTGCGCGAGTCCTCCCGCGTGAGGTGCGGGGTGATGACGGGCGCCGGCAGCCCCGGGTAGGTCACCATCCCCGCGCGGATGCGGTGGCTGAGGTCGACGACGCGGGCGCCGGATGCGGTGTACTGCGGTTCAGGCATGGGCACGGAGCCTCCGGATGACGGTCACCGAGACGGCGACGAGGGCGAGGACGAGCGGGACGACGAGGTGGCTCCAGGCGAGCACGAGCAGCGCCGCGGTGAAGACGACCGAGACGACCGCCATCCACCAGCCGACGCTGAACCGGGCGAGCAGCCGCACCGCCGCGAGCATCCCCATGAAGTACAGCGACACCATCGAGGCGGTGTGGATGAGGATGAAGGTCTGCAGTTCGAGGCCGAACGCGAAGAACACCGTCGCGTAGCCGAGGTTGAGCACCGCGACGAGCGCGATCGCCCGGCGCGGCACGGCGCCCGCCTCGCCGCCCTTCGCGAACCAGCGCGGCAGGTGGCCGTCGCGGCCGAGGGAGGCCGCGAGGTTGGCGAACGCGGGCACGTAGGCGTTCAGCACCCCGAGCACGATGACGGTCGCGATGCCGCCCACCACGGCCGGGCCGAAGTCGGGCCAGTTGATGGCGACGAGGTCGATGAGCGGCACCTCGCTGCGCGCGCCGCCGGAGCCGAAGACGCCGACCGTCACCACCTGCAGCGAGAGGTAGGCGAGCCCGACGACGGTCATCCCGACGACGGTCGCCCAGATGATGGTGCGCCGCGGGTTGCGGAACTCGTGGGCGATGTGGGTGATGGCCTCGCCGCCCGCGAAGGCCCAGACGAAGAGGCTGATGGCGAGGCCGACGCCCGTCCAGCCGTGCGGCAGGAACGGCGCGTAGTTGGCCGCCTGTACGGAGGGGGCGGCGCTCGCGATGGCGCCGATGACGACCGCGACGAGCAGGCCCGAGAGCCCCAGCTGCACGGCGCCCGAGATCCGCAGCCCGAACAGGTTGAGCACGAGGGATGCCACCAGGAAGCCGATGCTGATGACGGGCGCCCAGCCGCGGTCGAGGCCGAGCGCCGCCGAGAGGTATGAGCCGCCGAGCGCCGCGACGACGGGTGCGCCGAAGCCGACGCCGAACAGGAACCAGTACCCGGTCACGCGCGCGGCCGTGTCGCCGAGGGCGAGCCGCACGAAGGTGGCGACGCCGCCGCCGTCGGGGTAGCGCCCGGCGAGTGCGGCGAAGGTGCCCGCGAGCGGGATCGACAGCACGAGCACGATCGCGACGGCGAGGATCGACGCCGGCCCCGCGGCATCCACCCCAAGCCCCGGCAGCACGAGGATGCCGGTGCCGAGCACGGCCGCGATGTACAGCGCGGATGCCGTGGGCAGCCCGAGGCGCCCGTGCGCCGCGGGCGGCGCGGGCATCGTCGTGGTCGATCTCTCGCTCATGTCCTCATCCTGTGCTGGCACGAATGGAACGTCCAGCGATTTTCCGCCACCCCACCCCCACATCCCGACATTTCGTTCGGGAGGACGACACGCCGCATCCGGGCGCCGAGCACCACGCGCACCGGCGCGTCATCCTCCCGAACGAAGAGTCAGACGCGGTCGAGGGTATCGAGCACATCCGACACGAGGTCGGAGGCCCCCTCGATGCCCACCGAGAGCCGCACGATCGCGGGCGACACCTCGAGCGCGGTGCCGCGCACGGAGGCGTGGGTCATCTCGGAGGGGTAGCAGACGAGCGACTCGACGCCGCCGAGCGACTCCGCGAGCTGGAACAGCTGCGTCGACTCCGCGAAGCGCCGCGCGGCCGCCTCGTCGTGCAGCTCGACCGACAGCATGCCGCCGAAGGAGCGCATCTGCCGCGCCGCGAGCTCGTGCCCGGGGTGCTCGGGCAGCCCCGGGTAGTACACGCGCGCGAGCTTCGGATGCCCGACGAGCGCCTCGGCGAGCGCCTGCGCGTTCGCGGAGTGCCGGTCCATGCGCACGTGCAGGGTCTTGATGCCGCGCGTCGTGAGCCAGGCGTCGAGCGGGGCCGAGACCGCGCCCACCCCGAACTGGATGAAACCCACCTTGTCGGCGAGGTCCTCGCCGTCGACCTCGATGCCGCCGTTCAGCACGACCGCACCGCCGAGCACGTCCGAGTGCCCGCCGAGGTACTTGGTGGTCGAGTGCACGATCACGTCCGCGCCGAGCGCGAGCGGCTGCTGCAGGTACGGGGTGGCGAAGGTGTTGTCGACCACGACGAGCGCTCCGGCGGCGTGCGCGATCTCGGCGACGGCCGCCACATCCGTGATCTTCATGAGCGGGTTCGACGGCGTCTCGAGCCACACGACGCGCGTGCCCGGGCGGATCGCGGCGCGCACGGCATCCAGGTCGCCCATCTCGACCGTGTCGAGCCCGACCCCCCACGGCACGTGCACGCGGTTCACGAGCCGGTGCGTGCCGCCGTACACGTCGTTGCCCATGAGCACGTGGTCGCCCGGCTTCAGGATCGCCCGCAGCAGGCTGTCCTCGGCGGCGAGGCCGGAGGCGAAGCTGAACCCGCGGTCGGCCCCCTCGAGCGCGGCGAGCTGCTCCTCGAGCGCCGTGCGGGTGGGGTTGCCGCCGCGCGTGTACTCGTAGCCGTTCCGGAAGCCTCCGATGCCGTCCTGCACGAAGGTGGTCGTGAGGTAGACGGGCGGGATGACGGATCCCGTGGTCGCGTCGAACGGCTGGCCGGCGCGGATGGCCTGGGTGGCGAAGTCGTAGTCGCGGGCGGACTGGTCGGGGCTCATGGGGTGTCTCTCTGTGGTGCGGATGCGGGGCGCGCCTACTCGGCCAGGAAGGCGAGCAGGTCGTGCCGGGTGACGACGGCGGCGGGCTTGCCGTCTGCGGTGACGAGCAGTGCGTCGGCGTCGGCGAGTGCATCGCGGGCGGCGGCTACGGAGTCGTTCATGCCGATGAGCGGCAGGTTCGGGCCCACGAACGCGGC
The DNA here is from genome assembly GCF_003627075.1 of Protaetiibacter intestinalis. NCBI lineage: Bacteria > Bacillati > Actinomycetota > Actinomycetes > Micrococcales > Microbacteriaceae > Protaetiibacter > Protaetiibacter intestinalis. The sequence goes on along the minus strand of NZ_CP032630.1, from coordinate 1,663,486 downwards.
GAGCGCATCCGTCATCTGGGCGTCGCCGTGGAAGACGGCGTCGATGAGGCTCTTCTCGTCGATCGAGCCGACCACCTCGCCCATGACGACGGGCGGCTCGGCCGAGAGCACGGGCATCTGCGAGATGTCGAAGCGGCGCATCTTGTCGATGACGTGCCGCACGGTGTCGCTCGGGTGCACGTGCACGAGGCCGGCGAGCTCGGGCTCCTTGGTGCCGACGAGGTCGGCGACCGTCTTCTCGCCCTCGGCCGGCAGGAAGCCGTAGGAGCGCATCCACCGGTCGTTGAAGACCTTGCCGAGGTAGCCGCGGCCGCCGTCCGGCAGCAGGATCACCATGACGTCGTCGGGTCCGAGCTCGCGTGCGGCCTTCAAGCCGGACGCGACCGCGAGGCCCGAGGAGCCGCCGACGAGCAGCCCCTCCTCGCGCGCGAGGCGACGGGTCATGTCGAAGGATTCGGCATCCGACGACGCGATGATCTCGTCGACGACGGTGGGGTCGTAGGCGGTCGGCCAGAAGTCCTCGCCGACGCCCTCCACGAGGTACGGCCGGCCGGTGCCGCCGGAGTACACCGAGCCCTCCGGGTCGGCGCCGATCACGCGGATGCCGGGGTTCTGCTCCTTGAGGTACCTGCCGGCGCCCGAGATGGTGCCGCCCGTGCCGACGCCCGCCACATAGTGGGTGACGCGGCCGTCGGTGTCGCGCCAGATCTCGGGACCGGTGGTCTCGTAGTGGCTGAGCGGACCGTTGGGGTTGGAGTACTGGTCGGGCTTGAAGGCGCCCGGGATCTCCCGCGCGAGGCGGTCGGAGACGGAGTAGTACGAGTCGGGGCTCTCGGGCGCGACGGAGGTGGGGCAGACGACGACCTCGGCGCCGTAGGCCTTGAGCGTGTTGATCTTGTCTTCGCTCACCTTGTCGGGGCAGACGAAGACGCAGCGGTAGCCGCGCTGCTGGGCGACGAGCGCGAGCCCGATGCCGGTGTTGCCGGAGGTCGGCTCGACGATCGTGCCGCCGGGCTTCAGCTTCCCCTCGCGCTCGGCGGCGTCGATGATGCGCTGCGCGATGCGGTCCTTCGAGCTGCCGCCCGGGTTCACGTACTCGACCTTGACGAGCACGGTGGCCCGGATGCCGTCGGTCACCTTGCCCAGCTTCACGAGCGGGGTGTTGCCCACCAGATCGAGCACCGTCTCGGCGTATTTCATGGCTTCGAGCCTACCGGCGGCATCCCGTGTGTTACCGGGCCACCGGGCCGGGGCTGGCCGCCCCGACCCGGTCCTCGTCGCCCGTCAGCCGCGAGCGCCCCGCGGCCGTCGCCGGGTCACGGCGACGAGTCCGCCGCCCGCGAGCAACGCGAGCAGCGCGGACGCGGCGGCATCCCGCAGGAGCTCCCCCTCGGCACCGGTCGCGGCGAGCGCCGACACCGTCACCGCGACCCAGCCGATGACGGCGCCGTCGGCATCCTGCACCGCGAGGCGGTGCGATCCGGCCGCGATGTCGCTCGGGATGGTGAGCGAGATCGTGTCGCCCGTGGTGACGAGCTGCCAGCCGCCCAGCACGGTGGGCGTCGAGTACAGCACGCCCGCGACGTACTCGCCGCTGTAGCCGCTCGGCAGGTACACCGTGACGGTGTCGCCCGGGTGCAGCTGCGTCGAGGCGAGACGGATGCGGTTCTCGAGCTCCGGGGTGAGCGAGTCGGACCCCGCCGCCTCGGGCGCCGCGCTCGGCGGCGTGGGCTCGCCGGGCTCGGTCGGGATGACGATCACCGCCGGCCCGACGCTCACGTCGTCGAGGTACACCGTGCCGCTCGTGTCGGCGGTGTCGGACTGGGCGAGCATGAGCACCACCTCGGTCACGCTCGACAGCAGGGCGTCGCTCGGGCGCTCGCTCGCGGAGATCCCGGCCGGCCAGCCGGCCACGGCATCCGTGAACGGCAGGTGCACGTAGCCGGGTGCGGCGTCGCCCGCGAAGGCGTACTCGAGGTTCCAGAACGTGTCGTCGCTCTGGCCCGCAACGGGCCCGGTGCGGAACTGCACGATCACCTTCTGCGCGTGCCCGGCGGGGTCGAGCCAGAAGTTGACGCCGTCGAGGTCGACCCAGTTCTGGCCGCCCACCCAGCGCGCGACCTGCGTGTAGTTCTGCGACGAGAAGTCGTAGGAGTACGCCGTGGCTTTCGCACCCTCGCCGACGTGCTCGGTCTCGAGGCTCAGCTGGGCGGCATCGCCGCGGTTGTTCCAGCCGGCGCGCAGGGCGGCGTCGTCCGCGTAGCCTTCGAAGTCGTCGAGGGTGAACGCCGTGCCGGCCGGGTACTCGGGCTCGGTCGCCGTGCCGCCGTCGGCGCGGATGTCGTCGAGCCAGAAGGTGCCCGTCGCGGGGGCCGTCCCGGAGCTCTGAGTGGCCATGATGACGAACTCCTTGACGTCGGCGAGGTCGGCGTCGGTGGGGCGCAGCGCCGGGTCGAGGCCAGACGGCCAGCCGATCGTCGCGTCGGAGAACGGCAGGCTCACCTCCTGCGGGCCGTCGCCCGTGAGCGGATAGCCGAGGTTCCAGAAGGTGTCCTCCGCCTGGCCGGGCTGGGCCTTGGTGCGGAACTGGAACAGCAGCGTCTGCCCGGCATCGCCCGGGTCGACCCAGAAGCTCAGCTGCGTGCGGCCGGCCCAGTTCATGGGGCTCGTCCAGCGCGCGAGCTGGTTGTAGCCGTCGCTCGTGAAGTCGAACCCGAACGCGCCCGCCTGCTCGCCCGAGCCGACGTGGTCGGTGGCGAGGTCGAGCCGCAGCGCGGGGCTGCCGCGGTTCGCCCACGCGGCGCGCGCGGCGGTCGTCGACGCGTAGCTCTCGAAGTCCTCCACGACGACCGGCTCGCTCGAGGTGGGCGGCGCCTCGGGGTCGTAGTAGTCGCCGTCGCCGTCGGTGCGGATGTCGTCGATCACGATCGAGCCGCTCGCCGCGGTGGCGCCCGACTGGTTCAGGTAGATGCCGAACTTGCTGACGTCGGCGAGCCGCTCGGGGGTGAGCCGCGCATCCGGCAGGTTCTGCCAGGTGGGGGTGCGGAAGTCGGCGAAGGGGATGACGACCTCGCCCGGCGCGTCGCCCGCGAGCGAGGGGTAGCCCTCGAAGGCGAGCCCGCCTGCCGTGATCTGGATCACGAGCCGCTGGTCGGAGGCGTCGGGGTCGAGCCACAGGTGAAGTTCACTGTCGCCGGACCAGTTCTGCGTGGGCGAGTAGCTCTTGGTGAGGCCGAGGTAACCGCCCACCGCGAGGGAGTAGTCCATCTTCAGCGCCTGCGTGCCGCCCACCACATCCACGAGCGAGAAGGCCGACGAGGAGGTGTTCTGCGCCGTGTAAGCGGTACGCAACGCGGCGTCGTCGCCGTAGCCTTCGAAGTCGTCGATGACGCCGGGGGCGAGCTCGGGCGCCGCGCCCAGGGTGACGGTCGAGGTGGCGGTGAGCTCGTCTGCCCCGACGGTCGCGGTCGCGGTGAGGGTGACGGACGCGTTCGCGAGGTCGTCCTCGGCGATCGCCCAGCTCGCCGACCAGTAGCCGTCGCCGTCGAGGGCGAGCGTGTGCGGCGCGGTGTCGTCGGCGAGGCCCGCGACGGTGAACGAGGCGGCCGTCACGGCGCTGTCGTCGGCACCGGTCAGCTTGACCCGCACGGTGGCGGGCGAGGTGGCGACCCGCGAGCCGCTCGCGGGGGTGACGATGCGGATGCCGAGCTCGGCGGCCGCAGCCGTCGCGGTGCGCGTGTGCACGTCGCCCGGCAGCTCGCTCGCGAACACCGTGTACGGGTCGTCGTAGTAGTCCGCGAAGTCCTGCGCCATCTCGTGCCCGACCGGCGGCACGTAGATCTGCCCGCCGCCGAAGTTCGCCCAGGTCAGCATGAACGCCACCCGCTTCGCCTTCGCGTCGGCGGTGAGTCCGGCGAGCAGGTCGGTGAAGTAGTTCAGGCTCTTGTTGCCGCTCGGGCCGATGGTGCGGTCGCCGTTGCGGCCGAACTCGGTGAAGGCCGAGATCTTGCCGTGGGCCGCCGCGAGGTCGGTGACCATCGCGAGGTCGGTCACGGCGGAGGCGATCCAGGTGTCGGAGTTCTCGGGCGCGTTGGAGTTCTCGTAGGAGTCGTAGCCGAGCACGTCGACCCAGGCGTCGCCGGGGTAGGTCTCGAGGTAGCGCGCCGCGTCGCCGTCGAAGGTGCCGTTGGGCGAGAAGGCGTAGAGCAGGTTGTGCACACCCTTGACGTCGCGCAGGTACTCGACGGTGTAGCGGAAGATCTCCTTGTACTCGCCGGCGGTCGTGTTGGCGGCGCCCCACCAGAACCACGAGCCGGTGTTCTCGTGGAAGGGCCGGAAGATGATGGGCACGAGCGATCCGTCGCCGCGCTCGGCGGCGTTCGCGGCGCGCGCGATGAGGTCGAGGTAGGCCCGGAAGTCGGCGTTGTGGTCACCGCCGGGGAGGATGGACGCCACGACCCGGCCGGTGAGGTCGGCGTAGTTGCCCCCGGTGATGAAGTTGCGCATGTGGGCGCTGAGCGTCGGGATGGCGCCCTCGGCATCCGCGGCGACGAAGGCGGCGCCGAGCAGGTCGGCGTTCTGCTCGGGGGTGTTGCTGGAGACCCCGGGGCGCTCGCCGCCGTCGATCGTCAGGGTGTCGAAGCCGAACACGGCGGGCAGGTCGCCCGTCACGTCCTGCACGTCGGAGGGGGTGGCGGTGCCGGTGCCCACCTTGTAGTCGGTCGCGTGCTGCTGGCCGAAGAGCACCCCCTGCCCCTGCTGGTCGCGCAGGTACGCGAAGAGCGAGCGGGTCTCGGCGGTCGCGCCCGTGTCGGCGATCGCCACCTCGGTGGGGGCGGGCGCCGCGGCGGCGGACACGGCGCCGGCGAGTACGAGCGCCGCCGCGACACCTCCTGCGAGGGTGGACAGGATGCGGGTACGGATGACTGTGGGTGACATCTGGTTTTCTCCGTTGAAAGCCGGCTGCGGGGTGCCGGAGCGCTGCCTCGCGCTCGGCTCCGGTCACGCTATTGGACGGAGAGGGATTAAGTAAAGCGCTTTAGGAAAGTTGCCGACGACAACATTGCCGGGGGTCCTGCGCACTCACTCGCCGGGGGCGACGACCGCGGATGCCGAGAGCTGCTCCGCGAAGAGTCGCGCGTACTCGCCGCCGCGCGCGAGCAGCTCCGCGTGCGTTCCCGACTCGACGATGCGGCCGGCCCGCACCACGTGGATGACGTCCGCGTCCACGACGGTCGACAGGCGGTGCGCGATCGCGACCGTCGTACGGCCGCGGGAGGCCTCGTCGAGCGCGCCCTGCACGATGCGCTCCGAGACGGTGTCGAGCGCGCTCGTCGCCTCGTCGAGGATGAGCACGGCCGGGTCCTTGAGCAGCACACGCGCGATCGCCACGCGCTGCTTCTCGCCACCCGAGAGCCGGTAGCCCCTCTCCCCCACGATCGTGTCGTAGCCGTCGGGGAACGACGCGATCGTCGCGTGGATGTTGGCCGAGCGGCACGCGGCCTCGAGCTCCTCGTCGGTGGCGTCGGGCTTCGCGTAGCGCAGGTTCTCGGCGATCGTGGCGTGGAAGAGGTAGGTCTCCTGGCTGACGACCCCGATGTGGTCGACGAGGGCCGCGTGCCGGAGTTGCCGCACATCCGTGCCGGCGAAGAGCACGGCGCCCTCGCTCGCCTCGTAGAGCCGCGGCACGAGGTAGGAGACGGTCGTCTTGCCGGCCCCCGAGGGGCCGACGAACGCGACGTACTGCCCGGGCTCGATGTGGAACGACACGTCCTGCAAGGTGCCCGGGGCGTCGGGTGCGGCATCCGGATACCGGAAGGTCACCGCGCGGAACTCCACCTCGCCGAGGCGCGCGACGTCCACCTCGGCCGCGTCGGGCGCATCCGTGATCGCCGGCACCAGGTCGAGGTACTCGAAGATGCGCGCGAACAGCGCCCGCGAGGTCTGCAGGTCGAGCGCCACCCGCAGGAGGCCCATGAGCGGGAACATGAGCCGCGCCTGCACGGTCGTGAAGGCGACGATCGTGCCCGCCGTCACCGGGATCTCGTGCAGGATGAGCCACGCCGCCACGAGGTACACGACCGCCGGCACGACCGACATGAACACCCCGACGACCGCGAAGAACCACTGCCCCGACATCTGTTGCCGCACCTGCAGCACGATCTGGCGATCGTTCTCGCCGGCGTAGCGCGCGATCTCGGCGGGCTGGCGGTTGAAGGTCTTGGCGAGCAGGATTCCCGACACCGAGAGGGTCTCCTGGGTGATCGCCGTCATCTCCGACAGCGACTCCTGCGTCTGCGTGGCGATGCGCGCCCGCACCTGGCCGACGCGGCGCTGGGCGAGCACGAGCACCGGCAGCAGCACGACCGCGACGACCGTCAGCTGCCAGCTGAGCAGCAGCATCGCGACGAGCGCGCCGATCACGGTCACGGTGTTGCCGACGACGCTCGAGATCGTGTTGTTGAGCACGGAGGCGACCCCGCCCACGTCGTTCTGCAGCCGCGACTGGATGACGCCCGTCTTGGTGCGGGTGAAGAAGCCGAGCTCCATCGCCTGCAGGTGGCTGAACAGCCGCACCCGCAGGGCGCCCATGACCGAGTTGCCGACCTTCGCCGTGAGGTAGGTCTGCCAGACGCCGAGCGCGGCCGACACGAGCCACAGCAGCACCATGGCGCCGACGAGCCACAGCAGCACCGGCACATCCGGGGTTCCGGATGCCGGGAAGAGCCCGTCGTCGAAGGCGCGCTGGGTGAGCAGCGGCGGCAGCACCCCGAGCCCCGCCGAGACGAGCACGAGCGCGATCGTCGTGACGAGCTCGACGCGGTACGGCCGGAACAGCTCGCCGATGCGCCGCAGCAGGTGCGGGATGCGCGGCGCCGAGGCGTTCTCGGCCCGCTGCACCTCGGCATCCCGGTTGCCGACCCCGCGGCCGCCTCCGCCACCGCGGCCGCCACCCATGCTCATGGCACGAGCCTACGTTCGGGAGGACGACACGCCGCTCCCGTGGCCCCATCGAGCCGCCTCACGGCGTGTCATCCTCCCGAACGAAATCAGCCCTTGGTGGAGCCGGCGAGCAGGCCCCGCACGAAGTAGCGCTGCAGCGAGAAGAACACGATGAGCGGCACGAGGAGCGACACGAAGGCGCCCGCCGTGAGGCGTTGCCACTCCTGCCCGCGCGAACCCACCATCTCGGCCAACCGTTGGGTCAGTGGCGCCGCATCCTGGGTGCCGCCCGAGAAGATGAGCGCCACGAGCAGGTCGTTCCACACCCAGAGGAACTGGAAGATCGCCACGGAGGCGATGGCCGGCACCGCGAGCGGCAGCACGATCCGGAAGAAGATCTGCCCGTGGGTGGCGCCGTCGACACGGGCCGCCTCGATGACGTCGTTCGGGATCTCCGAGATGAAGTTGTGCAGCAGGAAGATCGCGAGCGGCAGCGCGAAGATCGTGTGGGCGATCCAGATCGGCAGGTAGTTCTGCACGGGGATGATGTCGACCACGCTGTGCAGCCACTGCTGCCCGGGCTTCAGCCACTGCGAGAAGATCTGCAGCAGCGGCACGAGCGCCATCTGCAGCGGCACGATCTGCAGCGCGAACACGAAGATGAACAGCGCGTTCACGAACCTGAACCGCATCCACGCGAACGCGTACGCGGCGAGCGACGCGATCGCGAGCGGGAAGATCGTCGACGGGATCGCGATGAACAGCGAGTTCACGAAGTAGGCGCCGAGCTGCGGCGACGACTGCGACGGCGACAGCAGCACGTCGCGGTAGTTGTCGAGCGTGAAGCCGGGGTTCTGGAAGATCGTCCACCAGCCGGTGCTGAGGATCAGCTCGGCGGGGCGGAACGACGAGATGAAGATGCCGAAGGTCGGGATCGTCCAGAGCACCGCGATGACGAGCGCCGCGACGGTGGCACCGCGCGAGGTGAGGCGCTTCTTCACGCGGTGCGTCTTGGTGCCGGCCTCGCGGGCGGCGAGCTCGAGCTCGCCCTCCCCGTTCTCGACGGGCAGGTCGGCAGGGGCGACGGAACTGCTCATTACCGGATCTCCCTCTGCTTGCGGAGCACGTTGACGTTGTAGATGACGATCGGCAGCACGAGCAGGAACAGGATCACCGCGAGCGCCGACCCCCTCCCCACCTCGGATGCCCGGAAGGCCTGGGTGTACATCTCGTTGGCGATGACCGAGGTGTTGAAGTTGCCGGCGGTCATGGTGCGCACGATGTCGAAGACCTTGAGGGTGGCGATCGAGATCGTCGTCAGCACGACCACGAGCGAGCCCCGGATGCCGGGAACCGTCACGTTGCGGAAGCGCTGCCAGGCGTTGGTGCCGTCGAGCTGCGCCGCCTCGATCTGCTCGGTCGGGATGCCCTTGATCGCCGCCGAGAGCACGACCATCGCGAACCCGGTCTGGATCCAGATCATCACGATGATGAGCAGCACGGTGTTGATGGGGTCGGTCTGCAGCCACTGCACGGGGTCGCCGCCGAAGGCCACGGCGAGCGCGTTGAGCAGGCCGATCTGCTCGCGGCCGGCCGACTTGTACTCGTAGACGAACTTCCAGATGATGCCGGCGCCGACGAAGGAGATCGCCATCGGCATGAAGACGAGCGCCTTGTAGACGCGCTCGCCGCGGGAGCGGTCGATGAAGACGGCGTAGGCGAGACCGAGCGCCGTCGAGAGGGTCGGCACGAGCAGCACCCAGATGATGGTGTTGAGCAGGGTGCGCAGGGCCGCCGGCTGGGTGAACATCCAGACGAAGTTGTCCCAGCTGAAGTTGCCCCCCTTGTCGAGGAAGGCGAGCGCCGTCGTGCGGAACGCCGGGTAGATGAGCCCGATCGCCAGCAGGAAGATCGCGGGCGCCAGGAACAGGAACAGCTGCCAGTAGTCGCGCCCCTTCTTGGGCGCCCGGTCGATGAGGAAGATCAGCAGCCCGACGAGGGCGGCGAAGACCGCCAACCCCATCACGAGCTGCAGGATCTTCCCGATCAGATCCGCGGTGGTCATGTCTCGCCTTCCTTCGTCGTCGAAGAGGTGCAGCCGAGGGTGGGTCCGGGGGCGGGGCCGCGATGGGCTCCGCCCCCGGACCGGATGGTGTCAGCCGGTCAGCTGGTGGGCCAGCTGGCCTCGATGGCGTCGACCGTGTCCTGCGTCGACTGCCCGCCGACCCAGGCGACGATGCCCTTCCAGAACGAGTCCGCACCCACGGCGCCCGGCATGAGGTCGGAGCCGTCGAAGCGGAACGTCGTGTCGCCCTGGAGGATCTCGATCGACTGCTTGAGCAGCTCGCTCGAGGCGTTGTCGGGGTCGACGCCCTTGTTGGCGGAGATGACGCCGCCGAGGCTCACCCGGTTGTTCGCCCAGGTGTCGCTCGACAGGTAGGCGCGCACGGCCTCCACCTCGTCGGCGTCGCGGAACGCGACCGGGAACTCGCCGCCGCCGGTGACGGCCTGCGGGTCGTCCTCGTTGACGGGCGGCAGCAGGAAGGCGTAGACGGTGCCGTCGGAGCCGACCGTGTTGGCGGTGCCGCCGTCCGGGTTCCAGAAGGTCTCGTAGAACGATGCCTGGTGGTGCAGCGAGCACTCGCCGTCGAGGATCGGCAGACCCGCGGTCTGGAACGCCTCGGTGATGACGGTGGAGACGTCGCCGATGCCGCCGTTGACCATCTCGGGGTTCTTCAGGTACTCCCCGACCGCGTCGAAGGCCTTCACGATCTCGGGCGAGTTGAACGGGATCTCGTGGTTGACCCACTGGTCGTAGACGTCGGGTCCGGACTGGCGCAGCACGAAGTCCTCCACCCAGTCGGTGCCCGGCCAGCCGGTCGCCTCACCGGATTCGAGGCCCGCGCACCACGGCAGGTGGTCGCCGTCGGCCGCGATCTGCTCGGAGAGCTCCTTCAGCTCGTCGAGCGTCTTGGGGATCTCGTAGCCCTTGTCGGCGAACTCGGCCGGCGAGTACCAGATGTAGCCCTTGACGGATGCCATGAGCGGCGCCGCGTAGACGGTGCCGTCGACCGTGCCGTACTCCTTCCAGGCGGGGTCCCACCACTGGTCGATGTTGGCGACGACCGCGTCGGACGCCGGGATGAGCCAGCCGCCGGCCTGCAGACGCTTGAGCAGTCCGGGCTGGGGGACGATGCCGATGTCGGGCGCGTTGCCGCCCTCGGCGAGCACGGCGATCTGAGCCTCGAACTCGCTCGTGCCCTGGTAGTCGATCTCGATGCCGGTGCACTTCTCGAAGTCGCTCCACGACTGGACGAGACGGTCGGCCTCGAGGTCGAGGATGGTGCCGCCGATCGTGACGGTCTTGCCTTCGAAGGTGCCGTATTGCGTGTAGTCGTCGCAGTTGACGTCCCCGGTGTCGTCCGCGATGTCGCCCGTACAGCCCGACAGCACGAGCGCGCCGATGCCGGCCGCCACGACGCCGGCCATCAGCCGGCGGTTCACGCGTGAACGCATAGTTCCTCCTCGTTGAGAGAGCCCCCGGTGCGGGAAGCGTTTCCACATCCCACGCTAGGCGAGCGTTCAGGCGCGCGGCAACCGCCTCGTCCCCCGAACAGGTCACGATTGGGACTCGTCCGGGGATGCGGAAGGGCGCCGCCCCCACGGGGAGCGGCGCCCTTCTGAGCTGGTGCGTGAAGTCCTTACTTGAGGACGACGGTCGCGCCGGCCTCCTCGAGCTGAGCCTTCGCCTTCTCGGCGGTCTCCTTGTTCGCGCCCTCGAGGACGGTGCTCGGGGCACCGTCGACGACGGCCTTCGCCTCGCCGAGGCCGAGGTTCGTGAGGGCACGGACCTCCTTGATGACCTGGATCTTCTTGTCGCCGGCGGCCTCGAGGACGACGTCGAACGAGTCCTTCTCCTCGACCTCCTCGGCGGCACCACCGGCGCCACCGGCGGCCGGGGCGGCCGCGACGGCGACCGGAGCGGCGGCGGTGACCTCGAAGGTCTCCTCGAACTTCTTGACGAACTCGGACAGCTCGATGAGCGAGAGCTCCTTGAACGCCTCGAGCAGCTCGTCGGTGCTGAGCTTAGCCATGTGATTCTCCTTAGCTGTGGGGCGTACGCCCCGGGGTTGAGACTCCGACGGGGTTCCGCCGGACGTGTCTGGGTGCGAGCGTCAGCTCGCGGATTCCTGCTTCTCGCGCAGCGCGTCGACCGTGCGGACGGCCTTCGACAGCGGCGCGTTGAACAGGTAGGCAGCTCCGAACAGCGAGGCCTTGAAGGCGCCGGCCAGCTTGGCCAGCAGCACCTCGCGGGACTCCAGATCGGCGAGCTTGCCCACCTCGGCGGCGGTCAGGGGGGCACCGTCGAAGTACCCGCCCTTGACCACGAGCAGAGGATTGGCCTTGGCGAAGTCACGCAGGGCCTTCGCGACGGCGACGGTGTCGCCGTGCACGAACGCGATCGCGGAAGGGCCCTCGAGGAGGTCGTCGAGACCCTCCACGCCGGCTTCCTTCGCGGCGATCTTGGTGAGCGTGTTCTTCACCACGGCGTAGCTCGCGTTCTCACGGATGTTGCCGCGCAGCTGCTTGAGCTGCGCCACCGTGAGGCCGCGGTACTCGGTGAGCACGATCGCGTTCGAGCCGCGGAAGTTCTCCGTCAGCTCGGCGACCGTGGTTTCCTTGTTCGCCATGGCGCTCCTTGTCATTGTGGATGTCGCGCCGACGGCCGCTGCTGTGATGGCACAGGCCTCAACAAAAAAGCTCCGGCGCAAGCGCACGGAGCGGGACTCCCGGGATCCGGGGTTCTACTTCACACACCTGCGCGGGCCCCTCTGGCGAGAGCTTCGTCCGGCACCTGCGAGCAGGCGCGCGGAGACCGGCGGTCTTCGGCTGGTTCAGGATATCACACCTCGCGACGGCGGCGGCCCGGCAGCAGCAGGGCGGCCACCACGACGCCGAGCAGCAGCACGACCACCGCGATCGCGACGCCGAGGCCCGTGCCCGGGTCGCCGGGCGTCTCGGGATCCGGGGCGGGGGTCGCGATGACGAGCTCGTCGACCGGGGTCGGCCCCGTCACCCCCGAGGTGCCGGCCACGAGCGGCGTCACGGTGCCGTCCTCGAGGGCGAACCACGCGCTGCTGACCATGTCGCGCACGAGCTGGGCGGCATCCGGCACCGTCTGCAGCGCGAGCGCCGCATCCGCCCGCTCGTCGAACTCGGCGAGCTCGGGCAGCTCGGTGTCGGTGTTGATCCAGACGATGGCGACGCCGACCGGCTCCTCGCCGAGCGAGACGGGCACCGCCCACTCGTTCACCATGCGCGTCGGCTTGCCGTCGGTGTCGCCCGCGATGCGCTCGTCGGTCCAGTGGAAGACGCGCGAGATGGGGCCGGGCGTCGTCGTCTCGTCGAAGGCGATCCCGGCGCCCTGGGCGTTCTCGCCGTAAATGTCCTCGAGGCGGTCGACGAGCCCCCCGCCGGTCACGTAGGCGCGCACCTCCGGCGGCACCGATCCGGCGCTCGCGCGCGCCCCGAGCGCGGGCACCACGACGAGGACGGCCGCGAGGGCGGAGGCCGCGAGCGCTCGGGCGGCGGATCGCATGGCGCTCAGTCTGCCAGGTCGCCCGCCTCGTCCGACGCGTTGCGGCGGCGCGGCAGCCGCACGGTGAAGCGGGTGTCGCCGGGCTCGCTCTCCACCCCGATCGTGCCGTGGTGCGCCTCGACGACCGCCGCGACGATCGCGAGCCCGAGGCCCGTGCTGCCCGAGGTCGAGCGCCCCGCGACGTCGGTCGTGCGGGTGCGCGACACGTCGCCGCGCGCGAAACGCTCGAAGAGCCGCGGCTGCAGCTCCGGGTCGATGCCCGGCCCGTCGTCGGCGACCGTGAGCACGACCTCGTCGCCCTCCGCGGCGAGCGTGACCGTGACGGCCGTGCCCTCCGGGGTGTGCCGGTGCGCGTTCGCGAGCAGGTTCACGACCACCTGGTGCAGCCGCGCGGCATCCCCCTCGACGGCGAGCGGGGGCTCGGGGGCCACCACCTCCCACTCGTGGTCGGGGGCCGCGACGTAGGCGTCGCCCACGGCATCCGTCACGAGTCGCACGAGCTCGACCTCGCCGAACACGAGCCCCTGCCCCTCGTCGAGGCGGGCGAGTTCGAGCAGGTCCTCGACGAGCGCCGTCATGCGGATCGACTCCGACTCGATGCGGTCGAGCGAGCGGATGGCGTCCACCGGCAGCTCCTCGTCGCTGCGGCGAGTGAGCTCGGCGTAGCCGCGGATCGACGCGAGCGGCGTGCGCAGCTCGTGGCTCGCGTCGGCGACGAAGCGGCGCACCTTCTCCTCCGACTGCTGGCGCGCGACGAGCGCGTTCTCGACGTGGCCCAGCATCCGGTTGATCGCGGCCCCCACCTGCCCCACCTCGGTGCGCGGGTCGGCCTCGGATGCCGGTACCCGCTCGGGGATGGCGACGTCGCCGGATGCCAGCTGCAGCTCGGTCACCCGCGTCGCCGTCTCGGTGACCCGGCCGAGCGGCCGCAGCGCCACCCGGGTGAGGGCGACGGCGCCTGCGGCCGCGAGGAGGAGCGCCCCCGCCGTGACGAGCGCGAAGATGCCGACGAGCGTCCAGGTGGTCGTGTCGACCTCCGACATCGACATGCCGACCGCGGCGGCGCCGGCGACCCCCTGCACGGTGGTGCCCTCGCGCACCTGCACGCGGTAGGAGCCGAGCCCGCTGATCTGCACCGTCGTGACGGAGCCGCGCGAGGCGGCGAGCACCTGGGAGATCTGCTCGGAGGTGAGCGCCGTCCGACTGCCCGGCCCCGTGTAGACGTAGCCGACCGGGTCGCTGCCCTCGAAGGCGTAGGCGACCACGAGCCCGCTGCGGAGGTTGTCGGCGCCGCCCGGAAGCTGGCTGCCGCCCGGCCCGGTGGTCACGAAGCGCATGACCTCCTCCACCTGGGAGTCGAGCCGCTGCAGCAGGTTCTGCCGCAGTGCGAACACGCTGACCGTGCCGATGAGCACCCCCACCACGGCGACGAGCGCCACCACCCCGAGCACGAGGCGGCGGCGGATCGACCAGGGCGCGCGAACGTGCGGCGCCGTCGTCATGTCGCCGGCTTGATGAGGTAGCCGACCCCGCGCACGGTGTGGATCATCGGCGGGCCGTCGGCCTCGATCTTCTTGCGCAGGTAGGAGATGTAGATCTCGACGATGCTCGAGCGGCCCTCGAAGTCGTAGCTCCACACCCGGTCGAGGATCTGCAGCTTGCTGACGACGCGACGCGGGTTGCGCATGAGGTAGCGCAGCAGCTCGAACTCCTTCGCGGTCAGCTCGATCGGGGTGCCCGCCCGGGTCACCTCGTAGCTCTCCTCGTCGAGGGTGAGGTCGCCGACGCGCAGCACGGGGTCGGTGTAGCCGCTCACGCCGCGGCCGGTGCGACGCAGCAGCGAACGCAGCCGCGCCACGACCTCCTCGAGGCTGAACGGCTTGGTCACGTAGTCGTCGCCCCCCGCCGTGAGGCCGACCACGCGGTCCTGCACGGCATCCTTCGCGGTGAGGAACAGCACCGCCACGTCGTCGCCCGCGGCCCGCAGGCGCTTGAGCACCTCGAGCCCGTCGAGCCCCGGCATCATGATGTCGAGCACGATCACGTCGGGCTGGAAGGTGCGCGCCTTGTTGAGGGCGGTCGCGCCGTCGGTGGCGGTCTCGACCTGCCAGCCCTCGTAGCGCAGCGCCATCTGGATGAGCTCGCCGAGCGAGGGCTCGTCGTCGACGACGAGCGCGCGCACGGGCGTGCCGTCGGGCCGGGTGAGGGCGGAGGGGGCGGCGGTGGGGATGCTCACCCTTCCGATTGTGCTCGGGCACCTGGGAGATTCCTATGCCGCGTCTTGACGCCCTCCCTGGAGCCGTGTCGGGGCGGCCGGCGTCGTGGGGGCGTGTGACGATGGAGACGTGCAGCCCACCCTCGCGCTCTTCGACGCCGCCCCCGTGCCGCACGGCGCGCGGGTCGTCGCGGATGCGAACGACCGGGTGTCGTGGATGCGCGAACGCGCCCGCGGGGTCACCGCGACCGACGTCGCCCGGCTCACCGGCGAGAAGGCCATCCGGGCCGTCGCGATGGAGAAGCTGCTCGGCTCGCGCTTCACCGGCAACGCCTACACGCAGCACGGCCGCGCACGCGAACCCGAGATCGGCCGCTGGGTCGCCCGCCAGCATCCCGGCATGCGCGGCAACACCGCCCTCTTCCACGCCGACGGGCAGCGCGCCCACCTCGCGACGCCCGACGGCATCCGCGAGACCGGCGGCTCGCTCGAGCTGTGCGAGATCAAGACGACGCGCTCGGCCTGGCGCACCATCCCCCGGCACTACCTGCGGCAGGTGTGGTGGCAGCAGTACGTGCTGGGCGCCGAGCGCACCCTCGTGGTGTGGGAGCAGCACGAAGACTTCGTGCCCGTGAGCGGCGTACCCGAGAGCCGCTGGGTCGATCGCGACGAGAACGAGATCCACCGTCTCGTGCAGCTCGCCGACCAGCTGCTCGCCGCGATGCGCCGCTGACTACCGGCGCCGCGCGCCGACCCGCGAGATCGCCACGATGCCGGTGCCCACCGCGCCGATGATGACGGCGATGAGCAGCACGTAGAAGATCACCGAGAGGTATCCGTTCGCCGAGGTGTCGGGGTTGAGGAACGGGTACGGGTACCAGTTCTCGCCCGTGAGCTCGTCCTGCACGAGCGGCCCGCGGACCATCGTGTAGGCCGCCCAGACGATGGGGTAGATCACGATGACGCCGACCACCCGGAAGGTGAGCCGACGCCTGCCGGGGGCCAGCAGCCAGTCGACGAGCATGACGATCGGCACCACGACGTGCAGCACCTCGTTGGTCCACGGCACGGTCGTGCCCTGCGGCAGCTCGATGCCGCGCAGCAGCAGGTTGTAGACGATCCCGGTCGTGACGATGTAGGTCGTCACGCACGCCCGGAGCACGGCGTACCACCGCGGCTCGGTCACCCGGCTGCGGATGAGGATCCCGGCGCCGATGAGCAGCGTCACGGCGGTCGCGATGTTCGACTGGATCGTGAAGAACGAGAAGAAGTTCACGAGCTTGGTGCCGACGTCCTGGACGCCCTGGTCGCTCCAGCTCTGGATGCTCATCTGCAGCTGGACGACGATCGCGACGATCGCGAGGACGCCACCCGCGGCGCGGAAGGCGATGAAGACGGGGCGCATGGCGAGAAGTTATCAGCACGGTGACATCCGCGTAACACCGATGACGCATGACACTCGTTGAATGGCTTCCGAGGCAGGAAGGCCAGGGAACATGACGACGATGCGGGCCGTGACCTTCACGGAGCCCGGGGGGCCCGAGGTGCTCGAACTGGGCACGGTGGAGACGCCGACGCGGGTGAACGCCGAGTTCCTCATCAAGGTGGTCGCGGCGGGAGTGAACCCCCTCGACGCGAAGACCCGCGCCGGGCGCGGGGCCTGGGCCGGCGTCACGAGCACCCCCGTGGTGCTCGGCAACGACTTCTCGGGGATCGTCGTCGAGGCGCCCTACGAGTCGCATCCGCTGCAGCCGGGCACCGAGGTGTACGGCATGGGCATGGTGCCGCGCATGAGCGGCGCCTACGCCGAATACCTCACCGCGACGGCGCTCAGCGTCGCCCGCAAGCCGCCCTCGCTCTCGCACGTGGAGGCGGCGGGCATCCCGCTCGCGGCGCTCACGGCGTGGGGCATGGTCGTCGAGACCGCGAAGGCGCACGAGGGCCAGCGGATGCTGATCCATGCCGGCGCGGGCGGCGTCGGGCACTTCGCGGTGCAGTTCGCCGCCTACTTCGGGGCGCACGTCATCGCGACCGGCTCGTCCCGCAACACCCCCTTCCTCACCGAGCTCGGCGCATCCGAGGTGGTCGACTACACCGAGCACCGCTTCGAGGAGGCGATCGACGAGGTCGACGCCGTGATCGACCTGATCGGCAACACCGTTGACGAGACCGGCTCGCGGTCGCTGCGCATCCTGCGTCCGGGCGGCATCTACGTGAACGGGCCGACCGGCTCGTTCCCCGGGATGGCGGCCGAGGCGGAGGCGCTCGGCGTGCGGGCGACCGGCTACCGGGTGGCGCCCGACGCGGCGACGCTCGCGATCGTCTCGCGGCTGATCGAGTCGGGCGACGTGCGCGTCTTCGTCGACCGGGTGCTGCCGCTCGAGGACGCCGCCGAGGCGCACCGGCTCATCGAGTCGGGGCACACGCGGGGCAAGATCGTGCTGACGGTGGCCGAGGTCTGAGCCGCTACAGCGCGCGCTCGAACACGAAGTCGTCCTCGTAGCGATCGCCCACGAGGAAGCGCTTGACGCCGACCCGCTCGAAGCCCTGCTTGCCGTAGAAGCGCTGGGCGCGGGCGTTCAGCTGGTTGACGCCGAGCCACATGCCCGCGGCGCCCGCGTCCCGCGCGGCGGCGACGCTCGCCGCCAGCAGCTCGGACGCGACGCCCCCGCCGTGCGCGTCGGGGTGCACGTAGCACTTGCTGAGCTCGACGGTCGGGCGGATGCGGATCGCGGCGGCGACGTCGGCATCCGTCGGCTCGCCCGCGACGAGCATCGTGTAGCCGAGCGGTCGCCCCTCCTCCTCCGCGACGAACAGCGTGCGGGCGGGGTCGGCCAGGTAACCGCCGAAGGAGGTCTCGGAGAGGTTGGCGGCGATGAACGCGGCGATCGCCTCGACCGTGGTGTGCGGCGGGCAGGCGAGCGGGAAGGTGACCGCCGCGAGCGCGGCGAGCGCCGCCGCATCCGCCCCCGTCGCCTCCCGCACTCGCACCCGCCCACCCTACCCAGGTCGCTGACTGGTCGGTTTTTGGCCCCAAAACCGGGTTTTGGGGCCAAAAACCGACCAGTCAGGGGGTGGATGGCGGGAGGATGGCGGGGTGACGCCAGTCCGGCACCAGACCGTGTTCGAGCGCTACCCGCCCGCCGCATCCGTCGTCGCGGAGTCGCTCGCCGGCACCCGGCAGGCCGTGTTCTGGCTCGACGAGCTGGGGCCCCGCGCCGAATACCCGCCGCTCGCGGGCGCGCCGACGGCCGACCTCGTCGTGGTGGGCGGCGGCTTCACCGGCCTCTGGACGGCGCTGCGGGCCGTGCAGCGCGAGCCCGGGCGCCGCGTCGTGCTGCTCGAGGCGAAGCGCGTCGGCTGGGCGCAGTCGGGCCGCAACGGCGGCTTCGTCGAGGCGAGCCTCACCCACGGCGAGCAGAACGGCCGCAGCCGCTGGCCCGCCGAATACGATCAGCTCGCACGACTCGGCATGCAGAACCTGGATGCCATGGAGGCGACCGTCGCCGAGCTCGGCCTCGACGTGCAGTGGGAGCGCACGGGCGAGCTCGACGTGGCGACCGAGCCGCACCAGCTCGCCTGGCTCGACGGCATCCGCCCCGAGGACGGCGCCGGCGAGCGCGTGCTGCTGGATGCCGTGCAGACCCAGGCCGAGGTGCACTCCCCCAGCTACCTCGGCGGCACCTGGCGCACCCGCGAGGTCGCCCTCGTGTACCCGGCGCGGCTGGCGCGCGAGCTCGCCCGCGCCGCCGTCGAGGCGGGCGTCGTGATCCACGAGCACAGCCCCGTGCGGCGGCTCGACGAGATGGCGGGCGGCGTGGAGGTCGTGACGGATGCGGGCCGCATCCACGCCCGCCGCGTCGCCCTCGGCACGAGCGTGTTCCCGTCCCTGCTGCGACGCACCCGGCTGCTCACGGTTCCCGTCTACGACTACGTGCTCGTCACCGAACCGCTCGACGCGGCGCAGCTGCGCTCCATCGGCTGGGAGCACCGGCAGGGCGTCGGCGACCTCGCCAACCAGTTCCACTACTCGCGCCGCACCGCCGACGACCGCATCCTGTTCGGCGGCTACGACGCGATCTACCACTACGGCGGCCGGGTGCGGGCCCGCTACGAGGACCGCCCCGCGAGCTTCGAGAAGCTCGCCTCGCACTTCTTCACCCTCTACCCGCAGCTCGAGGGGCTGCACTTCAGCCACCGCTGGGCGGGCGCGATCGACGCGAGCACCCGGTTCTGCGCCTTCTTCGGCACCGCGCGCGGCGGCCGCGTCGCGTACGCCGCCGGCTTCACAGGGCTCGGCGTCGGCGCCACCCGCTTCGCGGCGGACACCCTGCTCGACCTGCTCGCGGGCGAGGCCACCGAACGCACCGAGCTCGAGCTGGTGCGCCGGCGGCCCGTGCCGTTCCCGCCCGAGCCCGCCGCATCCGCCGGCATCGCCGCGACCCGCTGGTCGCTCGACCGCGCCGACCACGCCGAGGGGCGCCGCAACGTGCTGCTGCGCACCCTCGACGCGCTCGGGCTGGGGTTCGACTCCTAGGCCCGCCGGGCGGGCGGATGCCTCACGCCGGGGTGAGGGCGGCCTGCCGCGCGAGCACCTCGAGGAAGGCGCCGATCCAGGGGCCGTTGTCGGGCCAGGCGCGGCCGGTGACGAGGTTGCCGTCGACGACCGCGCCGCCGTTCTCGAAGACACCGCCGCCGAGCTCCACGTCGACCGCGAGCGCCGGGTAGGCGGACGAGGTGCGTCCGTGCAGGGTGCCGGCCGCCGCGAGCAGCAGCGGGCCGTGGCAGAGGGCCGCGACCGGGGCGCCCGCCTCCATGAAGTGCCGCACGATGCGCTTCGCGTCCTCGTCGTTGCGGATGTACTCGGGCGCACGGCCGCCCGGCACGACCGCGGCCACGTAGTCGGCCGGGTCGACGTCGCGGAAGGCGATGTCGGCATCCCAGGTGTGCCCGAGCTTCTCGGTGTAGGTGTCGAAGCCGTCCACGAAGTCGTGCACGACGAACTGCAGCTTCTTCTTCTCGGGCGCCGCGATGTGCACCTCGTAGCCCGCCTCCTGCAGCCGCTGGTACGGGTAGAAGACCTCCAGGGTCTCCGCGGCGTCGCCGGTCAGGATGATGATCTTGGCCATGGGCCGACCTCCTCGTCGGGGATGGCGCCGGGTGCGCCGATCCGTCGCGAGCATCGTGCGCCGGGCGCGAACGGTAGGCAATCGCGCTTCCCACCATGTGGGAAAAGCGGGCGGATCGGGCGCGCGGCGCACCGCATCCCGGTCGTAGCATGGCGGCGTGACGAGGGAGACACCCGGCGAGAGCCGTTCCGGCGCGCAGGCCGTCGAGCGGGTGCTCGCCGTGCTGGAGGTGATCGCCGAGTCGGCGCCCGGTCTCGAGATCGCGCAGATCGCGGATGCCGTGGGCGTGAGCGCCTCGACCGCGTACCGGCTCGTGGGGGTGCTGCAGCGGCAGGGCTACGTCGTGCGGCACGAGCACCGCTACGTGCTCGGACGCACGGTGGGGCTGCTCGGGGTGGCGCTGCAGCAGCAGATGCTCGCGACGCCCGCCGTGCAGCGGGCACTCGAGGCGGCACGCGACGAGACGCACGCGCCCGTCTACCTCACGGGCTTCTTCGACGAGGAGGTCGTGGTGGCGCACATCGCCGACTCGCCCGAGCATCCGCGCATCGGCCAGCTGCACGTCGGCTTCTCGGAGGCCAACCATGCGACCGCCTTCGGCAAGCTCATGCTCGCCTCGAAGGCCCCGCACGACCTCGACGAGTTCCTCGAGCGCACCGAGCGCCGCGCGCTCACCCCGCGATCCATCACCTCCACCCCGAAGCTGCGCGACGAGCTCGCGCGGGTGCGGCGGGAGCAGCTGGCGGTCGAGGTGGAGGAGTACCTGCCGCTGCTGGCCTGCATCGCGGCGCCCGTGCGCTCGCGGCGCGGCTCGACGATCGGGGCCGTGTCGATCTCGGTGTCGGCCGACGACTTCCGCTCGCGCGCCGACGAGCTGGGGCGCGTCGTGCGCCGCACGGCGTGGCACGTCGCCTCCGAGCTCGAAGGCGACCCGGTGGCCTCGCGGGCGATCAGTTGAGCCGCGCCCGCCGGGCGAGGAACGCGAGGGCCGTGGCGAGGCCCGCGACCGCGGCGATCGCGATCGCGGCGAACGAGGCATCCGCCCCTGCGGACTCCGCGACGGCGCCGACGAGCGCCACCGTGACCCCCTGACCGAGGATGATGCCGCTCGAGAGCATCGTCATGGTCGTGGCGAGGCGGCCCGCGGGGGCGGCCTCCGCGCCGATCGTGAACAGGGTGACGAGAGTCGCGCCGACCGCGACGCCGGCGAGGGCGAACACGGCCGCGATCACCGGAATCGAGGGCGCGAGGGTCAGCGCGAGGCCGGCGAGGGCGAGCGCGGCGAAGCCGGTCGCCCAGCGCGCACCGAGCGGGAACCGCGCGGGCAGGCGACCCACGAGCACCGCCGCGACCGCCGAGGTGGCGCCCATGATGCCGTAGAGCAGCCCCATGCTCTCGCCGGCGCCCGCCTCCTCCATGAAGGCGGTGAGCGAGGCGAGGGTGGCGCCGAAGAAGGCGCCCATCGCGAGCATGCCGGCGGTCGGCAGCAGCACGGATGCCGTGAGCAGCGCGCGGCGCGGCGCCACCGCATCCGCCACCTCGTGATCGCCCGCGTGGACGAGCGTCGCGGTCGGGTGCACGGCGAACGCGGCGACGAACACGACGACGATCGCGGCGGATGCGGCCAGCGGCGCCACCGGACCGAGGGTCGTCGCGAGCACGCCGACGAGCACCGGACCCCCGACGAAGGAGATCTCGTCGGCCATGCTCTCGTAGCCGAGCGCGGTCGGCACGCCGCGTCCGCCGGCACGGGTGTCGGCCGCGAGCAGTGCCAGCCAGCGGGCGCGCATGAGGGGCGAGACCGGCGGGATGGTGGCCCCGGCGACGGCGCCCGCCGCGGTGACGACGCCGATCGGGAGCTCGGCGTAGACGGCGCCGACGAGCCCCGCCAGCACGAGCGGATGCAGCACCGCCACGACGAGCAGCACCCCGCGCTGACCGTGGCGGTCGGCGATCGCGCCGAGCAGCGGGCCGCCGACGCCCGAGGCGATGCCGAGCGCCGCCGAGACGAGCCCGCCCTCCGCCACCGAGCCGCGCACGAGGGTGACGAGGGTCAGCACCCCGACGACGTTCATCGCGACCGGGATGCGCGCCGCGAACGCGACGACGAAGAGCCACGTCCCCGTCATCCGGCGCAGCTGCGCGAGCCGGGTCACCGGCTCCGTCGCCTCGGTCACGTCCTCAATCCTTCCGCGCGGATGCGCCGGCATCCGCCTGTTTTCGCAACTCAGGAGCATCCGCCCCGGAACAGCGGAAGGGCCCGCACGCGGCGGGCCCTTCCTGAGTTGCGTTTCTGCGGTGCCACGAGAGGCCGGGCGCTCGCGCGCGGCCGGCCTCTCGCGTGCCGCGGATTATCGCGGCACAAGATGGTTCAGAGCGCGGCGACGTCGAGCGGCACGCCCGGGCCGAAGGTGGTCGAGAGCGACCCCTTCTGGATGTAGCGGCCCTTCGAGCTGGACGGCTTCGCGCGCTGGATCTCGTCGAGCGCAGCCTTGAAGTTCTCGTTCAGCTGCTCGGTCGAGAAGCCGGCCTTGCCGATCACGAAGTGAACGTTGGCGTGCTTGTCGACGCGGAACTCGATCTTGCCGCCCTTGATGTCGGACACGGCCTTGGCCACATCCGGCGTCACGGTGCCGGTCTTCGGGTTCGGCATGAGGCCACGGGGGCCGAGCACCTTGCCCAGACGACCCACCTGACCCATGAGCTCGGGGGTCGAGACCGCCGAGTCGAAGTCGGTGTAGCCGGCGGCGACCTTCTCGATGAGCTCGGCGCCGCCGACCTCGTCCGCACCGGCCACGATGGCCGCCTCGGCCGCGGGGCCGGTCGCGAAGACGAGGACGCGGGCGACCTTGCCGGTGCCGTGCGGGAGGATGACGGTGCCGCGCACCATCTGGTCCGCCTTACGCGGGTCGACACCGAGCTTGAGGGCGACCTCGACGGTGGAGTCGAACTTCTTCGAGCCGGTCTCCTTGACGACGGCGACAGCCTCGTCGGGACCGTAGAACTTGCCGGCCTCGATCTTGTCGGCGGCGGCGCGGTATGCCTTGGACTTCTGAGCCATGATTACGCCTCCACCGTGATCCCCATCGACCGGGCGGTGCCGGCGATGATCTTCTCTGCAGCGTCGAGGTCGTTCGCGTTGAGGTCGACCTGCTTCTGCTCGGCGATGGCGCGCACCTGCTCGCGGGTGAGCTTGGCGACCTTCACGGTGTGCGGGGTCGAGGAGCCCTTCTGCACGCCGGCGGCCTTCTTGATGAGCTCGGCGGCGGGCGGGGTCTTGAGGATGAACGTGAACGAGCGGTCCTCGTAGACGGTGATCTCGACCGGGATGACGTTGCCACGCTGGTTCTCGGTGGCGGCGTTGTAGGCCTTGCAGAACTCCATGATGTTCACGCCGTGCTGACCCAGGGCCGGGCCGATGGGCGGGGCCGGGTTGGCGGCGCCGGCGTTGATCTGGAGCTTGATCAGGCCGGTCACCTTCTTCTTCGGTGCCATATTCCTTTTCTCTCTGTCGAACGAGGCGGGGCCTCACTCTCCCGCCATCCGGTCGGATGCGGTGGACGGTCGCGGGCGCACGAAAGCGCACAGACAACCTGTCTAGTGTACGCGACATCCGCGTCGCGCACTACGCTCTCGTCATGGTCCCCGCAGCATCCCTCGGCGCGTTCGCGATCGCCGCCGTGCTGCTCATCCTGCTGCCCGGCCCCAGCATCCTGTTCGTGATCGGACGCTCGATCGCCTACGGCCGCCTCGCCGGCGTGCTGAGCGTCGTCGGCAACGCCCTCGGGATGCTGCCCCTGCTGACGCTCGTCGCCCTCGGCGTCGGGGCGCTCGTGGCCGAGTCGGCGGTGATCTTCACGATCATCAAGGTGATCGGCGCGGGCTACCTCGTCTACCTCGGCATCCAGGCGATCCGGCACCGGAACGAGGTGCCGCACGAGGAGGCGGCGCGCCCGCGGTCCGCCTGGCGGCTGCTCGGCGAGGGCTTCGTCGTGGGCGTCACCAACCCCAAGACGATCGCGTTCTTCGTGGCGGTGCTGCCCCAGTTCGTCGACTACCACGCGGGCTCGATCCCCCTGCAGCTCGCCGAACTCGGGGTGGTGTTCGTGGTGCTCGCGCTCATCTGCGACTCGTGCTGGGCGCTCGCCGCCGGCACCGCCCGCGCCTGGTTCGCCACCTCGCCGCGCCGCATCGGGCGCCTGCGCGCCACCGGCGGCGCCATGATGATCGGCCTCGGCGGGCTGTTGCTTCTGGCGCGGCGGTAATCCGCCGCGCACGCTCCGCGGCACGAGCGCGGTCGCGCCGCTGCACTCACGGGCGCGCCACGCCGAAGTGTGGCGCGGGATGACATCATGAGCGCATGTTCGTGGTCACATCCGACGAGATCCCCGGCTACCGCATCACCCAGGCGCACGGGCACGTGCTCGGCACGATCGTGCGCACCCTGAGCCCCGGCGAGGGACTCAGCGCCGGGTTCGGCTCGATGGGCGGCGGCGAGATCCCGGCCTACTCGAAACTCATGTGGGAGAACCGCCAGGAGGCCGTCAACCGGATGTGGGCGGACGCGGTGCAGCGCGGCGCGAACGCGGTGATCGGGATGCGCTTCGACTCGAACGAGTTCGGCGAGGTCTCCGAGGCGTGCGCCTACGGGACCGCGGTGACGGTGGAGCCGGTCTAGAGCTTCGTGACCTGGTCGAACGACAGCTCGACCGGGGTCTCGCGCTCGAAGAGCGAGACGAGCACGGTGAGCTTGCCCGACTCCGGCTTGATCTCGGAGATCGTGCCGGGAAGGCCCGCGAACGAGCCCTCCTTGATGGTGATGGTCTCGCCCACCTCGAAGTCGATCTCGGCCGGGATGACGCGCGGGGCCGCCTTGCCGCCCTTCGCCGCAGCGCCGCCCTTGACGGGGGCCTCCACGACCTGCACGAGGCTCTTCAGCATGTTGAAGGCCTCCTCGAACCGCAGCGGGGTCGGATTGTGCGAGTTGCCGACGAAGCCGGTGACGCCCGGCGTGTGACGCACGACCGACCAGCTGTCCTCGTTGAGGTCCATGCGCACGAGCACGTAGCCGGGGATGCGCACGCGGTTGACGAGCTTGCGCTGGCCGTTCTTGATCTCGACGACGTCCTCCATCGGCACCTGGACCTCGAAGACGTAGTCCTCCATGGCCATCGAGGTGCGACGGGACTCGATGTTCTGCTTGACGCGCTTCTCGAACCCGGCATAGGAGTGGATCACGTACCACTTGCCGAGCTTGGCGCGCAGCTCCGCACGGAACTCGGCGTAGGGGTCGACCTCGACCTCCTCGGGCTCCTCGTCGACCTCCTCGGCGGAGGTGGCGGCGAAGGCGGCCTCGGCCTCCTCCGCGGAGTCGATGTCGAGCGCGTCGTCGACGATGGCATCCGCCTCGGGGTCGGATGCGGCCTCGAGGGCGTCGAGGGCGCTCTCGAGACCCGACTCGATGTCCTCGGACTCGTCCACGATGTGCAGGGCGCGGTGCTCGGCGGACTCGCTGGCGCGCTCCTCCTCGGCGAGCACGTTGCCCTCCTGGGCCTCGTCCTCCTCGGAGGACTGCTCGGCTGCGGTCGCGAGGTCGATGTCGCGCTCTTCTTCGGTCACAGTGCTTTCTTTCCTTGCGTGGGGGGTCGTCGCGTCGCTATCAGCCGAGGGTGTCGCTACCGAACATCCAGTTCACCAGCGCCGCGAAGCCCTGGTCGAGGCCCCACACGAGCGCCATCATGATGATCACGAACACCAGCACGACACCGGTGAAGCTGAACAGTTCGCGGCGGGTCGGGGTGACGACCTTCTTCAGTTCGGCGATGACCTGCCGCACGAAGAGGGCGATCCGGGCGAACGGGTTCTTCCGCTCCGCGCGCTCGCGCTTGGCGGTCGCGACGACATCCTCACTGGGCTCGTCGATCACCTTGCGTGCCACTCTCACTACCCTTTCGGCCGACGATCCTGCGCACTCGCGTACGCAGGACTTGCAGGGCGGACAGGACTCGAACCTGCAACCTGCGGTTTTGGAGACCGCTGCTCTACCAATTGAGCCACCGCCCTATGTCGCTCGCCTCCCGTTTCCGCCCTCCCGCATCCGGGCATGACGAAGTATGGGGTTCGAGGCAACCTGCACAAGCATACGGCATCCGCCGGTACCCGCTGTCAGCGCCTCCACCCAGGTCGCTGAGTGGTCGGTTTCTGGCCCCATCGGATGGCTTTGGGGCCAGAAACCGACCGGTCAGCGATGGGGGCGCGGGATCAGCGGGGGCGCAGGGAGGCGCGGGCGGATGCGATGACCGCCTCGGCGACGGCGTCGAGCGTCGGAGAGTGCAGCTTCCACTGCTGCCAGAACAGCGGCACCGCGACGCCCGGGCCCGCGGGATCGAGCTCGACGAAGGCGCCGGGCGCGGCATCCGCGAGCTGGGAGTCGAGCAGCATGCCCCAGCCGAGGCCGAGCGCGATCGCCTGCAGGAAGTCGCCCGAGCCCGAGACGTAGTGCCGCGGAGGGTCGAGGGC
Organism: Protaetiibacter intestinalis; assembly: GCF_003627075.1. Classification (NCBI taxonomy): domain Bacteria; kingdom Bacillati; phylum Actinomycetota; class Actinomycetes; order Micrococcales; family Microbacteriaceae; genus Protaetiibacter; species Protaetiibacter intestinalis. Next base: position 1,637,082 of record NZ_CP032630.1, on the reverse strand, counting down.
GCGCCTGCTCGCGCGGCGCAGGTAGCGCGACTGCAGCTCGTCGTCGTGGTCGAAGTCGACGAGCGGGGCGCGCGCGAGGGAGGCCGCATCCGCCCCCCCGGGGAACCACCGCGCCGCGAACTCGCGGGATGCCGCGGGCCGGTAGACGAGCACGCCGAGCGGGGTCGAGGTGCAGCCCGGCACCGGCTCGCGCTGCGAGGTGACGGCCGCCATGACCCGGCCCGAGACGAGCAGCTCGGCGGTGCGGTCCTGGTCTTCGCGATGCAGGTCGAGCACGATGCGGTGCGCGGCGCAGACGGGCGCGAGCGCCGGCAGGAACCAGCTCGTGAGCGAGTCGGCGTTGACCGCGAGCGGCACGGTCGTCCAGCCCGCCTCGGCGCCGTCGAGCCGCAGGGCGGATGCGGCATCCGCCTCGAGCAGCGCGACCTCGCGTGCGAGCCGCAGCAGCACCTCGCCCGACTCGGTGGCGCGCACCGGCTTGCTGCGCTCGACGAGCACCCGGCCGAGCTGCTGCTCGAGCGCCTTGATGCGCTGGCTCACGGCCGAGGGGGTGATGTTGAGGGCGCCGGCGGCCGCGTCGAAGGTGCCCGCGTCGACGACGGCGCGGAGCGTGGCGAGCTGTTCACGGTCGAGATTCATCTGAAGCGATGCTAATGCTGGTGAAGAATCCTGAGCTGGATTGATGTCTATGGTGCGCTTAGCGTCGTCACCGTGACCGCATCCGCCGCCCTCGCCGCCGCCCTCGCCGGGCTCGGCCTCGGCTTCGCCACCATCGTCGCCATCGGCGCGCAGAACACCTTCGTGCTGCGGCAGGGGCTGCGGCGCGAGCACGTCGTGGCGATCGTGGCGATCTGCGCGCTCTCGGATGTGGCGCTCATCGCGCTCGGGATCGCCGGCACCGGCGCCGTCCTGCAGGCCGCACCGTGGCTCGTGACCGCCGTGCGGATCGGCGGGGCCGTGTTCCTCGCGAGCTACGGGGTGCTCGCGGCCCGGCGGGCGCTGCGGCGCACCGCGCAGGCGCTCGAGGTGACGGACGCGCCGGATGCCGCCGCCCGCCGCCGCTCGCTGCTCACCGCGGTCGCGACGTGCCTCGCGGTGACGTGGCTGAATCCGCACGTCTACCTCGACATCGCGATCATCGGCACTATCGCGAACGGGCACGGCGACGGCCGCTGGCTGTTCGGGGCGGGCATCGTGGCGGCGTCCGTGCTGTGGTTCACGACGCTCGGCTTCGGCGCCCGGGCGCTGGCGCCGGTGTTCGCCCGCCCGCTCGCCTGGCGCATCCTCGACGGCGCGATCGCGGCCGTGATGCTGACCCTCGCGGTGCTCGTGGCCCTCCCGCTGCTGGCCCCCCGCTGACTGGTCGGTTTTTGGCCCCAAACCGGCGGTTTGGGGCCAAAAACCGACCCATCAGCGATGTGGGCTAGAGGAGGCGGCGCTCGAGGGCCCAGGCGGTGAGCTCGTGGCGGGAGGAGAGCTGGAGTTTCCGCAGCACCGAGGAGACGTGCGTCTCGACCGTCTTGATCGAGATGTAGAGGTGCGACGCCACCTCCTTGTAGGCGTAGCCGCGCGCGATCAGCCGCATCACCTCCTGCTCGCGCGCCGACAGCCGGTCGAGCTCGTCGTCGGATGCCGCGACGGCGGGCGCGCCGGCCGCGGTCCCGAAGGCGTCGAGCACGAAACCCGCCAGGCGCGGCGAGAACACCGCATCCCCCGCCGCCACCGTCGCGACCGCGGAGGCCACCTCGGCCCCCGAGGACGCCTTCGTGATGTAGCCGCGGGCGCCCGCACGGATGACGCCCACGACATCCTCGGCCGAGTCCGACACCGAGAGAGCCAGGAAGCGCACCTCGCCCAGCAGCGCAGCCGAGCGCCGCACCACCTCGGCGCCCCCGCCGCCGGCGCCACCCGGCAGGTGCACGTCGAGCAGCACCACCTCGGGTCGCAGGGTCTCGATCGCGCGCACCGCGGCATCCACGTCGCCCGCCTCGCCGACCACCTCCACGGCATCGCCCAGGTCGGTGCGCAGCCCGGTGCGGAAGATCGAGTGGTCGTCGACGATGATGACGCGCGTCATGCTGTGCCCCCCTTCGCGCCGAGCGCGCGCCGCGGCATCCGCAGCTGCACCTCCGTGCCGTCCGGCCCCGACACGACGACGGCCGTGCCGCCGGCCCGCGCCATGCGCCCCACGATCGACTCGCGGATGCCGAGCCGCCCGGCCGGGACCGCATCCGCGTCGAACCCCGCACCCCGGTCGCGCACGAACACCTCCACCGCATCCGGGGTCGCCTCCGCGTAGACGGTGACATCGCCGCCCGCGTGCCGCGCCGCATTCACGAGCGCCTCGCGCGCGGCCGCCGCCAACGCGTGCGACTCGACGGCCGCGACCTCGCCGACCGTCACCACCTCGATGCGCACCGCATGCTCCAGCTCGAGCTCGCGCGCCATGGTGCGCAGCGCCGTCGCCAGGTCGCCCGCGAACGGGTCGGTACCGGCGAACAGCCAGTCGCGCAGCTCGCGCTCCTGCGCACGGGCGATGCGGGCCACCTCGGATCCGGCCCCCGCGCGGTTCTGGATGATGGCGAGCGTCTGCAGCACCGAGTCGTGCAGGTGGGCGGCGATCTCGGCGCGCTGCTCCTCGCGGGCGTGGGCGGCGCGCTCGGCGCTGCGCGCGCTCCAGCGCGCAACGATCGCCGGCACCACGAAGCCCGCCACCCCGAGCAGCACGAGCAGGGCCGCGACGACCACCGCGAGGCTGTGCGAGGAGCGGAAGGCGGCGAACATCAGCACCGCCCCGAACAGGATGACGAAACCGGCGACGAGGGAGCGCACGAGCGGGGCGCGCACTGCACGCACCGGGTCGCGCGCGTCGACCGTCGCGGCCCAGAGGAACGCCGCCAGCAGCAGCGCGACGCTCTCGACCAGACCGATCGGCAGCGGCCGGGCGCTGGGCGCCCAGCTGAGCGGGGTGAGCAGGGCGAGCAGCACGCCGCCCGAGAACAGCAGCACCGCGACGGGCGCGCGGCGCGTGCGGGCGGCATCCGGGGTGGCTGCGGTGCGCGGCACGAGCACCCACAGCCACCCGTAGAGCAGTACCGGCACGAAGCCGAGAAGGGTGAGCGAGGGAGCGCCGATGAGCCAGAGGGTGACGACCGCCCACACGGTCCCGATCACCGCCGGCACGGCGAACAGGATGCGGATGAGCGCGAGCGGCGCACCGAGGTGGGTGGCGAGCGCGAGGCTCACCCCGCCGAGCAGCACGGCCCGCGGCCGCACGAGCGGCGGGCGCCGCCGCGGCTCACGCGCCGCGCCCGGGGCGGCTTGCGGCGCGGCGGGCGCGGATGCGGTCGTCATGCGACGATCCAAGCACGCGGGGGCGACGCTGTGTCCAGGGTTCAGGGGACGATCAGGGCATCCCCCCATAGAGCGGTCGCCGCCCGCCGGGCGACGATCGAGGCATGGCTCGACGCACCACCGCATCCACACCGCCGCCCGAGGAGACCCCGGACGAGGCACCCGCCGCATCCGCGACGACCACCGCGACCACTGAAGACGAGGCCGCGCCCGAGGTCACGCCCGGGACGCCGCCTGTCGAGAGCCGTTTCTTCGCCTGGATGCGCGGGCTCGCGCTGCCGCGCCGCGCCGGCTGGCTCGGCGGGGTGTGCGCGGGCGTCGCCGACCGTCTCGGCATCGACCCGCTCATCGTGCGCGGCATCGCCGTCGTGCTCGCCGTGGTCGGAGCGCCCGTGGCGCTGCTCTACGCGATCGCCTGGTTCCTGCTGCCCGACGAGCAGGGCGTCATCCACGCCCAGCAGCTCGGCCACGGGCGCGTCACGCGGGCGCTGCCCGGCATCCTGGGTGTGTTCCTGCTGTCGTTCCTGCCGCTCACGCAGAGCTTCTGGTACGCGGGGGCGCTGTACTGGAACGACCTCGGATGGGGCGGCGCCTTCGGACGGATCGCCTGGACCGGGGTGCTGCTGATCGGCGCGATCGTGGTGGTCGTGTGGCTGGCGAAGCGGTCCACGAGCGCGGTTCCGGTGCCGCGGGTCGCGCCCGAGACGGTGCCGGCGGATGCCGCCCTGGCATCCGCGGCCGCCCCGGCGAGCGCCCCCGTGACCGACCCGGGCGAGCCGCCCGCGCCGCCGGCCGACGTCTCCGACGAGGAGCTCGCGGCGTGGCGGGAGCGCCAGGACGCCTGGCAGACTCAGCGCGCCGCCTGGGCCGCCGAGCAGCGCCGCAGCGAGCGCGAACGGCGGCAGGCGGAGGCGAGCGCGCGCGCCGCCGAAGCGCTCGCGGCCTCCCGCGAGCGCACCCGGATCCGCACGCTCACCCGCCCGCGCGCGAGCGCCGGGGTGGTGTTCCTCTCGCTGGGTGTCGCCCTCGTGGGCGGCGCCCTCGCCGCGTTCGCGGCGTCCGGCGACCCGGCGACCGCCGACTCCGCCTGGGTGATCGGCGCGGGAGTGCTCGTGCTCGTGCTGGGGGTCGCCACGGTCGCCGTGGGGATCGCGCGGCGCCGGAGCGGCGCCCTCGCGTTCTTCTCGATCCTCGCCGTGCTCGCGCTGCTCGTCGCGGTGGTGCTGCCGAGCGATCGTGTCGTCATCCCGCCGGGCGCCTCCATGGGGATCAGCGGCGCGGAGGACGGGCGCTTCGCGCAGCTCGCGGGGAGCACCAGCCTCTACGTGCCCGACCGCGACGGCGACACCGCCACAGTCGACCTCTGGCAGCTCGCCGGCTCGGTGTACCTCGAGCTGCAGGAGGGCGCGACGGTGCGCCTCGAGATCGCGAGCGACGACGGCGTGCGGTACGTGACCGTGGACGAGCTGAACTACGACGGTTCCGGGCGCACCTCGCAGTTCCGGATCACGGACCGCGCGTGGAAGCTCACGCTGGGCGAGGGAACACCCGACCTCGTGCTGCGACTCTGGGCGGGGCGATCGACGAGCGTCTACGTGAACAGCTGGAGCGAGAACGCGTCGAACCTGCTGTTCAGCATCCCCCCGGACGAGACCTGGTCGACGACGACCGACGGTTCCGTGATCGAGGGCGAGCCGACCCCCACCGCGACGCCCATGCCGGGCGCCGACACCGACTCGACCGAGACCGGAGGCAACTGATGACCGACACGACACCGCTCGACGCGCCCGCGGCATCCGAGACGGAGCCCGCCGCTGCCGCGCTGCCGCGCCCCCGCATCCGCGTCGGAGCCGTGCTGTGGGGCCTCGTGCTCGTGGCGCTCGCCGCGTTCGCCCTCTGGCTCGGCGCGGGCCCTGACCGCCGCCTCGAGCTGCTGCAGAGCCTGCTGGCCCTCTCCCCCCTCGGCTGGACGGTCGTCGTCCTGGTGGCCCTCGGCTCCCTCACCACCCTCCTCGCCCTCGCCGCCGTGCTCCGCCGCCTCCAGCACCGCCCTCGCTGACCGGTCGGTTTCTGGCCCCATTTCCGGGTTTTGGGGCCAGAATCCGACCACTCAGCGTTGTGCACAGGGGGAGTTGTCCACGGATCCCGGGCACGGCGCGAGGGGCGGATGCGGGAGGCGCTTGGGTGGGGGCATGTCACGAGCCGCCGCACCCCTGCCCGAGGAGTGGGCCACCGAGCCGTTCCGGGTCCGCGACGCACTCCGCCGCGGCCTGCCACCCGGGCGGATGGCGGGCCCCGACCTCATCCGCCCCTTCAACTCGGTGCGCACCCTCACCCCCGTGCGCGCCCCGCGGGAGATCGTCGAGGCCTACGCGCTCCGCCAGCACCCCGGCCAGGTGATCAGCCACACCACGGCGCTCCTGCTGTGGGGTGCGCCTCTCCCCCGCTCGGTCGAGACCGAGGAGGCGATCCACGTCTCCTCGGTCGGCGCCGCGCGCCCGCGAACCGCCCACACCATCCCGCACCGCCTCTACCCGCAACGCACCCCGGTGACGATGCTCGGCGACATCCACCTCACCTCGCCCGAGGTCAGCTGGGTGATGAGCGCGCCGCTGCTCGGGCTCGACGCGCTCATCGCGGCGGGCGACTTCCTGGTCACCGGCAGCGAGCCCTACGACGGCGCCCCGCCGCTCACCACCATCGACGCGCTCGCGGCGACGGTCGCGCGCCGCCCCGGCGACCGCGGCATCCGGCGGGCCCGCGAGGCTCTCGAGCAGGTGCGCTACGGGTCGCTCTCGAACGGCGAGACGCGGATGCGGTTGATGGTCGTGCGGGCGGGCCTCCCCGAACCGGAGCTCAACTACTGGGTGCTCGGCCCGCTCGGCGACCGGGTGGCGATGCTCGACGGCGCCTACCCCGAGTTCCAGCAGGCGCTCGAGTACGAGAGCCTGCTGCACCAGAGCCCCGAGAAGTTCCGCCGCGACATCCGCAAGCAGCAGGAGCTCGCGGCGATCGACTGGAACCTCCACCGCCTCACCTCCGAGGAGGTCGACCCTCGTCTGCGCACCCCCGCGTCCCGCGCCGCCGTCGCCCGCATCCGGGCAGCCCTCCGCGCCCGCGGCTGGACACCCCCGCGCTGAGTGGTCGGTTTCTGGCCCCAAAACCCGGAAATGGGGCCAGAAACCGACCGGTCAGCGCGGGATCAGTGGAGGCGGACGGTGGTCAGGGTGGGGAGGAGGGACTCGAGGCCCGCCACGCCGGGGGATGCGGCGATGTCGCGGCCGATGGCGGCGCTGCGCTCGCGGAAGGTGGGGTCGGAGAGGAGGCGGCGGACGGCGGAACGCACGGATGCGGCATCCGCGCGGTCGGTGCGCAGGTTGATGCCGGCGCCGCTCCAGGCGACACGCGCCGTGACCTCCGCCTTGTCCTCGGTGAGGCCCGCGGTGACGAGCGGCACCCCGTGCTCCATCGCGAAGTGCACCCCGCCGTAGCCGCCGTTGGTGACCATCACGTCGGTGAGCGGCAGCAGCTTGTCGTACGGCAGGTAGGAGGCGATGCGCACGTTGGCCGGGTACGCGCGCTCGGGCACCTCGCGGCCCCCCATGCTCACGACGACGAGCACGTCGTCGTCGGCGAGCGCCTCGATCGTGGGGTCGATGAGCGCACCCAGGTCGGTGTTCGCGACGGTGCCCTGGGTGACGTGCACGACGGGCCTCGAACCGTCGAGGTCGCCCCACCACTCCGGCAGCGGCATCGTCGAGGGCGTCGTACGCGAGACCGGGCCGACGAAGTGCACGCTCGCGGGCAGGTCGCTGCGCGGGTACTCGAACGACGGCACGGTGAACTGCACGATCGCGTCGGCGAGCGCGGCGCTGCCCATGAAGTCGCGCGTGAGGGTGCCACCCGCCCGCTCCACCAGCTCGCGCGCGTAGCGCTGCACCGATCCGAACACGATCCGCTCCGCGACGAAGCGCAGCATCCGGTTGCGGATGCGGCCGGCGAGCCCCGGCTTCGGCGGGATGCCGAGGCCGAAGGGCGCGGTGTCGCGGCTCGCGAGGCCGAGCGGAACGATGCCGAGGTTGACGACCGGCGGCCGCTCGCCGGGGCGGCACAGCAGCAGCAGGGCGCCCATGAACATGCTCTCGACGAGCACCGCATCCGGGCGCTCCTCGGCGATCGCGGCGTCGACGGCGGCGAGCTGGGCGGGTCCGGGGCGCAGGAAGATCTCGCGCAGGTCGTAGCGGATGCCGGCGGGGCCCGACAGGCCCTCGCGCCCCGGGAAGGCGGCCGTGATGTCGCGGTCGTCGTAGTCGGCCTCGGCGGGCAGTGGCACCCAGCCGGCACCGGCGGCCTCGACGGCGTCGCGATAGCGCGTGCCGGTGAGGAAGCGCACCCGGTGACCGGATGCGATGAGGTGCCGGGTGACGGCGAGCAGCGGCGTGACGTGGCCGTGCACGGGGGTCGAGCAGATGAGCAGGTTCAGGGAGGCGGTGGTCATGGCGTCGTTCTCAGCGGATAGGGTATTGGTGGACTCGTCAGAGTATTCACCACCCTGTTAGGAAAGTCAAATGACATCCCGCGCCTACAGCTCCCCCCTGCGCGCCGCCCAGGCCGCCCAGACCCGCCGCCGCATCCTCGAGGCCGCCGCCGAGCTCTTCGCCCGCGACGGCTACGCCGCCACCTCGCTCGCCCGGCTCGCCGAGGCATCCGGGGTATCGCTCGAGACGGTGAAGGCCAACGGTCCCAAGAGCGCCCTCATCCTCGCCGCCTTCGACGTCACCTTCACCGGCGAGGACGGCGGCGCCACCACGATCGGCGAACGCGAGATCGGCGCGCGGCTGCTCGCCACGCCCGCCGAGGAGCTGCTGCCCGCGTGGGTCGAGTTCATCACGGGCGCCAACGAGCGCATCGCACGGCTCTGGATCGCCCTGCTCGACGCATCCATGGGAGACCCCGCCGTCGCGGAGGGGCTCGAACGGCTGCAGGAGCGCCGCCGCAAGGACTTCCGCGACTCGATGGCGGGCTTCCGCGCCAGGGGCCTCGCCCGCCGCCCGGGCGATGACGAGGAGTTCGCCGCCGCGCTGCAGTTCCTCGTCTCCCCGAGCGGCTACGTGCAACTCGTGCTCGACTCCGGCTGGAGCATGACCCGCTATCGCGACTGGCTCGTCGACACGATCGAGCGCACCGTCTTCACCCCCTGACTCCGCCCCGCATCCGCTGACCGGTCGGTTTCTGGCCCCAAACAACGCGAATGGGGCCAGAAACCGACCGGTCAGCGTCATGGGTGGAGGGGATCCACCGAACGGTGGAGGGCGAACCCACCGGGATGCGGGTGGTGCGGGGCGCGCGGCGGGCGCACGATGGGCACATGACCACCCAGAACGTCGTCGAGGTGCGCGGGCTCACCAAGAGCTACAAGGGGTTCGAGGCCGTGCGCGGCATCGACCTCGACATCCGCCGCGGCGAGACCTTCGCCCTGCTCGGCCCCAACGGCGCCGGCAAGTCCACCACGATCGAGATCCTCGAGGGGTACCGCGCCCGCACGGGCGGCGAGGTGCGCGTGCTCGGGGTCGACCCCGCCCACGGCGGCCTCGCCTGGAAGGCCCGGCTCGGCATCGTGCTGCAGTCGACCGGCGAGCAGGGCACCGCCACCGTGCGCGAACAGCTGCGGCATTTCGCGGGCTTCTACCCGAACCCGCGCGACGTCGACGAGGTGATCGCCGCCGTCGGCCTCGACGAGAAGGCGAACACCCGCATCGCGAAGCTCTCCGGCGGCCAGAAGCGCCGCGTCGACGTCGCCCTCGGCATCATCGGCCGCCCCGAGCTGCTGTTCCTCGACGAGCCGACGACGGGCTTCGACCCCGAGGCCCGCCGCCAGTTCTGGCGCCTCATCCGGCAGCTCGCCGACGAGGGCACGAGCATCCTGCTCACCACCCACTACCTCGACGAGGCCGCCCAGCTCGCCGACCGCGCCGGCATCATCGCCCGCGGCGAGCTCGTGGCGCTCGGCGCCGTGGACGAGCTCGGCGGGGCGGATGCGCGCACGCCGATCGTGCGCTGGGTCGAGCGGGGCGTCGTGCGCGAGGAGCGCACCCACGAGCCCGGCGCGCTCGTCGCCCGGCTCGCCGCCGCCGGCGAGCCCGAGCGGCTCGAGGTGATCCGCCCGAGCCTGGAGGACATCTACCTGGAGCTCGTCGGCGACAGCGCCGACGCATCCGCCACCGCCGAAGGGACCCTCGTATGACCGCCACCGCCCCCGCCCCCGCCCCGGCCGCCTTCGGCCTCGGGCACGCCCTCCGCCTCGGGATCTCGCGCGTCGGGTACGAGGTGCGCTCCTACTTCCGGCAGGGCGACACGGTGTTCTTCACCTTCCTGTTCCCGCTGCTCATGCTCTCGATCTTCTCGGTCGCGTTCAGTTCGATCGAGTTCGGGCAGACCCCCGACGGCGAACCGCTCACCGCCGCCCAGTACTACCTGCCGGCGATGCTCGCGGCCGGTGTGCTGCTCTCGGGGCTGCAGAACCTCGCGACCGACATCGCCATGGAGAAGGGCGACGGCACCCTCAAACGCCTCGCCGGCACCCCGCTGCCGGTGGTCGGCTACTTCATCGGCAAGATCGGCCAGGTGCTCGTCACCGCGACCCTGCAGGCGGCGCTCATCATCGTCGTCGCGTGGCTCGCCTTCGGGGTGACGCTGCCGACCGACCCGGAGGCCTGGCTCACCTTCGCCTGGGTGTTCCTGCTCGGCGTGACCACGTGCGCGATCCTCGGCATCGGCCTCTCGGCCCTGCCGCGCACCGGCAAGAGCGCGACGGCCGTCGTCATCCCGATCGTGCTCGTGCTGCAGTTCATCTCGGGCGTCTACATCCAGTTCTCGATGCTGCCCGAGTGGCTGCAGAACATCGCGAACGTCTTCCCGCTGGCCTGGCTCGCGCACGGGATGCGGGCGGTGTTCCTGCCCGACAGCTACGCGGCGATGGAGGCGGGTGGCGAGTGGAACCTGACCGGCATCCTGCTCGTGTGCGGCATCTGGCTCGTCGCGGGGCTCGTGCTGACCCGGCTCACCTTCCGTTGGATCCGCAAGGATGGCTGAATGCTGAGGTCGCGTTGGTGGCTGGCGGTGCTCGCCACCGCCACGATCGCCCCCGTCGTGTTCCTCCTCGTCGGGGGCGCCCCCGCCGCGTCGATCGCGACGGGGGCCGGCGTGGGTGCGGGCTATGCGATCGCCTTCCTGCTGCTGTTCCGCCACACGAGCGAGGGCAACGCCCCGGCGATCGCCCTGACCGCCCTGACCGTGCTGTTCGCCGGGGCGCTCACCGCGCTCGAGCCGATGTTCGCGATCTCGCAGGCCCTCGCCTACCCGCTCGCCTGGGTGCTCGCCCGCGGCCGGGGGCCGGCGATCGTCGCGAGCGCGGCGGTCGCGGTCGCGGTGGGTGCGGGGTTCTTCGTGAGCATCCCGGGCCCGGATGCCTGGCAGGCGGTGCTCGTGAGCCAGGTGGTGTCGTTCGGGTTCGCGATCATCATGGGCACCTGGATCTCGCGCATCGCCTCCCTCGGCGAGGAGAAGGCGCGGCTGCTCGACGAGCTCACCGCCGCGCAGGACGAGCTCGGCCGACTGCACCGGGATGCCGGGGTCACCTCGGAGCGGGCGCGCATGTCGCGCGAGGTGCACGACACGGTCGCGCAGTCGCTCACCGGCCTCGTGCTGCTGGCCCAGCGCGCCCGACGCGAGGCGGCATCCGGCGCGGTCGACGACGAGACGCTCGAGCTCATCGAGACGGGGGCCCGGGATGCGCTCGCCGAGACGCGCGCGCTCGTCGCGGCGGCCGCGCCCGTGGAGCTCGCCACCGGCGGCATCGGCGAGGCGCTCGAGCGCCTGGCGGAGCGCTTCGAGCGCGAGACGCGCATCCGCGTGACGGCGGCGACCTCGCTCGCCGCGCCGCTCGACCGCGACGCCGAGGTGGTGCTGCTGCGGTGCGCGCAGGAGGGGCTCGCGAACGTGCGCAAGCATTCGCGTGCGGGCTCGGCGCGGCTCGAGCTCGTGGCGGATGCGCGCGAGGCGCGGCTGCGGGTGGCGGACGACGGCCGCGGCTTCGCGTCGGATGCGGAACCCGGCGGCTTCGGGCTCGCGGGCCTGCGCGAGCGGCTGGCGCTCGCGGGCGGCACCCTCGAGGTCGACGGCACGCCGGGCGCGACGGCGATCGTGGCGACGCTGCCGATCGGGGGTGCCGCGTGATCCGCATCCTCGTGGTCGACGACCACCCGGTCGTGCGCGCGGGCATCGTGGCGCTGCTCGAGGCGGCGCCCGACGTGGAGATCGCGGGCACCGCGGCGAGCGGCGAGGAGGCGCTCGCACTCGTCGCGTCGACGGCGCCCGACCTCGTCGTGATGGATCTGCGGATGCCGGGGATCGACGGCGACGAGGCGACCGCCCGCATCCTGGCCGCGCATCCGGGGGTGCGGGTGCTGATCCTCACGACCTACGAGTCGGATGACGCGATCCTGTCGGCGATCGCCGCGGGGGCGAGCGGCTACCTGCTGAAGGCGGCGCCCGAGGAGGAGCTGCTCGCGGGGGTGCGCGCGGTGGCGGCGGGCGAGGTGGCGCTCGCGCCGAGCGTCAGCCGGATGCTCGTGGCGCGCACGCGGGCACCCGAGCCGCCGCGCGGTCCGGAGCTGAGCCCCCGGGAGCTGGAGGTGCTGCGGCTCGTGGCGGAGGGGCTCTCGAACCGCGAGATCGGCGCCCGCATCCACCTCGGCGAGGCCACGGTGAAGACGCACCTGCTGCACGCCTTCGCGAAGCTCGACGTGAACGACCGCACCCGCGCCGTGACGCGCGCGATGGAGCTGAAGCTCCTCTAGCCGAGGAGCGGCGCCACCTCGGACCAGGTGGGCATCGAGGGGGATGCGCCGGGGCGGGTGGTCGCGAGGGCGGCGGCGACGGATGCGGCGCGCAGGGCCGCGGGCTCGGTGTCGCCGAGCGCGAGGCGGGCGACGAGCACGCCCGTGAAGGTGTCGCCCGCGCCGGTCGTGTCGACGGGGGTCACCGGGTGCGCCGGCACCTCGGTGACGAGCTCGCCGCCGCGTGCGACGAGCGCCCCGCGGGCGCCGCGCGTGACGACGACGGTGCCGGCGCGGCGCGAGAGCGCGCGGGCGGCATCCGCCTCGTCGTCGACGCCCGCGAGCGCGCGCGCCTCGGCCGCGTTCGGCACGAGCACGTCGACCTGCTCGAGGAAGCCCTCCGGCAGCTCGAGCACGGGCGCCGGGGTCACCACGGTCGTCACCCCGACGGACCGCGCGAACGCGACGGCCTCGGCGACGAGCTCGAGGGGCCGCTCGAACTGCACCGCGAGGTAACGCGCCGCGCGGATCGCGGCCCGCTGCACGTCGTCGAGCGGCAGCCGCACGCCGTTCGCATCCGGCACCACGACGATCGCGTTCTCGCCGCCGTCGAGCACCGAGATGTGCGCGGTGCCGGTGGGACGCTCGACGAGCGCGATCCCGGCGGTGTCGATGCCGTCCGCCTCGAGGGTGGCCCGCAGGGTCGCCCCGAACTCGTCTCCCCCGAGCGCGCCGAGGAACGCGACCGACGCCCCGGCCCGCGCCGCCGCGACGGCCTGGTTGAGCCCCTTGCCGCCCGCGACGGTCGCGAACGACGAGCCGAACATCGTCTCGCCGGGCTCCGGCAGGCGCGGCTGGCGCACCACGAGGTCCATGTTGGCGCTGCCGAGCACGACGATGTCGGTCACAACGAGACCCCGACGAACACCGGCTCGGGCTGCAGCCGCACGCCGAACTCGGCGAGCACCCGGGTCTGCACGTAGCCCGCGAGCTGCACGATCTCGGATGCCGTCGCGCCCCCGCAGTTCACGATCGCGAGCGTGTGCTTGGAGGAGATCGCCGCGCGCGAACCGGGCAGCGCGAAGCCGCGCGCGATGCCCGAGCGCTCGATGAGCCAGGCGGCCGAGAGCTTCACCCGGTACTCGGCGGATGCCAGGGGCGGCACGTCCTCGCCCGGCGCGAGCACGCGATCCGCCTCCTCGTCGGCGACGGGCCAGCGCGGCGCCTCCGCGGGCAGCGCGCGGGCGAACGACTCGGAGACGATCGGGTTGGTGAAGAAGGAGCCGGCGCTCACCGAGTCGGGGTCGGCGGCATCGAGCACCATGCCCTTCGAGGCCCGCAGCGCGAGCACGGCGCGGCGCGCGTCCGCGAGCGGCACGCGGTCGCCGAGCGCCACCCCGAGCGCGGTCGAGAGCTGCGCGTAGGCGACGGGGCCGGAGTGCCCGCCCGCGTCGAGGTCGAGCTCGACCGCGAGCACGATGCCCGCGCGGCCGCGCTTGAGCGCGCTCGTGCGGTAGCCGAGGCCCAGCTCGCGGGCGTCGAGCCGCAGCACCTCACCCGTCGCGTAGTCGAGGAAGTCGATGCCGACGAGCCGCTCGCCGAGCTCCTGCCCGTAGGCGCCGATGTTCTGCACGGGCGCCGCGCCCACCGTGCCGGGGATGCCGGAGAGCGCCTCGACGCCCGCGAGCCCCGCCTGCACGGTCGCCGCGACGAGCCCGTCCCAGCTCTCCCCCGCGGCGGCGCGCACGCGCGCGTGGCGCCCGTCGGCGTCCACCGCGATGTCGATGCCGCGCGTCGCCACCCGGATCACGGTGCCGTCGAAGCCCTCGTCGGCGATGACGACATTGGAGCCGCCGCCGAGCAGCAGCCAGTCCTCGCCCGTCTCCCACACCTCGCGCGCGGTCGCGACGAGCTCGTCGCGGGTGCCCGGGGCGCGCAGCTCGCGCGCCGGGCCGCCGACCCGCAGCGTCGTGACGTCGGCGAGTTCGACCACGGTCACGCGTCCAGCCGCACGACCGCCTGCGCCTTGCCGAGCACGGTCTCGCCGTTGAAGCTCACCGTCAGGTCGATGCGCGCGCCGGCCTCGTCGATGCGGCCTACCTTGGCGACGACGGTGACGACGGCGCCGTCGACGGGGTCGACCACGACGGGGCGTGTGAACCGCACCTGGTAGTCGAGCACGCGGCCGGGGTCGCCCACCCAGTCGACGACCGGCTGCACGGCGAGGCCCATGGTCAGCATCCCGTGCGCGAGCACGCCGGGCAGGCCCACGGATGCGGCAACGTCGTCGCGGTAGTGGATGGGGTTGAAGTCGCCGGATGCACCCGCGTAGCGCACGAGGGAGTCGCGGTGGAGCAGGAACTCCGCCTCGGCGACGACCTCGCCGAGGGCGAGCGCGGAGACGGCGGGGGCGCTCATTCGTCGCCCCGCACGACGAGGCTGGAGGTGGCGGTGACGACGTGCTCGCCCGCCGCGTCGGCGATGAGCGCGTCGGCGGTGACCATCGAGTGGCCGCCGAGCGTCTTGACGCTCGTGACGGTGAGGGTGGCGGTGAGCTCGTCGCCCGCGACGATGGGGCGGCTGAACGCGAAGCGCTGGTCGCCGTGCACGACGCGCGAGAAGTCGATGCCCGCCTCGGGGTCGGCGAGCAGCACCGCGAGCGCGTGCTCCTGCACGACGACGCCGAACGTCGGCGGCGCCACGACGTCCGCGTAGCCGGCGGCGCGCGCCGCCTCGGGGTCGTGGTGGAGGGGGCTGGTCGCGTAGACGGCCCGCGCGAACTCGCGCACCTTCTCGCGGCCCACGAGGTAGGGGGCGGTCGGCGGGTAGCTGCGGCCCTGCAGTTCGGGGTTGACGCTCACCCGACGAGCCTATCGGCGCACCCCGGCGCGCGACCCCCGGACAGACGGAACCCCGGCGACCGTCGCGGTCAGCCGGGGCTCCGGGGGGTACTTGGTGGCGCTGCCTACTGGCAGGACTCGCACATGAGGTCGTCCATCGGGTCGACCGGAACTGCGTAGCCACCGACGGTGTCGACGTCGTTCATGGCAACCTCCCTCGAAGTTCTCAACTGGTGGTTCCGGGGACGGGCCCCGGATGGGTTCTCACTATATAACGGGAACTTCACGGATGTCATTCCCCTAGATGTTGTGTTCTCGGCGTGTCGCGAATTCTCGTCCATTCAACCGCGCACCACTGACATCCGGGCCGTCGAGGGCCCTACCATCGAGCGAGGAGGACACCGATGACCGACCCCGCGAACACCGCATCCGCCGCCGCACCCGGCTGGTACCCCGACGCCTCGGGTGCCCAGCGCTGGTGGGACGGCCGGGGCTGGACCGACCACGTCGCGGCGCCCGCGACGCCCACCGGTTACGCGCAGGCTCAGCCGCTCGTGCGACCGGCGCTGCCGGAGGGCACCCGCGTCGACACCGTGTGGGTGTGGCTCGTCGCGACCGTCTCGCTGCTCGCGTCGAGCGCGGTCTTCCTGTTCGACTTCTCCGGCTACATGCGCGTCGTCATCGGCCTCTCGTACGGCCTGGGCGGCACCGAGGCGCTCACCCGCTTCTTCGCCGTCTACTTCCTGATCATGGGCCTCTCGGTGCTCGCCTATGCGCTCACCGTGATCGCCGCATACCGCGACTACCGACACCTCACGGCGGTGGGCGTCGTGCGCCCGTTCCATTGGGCGTTCGCCTTCATCCCGATGCCGCTCGTCTACCTCATCGGTCGCCTCGTCGTGCTGCGCAAGGTGATCCGCACCGCGGGCTGGCCGCTGTGGGTGCACGTCGCGCTCTACGCCGCGCTGCTCATCGGCTCGATCGTCTGGTCGGTCGCGCTGACCATGCAGATGCTGAACGAGTTCCCCGGCTACTTCGGCGTCTACTCCTCCAGCTGAGCGGGCGCGCTCAGCCGTCGAACTCGAGCTCGACGACCCGCGACGTCAGGTGCATCCGCGCGCCGGGGAAGATGCTGCGCACCATCGCCTGCAGCTCCGGCCCGATGCGGCCCGGGCCGCCGCGCTCCCAGCGCAGGGTGAGCAGGATGCGGTCGCCCGACCTCCCGACGACGGCGCTCGGCCGCCGGCGGGCGAGCGCCGCGCAGACCGCCTCGAGGGCCGCGCGTTCGGTGTCGTCCATGCGCGTCGCGAGGCCGTCGGGGTCGTCGAGCGAGACGACGAGGTCGTCGAGCCAGACGCCGTCGGCCTCGCGCACGAGGGCACCGCGCAGCGCCTCGCCGAGCTCGCGCGCCCGGATCGCGCTCGCCGCATCCGTCTCGCCGCGGGCCAACAGCTCGCGCAGGAAGGGCGCCACCTCGCCCTCGATGAGGGTGAGCCGTTCCACCCGCAGGTCGGCGCGCACGCGGCTGCGCAGCCGGGCGGCGTTCTCGGCGCGCAGCCCGCTGGTGTGCTCGCGCCAGCTCAGCAGTCGGCTCACGAGGGTGGCCGAGAACGCGGCGGCACCCGCGCCGGCCGCGAGCAGCGGACCCGCGGTGAGCCCCCCGTAGACGCCGGGCGGCAGCGTCGCCTGGGCCGCGATCGACCCCGCCATCGTCGTGCCCGCGACGAGCACCGAGCTCACCGCGGTCATGGCGAGGATCTCGACCGCGGGGCGGAAGCATCCGGTGGCCATCACGAGCAGCGCGAAGGCGATGGGGCCCCAGTCGGAGCGAACCGTCGCGTTCGCACCCCACTGCGACGCGGCCTCGAACCCGACCGCCGCGAGGCACAGCAGGTGCAGGGCGAGCGCGCTGCGCCAGGTGAACGGCGCCCGCCGCGGCGCGCTCGACATGACCAGCACAAGGCCCGCCGCCACGAGCGCCGCGAACGCCGCGACGAGAGGAGCGGCCTGCCGGTACTCCTCGCGGTGGATGATCGTGAGGGCGATCGAGGTGGCGAACGCGCCGAGGGTGAGCACCCAGGTGAACGCCTGCGCGGTGACGCCGCCGAGCGGGTCGAGCAGTTGCGGGGAGAGGCGATGCGGCATCCCTCAGCCCTCCGTCGGCACGACGATGTTGACGGAGGTGCCGGCTCCGGGGCTGCTCCACACCCGCACGCTGCCGCCGCAGCGCTCGACGCGCCCGCGCACCGACTCGCTGAGGCCCAGACGGTCCGCGGGCACCGTGTCGGGGTCGAAGCCGACGCCCTCGTCGACGACCGTCACGCTCAACTGCCCGGCGGATGCGGTGACGGCGACCCAGGCCTCGGAGACCCCCGCGTGACGGGCGACGTTGACGATGCACTGCTCGAGGGAGGAGCGCAGCGCACCGGCCGCGGGCTCCGTCAGCTCGTCGAGCGCCGCGATGTCGCCCTCGAGCCGCACCCGCACCCCGCCGGCGACGCCGATCGAGGTGAGCCACGCGCCCACGCCCGGCGCATCCGGGGTGCGCTCCCCGCGCAGCACGGGCAGCATGGCGCTCGACTCGAGCCCGCGTTCGAGCCGGGCGCGCTCCTCGGCGCCGAGCGGGCCGGGCTCGCGGAGGGCGAGGGCGGCCAGCTCACTCAGCAGGGTGTCGTGCAGTTGCGCGATCGACTCGCGGCCCTCGAACTCGCGCAGGGTTCGGGTGCGCGTGCGGTTGTCGGCCTGCTCGAGCAGCGCCGTGCCGCGTCGCCCGCGCGCCCGCGCGAGCGGGAACATCGCGTAGGCGAGGGCGAGTCCGACCGCGATCGCGATGGGCGGCACGTCGAGCCGCCACGGCAGCCCCACGAACGCGGCCGTGATCGCGATGGTGCCCTCGCCGACCACCCAGCCGCCGATCGCGCCGAGGATGCCGCCCGTCCACCGGTCGGAGGTCGCGCCGATCAGCACGACGATGTTGGTCGACATGGAGAGGAAGAAGCTCGCCGTGCCGGCGAACGCCTGCGCCGGCGACCCGACGACGGCGACGGTGAGGGCCACGAGCGAGCCGACCGCGGCCGCACCGATCGCGACGTAACCCGCGGGGGTGATCGGATCCCATCGCCAGGCGGCGACGCAGCACGCGGCGAGCGGCACGAGCGCGAGCGGCGTCCACACGACGAGGCTGCCCGGCTCGCCGAGGATCAGGATGGCGCTCAGCAGCCAGAGCACCCCGAGCAGCACGAGGCTCAGCGTCGCGGCCGCCGCCACCAGTGCCGAACGGGTGGCGAGGGCGGCATCGCGCACCGGGAAGATCCAGGTGCCGTCCACGGCCCCGCCTCCCACGTGCGGACCGGGCGACGGTGACGACGCTGCGGTCATGCGTGAAGAGTAGCGAGCGTCGGCGCCGCCCGGGCGTCACCTCACCGCGGACCGAAACCCTTCTCGTCGAGCCAGGCCAGCACATCCTGCGCGACGTCGCGCCATCCGGCGTCGAGCGTCAGCGAGTGCCCCTTGCCGGGGTACTCGTGGTAGTCGGTCGTCGAGGAGGTGTTGTCGGCATACAGCTTCGCGACGGCCGCCGTCACGCTCTGCGGCACGGTGTGGTCCTCCGTGCCGGAGGTGAGCAGCAGCGGACCGCGGACGGCCGTGTGGGTGTCGACCGCGGCGGGCGAGTTGCGCACGAAGTTGGCCGTCGCATCCTCGAACAGCGGGCGCCCGGGGCCGGGGATCGTCCACGCCGCGTGCAGGGCGTTCGACTCCTCGTCGCTCAGCACGTTGCCGAAGGCGTACTTGAACTGCTTCTCGTCGAGGGCGACCGTCTTCGACTTGTTGCCGGGGTTCGACAGCACCGGGAAGCCGGAGCGCAGCTGCGAGAACGGCAGGATCTTCACGCCCTTGACGGGCGCCGGGTCGATGGCGACGGCGGCCGCCACGATGTCGTTCGCAAGCAGCTCCTGTGCGATGAGGCCGCCGAAGGAGTGCCCCACGACGACCGGCTTCTCGTCGAGCGTCTCGATGAGGTCGGCGTAGTGGTGGCAGATCTCGGCGATGCCCTGGTTGTTGAGGCCGTCCGGGTTCGCGCGGGTGGCCTCGACCGAGTCGAGGTCGCCCGGCCAGCCGGGCGCATCCGTCGTGTAGCCCTGCGCCTCGAAGAGGTCCTGCCAGGGGCGCCAGGCGGAGGCGTGGATCCACAGACCGTGGATGAAGACGACGCGCGTCATGGGGGTTCTCCTTCTGTCGGGGGTGGGGCGTTGCGGGGGATCACAGGGTCTTGATGAGGCCGCCGTCGATGAGGAAGTCGGCGCCGGTGACGTTGCCGGCGCGGTCGCTCGCGAGCAGCAGGGCGAGATCCGCGACCTCGGAGGGCTGGGTGAAGCGGCCCGTCGAGAAGCCGCCCTGGCTCGCGACCACCCGGTCGCGCGCGGTGTCGACGTCGACGCCCATGGCGCGGGCGGCGGTCGCGGCGACGCCCTGCTCGCCGAGCCACAGCTCGGTCGCGACGGGGCCCGGGCTGATCGTGTTGACGCGGATGCCGCGGTCGCCGTACTCCTTCGACAGCGACTTCGAGAGGTTCCACACCGCGGCCTTCGCGGCCGAGTAGTCGACGACGGGCGGGTCGGGCAGGTAGGCGTTGACCGAGCCGATCGTGACGATGTTGCCGCCGCCGCGGTCGATCAGCCGCGGGATCGCCGCACGGGTCGTGCGCACCGCGGCGAGGAAGCTGAGGGTGAGGGTCTGCAGCCACTGCTCGTCGGTGATCGCGAGGAAGCCGTCGAAGCGCAGGCTCACGGCGCCGACGTTGTTGACGAGGATGTCGAGTCCGCCGAGCTCGTCGGAGCGGGCGACGAGGCGCTCGGGCCCGTCCGCGGTGGTGAGGTCGACCGGCTCGAAGACCACGGACCCCGCCGCGACCAGCTCCTCGAGCTCGGGCGTGATGCGGCGGGCCCCGGCGACGACCGTCACGCCCTCGTCGACGAGCCCCTGCACGATCGCGAGCCCGATGCCCTTGCTCGCGCCCGTCACGACGGCGGTCCTGCCACGCAATCCGAGGTCCATGGGCGCGACGCTAGGGGTGGGCGCGGGCGCCGCGCGTGGGCGGGTTGTGACTGGTAGCCGCGCTACCCCTCTGCGGCGAGCGCGGCGAGGGCCGCGGCCGTGGGGGTGCCCGGTTCGGCGTAGTAGAGGAAGATCGAGTGCTCGCCGGGCCCGATGAGGGGCAACCGGGCGAAGCGCAGCGCGAGCGTCCCCATCCGCGGATGCGTGATGCGGTGCACGCCGTCGCCCGCCCCGTGCACGTCGTTGCGCGGCCACACCTCGCGGAAGCGCGGGCTCTCGCGGGTGAGCTGTGCGATCAGTTGCTGGGTGCGCACGAGGTACGGCTGCGGCCCGGAGTTCGCGCGCAGCAGCGCGACCGAGCGGGCCGTGAGCCCCTCCCACTCCTCGCCGTAGAGCTCGCGCACCTCGGGGTCGAGCAGCAGCGCGGCGAGGCTGTTGGAGCCCTCGCGGTAGGCCGGGATGAGCGCCCGCATGAGCGCGTTCGTCGCGAGCACGTCGTTGTACCGGTCGTGCACGATCGCGGCGGTGAGCGGCCACCCGTCGATGAGCCAGCGGATGTGGCCGAGCTCGCGCCGCGGCGCCGTCTCGTGCTGCGGCAGGTGCACGAGCGAGGCGAGGTAGCTGCGCGCCGTCGCATCCAGCTGCAGCGCCCGCGACAGGGCCTCGAGCACCTGGTCGGTGGGGTGGATCTCGCGCCCCTGCTCGAGCTTCACGTAGTACTCGGTGCTGATCCCGGCGAGCATCGCCACCTCGGAGCGGCGCAGCCCCGCGACCCGGCGACGGGCTCCGCCATCCGGCAGCCCCGCATCCTCGGGTCGGATGAGCTCCCTGCGTGCCCGCAGGTACTCGCCGAGGGGCCGACCGGCCGTCATGGCGAGAGTGTAGTGCGGATGCGTGAGGGTACTAGACGCGCAGGGTCACCTCGGCGGCGTGGAGCTCGCCGCGGAGCAGGGCCGGCGTCAGCGGGAACCCTGAGATCCGTTCGGCGAGCGCGAACTCGCCGCGCGGGATCCACGAGTACTCGACGTCGACCTCCGGATCGATCGGCAGACCGTACTCGGTCACGCGGGCGCGAACCTCGTCGATCGGCTCCACCTCGACGTAGCCCGTGACCGCGTCGAAATCGAGCACGGGTGCGCCGTCGCGCCACCAGACGAACCGGGATGCCGCGTTGACGTTCCGATAGTGCGCCACGACGTCCCGCCCCGCGGAGAGCGGCGGAATCCTGGAGTCACTCACACCGACGAAGCCGTTGCCTTCCAACAACAGCACGCCCGCGTCGGACTCCACGAAGCCGACGAGCTGGACGTCACCGGCGGGCCCATCGTTCTCCCAGTACCTGCCCGCGGCCTGATCGAGCGCCGCGAACCCCGCGACCGTCCCGACGCTGGTGGCGTCCAGCGCAGCGAGCACGTCGTCGAGCGAGATCCGACTGATCGATGTGACGCAGTAGCCGAACTCCGGCACCCACGACCAGTCGTCGTCCTCAAGCCAGGCATAGTCATCGGGACTCACGGTCATCGCGCCACTGTAGCGATTGGAGAACCCGGATCGTGGTAGCTGAGGCGGGACTCGAACCCGCGACCTCACGATTATGAGTCGTGCGCTCTCACCAACTGAGCTACTCAGCCACGAGTTCGCCGGGGCAGGGGTGGAGCCCCGCTCCGACGAACAGAGCCCCGAGTCAGGATTGAACTGACGACCCCTTCCTTACCATGGAAGTGCTCTACCACTGAGCTATCGGGGCGGACGCGGACACGCCGCGGCACCGGAAGAGCCTAGCATCCCGGCGAGCGCGCACAGAACGCGGCCACCACCGCAACTCAGGACATCCCGCCGCTCCCGGCGCATCCACCCGCGAAGGCGGCGGATCTCCTGAGTTGCGGAATCGGGCGGGATCGCAACTCAGGATCGCGGGGCGATGGGGGACGGATGCGGGGCGTTTCGCGGGGTTCTTCCTGAGTTGCGGAATCGGTTCCTGAGTTGCGAGAACCCGCGGTCACCAGGCGGGGAGGGTCACGCCGGGGAGGCGCCACGCGAGGAAGGCGGGGCCGTCGACATGCACGAGGCCGGCGCCCCACACGGCCGCACCCTCGAGGGGCTCGGCGTCGTCGGGGAGCTCGCCCGCGAGGTCGACCTCGCCGGCCGAGCGGGCCGCGACCACCAGCACGCACTCCGAGGCGCCCTCGCGCACGAAGGCGACCGCCTCCTCCGAGACGTGCAGCCAGCGGATGCCGCCGCCGTTGAGCGCCGGATGCGAACGCTTGAGCGCGATGAGGCGCCGGTAGAGCGCGACCTCGTCGACGTACTCGCCCGCCGCATCCCACGGCATCGGGGTGCGCGCCTGCTCGCCGTCGGCCGCGGTCAGCCCGAACTCGTCGCCCGCCCACACCACGGGGATGCCGGGCATCGTCATCGCGAGGCCCACCGCGACCGGCACCACGCCCTCCCGCGCCGAGGTCGTGAAGCGGGGGGT
The DNA here is from genome assembly GCF_003627075.1 of Protaetiibacter intestinalis. Classification (NCBI taxonomy): domain Bacteria; kingdom Bacillati; phylum Actinomycetota; class Actinomycetes; order Micrococcales; family Microbacteriaceae; genus Protaetiibacter; species Protaetiibacter intestinalis. Next base: position 1,614,520 of record NZ_CP032630.1, on the reverse strand, counting down.
GTCGTGGGTGTCGAGCGCGTTCATGGTGTGCAGCCGGGTGCGCCACGGGAACGCCGCCGCGAACTCGCGGTGCGCCGCGTAGAAGTCGAGGCCCGAATAGTCGGTGGTGCGCCCGAGCGTCATGCCGAGGCCGCCGCCCGCGGGCGAACCCGGCACCGAGAGCCAGTTCCAGAGCGGCCGGGTGAAGTTCGCGTAGGTCATCGCGCCGTGCCAGGCATCCCCCGTGAAGTCGCCGCCCGAGGCGTCGTTGGTCGACTCCCCCACGAGCAGCGTGTCGGGGTTCGCCTCGACCATGGTGCGGCGGATGGTGCGCCGCACCTCCTCGTTGAGGTCCTCCTCGCGGTAGCGGCCCGTCATGTTGGCGACGTCGATGCGCCAGCCGTCGAACGAGAACGGCGGCTTCAGGAACCGCGCCACCACCGAATCCGGCCCCTCGATGAAGCGGGCGCGCAGCTCGGGCGAGTTCCAGTTGAACTTCGGCAGGCTCCTGAAGCCGAGCCACGAGACGTAGTCGCTCTGCGCGCCGTCGAGCCACAGGTAGAAGCCCGACTCGAGGGCCCCCGGGTTCTCGAACGACGCCCGGAACCACTCGTGCGCGTCGCCCGAGTGGTTGGTGGTGAGGTCGCCGATCACCCGGATGCCGCGCTCGTGCGCCGCCTCGACGAGCCGCACGAGCGCCTCGTCGCCGCCGAGCAGCGGGTCGACGTGGTCGAAGGAGAGCGCGTCGTAGCGGTGGTTCGACCGCGCCGGGAAGACGGGCGTCAGATACAGCAACGTCACGCCGAGGTCGACGAGATGGTCGAGGTGCTCGCGCACCCCGTCGAGGTCGCCGCCGTAGAACTGCTCCCCCGTGCCCGGCCCCTGGTGGATGACGGGGTCGCCCCAGGATGCCGGCCACGCCCACGCGGGCGCCTCGCGATCATCCGCCGCCGCCGACCGCGCGAAGCGGTCGGGGAACACCTGGTACATGATCTGCTCGCGCCCCCACGCGGGCGGCGCGGCGAAGGTGACGAGCCGGAAGTCGTCGATGTCGCGCGTCTCGACGGTCGAGATGCCCTTCGAGGTGAGCCACCAGGTGTTCGCCTCGCGGTCTTCGAGCAGCCAGCGGTAGCCGTGCACCGGGTTCTCGACCACGACCTCCGCCTGCCACCACACGGCCTCCGGGGTCTCGTGCACGATGCGCGCGTCCGCGTACGAGGGCTCGCGGTCGGGGTTCGAACGCACCCGCACCACGCGCAGCGGCGCGAAGCCGCGCGGCACCCGCAGCCGCACCGACACCGCCTCGCCGAGCACCGGCTCCTGGGTGGAGACGTACAGCGGCGAGCCGTCGTGATGCGGCAGCCCCGCGGGGGATGCGGTCATGCGGGCACCCTACTCATCTCATGTGTCGGAGGGATTACTTCACCGCGCCGGCCGTGATGCCGCCCACGATGTAGCGCTGCAGGGCGAGGAACAGCGCGACCACCGGGATGGCCGCCATGATCGCGCCCGCCGAGAAGGCGCTCCAGTCGGCGTAGCGCGGGTTGGAGACGAGCTTCACGAGGCCCACCGCGAGGGTCTGGTTCTCGGGGTCGATGAGCAGCACGCTCGCGATGAGGTACTCCGAGAAGGAGGCGATCACCGACAGCAGCGCGACGACCGCGAGGATCGGCGCCACGAGTCGCAGGATGATGGTGAAGAAGATGCGCGCGTGGCCCGCGCCGTCGATCTTCGCCGCCTCGTCGATCTCCACCGGCACCGTGTTGAAGAAGCCGTACATGAGGTACGTGTTCACGCCGAGCGAGCCGCCGAGGTACACCATGATGAGGCCGATGTGGGTGTTGAGCCCGAACGCCGGGAACACGTCGCCGATCGCGCTCATCATGAGGAAGATGGCGACCGCGCCCAGCAGCTGCGGGAACATCTGGATGACGACGATCGTGATGAGGCCGAAGCGGCGCCCGGCGAACCGCATCCGCGAGAACGCGTAGGCGGCGAGCGCGCCCATGAGGGTCGAGGCGACCGCGGTGACGCCCGCGACGAGCAGCGTGTTGCCGAACCAGCGCAGGTACGGGTTCTGCGGGTCGGAGAGGATGCGCCAGAAGCTGTCGATGCCGATGCGCGAGAACAGCGCGTTCGATCCCGTGAGGGTGCCGTTGGGGTTGAGCGCGCTCGAGACCACGAACAGCAGCGGGAACACCGCGAACACCGAGACGGCGATCGCGACGACGTGCCGCCATCCGGTGTCGACGAACCAGCGTCCCGCGGTGCGGCGACGGTGCGGCGCCCGGCGGGCGGTGTTCCGCAGGTGGGTGAGGTCGGTGGTCGTCATCGCTGGATCTCCTCGAGGGCCTTGGTCCTGCTGAAGCTGATCACCGCGATGCCGGCGACGATGAGGAAGATGATGATCGAGAAGGCGGATGCCAGACCGTAGTCGCGGTTCTGGCCGGTGAACGCCACCTTGTAGACCATCGAGATGAGCAGGTCGGTGTGCCCGACCGGCAGGCTCGTCGTCGTGTCGCGCGGACCGCCGTTGTTCAGCAGGTACACGAGGTTGAAGTTGTTGAAGTTGAAGGCGAACGACGCGATCAGCACGGGCGCCGTCGTCGAGAGCAGCAGCGGCAGCTTGATCTGCCGGAACACGCCCCAGCCGCGCGCGCCGTCCATCGTGGCCGCCTCGGTGAGCTCCTCCGGGATCGCCTGCAGCGCACCCGTGCAGATGAGGAACATGTAGGGGAAGCCGAGCCACACGTTCACGAGGATCGCGCTCACCTTGGCGAGGTTCGGATCCGAGAGCCACGGGATCGAGGCGCCGCCGAACAGCACCTGGTTGATGAAGCCGAAGCTCTCGTTCATCATGCCGTTCCACACCAGGATCGACAGGAACGCGGGGAACGCGTACGGCAGGATCAGCAGCAGCCGGTAGTACTTGACCCCGCGCATCCGGGCGTTCTGGAAGGTGATCGCGAGCAGCAGCCCGAGCCCGAAGCACAGGGCCACGGAGGCGATCGCGAAGACGAAGGTCCAGATGGTCACGTAGACGAGCGGCCCGCGGATCGAGGACTCGGTGAAGGCGCGCACGAAGTTGTCGAAGCCGACCGTGATCTGCCAGCCGGGGCGCAGCTCCTCGCCGCTGTCGGCCACGAAGGCGCCCGTGCCGATGTCGGAGTAGACGACGCCCGTCTGGGTGTTGGTCATCGTGCCGGCGGATGCGTCGTACTCGAGGGTGGAGAGGTAGCGGTAGGCGTTGCTGCCGTCGGGGGTGCGCAGCGCCCCGTCGTTGGGGTCGTCCGAGTAGGGCACGGCGAGGGCCGTGATCTCGGCGGTGCGCGCGATGACGTCCTGGAAGGTGAGGCTCGTCCAGCCGGGGGCGGCGACCGCGCGGCCGCCGTCGAACTCGGCATCCGGCACGCGGCTGAGCGGCTCGTCGGCGGTGCCGACGAAGGCGTCGCCCTCCGGGTCGGTGACGAGCAGGCCGAGCTCGCCGAAGCGGTCGACGACCGTCACGGGGTAGCTGGGCGAGTCCTCGACGCGCTGGAGGGAGGAGGCGAGCAGCGAGTTCACGGCCTGGTCGCGCGTGCCGTTGTGGCCCGTGCCGTAGTTGGTGAAGCCGACGTAGCCCGTGTACAGCAGCACGAACACCTGGAAGACGGCGAGGAAGATGAGGCCGGGCGTGAGGTACTTGGCCGGCAGGAACCGGCGCGAGAGGTAGATCCAGTTCACGAGGGCGCTGACGGCGACCACGACGATCGCGACGACCCAGTTGTCCTGGAGCACCAGCATGAACACGGCGTAGAGCGAGATCGCGTCGACGATGCCGAGCAGCACGATCTTCACGAGCAGCGACCGGACGGTGCCGGGGCTGGGCGGGGCGACCGCGCGCGCGGGGCGCGACGCGGTGGAGGTCTGAGCCATCTGGTTCACGTCTCTTGTTCGCAGGGGTGGATGGTGAGGGATGCGGGGCGCGTCCACCCCTGCGGCGGCGCGCCCCGCATCCGTTCTCTGTGCGGGCCGGCTCAGCCGATCGCGGCGGCGACGTCGGCGGCGAGCTTCTCCCACGTGGCGTGCGGGTCCTCGCCGTTGATGATGGCGGCCTGGGCGACACCCCAGTACTGCCACACCGAGCCCATCGCGGGGATCGCCGGCATCGCGACGGCGTCCGCACCGACGGCGGAGAAGCCGGCGATGATCGGGTCGCTCGAGGCGGTCTCGGCGGCGGCGCTCAGGGCCGGGAGGATGTTGCCCGACTTGTAGAGCTCGAGCTGAACGTCCTCGGAGCCGAGGTAGTTCACGAGGAAGTCGGTCGCGGCGACCTTGTTCTCCGACTCGGCCGAGAGGAAGAAGCCCTTGACGCCGGCGAACGGCTGGGCGGCCTCACCTGTGGGGCTCGGGATCGGGTCGACGGCCACGTTGATGCCCGCGTCGACGGCCGAGCCGACGTTCCACGGTCCGGTCAGCCAGAAGGCGGCCGTGCCGTCGAGGAAGGCCTGCTTGGCGATCGCGCCGTCGATGTCGGTGTTGAAGACGCCGGTGCCGTTCTTGCCCTGGCCCGAGAGCCAGTCGGCGAACGCGAAGCCGCCCTCGTTGCCGAGCTGCAGGTCGCTCGGGTCGTAGGAGCCCGAGGCGTCGGTGCCGAAGACGGGGGCGCCGAACGCGGTCTGGAACGGGTAGAGGTGGTACGGGTTGCCCTCGGCACCCTGCTCGACGACGAACGGCTGGGTGAGGCCGGCGGCCTGACCCTTGGCGATCATGTCGTCGAAGCTCGTGGCGGCCTCGGGGACGAGGTCGGCGTTGCGCAGCAGGGCGATGTTCTCGACCGCGTAGGGCAGCATGTAGACGGTGCCGTCGTAGGTGGCGGCCTGGATGGCCACGTCGAGGTAGTCGGCGGCGGAGTCGCCGAGCTCGAGCGGCGCCACGACGCCGTTGGTGGTCAGCTCGCCGAGCCAGTCGTGCGCGCCCATGGTGATGTCGGGGCCCTCGCCGGTCGGGACCTGCTGGATGAAGTCGTCCTTGATGGTGGCGTTGTCCTTCGAGACGAGCTCGACCTCGACGCCGGTCTTGTCGGTGTACGCCTCGGCCGCGCCCTTGAGCGCGTCGACGCGCTCCGCGTCGACCCAGACGGTGAGCTTCCCGCCGGCGGGCGCGTCCCCACCGTCGTCCGTGGCGGCCTGGCAGCCGGTCAGCACGAATGCGGAGGCGATGGCGATCGACCCGAGTCCCAGGATGCCTCGCTTGGTCACCTTCATTGGTGTTCCTTTCCCTGTGTGCGGATGCGGGCCGCCGGGGTGGAGGCCGTTCTCCGGAAACGCTCGGTGCAAGCGTTTGCAATCGGCATTGCACCCCACGATCCGCAAGATGTCAAGTCGATCTCGCAGGCGAGACGCGATCGTTGTGCGAAGTTGACACCAATGTTGCAAGCGTTTACAAATAGGAAACACATTGGGACCATCCGCCGCCGACACGTCGGCGTAACAGGGGCTCGCTAGCATCGGGAACCCGAGGATGCTCCCCGACCGAAGGATCCAAGCCCGTGACTCAGGCCCACGATCGCGCGATGCGGCGCGACGACTGGTGGCGTACCGCCGTCATCTACCAGGTGTACCCCCGCTCCTTCGCGGACGGCGACGGCGACGGCGTCGGCGACCTGCCCGGCATCACGCACCGCCTCCCGGCGCTCGCCGAGCTCGGGGTCGACGCGATCTGGCTCTCGCCGTTCTTCACCTCGCCGCAGGCCGACGCCGGTTACGACGTGGCCGACTACTGCGACGTCGACCCGCTGTTCGGCACCCTCGCCGACTTCGACACGCTGCTCGAGACCGCCCACGGCCTCGGCCTGCGGGTCATCATCGACCTCGTCCCCAACCACTCCTCGAGCGCGCACGCCTGGTTCCAGGCGGCCCTCGCCTCCGCCCCCAGCTCCCCCGAGCGGGCCCGCTACATCTTCCGCGACGGCACCGGCAAGCTCGGCGAGCTGCCGCCCAACAACTGGGAGTCGGTGTTCGGCGGCCACGCCTGGACGCGCGTGCACGAGGCCGACGGCACACCGGGCCAGTGGTACCTGCACCTCTTCGACACCTCGCAGCCCGACTTCGACTGGACGAACCCCGAGGTGCGCGAGTACTTCCGCGGCGTGCTGCGGTTCTGGCTCAGCCGCGGCGTCGACGGCTTCCGGGTGGATGTCGCGCACGGTCTCGCGAAGGCCGAGGGGCTGCCCGACTACACCCCGCCCGCCGACTCCGGCAGCATGGGCGGCGACGAGGCGGATGTGCCGTACTGGGCACAGGACGGCGTGCACGAGATCTACCGCGACTGGCACGGGGTGCTCGCCGAGTACGGCCCCGACCGCATCCTGGCCGGCGAGGCCTGGGTCGAGCCGATCGAGAAGCTCGCCCGCTGGGTGCGCCCCGACGAGATGCACCAGACGTTCAACTTCCGCTACCTCGAGACGCCGTGGCAGGCCGAGCCGCTGCGCGCCGTCGTCGACGACTCGCTCGCCGCGTTCGGTTCCGTCGGCGCCCCGAGCACCTGGGTGCTCTCCAACCACGACGTCATCCGGCACGCCACCCGCCTCGGCCTCACCCCGCCGCCCCCGCAGGGCCAGGGGCTCGGACCGCGCTCGGAGTCGCATCCGGATGAGGTGGTGGGCCTGCGCCGGGCGCGCGCCGCGACCGCGTTCATGCTCGCGCTGCCCGGCTCGTCGTACCTGTACCAGGGCGAGGAGCTGGGGCTGCCCGAGGTCATCGACCTGCCCGACGCCGCCCGCCAGGACCCGAGCTTCTTCCGCACCGGCGGCGAGACCTACGGGCGCGACGGATGCCGCGTGCCGCTGCCCTGGGAGGCGGACGCGCCGAGCGTCGGCTTCGGTCCGGGCGAGGCGAGCTGGCTGCCGCAGCCCGACGGGTGGGGCGACTACGCCCGCGATATCCAGCAGGGCGTGCCGGACTCGACCCTCGAGCTCTACCGCGGCCTGCTCGCGCTGCGTCGCGAGCACGGGCTCGGGGCTGGCGAGGTGGAGTGGCTGCCCTCGGCGGCGGCCGACGTGCTCGCCTTCCGCAACGGCGCCGTCACCGTCGTCGCCAACACGGGAGCCGGCACCACGGAGCTGCCCGCCGGCACCGTGATCGCCGCGAGCGGCCCGGTCGCGGGCGACCGCATCCCGGGCGACACGACGGTGTGGCTCACGGACTGAGCCCGCAGCTCAGCTCGCGTTGGCCTTGAGCCAGACGAGGGGGTCGACGTATTCGCCGTCGACCTTGATCTCGAGATGCAGGTGCGCGCCGGTCGCCTGACCGGTCGCGCCCACCAGCCCGAGGAAGTCGCCCACCTTGACGGTGTCGCCGAGCTGGATGGGCGAGGAGTCCCACTGCATGTGCGCGTAGCTCGAGGTGACGACGTGCCCGTTGATGTGGTGCTCGATCGTGAGGTTGTTGCCCCAGCTGGCGCCGTGCGGCTCGCGGCGGATGACGACGCCGTCGGCGATCGCGTAGATGGGGGCGCCGGCGCCGGGCGTGAGGTCGATCGCGTTGTGCACGGTCGAGCAGCCGCGGCAGGGGGCCACCCGCTCGCCGAAACCGGACGAGATGGGCACGGTGTAGGGGAACGGCCAGCGCACCGGTCCTGTCCAGCCCGACATCGAGTAGCTGTAGTTGCGCGTGCCGTACTGCTCGCGCAGCACCTCCGCCCACGACTTCACCGAGAAGCCGTCGCGGGCCTCCACGTCGACCGCCTCCTCGGCATCCACCTCGAGCACCTGGCCGGGCACGGTGCTCGCGACGGCGAGCTGTGCGGGGTCGTCGATGTCGGATGCCGCGAACACCTCGAGCGCGTTGGTGGGGAGCGTCGTGCCGACGATGAAGGCGCCCGCGAACAGCAGCGCGGTGGCCGACATCAGGCGGCGGCCGAGGGTGCGGCGCGGGGCGGGCCGTGCGGGGCGCGAGGGCGCGGGCGCGGGCACGGGCACGTGCGCGGGCGCGACGACGTGCTCCGCCGCCGCGCGCTCGCGTTCGCGGAGCTCGCGTCGGGTGGTCGCCGGGGGGAGCGAGTGGTCGGTCCCCGTCACGATCTCGGAAGCCGGATGCGGGGTTCGCCGAAGGGCGCGACACGGATCACTGCGCTCTCCTTCGGACTGCCCCGTCGGACGGGTTCGGGTCGGCAGCCGGCGGACGATGCCGACCTCGGGAATCCTTCGATGTTACCCAAGCGATACCGAACCGGCCACTCCCGAGATCGGGTCACACCCCCAGCTCGACGAGCAGCGCCTCGAGCGGCCCCACGACGTCCGGATGCCCCGTGATGAGGAACTCGCGGCTCGGGCGGTCGACGCCGAGCCCCTTCACGACGGCCCCCGCCTCCGCGGCGACGAGCGCGCCCGCCGCGTGGTCCCACGGGTTGAGGGTGCGCTCGTAGAAGGCGTTGAGCCGGCCGGCGGCCACGTAGGCCAGGTCGAGGGATGCCGTGCCGTTGCGGCGGATGTCGCGCACGAGCGGCAGCAGCCGCGCCGCCACGGCGCCCTGCACCCCGCGCATGGTGGCGTCGTAGGCGAAGCCGGTGGCGACGAGCGCCTGCTCGAGGGGCACGGCATCCGCGATCCGGATGGCGGTGCCGCCGAGGTGCGCGCCGCCGCCGCGGGCGGCCGTGTACAGCTCGCCGTTCGCGGGGTTGAACACGGCGCCCGCGAGCGCCTGCCAGACGAGCGGGTCGGCGTCGCCCTCGACGACGGCCACCGAGACGGCGTAGTGCGGGATGCCGTAGAGGTAGTTGACGGTGCCGTCGATCGGGTCGACGACCCAGGTGACCCCGCTCGTGCCGCCGGACGCGCCGCCCTCCTCGCCGAGGATCGCATCCTGCGGCCGGGCCTCGGCGATGCGACGGCGGATGAGCTCCTCGACCTCGCTGTCGGCGGCCGTGACGACGTCGACGATGCTCGACTTCGTCGCCGCCACCTCGACGCCCTCACGCCGTCGTCGCGCCGCCAGCTCCCCCGCCTCGACGGCGATCGAACGGGTGAGGTCCAGCAGCTCGGTGCTCATGCCCCCAGCCTGGCACGCGCCTCAGAGCGCCGCCGCCATCGCGCGGCCCGCGCTGCGGCCCGAGAAGATGCAGCCGCCGAGGAAGGTGCCCTCGAGCGCCCGGTAGCCGTGCATCCCACCGCCGCCGAAGCCGCTCGCCTCACCCGCCGCGTAGAGGCCGGGGAGCGGCACGCCGGATGCCGTGAGCACCCGCGCGGCGAGGTCGGTCTCGAGGCCGCCAAGGCTCTTGCGCGTGATGATGTGCAGCTTGACGGCGATGAGCGGGCCGGACTTCGGGTCGGCGAGCGGTCGCGGCGACGCCACCCGCAGCAGCCGGTCACCGCGGTAGCGGCGGGTCTGCCGGATGGCGTTCAGCTGCGCGTCCTTGCCGAACTCGTTGACCATCGCGAGGTCGCGCGCCTCGATCTCGGCGCGCACCCGGCCGATGTCGAGCAGCTCGGGCGAGGCCCGCTGCATCGCGGCGAGCAGCTCCGTCACCGTGTCGGCGACGATGAAGTCGGCGCCGCGCTCTTTGAACGCCTCGACCGGCCCCGGGGCCCCCGGGCCGATGCGGCGCAGCAGGAGGCGGAGATCCTTGTCGGTGAAGTCCGGGTTCTGCTCGCTGCCGGAGAGCGCGACCTCCTTCTCGAGGATCTTCTGGTTCATGACGAACCAGCTGTGCGCGTACCCGGTGCCGAGGATGTGCTCGAGGGTGGCGAGCGTGTCGAACCCCGGGAACAGCGGGGTCGGCAGTCGGTTGCCGCGCGCGTCGAGCCACAGTGCCGAGGGTCCGGGCAGGATCCGGATGCCGTGCAGCGGCCATACCGGGCTGTGGTTGCGGATGCCTTCGACGTAGTGCCACATCCGGTCGCCGTTGACGAGCCGGCCGCCCGCCTCGGCGGCGATCCCCAGCATCCGCCCGTCGACGTGGGCGGGCACGCCGGAGAGCATCGAGACGGGCGCGCGCCCGAGGCGCGCGGGCCACTGGGCGCGCACGAGCTCGTGGGCGCCGCCGATGCCGCCGCTCGCGACGAGCACCGCACCGGCGCGCGCGGCGAAGTCGCCCACCGCCTCGCGCCCGCTGGGCGCCCCGCGCTCGGCGGCGTCGGCGGCGAGGATCGCCCCGCTCACCCCGACGACGGTCCCCGCCTCGACGTCGATCCGGTCGACCCGGTGGCGGAAGGCGACACGCACGCGTCCGCTCGCGATGCCTTCGCGCACACGGCGCACGAAGGGTTCGAGCACGCCGGGGCCGGTGCCCCAGGTGATGTGGAAGCGCGGCACCGAGTTGCCGTGGCTCGAGGCGCGGTCGCCCCCGCGCTCGGCCCACCCGACGACGGGGAAGAAGCGCACGCCGCGCTCGCGCAGCCAGGCGCGCTTCTCCTGCGCCGCGAACTCGAGGTAGGCCTCGGCCCAGCGGCTCGGCCAGCGGTCCTCGGGTCGGTGGAAGCCGGCCGAGCCGAACCAGTCCTGCCGGGCCAGTTCGAGGGAGTCGCGCACGCCCATCCGACGCTGCTCGGGCGAGTCGACGAGGAAGATGCCGCCGAACGACCACCACGCCTGCCCGCCGAAGCTCGCCTCGGGCTCCTGTTCGAGCACGAGCACCGTCTTGCCCGCGTCGAGGAGCTCGCAGCTCGCGACGAGTCCGGCGAGTCCGGCCCCGACGACGATCGCGTCGGCGGCGAGGGCGCCCGCCGGGTCGCTCATGATGCGGATGCCGCGGGGATCGCCTCCGGCACCTCGATCGCGGCGAGCAGCACGTGCTGCTGGCCGGAGTGCATGTCGCGGTCGGCGAAGGAGCCCTGCGTGACCGGCCGCGGGAAGGAGATCTTGATCGCCCGCAGGGCGGGCATCGGGAACACCCGCACGGCGTCGGCGCTCGTACGGTAGAGCCGGGCGACGACGGCGGGGTCGACGACGTCGGAGGCGAGCACGCGCTCATAGCTCTGCTCGTCGGGGAGGAAGACGTCGAGCGTGAGCCAGAACGGTCCGGCGTTCTTGGCGCGGACGAGGTCGGCGACCTCGTCGAGGGTCTGTCTAGCCACGGGCGTGGACCTCCTCGTACTCGGTGCGGAACAGCTCGCCCTCGTCGTCGACGGCGATCGTGTGCTGCAGCACGAACTCGTAGCTGGCGCCTCGCTCGATCTCGGCGGGCGAGGTCGCGAAGGCGAAGCTCGGCAGGTGGGTCATGCCCTCGAGCGGCAGGTGCAGCATGAGCGGGTTGGCGACCTTCGCGATCGCGGTGGCCGTGGCCTGGTCGGCGGCGCGCGCACGGAACAGCACCCCGACCTCCCGCGGCGGCTCGCCGCCCGGCTCGAGCGCGCCGAGCACGGCGTTGTAGCCGTAGGCGCGCAGCTCGGCGTCGTACTCGCCGTCCTCGAGTCCGAGATGCGAGCGCACCCGCCGAGCGAGTTCGCCCGCGAAGCGCGCGAGCCAGGCGTCCATGTGGGCGAGCACGTGCGGGTCGCGGATGCCGACGAGCGACACGGTCTCGTAGCCGCCGACGGCCGCCCCCTCGAGCTTGATGGTCGCCTGCGCGGCGGGCTCGAAGACCGATCCTTCGACGCGCGTGACCCGCTCGTCGAGGGCGGTGTAGACGGCGGCGCTCGTGTCGAGGGTGCCGCCGGGCTCGCGCAGGCGATACGGGTCGGCGTTCTCGTAGAGCATGTGGGCGGCGACCGTCATGGGTGTCGCGGCCGCGGAGTCCGTGAGCGGGTGCACGGTGAAGCCGGCGTCGTCGATCTCGACGAGCACGCCGCCGCCGATCGGGTCGGTCGTGCACTGGCTGCCGCATTCGACGGTCTTCGCGGCGTGCCAGACGGGGCCGGGCGCGATGCCGCGGCCGAGCGCGATGCCGGCGACGGAGGCGGTGTCGGATGCGCGCCCGGTGAGCACGAGGTCGGCCCCGGCCGCGAGCGCCGCCGTGATGGGCTCGTGCCCCATGAGCCCCACGATGTGCGCGCAGGACTCGACGGTCGCCGCCTCGAGCGGACCCGCGGGCTCGAGCGCCTCGACGCGTCCCGCGGCGAGCGCCTCGAGCACCGTCGCCCGGCTCAGCTCGCTGTAGATGCGGGCGAGGGTGAAGTCGATCCCCTCCTCGGCGGCGATCTCGCGGGCGATGTCGGCGACCCACTCGACCCCGGAGTCGGTGCCCGAGGTGCCGCACGTCGTGACGACGACGGGGATGCCGGCCTGCCGTCCCGCGACGAGGATGGCGCGCAGGTCGCGCTTGAGCGAGCCGCGGGAGGTCTTCGCCACACCCGAGCCGAGGTAGTGCGGTCCGGAGTCGGTCGAGCCGCCGTCGACGGCGATCGCGTCGGCCCCGAGGGCGATGCCGTGCGCGAGGGTCTCCTCCGTGATGCCGCCGCCGAGCATGCCGATGGGGAAGATGATCCGGACGGACTGCGATGTCATGCGGGCGCTCCTTGCTTCCGCTTGAATCTATTTGCTATAGCAAATGGTGTCAAGCGGGTCGTCGGAACGCGGCCCCCGCGTGCCGGTACCGTGGACGCGTGTCGAAGCGAAGGGGGGCGAGGTGAGCCTCGAGAACGCACTCCCCCAGGTCGCGCGCAGCGGCTCGCTCGCCGAGCAGGTCTACCGCGCGCTGCGGGAGAGCATCGCCGACGGCCGACTCCCCGCCGGCAGCCGCGTGACCGAGCGCCAGCTCGCGACCGCACTCGACGTGAGCCCCACCCCGGTGCGGGAGGCGCTCAGCAAGCTCGAGCACGAGGGGCTCGTCGAGCGCAGCGACTCGCGGCGCCTGCGCATCGCCGACCACCCCGCCGAGACGCTCCACGAGCTCATGGAGGTCGAGGTCATGCTCCGCGGCGCCGAGGCCCGCTTCGCCGCGCGCAAGATCACCGACGAGGCTCTCGAGCGGATGCGTCGCATCCTCGACGAGCTCGTCGCCTCGCGGGAGTCGCTGACGCTCGCCCAGCAGTTCGAGATGGCGCAGCGCTTCGACGCGGAGATCGCGCGGGCGGCCGCGAACCCGGCGCTCCGCAGCCTCATCGAGAGCTACGCCATCTACGCGAGCGACTACCGTCTGAGCCTCGCCGCCGAGGACGCGAAGAACCCGGACTGGGTCGCCTCGCGCATCGCCGACCACCGAGAGATCCTCGCGGCGCTCGCCGCGCGCGACGAGGACGCCGTCGAACGCACGATGCGTCGGCACGCGCGCTCGTCGATCCGCACGCTGTAGCGCGGCTCAGCCGCCGTAGCCGCGCACCTTCTTGTAGCCGTCGAGGGTGAAGTCGGGCCCGTCGATGTAGTCGAGGTCGCGCCGCTCGGAGGCCTGGATGGCGGCGACCGCGTCGCGGAGCTCGGGCAGGCTCTCCCACGGCACGGTGACGACCCCGTTCGCGTCGCCGTGCAGGATGTCGCCCGTGCGCACGAGCTGCCCGTCGAGGAAGACGGGGTCGCCGACCTTCGAGAGCTCGAAGTTGGCGTGCGAGACGACCGGATACCGCATGAAGTAGTGGAAGCCGCGCGCCCGCACCTCGGGCAGGTCGCGCAACGCCCCGTCGGTGACGATGCCGACGGCGCCGAGTCGGCTGGCGAGGGTGACCATGATCTCGCCCGCGTAGGCGAGCCGGGTGGGCGTGCCGCTGGCATCCTTCATGACGATGACGACAGGACCCTCGGCGCGCTCGAGCGCCTCCCAGAGCTGCCAGTAGCCCTCCTGCCGCGCGGGGCGTCCGACGGCGTTGTCGACGGTCACGGTGAGCGCGACGCCGACCATGGTGCCGAGCTCGGGGAAGGCGCATCCGATCGAGCCGCCCAGGTAGCCGTCGCTGCGGTCGCGCAGTTGGAGCCGCTCGAGGGCGTTGGCGATCGTGGGGCTGTCGACCCCGCGGAGGTAGTCGAGGTCGGGCGCGGAGAGCGCGGGCGATCCGGTCATCGGGACACTCCTTCGTGTAGCGGGACGCATTTACTATTTGCAATATCAAATGCTAGCATCTGGCCCCATCATCGAAACGGTGATGCCCATCCCGCTGACAATGGAGTCGACGTGACCACTGCGCATGACATCCGCACTCCCCGGAGGCGCTTCCAGCTGCGCCTCGCCCTCATCGTCGCGCTCGGCGTGTTCGCGCAGGAGACGGTCTGGAACTTCCACGACTCGCAGACGCCCGTCACCCTCGCGGGCTACACCACGAGCGTCGCCCTCATCGGCCTCATCATGGGTCTCGACAACATCATCGGCATCTTCGTGCAGCCGCTCATGGGGTTCTTCAGCGACCGCACCCGCAGCCGCCTCGGGAGGCGCACCCCGTACATCCTCGTCGGGGTGCCGGTCGCCGCCCTGCTGTTCGTGCTCATCCCGCTCGTGCCGAGCTTCCCGATCCTCATCGTCGTCATCGTGCTGTTCTCGCTGACGGCCAACTCCTTCAAGCCCATCGCCGAGGCCCTGCTCGCCGACCAGCAGCCGCCCGAGCACCGCAGCAAGGCGAACGCGATCGGGCGTTTCGCCTCCGGGCTCACCATCATCGTGTCGGCGCTGCTGAGCCTCTTCGTGGTCGACCGGAGCGTCGAGCTCGCCTACGTGATCTCGGCCGGCGTCATGGTGGTGTGCTTCGTGATCCTCGCGCTCACGCTGCGCGAGTCGCGCACCGTCGCCTACCGCGCGGTGCTCGACGAGGATGCCGCCCAGGGTCGCGAGACCACCGGCTTCTTCGCGGTCTTCCGCGACATCTTCACCGACCGCGACCGCAGCCGGCTGTTCATGATCCTCGCGATCGTCGTCACCTGGGGGGCCTGGGCCGCGGTGCGTGCGCTGCTCACCCTGTACGGCGTCGAGCAGCTCGGGCTGACGCGCGGCGAGGCGGGAGGCCTCACCCTGCCCGCGAGCGTCGCGTTCCTGCTCGTGATCATCCCCGTCGCGATCGTCTCGGACCGCTTCGGCCGGCGGCGGGTCATGCGCATCGGCATCGTCGTGTTCGCCCTCGGCGCGCTCGTCGCCTTCCTCTTCAACGACTCGCTCACCGCGACCCTCGTCGGCATCCTCATCGCCGCCGCCGGGTTCGCCGGGTTCGCCGCCAACGCCGCGGTCATGCTGTGGAACCTCGCCCCCTCGCAACGGCTCATCGGCGTCTACACCGGCATCTTCGCCGTGGCGCAGGCGGTGGGCTCCTCGGCGGGGCCGGCGGCGCTCGGCGGCCTCGTCGACCTCACCGACTGGCACTACCTCATGCTGTTCCTCGTCGTGATGTCGCTGCTCGGGCTGCTCATCACCTTCGGGGTGCGGCGCGAGTACGCCCCCGGTCAGCTCGTCGAGGAGTCGAAGGCCGCCGACGCCGAGCCGGTCGAGTGACCTCCGTCGTCCTCCCGAGCGAGGCGATGCGGACGCGCCTCGCCCCGCAGCTCGGCGACACGGCGGCGACGGTGTGGACGCTCGGCACGGATGCGCCGTTCCCCGGGCCCGCAGACCTGCTCGTGCTGCCGTACATGATCCCCGCGGCCGAGCTGGGGCGGCTGAACGGGCTCCCCGTCGCGCTCGTCCAGAGCCAGACCCTCGGCTACGACGGCGTCGCCGAGCACCTCCCGGCGGGCATCACGTACTGCAACGCGCTCGAGGTGCACGAGAGCTCGACCGCCGAGCTGGCGCTCGCGCTGACGCTCGCGGCGCTGCGCGGCATCCCCGCGGCGGTGCGCGACGCCGCGGAGGGGCGCTGGGCGCACCGACGTCGGCCCGGGCTCGCCGGCAAGCGCGTCGTGCTCGTCGGGGTCGGCGGGGTGGGCGCCGAGATCTCGCGGCGACTCGAGCCGTTCGGGGTGGAGCTCGTGCGGGTCGCGCGCACGGCCCGCGCCGATGTGCACGGGATCGACGAACTGCCCGCGCTGCTGCCGGATGCCGACGTGGCGATCGTCGCGGTGCCGCTCACGGCCGAGACCCGGCACCTCGTCGACGCCCGGCTGCTCGCCGCCCTTCCCGACGGCGCCCTCCTCGTCAACGTCTCCCGGGGCGAGATCGTCGACACCGACGCCCTCCTCGGCGAACTCACCCGTGGCCGCATCGTCGCGGCCCTCGACGTCACCGACCCCGAGCCGCTGCCCCCCGGGCATCCGCTGTGGACGGCGCCCGGCGTCCTCATCACTCCGCACCTCGGCGGCGACACCGACGCCATGGACGCCCGCATCGACCGCGTCGTGCTCGAGCAGCTGCGGCGGCTGCGCGCGGGCGAGCCGCCGCTTAACCTGGTCTTCGATGCGGATCGCGCCGACGCCTGACGCCCGGACGGGAACGCCCTCCGGCGGGCGGCTCCGCGTGCTCGTCGCACCCGACAGCTTCAAGGGCAGCATCCGCGCCGCCGGCGCCGCCGAGGCGATCGCCGAGGGTTGGTCGAGCGTGCGCCCGCACGACGAGCTGGTGCGGATGCCGATGGCCGACGGCGGCGAGGGCACCCTCGATGCGGTCGCGGCACGCGTGCCCGGCGCCCGCCGCATCCCGGTGCGCGTCGAGGGTCCCGTGGGGGCGCCGCTCGAGTCGAGCTGGCTGCTGCTGCCCGCCACGGCGGAGGCGCCCGCGTGCGGGTTCGTCGAGCTCGCCGCCACCTCCGGGCTCGAGCGCGTCGAGGGGCCGCTGCGGGCACTCGACGCCGGCACCGTCGGCTTCGGCGAGGCGATCGCCGCCGCGCTCGACCACGGCGCCGAGCGGCTGCTGCTCGCGCTCGGCGGCAGCGCGTCGTCGGATGGCGGGGCCGGGGCGCTGCAGGCCCTCGGCGCCCGGCTGCTCGACGCCGCGGGCCGCCCGATCCCGCGCGGCGCCCGCGGCCTCGAGACGCTCGCCGGGGTCGACCTCGCGGGCCTGCGCCCGCCGCCGCCCGGCGGGGTGCTCGTGCTGAGCGACGTCGACTCGCCGCTGCTCGGACCGCACGGCGCCGCCCGCGTCTTCGCCCCGCAGAAGGGCGCGACCCCCGACGAGGTGCAGCGCATCGAGGCGGCCCTCGCGCGCTGGGCGCGGCTCACCGGCATCGACCCCGCGGTGCCGGGCTCGGGCGCGGCGGGCGGCACCGCATCCGCCCTGCTCGCCTGGGGTGCGCGGCTCGAGCGCGGCGCCGAGTACATCGCCGACGTGGGGGGCTCGACGAGGCGCTGCGGGATGCCGCGCTCGTCATCACGGGCGAGGGCAGCTACGACGCGCAGTCCGCCGCGGGCAAGGCGCCCGCCCTCGTGCTCGCCCGGGCGCGCGCCGCCGGGGTCCCGGCCGCGATCGTCGCCGGCCGCGTCGACGCCGAACCGCCCGGCACCCCCGCGATCTCGCTCAGCGCCCTCGCCGGCGGCACCGACGCCGCGATCGCCGACCCGTCCCGGTGGCTGCGCCGCGCGGGCGCCGAACTCGCGACGCGCCTCTCCCCCGCCGACTGAGCGACCGACGAGAAGAGCCCCGCCGAAGCGGGGCTCACAGTCGTGGCGAGTGAGGGAATCGAAGCTCAGCCGTTCATCTCGCGGTGCACTGGAACAGTGCCCCTTAACGTGGTGTAGTTCGCGGTGGCCGGCGCGCGAGTGACGGATCCAACATTCCCGCACGTCGCACCCCACGACCTTCGCCACACGGCCGCGAGTCTGGCGATCTCGGCCGGCGCCACCCCAAAGGCGGTACAGCGCATGATGGGACAGGCCTCGGCCGCGATGACGCTCGACGTCTACGCAGAACTGTTCGAGGACGACCTCGATGCAGTGTCGGAGCGGCTCTACGCGCTGAGGGGCCGGGTGGTGCGGGCTTGACCGCTACGATGCCCGGTACTCAGAGGTCTCGAGCCACTAGTGGACCGTGACGTTCATCGCTCGACATGCGGCACGGAGATACGGGTCATTCGCTTCGATGGATCCGAACGATTTGGGTTCCACGCGGACTCCTTCAAAGATTGCCCATGCTTCATGGCTGCCGAACCGAGAGGCGTATCGAATACCCGAGTAGAGCGCCTCATCGTTGGAGTCAACCGCGGTGTAGATGTGGGAGGCGATGGCCCGAGTGAGGATCCGGTTGGGACCCCGGACGACGGACTGGTCCAGCAGCTCGATCTCGAGCGCGTGAAGCGTTTCCGCCATTGCTTCGGTGAGATAGGAGAGCGTCTCGTCTGCTTCAAGATCAATGAATGGAAGGTCGTCTTCCAGCGCAAAGGCAAGCAGGCGGCGACGAGCTCTCCAGTCAGCCGGCAGGTTGCCGGCGTTCATGTAGTGCTCGTCTTTGAGGGGCCCGTAGAGATGGCTCGAGGCCGACGGACGCGCAAAGGCGATGGTTTCCTTGTACGCCCCTACCTGTTCTGTCGACGCATACATGACCCCTGCCCCGAGCACGTCGAAGCGATTGCCAACATCGGGCAACTCGGCGGCGATCGGGTCGAGATGCGAGAAATGGATGGGGCCCTCGGACTTGCCTACCCGGTAAAGAAGGCTCGGTGCGGTCACGACCGCAGGTGCGAGAGCCTCAGGCATCCGCGAAGGATCGCGCCGCGGCAACCACGGCCCTTGCGCGACCCTCAACAAGCAGTTCGATGGGAGCACGGTCCCCCAGCGCGGGGTTCATCCCCAGGAACCAAGCTCGAACTGTGTGGTCACTATCGTTCTCGGCAAGGATCTCGTAGATCTGAAAGGTGTCCCGGAGGATCCGCTCCGCGTTCATTCCAACGCTGAGGTTCTTCTGGGCGAGCCAGCGCTCGACCGTGCGGACGTCTTTGGCCACGATGGCCGCCACAGCCTGCTTGCCAAGCGCCTTAGTCAGAGTCCTCAGGACGTCACCGATCTCGTTGCCGATGGAACGTCCGTGCGCCGTAGTGCGAGTAGGAGTTGAGAGGGTATTTGCCTTCGCCATGATGATCTTCTTGTGCTAGTTGTCAGTGCGTCTGTAATTGAGCGGTTCGCTGAGTATAGAAGATTCTTGCCGTGAGATCGTTCGTAAGTTTGTCGCTGTTATGTCGGTTTTTCTGTTCAGTCTATGTCGCTTGACTGGGTTCGTCACCCCCTAATCGGGGGTCACGAAGATCTGCTGGTTGGTGGCGACGCACGCCAGACTCGTCGCCAGGAGGAACGCGATGGAGCCCGAACCGTTGTCCGTCGATGACGAGTTCGCCTATGCGCAAGAACACACCGGGCCTAAGTGGAGAGCTCGTCAGTTCCTCCCCGGGAAAGAGAGCGCACTCGCCGACGCCCCGCCAACGACAGCCCAACAGGTGCTTGAGTCGTGGCCTGCCGGGCTGCTCTTCCGCGAAGAGGACAAGGGCGCTCCAGGGCTCCGCCGACCGCAGGCCGGCGCCGTCCATTCTCTGCACGGCTATTGGACCACCGATCCACGTCACCCAGCGACGGTCGTCATGCCGACCGGCACCGGCAAGACCGACACCATGGTCGCGGCCATGCTCTCGGCGCGCATCGAAAAGCTACTGGTTCTCGTCCCATCCGACGCTCTTCGCGACCAGCTCGCAACGAAGTTCGAACGACTTGGAGTGTTGCGCCAGTTGGGCCTTGTTGATCCAGGGCTACTGATGCCCGTGGTAGGTCGCCTCAGCGGCGCGTTGACGGGCCCAGAAGACGCGGATCGCTTCGCCGACTGCTGCAACGTGGTGATTTCGACACCTAATGCACTTGCCTACACCGAGAAGAGCGTCCGATCGCGCTTTCTCGAACGGTTCACCCACCTCTTCATCGACGAGGCACACCATGTGGCCGCTGAGACATGGCGGCAAGTACGTGATTCCTTTGCACCGCGCCCAGTGATTCAGTTCACAGCAACTCCGCATCGAACCGACGGACAGCACCTCGGGGGCAGCATGATCTATGCCTTCCCATTGAGGGAAGCGCAGAAGCAGGGGTACTTCTCGACCATCCGCTATCGCTCAGTGCTCGACCTGCTCGAGCCTGACCAGGCGATCGCCGTTGCGGCGATCGAACAGCTGCGGGCGGACCATGCAGACGGGTTGGATCACCTGGTCATGGCTCGAGCAAAGTCGATCCGGCGCGCCGAGGAGGTGCAGTCAATCTACGCGCAACGGGCTCCCGAATACGCCCCCGTGCTCGCCCACTCACAGCTCGGAAAGCGTCGACTTGCGGATGCACTCGATGCCCTCAAGGAGCGCAAGTCACGGATTCTGGTGTGTGTCGACATGTTCGGCGAGGGCTTCGACCTCCCGCAACTCAAGATCGCGGCGCTTCACGACCAGCATCGAAGCCTCGGGATAACACTGCAGTTCATCGGGCGTTTTGCGCGCAACGGCACCGAGAACGTTGGCCAGGCGACCGTTGTCGCGGCTCGCAGCGAGGTCCGACAAGATGAAGCGCTCCGACGACTCTATGCCGAGGATGCGGACTGGAACCTCCTCGTCGAGGACCTCAGTAACCAAGCCGTGGAAGACCGCGCGGAGCTCGACGAGTTCACGAAGGCGTTCAGCAGCCTCCCCGACGAGGTCTCGATCCATTCGCTGACGCCAGCGATGAGCACTGTCGTCTATCACGTGGGCGCACTCACCTGGCGTCCCGAGCGGGTACTCGACGTGTTCGGCGAGGACGATCTTCTCACCTATCCCGTACCGACCAGCCAACGCGATCACGTCCTCTGGTTTGTGACTCGCAAGAGCGTAACTCCACGATGGGGCGACGTGTCGGGCGTGGATGCTCTCGAACATCACCTCTACGTCGTGTACTGGGATTCCGAACGCGGGCTCCTCTACATCAACAGTTCCGACAACGATTCCGTCCACGAGGACCTGGCACGAGCGATCTCAGGAGATGCAGAAGCACATCCTCTGCGCGGGGAGGACGTCTACCGCGTCTTCGATCAGGTTCAGCGCCTTACGCCCAACAACATAGGGCTACTCGACGCGCGCAGTCGGAGCCGTCGGTACACCAGCTACGTGGGAAGCGATGTGACGGAAGCCTTCCCCGCGGCCGAAGCCCAGACAAAGAGCCAGACACATATCGCAGGGACCGGATTCCTCGAGGGAAAGCCGTTCTCGATCGCCGGTTCATTGAAAGGCCGGGTGTGGAGTCATCGGACAGCTTCCGATATCCGGGAGTGGGTGAAATGGTGCGACGTCGTGGGGCCGAAGATCGTCGACGAATCGATCGACGTCGATCACATCCTCGCCGGCTTCATTCGTCCCGTGGCTTTGACCAACTGGCCGGCGCTCCGACCGCTCGCGGTTGAGGTCCCGCATCGCCTGTCGGAGATCCTCGAGGACGCCGGAGTGGAGTTCAGCGGGTCGACTGTCGACTTCTCCGAAGTTGACCTTGTGCTCGGCGACGAGATCTCATTGTCCGAGCGACGCATCTACGTGTCTTGCGACGCATGGCGAGCGAACTACTCACTCCGCATCACCGATGCCGGCCTGTCGTTCCAACCTGAGCGAGGCGATCAAGAGGTGAGCGTGCATCGCACACGGGCATCTACACCGCTCTCTGAACTTGTTCGGCCCTACGGTTTGCGGGTGCTGCTCGAGAGAGACGCGATCATCGAACCGCCGGGCCTTCTTTTGCAGCCGAATCGCGTGCTTCCGGCTTTCCCCCTCGATCGCCTGACGGCGATGGATTGGGTGGACGTGGACATCCGAAAGGAATCCTGGGGCTCAGACCGCAACCCGGCAACCGTTCAAGGCAGGATGGTTGCTCAGCTGCTAGAGGCAGATTGGGACATCGTGGTCGACGATGACGGCCCGGGCGAGATCGCGGACATCGTGGCTGTTCGAGAGGTCGACGATGCCCTCGTTGTCCGCCTGGTTCACTGCAAGTTTTCGAGCGCGGACACACCGGGCGCTCGGCTCGATGATCTCTATGAGCTTGCTGGGCAAGGACAGCGATCGGCTGGGTGGCGTCGGAACGTCGGGCACATGGTGGCTCAGCTGATCCGCCGCGAACGAAACCGAGCCAAACGCGGTCGGAGCGGCCTCATCCACGGCACGATCGAGGACCTCGTCCGGCTAAGCGAACGTGCGGCCTACCTTCGCCCTCGCCTCACCATCGTCTTGGCGCAGCCCGGCCTCAGCAAGACCGCGGCGAGCCCAAATGTCCTCGAGCTGCTTTCGAGCGTCGATCTCTATGTGGCTGAGACGGCCCTATCCGAGCTCGAGGTCTACTGCTCCAGCTAGATGGCGACAAATCCTCTTGACGAGCAAATGCTGGGGTTTTGTTGGGGATCGCCACCTCCGCGCACAGAATCCCCCAGAGATCCTTGGGTTCTGGGGGATTCGTTCCGTGGCGAGTGAGGGATTCGAACCCCCGAAGTCGTAGACGGCTGATTTACAGTCAGATCCCTTTGGCCACTTGGGTAACTCGCCAGGTGCGCGCCCGACCCGTGTGTTCACCAACCGGATGCGCCAGATAAGGATACAAGGTCGCGCGGGCGCCCGAGACCATGCCGGGTGCCGACGGCCCCGCTCGCTAGGATGCGAGGGTCCACGTCCAGCGCAGGAGGTCGCGTGCCCGGCATCCACGAGGTCGCCCGCCTCGCGGGCGTCTCCGCCGCGACGGTGTCGCGCGCGCTCTCGGGCCGCGGCTCCGTCTCGCCCGCCACGCGGGCGCGCGTGCAGGCGGCGGCGAACGAGCTCGGCTACGTCGTCTCCTCGAGCGCCTCGGGCCTCGCGACGGGCCGCACCCGCAACGTCGGCGTCGTCATCCCGTTCCTCAACCGCTGGTTCTACGGCGCCGTCGTCGAGGGGGCCGAGTCGGCGCTGCTCGAGCAGGGCTACGACCTCACCCTCTACAACCTGGGCGGCAGCGACGAGGAGCGCCGGCTGGTGTTCGAGCACTTCCTGCTGCGCAAGCGCGTGGATGCGGTGATCGCCGTGTCGCTCGAGCTCACCCCCGACGAGGTAAAGCGCCTCATCGACCTCGACAAGCCCATCGTCGGGGTCGGCGGCCCGCTGCCCGGGGTGCGCACCCTCAGCCTCGACGACGTCGAGCTCGGGCGCCTCGCCACCGAGCACCTCATCGCCCTCGGCCACACCGAGATCGCCCACATCGGCGGCGACGCCCTCGAGATGGACTTCCACCTGCCCACCAACCGTCGCCACGGCTACGTGGAGGCGATGGAGGCGGCCGGCCTGCACGCCCACGACCACCACTTCCACGCGGCCGACTTCACGATGGAGGGCGGCTACCGGGCGGCGAAGCAGCTGCTCGGCAACCCGGTGGGGCGTCCCAGCGCGATCTTCGCCGCATCCGACGAGATGGCGATCGGCGCGATCCTCGCCGCCAAGGACCTCGGCATGCACGTGCCGGGCGACGTGTCGATCATCGGCATCGACGACCACGAGCTCGCCGAGTTCTTCGGCCTCACCACGATCGCGCAGTTCCCCGACATGCAGGGCCGGATGGCGGTGGAGGTGCTCATGGACGAGCTGCACCCGGGCCACCGCGAGGCGGAGGAGCTCAACATCGACCTGCCGTTCGAGCTCGTGGTGCGCTCGTCGACCGCCCGCCGCTGAGCGGGGATCAGCCGACCGCGACCGCCTCGGCGTAGCGGGTCGCGTACTTCGCGACCGTGCCGAGGTAGACCTCGGGCGAGTTGTAGGAGCGGATGCCGGCCCGCCAGCCGTCCTCCGTGTCGAAGGCGGTGCTCGCGCGGCACAGGTAGTTGGCGGCGGCCATGACGGCGTCGTCGATGTTCTGCGGGTCCTCGACGCCGTCCGCGCCGCCGTCGGTGTGCCAGTTGCGCCACGCCTGCGGGATCAGCTGCATCGGCCCGACCGCGCGATCCGCCTCCGCGTCGCCGTCGATCTCGCCGCCGTCGCTGTCGGCGACGAGTGCCACGCCGTCGCCGTCGAGCGCCACCCCGAAGATGCCGGGCGTCGCGGTGCCGTTCCCGTCGAGGCGCGAGCCGCCGTGCCGGCCGTGGTCGGATTCGGTGGCCCCGATGCCCGCGAGGGTCGCCCAGCTGAGCCCGCACTCGGGCATCGCCTGCGCCTTCACGATCGCGGCGCCCGCGTAGGCGGCGAGCGCGCGGGCCGGGATGCCGGTCGCCTGCGCCGTCTCGGCGACCCACACGGCATCCGCGAGTCCCGCGATGCCGGGCACCTCGGGCGTGACGGCCGCGACCGGGGCGGGCGCGGGCGGGGCCCAGCTCGGCAGCGGCTCCTCGGCGACCGGCGCCCCGCCGGATGCGGTGCCGCGGGGGGCGAGGAACCACACGATCGTCAGCACGAGCACGCCCGTCACGGCCACCGCCGCGACGGCGAGGCCGATGATCCCGAGGCGGTCGCGCATGCTCCACGCCTACCATGTCCACATGGCAGATTCCTCATTCGACATCGTCAGCAAGGTCGACACGATGGAGACCCAGAACGCTCTCAGCCAGGCGCAGAAGGAGATCGCGCAGCGCTACGACTTCAAGAACGTGGGCGCCTCGATCGAGTTCTCGGGCGAGAAGATCCTCCTCAAGGCGAACGCCGAGGAGCGGGTCAAGGCGGTGCTCGAGGTGTTCGAGCAGAAGCTCATCAAGCGCGGCATCTCGCTGCGCTCGCTCGACGCGGGCGAGCCGTTCGCCTCCGGCAAGGAGTACCGCATCGAGGCGCGGATGAAGGAGGGCATCTCGAGCGAGGATGCGAAGAAGATCTCCAAGATCATCCGCGACGAGGCCCCGAAATCCGTCAAGAGCCAGATCCAGGGCGACGAGCTGCGCGTGCAGTCGAAGAGCCGCGACGACCTGCAGGCCGTGATCGCCCTCCTCAAGGGCAAGGACCTGGATGTGGCCCTCCAGTTCGTGAACTTCCGCTGATGTATCACCGGGGGGTTGTGGCCGCTCTTTGAGAGCGGTGAAGATTCAATCCATGAGCGACGGGGACACCGTCCGCAACCCCGGCCCCCCCGACCACGGCGAGGCCGACCCCCTGTGGGCGCGCGCCGGCGAGCTCTTCGAGGAGTGGCGTTCGGGGCGAGCGGGCCGCATCGACGGTCTCGTGCGCCTCGTCTCACCCGTGCTCTGGCACGTCGTGCGCGCCTACGGTCTCGGCCGTGAGGAAGCCGAGGACGTCATCCAGACCACCTGGCTCGCCCTCGTGCGCAGCCGCGACGGCATCCACGACCCCCGCACCGTCGTCGCGTGGCTCACGACCACCGCCCGCCGCGAGTCGTGGCGCGTGGTCAAGGCCGACAGCCGCGTCGACCCGGTCGACGACGAGGTGCTCGAGCGCGCGGGGGGCTCCTCCCCCGCGGCCGAGGCCACCGCCGAGCAGCACCTCGACGACGCCCGGCTCTGGCGCGCCGTCGACTCGCTCTCGGAGCGCTGCCGCCGCCTGCTGCGGGTGATCGCCTTCTCGGCGCGCCCCGACTACGTGCACCTCGCCGCCGAGCTGCAGATGCCGGTCGGCAGCATCGGCCCCACCCGCGGGCGCTGCCTCGACAAGCTCCGCGGGCTGCTCGACGAGAAGGAGGTCGGATGATGCCGAACCCGGACGACGCCCAGCTGTTCGCCTCCCTGCGCACCATGTGGGAGCGCCACGACCCGATGCCCGAGCACCTCGTCGAAGACGTGCTCGTGGCGCTCGAGACCCGGCACCTCGCCGAGGAGTACCGCGAGCTGCTGCTCATGTCGGATGCGCGCGAGCTGACGGGTGCGCGCGGCGAGGCGCCCCGCATCCTCGAGTTCGGCATCGAGACCGTGACGCTGCTGCTGCGCATCGACTCGGACGGCGACCGGCACCGCATCGACGGCTGGCTCGCGCCGCCGCGCACCGGTCGCGCCGCGCTCGAGCGGGACGGCGAGGTGGTCGCCGAGGCCGAGATCAGCCCCGAGGGCCGCTTCGAGTTCCCGGATGCGTCGGCCGGCTCATACCGGCTCGTCATCCGCTCCGTCGACGACGACGGCCACAGTGTGACCGGCGAGTTCATCGTCTAGCCGACGACCCACCCCCATGAGAGGACGTGCCATGACCCCCCGCGACGGAACGCCCGACTGGCGTCGACGTGCAGAGCGCGAACTGCCCCGAGGGGTGGTGCGCGTCGTCACGAAGGACGATGCGGCGCTCGACCCCGCGCTCTCGACCGCGTACGTGCCCTCGCGGCTGCTCGTGTCGACGCTGCTGCCGCCGGACGCCCCCACCCGGGTCGACCTCGACACGCTCGTGGCCGAGCTCGGCTGGGCGCTCGAGCCGGAGCGCGACCGCCGGCGCCCGCGCCTCGAGGAGCCGGACGAGGTGCGCAAGGAGCGCCTCACGCGCTACCCGTGGGCCGCCGGGACGCCCGGCACCGAGCGTTTCGTGCTGCGCAAGGCGCAGCCGGCCGCGCCGACACCGGATGCCTGGGACGTGCTGCGCGAGGCGCGCGCCCGCGGCATCGAGCTGCCGGGCGTCGGGCTGGAGCACGTCGGCTTCGTCGAGCCCTTCCACTCGACCGCGCCGTTCCATTCCACCGCCCCGTTCCACTCGACGGCCCCGTTCCACTCCACGGCGCCCTTCCACTCCACCGCCGCGAGCCCCGTCGCCGAGTACGACACGGTCGGCGGGGGCGGGCGCCAGGTGGTCGACTACGTCGGCCCCGATCCCGCCACGTCGGCCCGCAAGCCGGCAGGCGGGGCGGTCGTCGCCGTCCTCGACACCGGATGCGGCGCGCACCCCTGGCTCGACCCGGTCGTCGACCGCACCACCTTCGCCGGGGTCGGGCTCACCGACCCGGCCGACGACCCGGAGCGCCACCCCGACCAGCTGGGACCGCTCGACGGGATCATCGACTCCGGATCGGGTCACGGCACCTTCGTCTCCGGGCTCGTGCACCAGAAGGCCCCGCACGCCCGCATCGTCCCCATCCGGATCGCCGGATCCGACGGCGAGTGGGAGGAGCAGGACCTCGTCGACGCGCTCGTCGAGCTCGTGCAGCGGGTCGAGCAGGGCGAACGCATCGACGTGCTGAACCTCTCGCTCGGCTACTACCACGAGACCCCCGTGCGCAGTCAGTTCGACATCACCACCGCCGAGCTGCTGCTGCGCCTGCGCCGCGCCGGCACCGTCGTGGTCTGCTCGGCCGGCAACGAGTCCACCGACCGGCCGTTCTTCCCCGCCGCCTACGGCCCGTGGGATCCGGAACCCGCGGAGGGTTCGCCGTGGATCGACCCGGGCGACGGCGCCCCGCTCATCTCGGTGGGCGCGCGCAACCCCAACGGCACCGTGGCGCTGTTCAGCAACCTCGGGCCGTGGGTGCAGGTCTACGAGCGGGGCGCGGCGATCGTCAGCACCCTGCCCGTCGTCCGCGAGCGCGGGGCCGAGGCCTTCGCGGGCGGGGTGCAGGCGGCGGGCGCCGACCCCCTCGGGGGGCTGCAGCGCGAGACGATCGACCCCGACGACTTCACCGGCGGCTTCGGCATCTGGAGCGGCACCTCGTTCGCGGCGCCCGTCGTCGCGGGCCTCGTCGCGGCCGAGCTCCAGGCGGCCGCCGCCGAGCCGGGCATCGAACGCTCTCGCGACGCCTCCCGCAAGGTGCTCGACCGACTCCGAGGCTGAGGCCCGTGGCGGTGCGACTGACCCCGGCCGAGCTGTACGCGCGTGCGGTGGTGTCGGGCAACGCCGGTCGTCACGCCTCCGCGCGGCGCGACCTCGAGCGGGCGCTGGCGCGCGATCCGGATGCCGACACGGCGGCGCTCGTCTCCGGCTCGCTCGCCTACCTCGACTCCGAGCGCGGCTCCCCCGACGTGGCGATCGCGGGCATCGACCGCGCGCTCGAGGCGGAGGGGATCTCGCCGCAGACTCGCGCCGTGCTGGTCGGACAGCGGGGCCTCCTCGAGCTGCGCCGGGGCCGCGGCGACGCCGCCATCCGCGATCTGAGCGACGCGATCGACGAACTGCACGAGGTGCCGCTGAGCCTCGGCCGCGTGCTGCTCAACCGCGGGCTCGTCCGGCTCGACCGCGCCGAGGTCGACGCGGCCGAGCGGGACTTCGCGGCCGCCGCCGAGGCGTTCGCGCGGGCGGGCGAGACGGTGGAGGAGGCGAAGGCGCACAGCAACGCCGGCTACGCCGCGATGCTCCGCGGCGACCTCGCCGAGGCGATCCGCACCATGGACGCGGCCGCGCAGGTGCTCGGCGCCCTCTCCCCCGTCATGCAGGCCGTGTGCGACGGCGACCGCGCCGAGGCGCTGCTCGCCGCGGGGATGGCGGCGGATGCCGTGCCGCTGCTCCAGGAGGCCGCCCGCATCTACGGCGCCCGGCGCCTCCGCCAGACGCAGGCCGAGGCGGAGCTGCTGCTCGCCCGGGCGCTGCTGCTCGACCGACCCGCCGAGGCCGCCTCCACCGCGCTGCGCGCCGCCCGCCGCTTCCGCGCGCGCGGCAGTCAGAGCTGGGCGACGCGCGCCGACGCGGTCGTGGCGACGGGCCAGCTGCGCGCGGGCGCCGCATCCGCCGAGACCCGCCGCCGCGCCCGCGAGGCGGCGCACGAGCTCGACGCGCTGCACCGCCCCGAGGACGCCGCCCTGCTGCGGCTCGAGCTCGCCCTCGCCGAGGTGGCGGCCGGGCAGCTCGCCGCCGCGACGGCGACGCGCGCGTCCGCCCCCGCGGAGGCGGACGCCTCGATCGCGGTGCAGTTGCGCACCGCCGAGGTCGACGCCGAGCTCGCGCAGGCGCGCGGCGACGCGGAGGCCGTGCTCACGGCCGCCGCGCAGGGCATCGAGACCCTCACGACGTGGCAGTCGAGTCTCGGCAGCCTCGAGCTGAACGCGGGTGCGGCCGTGCACGGGCACCGGCTCGCGGTGCTCGGCATCCGGGCGGCGCTCGCCGACGGCGCCCCGCAGCGGGTGCTCGACTGGTCGGAGCGGGTGCGAACGATGAGCGGCAGCTTCGTGCCGCTGCGGCCGCCCGCCGACGACCGGGTGGCCGCGGCGCTCGTCGAGCTGCGCGAGCTGCGCCGCCTCGAGGTGGTGACACCGGAGGCGGCCGCCCGCGAGGCGCGCCTGCGCGACGAGGTGCGCCGCATCCACTGGGCGGATGCCGCCCGCGGCGCTGGCCCCGGCGGCACCGTCGCGCTGGCCGAGCTGCACGCCGCGCTCGCGGCCGACGACGCCGCGTTCGTGGCCCACCTGTGGGTGGGCGACCGCTTCGCGGCCCTCGTCGTGGCGCCCGGCGCCGCGCCCGAGGGCCGCATCGTCGACCTCGGCCCCGCCTCCCGCGTGCAGCAGCTGCTCGCGGGCCTGCTGGCCGACCTCGACGTCGCGGCTGCCGAGCTGCCCGCCGCGTTCCGGGCGAGCACGGATGCCGCGCTCGCGGCCCGCCTCGCGGCCCTCGACGAGCTGCTGCTCGCCCCGTTCGCACACGAGCTCGCCCGCACCTCGCGGCTCGTGCTGACGCCCGCGGGCGCCCTCGCGGGGATCCCGTGGCCGCTGCTGCCGGGCGCCGACGGCCGTCCGCTCGTGGTGGCGGAGTCGGCGGCCCGCTGGCTGGCGCTCCGCGGGGCACCTGGTGCCGTCGGCACCGCGGGGTTCGCCTCCGGCCCCGGGGTCGCGCGCGCCGACGCCGAGCTCGACGCGTCAGCCGCATCCTGGGCCCCCGACGCGCGCGTCGTGCGCCACGAGGCCGACGCCGCCGAGGTCACCGAGGTCGCCTCCCGCGTCGAGCTGCTGCACATCGCGGCGCACGGCCGCCACTCGGCCGAGCACCCGCTGTTCTCGGGCTTCGAGCTCGCCGACGGGCCGTGGTTCGGCTACGACATCGACCAGCTGGCGCGCGTGCCCGCCGTCGTCATCATGTCGGCGTGCGAGCTGGGCCGCTCCAGCAGCCGCTGGGGGCTCGAGGCGCTCGGCATGGCGCGCGCCTGGCTGCACGCGGGGACGCGCTCCGTGGTCGCGTCTCCTGCTGCCGTCGCCGACGTGGCGGCCTCCGAAGTGCTCCCGGCCGTCCATCGCGAGCTCGCGAGGGGGGCGGGGGTGGCGGACGCACTCAGCGCCGCCACGTCGGCGACGGGGTTCAGGACGCCGCTGCTGGTGCGCGGCGCAGGTTGGTGACCGCCGGGGGCTCGTCGGGCAGCACCGTCAGGCCGCCGAACCACCACCGACCGCCGTCGACCACGAGGTCGACGCCGGCCCGCGTGCAGTCCGGCACGAGGATCTCGACGAGCCGCTCGGCGCCGACGATCGTGCGCTCCGGCACGGGCTCGCCGAGCAGCATGTGGATGCGGTGGGCGCCGACCACCCGGCCGTCGAGCAGCACGAGCTGCACGACCCGCCCCTCCGGACCTCCGGCGCGGAGGGCGCCTTCGAGCAGGGCGTCCGGAGAGGCGAGGTCGTCCCAGCGCACCGGGGGGCAGTCGAGCCCGATCCGCGATGCGGCGAAGGCCGCCAGCATGGGATCCGGTGACCGGGGCGCGACGGCGGGTTTCGCGATGGTGATCGGTTCGTCGACGAGGGACATCTCGGCTCCTTCGGCTGGCTGTCGCGGTGTGCCCGCGATACCACTCAGGAGTGCGTCGCGCCGCGCCTGATACATCCGGGCGGATGCGGATTTCCGGCCCCCGCTCGGCGGCACCGGCTGCCAGACTGAGCCCATGGACGATCGCCTCACCGCCTGGCTGTCGCTCGCGATCGTCGTCCTGCTGATCCTCGTCGACCTGGCGGTGCGCATCACGGCCCTCATCGTCGTGCCGCGCAACCGCCGACCGCAGACCGCGATGGCCTGGCTGCTGGCGATCTTCTTCATCCCCTACGTCGGCATCCTGTTCTTCCTGCTGTTCGGCAGCGCCCGGCTGCCGAGGGGGCGCCGACGCAAGCAGCGCGAGATCGACGAGTACATCGTCGAGACCACGGAGGGAATCGAGCTCGTCGAGAAGGACCCGGCCTGGCCCCCGTGGCTGGAACCCCTCGTCGAGCTCAACCGCACGCTCGGTGCGATGCCGCTCGTCGGCGGCAACAGCGCGCGGATGTGGCAGGACAACCAGGCGTCCTTCGACGCCATGACGGAGGAGATCCGCCAGGCGAAGCGCGTCGTGCACGTCGAGTTCTACATCCTCTCGCTCGACGACACGACGCGGCCGTTCTTCGAGGCGCTCGCGGCGGCCCGCGCGCGGGGCGTCAAGGTGCGCGTGCTGCTCGACCACCTCGGCAACCTGCAGTACCCGGGCTACCGGCGCACCAAGCGGTTCCTGGATGCGGCGGGCATCGAGTGGCACCTCATGCTGCCGCTGCAGCCCCTCAAGGGGAAGTTCCAGCGCCCCGATCTGCGCAACCACCGCAAGCTGCTCGTGATCGACGGCACGGTCGCGTTCACCGGCTCGCTCAACGTCATCGAGACGCCGTACCAGCGCAAGAAGAACCACCGGCGGGGGCTGCACTGGAAGGACTACTGGGTGCGGTTCGAGGGCCCCGTGGTGGCGGGCATCGACGCGATCTTCGTGACCGACTGGTACTCGGAGACCGACGAGCTGCTCGTGCGCGAGGCGGCACCGATCCGCGCGGGCGACGGACACCTCGACTGCCAGGTGGTGCCGAGCGGCCCGGGCTTCTCGGTCGAGAACAACCTGCGGCTGTTCAACTCGCTCGTCTACAACGCGCAGAAGCGCATCATCCTGGTGAGCCCGTACTTCGTGCCCGACGACTCGATGCTGTACGCCGTGACGACGGCCGCGCAGTCGGGGCTGCACGTGGAGCTCTTCGTCTCCGAGATGGGCGACCAGTTCATGGTGTACCACGCGCAGCGCAGCTACTACGAGGCGCTGCTCAAGGCGGGCGTCAAGATCTACCTGTTCCCGAAGCCCACCATCCTGCACGCCAAGCACATGACCTTCGACGACGAGGTCGCCATCATCGGCTCCTCCAACATGGACATGCGCAGCTTCACGCTCGACCTGGAGATCTCGGTGATGATCCACGGCGAGCCGTTCCTCACCCAGCTGCGCGAGGTGGAGGACAGCTACCGGGCGGTCAGCCGCGAGCTCACGCTCGAGGAGTGGCGGCAACGCTCCTTCGGCATCCAGACCGTCGACAACCTCATGCGCCTGACGGCGGGGCTGCAGTAGTTCAGGAGCCCGAGACGACGCCGTCGCCGACGACCGTCAGCCGCAGCGATGCCCACCGCTCGGAGGACCGCTCGGAGAGCAGCGTCACGACCTCCTCGCTCACCTCCTCGCCCCCGAGTCCCTGCACGGTGAGGGTCGCCTCCGTCGCCGAGACGGCAGCGCCGGAGAGCGGGTACTGCTCGCCCAGCGCGACGAGGTCGGTCGCGAGCGCGGCGATCTCGTCGCCCGACGCGGACGCGAAGGTGACGTCGTCGCCGCCGACCGCGAACTCACCCGGGAACGCGGTGGCGCCGACGGCGAGCGCGCGGAGCACGTCCATCGCGTCCGTGTCGTCGAAGCGGAGCCGGCCGTCGTCGTGCAGCGTCGCGTCGACGGATCCCACGGCGACGCCGGCGATGTCCCGCGCGGCGACGTCGATCGCGGCGAGTTCGGCGACGTCGGGGCACGAGCCCTCGATGTCGAGCTGCGCCACCCGCACCGTGTCGGAGACCGCGTAGAGGCTCAACTGCACATCGGGCGTCGCGGGGAAACCGCAGGCCGTCTCGACGAGCTGCGCGAGCACCCCGTCGTCCGGGGTGAAGGTCACGTCGACGCTCGCGTGCACGAGGGCGGGAAGCGGCGTCGAGATGGCCACCTCGACCCCCTGCACGCCGTCGACCGCGCGGAGCCCCTCGGCGTAGCGCTCGATCCCGTCACGGCCCACCGACGAGCAGGCCGTCAGCGAGACCGCCGCGAGCGCCGCGACGAGCGACGCGGACAGGGCGGCCACGACAGGAGAGCGAGGGATCGTCACCTCCACATCCTGGCATAGCCGGATGCCACGATCAGTCGCGCGAGATGCGCACCATCTCGTCGCGCGGCACGACCTTGATGCGGGCGCGGCCCTCCGGCTCGCCGAGCGCGATCTCGTGCTCGTCGAGGCGGTGCCAGCCGTCGAGGTCGGTCCACGCGACCTCGCGCTCCGCGAGCAGCGCCGTCACCGCGTCCTCCTCGGGTGCGGTCGGGTTCCACCAGCTCGCCTGGTCCTTGACGAGGTGCGAGATGGTCTCCATGGCATCCGACTTGGTGTGCCCGATGAGCCCCACCGGCCCGCGCTTGATCCAGCCGGTCGCGTAGACGCCCGGGACCAGCTCGTTGTGGTGGTCGAGCACCTGGCCCTCGTGGTTGGGGATCACGCCGCGCTCGGCGTCGAAGGGGATGCCGGGCAGCGGCGAACCGAAGTAGCCGACCGCGCGGTAGATCGCCTGGATCGGCACCTCGCGGATCTCGCCCGTACCGCGCACACCGCCCCCGCCGTCCGGCTCGGTGCGCTCGTAGCGGAAGGCGGTGACGCCGTCCTCGTCGCCGACGACCTCGAGCGGCTTGGCGTAGAAGTGCAGGTGCAGTCGGCGCGACGCCTGACCGACCTCGCGCTGCCGCCACTGGTTCAGCACCTTGTCGATGACGAAGACCTGCTTGTTCGACTCGATGGCGCGCTTGCTGGCCTCGTCGTAGTCGAAGTCCTCGTCGTAGACGATCATGTCGACGTCGCGCAGCTCGCCGAGCTCACGCAGCTCGAGGGGCGTGAACTTCACCTGCATCGGCCCGCGGCGGCCGAAGACGTGCACGTCGGTGACGGGCGAGGCCACGAGCCCCTCGTAGACGTTCGCGGGGATCTCGGTGGGCAGCAGGTCCTCGGGGTGCTTCGCGAGGATGCGCGCCACATCCAGCGCCACGTTGCCGACGCCGACGACCGCCACCGACTCCGCCTCGAGCGGCCAGGTGCGCGGGTAGTCGGGGTGCCCGTCGTACCAGCTGACGAAGTCGGCGGCGCCGTAGCTGCCGGGCAGGTCGATGCCGGGGATGGCGAGCTCGGCGTCGTGGACCGCGCCCGTCGCGAAGATGACCGCGTGGTAGTGCTTCTTGAGGTCGTCGAGGGTGATGTCGCGGCCGTAGAGCACGTTGCCGAAGATGCGGATGTCGCCGCGGTCGAGCACCTCGCGCAGGGCCGTGATGATGCCCTTGATGCGCGGGTGATCGGGGGCCACGCCGTAGCGCACGAGACCGTAGGGGGCGGGCAGCTGCTCGAACAGGTCGATCGACACGTCGAAGGAGCGCTCGTACTTGAGCAGGATGTCGGCGGCGTAGATGCCGGCGGGACCTGCGCCCACGATGGCGAGGCGGAGCTTCATGCGGGGGTTCCTTCCTGTGCGCCGGAGGCGCGGGGGTGCACGGGGTTCGGGGATGCGGCGGGCGGTCAGCCGGACCGCTCGACGATCGCCTGGGCGAACCGGGTGAGCGACATCTTGACGGGCCCCTCGGGCAGCACGTCGAGCGCGGCGACCGCCTCGCCCGACCAGCGGTGCGCCTCGGCGAGCGTCGCCCGGGTGACCTCGTGGTCGCGCAGCTCGGCGACGGCGGCGGCGAACGCGGCCGGGTCGGCATCCGGGGCGGCGCCCGCCTCGAGCCGGGCCACGAGCGCGGCGGATGCCGCATCCGTCTCCGCCTCGCGGCGCAGGTACAGCAGGGGCAGGGTCGGCACGCCCGCACGCAGGTCGGTGCCGGCCGCCTTGCCGGTCTGCTCGATCGCGGAGGACAGGTCGATGACGTCGTCGATGAGCTGGAAGGCGACGCCGATCTTCTCGCCGAACTCCTCCACCGCGGGCCGGTAGGCCTCGTCGGCGTTCGAGAACACGACGCCGACGACGGCCGCGCAGGCGATGAGCGAGCCGGTCTTGTCGGACAGCACCTGCAGGTAGTGCTCGATGGGGTCGTCGCCCGCCTTCGGCCCGACCGTCTCGTGCAACTGGCCGAGGCACAGCCGCTCGAAGACGTCGGCCTGCAGGGTGAGGGCGCGCTCGCCGAGGCTCGCGATGAGCTTCGACGCGCGCGCGAAGAGCAGGTCGCCGGTGAGGATCGCGACCGAGTTGCCCCACACGGTCTGCGCGCTCGGCACCCCGCGACGCACCTTCGCGTCGTCCATGACGTCGTCGTGGTACAGCGAGGCGACGTGGGTGATCTCGACCGCCTGGGCGCCGCGGATGACGTCGTCGTTGATGCCCTCGCCGAGCTGGGCGGTGAGCAGCGCGAGCACGGGCCGCACCCGCTTGCCGCCCGCATCCAGCAGGTAGCGGCTCGTGGCGTCCGCGATGTCGTCGGCGAAGGCGAGCTGGGCCTCGAGCCCCTCCTCGACCTTCTCGAGGCCCGCCTCGATGGCGCGGGCGAAGCTGCGCTCCTCGCTCGAGGCGAAGAGGGCGTCGCCGAGCCCGAGCGAGGCGCCGAGGGTGCGCCGACGGCGGCGGGCGAGCGAAGAGGTCGGGGTCACGAGGTGGCCGTTCTGTGGGACGTCAGGTGGTGGTCTTCCGCGGGGCGCGGCGGCGGGCGGCGGAGGCGCGCACCGCCTCGTCGACGGGCTTGCGCCCGCGGTGCAGGGCGACGACGCCCCCCGTGAGGTTGCGGTGGGCGACGCGCGTGAACCCGACCCCGCGGATGCGGTGGCTGAGCGCCTGCTGGTCGGGCCACTGCTGGATCGACTCCACGAGGTAGCTGTACGCGTCGGGGTTGGTGCTCGAGAGCTTCGCGACGAGCGGCAGCGCGAGCTTGAGGTAGGTCTCGTAGCCGAGCCGCATGACCGGGTTGGTGGGGTGCGAGAACTCGCACACCACGAGCCGGCCGCCGGGCTTCAGCACCCGGTACATCTCGCCGAGGGCGACGATCGGGTCGGCGATGTTGCGCAGCCCGAAGCTGATGGTGACGGCGTCGAACTCCTCGTCGCCGAACGGCAGGCGCATGGCATCCGCCTCGACGAACTCGATGCTCGGCTGGCGACGGCGGCCCTCGGCGATCATGCCGGGCGAGAAGTCGACCGCGACGACGGTCGCGCCCGACCTGGCGATCGCGGCGGAGGAGGTGCCGGTGCCGGCCGCGACGTCGAGGATGCGCTCGCCCGGCTGCGGGTCGATGGCCTTCACGGTGGCGATGCGCCACAGGATCGCGTTGCCGACGGAGAGCAGATCGTTGGTGCGGTCGTAGCCGCGGGCGACATCGCTGAACATGCCGGACACCTCGTCCGGCCGCTTCTCCATGTCCGCCCTGTTCACCATCGGCCATCCTAGCCAGGCCGTATGCCGGGCGTCTGGGCCCTTCGTCCCCGCCGGTGCCGCACGGGCGTCCTAGGGTGGAGGGGTGAGCGAACCCGACGGCCCGGTGCCGCACCTCACGGCCCGCACCCGGGCCGTCGACCCGGTGACCTCACTGCTCCCGCTGCTGGACGCCCGGTCGCCGCTGCTGTTCATGCGCCGCGGAGAGGGCGTCGCGGGACTCGGCGAGGCGCTGCGGCTGAGCTTCACGGGACCGGACCGCATCGCCCGGGCCGCCGAGACGTGGCGCCGGATCGCGGCCGCGGCGCGCGTGGACGACCCGGTGCGCACCTCGGGCTCCGGGCTCATCGCCTTCGGCGCGTTCACCTTCGCCGACGACTCCGCCTTCGAGAACGTGCTCATCGTGCCGCGCACGATCATCGGCCGCCGCGACGGCGTCAGCTGGGTCACCGAGGTCTCGGTCGACGGCGACGAGACGCCCGCACCCGAGCTCGCGGCGACGCCGCTCGGCTCCGAGTTCCGGCTGTCGCTGCAGCCGGGCGCCGTGAGCCCCGAGCGCTACCTCGAGCTCGTCGCGGATGCCGTCTCCCGCATCCGCTCGGGCGGGCTGCGCAAGGTGGTCCTGGCCCGCGACCTCGTGGGGCATCTGCCGGAGGGCGGCGACCTGCGGCGCGTGCTCGTCGACCTCGCCCTCGGCTACCCGGACACCTGGACCTTCGCGATCGACGGCCACATCGGCTCGAGCCCCGAGACGCTCGTGCGCGTGAACCACGGCAAGGTGACCGCCCGGGTGCTCGCCGGCTCGATCGCGCGCGGCGCCGACGCGGAGGCCGACCACGCGGCGGCGCTGCGGCTCGCCACCTCCACGAAGGACCTCGACGAGCACCGCTACGCCGTGCAGAGCGTGCTCGACGCGCTCGGGCCGCACGCGCGCTCCGGCATCTCGGCGAGCGAGATCCCCTTCGCGCTCAAACTGCCGAACCTGTGGCACCTCGCCACCAACATCGAGGGCGCGCTCTCCGACGGCTCCTCGGCGCTCGACCTGGCCGCGGCGCTGCACCCGACGGCGGCCGTCGCGGGAACGCCGACCGCGAAGGCGCTCGAGGTGATCCGCGAGCTGGAACCGCTCGACCGCGGCCGCTACGGCGGGCCGGTCGGCTGGGTGGACGCGGCGGGCGACGGCAAGTGGGCGGTGTCGCTGCGCTCGGCCGAGATCGACGCGACCGGCGGCATCCGCGCCTTCGCGGGCGGCGGCATCCTCGCAGCCTCCGAGCCGGAGGTCGAGCTCGCCGAGACGAAGCTCAAGTTCCGCCCGATCGTGGAGGCCTTCGGCTAGACGCCGAGCGCCTGTTTTTGCTCCTCGACGTCGAAGTCGGCGGGCGGCCAGTCCTGCCCGAGCGAGCGCAGCGCATCCGTGAGCAGCTGGGCGACGCTGAGCCGGGCGAACCACTTGTGGTTCGCCGGGACCACGTGCCACGGGGCGATCTCGGTGTCGGTGCGCTCGAAGACGAGCTGGTAGGCGTCCTGGTACTGGTCCCACAGGGCGCGCTCGGCGAGGTCGCCCGGGTTGAACTTCCAGTACTTGTCGGGGCGCTCGAGCCGCTCGGCCAGCCGGTCGCGCTGCTCGTCGGCCGAGATGTGCAGCATGACCTTCACGATGACGGTGCCGGATGCGGCCACGCGCTCTTCGAACTCGTTGATGGCGCCGTAGCGGCGCTCGATCTCGGCGGCATCCGCGAGCTGACGCACGCGGCCGATCAGCACGTCCTCGTAGTGCGAGCGGTCGAAGACGCCGATCCGGCCGGG
Source organism: Protaetiibacter intestinalis (assembly GCF_003627075.1). NCBI lineage: Bacteria > Bacillati > Actinomycetota > Actinomycetes > Micrococcales > Microbacteriaceae > Protaetiibacter > Protaetiibacter intestinalis. The sequence continues at coordinate 1,576,734 of NZ_CP032630.1, read as the reverse complement.
GCCGGGCAGCTCGCGCTCGACCCGCCACAGGAAGTCGTGGGCGAGCTCCTCGGGGGTCGGCTTCTTGAAGGCGTGGATGTGCACGCCCTGCGGGTCGACGGACCCCACGACGTGCCGCACGATGCCGCCCTTGCCGGCCGTGTCCATCGCCTGCAGCACGAGCAGCACGCTCCGCGGGTCGTGCTCGGTGTTGGCGAACAGCAGCTCCTGCAGGCCGCCGAGCGCCGCGGCACCCTTCGCGAGCGCCTTCTCGCCGTCGTCGCGGTCGCCGGAGAAGCCGGGCGTCGAGTCCGGGTCCACCTCCGCCAGACGGAATCCGGCACCCACCCGCAGCTCGTCGACGAAGCTCATGCGCACACGTTACCGATTCGTTCGGGAGGACGACACGCCGGATGCGGGGCTCGGGGCTGGGCGGGCACGGCGCGTCGTCCTCCCGAACGGAATCAGCGGGCGAGGGCGACCTCGACGAGCACGCGGCCGGCGGAGGGGGTGAGGGCGCCGTCGAGCTGGCCGCGCTCGGTCACGAGGCGGTGCTCCCAGCCGTAGGCGGATGCCAGGGCCGCGAGGTCGACGTGCTGGGGCGTGAGCAGCACGCGGTCGGCGAGCGCGGGATCCGCGGAGCGCGCCACCTCGAGGCCGTCGAAGATGGTGCCGCCGTGGTCGTTGCCGACGATGACCTGCAGGCGCGGCCAGGCCTCCCCCGCGCCGCCGAGCAGCGAGCCGACGTCGTGCAGCAGGGCGAGGTCGCCGAGCAGCACGCGCGCGACGCCGGGGCGGGTCTCGTCGCGCTGGGCGGCGAGCGCCACACCGGTCGCGGTCGCGATCGTGCCGTCGATGCCCGCGAGGCCGCGGTTGGCGTGCACGCGGATGCGCTTGCCGGGGGCCACCCGGTCGAGCTCGCGGATGAGGCGCGAGGCCCCCACGACGAGCCGGTCGTGCGGCCAGGTGGCGTTCCACACGGCGAGCGCGAGCTCGCGGCGGGTGACGGGCGCCCGCATCCGGCCGAGCTGCTCGCGCGCGAACGCCGCGCGCTCCGCGTAGTCGGTGCCGATCGAGGCGACCGAGCCCTCGTCCTCCTCGAGCAGGCCGCGGGAGGCGTGCACCCAGCGCCGCGCCCACGCGGGGTCGGGCTCGACCGCGGTCTCGACGACGACCCGGTCGACGATGCGCGCCGCACGTCGGCCCGGGTTGTAGGCGTCGAGGCCCGCGCCGCGCACGACGATCGTCTCGACCCCGCGGCGCTCGATGAGGGCCGGCACCTCGCGGCTGAGCGTCGGGTGCCCGAACACCACGACCCGCTCGACGCGGTCGCCGAAGCCCGCGGCACCCAGCAACTCGCGGTAGGCGGCGACGAGGTTCGGGCCGAAGCGGGCGCCGCTCGACACCTCGGCGAGCAGCGGGGCGCCGAGCTCGCGCGCGACCCGCTCGGCGTCCTCGCCGGCATCCGCCCCCGCGACGACGACCGTTCCCGGGCGCGGGGCGAGCGTCAGCGTCTCGCCCTCGGGTCGCGCGGTCGGCGTCCAGTCGCCCGGCTCCAGCTCGGGCAGCCGCACGGCCGACGACAGCGGCTCGCGGAACGCGAGGTTCACGTGGCGGGGGCCGCGGATGCCGTCGAGCACCTCCGCGGCGAGCGCATCCGCCGCCTGCTCCTCGCCCGGGTCGCCGGCGGGCGCCGGCACGTCCCAGGAGTGCGGGGCGACGTCGCCGAAGATGCCCGCCTGCCGCGTGGTCTGGTTGGCGCCCACCCCGCGCAGCTCCTCCGGCCGGTCGGCGCTCACCACGAGCAGCGGCACGCCCGCGTGGGCGGCCTCGAGCACCGCGGGGTGCAGGTTGCCGACCGCCGTGCCCGAGGTGGTCACGACGACCGCGGGAACGCCCGACTCGACCGCGAGGCCGAGCGCGAGGAAGCCGGCCGAGCGCTCGTCGATGCGCACGTGCAGGTGCACGAGCCCTGCCTGCTCGAACCGCGCGGCCGCGAGCGCGAGCGCCTGCGAGCGCGAGCCCGGGCACACCACGACATCGCTCACCCCGCGCCGCACGAGTCCCGCGAGCAGGGCGGTGGCGTAGACGCTCGCCGGCGCCTCGGCCGCGGGCGGCGTCACCGCTGCGACTTCGGGGTGTCGTCGTCGGGCGTCTCGTGGTCGAGGTCCGACAGCCGCTGCTCGAGGTCGCGGATGCGCTGCTCCTGCTCCTTCTCGCGGGCGATGCGCCGCAGGAACTCGGGGTCGTCGTCGGGGGCCACCGGCTCGCGGTAGCGACCGTGGTTGCGCGGCTCGAGGCGCTCCCGGCCGAGCGCGAACCACAGGATCGGCCCGATGATGATGATCGCGATGATGATGACCGCCCACAGCCCCTTGGGCAGCGAGCGCACCCGCGAGGGGTCGATGCGGATCAGGTCGACGATCGCCGCCACCAGCAGCACCACCGTGAGGATGAGCGGCAGGTAGCGCAGCAGAGCGGCCATGCCCCGATTCTAGGCCGCCGCGGCCGGGTGCGGCCCGGGGGCGACCCGGCGGGGGCCCAGCCGCGCGCGCCTATGATGGCCGGGTGCCCGCCTGGATCCCGTACACGCTGCTGCGCATCGCCCTCTTCGGGGGCACCTTCGCACTGCTGTACCTGCTGAACGTCTGGTACTGGCTCGCCGCGATCGTGGCGGCCGTCGTCGGCCTCACGGTGTCGTACATCTTCTTCCCGACGCTGCGCACCCGCGTCGCGACGGAGCTCGCCGAGAGCCGCGCCCGGCGCGCCGAGGCGTCCCCGGCATCCGCCGACGACCGCGGGGTCGACGAGCGCGCCGAAGACGCCGACTGAGCCCGCGATCCGGGCAGCCCGCCGTCCGCGTCAGCTGACGAGCCCGGCGCCCGCGTCGACCCAGAAGGCGAGCGCCGCGGCGAGACCCACGCAGAAGGCGAGCGAGGTGAGCAGCGTGACCTTGAGGGCCGTGACGTACTCGGCCGCGCGGCGTGCCGTCGCCACGATGAGCACCGCGGGCACGGCCGCGAGCAGCGCGAAGTACACGTAGACGGCGAGGTCGTAGAAGATCACGTAGAAGGCGAGGATGCCGAAGGGCGCGAGCACGAACACCCCGAAGAGGATGCGCGAGCCGACGTCGCCGATGCGCACGGCGAGGGTGCGCTTGCCCACCAGGCGGTCCTGCTCGCGGTCGCGCAGGTTGTTGACGTGCAGCACCGCCATCGCGAAGAGGCCCGCGCACACGCCGCCGAGCCACGACTCGATGTTGACGGTGCCGATCTGCACGAAGGTGGTGCCGGCCGTCGCGACGACGCCGAAGAACACGAAGACGGCCAGCTCGCCGAGGCCCGCGTAGCCGTAGGGGCGCCTGCCGCCCGTGTAGAACCAGGCCGCCGCGATCGCGACGACGCCGACGGCGAGCAGCCACCAGTGCTGGGTGAGGATGACGAGCGCGAGGCCCGCGACCGCCGCGAGTCCGAAGAACACGAGGGCGGCGATGAGCACGTGGCGCGGCTTCGCACGGCCCGAGCCGACGAGGCGCGCCGGGCCCACGCGGTGGGCGTCGGTGCCGCGCACGCCGTCCGAGTAGTCGTTGGCGTAGTTGACGCCGAGCTGCAGCAGCCCCGCGACCGCGAGGCACAGCAGGGCGCGCACCCAGTGGTCGTACCAGACGTTCATGACGAGCGCGGCGGCGCCCGTGCCGAGGGCGACGGGGCCGATCGCGAGGGCGAGCGTCGCGGGACGCGCGGCGGCGATCCAGGTGCCGAGGGTGGCGGGGCGTGCCTCGGCCGGCGGCCGACCGCCCGGGCGACCGCTCCTGCCCTGCACCTTCTTGCCCTTGCCCCCGGGCTTCGCACCCGCGCCGCGGGCGGTGCCGGGAGCCGTGCCCTTGGCACGCTCGAGGGCCTTCGGATCGAACCGTTGCTGCTTCGCCACGAAGGGAAGCCTAGTCAGCGGCGGATGCGAGGATGCGCAGGGCGACGCGGTCGGGCTTGCCGCTCGGCAGCACGGGCAGCGCGGCGACGCGGACGACCCGCTCGGGTCGGGCGGCGGGCCCGAGTCCGGCGGCCACCGCGGCGAGCGCCGCCGCGTCGTCCGCCTCCGCCCCCGCGGCAACCGCGACCGGCCGCTCGCCCCAGCGCGCATCAGGCACCGCCACGACCACCACCTGCGCGAACCCGGGATGCGCGCGCAGCGCCTCCTCGATGCGCCCGAGCGCCACCTTCACGCCTCCCGAGACGATCACGTCGTCGCGGCGTCCGAGCACGCGCAGCGTCGCGCCGTCCCACTCCCCCGCATCCGCGGTGCGGAACCAGCGCACACCTTCCGCGACCACGAAGCGCTCCGCGGTGAGCGCCGCGTCGTCCAGGTAGCCGTCGGCGAGCGAGGGGCCGGCGAGCTGCACCTCGCCGTCCTCCACCCGCACGCGCGTCGCCCCGATCGGGCGGCCGTCGTAGACGCAGCCGCCGCTCGTCTCGCTCGAGCCGTAGCTGCGCACCACGCGGATGCTGCCCTCCGCCGCGCGCTCGAGGAGCGTCGCCGGGGTGGCCTGGCCGCCCACGAGCACCGCCTGGAAGCCGCGCAGCACGGCGCGCGCCTCGGCGTCGTCGAGCAGGGTCGCCAACTGGGCGGGCACGAGCGCCGTCGCGTGCGGCAGCTCGGGCGCGAGGCGGGCCGCCGCCGCGCGGAAGCCCGCCGCCGTGAAGGGGCCCGCGTCGACCGCCACCGGCGCCGTCTCGGCGCACAGCGAACGCGCCAGCACGTTGAGTCCCGCGATGTAGTGCACGGGCAGCGCGAGCACCCACTGCGCGGGGCCGCCGAGCGCCGACTCGCTCGCCGCGGCCGAGGCGAGCACGGCATCCGCGGGCAGCACGACGCGCTTGGGGCGGCCCGTCGTGCCGCTCGTCTCCACGACGAGACCCACGTGCCGGGCCACCTCCGCGGGCGGCGGGGCGGCGTCCGCACCCGGCGCGCCGGAGGAGACGAAGAGCGCCGGTCCGCCCGCGAACGCGGCGCGCAGCGCCTCGAGCACGGCGCCGGGCCCCGCGGCCGCGGGAAGCTGCGCGAGCGGCCTCATCGGCTCAGAAGTGCCAGGGGTAGGGGCCCCAGTCGGGGTCGCGCTTCTCGAGGAACGCGTCGCGCCCCTCGGCCGCCTCGTCGGTGCCGTAGGCGAGCCGGGTGGCCTCGCCTGCGAACACCTGCTGACCCACCATCCCGTCGTCGACCGCGTTCATGGCGAACTTGAGCATGCGGATCGCGGTGGGGCTCTTGCCGAGGATCGTCTCGGCCCACGCGAGCCCGGTCGTCTCGAGCTCCGCGTGCGGCACGACGGCGTTCACCGCGCCCATCTCGTGCGCACGCCGGGCGTCGTACTCCTCGGCGAGGAAGAACACCTCGCGCGCGAACTTCTGCCCCACCTGCCGGGCGAAGTAGGCCGAGCCGTAACCGGCGTCGAAGGAGCCGACGTCGGCATCCGTCTGCTTGAAGCGGGCGTGCTCCCGGCTCGCGATCGTCAGGTCGCACACGACGTGCAGCGAGTGGCCGCCGCCCGCCGCCCAGCCGGGCACGAGCGCGATGACGACCTTCGGCATGAAGCGGATGAGCCGCTGCACCTCGAGGATGTGCAGACGTCCGGATCTCGACACCCCGCCTTCGGCGGAGGGGGCGTACTCGTACCCGTTCCTCCCCCGGATGCGCTGGTCGCCTCCCGAGCTGAACGCCCAGCCGCCGTCCTTCGGGCTCGGGCCGTTGCCGGTGAGCAGCACGACCCCCACCTTCGGGTTCTGCCGCGCGTCGTCGAGGGCGCGGGCCAGCTCGTCGACCGTCTGGGGACGGAAGGCGTTGCGCACCTCCGGGCGGTCGAAGGCGACCCGCGCGATCCGACCGGATGCGTCGAGGTGGTAGGTGATGTCCTCGAGGTCGTCGAAGCCCGGGACCTCGCGCCACACCTCGGGGTCGAACAGCTCCGAGACGGTCACAGCACCCCCATGAGGCCGAGCAGGTAGGTGAGCACGACGGGGTTCAGCAGCACGCCGACCGCGATCGCCGCGACCCCCCAGCCGCGACCCCAGTTGAAGATCACCGCGACGGCACCCGCCACCACGGCGATGCCGCTCAGCAGCACCGCCGAGATGCTGAGCCCCACACCGAGCTCGAAGAGCCCGGTCGACAGCAGCACGAGGCCGAGCGCCCAGCTGAGCACCATGAGGATCGCGATGCCGCCCGCGAGCGCACCGGGCCAGCGGGGACGCCGCCGGTGCCGTTCGGGGGCGGGCCCGTCGTCGACGACCGCGTCCTGCGGCGCGTCGAAGATCTGCAGCCCATCGCTCACGGTCCCACCCTAGGGGCTCGGGCTGAGGTCCCGGCAGGGCAGACTGGTCGCATGATCCCCGAGCCGGACGAGCTGCTCGCGGGGGCGCACACGGTGCGGCTCCCCCTCGCGACCCGGTTCCGCGGCGTGACGGAGCGCGAGGCGCTGCTGCTGCACGGGCCGAACGGTTGGGCCGAGTTCTCGCCGTTCCTCGAGTACGACGACGCGGAGGCGGCGGCCTGGCTCGCGGCGGCGATCGAGGCCGGCTGGGGTGAGCCGCCCGCGGCGCGGCGCGACCGCATCCCGGTGAACGCGACCCTGCCGACGGTGCCGGTGGACCGCATCCGCGAGGTGCTCGAACGCTTCGGCGCGGTGCGCACCGTCAAGGTGAAGGTGGCGGATGCCGCCGAGGGCCTCGACGCGGATGTCGCCCGCGTGCGCGAGGTGCGTCGGCTGCTGGGGCCGGAGGCGCGCATCCGGGTGGACGCGAACGGGGCCTGGAACGTCGACCAGGCGGAACGTGCCGCGCACGCGCTCGCGCCGTTCGACCTCGAATACCTCGAGCAGCCCTGCGCGAGCGTCGGCGAGCTCGCCGAGCTGCGCGGGCGGCTGCACGACTGGCAGCTGCCGATCGCCGCCGACGAGTCGGTGCGCAAGGCCGACGACCCCCTCGCGGTGGCGCGGGCGGGCGCCGCCGACCTGCTCGTCGTGAAGGTGCAGCCGCTGGGCGGCGTCGCCCGGGCGCTGCGGATCGTCGCCGAGGCGGGCCTGCCGGCGGTCGTCTCGAGCGCCCTCGACACCTCGGTCGGGCTCGCGATGGGGGCCCGCCTCGCCGCCGCCCTCCCCGAGCTCGACTTCGACTGCGGCCTCGGCACGGCGGCCCTGCTCACCGCCGACGTCACCCGCGAGCCGCTCACCCCCGCCGACGGCGCGATCCCCGTGCGGCCGGTGGAACCGGATGCCGCGCTGCTCCGCGCGCACGCCGCACCCCCCGACCGCGCCACGTGGTGGCACGCCCGCCTCCGCCGGGCCCACGCCCTGCTCCCGGGTTCCGCGCCTCCGCGGGTTGAGTAGCCCACCCGCCCCCGCGGGTTGAGGAACCCACCCTCTCCCGCGGGTTGAGTAGCCGCGCAGCGGCGTATCGAAACCCATGCAGACGTGCAGGCAGAGGCCTCACCGAGCGAACGCGCCCCATCGAGGGGCGCCTTCGCTGGTTTCGATACACCGCGCTTCGCGCGGCACTCAACCAGCGGGAGGGGTGACGCCGTGCGGCGGCACCCCACCGGACACAGCGCGGCCGCAGGCCGCACCGCTACCGCGGGGTGACGCAGGCGGGGATCACAGCCCCGAGTACGCGTGCAGTCCCTTGAAGAAGAGGTTGACGACCGTGAAGTTGAACAGCACCGCGGCGAAGCCGATGATGGCGAGCCACGCGGAGCGCGACCCCCGCCATCCGCGCGTCGCCCGCGCGTGGATGTAGCCGGCGAACACGACCCAGATGATGAAGGTCCACACCTCTTTGGTGTCCCAGCCCCAGTAGCGGCCCCAAGCGTGCTCGGCCCAGATGGCGCCGGCGATGAGGGTGAAGGTCCAGAACGCGAAGCCGATGACGTTGACGCGGTAGGCGGTGTTCTCGAGCGTCTCGGCGGTGGGGAAGCTGCGCAGGAACCGCGGCCGGTCGGTCGCCCCGGCCTCGCGCCGCTCCTGCAGCAGCTGCGCGAGCGAGAGCCCGGCCCCGATGGCGAAGAACCCCGTGCCGAGGATGGCGACGAAGACGTGGATGATGAGCCACGCCGACTGCAGCGGCGGCGGCAGCGGCACGACATCGACGTAGACGTTGATGGCCGCGAGCATGAGCAGCAGCGACACGAGGCCGGTGATGTAGGCGCCGATGAAGCGCACGTCGCGCCACAGGTTGACGAGCAGGAAGACGCCCATCATGACGGCCGTGCCGGTGACGGCGAACTCGAACATGTTGGCCCACGGCGCCCGCGAGGCGGCGACGCCGCGCAGCACGATCGCGCCGACGTGGATGGCGAAGCCGAGCACGGTGAGGGCGTAGGCGACGCGCGCGGCGCGGCTGCGGGCGGGGGCCTCGGCGGTGACGGGGGCGGGCGGGGCGAGCACCGTGCCGCCGCCCGCGGATGCCGCGACGGTGGCGGATGCCGCGGGCCGCTGGGCGGCGATCGCCTCGGTGGAGCGGCGGGCCAGGTCGAGCACGTACGCGATGAACGCGATCACGTACACCGCGGCGGCCGAGTAGACGGCCAGCAGCGAGTAGGCGGCGAGGGTGTCGGTGCTCACGCGTTCATCCTACGTTCGAGCCTCTCGGCGTGTCTGCGGGCGATGTCGGCGACGGCCGCCTCCAGGGTGGGGTCCTCACCGCGGGCGAGGCCGGCGTATTCGAGGCGCACGCCGTCGCCGTCCCGCACGGCCTTGATCCACATCCGCCGTCGGGGGATGAAGAGGCTCAGCAGCAGTCCGCCGAGGATGAGCAGTGCGAACACGAGCACCCAGCCCTCGGTGGGGTCGTGGTGGAACTCGACCGAGACGAAGCGCTGGAGGCCCGTGAACTCGATCGTGCCGAGTCCGTCCGGCAGTTCGGCCGTCTCGCCCTGGGTGAGTTCGAGCGCAGGCACGTCGGCCTTCGGGCCGGCGATGGGGGTGAGGTCGTCGGTGTCGAGCGAGTAGGCGTTGACGGCGACGCCCTCGTCGAGCCCGAGGTCGCCCTCGTACACGGTGATGGTGAGCAGGCTCGAGTCGCCCGAGTACGGCGAGAGCGAGGTGTAGGTGCCGTCGGCGAGCTGGATGGGGTCGGGGTAGAAGAAGGCGAGCATGCCGAGCTGCTCGTCGAGTCCGTCGGGCACCTTGATGGTGCCGAGGCTGCGCAGGTTGCCGTCCTGCGGCAGGAAGGCGACAGGCCCCGAGTAGGCGACCTCGCCGTCCGGGTCGCGCACGGTGACGACGGGCGCGTAGCCGTTGCCGAGCAGGTACATCTTGGTGCCGCCGATCTCGAGCGGCGAGTTGACCTTGAGGTCGGCCTCGGTCCAGTCGCCGCCCGGCACCCGGGTGGAGAGGTGGGCGGTGTAGTCGATCGGCTGGTAGACGGTGGTCGACGGGTCGAGCTGGTACCTGCCGTCGAACTCGTCGAGCCGCACCGAGAACGGTTCGAGCGAGGACTCGCTGAAGAAGCGGCCGGAGGTGAAGGAGTCGTAGCCGGCGAGCGAGTTGGTGAAGGCGGTGTCCTGGATGATCACCTTCTGCCCGTTATAGCCGAAGCCGCCGCCGATGCCGACGGTCACGAGCACGCCGACGAGGGCGCTGTGGAAGATCAGGTTGCCGGTCTCGCGCAGGTAGCCGCGCTCGGCGGAGATCGAGTCGCCGTAGCGGTCGACGCGGTACCCGGCGCCCTTCAGCAGCGCGCGGGCCTCGGCGACGGCCGTCTCGGCATCCGCCGTGCTGTGCAGTTCGGTGTACCCGACGAGGCGCGACAGGCGCGCGGGGGTCTTCGGCGGGCGGGCCCGCAGCGCGTCGAGGTGGTGCTTGGTGCGCGGGATGATGCAGCCGACGAGCGAGATGAACAGCAGCAGGTAGATGGCCGAGAACCACGGCGAGGTGAAGGTGGAGAACACCCCGAGCTTGTCGAGCACCTCGTAGCCGTCGGGGTTGTCGAGCTTGTACTGGATGACGCCGTTCGGGTCGGAGCTGCGCTGGGGCACGAGCGAGCCGGGCACGGCGGCGAGCGCGAGCAGCAGCAGCAGCACGAGTGCCGTGCGCATGCTCGTGAGCTGGCGCCAGAAGAAGCGCAGGTAGCCGACGACGCCGAGCTTGGGCTGCGTGATGCCCGCCTCGGCCGGCTCCGCGTCGATGTGGTCGGCGGGCCGCAGCGGGTCGGTCTCAGAGCGGGTTCGTGAAGCCACCGATCACCGCCCCCAGCTGCGACATGAGCACGCCCCACAGCCCGGTGACCATGAGCACGCCGATGACGACGAGCAGCACGCCGCCCGCGATGTTGACGGCGCGGATGTGGCGACGCACCCAGCCGAGGCTCGTGCCGACCCAGCCGAAGCCGAGCGCGACGAGCAGGAAGGGGATGCCGAGCCCCGCGCAGTAGGCGAGCCCGATGAGCACGGCACGCCCCGGCTCGCCGCCGTAGCCGGCGAGGAAGCCGACGGCGGTGAGGGTGGGGCTGATGCACGGGGTCCAGCCGAGGGCGAAGAGGATGCCGAGCAGCGGCGCCCCGATGAGGCCCGTGCGGGGCCGCCAGACGGGCTTCACCTGGCGCTGCAGCACCGTGACCTGGCCGATGAAGACGAGGCCGAGCACGATGATGAGCGCCCCGCCGATGCGCATGATGAGGTCGCCGTACTGCAGCAGGAACCGGCCCGCGGTGCCGGCGAGCACGAACACCGCCATGAAGACGAGCGAGAACCCGGCGACGAAGAGGCCGGCGCCCAGCAGCATCCGCGAGCGCGTGCGGGCGGCGCCGCCCGTGACGCCCGAGACGTAGCCGAGGTAGCCGGGCACGAGCGGCAGCACGCACGGCGAGAGGAACGACAGCAGGCCCGCGGCGAGCGCGATCGGCACGGCGAGCCACAGCCCGCCGCTCACGACGATGTCGCCGGGGCCCACGCTCAGGCCGTCTCGGCGAGCAGGTCGTCCACGATGTCGGAGATCACGCTGGGGCTCGTGAGCAGGCCGCTGAAGCGTGCGGCGACGCGACCGTCGCGGTCGAGCACGAGCGTGGTCGGCACCGAGTTGGGGGCGTAGGCGCCGCCCGCGAAGGCGAGCTGCACCGCGTTGTCGTCGACGTCGACGATCGAGGGGTAGCCGACGCCGTGCTCCTTCTCGAACTGCTGCGCCGTCTCGGCGGAGTCGCTCACGTTGACGCCCAGCATGGTGACCTCGGCATCCGCGAACTGCTGGTTCAGCTTCTCGAGGTCGGCCGCCTCCTCGCGGCACGGCGGGCAGGCGGCGTACCAGAAGTTGACGACGACGACGCGGCCGGCGAGGTCGTCGGAGGAGATGGTGTCGCCGGTGTCGAGGGTTCCGGCGAACTCGACGGCGGCCTCGCGCTTCTCGGGCGAGAGGGTCACGAGGCGCCCGTCACCGGAGATGTAGTCGCCGTTGCCGGACTCGTAGACGCCGGCCAGGTGGTCGGCCTCGGGGGTGCACCCGGTCAGCAGGGCCGCGAGCACCACGAGGGGTGCGGCGGCGCGCACGCCGAAGCGGCGGGCGGCTGTGTCGCGGGTTCTCACACGGCTCCCAGATCGATGGACTGCGCAAGCAACTCTGCCGCAGGTTCCTGATAGTCCACCTCGATGAAGGCGCTGCCGTCCCAGGCGAGGGTCGTGATGCTCGAGAGCGAGCAGCGCCGCGCGCGCGGGTCGTGGGGCAGGGGCTTGCGCTGCACGGTGCGGGCGACCATCCAGATCGGCAGCTGGTGCGAGACGAGCACGACCTCGCCGCCGTCGACGCTCGCGTACGCCTCGGCGACGGCCGCCATCATCCGTCGCCGGATGCTCGTGAACGCCTCGCCCCAGGTGGGTCGCCAGGGTCCGATGAGGTACGGCCAGTTGCGCGGATCGCGCAGGCTCCTGCGCACGTTGCTGCCCTCGAAGCGGTTGTGCGGCTCGATGAGCCGTTCGTCGAGGCGCACCTCGAGGCCGAAGCGGGCGGCCCACGGCGCGGCCGACTCCTGGGTGCGCTGCAGCGGGCTCGCGACGAGCGAGGTGATGGGGCGCCCGTCGAGGGATGCCGCCGAGAGCGCCGCCATCTCGTGCCCGAGCTCGCTCAGCCCGAAGCCCGGCAGCCGGCCGTAGAGCACCCGGGTGGGGTTGAAGACCTCACCGTGGCGCACGAGGTGGACGAGGTCGGCCGGCATCCCCTCATCCTACGAGCGCGGCCCGAGAGGGAAGTTGTCGCGGAAGAGGGCGGTGGGGTCGACGCGGGCCTTGAGAGCGCGGAGGCGCGCGAGCGTCGCGGGCGGGAAGGCCCGCTCGACGCGGTCGCCGCGCGCATCCGCCTCGAAGCTCAGGTAGACCCCGAGGATGTGGTGCTCGAGCGCGTCCCACTGCACGTTCAGCCACTCCGCATCGCCCGCCATCGCGACGAGCGAGAAGTTCGCGGAACGGTGCGCGTAGGCGGTCGCCTCCTCGGGCACGTCGGCGACGGCCCCACCCACCGCGCGGATCTGGAAGAAGTGGATGCGGCCGCTGTGCAGCATCCGCTCCAGCTCCTCGGCGAGTTCGGGCGTCACGTGCTCGACGAGCCCGCCGCGCGCGCTCGGGGATCCGCTGCCGCCGTTCGAGTCGCCCGGCGCGTTCGCGATGACGGCCGCGTACGGCGCGAGCACGATGGACTGGTCGAGCAGCGGCGCGAGCGCGGCGAACGGCTGCAGCCGCTCGATGATCGTGTCGGGGTCGGCGGAGTCCACGAGCAGCAGCGCCATGGCCGTCATCCGGCCGCGCGGGGCGCCGAGGATGATCTCGCCCGACACGTCACGCGGGGACGCCTCCATGGCCGCCGCCCAGTCCGCGAGGAACGCGGCGGTGTCGGATGCGTCGAAGGCGAGCTGCGCCCAGCCCACCTCGCCCGCCTCCGCGGCCTCGAACTCGAACGCCGTCACGACGCCGAGGTTGGCCCCCGCGCCGCGCACGCCCCAGAACAGCTCCGGGTCGTGTTCGGCGTCGACCCGCACCCGCGTGCCGTCGGCCAGCACGAGCTCGGCCGCCCGCAGCGCGTCGATCGTGAGGCCGTGCTCGCGGGCGAAGAAGCCGACGCCGCCCGCCGTCGCGAGGCCGCCGACGCCCACCCCGCCGTAGTCGCCCGAGGTGATGACCCAGCCGTGCGGTTCGAGCGCCGCCGCGACCTCCTGCCAGCGGGCGCCCGGCCCGATCCGCACGAGGCGGCGCTCCGCATCGAGCACCTCGATCGCGTCGAGCGCCGAGACGTCGATCACGAGGCCGCCGTCGTTCGTGGAGCGCCCGCTGATGCCGTGGCTTCCCGAGCGGATGGCGAGCGGCAGCTCCCGATGCGCGCGGGCGACCCCGATCGCCTCGGCGACCTCAGCGGCATCCCGCGGCCGCAGCACGAGGCCGGGAGACCCGCCGCGCATGTAGGTCGACCGCACCTTGCGGTAGTCGCGGTCCCCCGGCTCGACGGCCGTCTCGGCGAGCGTCTCGGGAAGGCCCTCGTAGTCGATGCCCGCGCGGCGGGCGGCGAGCGCCACGGCGCCGCGCACCCGGGAGCTCTCGCGGATGCCGCTGCCGGCCCGCTCGGCCGCGAGCCGCTCGCGCAGGGCGGGTGCCACCTCCGCCGCGAAGGTGCGCAGGGTGTCCGGGTCGTCGCTCGCGACGATGAAGGTGGAGACGCCGTCCTCGGCAGCGAGCGGCAGCAGCTGCTCCACCCACTGCTCGGGCGGGCCCTGCAGGAAGCCGCTGCCCTCATCCTGGAACCGGCCGCCGATGTTGAGCAGGCGCCGGATCTCGCGGGGGTCGCGCCCGGCGGCGAGTGCCGCCTCGTCGATGATCGCGTTGCCCGCGGGGTAGCCGCCCTCCTCCAGGTACGCCCAGCTCGGCAGCCAACCGTCGCCGAGGCGGCCGATGAGGCGCAGCATCCGGGGCTTCAGCCCGCCGATGAGGATGGGGATGTCGTGCGCCGGGGCGGGGCCGCGCTTGGCGCCCTCGAGCCGGTAGTACTCGCCGTCGAGCCGCAGCCCACCTCGCTCGTCGGTGTCCCACAGCCCCCGGATGAGCGGGATCGCCTCGGCGAGCGCCGAGACGTTCTCGCCGGGGGTGCGGCGCGGGCCGCCCATCGCGACGATCGGGTCGACGAAGCCGCCCGCCCCGAGCCCCAGCTCGAAGCGGCCGCCCGAGAGCAGGTCGAGGCTCGCGGCGGCGCGCGCGAGCACGGGCGCGGGGCGCAGCGGCAGGTTGTGCACGTTGGCGGCCACGTGGATGCGCTCGGTCTGCGCGGCGACCCAGGCGAGCAGCGTCCAGGTGTCGAGGAAGGCGGGCTGGTAGGGGTGGTCCTGGAAGGTGGCGAGCTCGTAGCCGAGCTCCTCGGACAGCCGTGCGAGGGCGACGGGCGCCTCCGGGCGGGCGGCCTGGGGCGTGAGGAAGGTTCCGAAGCGCAGGGGGTGACCGTAGTCGGGCATGGTTTCAGCCTCGCGCCGGATGGGCGCCCCGGCAACCGCTACGGAAGTGGCTTACGCTAGGTAAGTGACTTCTCCCGCCCCCTTCGGCCACATCGACGACGAGCTCTGCCACCGTCTCATCACCTCCGCCGAGATGGCCGGCCGCCGCTGGAGCTCCGGCATCCTGCTCGCCCTCGCGCGCGGCGCCACCCGCTTCAGCGGGATCGTCGCCGCCGTCGACGGGCTCTCCGACCGGATGGCGGCGCAGCGCCTGCGCGAGCTCGAGGCCGCCGGGCTCGTCGAGCGCCACGTCATCCCCTCGACACCCGTGCAGGTGCGCTACCACCTCACCCAGGCCGGCCTCGAGCTGCTGCAGGCGCTGCAGCCGCTCGCCGCCTGGGGCCACCGCTGGGGCGAGGCCGCGGCCCCGGGAGCCACGACCGCCGCCTCCTGAAGACCGCGACTAGACTCGACCCCCGTGACCGCACGCACCCTCGTCAAGCAGCTCGCCGCCCAGCCCGACGGGCCGGTGTCCGTCTCCGGATGGGTCGAGACGGTGCGCGATCAGAAGAAGGTGCAGTTCGTGGTGCTGCGCGACGAGTCCGGCGCCGTGCAGCTCGTGCACCCG
This sequence comes from Protaetiibacter intestinalis, assembly GCF_003627075.1. NCBI lineage: Bacteria > Bacillati > Actinomycetota > Actinomycetes > Micrococcales > Microbacteriaceae > Protaetiibacter > Protaetiibacter intestinalis. The sequence goes on along the minus strand of NZ_CP032630.1, from coordinate 1,561,686 downwards.
CGCACCGACGTCGAGGAGCCCGGCACCGACCCCCTCGCGACCGCCATCTCGGCACTCAGCGCCGGCACCTTCCTCACCGTCATCGGCGAGCTCAAGCACGACGAGCGCGTCAAGCTCGGCGGCCTCGAGGTGAAGATCGAGGAACTCGAGGTGGCCGCCGCCGCGCTCGACATCCCGATCGCCGACGACTCCTCGATCGACAAGCGCCTCGACTGGCGCTTCCTCGACCTGCGTCGCCCCGAGCAGAACCTCGTGTTCCGCGTGCAGACCACCTTCCTGCACGCCCTGCGCACCTGGTGGGTCGAGCACGACTTCATCGAGATCCACACCCCCAAGCTCATGGCATCCGCCTCCGAGAGCCGCGCCGAGCTGTTCGAGGTCGAGTACTTCGAGACGAAGGCCTACCTCGCGCAGAGCCCGCAGTTCTTCAAGCAGATGGCGCAGCCGGCCGGCTTCGGCAAGGTCTTCGAGGTCGCGCCCGCCTTCCGCGCCGACCCGAGCTTCACCAGCCGCCACGCGACCGAGTTCATCTCGGTGGATGCCGAGATCAGCTGGGTCGACTCGCACGAGGACGTCATGGCGATGCACGAGCAGCTGCTCGTCGCGGGCCTCACCGCCGTCAAGGAGAAGCACGGCGCCGAGATCGAGGCGACCTTCGGCATCGAGGTGACGGTGCCGTCGCTGCCGTTCCCGCGCATCCCGCTCGCCGAGGCGCACCGCATCCTCGAGTCCCGCGGCTACACGGTGCCGCGCGCCGACGGCGACCTCGACCCCGAGGGCGAGCGTCGCCTCGCGGAGTACGTGAAGGAGCAGTACGGCCACGAGTTCGTGTTCGTGACCGACTACGCCTCGAACATCCGGCCGTTCTACCACATGCGCCACGAGGGCGATGCGGGCCTCACCAACAGCTACGACCTGCTCTTCAACGGCGTCGAGATCTCCACCGGCGCCCAGCGCGAGCACCGCGTCGACGTGCTCGTCGAGCAGGCGAAGGAGAAGGGCCTCGACCCCGAGGAGCTCGGCTTCTACCTCGACTTCTTCCGCTACGGGGTCCCCCCGCACGGCGGCTTCGGCATGGGCCTCAACCGCGTCACGATGCTGCTGCTGCACCAGCCCTCGATCCGCGAGGTCACCTACCTCTTCCGCGGACCGAACCGCCTCACCCCGTAGGCGTCACGCGCTCTGCTGGTAGCGCGGCTCCTGCAGCACCGTGAGGTCTTCGAGGCTCGCCCGCGGGATCGAGCGCATGACCGCCTCCACCATCGCGACCGCGGAGGCCTTGGCGACGTAGTTGCCGCTCACCGCGACGGTCTGCCCGCTCTCCGAGACGATGCGCCAGAAGTACGGCTGGGTGGGGTTCTTGCTGCGCACGACCTGGAAACGCATCGACGGGCTCCTCGGACACCTGGGGGAAGGGATGGGCGAGAGACTAGACCGGATCGTCGCCCCCCGCTAGGGGGGTACGGCGTGGCGCGTGCGCGACCCGGCTCAGAGCCGGTAGTCGACGCAGCTGCGGGCCTCGACGACCGAGCGGATGAACGCCGCCGCCTCGAGGTGCGCCGGATGCGTCTGGTAGGCGGCGAGGTCGGCCGTCGTCGCGAAGTCGGAGTCGAGCACCACGTGCCAGTTGCCGTCCGTCTCGCCGAGGTCGACGCCCACGTCGATGCGCTCGGCCGTCACGACGCCGCGGAGGCCCTCCAGACGCTGCTTGATGCCCGCCGCGTCGGCGGCACGCTGCTCGGCATCCGCCGCCGCGAGCCGCCAGGTGACGATGTGCCGGATCATGCGGATTCCTCCCTCGCGTCGAGCGCGCGCCGCAGCCGCTCGGGGTCCACGCGCCAGATGGTGTGCACGCGGTCGTCGATCAGCAGCACGGGGATCTCCTCGGCGTACTGCGCGAGCAGCGCCTCGTCCTCGAGGATGTTCTTCTCCTCGAGCCCGAGCCCGCGCTCCCCCGCCACCTCGAGCACGATCGCCCGCGCGTCGTCGCACAGGTGGCATCCGGGCTTCCCGAGAAGGGTGAGGCGTGGCGCGGGCACGCACCTAGACTATGGGGGTCATGCCCGAGGCCCAGAACCCGACCCCGAGCGAACGCCCCGTCATCGCGTTCTTCGACGTCGACAACACGCTCATGCACGGCACGAGCATCTTCCACGTGGGCCGTGAGGCGTGGGCGCGAGGCATCATCCGGGCGCGCGACATCGCCCTCTTCGCCTGGCACCAGCGCCGCTTCATCAAGGTCGGCGAGAACCACGAGCACATGGGCACGGCGCGCGAGCGCGCCCTCGGCCTCGTCGCCGGACACACGGTCGACCAGATCGAGGAGCTCGCCGAGTCGATCTGGGAGCACCGCATCCGTCCGCGCCTGTGGCCCGAGTCGGTGGCCCTCGCCCACGAGCACCTCGAGAAGGGTCACCAGGTGTGGCTCGTCTCGGCCACGCCCGTCGAGGTGGGCGAGCTGATCGCCACCAACCTCGGGCTCACGGGCGCCCTCGGCACGCGCGTCGAGTCGGTCGACGGGGTCTACACGGGCCGGCTCGTCGGCGAGTTCCTGCACGCCGAGCACAAGGCCGTCGCGGCGCGCGAGCTCGCCGAGAGCATGGATGCCGACCTCGCCGCCTCGTGGGCGTACTCCGACAGCCGCAACGACATCCCCCTGCTCGAGCTCGTCGGCAACCGGGTGGCGGTGAATCCGGATGCGGGGCTCGCCCGCTACGCGGCGGAGCGGCACTGGCCGACGATGCAGCTGGACCCGGCCTCCATCAAGGCGCAGCAGCGCACGGTGCGGCGCGAGGCGAAGCAGGTGGGCAAGGCGGCCCGGGGAAAGACGAAGCCCCGGGGCTGAGCCCGGGGCCTTCGGTCACTTCTTGTTGCGACGCTGGTGACGCGTCTTGCGCAGCAGCTTGCGGTGCTTCTTCTTCGCCATGCGCTTGCGGCGCTTCTTGATGACGGAACCCATGTTCACCTCATTCGTTCGGTTCGTACGGACCCTGGTCCGTGACGAACCGCGGGAAGCCTAACCGGGAGAGTCTACCAAAGCCGCCGAGGGGCGGATTCAGCCGACCTGGGCGTCGGTGTCGGAGATGCCGACGACCCCCGCGACCGCCGACTCCGGGATGCGGAAGGAGCGCCCGAAGCGCACGGCCGGCAGCTCGCCCGAGTGCACGAGACGGTAGACGGTCATGTTGGAGACGCGCATCATGTCGGCGACCTCCTGAACCGTCAGGAAGCGCACGTCGGAGAGATCGCGTGCCATGGGTGCCTCGGTACCGTGCCTCTGTCGCCTGTGTGGGTGGTGTGACTCCTGTGACAGGAGTGCTCAGCCACAGGCTAGAGGTTCCCGTGAGGGCGTGTCTACCGCGCGGATGGGGGTCGCGGCTCCGGCGTGGGACGCTGGGGTCATGAGGGTGATCGAGACCTTCCGCGCGACGAGACGCCAACCGCTGCTGCAGGTCGCGAAGTCGGCCGTCGCGACGGCCGTCGCCTGGCTCCTCGCGGGGTGGCTGATCCCGGGCCCGCTGCCGGTGTTCGCCGCGATCGCCGCCCTGCTCGTCGTGCAGCCGAGCCTCAACCAGTCGGTCGCGAAGGGCGTCGAGCGCTCGGTGGGCGTCGTCGCGGGCGTCGTCATCGCCTCCGTGCTCGCCCTGCTGTTCGGGCAGGCGACCTGGGTCGTGCTGGTCGCGGTGGCGGCCGCGCTCGCGGTCGCCTGGCTGCTGCGGATGACGACCGGCACCTCGAACCAGGTCGCGATCAGTGCGCTGCTCGTGCTCTCGCTCGGGGCCGCGACGCCCGGCTACGCGGTCGATCGGGTGCTCGAGACCCTCATCGGCGCGCTCATCGGCTTCGTCGTGAACCTCGTGTTCGTGCCGCCCGTGGCGATCGCCCCCGCACAGCGCGCGGTCGACGCGCTGGGCGGCGAGGTCGCTGCCTCGCTCGACCGGCTGGCGGCCGCGCTCACCGCGCCGCAGTCGCCCGCACAGCTCGAGGAGCTCATGATCACGGCGCGGCTCATGCGCCCCATGGTGCAGTCGGCGACGGAGGCCATCGCCTCCGGTGCCGAGTCGCTCACCCTCAACCCGCGCGCCCGCCGGCGGCGCGAGGAACTGCAGCAGCTGGAGGGGACACTCGCGCGCCTCGCGCCGATCGTCACCCAGGTGATCGGCATGACGCGCGCCGTCTACGACCGCTACGAGCCGAGCCTCGGCGCCGAACCGACGACACGGGCGATCGCCGAGCAGCTCGGCCGCGCCGCGCACGACGTGCGCCGCGTCGTGCGGCGCACCAACCCCGACCCCGCGGATCCGCCGACCGAGAGCCTGCCGGCGCTCACCGCGCCGCTCGTCATCGCGGCGCCGTCATCCGGCCACTGGATCCTGGTCGGATCGCTGCTGGAGGACCTGCGCCGCATCCACGAGACCCTCGCCGAGCGGTGAGGGCGGACGCCGCGACTACTTGCGGCGCTTCGGGAGCTTCTCGGTGACCACCTTGCGGGCGCCCTCGAGCTTCTCCTGTGCGGTCTCGAAGGCGACGCGCGCGACGTTCGCCGTCTCGGCGGCGGTGCGGCCCAGACGGCCGCCGAACTCGGCACCCGCCCACGCGGCGTAGACGGTCGTCGCGCCGTTCTCGTCGGTGCCCACCGTGAAGTCGGTGAACGGCTCGAGCCACACCTCGATCTCCTCGAGCGGGCTCGCGTCGAGGTGGTAGTAGCGGTGCTGGCCCTCCTCGCGCACCCCCACCAGCCCGTGCTCGCGCAGCACCTTCAGGTGCTTCGAGACGGTCGGCTGGGCGATCCCCAACTCGGTGACGAGATCGCCGACGGCGAGCTCGCCCCGGCTCTCGAGCAGCTGTCGGAGGATCTCGCGGCGGGTCCCATCCGCGAGGACGTCGAAGATGTCGGCCATTCCGACAGACTAGCCAGGCAGCCCCGGGAGTACCATGACCCGGTCCGACGAGGAACAGCGGAGGGGGACGGATGCGCACCAAGCCGGTGCAGCGCGATCCGCTCGCGGCGCGCGTCCTCGACAAGCTGGGCGACTTCGCCACCGTCACGCCCGCGCGCTTCGCGATCGCCGTGTTCGCGACGCTCGTCGCCCTGTTCACGGTGCTGTTCTCGCTGCCCGTCGCGACCAGCTCCGGCATGCGCGCCCCGTTCGTCGACGCCCTGTTCACGGCGATCTCGGTCATCTGCGTGACGGGTCTGTCGACGGTCGACATGGCCACCTACTGGTCGCCGTTCGGCCACGTGCTGGTGTTCGTGGGCGTCGAGATCGGCGGCATCGGCGTGCTGACGGTCGCCTCGATCCTCGGCCTCGTCATCAGCCGCAAACTGGGACTGCGGCAGAAGCTCCTCGCCGCGAGCGACGCCAACCCGCTGCGCATCCGCCGCGGTCCGGTCTCCGAGGGGCAGGCGGTGCGGCTCGGCGAGACGGGCAACCTGCTCGCCACCGTCGCCGTGAGCGTGCTCGTCATCGAGCTCGCCGTCGCGGCGCTCATCTTCCCGCGGCTGCTCATCGCCGGCACCCCGTGGCCGACGGCGCTCTGGGAGTCGATCTACTTCTCGGCGATGGCCTTCACCAACACGGGCTTCTCGCCCGCGCCGGAGGGCATCCTGCCCTTCGCGAACGACTGGTGGTTCCTCGGGGCGCTCATGATCGGCGTCACCTTCGGCGCCATCGGCTTCCCCGTCATCTACGTGCTCAAGAAGAACCTGCGGCATCCGCACCGCTGGTCGCTGCACGTGAAGCTCACCCTCATCACCTTCGCGCTGCTGCTGCTCGGCGGGACGATCGCGTACTTCACGCTCGAGTGGAACAACCCCGACACGATGGCCGGGATGGGGCTCGGCGACCGCATCCTGAACAGCCTGTTCCTGTCGTCGATGACGCGCTCCGGCGGCTTCTCGACGGTCGACATGGGCCACCTCGACGGCTCGAGCCTGCTCGTGACCGACATGCTCATGTTCGTGGGCGGCGGCTCCGCCTCCACGGCCGGCGGCATCAAGGTCACGACCCTCGCGATCCTCTTCCTCGCGGCGTTCGCGGAGGCGCGCGGCAACGACGACATGGAGGCCTACGGGCGCCGGATCCCGGCGGACGTGCTGCGCCTGGCCGTCTCGGTCGTGCTGTGGGGCGCGACGATCGTCGCCGCCGCGACCATCACGATCATGTTCATCAACGACGACGCGCCGCTTGACTACGTGCTGTTCGACGTCATCAGCGCGTTCGCCACCTGCGGGCTCTCCACCGGGTTCACCCAGTCCGCGAGCGAGCCGACCCAGTACATCCTGGCCGCGACCATGTTCTTCGGCCGCATCGGTACAGTGACACTCGCCGCGGCCCTCGCGGCGTCGATCCGGCGGCAGCTGTTCCGTCGCCCCGAGGAGAGGCCCATCGTTGGTTGAGAAGATCGCCCACGACGCCCCCGTGCTCGTGATCGGCCTCGGCCGCTTCGGCGCCGCGACCGCGGGCCAGCTGCAGCGGCTCGACCGCGACGTGCTCGCCGTCGACGAGGACATGGTGCTCGTGCAGAAGTGGTCGGAGCGCGTCACGCACGCCGTGCAGGCGGATGCGCGCTCGATCGACGCGCTGCGGCAGATCGGCGCCGAGGACTTCCAGATCGCGGTCGTCGCGGTCGGCTCCTCGGTCGAGTCGAGCGTGCTCATCACGGCGAACCTCGTCGACCTCAAGATCCCGCAGATCTGGGCGAAGGCGGTCAGCCAGTCGCACGGCAAGATCCTCAGCCGCATCGGCGCGAACCACGTCATCTACCCGGAGGCGGAGGCGGGCGAGCGCGTCGCGCACCTCGTCTCGGGCCGGATGATCGACTTCATCGAGTTCGACGACGGCTTCGCGATCGTGAAGATGTACCCGCCGAAGCCCATCCGGGGCCTCAGCCTCGCCGACTCGCACGTGCGGCAGAAGTACGGCATCACCGTGGTGGGCGTGAAGAGCCCGGGCAAGGACTTCACCTACGCGACGCCCGAGACGGTGATCTCGAACCACGACCTCATCATCGCCTCGGGTTCGACGCCCGACCTGGAGAAGTTCGCCGCCCTGCAGTCGTAGCGCGTCGCGAGACGGCGAACCTGCCGTCTCCGTTCCGCTACCCGTCCCCGTTCCGCTACCCGTCCCTCCGGTTTCGCAACTCAGGAACATCCGCCGGTTCCGCATCCCATGACGGCGCTGCGACGCATTCCTCCTGAGTTGCGAACCCGGCGGCGTTCGCAACTCAGGAGAAACCGCCGTAACGAGGCGGGAGACCACGGATTCCGCGGGTGTTCCTGAGTTGCGAAAAGCGGAGGGACGAGTTGGCGGGTCCGTGCCGTCAGGCGCCCGCGGCGAGCTCCCTCGCGCGGGCGATCGCGGCCTCGGCGGCGCGCTCGAAGACGTCGGTCAGCTGCGCCTCGTCGAGCACGGCGATGATGCGCTCGGTGGTGCCCTTCGGGCTCGTCACGCGGCGGCGCAGCTCGGCGGGCTCCTCGCCCGTCGACTCGAGCAGGTACGCGGAGCCGATGAGCGTCTGCTCGGCCAGCAGGCGCGCGTCGTCGTGGTCGAACCCGAGCCGCTCGGCGGTCTCGGTGAGCTTCTCGACGAGGAAGTAGATCGTCGCGGGACCCGAGCCCGAGATCGCCGAGAGCGCGTCGATCTGCTCCTCGGGCAGCTCGACGACCGCGCCGACCGCCGAGAACAGGGCGCGGGCGAGGGCGAGCTCGGCCTCCCCCGCGCGCGAGCCGGCGGCCACCCCGGTGACGGCGCGGCGCACGAGCGCGGGCGTGTTCGGCATCGAGCGGATGACGGGGTTCGGCACGAGCGACTCCATCGTCGCGGTCGTCACGCCCGCCGCGACGCTCACCACCACGGCATCCGGGGCGAGCGCGCCCGCCACCTCGCGCAGGGTGTCGGGCACCATGGCGGGCTTGACGCCGAGCAGCACGAGGCCGGCGCCCGCGACGACCGCGGCGTTGGCATCCGGGTCGTCCTCGAGGGCGACCGCACGCACGCCCTCCGCCCGCCACGCCTCGGCCGAGGCGGTGCTGCGGGTCGACACGGCCACGGATGCCGGGTCGACGCCGGAGGCGATCAGGCCGCGCACGATGGCCCCGGCCATCGAACCGGCGCCCAGCACGGCGAGGGACGGAAGGGTCGTCATACGCCACATCCTAGAATCGAGGCATGAGCTCCTCCGGCGGTACGAAGGCGATCATCGCGGCGTTCCTGGCGAACCTGGGCATCGCGATCACGAAGTTCGTGGCCTGGTTCTTCTCCGGCTCGAGCTCGATGCTCGCCGAGGGCGTGCACTCGGTCGCCGACTCGGGCAACCAGCTGCTGCTGCTGCTCGGCGGACGCAAGGCGAAGAAGGCGGCGGATGCGGAGCATCCCTTCGGCTACGGCCGCGAGCGCTACGTCTACGCCTTCGTCGTGTCGATCATCCTGTTCTCGGTCGGCGGCGTGTTCTCCATCTACGAGGGCATCGACAAGCTGACCCACCCGCACCCGCTCGAGAACGCGTGGCTGCCGATCCTCGTGCTCGGCATCGCGATCCTGCTCGAGGGCTTCTCGCTGCGCACCGCGGTGAAGGAGTCGAACCCCGCCCGCGGGCGTCAGAGCTGGGTGCAGTTCGTGCGCCGGGCGAAGCAGCCGGAGCTCCCCGTCGTGCTGCTCGAGGACGTCGCGGCGCTCACCGGCCTCGTGTTCGCGCTCGCCGGCGTGACGCTCACGATCGTCACGGGCGACAACGTGTGGGACGGCGTCGGCACGATCGCGATCGGCGTGCTGCTCGTGCTCGTCGCGATCATCCTCGGCGTCGAGACGAAGAGCCTGCTGGTCGGCGAGGGCGCCGAGCCCGACGTCGTCGCCAAGATCCTGGCGGCGTTCAACGGCCACCCGCAGGTGGAGGCCGTCATCCACATGAAGACCCTCTACCTCGGCCCCGACGAGCTCATGGTGGCGGCCAAGATCGCGGTACCGAAGGCGACCCGCGCCGCCGAGATCGCCACCGCGATCGACGCGATCGAGAAGGACGTGCGCGCGGCGGTGCCCGCGGCGCGCGTGATCTACCTCGAACCCGACATCTACGTGGCGCGCGACGAGCACCCCTCGACCGACGCGATCGTCATCAAGAGCGCGGACTGAGCCCGCGCGGAACGGACCCGGATCATGGACATCCTGCACGGCATCCTGCTCGCCCTGCACATCTTCGGCCTCGCCCTCATCATCGGCACCTTCTTCGTGCAGCTGCGGGCGAACGAGGGAATCCGCACCGACCTCGTGCTGGCCGGCGCGATCACCCAGGTGGTGACGGGGGTCGCGCTCGTGGGCGTCGCCGAGGGCGCCGGGCACGACGTGAACATGGTCAAGATCGCGGTCAAGCTGGGCATCGCGCTCGTGGTGCTGATCGCCGCGATCGGCGCGTTCGTCGCGCAGCGGCGCGGCGGCAAGGTGAAGCCGTTCTTCCACGCCGCGGGCGGCATGGCCGTCATCAACGTGCTCGTCGCCGTCCTCTGGCGCTGACGCCTCAGAGTTCGGAGGCGCGGGCGTTCTCGAAGAACGCGCGCAACGGGGCGGCGCACTCGGCCTCGAGCACGCCCGGCACCACCTCGGCACGCACCGGCAGCGCGCGGTCGCGCAGCAGGTCGTGCACGCTGCCGGCGGCGCCCGCCTTCTCGTCCCAGGCGCCGAACACGACGCGCGGGATCCGGGCGGCGAGGATCGCGCCCGCGCACATGACGCACGGCTCGAGCGTCACGACGAGCGTCGTGCCGTCCAGGTGCCAGTCGCCGCGCACCTGGGCCGCCCGCCGGATCGCCACCACCTCGGCGTGCGCGGTCGGGTCGCCGTGCGCCTCGCGCTCGTTGCGTCCCACCGCGAGCACCGTGCCGTCGCGGTCGAGCACGACCGCCCCGACCGGCACATCCCCCGAGCCGAGCGCGAGCTCCGCCTCCGCGAGGGCGAGGCGCATCGCCTCCTCATCGGCTCCCGAGGGCATAGATTGAAGCCTATGCGAGTGCATGTGGCCGACCATCCGCTGATCACCCACAAGCTGACGGTGCTGCGCGACGAGCGCACCCCGTCGCCCGTCTTCCGGGCCCTCGCCGAAGAGCTCGTGACGCTGCTCGCCTACGAGGCGACCCGCAACGTGCGCACCACCCCCGTCACCGTGCAGACGCCCGTCGCCGAGACCACGGGCCTCGCGATCGCCGAGCCGAAGCCGCTCGTCGTGCCGATCCTGCGCGCCGGCCTCGGGATGCTGGAGGGCATGGTCAAGCTCGTCCCGACCGCGGAGGTCGGCTTCCTCGGCATGGTGCGCGACGAGGAGACCCTGCAGCCCACGACCTACGCCGAGCGGCTGCCCGACGACCTCTCGAACCGCCAGTGCTTCATCCTCGACCCCATGCTCGCCACGGGCGGCTCGCTCGGCGCGGCGATCGAGTTCCTGTTCCAGCGCGGCGCGGTCGACGTGACCGCCGTGTGCCTCATCGCGGCCCCCGAGGGCATCGAGGCCGTGCGCAAGGCGACCGAGGGCCGCGAGGTGACCGTCGTGGTCGGCGCACTCGACGAGCGGCTCAACGAGAAGGGCTACATCGTGCCCGGCCTCGGCGACGCGGGCGACCGCCTCTACGGGCTGGTGTGAGTCTTTCCTTCTGTTACGACACGTTCCGTCGCGGTTGACACGCGGCGTAACGCTGGCACACACTGGCAGGCATGACCGTTCACGCGCGCCCCACGACCTCCTTCGAGGCCCTCGGGAACGCCGGCATGATGATGCCGGTGCGCTCGGTCATGTGTTGTCGAATGTGCGCCTAGGCCGCCCCTCGCCCGAGTGAACCCCGCATGGTGAACTCCCCGACGTCCGGTTCCGATCCGGATGGCGTCTCCCGCTTCGACAACTCCCGGCCCGCCGCCTCCGATGCGGCCGCCGACACCTCGCAAGGATTCGACGACATGTCTCTCGCCACCCTCGACACCCTCCGTCCCCAGACCCGCTCCTACCCCGCCCCGCGCATCGCGCCCCGCCCGGCACCCGTGGCGGAGCCCGAGCGTCCGCGCATCCGCGCCGTGCCCGAGGGCACCGAGGCGCGCGGCTTCGCCCTCTACGTGGGCGTCGACGAGCTGAAGGCGCTCGGCGCCGGCGTCTCGCTGCCGCAGCTCGTGGAGGCCCTCAAGCGCACCGTGGCCGACCTCGTGCCGGATGCCGAGACCTACGCCGCCGTGGCGCTCGCCCCGCAGGGTGCGGGCGGCCGCGACGTCGAGGTCGTGCGCCTCGCCCTGCAGGACCCGGCCGCGCTCGCCAAGCACCGCCAGACGGTCGCCCCCGCCGAGCCGCCGGAGCCGAAGGGCGGTGTCGTGATCGACATCTCCCGCAAGCGCGTACAGCTCGACGGCGAGATCGCGCCGCTCACCTACAAGGAGTTCGAGCTGCTGCAGTTCCTCGTGCTGCGCGAGGGGCGCACGATCGACCGCGCCGAGATCATCTCGACCCTGTGGTCGGACGGCGGCGACGAGGAGACCCCGAACGAGCGCACGATCGACGTGCACGTGCGGCGGCTGCGCTCCAAGCTCGGCGCCTACGAGGACATCGTGCGCACCGTGCGCGGCTCCGGGTACCGCTTCGACCGCCACGCGGATGTCACCATCCGCTGGGCGTCGACGCCGTCGCCCGACGTCTTCTGAGGCGCGGCACCGAGAGGTCGACTCGCGTCGCCTGACCGCGCCTTCGCGCGCGTCGCACCGCCTCCGATCGGGCGCTGGGCGAACTCGCAGAAAAATAACGGTCTGATAACTAGACAGCGTTACCTTCTCGTTATACATTCATAGAGCTTGATTCGTTTGCTGTGGCGAACCAAGCGGAATGTGATTGCAGGACACTCTTGGTGCAAGGGAGAGGGTCGGCCGCTTGCCTCTGCGGCCGACCCTCAATCACGTTAACCGGCCGTTCACCGACGGCCCCTACGCTCGGCCGCGACAGCGCCTAGGGTTCCGGAGGCTCGCCTCGACTGGTCCGAGCGGCGCCACGGCGACCACCCTCGTGGACGCCGTCATCTGACAGGACAAAAGCCCGGAGGACCCGTCCGTCGCGCCCGCGGCGGGCCGAAGGGTCCCGCATGTCCGTCGAAGCCGTCCTCCTCGTGCTCGGCGCCGCCGTCTCGCACGCCGCCTGGAACGTGCTCGCGCACCGCTCCAGCGGCGGCGGGATGCTGTTCCTCTGGGGCGCCGCCGTCTCGGCGACCGTGCTGTGGGCCCCGCTCATCCCGCTCACCGGCGGCATCCCCACCGAGCAGCTCGGCGGCTTCCTGCTCGGCATCGGAGTCTCGGGCGTGCTGCACGTCGCCTACATGCTCGTGCTGCAGCGCGGCTACGCCCTCGGCAACCTCTCGACCGTCTACGCGACGGCGCGCGGCACCGGCCCCCTGCTCACCGTCATCGTCGCGATCGCGGTGCTCGGCGAGCGGCCCGCCCCCTTCGCGCTCGCGGGGGTGCTCGCGATCGTCGTGGGGGTCGTGGCGCTCGGCATCGTCGACCGTCCGCCCGCCCTGCCGGGCTCCCGTCGCCGGATCGACCCCGCCCTCGTCGCGGGCGCCCTCACGGGCGTCTCCATCGCCGCCTACACGCTGTGGGACGCGCACGCGATCCGCAGCTGGCAGATCCCCCCGGTCGCCTTCATGGTCGGCTGCACCTTCCTCGAGATCCCCCTGTACACGCTCGCGCTGCGCAGCCGCACGCGCGAGGCGGTGCGGCTGCTGCGCGAGCGCTGGCGCACGATGCTCGCCTTCGGCATCCTCTCGCCGCTGTCGTACATCCTCGTGCTGACGGCCGTGACCATCGCGCCGGTCTCGCTCGTGGCGCCGATGCGCGAGGTGAGCGTCGTGCTCGTGAGCCTGTTCGGGGCGCTCGTGCTGCGCGAGGGCAACGCGATGTGGCGCGTCGCCTCCGCCGGCGTCGTCGTCACGGGCGTGCTGCTCATCGCGCTCTGACCGTGGCGGTTGCCTAGAGTGTCATCGTGACCGATCGCGCGGATGCCGTCGACGCCTGGGAGTCGCTGTACCGCGCCCAGGTCGCGGTGCTCCGCCAGCTGCTGGCCGAGTTCCCCGACGACGAGATCTCGTTCACCGAGTACGACGTGCTCTTCAACCTGTACCGGCAGCCGGGGCAGGCGCTGCGCATCCGCGACCTCAACAAGCACCTGCTGCTCACCCAGCCGAGCGTGAGCAGGCTGCTCGACCGGCTCGTCGCGCGCCACCTCGTCGAGAAGAGCCCCGACCCGGCGGATGCGCGCGGCACGATCGTCACGCTCACCGACCGCGGGGTCGAGGTGTTCCGGCGGATCGGGGCGCAGCACGGCCGCTCGATCATCGCCCGGATGTCGGTGCTGAGCCGCGCGGAGCAGCGCCAGCTCGCCGAGCTCACCGACAAGCTGCGCGCCGGCGCGATCCCCGGCTGACGCGTTTCCGTTCGGGAGGATGACACGCCGCCGCGCGCGCAGCCCAGCGGCGCGATGCGGCGCGTCGTCCTCCCGAACGGAGAGGTTCAGATCGGGGGGCGGCCGCCGATCGCCATCACGGCGCGAGCGGCGGTGAAGACGCCCGCCTCGGCGGCGGCCACGGCATCCGGGGCCTGCGTCCAGGAGGCGAGGAAGCCGCCGATGAAGGCGTCGCCCGCACCGGTCGGGTCGATCGCCCGCACGCTTCGTGCGGGGATCGCGACGGGCTCGCCGCCGTCGACCACCAGGAGGACGCCCTCGGCACCGCGGGTGAGGGCCACGATCGGGAAGTCGCGCGCGAGGGCGCGCGCCTGGCGCTCCGCGCCGTCGAGTCCCGTCAGCAGCCGCGCCTCGTCGCCGCTCAGGAACAGCAGAGACGCCCCCGCGATCGCCTCGAGGAACGCCTCCACCCCGAAGTCGGCGATGAAGCCGATCGAGCCGGGGTTCACCGACACGGGCACGCCCGCCGCCGCCGCGCGGTCGAGCAGCGCCCGGGTGCCCGCCACCCGGAACCCGTCGACGATGCTGTAGCCGCTCACGTGCAGCAGCGCCGCGTCGGCGAGCAGCGCATCCGTCACCGCGGCCGAGGTGAGCAGCGAGTTCGCGCCGCGCTCGGTGAGCATGGTGCGCTCGGAGCCCTGCACGATGATGATGATCGTGCCGGTCGGGGCGGCCACCTCGACCTGCAGGTGCGGGGTGACGCCCGCCTCGGCGAGCTCCTCCTCGTGCAGGTGGGCGTCGTGGGCGCCGACCGCGGCGACGAAGTCGACGGCGGCACCGGCCCGGGCGAGCCACACCGCCGTGTTGGCGGCCGAGCCGCCCGAGCTCGGGCGGATGGTGGCGGTCGTGTCGGTGTCGGGGCGCAGCGGTTCGCGGGTGACGGCGACGATGTCGTTGATGAGGTCGCCGACGATGACGATCCGCGACCCGGTCACGGCCGGGGTGCGATCCGCGCCCAGGCGGTCGCGACCTCCGCCGCGACGCGCACGTTGTTGCGGGCGAGATCGAGGTTCACCTCGAGGCTCCTGCCGCCCGAGGCCTCGACGATGTAGCCGAGCAGGAACGGCGTGACGGCCTTGCCGTGCACCTCGGCGGCATCCGCGGCCGCGAAGGCGGTCGCGAGCACGCGGTCGTGCTCGACCGGATCCCACTGCTGCTCGAGCGGCACCGGGTTCGCGAGCACGATGCCGCTCGTCGAGCCGAGCCCGTCGCGGGCGGCCATGACGGCCGCCACCTCGTCGGCCGAGTCGACCTTCCAGTCGAGCTCGTATCCGGATTCGCGCAGCCAGAACGCGGGGAACGCGGTCGTGCGGTAGCCGATCACCGGCACGCTGAGCGTCTCGAGCCGCTCGAGCGTGGCGGGGATGTCGAGCACGCTCTTGACGCCTGCCGACACGACCGTGATCGGGTTCTCGGCGAGCGTCGGCAGGTCGGCCGACTCGTCGAAGGTCGAGGATGCGCCGCGGTGCACGCCGCCGAGCCCGCCGGTCGCGAACACCCGCACCCCCGCGAGCGCGGCGAGGTACGCGGTCGCGGCGACCGTGGTGGCACCCGAACGCCCGAGCGCGGCGAGGATCGGCAGGTCGCGCACCGAGGCCTTCGCGAGCTCCTCCTCCGCGATGCGGCGGACGCCCTCCGCATCCAGGCCGATCTGCGGCACGCCGTCGAGCACCGCGATCGTCGCGGGGGTCACGCCCTTCTCGCGCAGGATCTCCTCGAACTCGATCGCCGCCTCGTGGTTGCGGGGCCGCGGGAGGCCGTGGCTGATGATGGTCGACTCGAGCGCGACGACGGGGCGGCCGTCGGCGAGCGCGTCGGCGACCTCTGCGGAGACGTGGAAAGCGGTCATCCCTCCACGGTAACGCGCCTAGCGCGGGGTGTGGACGAGGGTCAGGGTGCCGGTCTCGTGCACTCGATCGCCCGTCGCGGTCCACTCGCGGGTGGCGATCGTGGCGTTGCCCGGGGCGCCCGGCTCCCAGCCGGTGAACTCGATACCGCCCTGGCTCTGGTCGGCGATGAGATCGTCCGCGTGGGCGCCGAGGAAGGTCACGTACCAGATGCCCGAGATCGCGGGCGGCTGGAACGGGTAGTCCGGGCAGGTGACCTGCCAGTCCCCTCCGGCGACCGTCGTGCCGAACCGGAGGCGGACGTCGTCGAGCCGCCCGACCCGCTGCGGCCCGCTCTCCACGGCCATCGCGTCGTAGCCGCTCGCAAGCAGCTCCATGCCGTAGAAGAAGAACTCGCCGTCGCTCGGCGTCGCCGTCGCGGTGCAGCCGCTCCAGCCGGCCTGTTCCGCCGAGACCGAGGTGTTGACGAGCTCCGTGGACGCCTCGCGGAACTGCGGCTTCCAGCTGCCCGTCTTCGCGTCGATTCCGTCGAGGTCGAAGGTGAGGTCGACGCTCGCCTCGACAGCCGAGGCCCAGCCGGAGTCGCCCTCCACCACGGCCTCCGAGGTGAAGTCGAGGCGGAAGCTCAGACAGTCGACGACCTTGGCCCGCAGCTCCTCATCGACCGACGGATCGACGTCGCCGGCCACCGCGACGGCACGGATCATGGCCACGTACAGCGGCAGGATCCGGTAGGTGAGGTGCTCGTCCCTGCAGTAGCTGTACTCCTGGTCGATGCAGGTCTTCGCCATCGTCGTCACGAGGCCCGGCAGGCGGCCGTCCGGCTGCGGGCTCATCCCCAGCAGTGCCAGGTGCCGCTGGAACTCGCCGTAGGTGCGCGCCGCGAGCACCCCTGCGGCGCAGCTGTCGGTGGCGTGCGCGATCCGCGGCTCGAGCACGTAGTCACGGAAGAGGTCGAGGAAGGGCTGCAGATCGTCCGGGTCGATCGGGGGGCGGCTGCCGTCGGCGCGAGGCTGGGTGTGGGTCTGGATGCGGTGGGCGAGCTCGCTCATGATCGCGCGCGCCGCATCCCCGCCCAGCCGGTACTCCTCCTGCACGACATTCGGGGCGGTCGCCGCCGTGCCGTAACCGCTGAAGTGGTCTGTCGAGATGGAGATCCCGGTGGCGTCAGGGGTGGGGAGGGCGAACGCGAGGTCGTCTCCGGAGCCCCGGTATTGGTAGAGCACCTGCTGGTCGCCGGGGATGGGCGTCGCCGGCACGATCTGGATCGTGGCGAACGCGTCGAGCTCCGTCCCGTCGGGACCGATGTCCACCCCGTAGCTCGCCGTCTCGCCGAACGGCAGCCCGGTGGTCGACGCCACCGGGGTCAGCGTCACCTCCGTCGCCACCCGGAGCGCATCCGCCGGGATGGTGAGCGTGTAGCTCGTGCCGTCGGCCCCGGTCGCGGTCAGGGTGCCGCCGGAGACCGGGATCACGGCGCTCACCGCGCCGGCCGCGTCGAGTTGCGTCGTGACGTCGGTGGGCGTCGACTGCTCGATCGTCCAGGCGAGCTCCTCGGGAACGGGGGCCGGCTGACGCGTCGTCGGGAAGCATCCGACGAGCACGGGCGCCGCGAGCGCCAGGCAGGCCACGCCCGCGACGAGGCGCACCGTGGAGGGGGAAGGACTCGGGATCATCGGGATTCCCTTCGAGCCGTGGTGGGTGGTGCGGGCTAGACCCGTTCGCTGACGGAGGGCACGACCTTGCCGGGGTTGAAGTGGTCGCCCGGGTCGACCGCGCCGAACAGGCCGCGCACGACCGCGACACCCTCCGGCGAGATGTCCTGCTCGATCCACGGGGAGTGCTCGACACCCACGCCGTGGTGGTGCGAGATGGTGGCGCCGTTGTCGACGAAGGCCTGCTGGATGGCGCTCTTCACCACGTCGTACTCGCCGAGCGGGTCGTCGCCGAACACGAACGCGAAGGTGAAGTAGAGGCACGCGCCCGAGTGGTACGAGTGCGAGAGGTGGCACATGATCCAGCCCTTGGTGCCGATCTCGGCGTAGGCGCCCTCCGCCGCGGCGATCACCGCGTCGTAGACGCCCGCGAGCTTCGACCACGGCGCCGCCGTCTCCGACACGTCGCCCGCGGCGCCCCGGTCGAGCAGGAAGTCGCGCAGGTAGGGGGTGTCGAACTTCTTCTGGTCGTAGAGCACGCCGGGGCCGGTGCCGACCCCCATGCCGCCGTGCTGCTTGACGATCGCGCCGACGAGCTTCTTCTGCCGCTTCACGTGTTCGGCCGAGCCCTCGAAGCCGATGAACGAGAGGCAGATGTCCTCGAGGGTCCACCCCTTCGAGCGCATGATGCCGGGCAGCACCTTCTCGGCGAGGATCGCGTCCATGCCGTGGCGTTCCTTGCTCGTCGCGAGCGAGAAGCCCGTCTCGCGGGCGTCGGAGACGCGCGTGATGATGGGCGTCGCATCCGACACGGAGATCGCCTGCATGGCCTTCAGGCCGGCCGCCCAGTTGGGGAAGAAGTAGGCCTGGATCTCGCGCACCTCGGCCACCCGGTGCACCTGCGCGGTCACCTCGGTGATGACGCCGAGGCGCCCCTCCGAGCCGACGATCATCTCGCGCACGCTCGGCCCGGTCGAGGCGGACGGGATCGCGGGGATCACGAGCACGCCGTCGCGGTCCGGATGCGAGGGGCGCACGACGCGCAGCCCGCGCACGATCTGCGCGATGTCGCCGTACTTGTCCGACTGCATTCCGGAGGAGCGGGTGGCCGCCCAGCCGCCGATCGTGGAGTGGGTGAAGCTGTCGGGGAAGTGGCCGATCGTCCAGCCCTGTGCGGCGAGCTGCGCCTCCAGGTGCGGGCCGAGAGCGCCGGCCTGGATGCGGGCGAGGCCCGAGTCGGCGTCGATGTCGATGACGGCGCTCATGCGCCCCATGTCGACCGACACGACCGGGCGCTGCTCGCCGGCCTGCGGCTCGAGGCTGCCCGCGATGTTGCTGCCGCCGCCGAACGGGATGAGCACGGCATCCGCCGCGACGACCGCGTCGACGATGCGCTGCACGTCGTCCTCGTCGGCCGGGTACACGACCACGTCGACGGCACGCGCGATGTCGCCCGTGCGGATGCGGACGAGGTCGCGCAGGCTCTTGCCGTAGGTGTGCACGACGCGCTCCATGGCGTCCGTGCGCACGAAGTCCTCGCCGACGATCGCGGCGAGCGCCGCGACGAGTTCGGCGGGGGCGACCGGGTCGGCGAGGTCGAGCTCCTCGAAGGAGGGCTGCTCGGCCTTCTGCGCGGTCGCGAGGTCGAGTCCCACGGCCTGCAGCACGAACGGCGCGAACCCGGGCTTGTCCTCGTGATGGAAGCCGACGCCCTCGACGCCCCAGCCCCACCACTTCATGTGCTCGACGTCGGTCACGGTCTCTCTCCTTCGGGCGACGGGTCGTCGGTGCCGGGCACGGCCTCGGGCGACGGGCCCAGGATACGGGGTGCATGGGCGTCGTGCAGTTTCACGATCTCGGCGCGGATGCGGGCGGTGAACTCGGCGGCCGTCTCGCCCTCCTCGGGCAGCATGGGCGCACCGAACACCACGCCGACGGGCAGGCGGCCGGGCTTCGGCCAGCTGCTGCCGCGCGGGTGCGCGATCCCCGCACCCACGAGCGCGACCGGCACGCAGGGGACCCCGGAGGCGATGGCGAGGGAGGCCGCCCCGGGCTTGAAGTGCCCCATCCGTCCGTCCTTCGAGCGGGTGCCCTCCGGGAACACGAGCAGCGGCACGCCGCGCTCGAGCAGCGAACGCGCCGAGATGCTGCGGGGATTGACGCCCGAGCGGTCGACGGGGAAGGCGTTGAAGAACAGCGCGGTGAGCCCGCGGCGCCACCACACGTCGAAGAAGTAGTCGGCGGCGGCCCCCGCGGCGAGGTAGCGCGCCTGCTTGCGCGGGAGGGAGCCCATGATGAGCGGCGCGTCGAGGTGGCTGGAGTGGTTGGCGATCACCACGAAAGACTTCGGCAGGCTCCGCAGCTGCCGGGCCCCCACGATCGTCACCTTGACCGTCGACCAGGCGACGGGCTTCAGGATGCCGCGCTGCGCCACATACCGCGCGGCCGCCTGCGACTTGGAGGTGAAACGGTCGCGGCGCGGGTTCTGCTGAGCGCCGGCGTCCACCATGGTGCCAGGCTAGTCCCCCACGCATTCCGCGCGCCTAAGGAGGGTCCTTAGGCGGCGACGGGCGGGATGCGGCGGCCGGATCCTGGGCGATCGTCCGATCCCGCCCGCCCACCTCAGCGAGGAGTCTCTGGTCATCGGCACCCGCCGATCCGTCCAGAAGGAGCCCCTCATGTCCCTCGTCACCGCCGACTTCGCCCTCCGCAGCTACGCCTCGGACGCCCGCGTCGCCACCACCGTCATCGACACGCTGCGCACCGCCCGCGATCGCCTCACCGCGGCCACGCCCGTGCGCCCCCACCCCCTCAAGAGCCTCGTCGGCCGCCTCTCGGAGCTGCGCGCCCGCCGCCGCTGGGCGACGACGCTCGACATCCAGTTCTGGTGAGCGGCGTCGCCGTCACGCCAGAATCAGGTGTGACCTCTCCCGCGGGCCGCGCCGCCGTGCAGCGCACCGACGAGCTGGACCAGCTCGCCGCGGCGCTCGGTGCGGTCGAGGCCGGCGGGCAGCGCGCGGTCGTCGTGAGCGGCGAGGCGGGCATCGGCAAGACCCGCCTCATCGCCGAGTTCGTCGACTCCCTCGCCGAGCGCGCGGATGTCGTGGTCGGCAACTGCTACGAGGCCCAGGAGCTGGCCGCCTACCTTCCGGTGCGGCAGATCCTGCGGAACCTGCCCGCGGTCGTGGGGCAGGAGCGCTTCGACGCCGCCCTCGCACCCGTCGCCCGCACCCTCGCCGGTCTGCTCCCCGGGGGCACCACCTCCGGCGACGCCCTCTCGCCGGTGCGCGTGCACGAGGCGCTCGACCTGCTGCTCGAGAACCTCTCGGCCGAGCGTCCCCTCGTGGTCGTGTTCGAGGACCTGCACTGGGTCGACCCGTCGACCATCGGGTTCCTCGGCGCCGTGCTGCGCTACCGCTCCACGGGCAGGCGTCTGCTCGTGATGTCGTACCGCTCCGACGACGTCGGCCGCGGACACCCGCTCCGGCCCTTCCTCGCCGACCTCGACCGCGGGCGCCTCGCGACCCGCATCGAGCCCGCACGGCTCGCGCGCGAGGCCATCGCGGAGATCGGCTCGGCGCAGCTCGGCCGCGCCCTGCACGGCATCGAGCTCGACCGCATCACGGAACGCAGCGACGGCATCCCCTTCTTCGTCGAGGAGCTGCTCGGGCTGAGCGAACAGCAACTGCCCGCCAACCTCCGCGAGCTCGTGCTGGCCCGCTACGACCGCATGAGCGACCCCACCCGACGGGTGCTGCGGATGATCGCGGCGAGCGTCGACGTCGACCACCGGCTGCTGCGCGGGGTCGCGGCGGAGCTCGGGCTCGACGACGCGGAGCTGGACGCGTCGATCGACGAGGCGGTCGCGGGCGGCATCCTCGTGATCCGCGGCGACACCTACGCCTTCCGCCACGCCCTCAGCCAGGAGGCCGTCGCCCAGGAGCTGCTGCCCGGCGAGCGCGACCGCGTGCACCGCGCCTACGCGCGCACCCTCGAGGCCGCCCACGATCCCGCGCGCGCCGGCGACCTGGCACGGCACTGGCTCGACGCGCACGAGCCCTCGCTCGCCTTCGACGCCTACCTCCTCGCGCTCGGCGACGCGCAGGCCACCTACGCCACCGAGACCGAGGCGGCGATCCTCGAGCAGCTCGTCGAGCTGTGGCCCTCGGTTCCGGATGCGGCGGAGCGCTCCGGCGTCACCCGCGCGCTGCTGCTGGTCAATGCCGCGACCGCCTGGACGGAGGCCGGCCGCACCTCCCGCGCCGACACCCTGCTCGACGTCGCCGAGACCCTGCTCACCCCCGACGACCGACGCGGCAGGGGCGAGCTGCTGGTGCGACGCGTGTCCCACGCGATCAACGGCCGCCGGGCACGCGACGCGATCGAGTATGGCCTCGAGGCGGCCGCCTGCCTTGCCGACGTCGACGATCTGCGCACGCTCGAGCACCGCGCCACCCTGCACGCCAACGTGGTCGACGCCGCCGAGCAGCTGGGGGATGTCGAGCTCGCCGCCGAGCATCGCGCCGAGGCGCTGCGCCTCGCCTCCCTGACGGGCGACGCCGGGGTGGAGGGCTACGTACGCCACCTCATCAACATGAGCGCCATGGAGCGCGGCGACGTCGACGCGGCGCTCGAGCACCTCGGCTGGGTGCGCACCCACACGATCGCCTCGCCCGAGCTGGAACTGCGGCTCGCGCTCAACACCGCCGACACCCTGCACCGCCTGGGGCTGTTCGCGGAGGCCGCCGAGTTGGGGCGCGACGCCCTCGCCCGCGCCGACGCCTACGGGCAGCGGGGGTGGGCGGCGCTCATCGCCGCGAACCTCGCCGACGACGCCGCGGCGCTCGGCTTCCTGGAGGAGGCGGCGGAGATGGCTGAGCGGTCTGCGACCCAGGGCACCGATTCGACGTTTGTCAGCTATTCGGTGCGCCAGCTCGCGCGCCTCGACGTGCTGCGCGACGACCCGGCATCCGCCCGCGCGCGTCTCTGGAACCACCGCGAGCTGTTGGACGACGTGGCGGTCGACCAGGCCGAGGAGCGCTGGGGGCAGCGCGCGATCACCGCCGCGATCGCCGCCGCCGAGGGCGAGATCGCCCAGGCCGAGACGGCCCTCACCAGCCTGCACGGCGAGCTCGCCGAGATCATCGTGTCCGAGTTGCCGGCGCACGTGCTCGCCGCCGCCGAGACCCTCGACGCGGCCCGCCGCACGGGCACGCCCGCGGATGCCGCGGCCGCGTTCCTCGCCGGGGCCCGCACGGCGCTGCGCGCGATCCCGCACTTCGAGGCGTGGGCGGTGCTCGCCGACGCCGCGCTCTCGCCCGACGAGGTCGAGGCGTGGGATGCGGCGGTCGTCGCGCTCGACCAACCGCGCGTGCACCGCTGGGTGCTGCCCCACGTGCTGCGGCGGCGGGCCGAGGCGCACGCGTCGGCCGGCGACCGCGAGGCCGCGCGCGCCGACGCGGAGCGTTCGCTCGAGCTCGCGCGCGGGTTCGGGGCGAGCAGGGACGTGCGCCTCGCCCGGGAGCTCGCGTCGCGGCTCGGAGGGGGCGGGGGGTCGGCTGCGGGTGCGGCCGGAGGCCTGACCGCCCGCGAGCGCGAGGTGCTCGCCCTCGTCGCCGAGGGGCTCAGCAACCGGCAGATCGGCGAACGGCTCTACCTCAGCCCCAAGACGGTGAGCGTGCACGTCACGGCGATCCTGCGCAAGCTCGGGGCATCGACCCGCACGGATGCCGCGGTGCGCGGGGCGCGCCTGCTCGGCGACGCCTGAGGGGGGACCTGCGCGGGACGCACTACCCACCACAGCCGTCATAGGCTGCCGGGGTGATCACCGGTGAGCTGAAAAGCAGAGTCGACCGCGTCTGGGACGCCTTCTGGTCGGGCGGCATCAGCAACCCGCTGGAGGTGATCGAGCAGATCACCTACCTGCTGTTCATCCGCCGTCTCGACGACCTCACCACCCGGGCCGAGCAGAAGGCACGCGTGACCGGCAAGCCCGAGCCGCTGTACTTCGACGCCGCTCAGCAGGAACTGCGGTGGAGCGTGTTCAAGAACACCGAACCGGAGGCGATGTTCCGCACGGTCGGCGAGCGGGTGTTCCCGTTGCTGCGTGAGCTCGGTGGCGACGGCTCCACGTATTCGCAGCAGATGAAGGATGCGCGCTTCACCATCCCGACGCCCGCCCTGCTTTCGCGCGTAGTCGACATGGTCGACGCCTTGCCGATGAACGACCGCGACACCAACGGCGACCTCTACGAGTACCTGCTCGGGAAGATCGCCTCGGCGGGCGTGAACGGGCAGTTCCGCACCCCGCGCCACATCATCCAGTTCATGGTGGAGCTGATGGCGCCGACGCCGGCTGACGAGATCGTCGACCCTGCCTGCGGCACGGCCGGGTTCCTGGTGGCGGCGAGCGAGTTCCTGCGGGAGCGGCATCCGGAGGCGCTGCTGGATGCGACCCAGCGTGAGCACTTCCACCGCAGCATGTTCCACGGCTACGACTTCGATTCGACGATGCTGCGCATCGGCAGCATGAACATGCTCATGCACGGGGTGGAGGCGCCCGACATCCGCTACCAGGATTCGCTGTCGGAGTCGGCGTCGGGCGACGCCGCAAAGTACACGCTGATCCTGGCGAACCCGCCGTTCGCGGGCTCGCTGGATGCGGACGGCATCGCGAAGGATCTCACCCGGGTGGTGAAGACGAAGAAGACGGAGCTGCTGTTTCTGGCACTGTTCCTCAAGCTGCTGAAGCCGGGTGGGCGTGCCGCGGTGATCGTGCCGGATGGCGTGCTGTTCGGTTCGTCGACCGCCCACAAGGCGCTACGCAGGGCGCTCGTGGAGGAGCAGAAGCTGGATGCAGTGGTGAAGCTGCCGTCGGGTGTCTTCCGACCGTATGCGGGGGTGTCGACGGCGGTCCTGTTCTTCCAGCGCACCGATTCGGGTGGTACCGACGAGGTGTGGTTCTACGACGTGCGCGCCGACGGCTTCAGCCTCGACGACAAGCGGATGCCGGTCGACGCGAACGACCTGCCGGATGCGCTCGCCCGCTGGCCGGAGCGCGTCGGCGCCGAGCGCGACCGCGCCCGCACCGAGCAGTCGTTCACCGTGCCGAAGGCGGAGATCGCCGCCCAGGGCTACGACCTCTCGCTCAACCGCTACCGCGAGATCGTGCACGAGGAGGTCGAGCACCGCAACCCGCTCGACATCCTCGCCGACATCGAGACACTGAACGCCGAGATCGAGGCGGGCGTCGCTGAGCTGAAGGCGATGCTCGGGTGACGGTCGTCACGCTTGGCGAGGTTGCCGAGATAAACCCGCCAGCGCGTCCCGTGCCGCCCGAGCAACAAGTCTCGTTCGTCGGCCTCGCTGAGTTGGACGCGATCAGCGCTTGTGCGATTCCGCTGCGCTCACGTCGGTTCGCTGATGTGTCCAAGGGCTACACCGTGTTCGAGAATGCGGACCTCCTAGCAGCAAGAATCACGCCGTCCTGGGAGAACGGAAAAGTTGGCATCGCCGAACTCGATCATGCGATAGGGGTCGGCTCGACCGAGTTCCATGTGATTCGCCCGGGTGAACGGCTGGACCGACGCTTCGCCCTGCATCTCCTTCGGCAGCCTGGAGTGCGTATGACCGGCGCAGCACGGATGACCGGGAGCGCGGGACAACGTCGTGTCCCGGCCGCCTTCCTGCGCGATCTTCAGTTCGTGATGCCGCCGCTCGACGAGCAGCGGCGGATCGCCGCGATCCTCGACGCCGCCGACTCGATTCGCGCCAAGCGCCGGGCGCTGCTCACCCAGCTCGGCTCGCTGACCTTGGCAACCTTCCGCGACCTTTTCGGAGGGTCCTCATCGCCGACACAGCATCTCGGCGACCTCGCTGAGATCACCTCAGGGGTGACAAAGGGGAGGAAAACCACCGGCCCCACTATCGAGGTTCCGTACTTGGCCGTGGCGAACGTTCAGGCCGGAGCGCTGGCGCTGGACACGGTCAAGACGATCCCCGCTACCACTGATGAGATCGAACGGTTCCGTCTTGTGGATGGAGATCTGGTGCTCACTGAGGGTGGCGACCCGGACAAGCTCGGCCGCGGCACCGTCTGGCGAAACGAGATCCCGCTTGCGATTCACCAGAACCACATATTCAGGGTTCGGATCACAACCGACCTGCGCTCGGATTTCGCGGCCGCTTACATCAGCTCCCCCTCAGGCCGGAGCTACTTCCTCAAGGTCGCAAAGCAGACCACCGGCATAGCGACGATCAACAAGGGCCAGCTGTCCCGATTCCCGATGCTCGTTCCTCCACTCGCCGAGCAGGACGCATTCGCCGCACGCGCCGCCGCGATCGACGCCGAGCGCGCCCGCGTCGAGCGGGCGCTCGCGGCCGACGACGAGCTGTTCGCGTCGCTGCAGTCGCGCGCGTTCTCGGGCGGACTCTAGGCACACGGTCGCGGCATCCGTATATTCATATACATGACCGAGATTCGGGCGATGCGGCTCGCGGCGGGGCTCACCCAGGCCGAGCTGGCGGCGCGCGCCGGCACCGCGCGACCCAACATCGCGGCATACGAGTCGGGCGCCAAAGTGCCCTCCCCCGAGGTACGCGAGCGGCTGATCGCCGCCATGCGCCCCACACCCTCCGAGGCGCTGCGCGGGCACGAGGCCGAGGTGCTGCAGATCGCCGAACGCAACGGCGCCACCCGCGTGCGGGTGATCGGCTCCGTCGCCAAAGGGCGCGACACCGTCGACTCCGACCTCGACCTGCTCGTCGACCCCGCCCCCACCACCTCGCTCTTCGACCTGTTCCACCTGGAAGACGAAGTCGCGCAGCTGCTCGGCGTCGAGGTCGAGGTGCTGTCGGCACGCACCGCATCCGCCGAGATGCTCGCCACCGCCGTCGAGCTGCGCCCCACGAGCGCCGCATGAGCGTCGACCCGAAAGCGGCCGACCGCGACGGCCGAATCGACGCGAACCTCGGCGCCATCGAACGCCACCTCGCCGAATGCGTCGACCTCGCC
The DNA here is from genome assembly GCF_003627075.1 of Protaetiibacter intestinalis. Lineage (NCBI taxonomy): Bacteria > Bacillati > Actinomycetota > Actinomycetes > Micrococcales > Microbacteriaceae > Protaetiibacter > Protaetiibacter intestinalis. Next base: position 1,535,695 of record NZ_CP032630.1, on the reverse strand, counting down.
GGGCGCGGCCGCGACGCCTTCCTCGGCACCGACTTCGTCAACCGCTACGCCGCGCTCGCCGCGCTCATCCAGATCGGCAACGCCGCGAAAGACCTGCCCGACACCTTCCGTGCGGCGCACCCCGCGGTGCGCTGGCGCGCCCTCATGGGAACCCGCGACAAGATCGGCCACATCTACGGCGACAGCATCGACTGGCACACCCTCTGGAACACGGTCGAGAACGACGTGCCCGTCGACCTCGCCGCCGTGCAACGCATTCTCACCGAGAGAGGCTGACATGAACATCACGGGCGCAAGGGCAGGGTCATGACGGACATCAACCTCACCGACGCCGGTATCCCCCAGCATGGCCAACTCGCGCTTCCGCTCTTGCAAGTGATCGCAGATGGCAACGAATGGACCCGGCAGGACCTCGTCGTGGCGACCCTCGACGCGGCAGGAGTCAGCCAAGAGCTGCGAGAACTCCAGTACGGTACCTCGGGTCACTATGCGGCGGAGAACAGGGTCGGCTGGGCGAAGTCGGAGCTGACCCGCGCTCGCTTGATCGAGTCGATCCGCCGCGGGGTGTTTCGCATCACCGATGCAGGCCGTACGTTCCTGGCCGATCACCCTGCTGGGTTCACCAAGGCTGACCTCGAGGCCCTCCCGGCGTGGGACGAGTATGTGCCAAGACGTCGAATACGGTCGGGCGACATTCGCATTGCAACCACAGGCGAGATCGACGATCACACGACTGACGCGCAGACACCCGACGAGCGGATCGACGACGCGATTAGTGAGGTCGAGGAGGACATCAAGACACAGCTCCTCACCCGCCTCAAGGAAGGTGACCCGAGGTTCTTCGAGCGCGTGGTGCGTCAACTCCTCGTCAAAATGGGTTACGGGCGGGAAGGTCAGCTTTCCAAGCTGAGGGGGCCCGGAGACAGCGGAATCGACGGCGTCGTTGACCGCGACGAGCTCGGCCTCAGCCGTATCTACATCCAGGCCAAGCGGTACGCCGACGCTACAGTCGGGCGGCCCGCAGTCCAGGAGTTCGTCGGAGCACTCGCGACGAGAGGCGCAGCAACAGGCGTCTTCTTCACAACCAGCCGATTCGCCGATGGCGCCATCGAAGCCGCCGAGCGCGTCTCCCATGACATCGCGCTCGTTGATGGGCTCCGCCTTGCGGAACTCATGATCAAGCATCGAGTCGGGGTCGAAGTCGATCGCGCCGTCGAGATCGTCCGCCTCAACGAGGACTTCTTCGAGTAGGCCGCGACCTCAGATGGGCAATTTCGAGTTCGTGCGGCAGAGCATCCCGCACCTCCACGAAGACTGCGCACGCGCCGAGTCGTACCTCACGAGTGACCCGCGGGCCGCCTGCATCTACGGTCGCCGGGCCGTCGAACTGCTCGTCGACTACCTCTACAAGGTGCTCAGCCTCCCGCTGCCCTACAAAGACGACCTCGCGGCCAAGACGAACGCCCCCGCCCTCACGGCCCGCACCGGCCCCGCCGTCACCGCGAAACTCAACTACGTGCGCAAGCTCGGCAACGACGCCGTGCACAAGACGATCGCCCCGACCCCGCGCGACGCGCTCGGCCTCGTGCGCGAGGTGTACCTGCTGATGCTGTGGGCGAGCGCCCACCACTCGCCGCATCCGGCCGCCGCACCCACCGCAACCCCGTTCGACCCGGCCCTCGCCGCGAAAGCAGCGCCGCTCACCCCGAACGAGGTGCGGCAACTGCTCGCCCGCTTCCAGCAACAGGATGCGGCCGCCACCGCACTGCGGGAACAGAACGCCCAGCTCACGGCCGAGATCGACGAACTCAAAGCACAGATCGCCACCGCACAGGCCGCGGCAGCACCCGCACCCCTCGACGTGCGCGAAGACGACACGCGCGACCTCTTCATCGACTTGCTGCTGCGGGAAGCCGGATGGACGATCCGCGACGCCGGCACCCCCGGGCCGCACGCGGGCGTCGCAACCGTCGAGCACGAGGTGACCGGGATGCCGAACGCACTCGGCACCGGCTATGCCGACTACGTGCTGTGGGGCGCCGACGGCCTGCCGCTCGCCGTCGTCGAAGCCAAACGCACCCGCCGCAGCCCCCAAGACGGCCAACGCCAGGCCGAACTGTACGCCGAACGACTCCAGGCGACGACCGGGCGGCGGCCCGTCATCTACACCACCAACGGCTACCAGCACTGGCTGTGGGATGACGCCGCCGGCTACCCCCCGCGCCAGGTCGCCGGGTTCATGACGGCGGACGAACTCGAACTCACCATTCAACGCCGCACCACCCGACTGCCCCTCGCATCCGCCGCCATCGACGCGGCGATCGTCGAACGGCCCTACCAGCGGCGCGCCATCGCGGCTGTCGGCGACGCGTTCGACCGCAAACAGCGCGAAGCCCTGCTCGTGATGGCCACCGGCTCCGGCAAGACCCGCACCGTCATCGCGCTCGTCAAACAGCTGCAGGAACGCGGATGGGTCAAGCGCGTACTGTTCCTCGCCGACCGCGCCGCGCTCGTCACGCAGGCCGCCAACGCCTTCACCGCGCACCTTCCGGGCACCACCACCGTCAACCTCGTCACCGAGAAGCAGACCGAAGGCCGCGTCTACGTCTCCACCTACCCGACGATGATGAACCTCATCGACGAGACCGACGATGCGGGGCGGCGGTTCGGGCCGGGCCACTTCGACCTCATCGTCATCGACGAAGCCCACCGCTCCGTCTACGCCAAATACGCGGCCATCTTCGACTACTTCGACGCGATGCTCGTCGGCCTCACTGCCACCCCGAAAGACGAGGTCGACCACAACACCTACCGGCTGTTCCACCTCGAAGACGGCGTGCCCACCGACGCGTACACGCTCGAAGAGGCCGTGCGCGACGGCTACCTCGTTCCCCCGCGCGGGGTCGCGGTACCCCTCAGCTTCGTGCGCGACGGCATCCGCTACGACGAGCTGAGCGACGACGAGAAAGACCAGTGGGACCAGCTCGACTGGGGCGACGACGGCGCAATCCCCACCGAGATCGGCGCCGGCGAACTGAACCGCTTCCTGTTCAACGAAGACACCGTCGACAAGGTGCTCGAAACGCTCGTCACCCGCGGCCACCACGTGGCAGGCGGCGACCGCATCGGCAAGACGATCATCTTCGCCGCCAACCAGCGCCACGCCGAATTCATCCAGCAGCGCTTCGACCACGCCTACCCGGAGCTCGCCGGCAAGACCGCGCGCGTCATCACCCACCAGACCGCGTACGCCCAAACCCTCATCGACGACTTCTCGCAGCCCGCCAAACAACCCGACATCGCCATCAGCGTCGACATGCTCGACACCGGCATCGACGTGCCCGAGGTGCTCAACCTGGTGTTCTTCAAAGCCGTGCGCTCGAAGTCGAAGTTCTGGCAGATGATCGGGCGCGGCACCCGCCTCTCCCCCGACGTGTTCGGGCCAGGGCGCGACAAACGCGACTTCCTGGTGTTCGACTTCTGCGGCAACCTCGAATACTTCAGCCAGGACCTGCCGAGCTCCGAAGGCCGCGTGCAACCCTCGCTCACCCAGCGGATCTTCGCGGCCCGCGTCGCGCTCCTCGTCGGCATCGACGACCACGACCCGCAACTGCGCGACGCGACCGCCACAACGCTGCACGACGCCGTCGCCGGCATGAACCTCGACAACTTCCTCGTGCGCCCGCACCGGATGGCGCTCGAACGCTTCGCGGCCCGCAGCGCCTGGGATGCGCTCACCCCGGACGACGCAGAACTCGCCAGCACCCTCGCCGGGCTGCCCACGGCGGTGCGCGACGAAGACGACGACGCCAAACGCTTCGACCTGCTCATCCTGCGCCGCCAACTCGCCCAGCTCGACGGCGACCACGCGCACGCGGAACGACTGCGCGCCACCATCCAAGACATCGCGCACTGGCTGCTCGCGAACACCGCGATCCCCGCCATCGCCGCGCACGCCCCCCTGCTCGAACAGCTCGCCGACGACGGCTGGTGGCAGCACGTCGCCCTCGCCGAGCTCGAACTGGTGCGCATCCGACTGCGGGGGCTCATCCGCATCCCCGCCAAAACCCGCCGCGACCCCGTATACGCCGACCTCGAAGACGTGCTCGGCGAAGCGGAAGAGATCGCCCTGCCCGGCCTCACCCCCGGCGTCGACTTCGAACGCTTCCGCGCGAAAGCCCGCGCGTACCTGCGCGAACACGACGACGACCTCGCCCTCCAGCGCCTCCGGCGCGGGCGCGCGCTCACCCGCAGCGACATCGAGGCGCTCGAACGGATGCTCGTCGCCGCGGGCGCCGACGCCGGCGCGCTTGCTCGCGCGGAATCGGAGGGGCTGGGCGCGTTCATCCGCTCGCTGGTCGGGCTCGACCGCGCCACCGTGCAGGACGCGTTTGCGCAGTACCTCGACGACACCCGATTCACACTCGACCAGATCCGGTTCGTCACCCTCATCGTCGACGAACTGACCCGCAACGGGGTCATGGAACCCGGTCGGCTCTTCGAGTCACCCTTCACCGACCACGCACCCGCCGGGCCCGCGTCGCTCTTCCCGGAGGCGGAGGTCGACGGGCTCGTCGCGATCGTGCGGGCGTTGAACGCGAGCGCAGACCCCGAGGTGGCGTAGTCCGCGCACGAGCGCTGGCCCTGGGTTCTCCGAGGCCTTTCGCTTACCCGGGGTAGACCTTCATCCCCTGGCCGTTCATCTCCCCCTCAGGCGAGGTGACGATCTTGTCGCGCAGGATCGCCCTAGCGCGATTCAGCTGTTCGGGACGGAGACCCTGGACTCCGACGTCGATACGCGCGCCGACCTACGCCGTGTCGCGGTGGCGAGAGCCCGAGATCTTCCGCGAGACCCAGCGCACGGTGCGCGGCGGCAGGTGCCGCAGCAGCCACGCGAGGAAGCGGTAGCGCAGGGTGGGCATCGACAGCACCCGGCCGCGCTCCGCATCCCGCAGGCACGTCGCGACCAGGGCATCCGCCTCGAGCCACAGCCACGAGGGGATCGACGACTTGCGGATCGCGGCGCGGTCGTGGAACTCGGTGCGCACCCAGCCGGGCATGAGCGCGGTGACGGTGACGCCCGTGCCGTGCAACTCGTTCGCGAGGCTCTCGCTGTAGACGCGGAACCACGCCTTGATCGCCGAGTAGAGGCCCATGTTGAGGTAGCCGGCGATGCTCGCGACGTTGATGACCGAGCCGCGCCCGCGGTCGCGCATGCCGGGCACCGCCGCCGCCGAGAGCACGAGCGGGGTGTGCATCATGACGCTCATCGCATCCGACGCCTCGACCAGGTCGGGGTTGCCGAGCCGCGACTTCATGCCGTAACCGGCATTGTTCACGAGCAGGTCGACGGGACGCTCGCGGTCGTCGAGGCGGCGCGCCACCCGGTGCACGTCGATGTCGCGGCCGAGGTCGGCCACGAGCACCTCCACCTGGCGGCCCGTCGCGCGCAGCTGCTCGGCCGACTCCTCGAGGCGCGACTGGGTGCGCGCGACGAGCACGAGATCGTAGCCGCGGGCGGCGAGGGCGCGGGCGAACGCGGCGCCGATGCCGGCGGTGGCGCCGGTCACGAGAGCGATGGGCATATGGCTTACGATACGGTCATTCCGAGGCGTGCCCCTCCCGTGCGCGCCCGTCAGGAAGGCCCACCACCCGCATGACCCCCCGAGCAACGACGGTGACCGAACCGTTCGACGTGCGGGAGTTCGCGGCGACCGCACGCGGAAGCCACCGCGCCGAGATCGACGGCGACGAGATCGCCCGCGAAGGGCTCGCCCCCGACGTCGTGCGCCTCATCCGGGTGCTGCGCGACCTCGAGCGCGGGACCCTCGAGCGGATGCGGAACCTGCTCGTGACCGCGACCCACAAGGACGCCCGGGTCACCGCGTTCCTCGCGACCTGGGCGTTCGAGAAGTACTGGATCGCCGACGCCCTCGACACGGTGCTCGCCGCGGTCGGCGTCGAGACGACCCCGCTCAGCGGCCCGCTCCGACGCACCTCTTCCGAACGGGCCGAACGGCGCGGGCCGATCCGGCGGGCCATCGCCGGGAACATCGCGGGAGCCGACATCGTCGCCGGGCACGTCAGCACGGGGCTCGTCGACGAGCTCATCTCGGAGGTCGCCTACCGGCGGCTCGGCGAGGCGGCATCCGTGCTCTCCTCGATCGCCACCACCCTGCTCGCGGTGAAGGACCGCCACGTGCGCTTCCTCGCCGAGGAGGCCGAGCACAAGCTCGCCGCCTCGAGGCGCGCCGTGCGGCTCGCCAAGAAGGCCATCGCACAGGCGGCCTGGCCGATCGGCGCCACCGAGATCCCCGCGGCCGACCGCAGCTTCTTCGAGGCCTTCGTGTTCGGCGACGCCGAGGGACGGGATGCCACCGCGCGGATCGGCGAACGGCTCGCCGCGCTGCCCGGCCTCGGCGCGGCGGAGGGCCGCACCGTCGTCGCGAGGCTCGTGCCGTGACGCCGAAGCGCGCGAAGACCGAGCTCGGCGACGCCCACGTCTTCCTCACGGGCGGCACCGGCTTCGTCGGGCAGGCCGTGCTCGAGCGGCTGCTGTCGACGCATCCGGGCACCACGATCTCGCTGCTCGTGCGCACCAAGGGCTCGGCGGGCGGCGACGACCGGCTGCGCACCCTGCTGCGGAAGCCCGTCTTCAAGGCCTGGCGCGCGGCCGTCGGCGAGGCGGGTGTCGAGGATGCCGTGGCCCGCCGCATCCGCATCGTCGAGGGCGGCCTCGGCTCGGTGCCCGAGCTGCCCGGCGACATCGACGTGGTCATCCACTCCGCCTCCACCGTGTCGTTCGACCCGCCCATCGACCAGGCCTTCGACACCAACGTCGGCGGCGCCATCGGGCTGTACGAGGCGCTGCGGGCATCCGGTTCCACCCCGCACGTCGTGCACGTCTCCACCTGCTACGTCGGGGGTCTGCGGAAGGGCGTCGTGCCGGAAGCGCGGCTCGGCCACGACGTCGACTGGCGCGCCGAGTACGCGGCCGCCCGTTCGGCCCGCGAGCGCGTCGAACTGCTCTCGCGCCACCCCGACCAGCTGCGCGAGTTCATGGACCGCGCCCGCGCCGAGCACGGCAAGGAGGGCCCGCAGGCGGTCGCCCGCGCGAGCGAGGAGGCCCGCGTCGCGTGGGTCACCGCGCGCCTCGTGGACGCCGGGCGCACGCGCGCCGAGTCGCTCGGCTGGACCGACGTCTACACGCTCACCAAGGCGTTCGCCGAGCGCGCCGCCGAGGAGCTGTGGGCGGGAACCGGCGGCTCGCTCTCCGTCGTGCGGCCCGCGATCATCGAGTCGGCGCTCGCGCACCCCTTCCCCGGCTGGATCGACGGCTTCAAGGTCGCCGACCCGCTCATCCTCGCCTACGGCCGCGGGCTGCTGCCCGAGTTCCCGGGGCTGCCCGACAGCGTGCTCGACCTCATCCCCGTCGACCACGTCGTGAACGCCATCCTCGCCGCCGCCGCCAACCCGCCCGGCGGCGAGCCCGAGTACTTCCACGTGAGCTCGGGCGCCACCAACCCGCTGCCGTTCCACCAGATGTACGAGAACGTGCGCGAGTACTTCACGGCGAACCCCATGCCGTCCCCGCGCGGCGGCGACATCCCGGTGCCCACCTGGCGCTTCCCGGGCGGACGCACGGTCGAGCGCGCGCTGCGCCGCTCGCGCGCGCGGCTCGAACGGCGCGAACGGCAGCTCTCACGGGGGCGCTCCACCGCCCGCACGCGCGCCCAGCTCGCCGAGCTCGCCACCCGGCGCAGCGACCTCGAGACCCTCGAGAACTTCGCCGAGCTGTACCGCGCCTACGTGCAGACCGAGATCATCTTCGACGACACCAACACGCGCGCCCTGCACGCCGCCATCCCGAAGAAGCTGCAGGCCGACCGCGGCTTCGACGTGGCCGCGATCGACTGGCAGGACTACCTGCAGCGCGTGCACTTCCCCGCCATCACGACCCTCACGCGGGCCTTCTCGCGCCGCCCCGAGGCGAGCTCCACCGAGGGCCGGCCCGCCAAGGAGCTGCCGGAGCGCACCGACGTCGTGGCCGTCTTCGACCTCGAGGGCACCGTCGTCGACACCAACCTCGTCGAGCAGTACCTGTGGGTGCGCTCCGCCGGATGGGGCTGGGCGGCCTGGCCGGCATCCGTCGCCTCGATCCTCGCCCGGCTGCCCGTCTACCTGCGGGCCGAGCGACGCGACCGCGGCGAGTTCATCCGCACCTTCCTGCGACGCTACGAGGGGATGCCCCAGGCCCGCCTCGAGAAGATCGTCGACGGCGGCTACGCCGACACGATGCTCGGCCACACCGCGACCACGGCGCTCGAGCGGGCCGCCGCCCACCGCGCGGCCGGGCACCGCACGGTGCTCGTCACGGGATCCATCGGCACGCTCACCGCCCCCGTCGCGGCCGCCTTCGACGAGGTCGTCGGCGGGCAGATGCACGTCAAGGACGGCCAGCTCACCGGCTACCTCGGCCGCCCGCCGCTCGTCGACGAGGCGCGCGCCAACTGGCTGCGGCAGTACGCCGAACGCGGCGGCTACGACCTGTCGGCCTCCTACGGCTACGGCGACAGCCACGCCGACCTGGTCTGGCTCGAACTGCTCGGCCACCCGCACGCGGTCAACCCCGACAGCCGCCTCGCGCGCGAGGCCGGCCGGCGGCGGTGGCGCATCGACACCTGGAAGAGCGGATCCCGCGCCGCGAACCGTGCTTTGATGGCGGAAGGCACCGCATCCGGCACCCCCGAGGAAGGAGCGGGCGGCCGTCGCTGACCGCCCGAGCGCCCATGGCATTCGACATCGACAAGTACACGGCGAACTCGGATGCCGTCGCCTGGGCCGACCTCGACTTCGACGTCTTCGACGAGCATCCGCTGCCCGAGAACACGCTGCGCACCCTGCGCTACATGTGCGACATCGAGTACCACACCACCTGCTACCTGCGGGACCTGCTCACGACCCCCTCGCACAACGAGCCCGAGGTGGGCGCGTTCATGACGATGTGGAACCGCGAGGAGTTCTGGCACGGCGAGGCGCTCGCCGCGGTGCTCGCCAAGCACGGCATCACCGTCGACTACGACATCCTCAAGGCCACCCGCCTCAAGCTCGGCTGGAAGGACCGCCTCGACCCCATCAAGCAGTCGATCATGGGCGGACTCGTCGGAGGCGACTTCGTCGCCGTGCACATGGCGTGGGGCGCCGCCAACGAGTGGTCGGCGAACGCCGCCTACCTGCGCATGGCGGAGCTCGAGGGCAACCCCGTGCTCGGCGAACTGCTGAAGCGGATCGCGCGGCAGGAGACGCGGCACGTCGCCTTCTACGCATCCCAGGCACGCGACCGGCTGAAGGACTCGAAGAAGGCGCAGAAGATCGCCCGGTTCGCGCTGTCGCGGTTCTGGGGCCCGGTGGGCTCGGGGGTGCAGGAGGAGTCGGAGGTGACGCACGTCATGACCCACCTGTTCGCGGGGCCGGAGGGTCGCAAGCTCGTGCGCGACGTCGACTCGCACATCGCGAAGCTGCCGGGCATGGAGGGCCTCACGATCGTCGAGGACTCGCTCGAGAAGCGCGGCATCGCGGCGTGATCCCCGCACCGCTGCGCACGGCGGGGCTCTGGCTCAGCGTCGCCGTGTACCTCGTGCTGCCGCTCGTCGGCCTGTTCGCGTGGGGCTGGGACTGGCGTCCCATCGTGCTGCTGTACTGGCTCGAGAACATCACCATCGGCGGGGTCGTGTTCATCTCGCTCGTGCGCCGCGCCCGCGGCGGCGAGGGCGTGCAGGCCGGGTTCCCGGCGGCGTTCTTCCTCATGCACTACGGGCTGTTCACCTTCGTGCACGGGGTGTTCGTGATCGTCGGGATCACGCTCATCCCGATCATGACCGACACCCCGGGCGCGCCCTTCAACCCTTGGTGGGTGCTCCTCGCGTGGCTCCTGACGACGGCGGTGCAGTGGGTGCTCGCGCTGCGGGTGGTGCCGCCGCGCCCGGGCGGGATCGGGAGCGCGTACGGGCGCGTCATCGTGCTGCACGTCGTGATTCTCGGCGCCGTGTGGCTCATCGCCGCGTTCGGCCTGCCGTCGACCGTCGCGGTCGCGCTCGTCGTGCTGCACGCAGTGGTCGACGTGATCGAGCTCGTCGTCGGCTCCCGGATGGCGAGCGGGCGCTACCGCTGGGAGCAGACCTCCCCCGGCCGCTTCGCGCTGCGCCGCATCCCGGAGGGCGAGGGCGGCCCCAGCGATAGAGTCGCCGGGTGACCACCCCCCGCGTGCCGGCCAAGGAGTCGATCCGCGCGGCGGCGGCGAAGCTCTTCCCGGTGAAGGGCTACACGGGCACCTCGGTGCGCGACATCGCCGCCGAGGCCGGCGTGGATCCGGCGCTCGTCATCCGCCACTACGGGTCGAAGGAGGGGCTGTTCCTCGAGATCATGCGCGTCGACGAGTCGGCCCCGCCGCTGCTCGACGGGCCGCTCGAGACGCTCGGGGAGCGCTTCATCGACTACGTGCTGACGCCCGACGACGAGGTGCGCGGGGTGTTCCTGGCGCTGCTGCGTGCGAGCGAGTCGGAGGGCGTCGCGCCGCGGCTGCGGCTCATGCACGAGACGGCGTTCGTGGCGCCCCTGCTCTCCCGACTCGAGGGGCCGGATGCCGAGCTCCGCGCGCGCCTCGCGGCCGCCCTCGTCGGCGGCCTGCTCTACAGCCTGTGGGTGGTGGGCGACGAGCAGCTCCTCGCCGCCGACCACGCCGACCTCGTCCGCCGCTACGGCGCCCTCCTCCAGTCCCTCATCACCCCGTGACGCTGACTGGTCGGTTTCTCGCCCCATTCGTGTGGTTTGAGGCCAGAAACCGACCAGTCACGTATGTCGGGTGAGGGCTGGGGCTGGGTTACTGCACCTGCCAGCCTCCGTCGGAGGCGAGGATCTGACCCGTCACGTTGGTGGCGTCGTCGCTCAGCAGCCAGGTGATGGATGCGGCGAGCTGCGCGGGCTCGGCGACCGGCGGGATCGTGGTGAGCAGCGATCCGACGCGCTCCTGCCCGAGCTCGGAGGCGAAGCTCGCCTCGATGTTGGTCGCGACGGCTCCCGGCGCGACCGCGTTCACGCGGATGCCCTTGCCGGCATACATGAACGCGCTCGAGCGGGTGAGCCCGACGACCGCGTGCTTCGAGGTCGTGTAGGCGAGGCCCGCGGCCGAGCCGCGCAGCGCCGCCTCGGAGGCGACGTTGACGATCGACCCGCCGCCCGCCTCGAGCATGAGGGGCAGCACGGCGCGCGTCAGCTTGAACATGCCGTCGACGTTGACGTTCATGACGCGGTCCCAGACGGCGTCCGTCACCTCGTGCAGCGGCGTCATGTCGTCCATGATCCCCGCGACGTTGGCGAGCGCGTCGATCCGGCCGCCCGCCGCCGCCACGATCGCGGCGACCGAGTCGGGGTCCGTGATGTCGCCCGCGACGATCGCGACGTCGTCGCCCGCGTGCTCGGCGGCGAACTCGTCGAGGCGCGGCTGCGAGACGTCGACCGCGATGACCCGGCCGCCCTCGCGTGCGACACGCGACGCGGTCGCCCTGCCGATGCCCGAGCCGGCTCCCGTGACGACGACGGTCTTGCCGGCGAAGCGACCCGGCGTGACCCGCTCGACCCAGGCGGATGCCGTGGGGGCGGTGGCGTCGTCCTCCTCCTCGACGGGAGCGACCCCGCCGTTGACCTTGACGACCATCTCGTCGATGACCGCCTGCGGGAGCTGGCCCTTGCTGAGGGCGACGAGGCGCTGCAGGGGGAACAGCTTGACCGGCGCGAGCGCCTTCTCGGTCTGGCCGCCCTGCGCGAGCAGCTCCCGGAGCAGCTCGCCGCCGACCGGATGCCTGAGCCAGTCGCCGACCGACGACTTCGCGGTGAGGGGCTTGTCCTTGGCCATGATGACCTGTCCTTTCTGCGGCCTCGACGTCGAGGCTCAGGACAAGTCTGGACACGCCTCCGAGAGGTGTCAACAGTGTTGACACCTCTCGGAGAGGACTCACAGATCAGGCCGCGATGAGCGCCTCGCGCAGCCCGTCGAGCAGCCGCTCGAAGACCTCGTCGACCTCGCCCACGGCATCCAGTTCGACGACCCGACCGCGGTAGTGCTCGAGCAGGGCCTCCTCGGCGGCGCGGAAGCCGCCGATGCGCGTCGCGATCACCTCGGGGGTGTCGTCGGCGCGCTCGCGAGCCGACAGCCGCGAGGCGAGCACGGCATCCTCGACGTCGAAGTGCAGCGCGACGTCGAGCTCGGCGGCGCGCGCCCGCAGGAAGCGATCGAGCAGCCGGGCCTGGATGACCGAGCGCGGGAAGCCGTCGAGCACGAAGCCCGAGGTGTGCGGCTCGAGCTCCTGCTCGACGATGCCCACCACGAGATGGTCGGGCACCAGCTCGCCGCGGTCGACGTAGGCCCTCGCCCGCTCGCCGAGCGCGGTGCCGTCGGCGATGTGGGCGCGGAGCAGGTCGCCGACGACGATGCGCGGCACGTTCAGCCGTTCGGCGACGAGCTCGCCCTGCGTGCCCTTGCCCGCACCGGGAGGACCGACCAGCACGATGCGCATCAGGCGGCCCGCCCCTCGCCCACCGGGATCGGACCCGTCGAACGCGCCTCGAGGGCCGCGGTCACCTCGGGCTCCACGAGGAAGCGCGAGTACGCCTCGATCGTGAGGAAGGTGGGGAACTCCTCGCCGAGGGCGAGGCCCCGCACGAGCTCCGCAGCGTCGTCGAAGCGGCCGTCCTCGGTGCGGTGCTCGGCGAGCGCCGCACCGAGCAGGTTCTCGACGTGGGCGGCGGTCACCTTGGTGCCCTCCTTCGTGACGGTGCCCTGACGGATCCACTGCCACAGCTGCGAGCGGCTGATCTCCGCGGTCGCGGCGTCCTCCATGAGGTTGTCGATCGCCGCGGCGCCGACGCCCCGCAACCACGACTCGAGGTAGCGCAACGCGATCGACACGTTCGCGGCGACCCCGGCATCCGTCACCTCGCCGTCGATGCGCAGATCGACGAGCTCGCGGGCCTCGACGTGCACGTCGTCGCGCAGGCGGTCCACCTGGTTGGGCTTGTCGCCGAGCACGGCGTCGAACTCGGCGCGGGCCGTGTCGATGAGGTCGGGATGCGCCACCCAGGTGCCGTCGAAACCGTCGCCGGCCTCCCGGCGCTTGTCGGCGGAGACCTGCTCGAGCGCCCGGGCGGTGACCTCGGGGTCGCGGCGGTTCGGAATGAACGCGCTCATGCCGCCGATCGCATGCGCCCCCCGCTTGTGGCAGGTGGCGACGAGCAGCTCGGTGTAGGCGCGCATGAACGGCACGGTCATCGTGATCCGCGCGCGGTCGGGCAGGGTGAACGCCGCCCCGCGCCCGCGGAAGTTCTTGATGATCGAGAAGATGTAGTCCCACCGTCCCGCGTTGAGGCCCGCGCAGTGGTCGCGCAGCTCGTAGAGGATCTCCTCCATCTCGAAGGCCGCCGGGATCGTCTCGATGAGCACCGTCGCGCGGATGGTGCCGTGCGGGATGCCGAGCAGTTCCTCGGTGAAGCTGAAGACGTCGTCCCACAGCCGCGCCTCGAGGTGCGACTCGAGCTTCGGCAGGTAGAAGTACGGCCCCGAGCCGCGCGCGATCAGCTCATGCGCGTTGTGGAATGCGTACAGGCCGAAGTCGACGAGCGAACCGGACGCGGGGCCGGCGATGCCGGGGGCGTCCGTGTAGCGCAGGTGCTTCTCGACGAGGTGCCAGCCGCGCGGGCGGAACACGATCGTCGGGGTCTGCTCGCCGAGGCGGTACTCCTTGCCCTCGGGGCTCGTGAAGTCGACCTGCCGACGGATCGCGTCGAACAGGTTGAGCTGGCCGCCCACGACGTTCGCCCAGGTGGGGCTCATCGCATCCTCGTGGTCGGCGAGCCAGACCTTGGCGCCCGAGTTCATGGCGTTGATCGTCATCTTGCGGTCGGTCGGGCCGGTGATCTCCACGCGGCGGTCCTCGAGGCCGGGGCCGGCGCCGGCGACGCGCCACTCCGGGTCCTCGCGGATCTCGCGGGTCTCGGGCAGGAAGCGCAGGTCGCGTCCGTTCTCGATCGCCCGACGCCGCTCCATCCGGGTGGCGAGGATCTCGTGCCGGCGGCCGACGAAGCGGTCGTGCAGCCGCGTGAGGAAGCGCAGCGCCTCCGGGGTGAGGATCTCGTCGAAGCGCTCGCCCTGCGGGCCGAGCACCTCCATCCGTGCGTTCATCTCAAGTCTCCGTGTGGTTTCGGAGGCCATAGACATGTCTAGCGACCAGTTGGACACCCGCGTGCCGGTGTCTATCGGGTCAGAGACATGTCTATGGCCATCGAGGGTCAGTGGAACTGGTCGGACTCGGTGCTGCCCACGAGGGCGAGGGTGGCCGAGTCGGGGTTGAGCGCGGTGGCGATCCGGTCGAAGTAGCCGGTGCCCACCTCGCGCTGGTGCTTGGTGGCGGTGTAGCCGCTCTTCTCGGAGGCGAACTCCGCCTCCTGCAGCTCGACGTAGGCGGTCATGTGCCGCGCCGAGTAGTCCTTCGCGAGCTCGAACATCCCGTGGTTGAGGGAGTGGAAGCCGGCGAGGGTGATGAACTGGAAGGCGTACCCCATGGCGGAGAGCTCGCGCTGGAACTTCGCGATCTGGTCGTCGTCGAGGTGGCGCTTCCAGTTGAAGCTGGGCGAGCAGTTGTACGACAGCTTCTGCTCGGGGAACTCGGAGTGGATCGACTCGGCAAAGGCCCGCGCGAGCTCGAGGTCGGGCTCGGCCGACTCGACCCACAGCAGGTCGGCGTACGGCGCGTAGGCGTGACCGCGGGCGATGACCGGACCGATGCCGTTCTGCACCTCGTAGAAGCCCTCGGCCGTGCGGGTGCCGGTGAGGAACTCGCGGTCGCGCTCGTCGTGGTCGCTCGTGAGCAGCGTCGCGGCGAGCGCGTCGGTGCGGGCGATGATGACGGTCGGGGTGCCCGCGACGTCGGCCGCGAGCCGGGCCGCGTTGAGGGTGCGGATGTGCTGGCTGGTGGGCACGAGCACCTTGCCGCCCATGTGGCCGCACTTCTTCTCGGAGGCCAGCTGGTCCTCCCAGTGCACGCCCGCCGCGCCCGCCTGGATCATCTGGTGCATGAGCTCGTAGGCGTTGAGCGGGCCGCCGAAGCCGGCCTCGGCATCCGCGACGATCGGCGCCATCCAGTCGCGGCTCGTCTCGCCGGTCTCGGCGAACTCGATCTGCGCGGCGCGCTGCAGCGCGTTGTTGATTCGGCGCACGACGGCCGGCACCGAGTTGGCCGGGTAGAGGCTCTGGTCGGGGTAGGTCTGGCCGGAGAGGTTCGCGTCGGCGGCGACCTGCCAGCCGGAGAGGTAGATGGCCTCGAGGCCCGCGCGCACCTGCTGCACGGCCTGGTTGCCGGTGAGGGCGCCCAGGGCGGCGATCCAGTGCTCGGGGTTCTCGGAGTTGGCGAGGATCGACTCCCACAGCCGCTCGGCGCCACGACGGGCGAGCGTCGCCTCCTCGCGGACCGGCCCGCGCAGCGCGACGACGTCCTCCGCGGTGTAGTCGCGGCGGATGCCGCTCCACCGCGGGTCGGCGGCCCACTCGGCCTCCAGCTCGGCTGCGGTCTGGGTCTGGTCGCCGGGGCGGGCGGGGGTCGTGCTCATGGTCGGTTCCTTCCGATTCGGGTCCGCGGGATGCGGTGCGTAGATCGATCGTGCGCCCGCCGCATCCGGGTTTCTCCACAGAATCCGCCCGAAATTCTCAGCTTTTTCTCTTGAGCAGAAGAACGGCGGATGCGACGATCGACGCATGACCACGGCAGCCGACGCGACGTTCGACGATGAGGACGTGCTCGACTCCCTGACCGTCGGTCGGCGCATCCGGCAGCTGCGCCTCGACCGCGGCATGACCCTCGACGCCCTCGCGACCCAGCTCGGCCGCGCCATCTCGCAGGTCTCGCTCATCGAGAACGGCAAGCGCGAGCTCAAGCTCGGCGAGCTGCAGCGGCTCGCCCGCATCCTCGACACGAGTGTCGACGAACTGCTCAAGCAGGAACCGCCGAGCAGGCGCGCCGCCCTCGAGATCGCGCTCGAACGCGCCGGCCGCGGGCCGCTGTTCCAGAGCCTCGGCCTCGACCCGGTGCCGATCCGCAAGACGCTCAGCGACGACGCGATCGAGACGATCCTCGCGCTGCACGACGAGCTCGGCCGCCTGCACCGCGAGCGCGCGGCCACCCCCGAGGAGGCCCGCCGCGCCAACGCCGAGCTGCGCCGCGAGCAGCGCAAGGCAGGCAACCACTTCCCCGAGCTCGAGCGCACCGCCGCCGAGCTGCTCGCCGCCGTCGGGCACGAGGGCGGCCCGCTCTCCCAGCGCGTCGCCTCCGAGCTCGCCCGCCACCTCGGCTTCACCCTGCACTACGTGGCCGACCTGCCGAGCACCACGCGATCCGTCACCGACCACGCGAACGGGCGCATCTACCTGCCGGTGCGGCAGGGCGGCGACCCGCGCAGCGCCCTGCTGCAGGCGCTCGCCGCCCACGTGCTCGGCAAGCAGGAGCCGCGCGACTACGCCGAGCTGCTGCGGCAGCGCGTCGAGACGAACTACCTCGCGGGCGCCCTGCTCATCCCCGAGCAGAGCGCGGTCGACTTCCTCACCTCGGCGAAGGCGAAGCGCGAGCTCTCGGTCGAGGACCTGCGCGACGCCTTCGCGACGAGCTACGAGACGGCCGCGCACCGCTTCACGAACCTCGCGACCCGGCACCTCGACATCCCCGTGCACTTCCTCAAGGTGCACGAGTCGGGCGCGATCTCGAAGGCCTACGAGAACGACGGCGCGCTGTTCCCGACGGATGCGCTGGGCGCGGTGGAGGGGCAGGTGGTGTGCCGCTACTGGTCGGCCCGTCAGGTGTTCGACGTGGAGGACCGCTTCAGCCCGTACCACCAGTACACCGACAAGCCCAACGGCACCTACTGGTGCACCTCGAGCATCCAGTCGACCGGCAACGGCTCGTTCTCGGTGAGCGTGGGCACGCCGTTCGTGAACGTCAAGTGGTTCCGCGGGCGCGACACCCCGGTGCGCCGCGCGTCGACCTGCCCCGACCCGGCGTGCTGCCGGCGGCCGCCGGATGCGCTCGCGGCCCGCTGGGAGGACGCGGCGTGGCCGAGCGCGCGCCTGCACTCGTCGCTCCTCGCGGCGATGCCGACCGGCACCTTCACGGGCGTCGACCTGACCGAGGTGTACGAGTTCCTCGAGGCGCACGCCCCGGAGTAGCGCTCGCCTCCCCTTCGTTCGGGAGGACGACACGCCGCCTCGAGCGCCGAGGTGGGGTGCTGAGCGGCGTGTCATCCTCCCGAACGGAAAGCTCAGGGCTCGAACGGCCAGATGAGCGGCACGTAGAGCACCGAGACCGCGAGGAAGAGCAGCGCGAGGGGCAGCCCGAGGCGCCAGTAGTCGCCGAAGCGGTAGCCGGCGGGCTGCATGACCATGAGGTTCGCGGGCGTCGCGAGCGGGGTGAGGAACGAGGCGGCGCCGACCACGGTGAGCGCCATCATGAACGGCTGCACGCTCACCTGCATCGACTGGGCGAGGGCGATCGAGATCGGGGCGACCACGAGCACCGTCGCCACGTTCGAGATGAACTGGCCGAGCACGAGGGTGATGACGCCCAGCACGAGCAGCGCGAGGTGCGGCGACCCCGACCCGATGAAGCCGAGCACGGCATCCGCCACGCCCCCGGCCGCGCCCGTCGTGACGAACGCGGTCGACAGCGGCACCATGCCGGCGATGAGCACGATCGTCGTCCACGAGACGGCCCGGAACGCCTGTGCGGGCGAGAGCACGCGCGCGACGATGAGGGCCATCACGGCGAGCAGTCCCGCGATCACGGGCGGCACGATCGCGGTCGCGAGCAGCAGCACGAGGGCGGCGAGCACCCCGAGCGAACGCTTCGCGCCGGCCCCCAGCGGCACCGCCCGACGCAGCTCCTGGGGCGGCGTCACCGCGATGACGTCGGCCGAGCGCGCGTACCGCTCGAGCGCATCCCACGGGCCCTGCACGAGCACGGCATCGCCCGCCCGCAGGGTGGTCGTGCCGTCGGCGTTGGGCCGCGACTCCTCGGTGCCGTCGGGGTTGGCGTGGCGGATCGCGAGGATCACGAGGTCCTCGTCGCGGGTGCGCATGCCGGCGATGATCTCGCGGCCGATGAGGGTCGACCGCGGCGCGATCATCACCTCGACGACCCCCTCGCGCACCCCGATGAGCGGGCGCTCGAGCTCGAGCTGGTACGACTCGCGCAGCGTCTTCGCGGTCGCCCGTGCGTCGCGCGGCACGCCGAGGCGGTCCGGCTGCCGCACGGGCAGCAGCCGTCCGCCGCCGAGCGCGACGATCGCCGCCGTGCAGACGACGAGCGGAAGGCCGACGAGCGCGAACTCGAAGAAGCCGAAGGGCCTGCCGCCCGCGGCGACCGCGAGCTCCGACACGAGCAGGTTGACCGGGGTGCCCGTGAGGGTGAGCAGCGACCCGGCGCTCGCCGCGAACGCGACCGGCAGCAGCAGCTTCGACGGCACGATCCCGGCGCGACTCGCGACCACCACGACGACGGGCACGAGCGCGGCGACGGCGCCGTTGATGCTGATGAACGCCGTCAGCACGGCGACGATGAGGGCGATCACGAGCGTGAGCGGCCGGCGCGCGGTGCCCGCGCGTGAGATCACCAGCTGACCCACCCATGCGGTCACCCCGGTCGCGTCGAGGGCCTCGCTCACGATGAAGAGGCACGCGATGAGCAGCACGGTCGGCTCGGCGAACCCCGCGAGCACCTGCCCCAGCTCGAGCACGCCGGTGGCCCAGAGCGCCACCATGACACCGCCGGCGACGACCGCGAGCGGCACCTTGCCGGAGGCGAACGCGACGACCGCGAGGAGCAGGATGACGACGGTGGCGATGACGGGGTCGAGAGGCTCCACGCCCTCACGATACGGGCGGATCAGCGCCCGCGCGCGCTCAGGTCACCGGGCTCGACGGTGGTGCGGCGATCACGGGGATGGCGGTGTCGGTGCCCGGGGGCACGAGCGAGCCGAGCTCGTCGCGCGAGACGCTCGTGTGGTGGGGCTGGCCGACGACGTAGCCGTCGGCGTCGAAATGCTGGGGATGCACGCCGGTCGACTCGTCGAGGGGGTGATCCTGCACGTTCTGCGCTGAATCGTTCATGACACCAGTGCACGCCTGTCGGCGCCGCTTGGCAAGGGGGTTGCGGGGCTACCCGAACCGCAGCGCCTCGCGCGGCACCTCGAGGGCGGCACCGCCGCGGTAGCGCCGGGCCGGATGCGCGTCGGGCAGCCGGGGGCCCGCACCGAAGAGCGTCTCGCGCAGGGTGCGCGGCTCGGCCGGACGCTCGGCGAGCCGGCCGCGGCGGCGGAGCTCCGGCACGACGAGTTCGGCGAAATCGCGGGCGGTGTCGAAGGAGTGGTACTGCCGCAGGTTGATGCCGTCGACCCCGTCCTCGTCGAGCCAGCGCTCGATCTCGTCGGCCACCACCTCCGGCGTGCCCGCTACGAAGTACCGCCCCTCGCGGGAGGTGCGCACGGTGGCGAGCGCCTCCCCCACGGTCGTGTCGGGCGCGAGGTACGGCACCGCCGAGTGCGGCACGCCCGCGGCGTCGAGTGCCGCACCGATGGTCTGCTCCGGCGGCAGCGCGGGCAGGTCGATCGGGAAGCTGCTGTGCGCGAGGATGCCGTCGATGCTCGTGCGCTCCTGGTACAGCCGCCAGCGGTCGGCGGCCTCCTCCTCGGTGCGGCCGACCACGACGCCCGCCTGCACGACGAAGCGCAGGTCCGATCCGTCGCGTCCGTGGCGCACGGCGGCCTCCCGCATCCGCGCCGCGTTCGCCCGGAAGTCCGCGGCACTGCGGCCGCCCGTGAAGACGAGCTCGGCGTGCCGCCCCGCGAACTCGATGCCGGCGGGCGAGCCGGTGGCCTGGTAGAGCACGGGGGTGCGCTGCGGCGAGGGGGCGCTCAGGTGCGGGCCCGCGACGCGGAAGTTCTCGCCCACGTGGTCGATGTAGCGCACCTTCGCCGGGTCCGCGTAGACGCCGCGCGCCGCATCCGCGACGATCGCGTCGTCGTCCCAGGAGCCCTCCCACAGCTTGTAGACGACGTCGAGGAACTCGTCGGCGATCTCGTAGCGGCGGTCGTGCGGGATCTCGTCGTCGAGCCCGAAGTTGCGGGCGGCGTTCGGCAGGTAGGAGGTGACGATGTTCCAGCCGACGCGCCCGCGGGTGAGGTGGTCGAGGGTCGACATGCGCCGCGCGAAGGTGAACGGCGGCTCGTAGCTCGTCGAGAAGGTGACCCCGAAGCCGAGGTGGCGGGTGACGGCGGCCATCGCCGGGATGACGAGCAGCGGGTCGTTCGAGGGCAGTTGCAGCCCCTCGCGGGCGGCCGTCTCGAAGCCGCCGCGGAAGGTGTCGTAGGCGCCCACGACATCCGCGAGGAACACCCCGTGGAAGCCGCCGTCCTCGAGCAGCTGCGCGAGTTCGAGCCAGTAGGAGATGTCGTCGAAGCGGTGCCGGTTGTTGCCGGGCAGCGTCCACAGGCCGTGGGTGATGTGGCTCACCGTGTTCATCTCGAACAGGTTGAGGATGAGCTGCTTCTTCTCGGGCACGGGTCTCTTCCTAGCTCTCGCCGTTGGTCCACCACGACACCACGGGGGTGCCGTTCACGAGGTGGTCGCCGACGTTGCGCGCCTTGAAGCGCGCGGGGTTGTGGGATGCCACGGTGCGCGCGTTGCGCCAGTGGCGGTCGAGGGCGAGGCCGGTCGAGACGGCGCTCGCGCCGCCCACCTCGAACAGCTCGGTGGCGGCCCGCAGCACGTTCGGGATGACGACGAGCTGTGCACGGGTCATGGCGAGTTCGGCGTCGTCCACCCGGGCGCGCTGCTCGTCGTCGGGCGCGTCCGCGAGGATCGCCGCGCTCGAGCGCCGCAGGGCGGCGACCGCGTGGGCGAGGGCGGCATCCGCGGCGAACGACGCCGCCGAAAGCTCGCCCACGGTCTCCTGCACGATGGGATCCTCGCGCGGCAGGGCGGCGACCGCGTGCGAGTAGCTCCGCGTGCGGGCCCGCACGAAGCGCACGCCGTCGTCGACGACGGCACGCCCGATCCCGGCGAGCACGGCCAGCAGCACGAGCTGCACGAAGGGGCCGGCATGGGTGGGCCGATCGTCGCGTTCGAGCACGTCGGCATCGCGCACCCGCACCCCCTCGAACACGGTCGTCCCGGATCCGGTCATCCGCTGGCCGAAGCCGTCCCAGTCGTCGAGACGCGCGACGCCCGCCGCATCCGTGCGCACGAGCACGCCCACCGGGGTGCCCTCGCGGTCGGCGAGCACCGAGACGAGGTCGGCGAAGAGCGTGCCCGTGGAGTAGAACTTGCGGCCGTCGAGCCGCAGGCCGTCGCCGTCGGAGGTGAGGCGCGTGTCGTAGCCGCCGACCTTCGCGGTGCCCTTCTCGAACGTCGCGTTGCCGTGGATGGCGCCGTCCGCGAGCAGGGCGAGCCGCGCCTCGCGGGTGGCAGAGGCCGGGGCGTGCAGGGTGCGGTCGATGAAGGAGAAGTGCGATCGGAACAGCTGCGCGAGGTTCGGGTCGCGGCGGGCGAGCTCGGCGAGCAGTTCGAAGAGCTCCGCGTGGTCGGCCGCGTCGCCGCCGTGCTCGCGCGGCAGCGTGACGCGCGTGAAGCCCGCCTCCCGCAAGCGCTCGACCTCGGCGTACGGCAGCCGCCGTTCGTGCTCGCGCGCCACCGCCTCGGCGCCCACCTCGTCGAAGACGGGGGCGAAGCGGGCGACGAGCCCGCTCATCCGGCGGCCTCGGTGCGCTCACGGCCCTGCGAGATGTCGCCGACGTGCCGGGCGCGGTCGCCCGCGACGCGCGCGCCGAGCGGTTCGAGGGCGGCGAGCGCGGCGGCGCTCAGGCGGATGCCGGACGCCGCGAGGTTCTCGTCGATGCGCTCCGGACGCCTGGTCGACGGGATCGGCACGACGTCGACGCCGAGCGCGCGACCCTGCTCGCCGAGCCAGGCGAGCGCGAGCTGGGCGGGCGTGATGCCCTCGGCCTCCGCGACCGCGCGCACCGTCTCGCCGATGGGGGCGTTCGCGGCGAGACGCTCGGCGTCGAAGCGCGGGAAGTTGCGGCGCAGGTCGCCCTCGGGCAGCTGCGTCACCGGCGAGACGAGGAAGCCGCGTCCGAGCGGCGAGTAGGCGACGAAGCCCACCCCGAGTCGCGCCGCCGTCGGGATGACCGCGGTCTCGACGTCGCGACTCCAGATCGACCACTCCGACTGCACCGCCGTGATCGGGTGCACGGCGTGGGCGCGTTCGAGCTCGGCAGCCGTCACCTCGGAGAGCCCGATGCGCTCGACGACGCCCTCGGCCACGAGTTCGGCGAGGGCGCCGACCGTCTCCTCGATCGGCACCCGGGGGTCGACGCGGTGGTAGTAGTACAGCTCGATGCGCTCGACCCCGAGCCGGCCGAGGCTCCCCTGCACGGCCTCGCGCACGTAGGCGGGATCGCCGCGGAACCGCGGCCCGCCCGGCGCCGGGTCGCGCAGGAAGCCGAACTTGGTGGCGAGCACCACCTCGTCCCGCCGTTCGCGCAGCACCCGCCCGACGAGGCGCTCGTTGGAGCCGGCGCCGTACACATCCGCCGTGTCGATGAGGCGGATGCCCGCGTCGAGCGCGTGGTGCAGGGTGGCGAGGGCGCTCGCCTCGTCGGTCGGGCCGTACACCTCGGCGAGCGCCATGCCGCCGAAGCCCTGCTCCCCGACCTCGAGTCCTGCCAGTTCGGTCATGCGCCGGGCGCCTTCCAGTCGGGCAGCGTGCCGTTCAGCTCCCACTGGCCGACGGCGCGCGTGCGCTGGATCACGGGGTTGTGGGAGGCGATGGTGCGCACGTTCCGCCAGTGCCGGTCGAGCGCCGGACCCGCGCCGACCGCGGAGGCGCCGCCCACCTCGAACAGCCGCGTGGTCGCGTCGAGCACGAGCGCGGGCACGACCTCCTGCAGGCGGAACACCTCGAGCTGGAGCTCCTGCAGCTCCCCGGCATCCACCTCGCCGTCGGTCGCCCGCCCGAGCTCGGCGGCAACCGACAGCACGAGACGCCGGGCGGTCGCGGCGGCGACGCTCAGTTCGCCGACGACGAGCTGCACGAGCGGGTCCTCGCGCGGCAGCGTCTCGCCGGCGAACCCGAAGGTGCGGCGTCTGGGGCGGACGAAGTCGACCGTGTCGTCGAGGGCGCGCTGCGCGATCCCCGCGATGACGGCGAGCAGCGTCAGCTGGTACACCGAGCCGAGGTGGTGCCAGCGGGCGGCATCCGTCTGCGGCGGCACGATGTCGTCCGCGTCGATGCGGGCGGCATCGAAGGTGGTCGTGCCGGAGCCGGTGAGGGGCTGGCCGAAGCCGTCCCAGTCGTCGACCGACCGCACGCCGTCCTGGTGGGCCGAGACGGTCACGCCGACCCGCTCGTCGCCGTCGAGGGCGGAGAGGTGGATCCAGTCGGCGTAGATCGAGCCCGTCGTGTAGTACTTCGTGCCGCTGAGGCGCAGCTCGTCTCCGTCGCGCGAGATGCGGGTCTCGAGCCGTGCGGTCTCCTGGCGCTCCGACTGCGCGTTGCCGACGAAGTCGCCGGCGAGCACGCGATCCCACCACAGCTGCGGCGCATCCGCACCCTGCACGCGCAGCGACTCGACGAAGGCGAGGTGTCCGCGCTGGATGTGGGCGAGGCTCGGGTCGGCGGCGGCGAGCCGGATGAGCAGGGCGAAGAGCCGCTCGAGCGACACGGGGTCTCCCCCTCGCTCGGCGGGCACCCGCAGGGTCGTGAAGCCGAGCTCGCGCAGCTCGGCGAGCTGCGGGCCGAGCAGCCGCCGCTCGCGCTCGCGCTCGGCGGCGGTCGTGCGGATGCTGTCGAGGAACGCCTCGAAGGCGGCCTCGTCGAAGGCGGCGCTCAATGCATCACGCTCCGCGCGATCCGGTTGCCGATCGCCTGGAGTCCCTGCACGAGCACGACCAGCGCGATGACCACGATCCAGATGACGGTGTAGTCGAACCGCGCCCACCCGTAGTTGAGGGCGAGGTAGCCGAGCCCGCCGCCCCCGAGCGTGCCGGCGACCGCGGTCGCGTCGACGAGGGCGACGACGATGTAGGTCAGGCCGAGGATCATCGGCCCGAGCGACTCCGGGATGACGATCGTGAAGAGCACGCGCACGGGGCTCGCGCCCATCGCCGCGCCCGCCTCGACGGCACCCGCGTCGACCGCGACGAGGTTCGTCTCGATGACGCGCGCGATCGCCACGCTCGCGACGATCGTGAGCGGCAGCGTCGCGGCCAGGGGGCCGAAGCCGGTGCCGAACACGAGCCGGGTGACACCCACGAGCGCGATCGCCACGATGAGGAACGGCACCGGCCGCACGAGGTTGATGACGAAGTTGAGCACCGCGTAGACGACGCGGTTCTCGAGCAGGTTGCCGGGGCGCGAGGCGTAGAGCCACAGCGCCAGCAGGATGCCGATGACGGCCGCCGCCGCGAACGAGACGCCCGTCATGACGAGCGTCTCGCCGAGCGCCTTCCAGAACCGGGGCAGGAACGCCTCGAGGTCGAACTCACGCATGGACTGCCTCCCGGTCGGTGATCTCGCGCACGGAGGTCGTCTCGCCGAGCTCGGCGAGCGCCGCATCCACCGAGGCGTTGTCGCCCAGCAGCTCGACGGTGAGGCTGCCGAACAGGCGCGACTGCAGCTCGTCCACACCCCCGTAGACGATGTTGAAGTCGACCCCGTGCGCCCGCGCGACACGCGAGAGAAAGGGGTCGTTGGACTCGCGGTTCTCGACGTGCAGCTGCACGATCCGCCCGTGGTGCACGGCGCGGATGGCGGCGAGCGTCTCGGCCGACGGCACGTGGTGCAGCACCGAGGAGACGAAGCGCTGCGTCGTGGGGTTCTGCGGGTTCGAGAACACCTCGTAGACCGCACCGTGTTCGACGACGCGGCCGGCATCCATCACGGCGACCTTGTCGGCGATGCGGCGGATCACGTCGATCTCGTGGGTGACGAGCACGATCGTGACGCCGTACTCGGCGTTGACCCGCTGCAGCAGCTCGAGCACCTCGCCCGTGGTCTGCGGGTCGAGTGCGCTCGTGGCCTCGTCGGAGATGAGGATGTCGGGGCGGGTGGCGAGGGCGCGCGCGATGCCGACGCGCTGCTTCTGGCCGCCGGAGAGCTGCGAGGGGTAGGCGAGTGCCTTGTCGGTGAGGCCGACGAAGTCGAGCAGCTCCTCGACGCGGTCGAGGGTCTCCTCCTTGCCGACGCCGGCGAGGGCGAGCGGGTAGGCGACGTTCCGGTAGACGGTGCGCGAGCGCAGCAGGTTGAACTGCTGGAAGATCATGCCGATGCGCTGCCGGGCGCGGTACAGCTCCGGGCCGGTGAGGCTCGAGATCTCGCGTCCACCGACCAGCACCCGCCCGCTCGTCGGCCGCTCGAGCGCGTTGATCGTGCGCAGCAGGGTCGACTTGCCCGCGCCCGAGTAGCCGACGATGCCGTAGATCTCGCCCGCCTCGATCGTGAGGTCGACGTCGCGCAACGCCTCGAAGGTGCGCCCCTTCGTCTGGAAGCTCTTCGAGACCTGGTCGAAGGTGATGGCGGTGGTCATGGGTGGGTCCTCCTCATGCCGGTTCCTGCGTGTTCATGCCGAGGCGGGGCCGCCCGGATCGTGTCCGAGTCGGCCCCGCTCAGCGGGTGCTACTTGTTCTGCTCCGCCGACTTCTGCAGCTCGGCGAGCTTGGAGCGGAGCTTCTCGACGGGCACGTCCACGAGGATCGTGTTGCCGAAGTACTCCTCCTCGAGGGCGTCGGCGACGCGCGGGTCGGCGTACGCCTCCTTGAGGATCGCCCAGGCCGGGTTGTCGACGTCGTCGGAGTTCACCGCGACGACGTTGATGTACGGCAGGTTCTTCTCGTCGAGCGAGTCGTCGAGGAAGAGCGCGTCCTCCTTGGTGACGCCCTGGGCCGGGTCGAAGTAGGAGGTTCCGACGACGACGGCCGAGAGGCTCGGGTCGTCGAACTGGGTCGGGATGGTGCGGGCGCCGAGCGCGACGAACTCGAGGTTCTTCGGGTTCGAGGTCACGTCGTCCGTGGTGGGGAAGTCGCCCGCGTCGTCGGCGAGCTCGATGAGACCAGCCGAGGCGAGGATGTTGAGGGCGCGGCCGCCGTTGGACGGGTCGTCGGGGATGGCGATCTTGCCGCCCTCGGGGATGTCGGCGACGTCGTCGAGCGTGGCGGAGAAGATGCCCCACTGGGTGATGACGGTCGAGAACACCGGGGTGATGTCGGCGCCCGACTCGGCGTTGAACGCCGAGAGGTAGAGGATGTGCTGGAACGCGTTCGCGTCGACGTTGCCTGCCTGCAGCTCGGTGTTGGGAAGCACCCAGTCGTCGACGTTGACCCACTCGACGTCGAGGCCCTTCTCGGCCGCGACCTCCTTGATGGCGTCCTGGAACTTGGAGTCCTCGGCGACGGCGATCTTGACCGTGATCGGCTCGGTGACGTCGTCGCCGGCGGCCTCGGCCTTCTCGGTGCCGAGTGCCTTGAACAGGAACACGCCTCCCACGACGATCGCCGCGACGGCGACGACCGCGAGGACGGCGAGCAGGGTGTTGCGCTTCTTCTTGGCTGTGGCCGCGACGGCCGAGCGCAGTTCGCTCTGACCCTCGGGCGTCGACTTCTCGTCGGACACGGTGGTTCCCTTCGTGGTGGAGTCTCCCGGGTGCGGGGAGAGCCCAGTACACGCCAGGCTCGCCACGAGGCCAAACGCGTTTCGTAACGCGCGGCGTCACCGCGTCATCCGCGGAAACGCGGCGTCACATGGGGGCCCTGCGGGGCTACGGATGCGCGGGGATCGCCGCCCGCGCGAGGTGCGCGAGCACCGCGTCGCGGGTCTCGGGCGCGCTGAGCACGCGGGTGTGACCGACGCCGTCGAGCAACAGCAGTTCGGCCGAGGGGTGCGCGGCCTGAAGCAGTCGGGAGGCCTCGGCGGGCAGCTGGCGGTCGGCCGTGCCGTGCACGAGCAGCAGCGGCAGCAGCTCCGGCAGCGGATGCGCGAGGGCGTCGTAGCGCTCGGCGAAGCTCACGGGTGTCTCGCCGAGGTGGCGCACGAAGCGCTCCTCGAGGCGGGCGGCGGTCGCCGGGCGCAGCCGCGTCATCCGGGCGAACTCCCCCAGGAACGCGGCCGGGGTGCCGGTTCCCGCGATCGAGACCACGGCATCCGCCCGGATGCCGTGCCGGGCCGCGGTGATGCTCGCGAAGCCTCCGAAGGAGTGGCCGACGAGGGCGCGGAGCCGCCCGTGGCGCCACTGCAGCGATTCGAGCGCGGCGAGCCAGTCGCGCACGTCGGTGCGCCCGCGCGCGGCGGCACCGTGGCCGGGTGCGTCGAAGGCGACGACGCGGTAGCCCGCCTCGCGCAGCGGGTCGATGAGCGAGGCGAACTGCGACGCGCGGCCGCGCCAGCCGTGCACGAGCACCACCACGGGCCCCTGCTCGCCCCAGCGGTAGGTGGGGATGCGGCGCCCGCGCACCTCGAGCCACCCGGTCTCGGCGCGACGCATCACGTCGGCGTCGCGCGGCTGCTCGCGCAGGCGCGGGCTCGTCGAGAAGAAGGTGTCGAAGGCGAGACGCGCCCCGAGGCGGGGCGAGACCGCGTCGGCGACGCGGATGACGGCGGATGCGGCGTCGACGACGGTCGGCATGACGGTTCCCATCTATACGTACGATCGTTCGTACTATACATAGCGAACGATCGTACGTAAACTGTCGGCATGACGATCGCGACCGACGGACGCCGCGCCCGCGGCGACGCCTCGCGCCGGGCGATCCTCGCCCGGGCGGCCGACCTGGCATCCGTCGAGGGGCTCGACGGCGTGACGATCGGGCGCCTCGCCGAGGCGAGCGGCCACGGCAAGTCGAGCATCGCGACCCTGTTCGGCAGCAAGGAGGCCCTGCAGCTCGCGACCGTCGCGGCCGCCGCCGAGGTGTTCCAGGCGCGCGTCGTCGACCCCGCCCGCGAACTCCCCCGCGGTGTGGCGCGCATCGCGAGGCTGCTGCGCGGCCAGCTCGACTACTCCCGCGAGCGTGTCTTCCCCGGCGGCTGCTTCTTCGCCGCGACGGCCGCCGACCTCGACTCGAAGCCCGGCCCGGTCGGCGACGCCGTGCGCGACTGGATGCGCACCTGGCACGGCTACCTCGAGAGCCAGCTGCGGTTCGCGATCGAGGCCGGCGAGCTCGCCGCCGGCACGGATGCCGAGAGCCTCGCCTTCGAGCTGTTCGCCCTCACCGACGCCGCGAACGCCCGTTCCCTGCTCACGGGCGACGACCGCCCGTACGCGCTCGCGGCATCCGCGGTGCGTGCGCGACTGCGCGCGGCGGGGGCGTCGGATGCGGCACTCAGGGCGCTCGGTCAGGGGCGGATGCCCGCGAGCAGCATGTCGAGGTAGAGCTCGCGGTCGTCGGCGTCGCCGAGGCGCACGGCGTGCTCGAGTCCGCAGATGAGGCGCTGCAGTGAGCCGAGCGTGAGCTCGGCTCGCACGACGCCCGCGGCCTGCGCGCGTGCGAACACCCGTTCGCCGACCTCGCCGACCTCGGCGCGCAGCGCGGCCAGCTCCGGGATGTCGGACGGGTCGGCCATGAGCGCGGTCTGGAGCCCGGGGTCGTCGACCTGCAGGGCGAGCGCGCCGCGCACGAGCCGGGCGAGCGCCGCACCCGGGTCGGGGTCGGCTTCCGCCTCGCGCGCGAGTTCGCGCAGCCGTTCGAGCGCACCCTCGGCGAGCGCCGCGGCGAGGGCGTCGACGGTCGGGAAGTGACGGTAGACGGTGCCGACGCCGACACCGGCGCGGTGCGCGACCTCGTTGAGCCGCAGCTCGGCGCCCTCGCAGCCCCGCGCGGCGTCGAGGATGCGCGCACGACTGCGCACGGCATCCGATCTCACCATGCCTCGATCATAGCGAAATGGATGAAGCATCCGTTTAATGCTACCGTCAACCGGATAGTTCATCCATTTAGTCTCGAGGAGTCGACATGACCTGGAACCCCCACCGCCTGCCCGACCAGACCGGACGCACCCACGTCGTCACGGGTGCGACCGCCGGCATCGGCTACTTCGCCGCCGAACAGCTCGCCGCCGCCGGGGCCGAGGTGGTGCTCGCCGGGCGCTCGGCCGCACGGCTCGACGCCGCCGCCCACGCGATCCGCCGGCACGTCGCCGGGGCGCGACTGCGGCAGGTGGGCGTCGACCTCGCCTCGCTCGTCTCCGTCGCGCGCGCGGCCGACGAGCTCGCCGCCCTCGACCGTCTCGACGGGCTGCTACTCAACGGCGGCGCCATGTCGCGCTGGAGCGAGCGCAGCGCCGACGGGCTGCCGATGGTGCTCGCGACCCACGTCGTCGCCAACACCGCGCTCCTGACCCGGCTGCTGCCGAGGCTCGCCGCCGACGGCACGCCGGAGCGCCCCGGCCGGATCGTGCACACCTCGAGCGGCTTCGTCGACCGCATCCGGCGGCCGCAGCTGCGCGAGGTGCGTCGCACGCCGCGCCTCGGGATCGTGGCCTACACCCGGGCGAAGGCGCTCACCGAGCTGCTCGCCTTCGAGCTCGACCGGCGCCTGCGCGCGCACGGGGTGCCCGTGCTCTCGCTCGTCAGCCGCCCCGGCGTGGGCGTCGACGCCAAGACCCCCGAGCGCGAGGGGGTGACGCGGCACCTGCCCAACCCCTACACGCCGTGGGCGCAGGGCAAGGACGCGGCCGCCTGGTCGGCCGTGCGCGCGCTCACCGACCCCGCGGCGCAGGGCGGCGAGCTCTACGCACCCCCGAACGGCCGCATCGGATCGCCCGTGCGCATCGACCCGCCCGCCTTCACCGCGCATCCGGATGCCGAACTCGCCCGAGACGTGTGGGCGCAGCTCGCCGAGCTCGCCGGCGTGGCGGACCCGTTCCCGGTGCGCGCCTGAGGGCGCACCTCAGCGCGTCAGGATGAGCGCGTCGCCCTGCCCGCCGCCCCCGCACAGGGCGACCGCGGCCGTGCCGGTGCCGCGACGCACGAGCTCGTGCACCGCGTGCACGACGAGCCGGTTGCCGGATGCGCCGATCGGGTGGCCGAGCGCGATCGCGCCCCCGTGGATGTTGACGACCTCGTCGGCGAGGCCGAGCTCGGCCTGGGACCGCACGACGACCGCGCCGAACGCCTCGTTGATCTCGACGACGTCGAGCGCGGCGGGCGTGATCCCCTGCTTCGCGCAGGCGGCCTCGATGGCCCGCGCCGGCTGGGAGTGCAGCGAGTTGTCGGGCCCCGCGACCTGGCCCGCGGCGCCGACGGTCGCGAGCACCGGCCAGCCCTCGGACGCTGCGCGCACCCGCGTCGTGAGCACGACGGCGGATGCGCCGTCAGAGATGGGCGAGGCGTTGCCCGCCGTGATGGTGCCGCCCTCCGCGAACGCCGGGCGCAGCCCCGCGAGCGTCTCCGCCGTCGTGTCGGGTCGGACGCCCTCGTCGGCGGTCACCCGCGCCGGCTCGCCCCGGCGCTGCGGGATCTCGACGGGCACGAGCTCGGCGTCGAAGACCCCGTCGCGCTGCGCCGCCGCGGCGCGCTGATGCGAGCGCGCCGCCACGGCGTCCTGCGCCTCGCGCGTGATGCCGAGCTCGGGATTGCGGCGCTCGGTCGAGGCGCCCATGCTGTCGTGCTCGTACGCGTCGGTGAGGCCGTCGAGCGCCAGGTGGTCGAGCACCTCGACGCTGCCGTACGCCCAGCCCTCACGCGACCCCATGAGCAGATGCGGGGCGCGCGTCATCGACTCCATGCCGGCGGCCACCACGACCCCCGCGTCGCCGGAGCGCAGCATCCGGGCGGCGTCGATCACCGCGGTGAGCCCCGAGAGGCACACCTTGCCGACGGATGCCGCGTGCACGTCCCAGCCGAGGCCCGCGCCGAGCGCGGCCTGGCGCGCCGGGTTCTGCCCCGCACCCGCGGTGAGCACCTGCCCGACGAGCACGGCATCGACCGCGGATGCCGGGATGCCGCCGCGCTCGAGGGCCCCGCGGATCGCCGCCGAGCCGAGCTGCACGGCGGTGAGCGGTGCGAGCGCGCCCCGCAGCCGCCCCTGGGGCGTGCGGGCGGCCGCGACGACGACGACCTCCGCGACGTCGCTCATCCGGCCGCCCCCACGAGTCGCGGTGCCACGGCGAGCGGCGGCTCGGTCGCCGCGACGACCTCGTCGACGGTCACGCCCGGCGCGGTCTCGACGAGCACGAGGCCCTCGGGCGTCACGTCGATCACGGCGAGGTCGGTGATGATGCGGTCGACGACGCCGCGGCCGGTGAGCGGCAGCGTGCAGGAGTTCACGATCTTCGCCGAGCCGTCCTTGGCGACGTGCTCCATGAGCACGATCACGCGCGCCGCCCCGTGCACGAGGTCCATCGCGCCGCCCGGTCCCTTCACCATCTTGCCGGGGATCATCCAGTTGGCGAGGTCGCCGGCGACCGACACCTGCATCGCCCCGAGGATCGCGGCGTCGATCTTGCCGCCGCGGATCATGCCGAAGCTCGTCGCCGAGTCGAAGAACGCCGCGCCCGGCAGCACCGTCACGGTCTCCTTGCCGGCGTTGATGAGGTCGGGGTCGACCGCGTCCTCCGTCGGGTAGGGGCCGACGCCCAGGATGCCGTTCTCCGACTGCAGCACGACCGTCACATCGTCGGGCACGAAGTTCGGCACGAGCGTCGGCAGGCCGATGCCGAGGTTCACGTAGGAGCCGTCGGCCAGCTCGCGGGCCGCGCGGGCGGCCATCTCGTCGCGGGTGAGCGCCATCCGTCTACTTCCCCTCCGCCGCGGCGACGGTGCGTCGCTCGATGCGCTTCTCGATGTCGGTGCCCACCTCGACGACGCGATGCACGAAGACGCCGGGCAGGTGGATGCTGTCGGGGTCGAGTTCGCCCGGTTCGACGAGCCGCTCGACCTGGGCGATGCAGACACGCCCCGCCATCGCGGCGAGCGGGTTGAAGTTGCGCGCGGCCTTGTGGAACACGAGGTTGCCGTAGCGGTCGCCGGCGGCGGCGTGCACGAGCGAGAAGTCGGTCGTGATGGCCTCCTCGAGCACGTACTCGCGGGAGCTGCCGCCGACCGTGAAGACGCGCACGTCCTTGACGGGCGACGCGACCGCGACCCCGCCCGCGCCGTCGTAGCGGCGGGGCAGACCACCGCCTGCCACCTGCGTGCCGACGCCGGTCTGCGTGAAGAAGGCCGCGATCCCGGAGCCGCCCGCGCGCAGCTTCTCGGCGAGGGTGCCCTGCGGCGTGAGCTCCAGCTCGAGCTCGCCCGAGAGGAACTGCCGCTCGAACTCCTTGTTCTCGCCGACGTACGAGGAGGTCATCTTGCGGATGCGCTGCGCCTGCAGCAGGATGCCGAGTCCCCAGTCGTCGACGCCGCAGTTGTTGGAGACGATCGACAGCTCGCGGGTGCCCTGCGCGAGCAGCGCCTCGATGAGGGCGATCGGATTGCCGGAGAGCCCGAAGCCGCCGACGGCGAGGGAGGCGCCGTCGGGGATGTCGGAGACGGCCTCCGCCGCGCTCGCGATCCGCTTGTCGATCATCGTCGATCCTCCGTCGTCGGGTCCGGGTGCGGGGCCATCCTGCGCCGGGCGCGCGGCGCGGCGAAGCGGGGCCTTGCGATGTGGAACCCGGCGGGCGTAGCGTCCACATCGTGGACGTTTCGGATGCGGCGGTGTCCACATCGGCGAGCGCCGGGGGCACGCAGGCGGTCGCCCGCGCCGCCCGGCTGCTCAAGCTCGTCGCGCGCACCGGCGACGGCATCCGCGTCTCCGAGCTCGCGGACCGCGCCGGGCTGACCCGCCCGACGACGCACCGCCTGCTCGCCGCGCTGCGCCGCGAGGGGTTCGTCGACCGCGACGGCGAGACCGGCCTCTGGGTTCCCGGGCCCGAGCTCTACCTCATGGGCACGGCGGCCGCCGCCCGCTACGACGTCGCCGACCTGGCCCGCGACATCGTGCGCTCGCTCGCCGCCGTCACCGAGGAGAGCGCCTTCTTCTCGGTGCGCCAGGGGGATGAGACGGTGTGCCTCGTGCGCGAGGACGGCAGCTTCCCCATCCGGTCGTTCGTGCTCTCGGAGGGGGTGCGCTTCCCGCTCGGAGTCGCCTCGGCGGGGCTCGCGATCCTCGCCTTCCTGCCCCCGCCGGAGGTCGACGCGTACTTCGCACGGCATCCGGAGCTCGCCGAACGCTGGGGCGCGCCCCACGGCGAGAAACGCCTGCGCGCCCGGCTCGCCGAGACGCAGGAGCACGGCTACGCCCTCAACCCCGGCCTCATCGTCGAGGGCAGCTACGGCCTCGGCGCAGCCGTGTTCACGCGCGCGGGGCACCCGCAGTGGGCGCTCAGCCTCACCGGCGTGCAGTTCCGCTTCACCCCGGAGCGTGTCGAGAAGCTCGGCCGCATCCTGCTCTCGCACGCCCACCAGCTCACGGCGCGCATCGCCGCCACCGGCCGCGGCACCTGGCGCTGAGGCGTCGCTACGGAAGCAAATCGATCATCTGACGAAGCTGACGCGCGGGGTTCTCGTCATCCAGCTCTTCGACCCAGAGAGCCCAGGTGGCCGCATGAACAGAGTCCTCGGCCGCGATGCCGTGCCTCAGCGCGGATGCGTGGACCTTCACGCCGCGGATGCCGCAAGAGCATCGCGGATGACTTCCGAGCGGGTCTTCCCCTCCCGTGCGGCGCGGGCATCGATCGCGGCGAGCTCCTCCGCGGTCAGGCGAAGCGCGACGACCTGCGAAGGCTCCGCGCCCCGACCGGGGCGACCTCGCCCTCGGCTCTTGAGCGCCTCGACGTCATACCCCGCCTCGGCCTCGGCGGCCCATGCTGCGATCTGCTCCTCGGTGACCGGCTTGCCGTCGATCGTCTCGCCCGCGCTCATGGGGATATCGTATGACGAAATTAGCGGTGTGGCGAGGGTCATCGCCTGCGCGAGGATGGGAGGGTGACGAGCTCCCCCGCGCCCGGCCGCCCCGGCGTGGTGCCGCTGCTCGCGATCGGCGCCCTCACGGGGTTCGTGTCGGGGCTGTTCGGGGTGGGCGGCGGCATCGTCATCGTGCCCGCCCTCGTCGCCGCGTTCCACATGGACCAGCGCCGTGCCGCCGCGACCTCGCTCGTCGCCCTGCTGCCGATCTCGGTCGTGGGCACGGTGGTCTACGCGCTGAGCGGTCAGGTGCACTGGCTCGCGGCCGCCCTGCTCGCCGCCGGCAGCGTCGTCGGCTCGCCGATCGGCGTGCGGCTGCTGCACCGCATCCCGCACCGCGTGCTGCCGTGGATCTTCGTCGGCTTCATCGCGGTCGTCATCGTGACGCTGCTCGTCTCGCCGCCCTCACGCGACTCCGCGCTCGCGATCACCTGGGCCTCGGGCGCGGCCCTCGTCGGCATCGGACTCGTGGCCGGCATCCTCTCCGGGCTCGTCGGCGTGGGCGGCGGGGTCGTCGCGGTGCCGGGGCTCGAGGTGCTCGTCGGAGCGGGCGACCTGCTCGCACGCGGCACCTCGCTCGCGATGATGATCCCGACGACGGTCGTCGGCATCCTGACCCATCGCCGGCACCTCGACCCCGACCTGCGCTCGGGCCTCACCCTCGGCGCCGCCGCGGTCGTCGTGACGCCGTTCGGCTCGTGGCTCGCGCACCTGCTCGACCCGCGCCTCGGCTCGATCCTCTTCGTCGCCTTCCTCGTGGCGGTGTGCGTCGTCGTGGTGCTGCGGGGTCGGCACCCGCGTCCCTAGCGCCGCGATTCCGCAACTCAGGAGATGTCCGCGATCCGGGGCGCTTCATCCCGCATCCGTCCCACTTCTCCTGAGTTGCGAAACCGGCGGGGTTCGCAACTCAGGAGGGATGCCGGGATCCGGGCCCGAGGCAGCCCTTTTCGCCGAGGTTTCCTGAGTTGCGAAACCCGCTAGACCGGATGCGGGGCCGCGTCAAGGGGGCGGGCGGAAGTAGGTGACGGGCGGCGGGCGGAGGAAGGTGGAGCGGTGCCCCTCCGCCGCCTCGTCGTCACCGCAGCCGCGCTCGCGCTCGCGGCGGGGCTCGCGGGGTGCGCGTCCGTCGACGACGCGCTCGCCGACGCGGCGGATGCCGGGGTCGCCGCGGCCGGGTCGTCGGTGCTCGCCCTCGAGTTGCACGCCGACGGCGCGGCGCCCGCGCCGCTGACCGACACCGTGCTGGCCGACGCGATCGCCGAGTTGACCGACGCCTCCCGCGGCGTGCTCGAGCTCACCCCCGGCGACCCGGACGCCGAAGCGAACCGCGACGCGGTGGAGGCCGCCCTGCGCGACGCCCTCGACGCCGTGGTCGGCGCCCGCGCCGCGCTCGGCCGCGGTGAGGCCACCGGCGGCTGGGCGGACCGGCTCGCCGCGGCCCGCGCCGCCCTCGTGGAGGCGGCGCCGTGAAGAAGCTGTTCGCCGCCGCCCTCGGCGTGCTCACCGCGATCGGCGGGTTCGTCGACATCGGCGACCTCGTGACCAACTCGGTCGTCGGCTCGCGGTTCGGCATGTCGCTCGCCTGGGTCGTCGTGGTGGGCGTCGTCGGCATCTGCCTGTTCGCCAACATGTCGGGTCGCGTCGCCGCGGTGAGCGGCCGTGCGACGTTCGAGATCATCCGCGAGCGCCTCGGGCCGCGCGCGGGGCTCGCGAACCTCGGCGCGAGCTTCTTCATCAACCTCATGACGATGGCCGCCGAGATCGGCGGCATCGCGCTCGCCATCCAGCTCGTCACGGGCATCGGCCCGCTGTTGTGGATGCCGCTCGCCGCGTTCGCGGTGTGGATCGTCATCTGGCGCGCCAAGTTCTCGCAGCTCGAGAACGCGGCGGGGCTGCTCGGCCTCAGCCTCATCGTCTTCGTCGTCGCGGTCGTGATGCTCGGACCCGACTGGGGCGCCCTCGCGCACCAGGCCCTGCAGCCGAGCATCCCCGCATCCGAGAGCCCGGCCACCTACTGGTACTACGCCGTCGCCCTGTTCGGGGCGGCGATGACCCCCTACGAGGTGTTCTTCTTCTCCTCGGGCGCGATCGAGGAGGGCTGGACTCGCAAAGACCTCGGCCAGGCGCGCGTCAACGTGCTCGTCGGATTCCCGCTCGGCGGGCTGCTCTCGCTCGCGATCGCGGCATCCGCGACGATCGTGCTGCTGCCGCAGGCGATCGCCGTGACCTCGCTCTCGCAGGTGGTGCTGCCGGTCGTGGAGGCGGGCGGCACCATCGCCTTCGCGTTCCTGCTGGTGGGGATGCTGGCCGCCTTCTTCGGGGCCGCGCTCGAGACGACGCTGTCGAGCGGCTACACGATCGCGCAGTACTTCGGATGGTCGTGGGGCAAGTTCCGCCGGCCCGCCCAGGCCGCGCGGTTCCACCTCGTGATGATCGTCGGGTTGCTCCTGGCACTCGCGATCCTGCTGACGGGTGTCGATCCGGTGGCGGTCACCGAGTACTCGGTGGTGTTCTCGGCCGTCGCGCTGCCGCTCACCTACGTGCCGATCCTGATCATCTCGAACGACCCCGACTACATGGGGGATGCCGTGAACGGCCGGGCGGTCAACGCGATGGCGCTCGTCTACCTCGGGATCATCCTGGTGGCGGCGCTCGCCGCCATCCCGCTCATGATCGTGACGGGGGCGGGCGCATGACGAAGCACGACTCGGTGCGCGCGGGCCGCGTGATCGACGCGCAACTGCACCTGCTCGACCGGCAGGTGCTCGACCGCGAGGGCGTGCCGGTGACGGCGGTCGACGACCTCGAGCTGAGCGACATCCCGTTCGACGCCGACCTCGCGGGGGTCGAGCCGCCCGTGATCGACGGCCTGCTGAGCGGCGCGGTGCTCGGCACCCGCATCTTCGGCGGCCGACCGCCCGCGAGCCGGTGGCACCGGATCCCGTGGGGTTCGATCGCCGAGCTCGGCATCGCGATCCGCCTCGACGCGCATGCTGACGACCTCGAGCTCACCTGGCCGGAGCGCTGGGTGCGCGACCACATCATCGGCCGCATCCCGGGGGGTCGCCATGATCCTGAGTGACGTGCTCGGGCACGAGGTGCGGGAGGCGGACGGCACGCGCGTCGGCCGGATCATCGACGCGCGCTTCCGCCTCGAGGGCGGCGGCACCCCCTCGCAGGCGCGACTCGTGGGCTTCATCGTGAGCCCCCGCTCGGCCGCCTCGTTCCTCGGCTACGAGCGCACCGTCGCCTCGCGGCCGGTGATCGTGGACCGCATCCTGCGGTTCATGCACCGCGGCTCGTTCCTCGTGCGCTGGGAGGATGTGGCCCGCATCGAGTCGGCGGGGCGCGTGCTGCTCCGTGAGGGCTACGAGCGGTTGCCGTCGGAGCTCGCCCCCGACGAGAGGTGAGAGCCGGGTCCCCGTCGCCTACGGCCCGAGCACCGAGATGGGGACGACGAGCACGCCATCGGGGCGCCGAAGTGTGTAGCGACCCGCGGTCACCACGACGAGGGCCGCGGGCGCACCATGGCGATCCACGTCGACTCGTTCGGCGAACGACATGAGCGCGTCGGCGGCCACGTCGGCGGCAGCCTCGCCCAGCTTGAACTCGAAGGCGGCCCAGCGTCCGTCCGGCAACTCGAGGACGGCGTCCACCTCCCTGCCTGTCCGGGTGTCACGCCACGACGACAACGTTCCCCCCAACGACTGCGCGTACACACGCAGATCCCGGAGGACGAGTGACTCGAAATGGAATCCCGCGGCGTTCAGGTCGGCCAGCAGCTCCCGAGTTCCCACCCTCAACGCCGCGAGACCCAGTGCAGGGTCGACGAAGTGATGCACCGCACTTGTGCGCAGCTGCGCGCGCGACCGCATGTGAGGTCGCCACGCGGGCAGCGGCTCCAGGAGCATCAGCCTCTCCAGCGAATCGAGGTAGTTCGTCAACGTTTCCGCTGCGACGGGCCCCCTCTCACCCCCGATGTCGGCCGCGAGAGCCGTCCGTTTGAGCGGCGTTCCGACCGCCCGGCCGAGCGCGGCGAGCAGTCGGGAGATGCGCGCAGGGTCGCGCCGAGGCCCCATCGCCGGCACGTCGACCTCGACCACGTTTGCCAGATAGCCCTCGAGCCACCTGCGAGCGTCTGGCTCGTCGAGGGCGAGCGTGTCGGGCCACCCACCGATCACGATCCGCGTCAAGATCTCGGGGACGGTCAGGGCGCTCGGGCGGGCGGACGCAGGCGCGTCGCCGTCGAGCAGCGCGGCGAGGCTCACCGCCCCCGTCGAGTGCCCGGATTCGAGGAGACTCATCGGACGCATCGTCAGGCGCCCGATGCGTCCGGCGCCGGAATGCAACCGCGCGTCATCTCTGGGTCGCGCAGAGCCGGTCAGCAGATACAGCCCCCGCCCGTCGTGATCGTCGACCGCGCGTCGCACGAGGTTCCACAGTTGCGGCACCTCCTGCCACTCGTCGAAGAGAATGGGCGTCGGATTCTCGAAGAGTTGGTCCGGATAGGTTTCGAGGGCGGCACGGGTCGCGACATCGGTGTCGATACGGAGCACCGTCTGGGCATATTCGGAAGCCGTTCTCGTCTTGCCGACTGCCTTCGCGCCGTCGATGGCCACCGCGCCCACGACCCGCATGAGCTGCTCCAGCTCATGTTCGAGGATTCGCGCGCGGTATCCGGCCACCGTCGAAGTCTAGCTTCTATCTGGTTTCAGATCGATGTTTCATCCGCGATGAGATCGTGGATCTATCCGCGAGGGCAACCGACCTCACTTGACGGCGCCCGCCGTCACGCCGGCCGCGACGTAGCGCTGGGCGACCACGAGCAGCACCGCCGCGGGGATCGAGGCGACGACGGCGGTGGCCATGATGGCATTCCAGTCCTGGGTGTTGTTGCCGATGTAGCGGTAGATGCCGATCGTGATGGGCTGCAGCTCGCCGCCGCGGTTGACCGTCGAGGCGAAGAGGAAGTCGGACCACGCCCACAGGAAGGTGAAGAGCGAGACCGTGACGACCGAGTTGCGGCTGATCGGCAGCACGACCGAGCGGAAGGTGCGCCAGGCGCCCGCCCCGTCGATCTTCGCCGCCGAGATGAGCTCGTCCGGGATGCCGGACATGAACGCGGTGAAGATGAGCACGCCGAACGGCACCGCGAGCGTCGAGTCGGCGAGGATGAGGCCGGGGATCGAGTCGAGCAGCCCCCAGTTGAAGAAGATGAGGTAGAACCCCATCGCCATGATGATGCCGGGGATCATCTGCGCGATGAGCATCACGAAGTCGATCGCCCGGCCGCCGCGTGGCCGCAGCTTCGCGAGCGCGTAGGCGGCGGGTGCCGAGAGCGCGAGGGTCAGCACGACGGTGCCGAGCCCCACCACGAGGCTCGAGAACAGGTACGGCAGCTGGTCCTGGAGCACCTTCGCGTAGCCGTCGAAGGTCGGGGTGATCGGGATGATGTCGGGCGGGTCCTTGCGCAGCCGCTCGGGCTGGGTCAGCGAGACGTTCACCATCCAGTACAGCGGGAACAGCATGATCGCGGTCAGCACGACCCCGATGGCGCTCGTCAGGATGCGCGTGGTGCGGGCGTTCACGACGCGTCCTCCGTGCTGCGCTGGGTGCGGATGTAGATGA
The DNA here is from genome assembly GCF_003627075.1 of Protaetiibacter intestinalis. Taxonomy (NCBI): domain Bacteria; kingdom Bacillati; phylum Actinomycetota; class Actinomycetes; order Micrococcales; family Microbacteriaceae; genus Protaetiibacter; species Protaetiibacter intestinalis. The sequence goes on along the minus strand of NZ_CP032630.1, from coordinate 1,496,038 downwards.
TGCCGAAGACGAAGGCGATGAGGATCAGCAGGTTGCCGACCGCGGCGGCCGGGCTGAGGTCCGGGGATCCGCCGCCGAAGCCGAGCCGGTACGACCAGATCGCGAAGGTGGTCGACGAGTCGCCGGGGCCGCCCCGGGTCATGATCCAGATGATGTCGAAGACCTTGAGCGTGTAGACGAGGCCGAGCAGCAGGGTGATGGCCGAGACGGGCCGCAGCATCGGGAAGGTGATGCGCCAGAAGGTCTGCCAGCCGTTGGCGCCGTCGAGCGAGGAGGCCTCGTAGATCTCGGAGGGGATGTTCTGCAGCCCCGAGTACATGATGACGAGGTTGAACGGGATGCCGATCCAGATGTTGGCGAGCAGCACGCCCGTCATGGACCACTGCGGCGAGGTGAGCCAGTTCACCTGCGGGATGCCGAGCACGGCGAGCGCGGAGTTGACGATCCCCGAGTCGGAGTTGAGCATCCACGCCCACACCGAGGCCGAGACGAGCAGCGGCAGCAGCCACGGCACGAGGAACAGCGCGCGCAGGGTGGTGGCGAGCGGGAACCGCCGGTAGAAGAACACCGCGAGCGCGAGGCCGATCGCGAACTGCACGATGATCGAGCCGAAGGTGAACACGACGGTGTTCCACAGCGCCGGGCCGAAGGTGGGGCTGCCGAGGATCTCGATGTAGTTGGCGATGCCGACCCACGGCGCCTCGCCCGTGATGAACGAGGCGAGCGTGTAGTCGCGGAAGCTCAGGTCGAGGTTGCGCAGCAGCGGGTAGGCGTAGAAGACGACCATGTAGATCGCGACGGGGGCGATGAACGCCCACGCGACGAGCTGCTCGCGCAGCCGCTGCCGCCGCTGCCGGGCGCTGCGCTCGTCGGGCGCCCGGCGCGGGAGGGCGGCGCGGGTCTCCCCCGCCGCCCTCCCGTCGTGGCACAGCTCCCCGCCCGCACCGGTGCGTGGTGCGGTGTGCATCGTGGTCATCAGGTGTCTCCGGTGATCTGGTGCGGGCGGGGTGGTGCGGTGCTCAGCCGAGCTTCGCCGCGGCGGCCTTCTGCGCGGCGGCGAGGGCGTCGGCCGGGCTCGAGCCTCCCGAGAGCGCGTTCTGGATGGCGGTGTAGACCTGCTCCGAGATGATGCCGTACGAGACGCCGAGGTTGTCGGCGGTGCGCGGCTTGGCGTCGCCGACGGCCGTCACCCAGAACTGCAGGCTCGGGTCGGCGGCGAGCTGCGCCTGCTGCCCCGCGGCGGTCGGCGCGATGTAGCCGAGGGAGTCGGCACCGTTGTTCCCCTCGGTCAGGCACTTCACGATCTTGACGGAGGTCGCGTACCGCGAGGTGTCCTTCTGGATCGGGATGGTGATGAACTCGCCGCCGGTCGGTGCCGGGGCGGCCTTGCCGTCCTCGCCGGGGATCTGGATGACGCCGTAGCCGGCCTCGTCCGCCTGCGACTTGAACCACGAGCCGTTCTCGGCGAAGCCGAACTCGCCCGTCTTGAACTCGTCCCAGCTGGTGCCCTGCGTGTTCTGCAGCACCGACTGCGGCGCGAGGCCGTCGCTGACCCATCCGGTCCACAGCGACAGGGCCGACTCCGCTTCGGAGGAGTCGAGCGCCGTGAGGTCGGCGCCGGCACCCCAGAACCACGGGAGGAACTGGAAGGTGCCCTCCTCGGTGCCGACGGCCGAGAAGGTGATGCCCTTGTGGCCGGATGCCACGACCTTCTCGAGCGCCGCGGTGAGCGAGGCGCCGTCGACGACGGAGGCGATGTCGACGCCCGCCGCCTCGAGCACGTCGGGGTTGTAGTAGAGGCCGAGGGTGTTGGCGCCGACGGGCACGCCGTAGGTCTTCCCGTCGATCTCACCGGCGGTGAGGATGTTCTCCTGGATGTCGGAGACGTCGAGGCCGTTGTCGTCGGTCGTGGTGAGCAGCCCCGCGTCGGCGAGCGTCGACACCTTGGGGTTGTCGACCATCGCGATGTCGGGCAGCTTGCCGGCGGCTGCGGTCGTGAGGTCCTTGACCGTGTCGCCCGTGTTGCCGGCGTTGCGCTTGATCGTGATGCCGATGTCGGCGGCGCAGGCGTCGATCGCCTTCGCCCAGTCCGAGCTGGCGTCGCGGTCGGGGTACGGATCCCACAGGGTGTACTCGGTCGAGCCGGACGACGTGTCGTCGCCGGACGGGGTGGAGCATCCGGTGAGTGCGGCGGCGACGAAGACGCCGCTCAGCACGGTGGCGCCGACGAGGCGGGCCTTCCGATTCTTGTCCACGGTATTCCTCTCTGAATGGTGCGGGTTCGGGATGTGTTCTGTTGGGTGATTCCTGTCGAACCGGTTCGACGCTGTGCCGACGGAAAATGCCGCCCGCGCCAGCGCGGGTCAGCGGGTGCTGCCTCGATCCGTCAGTTCAGGTGCAATGAACCGGACGACGGGGGCTGCAGCGCCCTCGCCGTCCCGCATCCGCTGCACGAGCGCCTGAACCGCAGCGCGGCCCAGCTTGTCCGGCGACGTCTCGATGGCCGTGTAGGGCAGCGAGAACAGTCGACCGAAGTCTTCGGAGAAGATGCCGACGACCGAGAGGTCGCGCGGCACCTCGACGCCGCGCGCGTTGAGCACGGGCGGCAGCGCGGCGATCATCGCGTCGTTGTGCACGATGACCGCGGTGGCGGTGGGGCGTTCGTCGAGGATGCGGTTCCACGCCTCGGTGATCGCGGGCTGCTGCGACTCGCCGTAGTAGGAGTGCATCCGCAGTCCGTAGCGCGCGCCCCGCTCGAGCGCCGCGTTGCGGAAGCGCCACACGTAGGCGCCGCCGCGGGTGATGACGTGCTCGTTGGGCGAGATCAGCACGATCTCGCGGTGCCCGAGCTCGTGCAGGTGGTCGACGAGCATGCGGGCGGCCTCGCCGAAGTCGAGGTCGAAGACGTCGAGGCCCTCGGTGTCGTGCGGCATGCCGACGAGGGCGCCGGGCTGCCGTGCGCCGCGCAGCAGCGGCACGCGCGCGTCGTGCTCGGCGACGTTGAGCAGCACGACGCCGTCGACCATGTCGGAGTCGGTGATGCGCTTGAGCGCGCGCGGCCCGTCGTCCTCGGTGACCATGAGGATGTCGTAGCCGGCCTCGCGGGCGGCGTCCGAGATCGGCAGGACGTACTGCAGCATGGCGGGCGAGAACTCGTCCCGGAAGAACTGGACGAGCAGGCCGATGACCTTGGTCTGGCTCGTGGCGAGCGCGCGGGCTCCGGCGTTCGGGGTGAACCCGAGCTCGCGGATCGCCTCCTCGATGCGCTCACGGGTCTCGCCGGAGATCGCGCGCTTGCCCGACAGCGCGTACGAGACGGTGCTGCGGGACACTCCCGCGGCCTTCGCCACGTCGCCGATGGTCGCCACGCGCCGTTCTCCTTCGAACCGATTCGATCAATCTGGGGCCATTCGAGTCCAGATTCTGCCGGATTTCGTGGTCGAACGCGAGAGCCGCGTCGAATCCGACGAAAACCGGGCTTGAATCCGGTCGATGTGGGGGCTACGGTAATCGAACCGGTTCGACGATGCAAGCGGCAAAATCGAACCGGGATCCTCCTCCGCGTTCGACGACAGGACCCACGTGAGCATCACCGCATCCGCCCCGCCCGCCCCGAGCGGGCCGGTCTCCCCGCGCCACGGGGCGCTGCGCCCGCTCGGCCTCGCCGAGGTGCGCATCACGGGAGGGCTGTGGGGCGGGCTGCAGGAGCTCAACGCGCGCGCCATCATCGACCACTGCCTCGGCTGGATGGAGCGGATCGGCTGGATCGCGAACTTCGACCGGATCGCGGGCACCGCCGACGGCGAGCACGCGGGCATCGAGTTCGTCGACTCGGAGGTCTACAAGCTGCTCGAGGCGATGGCCTGGGAGCTCGGCCGCCGCGACGACCCCGCGCTCGCGGAACGCTACGACGCGCTCGTCGCGCGGGTCGCCGCTGCCCAGGATGCCGACGGCTACATCAACACGAGCTTCGGGCATCCCGGTCAGCGTGCCCGCTACTCCGACCTCGAGTGGGGGCACGAGCTGTACTGCGCGGGGCACCTGCTGCAGGCGGCGGTCGCCCGGCTGCGCACGGGCCACGACGACGAGCTGCCCGCGATCGCCCGCCGGGTGGCCGACCACCTCTGGGAGGCGTTCGGCCCGGACGGCCGCGACGCGATCTGCGGCCACGCCGAGATCGAGGTGGCGCTCGCCGAGTTCTCCCGGGCCACGGGCGAGCCCCGCCACCTCGAACTCGCCCGTCTGTTCGTCGAGCGCCGCGGGCACCGCACCCTCGCGACCACGCTCTTCCAGGGCAGCGACTACTTCCAGGACGACGTGCCGGTGCGCGACGCCGAGGTGCTGCGCGGCCACGCGGTGCGCGCCCTCTACCTCTCGGCCGGCGCACTCGACGTGGCCGACGAGACGGGCGACGACGAGCTCGCGTCCGCCGTCGAGGCGCAGTACCGACGCTCCATCGAGCGCCGCAGCTACCTCACCGGCGGCGTCGGATCGCACCACCAGAACGAGGAGTTCGGCGAAGACTACGAGCTGCCCGCCGACCGCGCCTACGCCGAGACCTGCGCCGCGATCGGCTCCGTCATGGTGGCCTGGCGGCTGCTGCTGCGAACCGGCGACGCCGGTTACGCCGACCAGCTCGAGCGCACCCTCCTCAACGCCGTGCTCGTGTCGCCGCGGCACGACGGTCGCGCGTTCTACTACGCCAACACCCTGCACCAGCGGGTGCGCACGCATCCGAACGCCGACGACGAGCTCAGCGAGCGCGCCGAGGCGAGCATGCGCGCGCCCTGGTTCGAGGTGTCGTGCTGCCCCACCAACGTGGCGCGCACCCTCGCCTCGCTCGCCGGCTACGTGGCGACCACCGACGGTGCGGCGCTGCAGCTGCATCAGTTCGTGACGGGCGAGGTGCGCGTGCAGCTCGACGCGGGGGCGCTCGCGGTGCGCGTCGAGACGGCCTACCCGCACGACGGCCGGGTGCGTGTGACGGTGCTCGAGGCCCCGGATGCCGAGGTCGGCATCGCGCTGCGGGTGCCCGGCTGGGCCGACGGCGCGACGTTCACGGCGGCCGGTGCGACCGCACCCGCCTCCCCCGGCTACGCGACCGCCCGCCGGGTCTTCGCACCGGGCGAGCAGCTCGAGCTCGTGCTGCCGCTCGAGCCGCGCCTCACCGCGCCCGACCCCCGCGTCGACGCCGTGCGCGGCCAGCTCGCGGTGGAGCGCGGCCCGCTCGTGCTCGCCCTCGAAGACGTCGACCTGCCGGACGGCGTCGACGTCGAACACGTCGAGCTCGACGAGGCCGCGCCCGTCATCGCGACGGCCGACGGCGCCGAGGTCGCGCTGCGCGTGCGCACCGACGCCGACCTGCCGCTCGCGCCGGCGGACGGCATCCGCGCTCGGCTGCGCCCCTACAAGGACTGGGCCAACCGCGGCCCCTCGACGATGCGCGTCTGGATCCCGACCGTGCGCTGACCAGACGTCCCGGCCCCCGCCGGGACTGCGCGGCATCCGTCGCGCACCACATCGGAAGCAAAGGAGCTTTCATGCGAAGCACCACCACCGCGGACGCGCCGACGTCCCGGCGCCGGGCGGCAGCACTGCTGCTCGGCACGCTCCTCGCGGTGACGGGGGTCGGTCTGACCGCATCCCCCGCCGCCGCCGCGACGACGACACTCGTCGTCAGCGCCGACCAGACGCTGAGGCCGGTGAGCTACGTGGCCACCGGAAGCCTCTACGGTCTGGCCGACGCGAACACCCCGTCCGACGCGCTCGTGCAGGCGATCAAGCCGAACACCTTCGTGCAGATGCCGCCCGGCGGTCACCAGCAGGGCACGGGCGACATCCTCGTGGTCGCCTCGAAGGCCCAGCGGGCGGGCGCCAAGCTCGTGCTGCGGATGTCGGACTACTACGCCGGCTGGCCGTACCAGTTCTCGTGGGACACCTGGCTCGCGACCGTGCGCGACATGGTCACGCAGATCAAGAACTCGCCGTACTACTCCTCGGTCGTCGCCTACGCGCCGTGGAACGAGTCGGACAACACGTGGCTGGCCTCCAACGGCACCTTCGAGGACTTCTGGACGCGCACCGTGCAGGAGATCAAGAAGATCGACGCGACCAAGCCCATCCAGGGTCCGAGCTTCTCGGACAACATCTCGACGATGCGCACCTTCCTGCAGAACGCCAAGAACACGGGCACCCTGCCCGACATCCTGGCGTGGCACGAGCTCATCCGCTCGGGCAAGCTCATCACCGACCTGCAGACCGTGAACGGCATCCTCTCGGACCTCGGCATCAGCCAGCGCCCGATCGACATCGAGGAGTACGCGGCACCGGCCGAGGTCGGGCTGCCGGGGCCGCTCGTCGGCTACATCGCGAAGTTCGAGCGCTACGGCATCACGCGCGCCGAGCTCGCGTTCTGGAACCAGTCGGGCACCCTCGGCGACCTGCTCACGAGCCGCGGCGGCAGCCCCAACGCGGCCTACTGGCTGTACACCTGGTACGCCCAGATGAGCGGCAACATGGTCGTCACGACGCCGCCGAACGCGTCGACGGGCATCGACGGGGCGGCATCCGTGAGCGCCGACAAGAAGACGGTGAGTGTCATCGTCGGCGGCGGCTCGGGCGACACGGCCGTGCAGATCAACGGGCTCGGCTCGCTGAGCCTCGGCAGCACGGTGACCGTCAAGGTGGAGCGCACCCAGTCGCTCGGCCGCACCGTGGCGTCGTCAGGCGCCACGACCCTCTCGACCGCCACCTACACGCCCGTCAACGGCAGCATCACGGTGCCGATCACCGCGACCACGAACGACGCCTACCGCGTCACCGTGACCCCGGGATCCGGCGGCGGGTCGACGGGCGTCGCCGGCACCTACCGCATCACCAACGTGCACAGCGGCCTGCCGCTCGACACCGCGGGGTCGGGCACCTCGGCCGGCACGCTCGTGCAGCAGGCGACCGCGAACGGCTCCAGCACCTCGCAGGTGTGGAACGTGACGGATGCGGGGAACGGCCAGTACAAGATCGTCAACTCGAAGAGCGGCCTGGTGCTCGGCATCCAGAACGCCTCGACGAGCCAGGGGGCGTCCGCGCTCATCTGGGGCGACAACGGCACGACCGACCACCTGTGGACGTTCGTGTCGGACGGGGCGGGGCACTACAAGATCCGCAACGCCAACAGCGGTCTCGTGCTCGGGGTGACCAACATGAGCACGAGCTCGGGCGCCCAGGTGCTCCAGTGGCCCGACAACGGCACCGAGGATCACCTGTGGACGCTCGGTTCCGCGACAGCGTCGCTCGCCGGCGACTACCGCATCACGAACCAGAACAGCGGCCTGCGGCTCGCCACCCAGAACGCGGGCACGACCGCCGGCACCCTCGCCGTGCAGTCGACCGCGAGCACCTCGACCACGCAGGTGTGGACGCTGCAGGATGCGGGCAACGGCCAGTTCCGGATCGTGAACAAGGCGAGCGGTCTCGTGCTCGGCATCCAGAACGCCTCGACGAGTCAGGGGGCGTCGGCGCTCGTGTGGAACAACACGGGCACCGCCGACCACTTCTGGACGTTCGTGTCGGACGGGGCGGGGCACTACAAGATCCGCAACGCCAACAGCGGTCTCGTGCTCGGGGTGACCAACATGAGCACGAGCTCGGGCGCCCAGGTGCTCCAGTGGGGTGACACCGGCACGGCCGATCACCTCTGGAACCTGACGGGGGCCTGAGCCACCGCCCGAGAACCGGAGGCCGGTCGCCCGCGCGGCGGCCGGCCTCCGTCACGCGCCCGCGGGCGGATCGCCTACGCTCGCGACATGCCGTTCGTCGCCGACACCGCGCCCGGGTTCCCCGTGGCGCTCGTCGTGGTGGTCGAGCTCGTCGGCGTGATCGTCGCGGCGGGGCTCGTGGTGCGCCGGATGCGGCGCGCGCCGCAGGGCCCCGCGGAGGCGGATGCCGCATCCGCGTCCGAGGTGCTGTGGGGTCTGCACGTGCCCGGCACCCCCGTGCAGCGGATGGGCAGGACGCTCGCGATCGGCTTCGCCATGTTCGACCCCGACGAGGCCTCGAACGTGGTGCGCTCGACCGACGGCGGTGCCAACTGGTACGTCGTGCCCCGCGACAAGTGGGGCGACGCGGAGTAGCGCCGAATCCTGGCCGAATCGGCAGGATCGGGCAAGAGCATCGCAGGATCGCCCTCACACTCGCGCCACCTCTGCGGCTTGGCTGGACGCATGGACGCCCAGTCGACGACCCACCCGGCCACCTCCCTCCACACGGCGAGTCTCGAAAGGGTGCGCTCCCTCGGCGCGCCCGGCGTGCTCGCGGGAAGGGTCGCCGTGATCTTGGGCGCGACCGGATGGATCGGACGCGCGCTCAGTCGGCACCTCCTGGACGCGGGCAGCTCGGTCGTCATCATCGCCCGCGATCTCGCGCGACTCGAACAGCTCGAGAGCGAACTCGATGCCGGCGGACGAGTACTCGCCGTCGCGGCCGATGTGACCTCTCAACTGGAGGTGGACGACGCCCGTGCCGCCGCACTCGAGGCCTTCGGGCGCGTCGACCTCGTCGTCGTGCTCTCCGGGGCGATCATGGGGTCCGCGTTCGAGGACGGCGTACCGGCCGACTGGGCGGAGATGATCGACGTCAACCTGCGCGGCCTCCTCCACACGACCCAGACCTTCACGCAGCCGCTGCTCGACGCCGCGAGCTCCGGCACGGCGGCGGACCTGGTGCTGCTCGGCGCCATCAGCGAGGAGTCGCACTCACCCCGTTTCGCCGTGTTCAACGCGGTGTCGGCGGCGATCGCACAGCTCGGTCGAACGCTGCGCGACGAGTACGGGCCGCGCGGGATGCGCGTGCATGTCGTCGCGCCCGGCTTCCACCCGAGCGCGGGTGTCGACGAGAGTCCGGTGCGCGATCCCCGGCAGGGACGTGCCCATGCGCCGGTCACCCCGAAGTCGATCGCTGCCGTGATCGCCCTCGCTGCGGCCTTGCCCCCCGAGGCGAACCTCGCCGAGGTCGTGCTCCTCCCGACGGGGAGCAGATGACATGACGGAGCTGATCACCCGCATCCGACGCAGCCCGGTCGCGCTCCGCGGCGCCGTGGTGCTCATCGCGGCGACCCTCGTCGCGCTCACGTGGGCGAATCTGCCGGGCGAGGGCTACGCATCCTTCTGGCACCTGCCGCTCGGATTCGAGGTGGGCGGCTACACGTTCCGCCTCGACCTGCGGCACTGGATCAACGACGCCGTGATGGCGCTGTTCTTCGCGCACGTGACCCTCGAGGTGCGTCGCGAGCTCGAGCTCGGCGAACTGCGCGACTGGCGCCGCGCCAGCGTGCCGGTGGTCGCCGCCGTCGCAGGTCTCGTCATTCCGGCGCTCGTCTTCTTGGCGGTGACGTGGGGCACCGAGGCGGTCCACGGTTGGGGAGTGGTGGTGTCGACCGACACCGCGTTCGTGCTCGGGATGCTCGCCCTGGTCGGGCGCGGGATGCCGCCCCAGCTGCGCGTGTTCCTCGTGACGCTCGCGGTCGCCGACGACGTGGGTGCCCTTGCCGTCATCGCGTTCGCCTACACGGATCACTTCGATCCGTTCCCGCTGCTGCTCGCCGCCGCCGGGCTCGCCGCCATCGGGGTCATGCGTCTGTGCGGAGTCTGGCGCGGCACGCTCTATCTGATCCCGTCGATCGTGGTCTGGGTCGGGTTCCTGCTCTCCGGCGTGCACGCGACGCTCGCGGGGGTGGCGATCGCGCTCCTGCTGCCGATCTTCTCCGCCCGCTCGGCCGACGTCCGTCACGCTCAGGACCATGTCCGGGCGTTCCAGCTCGCCCCTTCGGCGGGTTCGGCGCGCACCGCCGAGGAATCACTCGCACGCACGATCTCGGTCAACGAACGCGCCCATCGTGCCCTCACCCCGTACGTGACCTGGCTGATCCTGCCGCTCTTCGCGCTCGCCAACGCGGGTGTGCGCATCACCCCCGAAACACTCGCCGAGGCCGCCGGGTCGCGGCTCACCTGGGGAATCGTCCTCGGCCTGGTCGTGGGGAAGATCGTCGCCATCTCCCTCGCCAGCTGGATCATGCTCCGCGCTCGACCGGATGCTCTCGGCGACGCCGTGCGGATGCCGCATGTCTTCGCGGTGAGCGTGCTCGCGGGCATGGGCTTCACGATCTCCCTGTTCGTGACCGAGCTGGCGTTCGCCGATCCGGGTCAGGTCAGCAGCGCGCAGATCGGCGTGCTCGCCGCCACGCTTCTCGCCGCGGTGCTCGGCGCGGTGGTGTTCGGCATCCTCGGTCGTCGTGAGCGCAGCCACGCTCCCGATCGGGCGCGGCTGAGCCCCGCCTTCGACGCGCACCGCGACCGCGTCATCGGAGATGCGGATGCGGCGCTCGTGACCGTCGTCGAATACGGCGGCTACGCGTCACCCTTCGCCGCGGCCTCGCACGAGATGCGTTCGGAGATGTCGCGGAGGTTCGGCACGGACGTCGCATACGCGTTCCGCCATCTTCCCTCGAGTGAACCGCTCGAGCGCCACGCCGCACTGGCCAACGAGGCCGGCGCGGAACAGGGCAGGTTCTGGGAGATGCGCGATGCCCTGCTGAGCGAGGCGCCCCTTCGGGATCCGCGACAGCTCCGCCGCGCCGCCGCGGCCGCCGGCCTCAACCTGCGACGATTCGAGCGGGACCTCGCGGCGGAGGTCGGACGTTCGCGGGTCGACGAGGACACGTCGGACGCACGCGCCATGCACCTGCTCGAGGCGCCGGCCTTCTTCATCGACGGGATGCGCTACACCGGAGCGCTCGACGCGGACTCCGTCAATGCGGCCGTGCGTGAGGCGCGCGACCGGGTTCGGGACGCGACGATCCCCGCACGATCCGGGGGTGCCCGAGTGGGCGGCCGACGCGCCGGGCTCAGAGGCGGCGGAAGGTGAGCAGCACGTGGCCGAGGGGCACGACGGCGGCGACCATGAGGAACCAGCCGAGCACCTCATCCGCCCGCACAAGCAGCACGCCGGTGAAGAGCATCGCCGCGAAGACGATCGCCGAGATGAGGCGGGCGAGCATCCGCTCGAGCGAGGCGAGGCGGCGCTCGACGCCGGGTGCCCGCACCGCCAGCTGCCCGCGGTCGATGCGCGTGGCGAGCTCGTCGAGGCGGCGCGGCAGGCGGCCGAGCGTGGTCGCGTAGCCGAGGGCGCGCTGGCCGAGCTCGCGCACGTCGAAGCCGGAGCGGCTCAGCACCGCGCGGGCGAACGGGTCGACCGCATCCCACATGTTGAAGTCGCGGTTGAGTGCGCTCGTGACGCCCGAGATGAGGGAGATGGTGCGGATGAGCAGCAGAAAGTTCTCGGGCAGCTGGAACGGCAGCGAGCGGATCGTGTCGCCGAACTGCCTCGCGAACGCCTCCAGCTCGCGCGGGTCGAGGTCGTGCAGCTCGGCGACGCCCATGCCGCCGAAGCGGTCGAACGACGCCGACATGACGCGCTCCAGCTCGTCGGTGTCGGCGCCCGGCAGCAGCACGCCGAGGCGCTCGAGCGAGGTGACGAGGGCGCGTCCGTCGCGGGCGACCACCGCGAGGATGAACTCGCGCAGGCCCGCGCGCAGCGCATCCGAGATCTCGCCCATCATGCCGAAGTCGACGAAGGTGAGGTGCCAGTCGCCGCCCGTGCCGGACTCGCCCGGCGTGACGAAGATGTTGCCCGGATGCGGGTCGGCGTGGAAGAAGCCGGCCACGAAGATCTGCTGGAAGGTGGCCCGCGCGAGCTCCTGCGCGACCGCGGCCGGGTCGATGCCGGCCGCGGCGAGCGCCGTGACGTCCGTGATCTTGATGGCGGTGACGTCGGAGAGGGTGAGCACGCGCAGCGAGGTGCGGTCCCACACGACGACGGGCGCGGCGACGCGGGGGTCGTCGGCGAAGTCGGCGGCGAAGCGCTCGGCGTTGCCCGCCTCGTGCAGGTAGTCGATCTCGGCGAGGCTCGTGGCGGCGAACTCCTCCACGAGCGCGGGCGCGTCCACCCGCGACGACACGAGCCGCACGCGCGCGAGCCACCGCCCCACCCGCCGCAGCGCCGCGAGGTCGACGCCCACGACCTCCTCGATGCCGGGGCGCTGCACCTTCACCACGACATCCGTGAAGCCGACGTCGGCGGCGATGCCGGGCGACAGCTGCGCGCGGTGCGCCTGCCCGAGGGATGCCGCCGCGATCGGCACCGGGTCGAACGCCACGAACGCCACGTCGAGCGGGATGCCGAGCTCCGCCTCCGTCTGGGCGCGGATGCGATCGAACGGCTCGGCGGCGACCTCGTCCTGCAGGCCCTCGAGCTCTTTCGTGATCTCGGGCGGCAGCACGTCGAGGCGCGAGGAGAGGAACTGCCCGACCTTGATCATGAGCCCGCCGAGGTCGACGGCGAGGCCGTGGAACCGTCGCGCCAGCCGCTGCAGCCGCCGCGCGCGGCCGCGCTCCGCGAGCCCGGCGAGGCCGACGCGCGGCAGCACGAGCTCGAACCACCAGGCCTGCACGAAGGCGCGCGTCGCGAAGCGCATGATGCGGCGGTAGCGGGCGCGGAGGTGGCGACCCTCCGCGCCCGCGGGCGGACCGCCGCCCGGCTGCGGCATCCGGTCAGTCCTCGGCGAGGATCGCGTAGAGCTTCTTGCGCGCCTCGTCGACGATCGCGACGGCGCGCTCGTTCTGCTCGGGCGTGCCGTTCTGCGCCACCTGTGCGGCCGCCTGCGCGAGCTTCACCCCCGCCTTCGGCAGCGCCAGGTTCCGTTCGGCGCGGGCGCGGGCCGACTCGCCCACCTCGGGGGCGTCGGCGGCCTCCGCAGCCTCGCGGCCGGCATCCGTGAGCGAGTAGACCTTGCGCTCGCCGGTCTGCTTCGCGGTGACGAGCTTCTCGTCGGCGAGCAGCTGCAGGGTGGGGTAGACGGTGCCGGCGCCGGGCGACCAGGCGCCGCCGGTGCGCGCCTCGATGGCGCGGATGATCTCGTAGCCGTTGAGCGGCCCCGCGAGCAGTTCGACGAGGATCGCCGTGCGGATGTCGCCCGCACCCGCGCGCCGCCCGATGCCCGCGGCGAGGGTCTCGCGGAGGCCGTCGACCGCCTCCCAGAGGTCGAACCCGTTCGGAACTGAAGCGCGCATGTTCGGAATCCTCTCGACGATGGGGTCACCATACCCCCGGCGGCCGGGAGGGCGATCAGGAATCGAGAAGCGCCCGCGGCGGCCGCTCACTACCGTGGGCACCATGTCGTACGTCGTCGATTTCGTGAACGTCTCCACGGTGGGCCTCGAGAGCTCGCCGGTGGCGGATGCGCTCGCCGGTCTCCGGGCCAACGAGGCCCGCTACATCACCAACAAGTACGCGCACACCTTCACCGTCTCCCCCGCGAGCGAACAGGCCGACGCGATCGCCTGGGTGAACCGCGTGCTCGCCGAGCGCGAGCTCGAGATCGCGTCCCCGCCGCTCGAGGCGACCGCGTTCGAGGCCGGCGGCATCCGCTTCGCGTACGTGTTCTACGAGAGCGGGCTCGCGATCAACGTCATGTACACGATCGAGGACGGCGGCAAGCGCGCCGTCGGCTTCAAGCTCTCGGAGGGCATGGAGGTTCCCGCGGAGCTCGCCGCGCGCTTCAAGTTCGCGCGCCAGAACTCGAAGCTCGCGGGCACCATCCGCGGCTCGTTCTTCGTCATCAAGGGCGAGTACTGAAGGGCTTTCGCCACTCGGCGCCGTGACGATGGACGGCGCCCCTGGTCTCTGGATAGAGTCGCGCGACGACGTGCCGCGAACCGAAGGAGGCTCTCATGGCGAAGGCTCAGGCTGGGTGGTACGACGACGGTCAGGGGCGGCAGCGCTGGTGGGATGGCGCCGCCTGGACCGATCAGTATCAGGACCCCGCCACCGGCGGTGGGATCGGCGGCTTCGTCGAACGAGCACAAGCGGACGCCGTTTCGGGCGCCCAGCCACGCCCGGCACCAACGGGCATGAGCTACGTCGTCCTCCAGGTGGTGCTCAAGGAGAAGTTCTTCGGAACGGGATCGGGCAACCTCACCGAGCTCGAGCGGGCGATCAATGCTCAGGCGGCGCTCGGCTACCGCCTCCACACCATCACGACGGCGTCGTCGGGCAGCACCGGCTTCGGCGGAGGCGACCGTATCCAGGCGACCATGGTGTTCGAGAAGCTCGTCTGAGCTTCGGTGCGGAGGCATCGCCGACCGTCCGTGCGCGGTCTCGAGACGCGTCCGGCTGCGCCGGGCGCTCCTCGACCACCTATGGTTACGACGGCTCCCACCCCGGGTGGTCGAGACACTCGCCACCAACGACGAAAGCCCGGCCGATGGCCGGGCTTTCACACTGTGCGCCCGGAGGGACTCGAACCCCCAACCTTCTGATCCGTAGTCAGATGCTCTATCCATTGAGCTACGGGCGCATGTCGACGCGAGGTCAACCTGACGACTATATCAGGGCGACGCGCGTGCTCGGGACACGCACCCGAGACCGAAGCGGGCGCAGGATGTCAGTCGCCGTCGACCGCGCTCAGCGGGGCGCCCCCGCGCGGGAGGGGATTGACAGCGCGTCGGGCGCATGCATCCGGCCTAGACTCCGAGCGTGGCCGTGCCCCGATGCCCCCGCTGCGGGCAGTTCGTGTTCCTCGACGAGCTCGGCTGCCGGCACTGCGACGCCCCCCTCGGCTACCACCCGCCGAGCCTCAGCTACCAGCTCGCTGACTCGGCCGGCATCGAGATCGACGGCGAGCGCTGGTTCCCGTGCGGCAACCGCGCGTGGGGCTGCAACTGGCTCGTCGACGAGAGCGCCGGCACCGGGCGCTGCTTCTCGTGCAGCACGAGCCGCCGGCTGCCGCCGCAGAGCGACACCGTCGCGTGGGAGAAGCTCGCGGATGCCGGGGTCGCCAAACGCCGCCTCATGGTGCAGCTGTTCGAGCTCGGGCTGCCCATCACGCCGTACTACGAGCAGGAGGGCGGGCTCGGCTTCGACCTGCTCTCCAGCCTCTCCGAGAACGCACCCGTCATGATCGGGCACGCGAACGGCATCATCACGATCGACCTCGCCGAGACCCTCGACGCCCGCCGCGAGGCGCTGCGGGTCTCGCTCGGCGAGCCGTACCGCACCATGCTCGGGCACTTCCGGCACGAGATCGGCCACTACTACCAGCGCGTGCTGCTCACCACGGATGCTCTGTGGGATGAGTGCCGGGCCCTGTTCGGCGACGAGCGCGCCAGCTACCGCGAGGCGCTCGACCGCCACTACAGCGTCGGTGCCCCGGAGGGCTGGCGCACCTCCTTCATCTCCGAGTACGCGACGATGCACCCGTGGGAGGACTTCGCCGAGTGCTTCGCCCACTACCTGCACATCCGCAACACCCTCGCCACCGCGGCCGCCGCCGGCATGGTGCTCGACGCGTCCCGGGTGTCGGGCATCGTCGACCACGACATCGTGCCCGACGCCGACTACACGCAGGAGACCACCGAGCAGATGCTGCACGACTGGGAGTGGGTGTCGCTGTTCTTCAACCGGGTGAACCGGGCGATGGGCCAGCGCGACCTCTACCCCTTCGAGCTCTCGCAGCCGGTGCACGCGAAACTCGACTTCATCCACCGGCTCGTCACCCCGTACAGCCCCACGCGCTGAGCGGGCGCGACGTCACACAGTGTCGTGTTTCGTCGCACACCGTCGCACTGTGACACGACGTTGGCGCCGGTCGCGGCGGGTCGGGGAGACTCGAGCGCATGACGGTCGAGTACGTCGCGATCCCCTGGGAGGCGGGCAGCCGCCCGCGCCCCGGCGCGCCGATCGCCGCACCCGCCGGCCTCGAGTTCCGCGGCTTCGGCATCTACGTCGGGCTCGACGGGGCGACAGCGGATGCCGCGGGCGTCGACGTCGCGACGCTCGTCTCCGACGTGCAGCGCGCGCTCACCGACATCCCCGGGGCGGCGACCTTCGCCTCCGTCGTGCTCGCCCCCGAGGGTGAGGATGCGGCGCCGCTCGACGTCGTGCGCACCGCCCTCGGCGAGCCGACGGTGAGCCGCGCCCCGGCGCCGGCGCCGACCCCGCAGCACGGCGTGGTGGTGGACCTGGCCCGGCACCGGGTGAGCGTCGACGGCTCCGCCGTGCACCTCACCTACCGCGAGCAGGCGCTGCTCAACCACCTGGTCCGCCACCAGGGCGTCGTGCACGACCGACGCTCACTGCTCGTCGCGCTCACCGACACCGACAACCCCGACGACATCGGGGAGCGCACCATCGACGTGTACCTGCAGCGGCTGCGTCGGCGGATCGCGCCGTACGCGGAGGTGATCCGCACCGTGCGGGGGCGGGGGTACCGGCTCGACCCGCATCCGGATGTGACGGTGATCAGCTGAGGCCTCTGCTGCACGTGTGCATGGGTTTCGATACGCCGCTTCGCGGCTACTCAACCAACGGGAGGGGGCCGCTTCGCGGCTACTCAACCCGCGGGAGGGGACTACGCCTCGGAGACGAGGGTGCGGAGGGGGTGGCCGTCGGCGAGGGCGGCGAGCGCCGCCACCCCGTCGAGGCCGGAGCCGTGGGGCGCCTCGAAGCGCACCTCGGGGTGCACGGCACGCAGCAGCTCCTCGAAGCCCGAACGCACCGCGGCGCCGCGGAAGACGCCGCCGATGGCGCTCACCACGGGGGCGGCGTCGACGCGGCGCAGGGCCGTCGTCACCGACAGGGCGAGCTCCTCGGCGGCCGAGGCGCAGATGCCGGCGGCCACCGCATCCGTGTCGGCGCGCGCCGCGACCGCCTCGGCGAACCAGGCGACCACGCTCACGCGGGCGGCATCCGACTGCAGCTGCACGTAGGCGTCCTCGAGCACCGGCCAGCGCGCCTGCACCACCTCGGTGAGCGAGGTCGCGGGGCCGCGACCGTCGTGGGCGCGCATGACCGCGTCGAGCGCCGCCCGGCCGAGCCAGAACCCGCTGCCCGCGTCGCCCATGAGGTAGCCCCAGCCGTCGACGCGCGCCACCCCGCCGGGGCCGACGGCGAGGGTCACCACGCCGGTGCCGGAGGCGACGACCGCGCCGTGCTGGTCGCCGAGCGTGCCGAGGAACGAGCTCACCGAGTCGTGCGTCAGCAGCACGCGCCCGGGGGTCAGCTCGTGCACGAGGGCGCGCAGCTCCGCGGCGTCGTCCTCGGCCGAGGTCAGCCCCGAGACGCCCGCGGCGAGCACCTCGACGGGCGCGCCGACCGAGGCGACCCGCGCCACCTCCGCCAGCTGCGGCAGCAGGGGCGCATCCGTGCGGATGCCGGGGAACCCCCGGTCGACGGGCGCGGCGCCCGCGCGCGAGACACGCACCTTGATGCCGGTCTGACCCGCGTCGAGGGCGAGCGAGACGGCGTCGGTCATGCGTGCTCCGTGCTCCTCGAGGTCCAGTCGCGATAGCGGGCCGCCATGAACGCGCCCGCCGGCTTGCCGTACGGGCAGTAGTCGTCGTTGCCGGCCGCCGCCCCCTCAGCGTACAAGTGCGCCGGCCAGTCCCAGAGCATGAGCCCGCGCACCCAGGGCCGCGCCTCGACGGCGGCGAACATCGTCTCGTAGTAGCGCAGCTGCTCCTCGCCCGACGGCTCCCCCGGCAGGTTCCAGTCGTTCGGCAGCTGCGCCGAGCCGGTGCGCGAGGGGCAGCCCGCCTCCATGAAGAAGAACGGCTTGCCGGATGCCGCGACGACCGGCTCGATGCGGTCGAGCTGTGCCTGCCAGCTGTCGATCGGGTAGTAGCCGCTCGACGAGATCACGTCGACGGCGTCCCACCAGCTGAGGCGGTCCTCCTGGTACTTGTCGCAGTTGTAGGTGACGAGCCCCGAGTACACCTCGCGCACGGCCGCGATGAGCGCGCGCCAGTGCGCCTCCTGCCCGTCGGCGCGCACCATCTCGCAGCCGACGCAGAGCATCGCGCAGCCCTCGGCCTCGGCGATGCGGGCCGCGTGCAGGATGAACTCCGTGTAGCTCGCGAACCACTGAGCCCAGGTCGCCTCGCCCGGCACCTCGTGGTCGAAGAAGCCGATGTGGGCGCGCCAGGTGCCGTCGGCCACGTTCACGACCGGCTTCAGGCACACCGTCAGCCCGAGCGCGTGCGCCTCGCGGATCGCCCACACGATCTCGTCGTCGGTCACCGTCGGCTCCCGGTCGTACGGGATCTCGGTCGAGAAGATGTGCGCCTGCTCGGCCGCGTAGGCGATCGCCGTCCAGGTGACGCCGTGCTCGGCCATCGCCCGCATCGACGAGGCCGCCTCCGGAGTGGCCCAGGTTCCGCGGGTGCCGACCCAGCCCCACGTCATGCCGGCGATCGGGTCGCCCGGGATGCGGCCGCTCATCGCGTCACCAGCTGGTTGCCGGAGCGCAGCACGCCGGGGGCGGCCACGGCATCCACGGTGAGGCCGTCGACCCCGCGCACCGTGAACCGCGCCGACTCGCCCGGCAGCAGGGTGACGAGCCCGCGGTCGACCGCGGCATCCGGATGCAGCTTGTCGACGAGCAGGGTCACGTCGCGCAGCAGCACGGATGCCGTGACGGTCACCGCGGTGCCGTCGTCGGCCCGCTCCACGGCGACGGCCGCGTCGGCCGCCGGCAGCGCGGAGTCGCGCGGCTCGGCGAAGAACCAGGTGCCGCGCACCCCGTCGAGCTCCGCGAGCGCGAGCTCGGAGGCCGCGTCGGATGCCGCCGCGACCTCCGCGGGAAGCGCAACGGTCGCCGAGGAGCGCGGCGCGAGCGACACCGCCACGGTGGCCGAGGCGAGCGGTGCGCCGTCGTAGCCGAGCCGCGTCAGGACGAGGTCGCCCTCCCATCCTTCGGCCGTGTCGTTGCCGACCACGGCGACGAGCCCGTCCTGACGCGGCTGGATCGTGACCACGCGCGGCGCGAAGGCGTTCTGCAGCGCGTGGAAGAGCGGCTTCTCGCGCCCGTCGCCGTCGATCGCCGCCCACGAGGTGACGGGCCAGCAGTCGTTGAGCTGCCACACGATCGCACCCGAGGTGTGCGGCGCGTGCGAGCGGAAGTGGTCGAGGGCGGCGCCCACGGCGTTGGCCTGGTTGAGCTGCATGGCCCAGTGCCAGTCCTCCATGTCGCGCGGCACCCGGTAGTGGGCGAGCAGGCCGTCGGAGAGCTTCTGGTTGCCCTCCAACGCCTTCTGGTGCACGATCATGCCGGGCGACTCGGGGGTGAGCGGCTCGTCGGAGAGCGCGCGACGCAGGGTCGTCCAGGTGGGCGGCCCCTGCCATCCGAACTCGGCGACGAAGCGCGGGGTGTGCTCGCGGTAGCTCGGCCAGTCGCGCCGGTTCCACTGCTCCCAGAGGTGCACCGAGCCCGCCGTCTCGTCGTTCGGGTGCAGTTCGCCGCCCGGGCTGAACGGGCTGCCGGGGGCGTAGGGCACGTGCGGCGCGAGCTCGGCCACCACCGCGGGCAGCAGCTCGTAGTAGTAGTGCGCACCCCAGGTGGCGCCGTCGAGACGGCGCTTCCAGTCCCAGTCCTCGTAGCCCCACAGGTTCTCGTTGTTGCCGGTGAGCAGGGCGAGGGATGCGTGGTGCGCGATGCGGGTGACGTTGTCGCGCGCCTCGGCCTCGACCTCGGAGCGCAGCGGCTCCTCCTCCGGATAGGCGGCGCACGCGAACAGGAAGTCCTGCCAGGCGAGCAGCCCGAGCTCGTCGCACAGCTCGTAGAAGGCGTCGTCCTCGTAGATGCCGCCGCCCCACACCCGCACGAGGTTGAGGTTCGCGGCGACCGCCTGCCGCAGCCGACGCGCGTAGCGGGCGCGGTCGACGCGTGGGAAGAGCGCGTCGTCGGGGATCCAGTTGACGCCCTTCACGAACACCGGCTGCCCGTTGACGACCAGCTGGAAGGGGCGGCCGTCGGCGTCCGGTTCGGTGTCCCAGTGCAGGGTGCGGAAGCCCACGCGGCGGTGCGCCTCATCGAGCACGCGGTCACCCGCGCGCAGGCGCACGGTCACGTCGTACAGCGGCTGCGCGCCGTAGCCCACCGGCCACCAGCGCTCCACCTCGGCGAGCTCGAGCGTCGCGGATGCGGTGCTCGCCCCCGCGGGCACGGTCGCGGCCGCCCGCTCCCCCGCCGCCTCGAGCTCCAGCTCGAGCTCGGCAACCGCCGTGGTGGCGAGCTCGACCGCGACGGCGATGCGGCCGCCGTCGCCCTCGGGCGTCGCGACGACCCGCGAGGCGGCGAACCGCGCCGTCGACCACGCCTCGAGGCGCACGGGGCGCCAGATGCCGCTCGTGAAGGTGGCGATGCCCCAGTCCCAGCCGAAGTTGCAGGCCGACTTGCGGATCGCCTCGAAGGGCATCGGGTAGGGCCGCGGGCGGGCGCCGAGGGCGAGGCTCTGCGCGTCGGCATAGCGCACGGGACTGCGGAAGGCGACGGTCAGCCGGTGGGAGCCTGCGGTGAGCTGCTCGCCCAGCTCGATGCGGTGGGTGCGGTGCTGGTCGGCGACCTCGGCCACCGGCTCGCCGTCGAGCAGCACGGTCGCCACCGTGTCGAGGCCGTCGAAGACGAGCGCGCGGCGCTCCTCGGCCGCCTCCGCCTCCGTCACCTCGAAGCCCAGCTCGTACGTCCAGTCGACGAGCCCGATCCAGGCGAGCGCCGACTCGTTGTCGTCGAGGTAGGGGTCGGGGATGCGGCCCGCGTCGAGCAGGGCCTGGTGCACCACCCCGGGCACGACGGCCGGCAGCGCGGCGGCGCCCACGGCATCCGGAACCGGGCCGCCCGCGGCGCGCACGGTCCACCCGGTGTGCAGTTCGCGCGCGCTCACTTGACCGACCCCGAGGCGAGACCGCGGTAGATGAAGCGCTGCAGGAAGACGAAGGCGATGAGCGTCGGCACGATGACGAGCACGGTGCCCGCGGCGATCGTCTCCCAGTGGGCGCCGAAGGGCCCCTTGAAGCGGAACAGCGAGGTGGAGATCACGCCCTCCGACGGCCAGTAGAGGAACGGCAGATAGAACTCGTTGTAGATCGCGATGCCCTTCACGATGACGACCGTCGCGATCGCGGGCCGCAGCAGCGGCAGGATCACGCGCCAGTAGATGGTCCAGCGGTTGGCGCCGTCGAGCATCGCGGCCTCGTCGATGGACGCGGGGATCGACTGCATGAACTGGATGAAGATGTAGATCGAGATGATGTCGGTGCCCATGAACAGCAGGATCAGCGCGGCCATCGAGTTGTAGAGCCCGAGCCCGTTGATGATCTGGAACGTCGCCACCTGGCTCGTGACACCGGGGATGAGCGTCGCCACGAGGAACAGCCCCACGATGAGCTTCTTGCCCCGGAAGTGGAAGCGGTCGATCGCGTAGGCGGCCATCGTGCCGATGAGGATCGTGCCGGTGAGCGAGAACAGCAGGATGACGGTCGTGTTGAGGAAGCCCTCGACCATGCCGCCCCGGACGAACGCCGTGACGTAGTTCTCGAAGTTGAACCAGTTCGCGGGCAGGTCGAACGGCCCGGTCTGCCCGAGCTCCTGCGAGGTCTTGAAGCTCGCGATGAACAGCGCCGACAGCGGCACGAGGGTGACGATCACCCCGATCACGAGCGAGACGTACTTGACCGTCGTCGCCGAGAGTCCGGCCATCCGGACGCGGGCGGGTGCGGTGCTCATGTGAGGTCCACCTTCTCGTCGGGGAAGATCTTGCGCTGCACGAAGGTGACGAGCAGCACGATGGCGAGCAGCACGATCGCCATGGCCGAGGCGAGCCCCACCTGGCGGAAGTTGAACGCGGTCTGCAGCGTCTGGATGACGAACGTCGAGGTGCCGTTGGCGCCGCCCGTCATGATGAACGGGATCTCGAAGACCGAGAGACTGCCCGCCACCGCGAGGACGAAGCTCAGGCCGACGATCCGCCGGATGCCGGGGAAGGTGAGCGCCCAGAACTGCTGCCACTTGTTGGCGCCGTCGATGTCGGCGGCCTCGTAGAGCTCACCCGGGATCGACTGGATGGCGCCGAGGAAGAGCACGAAGTTGAGACCCGTGTACCGCCAGACGGAGGTGCCGGCGAGCGAGACGTTCGCGATCGCGGGGTCGCCGAGCCACTGCGGCGGGTCGGCGAGCCCGAACCAGCCGAGCACCGTGTCCAGGCTGCCGCCCGGCTGGAAGAGGTAGAGGAAGACGAAGCCGATCGCGACGCCGTTGATGAGGTACGGGAAGAACAGCACCCCGCGGAAGAAGTTGGAGAACCGGGTGCGGTAGCTCAGCAGCGCGGCGAAGTAGAGGGCGATCGCCATCTGCACGAAGGAGCCGCCGAAGTAGTAGAGGCTCACGAAGAACACGCCGAAGATCTGCGGGTTGGTGAACACCTGCACGTAGTTGTCGAGCCAGACGACGTTCTTCTCGAGGTCGAGGCCGTCCCAGTCGGTGAACGAGTACCAGAGCATGTTCACGGCGGGCAGGTAGGTCAGCAGCAGGAGCAGGCCGACCGCGGCCGCGAGGAACAGGTACGGGGTGAGGGATGCGAAGAACCCCTGCCCGGCGGGGGCCCCGGAGGACCCCCGCCGGCCGCGGCGCCGAGGCACGCGCGGGGTTGTGGTGATGGGGCTCATCAGCCCTGCGCGGCCCGGGCGTCGGCCCAGCGCTCGTTCAGCTCGGCGAAGTACGACTCCTTGTCGCCGTCGGCGGCACCGCGGGCGATGTCGACGAGCTTCTGCCGGTAGATGTTGCCCCAGATGTCGATCTGAGCGGCGTCGGCGATGTTGTTGAACAGCGCCTCCTTGCCGGCCGGTGCGGCGTTCAGCTCGAGCAGCTCGACGCCCGCGTCGGCGAAGCCGGCGAGGTTGTCGGGCAGGTCCTTCGAGAGCAGCGGCGAGACCATGCCCTGCGTGTCGGTGAATCCGGAGTCCTCGATGAGGAAGTCGATCCACGCCTTCGCGGCGGCCTTGACCTTCGAGTGCTTGTTGATGCCGAGGTTGTAGTCGCCGCCGACGATCGCGTACTGCGTGCCGTCGGATGCCGTGGCCGGGAAGGCCGCGTAGCCCACGACCGAGGGGTCGATGCCGTTGTCGGTGGCGGCCGCCTGCATCTGCGAGATGGCCCACGAGCCGAGCGCCATGGTGGCGATCTTGCCGGTGGCGAAGTCGACCTTCGACTGCTCCCAGTTGGTGGTGAGCGGGTCGGCCTCGGTGAAGCCGCCGGCCACCGACTCGTAGATGAGCGAGTCGATCGCGTAGAGCTCACCGCCCTCCGTCCACGGGGCGTCCTCTTCGGCGATCTTGTTCACCGCATCCGGGTCGCCGGTGATGGCGCCCATGTTGCCCGACCACTGGCTGAGCGGCCAGCCGTCCTTGTAGTTGGTGTACAGCGGGATGGCGCCGGTCGCCTTGATCTTGGCGGCCGCGGCGAGCCACTCCTTCTCGGTGGTCGGGAAGGTGTCGACGCCCGCCTGCTCGTAGACGTCCTTGTTGTAGAGGATGCCGTTGGCGTTGCCGCCGAGCGCGATGCCGTACTGCACGCCCTCGTAGCTCTTGGGCGCGAGGAAGCGGTAGGTGGACTCGAGGTCGGCGGTCTGGCCGAGCGGCTCGAAGAAGTCGGCGAGCTGGTCGGGCAGCACGCTGTTGGGGATGCCGAGCACGTCGCCGTAGTTGGTGGTCGAGAGGCGGGTGCGCAGCTCGCCCTCGTAGTCGGTGATGCCCTCGAACTTGACGGTCGCGTCCGGGTACTTCGCGTGGAACTCCTCGGCGTACGTGTCGAAGGTGCCGTCCTCGATGAGGTCGGTGCGCCAGGTGACGAAGGTGACCTCGCCGGTCACCTCGCCGTCCAGGCCGTCGTCGCTGCCGGTGGGGGCTCCCGAGCAGGACGTGAGCAGCAGCGCCGCGGTCGCGGCGCCGGCGATCGCTGCCGCGACTGCCTTCCGTGATGCCATGTGAATACTCCTTTGTATTGACGGACCCCGGGGGTGCGTGGCGCAGGCATCCATCCCGCGCCCATGGGGGATTGAGAAGGACACTATGGACTAAAGCGTTTTAAGTAAAGCGCTTTATCGAATCGTTGCCTCCCGGGCGCGACGCCCACGGAGGGCACGCTGTTCGGGGAAGCTCCACCCGAACGCCACGGCGGCGACGCGTACCATCGCGGTGACCGCGGCGGAGACGATCCCCGCGATCGGCACGGGCGTGCCGACGTGGACGAGCAGGATGAGCACCCCCGAACCGGCGGCGGCGGCCACCGCGTACAGCGTCCCGACCTGCAGGATCGAGATCGGGCGGTTGAGGATGACGTCGCGCAGCATCCCGCCACCGATCGCGCCGATCACGCCCACGACGATCGCGCCGACGCTCCCCACCCCGAGGCTGAGGGCCTTCGACGCGGCGATGGCGCCGAAGATCCCCATCACGACCGCGTCGAGACCCGTGATGGCCCAGCCCGCCCGGACGAACAGTGATCGACATGGTCCTCCTGCTTCCTTCGAGGTCGGCCCGCGGGCGCGGGCCGACCTCTGGTGGGCCCGGTCCTCAGGAGATGCCGACCAGGGCGTTCTCGGCGGCCGCGACGATGACGTCGGAGACGACGTCGGCCTGCGTCAGGTAGAGGGCGTGGCTGGCCGCGACGGTGGTGATCGCCGCCCCCATCCGGTGGGCCATGTGCTGCACCATCGCGGGGTCGAACGCCTTGTCGTCCGAGCCGATGACCGCCCACGTCGGCTTGTCGCGCCACGCGGCCCGGGTGACCGCCGCACCGAACACCGACATGTTGATCGGCACCTGCGAATCGCGGAGGAAGGCCGCGTCGGCGTCGTCGGCGTCCGCCGCGAATCCGGCCTTGAACGCATCGGCGTCGAGGTACCCGAAGCCGTCGTCGCCCACGTCGATCACGAACTCGGGGGTGGGGGCGAATCCCTCGTACTGCTGCGCCGTGGTCTCGCCCGAGTCCGGCGCGAGTGCGGCCACGTAGACGAGTCCGGCGACCCCGTCGTGCACTCCCGCCTCGGTGATGACGGTGCCGCCCCAGGAGTGGCCGACGAGGATGCTCGGGCCATCCTGCCGGTCGAGGACCCGCCGGGTGGCGGCGACGTCGTCCTCGAGAGACGTGAGGGGATTCTGCACGATCGACACGCGGTACCCCCGCGCCGTCAGGTTGTCGTACACGCGACGCCAGCCGGAGCCGTCCGCGAACGCGCCGTGCACGAGGACGATGTTCCTGATCCCCTGCTCAGTGGTGTTCATGATGCACTTCCTTTCCCCCTCGCGCCGTCGCTCGGCGGCGAGGTTGTGGTCCGTCGTATCTCGACTTGTGATATGCAACATATTGCAGTCCGACCGATATTCCCACCCCCCCTCATGATTTGCGTTTCGGCCTCGCGGGCCCGCAACATATTGCATGCCCATTCCCGGAGGAACCCACGGCGTCGGCCGCTCGCTGCTGCGCGACGACGTCTTCAGGCGTCTCCGCGACGCGATCGTCGACGGCACGTTCGAGCCGGGAGAGCAGCTCAAGGACGGGGAGCTCGCGGACTGGCTGGGGGTCAGCCGCACGCCCATCCGCGAGGCCCTGCTCCGGCTGGGGGCGAGCGGGCTCGTGCAGGCGATACCGGGCCGGTCGACGACCGTCACCACGATCGACCCCCGCGCGGTTCGAGACGCCCGGGACGTGATCGCGGCGATGCACGCCTTGGCGGTGCGGCAGGTGGCGGGGAGACTCGGCGACGACGAGCTCGCCCGCATGAGAGCGGCCAACCGGCGTTTCGCCGAGGCCGTCGCCTCAGGCCGGGTCGCGGATGCGCTCGACGCGGACGAAGAACTCCACCGGATCCCGGTCGCGGCAGCGGGGAATCAGGCCCTCGAATCGGTGCTCGATCACTTCGACCCGCTGGTGCGTCGCGCCGAGGGCCAGCGCTTCCGGCACGACGGAGGCGCCTCCGTCCAGGTGCACGACCGCCTCATCGAGGCGCTCGCGGCCGGAGATGCCGAGCAGGCGGCGAGCGTGGCGTTCGAGATCTGGCACAGCCTGGCCCCCGCGGACGAGGATCCGAGCAGCTGAGTCGACCTCGGTCTCAGCTGTCCCGAGTCGCCGTGCCCGTCGAGCCGCGCACCACGAGATGCGGGGTCGAGTCGAGGAAGGCGGCCGGCTCGGAACCCGCGACGACGTCGAACAGACGGCGCGCCACGTGCGAGCCGAACGCGACGACGTCGTGGCTGAGCGCGGTGAGCTTCGGCAGGGTGTGCTCGCACAGCACCGAGTCGTCCCAGGCGACGATCGACACCTCCCCCGGCACGCCGAGCCCCAGCTCCATCGCGACCGTGAGCCCCGCCACCGCCATCACGTCGTTGTCGTAGATGAGCGCCGTCGGCGGCTCCGCCCCCGTGAGCGCCTCGCGCGTCACGCGCTCGCCCGCCTCCGGCGTGTAGTCGGTGCGCAGCAGCTCGCCCGCGACGCCCAGGAGGCCGGTCTCCTCCGCGAACGCGTCGTCGCGGATGCGGGTGTGGGCGAGCGAGCCGAGCCCGGCCACCCGCGCGATCCGACGGTGGCCGAGCGACACCAGGTGCCGCACCGCCTCGCGCATCGAGGCCGCGTCATCCGTCCACACGCTCGTGAGGCCCCCGGCGATACCCGGGTCGCCCACCACGACCGCCGGCAGCCCGGAGTCCGCGACGAACGCGGCGCGCGGGTCGTCGTCGATGAGGTCGGTGAGCACGACCCCGTCGACCCGGCGCGTGCGGTGCCACTTCTGCAGGGTCGCGAGCGCGTCGTCCGTCGACCCCACCACCTGCAGCAGCAGGCTGTAGCCGCGCTTCGAGAGCTCGATCTCGAGGCCCGCGAAGAACTCCATGTAGAACGACTCGACGCCCAGGTTGTGGGGGTCGCGGGCGAGCACGAGGCCGAACGTCTCGGTCTTCGCCTCGGCGAGCGACCGAGCCGCCGTCGAGGGCGCCCAGCCGAGCTCGTCGGCCACCCGCAGCACGCGGGCGCGGGTCTCCTCCGAGACGCCCTTGCGCCCGTTGAGCGCGAACGAGACGGCGCCGATCGACACCCCCGCGCGTTCGGCGATGTCGCTGATGGTCACACGACCGCTCGATCGCCGGGAAGTGCTCACGAGGGAACGATAGCCGCCGCACCGCCACCCCCGGGGGCGCGAAGGGGCAGGATATGAGACAGCGGTGCGGCGAAGGAGGGCGGATGGCGGGGTTCCTGTCCTTCCTGTACGGCATCCGCGTCGAGCAGCCGGAGCAGTACCTTCGGCTGCGGCGGCTGCGGGCGCGGGTGTACCGGCGGGTCGCGCCGCTCGAGGCGGCCGTCGTGCGCTCGGCCGAGCCGATCCCGTTCGCCGAACTCGACCCCGCGGCGTTCACCCCCATCCGCGCCGGGGCGGCGTGGGGCGGCGTGCTCGACTGCGCGTGGCTGCGGCTCACGGGCGAGGTGCCCGCGGATGCCGTGGGCGCCCGCGTGATGCTCGGCATCCGGGGCGAGGGGCTCGTCGTCGACCGGCACGGCACACCCTTCGACGCCGTGTCGACCGTTTTCCAGCAGGGGGACCTGCCGCACTCCGGGGGCCGGTTCCGTCCCGTGGGGGACGGGCTCGCACCGGGCGAGCGCGTCGAGCTCTACGCCGACGTGTCGTACAACGGCTTCATCCTCTACCCGGTGGGGCGCGGCGTCTTCCGCGGCGCCCACCTCGCCGTGCGCGACGAGACCGCCTTCGGGCTCTACTACGACTACCTCACCCTCGCCGTGCTCGCGGGCCACACGGACGACGCGGAGCTCGCCCGCGAGCTGCGCACCTCGCTCGACATCGCCTGGCGGCACGCGCGCTCCGGCGAGCTCGTCGCGGCGCGGGCGGCGCTCGCCGGCCCGCTCACGACGCCCGCGGCATCCGACTTCGTCTACCACGCGATCGGTCACGGCCACCTCGACATGGCGTGGCTGTGGCCGCTGCGCGAGACCCGCCGCAAGGCGGCCCGCACCTACACGCGCACCCTCGCCAACCTCGAGCGCTACCCCGGCTACCGCTACGGCACCAGCCAGCCGCAGCAGCTCGCCTGGATGAAGGAGCAGCGGCCCGAGCTGTTCGCGCGCCTCCGCGACGCGGCCGCGTCGGGGCGGCTCGAGCTGCAGGGCTCCTTCTGGGTCGAGCCCGACACCAATATGCCGTCGGGGGAATCCCTCGTGCGCCAGGCGCTCGTGGGGCGGCGTTTCCTGCAGCAGGAGTTCGGCCTCGACGACGAGCAGCTGCGGCTGTGCTGGCTGCCCGACACCTTCGGCTACAGCGGCAACCTGCCGCAGCTGCTGCGCAAGAGCGGCATGGACTGGTTCCAGACCATCAAGATCTCCTGGAACAAGACGAACGTCTTCCCGCACCGCAGCTTCCGCTGGCAGGGCATCGACGGCTCGAGCGTGCTCGTGCACATGCCGCCGGAGGGCGACTACAACTCGCGCGGCGCCCCCGACGGGCTGCTGCGCGGCCTCGCCCAGTACCCGGAGCGCGCGCTCGGGGCGGCGCTGCTCGTCTACGGCTCGGGTGACGGCGGCGGCGGACCCGGCGAGATCCACCTCGAGGTGCTCGATCGCGAGATCGGCGTCGACGGCCAGGGCATCCGGGGTCTGCCGCGCGTGCGGTTCTCGACCGCGAACGCCTTCTTCCGCGAGCTCGAGCGGCACGAGGTGCCGCACACCCACGCGGGCGAGCTGTACCTGGAGGCGCACCAGGGCACCTACACGACGCAGGGCGCCATCAAGCGGCACAACCGCGTCGTCGAGCGGATGCTGCACGAGGTCGAGGCGCTCTCGGTGCTCGCCTCGGTCGACACCCGCGCCGAGCTCGAGCCGATCTGGCGGGCGCTGCTGCTGAACCAGTTCCACGACATCCTGCCGGGCTCCTCGATCGAGCGCGTGAACCGCGAGGCGGTGGAGACGTACCGCCGGCTCGAGGGCGAGCTCGAGACGCTCGCGAGCGACCTGCTCGAGGGCGCGGCCGAGGGCGACACTGCCACGGCCGTCAACCTCACGGGCTTCGCGCGCGACGAGCACGTGCGCGTCGACGGACGCTGGCACCGGGCCGTCGTCGAGCCGTATGCCGCCGCGCGCATAGAACCCGCGCCCGGTCCCTTCGGCCTCGCGACGGCCGGCGACATGATGACCAACGGGCTGCTGACGCTGCGCTTCGACAGCGCGGGCGTCATCGTCTCGTGCACGGATGCCGCGGGCGCCCAGCACGCGGGCGCCGGGCTGAACCGTCTCGTGCTGCACCGCGACCCGTACCAGTGGCCGTTCGACGCCTGGGACATCGACCCCCGCTACACGACCCGCGCTCCCCGACAGCTGCGCCTCGCCTCCGCCGAGACCCGCGTCGACGGCCCCACGGTGGTGCGCACACAGCGGCTCGTCGGCCGCGGCGTCGAACTCGAGCAGCGCATCGTGCTCGAGGCGGGCTCCGAGCTGGTGCGCTTCCACACCCGCGTCGACTGGCACGCGAGCCACCGGATGCTGCGCGCCGAGTTCCGCCCGAGCCGGTACGGACCCGAGGCGCTCTGCGAGATCCAGTTCGGCCACCTCGCCCGCACCACGACCGAGCGCGACGCCGTCGAGGCCGCCCAGTTCGAGGTGTGCGCGCACCGCTGGATCGCCGTGCAGGACGAGGCGGGCGGCTTCGCGCTGCTCAACGACGGCAAGTACGGCCACCGCGCGAAGCAGGGGCTGCTGAGCCTCAACCTGCTGCGCTCCCCCACCTTCCCCGACCGCAGCGCCGACCGCGGCCGGCACGAGTTCACGTACGCGTTCCGGCCCTTCGCGCCCGGCGGGCTCGGCGAGGTGATCCGCGACGGCTACCGGCTGAACAACCCGCTGCGCACGACGCGCGGCGTCGCCTTCGACAGCCTCGTCTCGACGACGGATGCCGGGGTCGTCGTCGACACCGTCAAGCGCGCCGAGGCGGGCGCCGGCACGGTGGTGCGCCTCTACGAGTCGCTCGGCCGCCCGGCCACCACGGCCCTCGTCACCCGCATCCCCCATGTCACCGTGCACGAGACCGACCTGCTCGAGCGCCGCATCCGCGAGGTCGACCTCGAGCGGCTCGAGCTCGGCCCGTTCGAGGTGCTCACCCTGCTGCTGGAGGACGGGTGACCGAGCGCGAGGTGCCGCCGCGCACCCAGGCGCTCGCGGTCGTGACGGCCGGGTTCGGGCAGAACCTCGTGCTCACCACGGTGACGACGTTCATCCTCGTCTACCTCGTGCAGTACGCGGGCATCTCGACCGCGGGCCTCGCGGTCGTCACCGCGATCATCACGGTCGCCAAGGTGGTCGACGCCGTCACCGACCCGGTCATGGGCGTCGTCATCGACCTCACCCGCACCCGCTGGGGCAAGCTCCGGCCGTACCTCCTGTTCTCGGCGGTGCCGGTGGCGCTGCTGACGACCCTCATGTTCTCGGTGCCGGATGCCGACGAGCCGCTGCAGCTCGTCTGGTTCGGCGTGGTCTACGCGCTGTGGGGCTTCGCCTACACGGTGTGCGACGTGCCGTTCTGGGGGCTCATCGGCTCGGCGTTCCCCGACCCCGCCCGGCGCACCCGGGTGATCGGCGACGTGCGGGCGTTCGGCGCGATCTCGCTCGGGCTCGCGACGCTCGGGATGCCGTGGCTCGCCCGCGCCCTCTCGGGCGGCGAGACGACGGGGTCGGGCTGGTCGCTCGCCGTGCTCGTCATCTCGGTGCTCGGCATGGGGCTGTTCCTGCTCGCCTTCTTCTTCACCCGCGAGCGTGCCTCGTCGCTCGCGGGCGGCCGCCTCACCCTGCGCCAGCTCGCGGGCACCCTCGCCCGCAACACGCCCCTGCTGCTCGTGCTGCTGGGGTCCGTGCTCGGCTTCGGTCGCTACATCGTGCAGGCGGGCGGCGCCGTGTTCGTCGTGGTGGCGTACGGCGACGAGGGGCTGTTCACCCTCATCGGGGCGGCGATCATCGCCGGCATGGTGATCTCGAGCTTCACGACGCCGCTGCTGCTGCGCGCGATCTCCGGCCGCGCGCTCGTGATCGCGAGCTCGCTGCTCGGCGCGGCCCTCTATGTGGCGATGTACCTCGTGGGCTTCGCGAGCATCCTCTGGATCGTCGTGTTCATCTTCCTCACCGGGCTCACCCTCGGCGTCTTCCTCGTCGTCCAGGCCACGATGATCGCGGATGCCGTCGACGACGCCGAGCGCCGCACCGGGGTGCGCAACGACGGCATCTCCTTCGCGACGCTCACCTTCGTCTCGAAGATCATGAGCGCCCTCGCGGTGCTCGTCTTCGGCGTCTTCGTGGTCCTCGCCGGCTACGAGGCCGGCGCCACGGTCACCCCCGCGATGCAGCACACCGTGTTCCTGTCGATCACGCTCGTGCCCGCGGCGAGCTGCCTGCTCTCGGCGGTGCCGTTCGCGTTCGTGCGACTGCCGTCGCATCCAGCGCCCGAGCGGTCATAAGCCCACCCGCGGCGGGCGACGATGGTGGTTCGCCCCACTGCGCGGGCGGCGCCCCGCTGGGATCATCGGGCAACCGACCCGATCGACGCGAAGGCGGCATCGATGACCCTCCCGGCCCCCGAACCGCTCACGCCCGAGCTCGCGACCCCTCCGGCGCCCGAGCTGCCGTCGCGTACCTGGCGCTTCACCGTCATCGGCGTGCTCTACCTGGTGACCGACATCGGGTTCGCGTTCTTCCTCGGGGCGCTCACCACGATCCTGCTGAACGGCGGGATGCCGCCCGCGACGGTGGGCGCGATCTCGCTCGTGGGCCTCGTCTACGTGCTGCGCTTCGCGATCGGCCCGATCGTCGACCGCTACGGCTCGGTCCGCTTCGGGCACTACCGCAGCTGGATCGTGGTGACGCAGCTGCTCGTGATCGGCGCGCTGCTGTGGCTCGCGACGATCGACCCGCTCGCCTCCCCGGGGCTGCTCGTGCTCGCGCTCGCCGCCGTGCTCGTGCCGAGCGCCTTCCACGACGCGGCCGTCAACGGTCTCGCCGTGCGCCTGCTCGCCCCGCGCGAGCGCGGCATCGGCAACGGCATCCAGGTGGGGGCGGCGACCATCTCGGCGGTCATCGGCACGGGCCTCGCGCTCATCGTCTACGACGCGATCGGGTGGACGCCGACCGTGCTGCTGCTCGCGGCGCTGTTCGTGCTGCCGCTCGTCGTGATGGCCTTCTTCCACGAGGCGGGCGGGTTCACCGTGCCCCGACGCGTGCCGTGGGAGGCGCTGCCCGGGTTCTTCCGCTCGCGCCGACGCGCCGTCTTCGTGGTGCTCATCGTGCCGGCGCTCTGCCTCGGACCGTACCTCGTCACGGCGATCCAGTCGGCGATGCTGCTCGACGCCGGATGGTCGCTGTCGCGGATCGGGGTCGTGCTCGGCACCGTCTCGCCGATCGCCGGCCTGCTCGGCGGGCTCGTCGTGGGCTGGCTCATCAGCCGCTTCGGGCGCCTCGTGCCGCTGCTCGCCGTCGGGGCGCTGTACGCCGTCGGCATCTTCGGGCTGCTGCCGCTCGCCATGGGCGTCGCGTGGGACACGCCCGCGACCGTCGCCCTCGTGGTGCTCTACCTCAGCTACGCCTCGGCGGGCGTCTGGGTCTACACGATCGCCATGGACAACACCCGCCCCGAGCTCGCGGCCACCGACTTCTCGCTGCAGATCGGGGTGATCGGGCTGCTGCGCCTCGGGCTCAACTCGGGCGGCCTCGCGCTCATCGCGGTCGCGGGGTTCCCGCTGCTCGTGACGCTCGCGGGCCTGCTGACGGTGGCCGGCGTGACGGTCGCGGCGTTCTGGGCGCGCGGCGACCGCGGCGGCACGGGGTCCTGATGCCCTACGCGGAGGCGGACGGCATCCGGCTGTTCTACGACGTCGCCGGGCCGGAGGACGGCATCCCCCTCGTACTGCTCGCGGGCACCGGCGCGCAGCTCATCGCCTGGCACGAGGAGCTCGTGGCCGCCTTCGTCGCCGCGGGGTTCCGGGTGCTGCGCGTCGACAACCGCGACACGGGCCTGTCGACCATGACGGGCGGACCGCGCAGCGTCGACGGCGGCTACGGGCTCGAGGACATGGGCGACGACGTCGTGCGGGTGCTCGACGCCGCCGGAATCCCCGCCGCGTTCCTGCTCGGCCAGTCGATGGGCGGGATGATCGCGCAGCTGGCGGCGCTGCGACACCCCGCGCGGGTGCTCGGGCTGGGCCTGGTGTCGACCATCCCGGGCCGCTCGCCCCGCTGGGTGCTGCACGGCGAGCATCCGGAGCTGCGTCGACCGCAACCGCGGCTGCCGCGCCGGCTCGTGGTGTGGGGCGCGCGGTTCCAGCGCCCGCCCGGCTCGAGCTTCCCGTGGGACGCCGCCTGGCATCGCTGGGCGGCGGGTGCCGCCTACGACCGTTCGTACCGGCCCGACGGGCTCGCGCGGCAGTGGTCGGCGCTGCTGCGGGCGCCCGAGCGGCTCGAGGCGTTGCGCGGGCTGCGCATGCCGGTGGTGGTGATGCACGGCACCGCCGACCGCGTGCTCTCGGCGGATGCCGCGCGCGACATGGCTGCCGCGATCCCCGGTGCCGAACTGCTGCTCGTCGAGGGCATGGGCCACGAGCTGCCGCGCGAGGTGTGGCCGGATGCCGTGGCCGCGATGGAACGCATCGCCGGGAGGACGGCGGGGTCGTAGGGTGGCCGCATGGCGATCTCGGCCGCCCGCGAGGTGCGCATCCTGACGATCTCCCTCGCCGTCAGTGTGGGGCTCGCGCTCGTCGCGCTCGGGCTGGGTCTCGCCCTCGGCATCCGCGTGCTCGTCTTCGACGGCGCGTTCGGCGTGATCGGCATCGCGACCACCTGGATGGCGATCGCCGCCGTGAAGATCGCGCGCGAGGCGCCCACCCGCCTCAACCCCTTCGGACGGGCGGCGGTGACCCCGCTCGTGGTCGCGGCGCAGGGCGTCGCGGCCCTCGCGGCGCTCGTCGTGGCGGTCGGGGATGCCGTGATCGTGATCCTCGACGGCGGCGAGGAGGTGCAGATGGGCGCGGTCGTCGCCTACGGCATCGCGGTCGCCGTCGTGTCGACGGGGATGGCGATCTGGCTCGGCCTCATCCGCAGCGACCTCGTGCACGCCGAGTCGCTCGAGTGGCGCGGGGGCGCGATCCGCGCGGCCATGGTGGCGGTCGCCGCGGTGGCCGCGATCCTCATCGCGGCGGCGAGCTGGCACGGGCTGCTGCCCTACGTCGACCCGGTGCTCGTGCTGGCCTCCTGCGCGCTCGTCGCGCCCATGCCGATCTCGCTCGTGCGCACCGGCGTGCGCGAGCTGCTCGAGGGCGCACCGCCGCCCGAGGTGTCCGCGCGCGTGACCGCGGCGGTCGAGAGCGCGGCGGCCGAGTTCGGCCTCCACGACGAGCACCTCATCCGCTCGTCGAAGCTCGGCAACCGCCTCAACCTCGAGGTGCTGTTCCGCGTGGAGCCGGGCTGCACGATCGAGCGGCAGGACCTGGTGCGGCGACACATCCTGCGCGAACTCGAACCGCTCGAGATGGAGATCTGGTCGACGGTCGAGCTCACCACCGAGCAGACGCTCGACTGAGCCCGGCGGCTACGCCTCGGGCGTCTCGCCCCGGGCGAGTGCGTGCAGCAGGCCGGTGAGGCGTTCGATCGACTCCATGGGCCAGTCGGCGAGCACCTCGGTGAGGCGCCCCTCGTAGGGCAGCCGGGCCTGCTCGAGGCGGCGGCGGCCCTCCTCGGTGACCGAGATGACCTTGATGCGGCCGTCGGACCGGTCGGCCGTGCGCTCGACGAGCCCGAGGTCTTCGAGCTCGGTGACGCTGCGGCTCACCTGGCCCTTGTCGGCGGAGATCCGCTCGGCGAGGCCCGAGACCGTCTCGGAGCCGGAGCGCTGGATCATCGACAGCACCTTGAAGGTGCCGGGCAGCATCCCGGGGCTGACGGAGGCGGCCGCCTGCACGTAGATGCGGCGGAACTCGCCCATCAGCTCGCCGAAGGCGCCCTCGAGCCCGCGCACGGCCTCCTGCCGCGGATCCGTGGTCATCTCGCGGTGCCCTCCCCGTTCCGGTCGCCCTCGGTGGTGGCGATGCTACCGGTCGCGGTGAGCGCCTCCATGCCCTCCGGCACGGACACCGTCGCGAGGTCGGCCTCGGAGGCCTGGACGCGTTCGGTCGTCGTCATGCGGGTGAGCGGCTTGTTGGGCAGGAACACGATCGCGAGCAGGCTCAGCACGGCGAACGGCACCGCGATGAGGAAGGAGTGCGAGATGCCGGTGGCGTAGATGTCCTCGAAGATCACGCGCAGCGCCTCGGGCATCGTCGACACCTTGGGCAGCGAGCCCGACTGCAGCTGCTCGGCCCAGGTGGGGGCGTCGGCTCCGAGGCTCGCGATCGCGGCCGCGATGTCGTCCTTGCGCTCGGCGACGAGGTCGGTCACGCGCGCCGCGAGGGCGGCGCCCATGACCGAGACGCCGATCGTGCCGCCGAGGCTGCGGAAGAAGGTGACGCCGGAGCTCGCGACGCCGATCTGCGCGGGCTCGGTCGTGTTCTGCACGACCAGCACGAGGTTCTGCATCGTCATGCCGACGCCCGCGCCGAGCAGCACCATGTAGATCGACACGAGCGTGAAGTCGGTGTCGTAGTGGATGGTCGACAGCAGGTACGAGCCCGCGATGAGCAGCAGCGCGCCGAGGACGACGAACGGCTTCCAGCGGCCGAAGCGCGTGATGAGCGCACCCACGAGCACCGAGGAGATCAGCAGGCCGGCGATCATCGGGATCGTCATGAGGCCGGCCTCGGTCGGCGTGGCGCCGCGGGCGAGCTGCATGTACTGGCTGAGGAACACGGAGGCGCCGAACATCGCGAGGCCCGTCGCGATGGAGGCGATCACCGAGAGCGTGAAGGTGCGGTTGCGGAACAAGGTCAGCGGGATGAGCGGCTCCTTCGAGCGCACCTCGACGACGATGAACAGCGCCACGGCGACGAGCGCGCCGCCCACCATCCAGGCGGTCGTCCAGCTCCACCACTCGAACTGGTCGCCGGCGAGGGTCACCCAGATGAGCAGCAGCGAGACGGCGACCGAGAGCAGGATGACGCCCAGGTAGTCGATCGCCGTCTTCTTCGGCGCGCGCTGGGGCAGGTGCAGGGTGCTCTGCACGAGGATGAGCGCGAGCACGGCGAAGGGGATCGCGACGTAGAAGTTCCAGCGCCAGCCCCACGCATCCGTGATGACGCCGCCGAGCAGCGGGCCGCCGACGGTCGCGACCGCCATGACGGCGCCGAACAGGCCCATGTAGCGACCGCGCTCGCGCGGGCTGATGATGTCGGCCATGATGACCTGGCTGAGCGCGGCGAGGCCGCCGGCGCCGATGCCCTGCACGGCGCGGAACGCGATGAGGGTCTCGGGGTTCTGCGAGAAGCCGGCGGCGGCGGTCGCGATGACGAAGATCGCGATCGCCAACTGGAACAGCACCTTGCGGTTGGTCAAGTCGGCGAGCTTGCCCCAGATGGGCGTCGAGATCGCGGTCGTCAGCAGGGTCGCCGTGACGACCCAGGTGAAGGCCGCCTGGTCGCCGTCGAGGTCGTGGATGATCGTCGGCAGCGAGGTCGAGACGACGGTCGAGGCGAGCATCGACACGAACATGCCGAGCAGGAGGCCGGAGAGGGCCTCGAGCACCTGGCGGCGGCGCTTCTTGTCGGCGATCGCGTCGGGCGACGCGGGGGCGGAGCTGGACATGCGGGTCCTTCTGGTGGAGTCGGATGGGGCGCGCGACGACGACGGCGCGAGATGGTTGACGAACGTCAACCGTTGAGATTCGTCAACGATACGCGGATGGTTGACCGATGTCAACCATCCAGTCCGACCTCCGCGAGCGCCTCCCGCAGGGCGTCGCGCGAGTTCACCCCGAGCTTGCGATAGGCCGAGCGCAGCTGCGCCTCGACCGTGCGCGGCGAGGTGCCGAGCCGAGCCGCGATCTCCTTCGAGCGCTCCCGCGCCGCCGCCGCGCGGGCCACCTCGAGCTCCCGCGCGGTCAGCAGGGTCGCGACGCTGCGCTGGAAGGGCGGCTCCGACACCGTCGCCGACACCCGGGTGAGCGTGAGCTCGAGCTTGCGGCGCAGCTCCGGCCGGGGTCGCATCCGCAGCGCGATGGCGATCGCATCGACGACCGTCGGCTCCTGCCCCGACGCCTCCACGCGCCGCAGCACCCCCGGCAGCACCTCGAGGTCGCGGTCGCGCAGCGCCACCGCGAGGTCGCGGATGCACAGCACGATCTCGAGCTCGGTGGGCGCCGACTCCACGAGCAGCTCGAGCAGCTCGGCCGCGCGATCCAGGGCGCCCAGCCGGATCGGGATGCACGCCGCGAGCGCCGCGAGGAAGATCGCACCGCGCTCGGCCCCCCGCGTGATCGCGCGCCCGACCACCTCGACGGCACCGTCCACGTCGCCCGAGTGCGCGAGGATCCACGCCTCCGCCTCCGCCACCTGCAGGTAGGCGTGCCGACCCGCTCGCTGGGCCGGGGTCATGGCGTCGAGCAGGGCGCGCGCCTCCTCGAGTCGCCCCTGCTTCGCGATCGCGTTCGCCTGGTAGCCGATCGCGACGCCCAGCAGCCCGAGCCCGTCGCGCCAGCGCAGCTGGTCGACCGCGAGCGTCGTGAGCCGCTCCGCCTCGGCGAGGCGCCCGCCGCACTGCCGCAGGTTGCCGAGCAGCATCGTGTAGATGCCGACGCCGTCATCGGCGTCCACGCGGCGCGACTCGACGTAGGCGGCGGCCTCCGGCACGCGGCCCGCGCAGATGAGCTCCACGAAACGCGCGAAGCCGAGGGCGGCCGAGGCGAGCGGATCGACCTGGCCGATCTGCTGCTGGATGCGGGCCAGGTCGTCGATCGCCGAACGCGCCGCGCCCAGGTCGCCGCGCGACGAGCGCGACACGATCAACAGGATCGCCGAGCGGATCGCGAGCTCGGGCTTCACCCGGAACGCGAGCCGGCCGAGCAGAGGCATCCCGGCGATGATGTCGAGCGAGGCGTCCCACTGGCGCAGCGAGTCGTCGAGGGCGTCGGACTCGGCGTTGATGCGTGCCCGGATGCGCTCGGCCTGGGCGACCGCGCCCGCCAGGTCGTAGCGGCGGTACGAGAGGTGCTCGCCGCGCCGCACCGCGACGAGCGCGAGCTCCTCCGGCGAGTGCGCGAGCTCCTCGGCCTCCGCGAAGGCCTGCTCGGCGGGGCCGTGCTCGCCGAGCAGTGAGCGCGTGCTCGCGAGCGTCGTGAGCGCCGCGCAACGGTACGGCCGCTCGTCGGCCCGCGCGAGCAGCTCGGAGGAGAGCTCGGCCGCGAGCAGCAGGTCGCCCGTGCCGTAGGCGTACGCCGCCGCCCACGCGAGCTCCTCGAGCGGCGGGGGCTCGGCATCCTTCAACTGCAGGCGCACGGCGAGCAGCCGGTCGCGGTCGTCGCCCGTCGCCCGCAGGCGGCCGACCGCATCGGCGACGTCGTGGTGCGACTCGGGGTCGCCGGCGACGCTCTCCGAGATGAGCGGATGCGTGACACGGATGCGGCCCGTGCCGGGTTCGGCGGCGAGCAGCCCGCGGGCCTCGAGGGTGGTGAGCAGCAGCGCCTCGTCGCGCGTGCTGGCGAGCACGCCGCGCGGCACCGGCTGGAGGAGGGCGGCCAGCCGCAGCAGGCGGCGCTGCTCGGAGCTGAGGTCGGCGAGCCGCGCCGCCATCGCGTCGACGAGGTCGGTCGGGGCGTCGCCCTCGTCGATCGTGACGGTGTCGCCGTCGCGGTGGATCTCGCCGTTGCGCTGGGCGCGCTCGACGAGCACCCGCAGGTAGAGGGGGTTGCCGGTCGTGCGCTCGGTGAGGCGCAGCACGTCGGCGTAGCGCACGCGCGCGTCGAAGCGGCGGTCGAGCAGTTCACCCACCTGGCCGAGCGTGAGCCCCGCGATGTCGTGCCGCACCGTGAGCCCCTCGTCGACCATCCGCTGCACGGGCGCGGGGAGCCGCTCGCCGAGCCGCGCCGTCGCGATCGTCGGCACGCCGAAGGCGCGCACGAGCTGGTAGACGGCGGCCGCCGACACGTCGTCGAGCCGCGGGATGTCGTCGACGAGCAGCACGTGGCGTTCGGCGGCACCGCCCACGACCGCCATGAGGGCGGGCACGGCGCGCTCGGGGTCGCTCGGGATGCCGAGCCGGGCGAGCGCCGGACCGAAGGCGCCGAGCGGAACCCCGGCGAGCTCGGCGAGGGCGATCACCTCGACGACTTCGCGATCCTCGCCGCGCGCGACCATCGAGGCGAGCACCGTCTTGCCGACGCCGGCGGACCCCACGAGCAACTGCACGCGCGCGGGCTGCCGGGCGAGCCCCGCCGCGATGTCCCCGGTCTCGAGCGCACGGGCGACGAGAGGCCACTCCCCCGTGGCGGCCGGGCTTCGAGGATCCGTCACGGTTGTGATCGTAGCGAGCGCCCGTAGGTAATTCGTACCGATTGCGTACGCACGCCGTTCTGTGACCCTGATGTCGTCGGCGCCGGGGGGCGCCGCGCCACCACACAGCCCGTTCGAAAGGACACCCGTATGCCCTCACGAATCCCGGCGGCGCTCGCGCCCGCCGCGCTCGCCGTCGCGGCGCTCGCCCTGTGCGCCTGCGTCCCCACCGTCCCGTCCGTCCCCGATCTGGATGAGCTCGGCGAGCTCGTCGAGGATGCCGAGGAGCTCGTCTCCGACGCCCCCGAGGACGAGGGCGACGACGACACCGTCCAGCCCGGCACCGAGGGTCTCAGCCCGGAGGCGATCGCGGCCGGGTACACCGCCGTCGAGATGCCGAGCGGCTGGCCCTCCGAGCTGCCGCTGCCCGACGGCATCCCTGTGAGCGGCATCCGCTCGGGTGAGAGCTTCTACCTCGTCTTCGACGCCGCATCCGCCGACGAGCTGACCGCGCTGCACGACTGGTACCGGGGCGCCGGCTGGACCGTCGAGTCGGAGTTCGAGGTGGACGGCGTCGTGCTGTCCATCTACGCGAGCCCCGAGACCAACGAAACCGGCCCGCTGCGACGCGCCACCGTCTCCGGTATGGCGGACTGGCCCACCGGCGTGCAGTACAACCTGGAGGTCCAGAGCTCGTGAGCATCCGCATCCGCATCCGCGCCCGCCTCGCCCTCGTCGGCGGCGCCGGCATCCTGTTGGCCCTGAGCGGCTGCGCCGCGCCCGCCCCGACCACGCCCGAGGTCGCCGACCCGCCCACCCAGTCCGACTCGACGACCGACGAGACGGTGGATACGCCGGACGCGCCGACTGTGGGCGGCTTCATCGACCCGGCCTGGCCGTGGCCCGAGGCGCTCCCGCGCCCGGACGCGACGCCCACCTTCGAGACCTCGGGGGCGAATCCGGTCGGCGAAGGGGGCGTCTGGTCGATCACCGTCACGGTCGGCTCGATCGACGAGGCGCAGGCGTACGCCGACCGGCTCGCCGCCGCCGGCATCACGTGGTTCACGCCGAGCTTCGCCGACCTCGACCAGGGCGACGACGAACTCGGGCTCGCGGCCAAGTCGGAGACCTACATGGCGACGCTCTCCGTGGCCCCCGCGACCCTCGAGATGGAGTTCAGCTTCGTCGGATCGCTCTCGTGAGCGGGGGCCGACGGCGCCCGAGGGGTGCCGCGCTCGCGCTCGCCCTCGCGGGCGCCGCGGCACTCGCGGGATGCGCCACCGCCGGGTCGGAGGGGGCCACCGCCCCCTCCGCGCCCGACGCGGCCGGCGCGCCCGCGCAGGACCCCGCCGCCGAACGCGCCGCCATGGAGTGCGTCACGGGCGCGTGGGTCGCCGAGGCCCCCGCCCTGCAGGCCTACTTCGACGCGGCGCTCGAGGCCGCGGGGGCGAGCGAGTACGAGATCATCGCCGACGGCAGCATCGTCTACGAGTTCATCGAGCACGGCTTCGGCATGAACGTGCTGCCGACCGCCTTCACCATGCGGATGCCGACGAACTTCGGCGACGTGCTCGGCGAGATCACCGGCCAGGCGAGCGGCGTGTGGACGGTCTCGGGCGAGGAGATCCGTGTCGTCGCGGACGGCTGGGAGAGCCTGCTCGAGACGAGCTGGAGCTTCAAGGGGCAGGCGATCGAGGCCGACCCGGGCACGCAGTCGCTGTCGTCCGGCTTCACCGACATCGACCACTTCGTCTGCGCGGGCGACGAGCTCGTGCTGCAGTCGCCCGACGCGCCGCCGCTCACGCTCAGCCGGATGGTCGAGCGCGACTGAGCGTCAGGCTCCGCCCTCGAGCACGACGAGTCGCTCGGTGGCGCGGGTCATCGCGACGTAGTGGTCGACGGCGCCCTCGATGCCGGTGCCGAACCGCGCGGGGTCGACGAGCACGACGAGGTCGAACTCGAGCCCCTTCGCGAGCTCCGGGGTGAGCGAGCGCACCCGCTCCCCCGGTGCGAACCCCGGGGCGCCGATGACGCACGCGACGCCGTCGTCGTGCT
Organism: Protaetiibacter intestinalis; assembly: GCF_003627075.1. Classification (NCBI taxonomy): domain Bacteria; kingdom Bacillati; phylum Actinomycetota; class Actinomycetes; order Micrococcales; family Microbacteriaceae; genus Protaetiibacter; species Protaetiibacter intestinalis. Next base: position 1,454,659 of record NZ_CP032630.1, on the reverse strand, counting down.
CGGCGAGCCAGGCGCCGAGCACGGTGTCGAGCTCGTCGAGCCGACCGTGGCGCACCGGGATGCCGTTGCTGCGCACCGAGACCGGCACGTTGGCATCCGGGATCGCCGCGCGGATCACGGGCTCGGCCTCCGCCATGATCTCGGCCGGCGTGCGGTAGTTGATGGTGAGCGAGGCGAGCGTGACGGCACGCAGGCCCACCCGGGTGAGGCGCTCCTCCCAGCTCTCGGTGAAGCCGTGGCGCGCCTGGGCGCGGTCGCCGACGATCGTGAAGCTGCGGGAGGGGCACCGCGCGAGCAGCATCTGCCACTCGGCGTCGGTGAGCTCCTGCGCCTCGTCGACGACGACGTGGGCGAACGGCCCCGCCAGCTCGTCGGGGTCGAGGTGCGCGATCCCCGACTCGTCGACGAGGGTGTTCTGCAGGTCGGAGACCGACAGCATCGTCATGACACCCTCGCCGTCGTCGAGCTCCTGCGAACCGACGAGGTAGTCGATCACGGTCGACATCCGCTCGCGCCGGTCGGCGAGCTCCGCCTCGGCGCGGCGCCGCACGGATGAGGTGCGCGGGTCGCCGATGCGCAGGCGGGCCGCGTCGAGGATCGGCAGGTCGGAGACCGTCCACGCGCGCGGCTCACCACGCTGCAGCAGCGCGACCTCCTCCGCGGCGAGCCACGGTGCGCTCACCCGCAGGTAGGCGGGCACCGACCACAGGTCGCCCACGACCCCCGCGGGGTCGAGCACCGGCCAGGCGCGGCTGAAGGCGGCGCGCAGTTCGGCGTTGCGCGTGAGCGAGCGGCGCACCTGGTGGGGCGGGATGCGGTCGTCGTGCTGCCGTTCGAGGATCTCGAGCAGCGCCTCCCACACCACGAGCCGCGCCTCGTTGTGCGGGGTGCCGGGGTCGGGTGCGTCGAAGGCCTCCGCCCAGTCGTCGGCGTCGAGGTGCAGCGCGGCCCAGTCGGTCGTCACGGCGAGCCCCGTGGTGGGCGGGCGCTCGTGGTAGCGCACGGCGGCCTCGACGGCCCGCACCATCGCGACGGAGGACTTCAACCGCGCGACCTCGGCATCCGCCTCGACCCCGGCATCCGCCCCCTCGGGCACGAGGTCGCGCAGGGTGCAGGTCTGCACGCCCTCCTCGCCGAGTCCCGGCAGCACGTCGGCGGTGTAGGCGAGGTAGCCGGCGCTCGGGCCGACGAACAGCACGCCGCCGCGGCCGCGGCTGAGGCGCGGGTCGGAGTACAGCAGGTAGGCGCTGCGGTGCAGCGCCACGACGGTCTTGCCGGTGCCGGGGCCGCCGTCGACCACGAGGGCGCCGCGCGATGAGGCGCGGATGATGGCGTCCTGGTCGGCCTGGATGGTGCCGAGCACGTCGCGCATGCGGGCCGAGCGGCTGCTGCCGAGGCTCGCGATGAACGCCGACTGGTCGTCGAGGGCGGCGGTGTTCTCGAGCCCCTCGGCGGTGAACGCCTCGTCCCAGTAGTCGGTGATGCGGCCGCGGGTCCAGCGGAAGCGGCGGCGGCTGACGAGGCCGTGCGGGTCGCCGTGGGTGGCGGCGAAGAAGGGCTCGGCGGCGGGCGAGCGCCAGTCGACGAGCAGGCGCTCACCGTCGCGGTCGGTGAGGCCGAGACGGCCGATGTAGACCGGCTCGGCCTCACCCGCGCGCACGATCCGGCCGAGGCACAGGTCGAGGCCGAAGCGGGTGAGCGAGCGCAGCTGCGCGGTCAGCCGATGGATCTCCTGGTCGCGGTCGAGCGCATCCTGACCCTCGCCCTGCGGCCGACGCCGCTCGGCCGCGAGCCGCTCGCCGAGTTCGGCGATCGTCGCCTCGAGCGTCTCGGCGATGCGCGCGAAATGCTCCTCATCGCCCGCGATGAGCGCGGGGTCGCGCTTCGCGGCGAGGCGATCGGGGAGGTCGAAGACAGGGTTTCGACGGGTCACGCATCACGTCCTTCGGCACGGCAGAAGGTCGATTCTGCTCCACGACCGGGGGCTTGCGGCAAGCCCCGGGTCGTTCGATAGATTGGAGGCGGAGAGGGGTCGCCCCTCTCCTTCGTCATCTCCGGGAGGCGACGGGCGCGAGCCGCCCGACGTAGAGGGCGGCGAGCCGCGCCCGGTTGCCCGGGTCGGTCACCTCGGGACTCGGGGCGACGACCCGATCGTCCTCGAGGTACGAACCCGACGGCACGTCCGCGACCGTTGCATGCAGCACGCGCTCGGCCCCGCGCGACGGCGGTCCGCCGATGCGACCCATCATCGCCGCGCTCAGCGGGGTGTCGTTGAGTCCCGGGCACAGCGCGACGACGGTCGTCGAGGTGCCCGCCTCCTCCTCGGCGAGCAGTGCCGACCAGGTGACCATCGCGAGCTTCGACCGCGCGTAGGCCGCCACCGGCGAGTAGTCGTGGACGAGGTCGGGGTCGTCGAGGTGGAACCGCTCGACCCGGTGCGCCGACGAGCCGACGTTGACGATGCGCGCGCCCGCGGCGAGCGCCGGCACGAGCAGGCGCGTGAGGAGCGCGGGCGCGAGCGCGTTCACCTGGAGGGTGCGCTCGAAGCCGTCGACGGTCAGGAGCCGCTCGGGAGCACCCGGCACACCCGCGTCGTTGATGAGCAGGTCGATCCCGTGCGGCACCCGCGCCCGGATCGCGCGCGCCGCGTCGACGACGGCGTCGAGGCTCGTGAAGTCCGCCGGCACGTAGTGCACCTCGGCGCGGCCCCGCGTCCGCAGCTCCCGCAGCAGCGGCGCGACGGCATCCGCAGACTCGGGCCCCTGGACGACGAGCACCTCGCACCGCGTGACGAGCAGCCGCGCCGTCGCCTCGCCGATGCCGCTCGTCGCACCCGTGAGCACGACCGTGCCCCAACGACCCTCGACGGAGGTCACAGCGCGTACCCGCCGGACACCTGGATGTCCTGGCCGGTGATCCAGGCCGCCTCGGGCGAGACGAGGAACGCGATGACGCGCCCGATGTCCTCGGGTTCGCCGATGCGGCCGAGCACCGTCTTCGCGGCGAGCGGGGCGATGATCTCCGGGTACTTCTCGAAGGCGTCGCCGCCGAGGCGCGTACGGGTGGGTCCGGGTGCGATCGTGTTGACGCGGATGCCGCGCTCGCCGAGCTCGCGGGCCAGGAAGCGGCTCGCCGTGATGAGGCCGGCCTTCATCCCCGCGTACCCGGAGTAGCCGGGCTCGGTGTCGCCGGGGCGCACGGAGCTGCTGGAGACGCTGAGGATCGCGCCGCCCGGCGCGAGCAGCGGCAGGAGCGACCGGGTGAGGAAGTAGGGGCCGCGCAACAGCACGCGGTAGTAGTCGTCGAAGGCTTCCTCGGTCATCTCCTCGAAGGAGCGGCCGCCGCCGAAGCCGGCGTTGTTGACGAGCGCGTCGATGCTGTCGGCGCCCCACTCGGAGGCGAGGAGGTCGCGCACCGCGTCGTGGAAGGCGGGGAAGGTCGCGGTGTCGCCGACGTCGAGCCGGAGCGCGTGAGCCCGCCCTCCGAGCTCCTCGATGAGGGCGACGGTCTCCTCGGCGCCCTCCGGGCGAGAGTGGTAGGTCGCGATGACGCCGGAGCCGCGCCGGGCGATCTCGACGGCGGCGCTGCGCCCGATGCCGGCGCTCGCACCGGTCACCACGACGACGGACGGGTGTTCGTTCTGCTGACTGTTCATGCCCTCCAGCCAAGCCGCGAGCCGCAGGGGGGCGGTAGGGGATTCACGCCAGACCCTTGCCTGATCCTGCTCGATCCGCCACGATCCGGCGACACCGGTGCGGTCGTGCTGCTTGAATCGGCGCATGTCGTTGCCCGAACTGCAGAGCCTGCTCGTCCGCCACGCCGCGAACGGGGTCTCGCCCACCGCCATCCCCGGCGTGCTCGTCGCCCGTCAGGACGAGTCCGGGCCGCAGGACGAGTCGACGACGGGCACGGTGCTCGCGATCGTCGCCCAGGGTTCGAAGCGCCTCTCGGTCGGCGACGCCGTGCACGACTACGGCCCGGGGCAGTTCCTCGTCGCCTCGGTCGAGGTGCCCGTGAGCGGACGTTACACGGACGTGTCGCCCGACCACCCCGCCCTCGGCTTCGGGCTCGAGCTGCGTCCGGAGGTCATCGCGGAGCTGCTGCTCAACCCCGCCGCCGCCGACGTCGCGCGGCCCGTGCGCGGCGAACCCGTCCCACCCGCGATCGCCGTGGGCACCGCATCCGCGCGCCTGCTCGACGCGGCGGTGCGGATGCTGCGGCTGCTCGACACCCCGCGCGACATCCCCGTGCTCGCCCCGATGATCGAGCGCGAGATCCTCTGGCTCGTCATGTCGGGCGAGCAGGGGGCGACCGTGCGCCAGCTCGGCCTCGCCGACAGCAGCCTGAGCCGCGTGCGCCACGTCGCCCGATGGATGCGCGAGCGCTACGCCGAGACGGTGCGCGTCGACGAGCTGGCGTCGCTCGCGAACATGAGTGCCTCGGCGTTCCACCGCGCGTTCCACACCGTCACCGCGATGAGCCCCATCCAGTACCAGAAGAGCATCCGGCTGCAGGAGGCGCGGCTGCGGCTGCTCGCCGACCCCGCCGACATCGCCGGCACCGCATACGCCGTCGGCTACGAGAGCCCCTCGCAGTTCAGCCGTGAGTACCGTCGCCAGTTCGGCGAGCCCCCGAGTCGCGACGTCGCGCGGCTGCTCGAGACGGTCGGTCAGCCGCGCCGCCACTCGGCGGTGCTCTGAAATCACGCGTATCCGCACCAGTCGGCGACCCAGCGCAGCATCCGCCCCTTGAGCTCGTCCGACGCCGCCACGTCGACGACGCCCTCCACGCCGTCGGCGCGCAGCGAGAGGCCGAACACCGTGCCGCGCTTGTCCTCCATGACGGCGTGCGGGTCGCACCGCTGTGGCACGAGCGGAATCTGCAGGGTCTGCGGTGCGTCGGATCCGGCGACCGTGACGCCGAGCGGATGCGGGCTCGACTCGGCCGTGGTGAACTGCAGCAGGTTGGTCGGCCGCAACTCGAGCAGCTCGATCGCGCCATCGCCGCCGGTGGGCTCGATCGCGAGCTCCAGCCGCGCGGGCTCGCCCGCGGGGGATGCCACGAAACCCGAGATGCGGATACCCGCGACGGCGGCCGCGTCGTGCGCGAGGCACTCCCGCTCGTGCAGGCGGACGCTGAACCCGAGCGGGTCGACGAGATCGACCTCGACGGTGCCGATGCCGGCCAGCTCGAGCAGGGCGCGGCTGCGCCGCTCCCCCGCGGCCGGTTCGCCCTCGCACGCCGACTCCGGCAGCTGGATGCGCAGGTCGACCGTGCGCCCGGCGGCGATCGCGCTGCGCTTCTCGCGCTCGGCGGGGCCGGCGAACCAGTCATCCTCGACGACGAGCCGCTCCACGACGAGGTCGGCGTCCGATCCGTTCACCACCCGTACCTGGGCCGTGCGGTCGGCGACGTCCGAACGCAGCTGCACGAGCTGCACCTGCACGCCGTCCGGCAGCGCCGGCGCCGGCGAGGGGGCGCACCCCGCCGCACCGAACAGCACGGCGACGAGCAGCCCGCCGACCCCGACGCCCCGCATCCACGCCTCCTTAGGCCCGCTGCCGACGACCTGCGCGCCTCGCGAAGCGGTCGACGGCGTCGAGGATCTCCTCGCTACGCCAGAGGGTTCCGATCCGATACTCGTTCTTCGCCGCAAGCACGCCCTTCTCCGTGAGGTCACGCAGCAGCGGGTACGCGTTCTGCGTCCGGATGCCGAGCTCGCGGGCGATCAGCGCGGCATCCACCACAGGAGTCCGGGCGACGACGTCCAGCACCCGCCACACTCCGCTGTCCGAGCGGGCCCGCACACGCTCGCGCCACCCGGCGTGGATCGCATCGATGTCAGCCACCAGCTCGCGTGCGTTGGCCACCGCGCGCACGCTCGCCTCCGTGAACCTGGCGACGATCGGTTCGGCGTCGCCGGCGCGGTATGCCGTCAACGCCCGGTGGTACCCCTCGACGTCCGAGAGCAGACCCGCAGAGACCGGTACGGCGACGCTGCGGGTGACCGCGCGATGTCGGAGCATCGCCTGAGCCAGCGCACGACCGGTTCGGCCATTCCCGTCGGTGAACGGGTGGATGGTCTCGAACTGCGCGTGTGCGACCGCCGTGGACACCAGCGGCAGCACATCCAGCCGCCCGGTGAAAGCCACGAGGTCGTCGATCAGCCCGGGGACGAGCTCCCACGGAGGAGCCACGAAGTCCGCCCCGACCGGCGACTGCGACGAGACCCCGATCCAGACCGGCTCCTCGCGCCACCGGCCGGGCGCGTGCCGGGGCTGCTCCGCCATGAGAACCGCGTGCATCTGGCGGATGGCGGCCGGGCCGAGTTCTCCTGCGAGATCCACGGCGGCCTGGAGTGCGGAGGTGTTCGCCGCGATGAGCAATGCGTTGCGGGCTCCCCGAGCGCCGAGCTCCGCCGAGAAGATCGCACGGGCGCTCGCCGTGAGCTGCTCGATCTGCGACGAGGCTGCAGCCTCGCTCCGCAACAGCACGGGCGCGAACGCCGCGACGCGGTGGCCCAGCTCGGCATCGAACCGACTCAATTCACGAGCGGCCTCGTCCGCGGCCGCGAGCAGGGCGGCCGGTAGCGCCACGTCGACTCCGGCGATCGATGCCGGAATCGTCGCGGTGTACTCGCGCGGACCGCCCAGGTACTCGGCGAGGCCCGGACCCGTTTCCGCGCGCGCGAGCGATCGCCACTCGAACACCTCGGCTGTCGCCGCCGGCCACGATCCCATACCGCATCACCTCACGTGTATGACTTAGTAGCCTAAGTCATACACGCCGCCGCCGACAGTATGAGATGCAGCTTCCGGGTCCTGATGGTCTCCCGTCTCGACCGCAAACGCCGAAACCCCGCCGAAGCGGGGTTTCACGATGCGGAGACGGAGGGATTTGTCCCCACCGCCCCTCCACCCGCCGCTGCGCGGCGCGCGGAGCCTCCGGCGGCGTGGGCCCACCCTCGTGTGAAGGCTTCGCGTCCTTCCGGCTCCCGACAACGACGAAAGCCCCGCACGCGGCGGGGCTTTCATCGTTCGCGGAGACGGAGGGATTTGAACCCTCGGACCCCCGGAGGGGTCTCCACCTTAGCAGGGTGGTGCACTCGACCGGACTATGCGACGTCTCCCGGTACTGCCTGCCCATCATACCCACAGCGGGATGGGCTCCCGACGCGCGTCAGTTGCCGATCGTGCAGGTCTGGTCTGCCGCCGTCTGACCGCGCAGACCGTTGATCGTGACCGCCTCCGACAGGGTCTGCTCCGGGGTGGGGGTCGCCGAGCCGGTCGGGTCCGGCGTCGAGGTCTCGGGGGCCGTCGGCTCCTGCGTCGCGTTCGGGTCGAGCTCCGAGCCGCGACCGTCACCGGCCTCGACGGCGATCGCCTGGTCGGCCTTGATCGCGTCGATCAGCTGGGTGCCGAGCGTCTTGTTCGGCTGCACCTTGCCCGCGTAGATCCCCGTGCCGCCGGTGCTGCCCGGGTACTGCACGAAGGTGATGCGGTCCATCGGGATGTTGCTGAGCGCCTTCGCCATGGCGATCATCGTCGGAACCTGGGTGAGCTCCTTCGACAGCTTCATGTTCTCGAGCGCGGCATTCGCGATGCCCCACAGCTTGCCGACGTTGGTGAGCGTGTCCTCCGACTTCAGCTTGCGCAGCAGAGCCGACATGAACACCTGCTGCGAGCTGATACGCGTGAGGTCGGAGCCGTCGCCGACACCGTGACGCGAACGCACGAACTGCAGCGCCTGCCAGCCGTCGAGGTGGTGGGTCCCCGCCTCCAGGTCGAGGCCCACGTACTTGTCGTGGATCTCACCCTGCACGCAGACATCCACGCCGCCGACCGCGGTCGCCATGTTGGCGACCCCCTCGAAGCCGATCATGGCGGCGTACTGGATCTCGAGGCCCGTGAAGTTGCGCACCACGTCGACGACGCAGTTGAGGCCACCGTAGGAGAGGGCGCTGTTGATCGGGATGCCGGAGGCGGCGCTCGTCTTGCGGCCCGTCTCCTCGTTGGTGCACGGGGGGAACGGCACGACCATGTCGCGCGGGAAGCTCACCGCGACAGCGCTCGTCTGGTCGGCGGAGACGTGCACGAGGATGTTGACGTCGTTGAGCACGCTGTCGCGGTCGTAGTAGGCGTCGCTGCCGACGACCAGCACGTTGAAGCCGCCCTCGTAGGCGCCGATCTCGGGGATGGGCGCCTCGGTCTCGTTGATCGTCACGCCCGTGTCGTCGAGCTCCTGCTTGAGCTGCATGATGGCGATCGCACCGACCGAGGTCGTGGCGACGAGCACGACGGCGACGGTCGAGCCGATCAGCCCGAGCACCGTCTTCCAGGCCCGCGACCGCGGAAGCCGTCCATGCCGCGCGATGCCGGTGGGGCGGGGCGCCCGGGCGCGCTGGGAACGATCGCGCAGCTGCTCCTGCTCGGACACGGACACCTCTTCTCGGGATCAGGCTCGGAAAACGGACGGGGACGACGTGCAGCGGAGGGCGTGGGATTCGAACCCACGAGACATCACTGCCCACCGGTTTTCAAGACCGGCTCCATCGGCCGCTCGGACAGCCCTCCTCGGTTGACCGGAATCGAGTGTAAGGGAGAAGGGGTCGTCAACCCTGGAAATACCGTGCGAGAGCGCTGGCGACGCCCTGTTCGAGGTCGGTGCCCGTGACATCCGTCGACACGGCCTTCACCTCATCCGGCGCCTGCCCCATCGCGATCGCGACGCCGCCCCCGGATGCCGCCCACTCGAACATGTCGATGTCGTTGCGTCCGTCGCCGATCACCATGACGTGCTCGCGCGAGATGCCGAGCGTCTCGCGCACGTACTCCATGCCGGTGCCCTTGTTGACACCGTCGGGGGCGATGTCGAGCCACGCCGTCCAGCCGACGTTGTAGCTCACCTTGTGCAGGCCCATCCGCTCGACGATCTTCAGGAAGTCCTCGATCGCGTGGCCGGGCGACAGCACCACGACGCGCGTCGCGCGGGTGGTGAGCAGCTCCTCGAACTCCACCTGCAGGCGGCCCGCGGCGAGCGCGCCCTCCGGGAACGGGCCGCTGAAGCGGAACAACCCCTCCTCGTCCTCCACGGCGTAGCTCGCACCGCGCAGGTGGCCGCTGATCGTCGTGAGCACCTCGCGCGGGTCGAACGTCTCGACGCGGTCGCGCACCCAGCCGACCGGCGCCTCCTTGTCGCGTCGCATCACGATCGCCCCGTTCGCGCACACCGCGAACGACGGCGCGATGCCGACCCGGTCGATCACGGGCAGCGTCATCGACACCGAGCGGCCCGTCGAGGGCATGATCTCGTGGCCGAGATCGCGCACCCGGCGGATCTCGGCCGCCACGCGGTCGTCGAGCTGGCCGTCCTCGTGCAGCACGGTGCCGTCGATGTCGAGGCCGATGAGCCAGCGGTCCTCGGGGGCGAGCGCCGTCACTTCACGGGCTCCAGCACCTCGAGGCCGAGGAACGGTTGCAGCACCTCCGGCACCGCCACCGAGCCGTCGGCGCGCTGGTGGGTCTCCAGCAGCGCCACGATCCAGCGGGTCGTGGCGAGCGTGCCGTTGAGGGTCGCGACGGGGCTCGTCCGGCCGTCCTCGCCACGGCGGCGGATGTCGAGGCGTCGCGCCTGGAAGGTCGTGCAGTTGCTCGTCGAGGTGAGCTCGCGGTAGGCGTCCTGGGTAGGCACCCACGCCTCCACGTCGAACTTGCGCGCGGCGCTCGTGCCGAGGTCGCCCGCGGCCGTGTCGATCACGCGATACGACAGGCCGAGGCTCTGCAGCATCCCCTCCTGCAGGGCGAGCAGACGCTCGTGCTCGGCCTCGGCATCCGCGGGGTCGATGTAGCTGAACATCTCCAGCTTCTGGAACTGGTGCACGCGGATGATGCCGCGGGTGTCCTTGCCGCCCGAGCCGGCCTCGCGCCGGTAGCAGGTCGAGATGCCGGCGTAGCGCTTGGGGCCCGCCGAGACGTCGATGATCTCGTCCTTGTGGTAGCCGGCGAGCGCCACCTCGCTCGTGCCGGTGAGGTAGAGCTCGTCGCGCTCCAGGTAGTAGATCTCGTCGGCGTGCGCGCCGAGGAAGCCGGTGCCGGCCATGATGTCGGGTCGCACGAGCGTCGGGGTGATGAGCGGGGTGAAGCCCGCCTCGAGCGCGCGCTGCAGACCCAACTGGATGAGCGCGAACTCGAGCCGCGCACCGACGCCCTTCAGGAAGTAGAACCGGGCGCCCGACACCTTCGCGCCGCGTTCCATGTCGATCGCGTCGAGCAGCTCGCCGAGCTCCAGGTGGTCGCGGGGGGCGAAGTCGAAGCTCGGCCTCCCGCCCACCTCGCGCAGCGTCACGAAGTCGTCCTCGCCCCCGGCGGGCACCCCGTCGATGACGATGTTCGGGATCGACCCGGCCACCTCGGCGAAGCGCTCCTCGGCCTCGGTGCTCGCGCGCTGCGCGTCCTTCACCTTCGCGGCCAGCTCCTGCGCCTGCGCGACGAGCGCCGCCTTCTGCTCCTTCGGCGCCTGCGCGACCGTCTTGCCGAAGGCGTTCTGCTCCGCCCGCAGGGTTTCGAACGCCGAGATCGCGGCGCGGCGGCCCACATCCGCCGCGAGCGCGTCGTCGACGAGGGCGACGGATGCCCCGCGACGCTCCTGCGAGGCTCTCACGGCATCCGGGTTCTCACGCAGCAGCACGGGGTCGATCACGCCTCAAGTCTAGGAGCCTGTCGGGCGCGTGGCTCATGGCCTACCGTGAGACCATGACGCCGCCCGACGCAGGTGCACCCAAGCGGGCGGCCGTCGTCTACAACCCGATCAAGGTCGACATCGACCGGCTGCGCGCCGCGGTCGCCGTCTCCGAGAGCGAGCACGGCTGGGCGAAGAGCATCTGGTTCGAGACCACCCCCGACGACCCGGGCTACGGGCAGACCCGGCAGGCCCTCGCCTCCGCGCCGGATGTGGTGATCGCGTGCGGCGGCGACGGCACCGTCCGCGCCGTCGGGCAGGTACTGCGCGGCACCGGCGTCGCCATCTCGGTACTGCCCTGCGGCACCGGCAACCTGCTCGCCCGCAACCTGCGGCTCGACGTCAACACCAGCCACCTCGAACGCATGGTCGACTACGCCTTCACCGGCTTCGACGGCGCGATCGACGTCGGGGTGATCGAGATCGACCGCGCCGACGGCGGCAGCGAGGAGTTCGCGTTCCTCGTCATGGCGGGCGTCGGGCTCGACGCGAAGATGATCGCCAACACCAACCCCGAGCTGAAGAAGCGGGTCGGCTGGCTCGCCTACGTCGACGCCATCGCGCGCGCGCTCGTCGACCGCGAGGTGCTGAAGGTGAACTACCGCCTCGACGACGGCGAGGTGAAGGCGTCGCGGGCGCACACCGTCATCGTCGGCAACTGCGGCACCCTGCCCGGCAACGTGCACCTGCTGCCGGATGCGGAACTCGACGACGGCCTGTTCGACATCGTCATGCTGCGCCCCGAGGGCTTCTTCGGCTGGGCGCGCGTGTGGGTGGGCGTGCTGTGGGAGAACGGGGTGCTGCGCCGCAGCTCGATGGGGCGCAAACTGCTCGACCTGCGGCAGAAGCCGGTGCGGGCGATGCGCTACCTGCGCGGGCGCCGCCTGCACGTCGACCTCGACCATCCCGAGGACTTCCAGCTCGACGGCGACGAGTTGGGCCTCATCAACGGCTTCCGCGCCCACGTCGACCCCGCAGCCCTCGTGGTGCGCCTCCCCCGCGACGCGTAGGCGGGTTGGGTTGCCCCCTCCCGCTGGTTGCCCCCGCGGGTTGAGTAGCCCGCGCAGCGGGCGTATCGAAACCCATGCAGACGTGGACCAGTGGGGCCTCACCGAGCGAAGGCGCCCCATCGAGGGGCGCCTTCGCTGGTTTCGATACACCGCGCTTCGCGCGGCACTCAACCAGCGGAAGGGGTGACGCCCGGCGCGCGGCACTCAACAGCGGGAAGGCCGCATCGCGGCCGTCCCGCAAGACACAGCGCGGCCGCAGGCCGCACCTCGCCGTCACTCCGCGGCGGGCGCGCCGCTCACGATGTCGCGCAGCCAGTCGCGCGCGTCGATGAAGACCTGGTCGTCGTAGCGGCTCGTCACCTCGACGTGCTGCTGGTCGGCGCGCGGGTAGGAGCCGAGGAACTGCACGCTCGGGCTGAACCGCTTGAGGCCGAGCAGCGCATCCGCGACCCGCTCGTCGAGCACGTGACCGTCGAGGTCGACGATGAAGCGGTAGCGGCCGAGGGCGTCGCCGATGGGGCGCGACTCGAGCAGGCTGAGGTTCACCCCGCGGGTGGCGAACTGCTCGAGCATCTCGACGAGCGCGCCCGGCTGATCGGTCGGCAGCTCGACGATGACGCTCGTCTTGTCGGCGCCGGTGCGCGGCGGGATGACGCGCGAACGCGACACGAGCACGAAGCGGGTCACCGCCTCCGCGTTGTCGGCGATGTCCTCGGCGAGCACCTCGAGCGGCAGGTGCGCCGTGATGCCGGGGGGTGCGATGGCCGCGTCGGCGTTCGTCGACTCGAGCAGCTCGGCGGGCGCCGCCACGTTCGAGGTCGACGGGATGTGCCCGTGGCTCGGCAGGGTCGCGTCGAGCCACAGGTGGCACTGCGCGTAGGCGACGGGGTGCGCGTTGATGACCCGCACCTCCTCGAGGCGGGTGCCCGGCCGCGCGACGAGCTGGAAGTTGACGGACACGAGGTACTCGCCCACGATCCGCAGCCCCGGGATGTTGGCGAGGGCGTCCTGGGTGGCCGAGACGCCGCCCTCGACCGAGTTCTCGATCGCGATCATGGCGGCCGTGCTGCGCCCGCTCACGACGTCGTCGAGCGCCTCGCCCACGTTGTTGACGCTGCGCCACTCGGTCCCCGCCGCCTCCGGCACCTGGGCGAGCGCCGCCCAGGTGAAGGTGCCCGCGGGGCCGAGATAGCTGTACACGTCCGCGAGCCTAGCGGGCAGGATGGTCGCATGACCTCGCGTGCCGGAACCCCCGCCCAGCCGTCCGACCTGATCGACGTGCACGAGCTCGTCGACGCGTACTACCACCGCACCCCCGACATGACGGATGCCGCCCAGCGGGTCGTGTTCGGCACGAGCGGGCACCGCGGCTCGAGCCTCGACGGCGCCTTCACCGAGACCCACATCGCCGCCATCACCCAGGCGATCGTCGAGTACCGCGCCGAGCAGGGCGTCACGGGTCCCCTGTTCGTCGGCGCCGACACCCACGGACTCTCGGCCCCCGCCCAGACCACCGCGCTCGGGGTGCTCGAGGCGAACGGGGTGCACGCGATCGCCGACGAGTACGACGACTACGTGCCGACCCCCGCGCTCAGCCGCGCCATCATCCGGTACAACACCGACAACCCGGGCGAGCCCCAGGCCGACGGCATCGTCATCACGCCGAGCCACAACCCGCCGCGCGACGGCGGCTTCAAGTACAACCCGCCGCACGGCGGCCCGGCCGACTCGGATGCGACGGGTTGGATCGCGGCGCGCGCGAACGCGATCATCGAGGGCGGCAACCGCGAGGTGCGGTTCGCGGAGCCCTCGGGGGTCGACAGCTACGACTTCCGAGGGGCGTACGTCGACGACCTCGCGGGCGTGCTCGACATGGAGGCGATCGCCTCCTCGGGGCTGAAGCTCGGCGCCGACCCGCTCGGCGGGGCGAGCGTGCACTACTGGGAGCTCATCGCCGAGCGCTACGGGCTCGACCTCGAGGTCGTGAACCCGGCCGTCGACCCGAGGTGGTCGTTCATGACGCTCGACTGGGACGAGAAGATCCGCATGGACCCGTCCTCGCCCTCGGCCATGGCATCCGTCGTGGCCCGCGCGGGCGACTACGCGATCCTCACCGGCAACGACGCCGACGCCGACCGGCACGGCATCGTCACGCCCGACGGCGGGCTCATGAACCCCAACCACTACCTCGCGGTCGCCATCCAGTACCTGTACGCGCACCGGCCGGGCTGGCGTCCGGATGCGGCGATCGGCAAGACGCTCGTCTCGAGCTCGATGATCGACCGCGTCGCCGCCTCGCTCGGGCGGCGGCTGTGGGAGGTGCCGGTCGGGTTCAAGTGGTTCGTACCGGGCCTCGTCGACGGCTCGGTCGGCTTCGGCGGCGAGGAGTCGGCGGGCGCGAGCTTCCTGACGCTCGACGGCAGGGCGTGGACGACCGACAAGGACGGCATCCTGCTCGCCCTGCTGGCGGCCGAGATCCGCGCGGTGACCGGCAAGAGCCCGAGCGAGCTGTACCGCGAGCTGACGGCCGAGTTCGGCGACCCCGCCTACGCGCGGGTGGACGCCGCGGCGACGCCGGAGCAGAAGGCGCGGCTCGGCAAGCTCTCGGGCGACGACATCACGGCGACCGAGCTCGCGGGCGACCCGATCACGGCGAGGCTCTCGCACGCGCCCGGCAACTGGGCCGCGATCGGCGGGGTGAAGGTGACGAGCGAGCACGCCTGGTTCGCGGCGCGGCCGAGCGGCACCGAGAACGTGTACAAGATCTACGCCGAGTCGTTCCGCGGGCCCGAGCACCTGGCGCTCGTGCAGGCGGAGGCGAAGCGCATCGTCGACGCGGCGCTGGGGTAGCGCTTCCCGCCGGTCGAGCGCCGCTCGGCGGCGCGCCCCACCCCCGCTGGTCGAGTGCCGCCGCAGGCGCGCCCCACCGCCGCTGGTCGAGTGCCGCCGCAGGCGGTGTATCGAGACCACGACGGACGCCCCTCGACGGGGCGCCCGTCGTCGGTGAGGCCCCACGCATCCACGTCTGCACGGGTTTCGATACGCGCCCTCCGGGCGCTACTCAACCAGCGGGAGGGGGCCCGGCGAAGCGGGCCTACGGGATCGAGTAGATCCGCACCTTCGAGTTCTGGTGCTGCGTGAAGAGGGTGTACTGCAGTTCGCGGTAGTCGCCGTCGGAGTTGTGGCTGACGAAGTAGACGACGGGGCCGTCGGGCGTGTACTCGACCTTCGACACGGTCATCGTGTGGTCGACGCCCGGGCCCTTCTCGCCCCAGTCGAAGATGCCGACGTCGCCGACGCGCACCCGGTCGAGGTGGTCGTTGTCGTTGGAGACGAAGCCCTGCGACTTGAGGTAGGCCTCCATGGCGGTGGTCGAGATCCACGCCTTGCTGGCGAAGCCGGACGCGCCGGGCGAGCTCCAGGTGCCGTCCATCTTCCAGCCGCGGGCGAGCAGGCCCTGGCTCGTGAAGTTGACGCAGTCGCCGCCGTAGGCGTTGTAGTCGTTCCACGCGGCGGTGTTGTAGTTCTGCCAGTGGTCGAGCAGGTAGCCGAGCTGCGCGTCGACGTCGCCGCCGGTCGGCTGGCTGCTGCCGGAGGCCGCGGCGACGATCTGCGCGCGGTACGCCTCGGCGTCGGCGATCATGGAGGCGGATGCGGCGCCGGCGGCGGTGAGCGCCGCCTCCGCCTGGTCGGCGGGCGCGTCCTGGAACGCGGTGAGCGCTTGGTAGAGGGCGTCCTCGGTGCTCTTCTCGGCGTCCGAGTAGGCGCCGAGCTGCCGGGTGCCTTCCGCGACGACGGCGGTGCGGAAGTCGTCCCACGCGGTGCCGAGCGCCTGCGCGGCGGCCGCGACCTTGTCGGGCGCCGCGTCGACGGTGTCGCGCAGTCCGTCGAGCCCCGCCTCGAGCACGGCGCTCTCGGCGTCGAGCTCGGCGACGGATGCGGTGGCGGTGTCGAGCGCGGGCCGCGCGAGGATGTCGGAGTCGCCCCCGCCGAGGGCGGCGGCCGCGTCCTCGCGGGCGGTCTGCAGGGCACTCGCGGCGTCGTCGGTGACGAGGCCGCTGCCGTCGGCGAGGATCGCGTCGAGCTGGTCGGCGCTCGGCGGCCGGCCCGTGCCGTCTCCCGCGTCGGCGTAGGCGGCGTCGAGCTTGCCGCGCAGTTCGCCGAGCTGCTTCTCGGCGGCGTCGTAGCGTGCGACGGCGGCCGCGCGGGTGAGCACGGGCGGCACGAGCACGACGGCGGCGACGAGGCCGGCGACGACGATCAGGCCGATGATGAGGGCGACGATCCGGCGTCGGCGGTACACCTTCTTGGAGCGGCGGGGACGCATCGCGCCGGGGGTGGGCCCGGGGGGATCCGTCTGCAGCACACTCACCCGCGCATGGTACCGCCGCCCCCTGGAAGGCGCCCGGATGCCACCCCGCCGGAGGGCGTGCGCGGGGTGCGTCGGGGCCTCGCGCGCCGAGGTCGTGGGAGCGCTCTCCCGCGTGTCGGACCGTCCTGTCTACCGCCTCCGACCAGGCATTTTCGATCGTTGCCAATTCGTTGCCAAAGCCGGAGTTGACACCGCTCGCGGACCGTGCGTAGTGTGGCCCCGATTTCGTGGGAGCGCTCCCACGCTCCGATCATGAGAGCGCTCCCACCGAGATCTACCCCATCCACGCACACAAAGGAGTGACCGTGAACTTCTCACGACGCACCGCTGCTGTCGCTGCGATCGCCGGTACCGCCTCCCTCGCCCTGGTCCTCTCCGGGTGCGCGAGTGACGGCGACAACGGCGGCTCCAGCGACGAGCCCATCACCCTCACCATCACCACGTTCGGAACCATGGGTCTCGACGGTCTCTACGCGCAGTACGAGAAGGACCACCCGAACATCACCATCAAGGCCACCAACATCGACACCGGCGGCAACGCGCTGACCGACTGGAAGACGAAGCAGGCCTCCGGTGGCCTCCCCGACGTCCAGGCCGTCGAAGAGGGCTGGCTCGGCTCGGTGATGGAGGTGTCGGACACCTTCACCGACCTGCGCGACTACGGCGCCGACGACATCAAGGGCAACTGGGTGGACTGGAAGGTCCAGCAGGCGACCGACTCGGACGGCCGCATCATCGGCTACGGCACCGACATCGGACCGGAGGGCCTGTGCTACAACGGCAAGCTCTTCGAGGCGGCCGGCCTCCCGAGCGACCGCGACGCCGTCGCGGAGCTCTTCGGCGGCTCGTCGGCCACCTGGGACAAGTTCTTCGAGGTCGGCAAGCAGTACCACGACGCGTCGGGCAAGGCGTTCTACGACCAGTCCGGCTTCCTGTGGAACGCCTTCGTGAACCAGCAGGACGAGGGTTACTACACCGCGGACGGCGAGCTCAACGTCGAGGGCAACTCGACGCTGAAGAACTTCTGGCTGCAGCTCGCCGACGCCCAGCAGGCGGGCCTCTCCGCCAACCAGGCCCAGTGGGACTGGGGTAAGGGCCAGGCGTTCGTCGACGGCACCTTCTCCGTCTTCGTCTGCCCGGGCTGGATGCTCGGCGTCGTCAAGGGCAACACCGAGGCCGCCGGCGGCGACGCCAGCACCGGCTGGGACTTCGCCGACGTGTTCCCCGGTGGAGCGTCGAACTGGGGTGGATCGTTCCTGACGGTTCCCACCTCGTCGAAGCACCCGAAGGAGGCCGCTGCGCTCGCCGAGTGGCTGACCGCCGCCCAGCAGCAGGTCGCCGCCTTCCAGGCCGCGGGCACCTTCCCGAGCAACATCGAGGCGCAGTCCGACCCCGGCGTGACCGGGCCGAACGACCTCGGTGCGTTCTTCAACGACGCTCCCGTCGGTGAGATCCTCGGCTCGCGCGCCCAGGGCGTGACCGCCCAGTTCAAGGGCCCGGATGACGCGATCATCCAGGAGCAGGTCTTCGGTCCGCCGCGCACCGCCCTCGACGCCGGCGAGGCCGACGGCGAGACCACCTGGAACCAGGCGATCGAGCTGCTGAACCAGCTGGTCGGCTGACCGGAGCAGTAACACCACGCGAGGCCCCTCGGGCGGCACTCCCGCCCGGGGGGCCTCGCCTCCGACAACGACTCTGACGAAGAAGCACCCGATGACCACGACACTCAACGCCCCGCCGGCGGCCAAACCGCGGCTGACGCTCAGCCAGCGGCTCAACCACGCCGACGCGAAGTACTCGCCCTACGTCTACGTGGCGCCGTTCTTCGTGCTCTTCGGCCTCGTCGGACTCTTCCCGCTCGTCTACACCTTCGTCGTCTCGCTCAACGACTGGGACCTGCTGAAGGGCCAGGGCGACTGGGTCGGCTTCGACAACTACATCATCGAGCTGCAGGACCCGTGGTTCTGGAACTCCCTCGGCAACACCTTCAGCATCTTCCTGCTGTCCGCCATCCCGCAGCTGATCGGCGCGACCTTCATCGCCGCGATCCTCGACCAGAACCTGCGGGCGCAGACCTTCTGGCGCCTGAGCGTCCTGCTGCCCTACGTCGTGACGCCCGCCGCCGTCGCCCTCATCTTCAGCAGCATCTTCTCCGAGGACTACGGCCTCGTGAACAACATCCTCGGCTCGTTCGGCATCGACCCGGTGCTGTGGAAGCACGACACGCTCCCCGGCCACCTCGCGATCGCCACCATGGTGAACTGGCGCTGGACCGGCTACAACGCCCTCATCCTGCTCGCCGCCATGCAGGCCGTGCCCACCGACATCTACGAGTCGGCCGCCCTCGACGGCGCCGGCGCCTTCCGCCGCTTCTTCTCGATCACGCTGCCGAGCATCCGCCCGACCTTCATCTTCGTGCTCATCACGGCGACCATCGGCGGCCTGCAGATCTTCACCGAGCCGAAGCTGTTCGACGCCACCCGCGCCACCCCGGGCGGCGCGTACCACCAGTTCGAGACCACCACGCTCTACATCTGGAACATGGCGTTCAACCAGGACCGCTTCGGGCGGGCCTCGGCGATCGCCTTCATCCTGCTCATCATCATCGTGCTCATCGGGCTCGTGAACTACTACCTCTCCAAGGGGATCGCCTCGAGCGAGACCAAGATCGCCAAACGCAGCGCCGCACGGCGACTGCTGCGCTACCGGTCGCGGAAGTCCATCCCCTTCGTCGCCGAGAACCAGCTGGAGCGCCGCCCATGACCACCGCAACCCCCCGCATCTCCCGCCGCGACGACGTCCGCGTCTCCCGCGGGATGCGCGACCGCCGGCCCCGCTGGTACATCTACGCCATCCTCGGCGTCTGGTTCACCGTGAGCGCCTACCCGCTGTGGTGGTCGTTCGTCGCCGGCTCGAGCGACACCACGGTGCTGACGCTGCCCTACCCGCCGCTCATCCCCGGCAGCCACTTCTTCGAGAACGCGATCGAGGTGTTCAACACCATCGACTTCTGGAAGGCGCTCGCCAACAGCGTCATCGTCTCGACCGCGATCACGGTGTCGGTGCTGTTCTTCTCCACCCTCGCCGGCTACGCGTTCGCGAAGCTCCGCTTCCGCGGACGCAACGGGCTCATGCTGTTCGTCATCCTGACGCTCGCGGTGCCGACGCAGCTCGGCATCATCCCGCTGTTCATCCTCATGAAGGAGTTCGGCTGGACCGGCAGCCTCGGCGCGATCATCGTGCCGACGCTCGTGACCGCGTTCGGCGTGTTCTTCATGCGGCAGTACCTCGTGGATGTGATCCCCGACGAGCTCATCGAGGCGGCCCGCATGGACGGCGCCAACCAGATCCGCACCTTCTGGAACGTGGGCGTGCCCGCCGCGCGGCCCGCGATGGCGGTGCTCGGCCTGTTCACCTTCATGACGGCCTGGACCGACTACCTGTGGCCCCTCATCGTCGCGGGCTCGAATCCCACCCTGCAGGTGGCGCTCAGTCAGCTGCAGTCCGCCAAGTACGTCAACTACACGATCGTGCTGGCCGGTGCGGTGCTCGCCACCATCCCGCTGCTGCTGCTGTTCTTCTTCGCCGGACGCCAGCTCGTCGCCGGCATCATGGCGGGGGCGGTGAAGGGCTGATGGCGCTGGCCCTGCCCGACGGCTTCCACTGGCCGGCCGGGTTCCTGTGGGGTGCCGCGACGGCCGCCGCCCAGATCGAGGGCGCCGCCCACGAGGACGGCAAGCTCGACTCCATCTGGGACCACTTCGCCCGCATCCCCGGCAACGTGGCGCACGGCGACACCCCCGAGGTGGCGGTGGACCACTACCACCGGATGCCGGAGGACGTGCAGCTCATGAAGCGGCTGGGGCTCGACTCCTACCGCTTCTCGGTGAGCTGGGCGCGGGTGAAGCCCGCCGACGGCCCCGTCAACGCGAAGGGCCTCGACTTCTACAGCCGTCTCGTCGACGAACTGCTCGCGAACGGCATCCTGCCCTGGCTCACGCTCTACCACTGGGATCTGCCCCAGGCGGTGGAGGAGACGGGCGGCTGGGCGAACCGCGACACCGCCGAGCGCTTCCTCGACTACGCGATCGCGGTGCACGATGCGCTCGGCGACCGGGTCACCCACTGGACGACCTTCAACGAGCCGCTGTGCTCCTCGCTCATCGGCTACGCCGGCGGCGAGCACGCCCCCGGACGCCAGGAACCGCGCGCCGGCCTCGCGGCGCTGCACCACCAGCACCTCGCCCACGGCCTCGCCGTGCGCGAGCTGCGCGCGCGGGGCGCCGAGAAGCTCGGCATCACGCTCAACCTCACCAACGCCATCCCGAACGACCCGGCCGACCCCGTCGACCTCGACGCGGCCCGCCGCCTCGACGCCCTCTGGAACCGCGCGTACCTCGAGCCGATCCTGCTGGGCTCCTACCCGGCCGACTTCCTCCAGGACGTCGCGGCCCACCGCTTCGAGGAGCTCGTGCTCGGCGGCGACCTCGAGGTGATCAACCAGCCCATCGACTTCCTCGGCGTGAACCACTACCACGACGACAACGTCTCGGGGCATCCGCTGCCCGAGGGGCACCCGCGGGGGCTCGCCCCGACCGACAAGCAGACCTCGTCGTGGTTCGTGGGCTCCGAGTTCATCACCACCCCCACCCGGCACCTGCCGCAGACGGCGATGGGCTGGGAGATCAACCCCGACGGCCTGCGCAGCCTGCTCGTGCGCCTCGGCCGGGAGTACCCCCAGCTGCCGCCGCTCTACATCACCGAGAACGGCTCGGCCTGGCCCGACGAGCTCGCCGAGGACGGGCACGTGCACGACGCCGACCGGGTCGCGTTCCTCGAACGGCACCTCGAGGCGGTCGCGCAGGCGGTCGCGCAGGGGGCGGATGTGCGGGGCTACTTCGCGTGGTCGCTCATGGACAACTTCGAGTGGGCCTGGGGCTACGAGAAGCGCTTCGGGGTGGTGTACGTGGACTACGTCAGCCAGGAGCGCATCGTCAAGGATTCCGGGCACACCTTCGCCGCGATCGCCGCCTCCGCCCGGAGCCTCACGCCGTAGGATGAACAGGCCGATCCCGGCCAGGAGGACCCCCCGATGACCCCGGAACTGCGCGGAGGAGCGCCGACCCTCGAGATGGTCGCCGCTGCCGCCGGTGTGTCCCGGTCCACCGTGTCGCGCGTCATCAACGACTCCCCGAAGGTGACGCCCGAAGCGCTCGCCGCGGTGCAGAAGGCGATCGACGAGCTCGGGTACGTGCCGAACCGCGCCGCCCGCACCCTCGCGAGCCGGCGCACGCAGTCGATCGCCCTCGTCATCCCCGAGAACACGGCCAAGTTCTTCGCCGACCCGTACTTCGCCACCGTCGTGCAGGGCATCGCCATGTACCTCGCCGACACCGACTACACGCTGAGCCTGCTCATCGCCGCCGAGAACGACGGCGAGAAGACCCGCCGCTACCTGCAGGCGGGCAACGTCGACGGCGCCCTCGTGCTGTCGCACCACTCCGACGACCGCTCCTACACGCAGCTCGCGCGCTCGATCCCGGTCGTGTTCGGCGGGCGGCCCATGAGCCAGGAGGGCTCGGCGGCGTACTACATCGACGTCGACAACGTCGAGGCGGCCCGCAACGTCACCCGCACGCTCGTCGAGCACGGGCGCCGCCGCATCGCGACGATCGCCGGCCCCGCCGACATGTCCGCGGGACTCGACCGCCTCGAGGGCTGGCGGCAGGCGCTCGACGCCGCCGGGATCCCGACCGACCTCGTCGAGCACGGCGACTTCAGCCCGGCGGGCGGCGAGGCCGCCATGCGTCGGCTGCTGGAACGCGAGCCCGAGCTCGACGGGGTGTTCGCGGCGAGCTCGCTCATGGCATCCGGTGCCCTCAACGTGCTGCGCAGCCACGGCAAGGCGGTGCCGCACGACCTGGGACTCGTGACCTTCGACAACGACTACGCCGCCCAGTCGTCGAGCCCGCCGCTCACGACCGTCGAGCAGCCGACCGTCGAGCAGGGGCGGCGCATGGTCGACGTGCTGCTGCACCTCATCGACGGCGGCACGGTGTCGCAGATCACGATGATGCCGACGCGCATCATCGAGCGCGGCTCGGAGTGATCCCTCCCACCCCCTCCCATCTCAAGGAGTGGGGCATCCCATCTCAAGGAACCCGTGTGGAGGGTGAGGCGGATGCGGCCCGTGTGACGGTTTCTCCGAGCGCACTCCTTGAGATGGGTGGTTCGGCTCCTTGAGATGGGACGCCAAGTGGGATGCCGGCAAGCGCGGCGCGCGGCCACCGGCTAGCGTCGGAGCATGACCGATCGCGTCGTCGACCTCCCCGAACGCAGCCGATTCGTGCTCGAACGCGATGGCGAGGTGATCGGCAAGGCCCTCTACCGGCGCGAACCCGGCGTCATCACCTTCACCCACACCGAGATCGACCCGACCATCCAGGAGCGCGGGCTCGGGTCACTGCTCGCGAAGAGCGCGCTGGATGCGGTGGCCGCCGAGGAGGGCACGCGCGTCGTCGCGCTGTGCCCCTTCATCGCCGCCTACGTCGAGCGGCATCCGGACTATCAGCCGCTGCTGACGCGCTGAGCAACCCGCCTCGAGACCACCGCCACGCCCGCGAACCCCACCGCCGCCACGACGACCGCGACCGCGAGTCGCGGCAGCACGAGCTGCGGCATCGTGAGCGCCGACACGAACACGCTCCAGCCGTAGTCGAGCAGGTCCCCCGGGCTCCGCAGCAGCACCCGCGAGCCGACCGCCGACTGCACGGCGGTCGCGAGCGCCGGCACGACCCAGAGCAGCACGAGGCCGACCGCGGCCGCGACGATCCGCCCGCGCGTGCGGACTCCGCCCCAGGCGATCGCGGCGCCCGCGAGCACGGGCGGGATCCAGGTGGCGAGCGGCGCCAGGGCGTAGGGCAGCGGCGACAGCGGACCGAGCAGCGCGAGGTACCCGGAGATCCACCATCCGACCGAGATCGCCGCGAGCGTCAACGCCACGACCGCGACCGGCACGCCCCCGCGGGCGACGGCCGCGAAACCGAGCAGCCCGCCGACCATCCCGAACACCGCCACACCGATGCACGCCGCGAGATAGAACGCGGCCTCGTCGCCGGTCTGCAGCCCGGCCCGCAGCACCTCCACGGCCTGCGCGGCCGCGACGACCTGCACGAAGAGCAGCCCCGCCGCGACGGTGACGGGTGCCGCCGACGGCAGCCGTCGCCGCAGCACGCGGGTCGCGATCCCCGCGGCCGCGGCGCCCACCACGAGCACGGCGAGCAGGAAGGTCACGGAGTACTGGCTGAACGGCAGCCAGGCCACGGGCATGTCCTCCGGCAGCGCGTCGAGGGCCCACAGGTTCTGCAGCGGCAGCCGCATCCCGGTGGCGATCCACGGCAGGAGGCCGAGCAGCGCCCCGCCGACGCCGATCGCGACGCTCGCGAGCGCCGCGCCCCACCGTGGCGGGCGACGGACGGGCGGCTCGGCCTCGGGCCACGCGGAGGAGCTCATCCGATCACGCTATCCCGGCGGGGTTCCGCGTCACCCAGCCGCCGCCGAACTTCGGCTCGCGGCCGTCGCCCGAGGAGGTGCCGGTGAGGCGGCGCTTCACCCACGGGCCGACGTGCTCGCGGTAGTAGGCGGCACCGCGCGGGCCGGAGGCGGGCAGCTCGGGAAGCGACCACCACGCATCCGGACGCGGCACACCAAGCGCGTCGAGCAGCCGCGCGGCGACCCGGTGATGGCCGCGCGGGTTCATGTGCAGGCGGTCGTCCGACCAGTACGACGGCTTCGCGAGCTCGGCGTCGAACCAGTTGAGCGCGCGCACGATGTCGTCGCGGCCTCCGATGCGCGCCTCGACGACCCGGGCCAACAGGTCGCCGCGGCGCCGCATGACGGACCCGAGCGGCAGCTGCGCGGTGGGGTTGGCGCCCGACAGCAGGATGAGCGTCACCCCCTCCTCGTCGCAGCGCCGCACGACATGCTCGAAGAGGTCGGCGATGTGCTCGGCGTCGGCGCGCGGCCGCAGGATGTCGTTGCCGCCCCCGTTGAAGCTCAGGTGGGTGGGCTTCAGGGCGAGCGCCGGCTCGAGCTGCTGCTCGACGATGGGTGCGATGAGCTTGCCGCGGATGGCGAGGTTGGCGTACTCGACCGGCTCGCCGAGGCCGTCGGCCCAGCCCTGCGCGGCGAGGTCCGCCCAGCCGCGCACCGTGCCGTCGGGCAGCTCGTCGCCCATCCCCTCGCTGAACGAGTCGCCGATGGCGACGTACCGTACGGAACCCACCGCCCGAGCCTACGTGCTCTCCGTTCGGGAGGACGACGCGCCGCACACGGCCCGGATTGGAGGGGCTGCACGGCGCGTCGTCCTCCCGAACGGACTAGCGCACCGGGATCAGGAGGGGGCGACCGTCGCGGACGAGCACCTCGACGGGGAGGCGGTAGACCTCGGAGACGAGCTCGGCGGTGAGCACCTCGACGGGGGTGCCGTGGGCGCGGAGGCGGCCGTCCTCGAGGAGGGCCACGCGATCCGCGTAGGCGCCCGCGAGGGAGAGGTCGTGCAGCACGACGACCACCGTTCGGCCCTCGGCGGCGAGCTCGCGCGCGATGCGCAGCACGTCCTCCTGGTGGCGCAGGTCGAGGGCCGCGGTCGGCTCGTCGAGCAGCACGACGGGCGTGTCCTGGGCGAGCACGCGGGCGAGCGAGACGCGGGCGCGCTCGCCGCCCGAGAGCTCGGTGAAGCGGCGCTTCACGAGGTGCGCGATGTCGGTGCGGGCGGTGGCGGATGCGATGACCGCGTCGTCGCGCTCGCGCTCGCCCGTGCGCGCCCAGGGGCTGCGCCCCATCTCCACGACATCCGCGACGAGGAAGGGGAAGCTGACGGCGTTGTCCTGGGTGAGCATCGCGCGCACCCGCGCCAGCTCGAGCGGGGTGTACTCGCCCACCTCGCGGCCCGCCACGACCACCCGGCCGTGGCTCGGCGCGCGTTCGCCCGAGATCGCCGCGAGCAGTGTCGACTTGCCGGCGCCGTTCGGTCCGACGAGGGCGAGCACCTCACCCGCCGCCACCTCGAGGTTCACCCCCTGCACGACGGCGCGCCCGCCGAGCTCGACCGTGACGCCCTCCGCGCGCAGGCCCGTCATGCCCATCCCCCCGACGCGCGGCGCTGACGCCACAGCAGGAAGAAGAAGAACGGGCCGCCGATGAGCGAGGTGAGCAGGCCGATCGGCAGCTCCGCCCCCGACACGAGGGTGCGCGAGAGCAGGTCCGCCACGACGATGAGCAGCGCGCCGCCCGCCGCGCTCGATGCGAGCAGCGCGCGGTGCGACGGCCCGATGATCATGCGCATGAGATGCGGGATGACGAGGCCCACGAAGGCGATGATGCCGACGAACGCCACCGCCGCGCCCGTGAGCAGCGCGACGAGCACGATCGACCAGAACCGCAGCCGCTCCACGTCGACGCCGAGGTGCCGGGCGTTCCGCTCCCCGAGCGACAGGATGTCGTAGCGCCGGCCGAGCACGACGGCGACCACCGTGCCGATCGCCGCGACGACGACCACCAGGATCGACTCCCGCCAGAGCGAGCCGCTGAGCGATCCGAGCTGCCAGAACACGATCTGCTCGCGACTCGCGGTGCCCGCGAGGAACAGCAGGAACGCGAGCCCGGCACCGCCGAAGGCGTTGACGGCGATGCCGGTGAGCAGCAGCGTCACCACCTCGGTGCGGCCGCCCGCGCGCGAGACGCCGTAGACGAGCAGCGTCGCGCCGAGGCCGCCCGCGAAGGCGAGCAGCGCGATCGTCCACTCGCCGAAGGCGAGCAGCCCGGAGACGATGGCCACCGCCGCACCGAGCGCCGCACCGGAGGAGACGCCCACGACACCCGGCTCGGCGAGCGGGTTGCCGAAGATCGCCTGCATGACGGTGCCCGCCACCGCGAGCGCGGCACCGACGGCGATCGCCATGACGATGCGCGGGAACCGGATCACCCAGAGCGCCGCCTCCGTCGTCGGGTCGTCGGGCGCCCAGCCGTTGGGGATGCCGACCGCGCGCAGCAGCGAGCCGACCACCTCCGCGACGCTCACCGGGAACTGGCCGACGACCGCCGAGACGAGCACCGCCGCCACGAGCAGCACGGCGAGCGCCACCCCGAGGAGGGTGCGCCGTCGCGCGAGGTGGGCTCCCCCGCCGGCCGCGGGGCGGCTCACGGGA
Organism: Protaetiibacter intestinalis; assembly: GCF_003627075.1. NCBI lineage: Bacteria > Bacillati > Actinomycetota > Actinomycetes > Micrococcales > Microbacteriaceae > Protaetiibacter > Protaetiibacter intestinalis. The sequence goes on along the minus strand of NZ_CP032630.1, from coordinate 1,428,332 downwards.
CCCGGTACAGCCACTCGTCGGTGCCGAACTTCTCGGCCACCAGCTGCTCCGCGCGCGCGTACTCGGCCGGGGTGATCTCGCCGTCGTGCAGTCCGTGCAGCGAGCGGAAGGTCGCCACCATGCGCTCGATGATCTCGGCCCGCGAGAGGCCGGTCTGGCTGCGCAGCGGGTCGACGCGCTTCTGGGCGGATTTCGTGCCCTTGTCGCTGAGCTTCTCGCGCCCGATGCGCAGCACCTGCACCATCTTCTCGGCGTCGATGTCGTACGACATCGTCACGTGGTGCAGCACGGCGCCGTCGGCGAGCCGCTTCTGGGCGGCGCCGCCGATCTTGCCGGTGGGGCTCGCGATGTCGTTGAGCGGCTGGTACGTCGCCTCGATGCCGAGAGAGCGCAGCGCCACGAGCACCCAGTCGTCGAGGTAGGCGTAGCTGTCGGCGAAGCTCATGCCCTGCACGAGGTCGATCGGCGCGTACAGCGAGTAGGTGACGACGGAGCCCGCCTCCATGAACATGGCGCCGCCGCCCGAGATGCGCCGCACCACGGGGATGCCGAAACGCTCGGCGTTCTCGGCATCCACCTCGTTCTTCACCGACTGGAAGCTGCCGATGACGACGGCGGGCTCGTCCCACTCCCAGATGCGCAGGGTGGGCTTGCGGCGACCGGCCGCGACCTCCTCGGCGAGCACCTGGTCGAGGGCGAGGTGGGTGACGGGGCTGAGGGGGCCGGGATGCACGAGCTCCCAGTCGTAGTCGCGCCAGGTGGTGGCGCGGTGCACGGCGCGGCGCACCGCGGTGGCGACCGCCTCGGGCGAGAAGCCGAGCATCACGGCACCCTCCGGCAGCGCCGCCTGCACGGCGGCGGCGATCGCCCGACCGTCGGCATCCGCGGGAAGGCCGGTCAGCGCGGCGTCGATGAGCGGGAGCGCGTCGTCGGGTTCGAGGAAGAAGTCTCCCGAGAGCCGCACGTTCGCGAGCCGCTCGCCCTCGATGTCGACGTCGACCACGACGAGCTTGCCGCCCGGCACCTTGTACTCGCCATGCACCCCTCTAGCTTAGGTGCGCCTTACCCGCGGTGCGGGCTCGGGTTCTCACGACCGACGTGGGCGTCGAGCCAGGCGACGATGTCGGCGCGCACCTCGGCCTGGTTGGTCTCGTTGAGGGTCTCGTGGCGCGCGCCGGGGTAGATGGTGACCGTCACATCGCTGAGGCCGCCGCGCTTCTCGTAGGCGGCCGCGAGTTTGCGGATGCTCGCGGGGCCGCCCAGCGGATCCTCCTCGCCGATCATGATGAGCATCGGCAGGTCCCGGTTCAGCCTCCTCGGCGTGCCGAGCAGCCGCAGGGTGTCGGGCAGGCCGAAGAGCGCCAGCACCTTGGCATCGAAGGTGAGCGGGTCGGCCGCGAACGCCGCCCACACCGCGGGGTCGCGCGAGAGCCACTCGTGCCCGGTCGTGCCGAGGTGCTTGTGCTTCGCGTTGAGGTCGCCCCCGTTCATGTCGGTGAGGGTGCGGTAGGCGCTCGCCGAGAGGATCACGGCGTCGTAGCTCGCGGCATCCGTGCCGATGATCTTCTGCGCGAACAGCGACCCCAGGCTGTGCCCGAACAGCGCGAGGGGCAGGTCGGGGTGCGCGGTGCGGATGATGCCCGTGAGCTGCTGGATCGCCGCGATGGCGGCGCGGACGCCGCCCGGGCCGAGCTTGCCGAGCTTCGCGTGGTCGCCGCCCCACTGCCCGAGGCCGGTGGCGCCGTGCCCGCGGTGGTCGTCGGCGTAGACCGTGTACCCGGCGAATGCGAGCGCCTGCGCGAAGCGCTCGTAGCGGGTGGCGTACTCGCCCACCCCGTGCAGCAGCTGCACGATCGCGCGCGGCTCGGGGGCCGCCCACACGTAGTAGTGGATGGTCACCCCGTGGGCGTCCACGAAGGTGTGCTCGGTGCGGGTCACGTAGGTCATCGGGCCTCCTCGCCGGATCCGAGCGTAGCGCCGAGCGGCCGGCATCCAGGCGAGGGGTGGATGATGGATGCGATGAGTCAGATGTTCCGTTCGTTCGCGACACGGAACTACCGCATCTGGTTCGCGGGCGCGCTCGTCTCCAACACGGGCACCTGGATGCAGCGCATCGCCCAGGACTGGCTCGTGCTGGCCGAGCTCACCGACGACGACGCGATCGCGGTGGGCGTCGTGATGGCGTTGCAGTTCGGGCCGCAGCTCGTGCTGCTGCCGATCACCGGCTGGGTGGCCGACCGCTTCGACCGACGCCGCGTGCTCGCCGTCACCCAGGGCGCGATGCTGCTGCTCGGGGTGGGGCTCGGCGTGCTGACGCTCACCGGCGTCGTGCAGCTGTGGATGGTGTTCGCCTTCGCGCTCGGGCTCGGCGTCGCGGCCGCGTTCGACGCCCCCACCCGGCAGGCGTTCGTGGGCGAGCTCGTCGACGACCGCACGCTCGCCAACGCCGTCGCCCTCAACGCCGCCTCCTTCAACGGGGCGCGCCTCATCGGACCCGCGGTGGCGGGTGTGCTCGTGGCGGCGGTCGGCTCCGGCTGGGTGTTCCTCATCAACGCGGCCACCTTCCTCGCCGTGCTCGGCTCGCTGTGGGCGCTGCGGCCCGCCGAGTTCACCCCCTTCACGCGCAAGGCGAAGGGGCGCGGGCAGCTGCGGGCGGGCTTCCGCTACGTGCGGCGCCGGCCCGACATCCTGCTGGTGTTCGCGATGGTGTTCCTCACCGGCACGCTCGGCTACAACTTCCCCATCTACACCTCGACGATGGCGCGCGTGGAGTTCGGCGAGGGGCCGCAGGAGTTCGGCTGGCTGTCGTCGGCGCTCGCCGTCGGCTCGGTCGCGGGCGCCCTGATCGCCGCCCGGCGGGAGCGGCCCCGGCTGCGCACCGTGACCCTCGCGAGCCTCGGCTTCGGGCTCTCGCTCGCGGGCGCCGCCCTCGCCCCCGAGCCGTGGAGCTTCGCGGCGCTGCTCGTGGTGGTGGGCTTCACGGGCATCACGATGATGAACACCGCCAACGCCTACGTGCAGACCACGACCGCCCCGTCGATGCGCGGCCGGGTGATGGCCATCTACCTGGCGATCTTCATGGGCGGCACCCCGATCGGCGCCCCCCTCGTCGGCGCGGTCGCGGATGCGGCGGGGCCGCGCTGGGCGATCGCCGTGGGCGCCGCATCCGGGTTCGTCGCGGCGGCGATCGCGGCCGGCTTCTACCTGCGCACCCGGGAGGTGCGGGTGCGCTGGAACCGCGGCGGGCGCTGGCCGCTCAGGCTCTCCTCCGCGACGGCCGCCGACCGCGACACGGCGACGCAGGAGATCGCGATCGTCGAGGTCGAGACGCAGCGCTGACCCGCAGCCGAGGAGCAGAATGGCGGGGTGGCCCCCGGAACCGTTCGCTTCGACGGGGCCGTGGAGACGGTGCGCGAGGGCGACGGCTGGCGTCCGCTGCGGCTGCTCGCGGCGCAGTCGGCGCTCGCCCCCGAGCCGCTGCGCGTGATGGGGTCGTTCGCCTCCGGGGTGCGGATGCGGCTGCGCACCGCCGCGCGCACGCTGACCCTCGAGGTGCGTGTCGACCGGCTCGTGATGGCGCACCGGGAGGCGCCCGAGCGCACGGCCGAGTTCCTCGCCGAGGTCGACGGCGAGGTCGTGGCCCGCGCGAGCGTGGAGCCCACGGGTCTCATCCGCGAGGTGCGGGACGCGGCGTGGATGGCCGAGCCGGCGCCCGCGCGGCGCCTGGTGCTCGAGCTCGGCGGCACGGGCGCCGAGCGGGAGGTGGTGGTGTGGTTCCCGGTCGACGCGGCGGTCGCGGTCGACGGGGTGACCGGCGACGCCGCCGTCGCCGCGGCGCCCGCCCGCACCGGTGCGCACTGGGTTCACCACGGCAGCTCGATCAGCCACGGCGGGGCGGCCCGCGACGCCCGCGGAACGTGGCCGGCGCTCGTGGGGCGCGAGCTCGGCATCCGCTGGACGAACCTCGGCTTCGGCGGCAACGCCCAGCTCGACCCGATGACGGCGCTCAGCATCCGCGCCCTCGACGCCGACGTCGTGACGCTCGAGCTCGGCATCAACGTGGTCGCGGCGGATGCCATGCGCCGTCGCGCCTTCGCCTCCGCCGCGCACGGCTTCCTCGACCTGCTGCGCGACCGGATGCCGGAGGTGCCGATCGTGGTGATCGGCGCCTTCACGTGCCCCGCGCTCGAGGAGACGCCGGGGCCGGGGCGGGCGGGACCGGACGGGCGGCTCGTGGGCACGCCACAGGACGACGCCACCGCGCTCACCCTCGCCGCGAGCCGGGAACTGCTCGCCGAACTGGTGGCGGCGCGCGCCGACCCCGCGCTCGGCTACCTCGACGGGCGCGAACTGCTGGGGCCCGACGACGCGGCCCTGCTCACCGACGGCCTGCACCCCGGCCAGCCGGGCCTCGACCTCATCGCCCGCCGCTTCCTCGACCGCACCCGCGACCCCGGCACCCCGCTCAGGCGTGCGTTCGCCGGGGTGGCTCCGGCCCGTCCCGCTGGTTGAGTAGCCCGCGCAGCGCCACCCCTCCCGCGGGTTGAGTAGCCCGCGCAGCGGGCGTATCGAAAACCGTGCAGGCGTGGACCAGTGGGCCCTCACCGAGCGAAGGCGCCCCATCGAGGGGCGCCTTCGCTGGTTTCGATACACCGCGCTTCGCGCGGCACTCAACCAGCGGAAGGGGTGACGCCCGGCGCGCGGCACTCAACCAGCGGGAAGGGGTACCGCCATCGGTGGCACTCAACCAGCGGGGGTGGCGGGGAGCACGTAGACGCCGTCGACGCGGCGGGGGATGCCGAGGGGGTTGTCGTCGTGCAGGGCCTCCGGCAGCGCGGATGCGGGCGCGTCCTGGTAGGCGACGGGCCGCAGGAAGCGGCGCACGGCGGTGGCCCCGACGGAGGTGAACACGGTGTTGGTGGCCGGCCACGGTCCGCCGTGGTGCTGCGCCCACGACACGGCGACGCCGGTCGGCCAGCCGCCGAACAGCACCCGCCCGGCGCGCCCCGCCATCCAGTCGGCGAGGCCCGTGACGTCCTCCTCGGGTTCGGCGTGCAGGGTCATGGTGAGGCTGCCCTCGAGCGTCTCGAGCACCTCCTGCAGGGCGGCCGCGTCGCGGTAGCGCACGAGCACGGTGACCGGGCCGAACACCTCGTCGAGCAGTTCGCGGTGCGCGAGCAGGGTGGCGGCGTCGGCCGCGAGCACGGTCGGCGCGGTCGCCCCGCCGCCGCCCGCGAGCACCTCGACGCCCGGGATGGCGGCCGCCCGGTCGCGCCCGCTCGCGTAGCCGTCGGCGATCGCGGGGGTGAGCATCCGCGGCTCCCCCGCCACGACGGAGTCGGGCAGCGCGGCCTCGAGCGCCGAGCCCTCCGGGACGAGCACGAGCCCCGGCTTCGTGCAGAACTGGCCGTCGCCGAGCTGGAACGATCCGGCGAGGCCGGCGGCGAGCGCGGCGCCGCGGGCGGCATCCGCGTCCGGCGTCACGACGACGGGGTTGAGCGAGCCGAGCTCGCCATAGAACGGGATGGGCCGCTCCCGCGCGGTGCAGCGGTCGAGCAGCGCCCGGCCGCCGCGCAGCGAGCCGGTGAACGCGACCGCCTCGAGCTCGTCCGCGTCGACCAGCTCGAGCCCCTCCTCGAAGCCCTCGACCGTCTGGAACACCCCGTCGGGCGCGCCGCCCTCGGCGAGGGCGGCGGCCACGAGGGTGGCCGTGAACGCCGAGGTGCCCGGATGCCCGGGGTGCGTCTTGACGATCACGGGGCAGCCGACGGCGAGCGCGGATGCCGTGTCGCCGCCCGCGACCGAGAACGCGAAGGGGAAGTTGGAGGCCGCGAACACCGCGACCGGTCCGATCGGGCGCAGCATCCGCCGGAGGTCGGGGCGCGGCGGGGTGTCGCCCGGGTCGGCGTGGTCGACGGTCGCCTCGAGGTAGGCGCCCTCGGTGACGACGGCACCGAACTTGCGCAGCTGGGCGGTGGTGCGGGCGAGTTCGCCGCGCAGCCGCGCCTCCGGAAGGTCGGTCTCCTGCCCGGCGACGGCGACGAGCTCGTCGGCCCGGGCGTCGAGCGCGTCGGCGATGCGGCCGAGCAGTTCGGCGCGCCGGGCACCGCTCAGGGCGGCGAACGCGGGCGCGACGCGGGCGGCGCGGTGCACCGCGGCTCGTGCGTGGCTCATGGGGTGTCCTCCTCACGTGGTTCGCGGAAGCGGATGCCGAGGCCGGCGGCGGGACCGCCCGAGACGCGGGCATCGGCGAACACGAGCCCCGGCTCCTCGGCGAGGGCGCCGAGCTCCGCGAAGCGGGCGTCCTCGACGTCTTCGATCCAGTGCTCCTCGGGCAGCGCGAAGGCGAGCTGCGCCGAGAGCTCCGGCAGCAGGTGCGGGGCGAGCGTCGCCCCGGCCGCGCGCACCTCGCGCGCGATCTCGAGGAACGGCGTGATGCCGCCCACCCGCACGATGTTGGGTTGCAGCACGGTCGCCCCGGCGTCCAGCGCCTCGCGGAAGCGGTGCACGGTGTGCAGGTTCTCGCCGACGGCGATCGGGATGCCGGTGCGCTTGGCGAGTTCGCGGTGCTCGGCGAGGTCGTCGGCCCGCAGCGGCTCCTCGATCCACGCGGGCCGCACCTCCTCGAGCATCCCGAGGGCGTGCACGGCCTGCGCGAGGCTCCAGCGCTGGTTGGCGTCGACCATGAGCTCGCGGTCCGGCCCGAGCACCTCGCGCACGGCGCGCATCCGCTCGAGGTCCTCGCGCGGGTCGGGTTTGCCGATCTTGACCTTGACGGCGCGATGCCCCGCGGCCACCCAGCGCTCCGTCTGGGCGACGAGCTCGTCGAGGCTGTAGTGCAGGTTCACGCCGCTGCCGTAGACGGGGAGCGTGTCGTGGCGGCGGCCGATGAGCTCGGCGACGCCCGTGCCCGCTCGGCGCCCCGCGGCATCCCACAGGGCGAGGTCGACGCCCGCGAGCGCGATCGTCGTGACGCCCCCGCCGCCCGCCTCGTGCACGCGCGCCCAGGCTTCGGGCCAGAGCGCCGGGTCGGCGGGGCGCCCCGTCCACCACGGGGCGAGCTCCTCCTCGAGGAACGCGCGCACCGCCCCCGCACCGATCGTGGGGGTCCAGCTGAAGCCGTAGCCGGTGACGCCGTCCGTGCGGCGCACCTCGACGGGCAGCACCGTGACGTCGGTCACGTCGCTCGCCCACGGACGCCGCAGCGGCACCCGCACCCGCCCCACGCGGATGCTCTCGATCGGCGGCGCGCTCATGCCGCGGCGATCCGGTGTCCCTCGTCGAGGATCGCGGCGAGACGGTCGAGCTGTGCGGCGCTCGGGTCGACGAGCGGCGCGCGCACCGAGCCGACGGGGGCGCCGGCGAGCCGCAGCCCCGCCTTGATGAGCGAGACGGCGAAGCCGGGCGTCTCGTCGCGCAGGGCGACGAGCGGACGGTAGAAGCCGTCGAGCAGGCGGTGCTGGGTGGCGAGGTCGTCGGCCAGGGACGCCCGGTAGAACGCGGTCGCGATGTCGGGCGCCATGGCGAACACCGCCGAGGAGTAGAGGGGCACGCCGATCGCGCGGTAGGCGGCCTGGCTGAGCTCGGCGGTCAGCAGGCCGTTGAAGAACAGCGTCTCCGCCCGGCCCGACTCGGCCGCGACCCGCACGAACTGCTGCGCGAGGGCGATGTCGCCCACGCCGTCCTTGATGCCGGCGACGCGCGGATGCCCGAGCAGCCGCTCGACACCGCGCGGGGTGAGGCGGCCGGCCCCGCGGTGGTAGAGCACGACCGGCAGCCCGCTCGCGGCGAGCACCGCCTCCGCGTAGGCGACCACGCCGTCCGCGGGCCCCTCGACGAGGTAGGGCGGCAGCAGCAGGATGCCGTCGGCGCCGGCCTGCTCGGCGGCGCGCACGCAGTCGATGGCGTGGCCGAGCGGCCCGCCCGCGCCGGCGACGACCGGCACCCGGCCCGCGGTCGCCTCGACGGCCGCCCGCACGACGGCCGCGTGCTCGCCGGCGGAGAGCGCGTGGAACTCGCCCGTGCCGCACGCCGCGAACACGCCGCCCGGGCCGTCGCCGACGCGCTCGGCGACGTGCGCGCCGGTCGCGTCGAGGTCGACCGACCCGTCGGCGCGGAACGCCGTCACCGGGAAGAACAGCACCCCGTCGGGGAACCTCAACTCACTCACCCTCCACCTCCACGAGTTCGGTGCGCCAGCTGCGCGTCGGCCGCCAGCCGAGCAGCTCCTCGGCGCGGGCGCTCGAGAACAGGGCGTCCCGCTCGCCGAGCGCCTCGGCCGCGTCGGCCGCGCTCGGCAGGTGGGCGGCGACCGCCTCGCGCACGGGGCCGCGCACGAGCGCGTCGCGCGCGCCCGCGAAGAGCACGGCGCCGTTCGGCACGGCATCCGCGTGGTCGAGCCAGGCCACCACGAACGCGCCCGCGTCGCGCGCGTCGAGGTAGTTGAACAGCGCCACCGCCGAGAGCTCGGGCTGGGCGAGGCGTTCCAGCAGGGTGTGCCCCTGCTGGGTGGGTGCGCCGGCCCACTCCTCGGGGGCGATGACGTAGCAGGGCCGGAAGGTGCCGAGGCGGATGCGCGCGCCCTCGCGCTCGGCCGTCTCGCGCACGAGCTCCTCGACGGCGACCTTGGAGCGCGAGTAGGCGTTCCACGGCGCCACCGGATGCGCCTCGTCGAGCGGCAGGTAGGCGGGCGCCCAGCCCTCGGGCGCCCCGTAGCCGATCACCGTGGGGCTGCTCGCGGCGAGCAGGGCGCGCGTGCCGACGCGCAGCGCGTCGCCGAGCACCCCGGAGGCGAGTCCTGTGTTGACGGCGTAGAGCTCGTCGTCGGGGGCGGCGAAGGGTGCCGGGATGGCGGCGAGGTGCACGACCTCCTCGGGCGCGACGCGCGTGAACAGCTCGTGGCGGGCCGCGTCGTCGAGCAGGTCGAGCTCGAACTGCTGCGCCGGCAGCCCCTCCGCGGCGACCCGGTCGACCGAGACCACCTCGCGCCCGGAGGCCGCGAGCGCCGCGACGACGCTGCGCCCGAGCCGGCCGGCGCCGCCCGTGACGAGGGTGCGGGTCATGCGTCCACCCCCGGCAGACCGCGGGCGGCCACGCCGAGGCCGAGCTCGCCGATCCGCACCGCCTGGCCGGTCTCGAGCGAGCGGTTGCCGGCGAGGCCCACGACGACCGCGCGCACGCCGTCGCGCCAGGTGGCGGCGCGTCCGAGCGGGTCGACCTCGCCGCCCACGAACACCTCGCGCAGCAGCAGCGCGTCGCCGCCCCCGTGCCCGCCCGCCCCGTGCGGGATCTCCACCTCGGTCGCGGCCTCCCAGTGCCGCTGCACCATGAGCCGCTCCGAGACGGGGCGGGCGCCCTCGTCGACGACGAGGTCGGGGCGCGCGCTCGGGTCGACGACGACGTCGCCGTCCTCGTCGAGCATCACCGCGCCGCGCTCGACGACGGTCAGCTCGGCGCGACCCTGGGTGCCGTTGACGGAGACCGTGTAGCCCTCCCACGGCGCGTGGGCGTTCAGCGAGTACGACATCGACGCGCCGCGCGCGTAGTCGACCACGAGCGAGAGGTTGTCCTCGATCGTGATGCCCGCGTCGAACACGTCGCGGTCGCGCAGGTAGCCGTCGTGCTGCTCCTGCTCGTAGTAGAGCCCCGCGAACAGCGGGTCGCGCCGCAGGTCGAGGCTGAAGCGGTCGCGCAGCTCGGAGTCGGTCGTGCCGCGCTCGGGCCGCGGACCGAGGCCGCGCCGGGCCGCGTTCTCGGCGCCGTAGAAGCGCAGGCCCCCCGAGGCGTACACCTTCACGGGGCTGTCGGCGATCCACCAGTTCACGAGGTCGAAGTGGTGCGAGGCCTTGTGGATGAGCAGGCCGCCCGAGTTCGCCTTCTCGCGGTGCCAACGGCGGAAGTAGTCGGCGCCGTGGCCGGTGTCGAGCACCCACTCGAAGTGCACGCTCGTGACCTCGCCGATCGCCCCGGAGGCGATGACCTGCCGCAGCGCCGTGTTGCGGGGGGCGTAGCGGTAGTTGAAGGTGATCGTGACCTGTCGTCCGGTGCGCTCCACGGCATCCGCGATGCGCCGCACCCCCTCGGCGGTCGTGGTGAGGGGCTTCTCGACCACGACGTCCGCGCCCGCCTCGAGGGCGGTGACGATGTAGTCGGCGTGCGTCGCGTCGGGCGTCGTGACGATGACGGCGTCGATCGCCTGCTCCCGCACGACACGCGCGAGCTCGTCGAGGCCGAACTCGAGAGGGGCGCCGAGGCCCGGGAATCGCGCGAGCGACCAGGCGATGCGCCCGGGGTTGGTGTCGGCCCAGGCCGCGAGGCGCGCCACGTCGGCGTGCGCCCCGGCGATCGCCTCGAGGTACATCTGGGCGCGCGAGCCGACCCCGACGAGGGCGTAGTTCCTGATGCTCACTTGATCCCCGTCGTCGCGATGCCCTTGACCAGGTACTTCTGCCCGATCAGGAAGGCCAGGAACAGCGGGATGAGCGAGACGACGCTCATCGCGAACATGGCCCCGTAGTCCGAGCTGGACTGCGCATCCACGAAGCCCTTGAGGGCGATCGACACGGGGAAGTTCTCGCGCGTGCGCAGGTAGATGAGGGGGCCGAAGAAGTCGCCCCAGGTCCAGATGAAGGTGAAGATCGCGGTGGTCGCGAGCGCCGGCACCATGAGCGGCAGGGTCACCTGCGCGAAGATGCGCGGATGCCCCGCCCCGTCGATGCGGGCCGCCTCGAAGATCTCCTTCGGGAGTCCGCGGATGAACTGCACCATGAGGAAGACGAAGAAGGCATCCGTGGCGAGGAACTTCGGCACGATGAGCGGCAGGAACGTCTCGAGCCAGCCGAGCTCGCGGAAGATCACGAACTGCGGCACGAGCACGACGTGGAACGGCAGCATGATCGTGCCGAGCATGATCGCGAAGAACAGGTTGCGCCCGCGGAACCGCAGCCGCGCGAAGGCGTAGGCGGCGAGCGAGCACGAGATCAGGTTGCCGAGGATCGCGCCGACCGACAGGATCGCCGAGTTCAGCAGGAAGTGGCTGAACGGCAGCCCCTGGGTGGTCCACCCCTGGACGTAGTTGTCGAGGGTGAGGTCGGTCGTGAAGATGCTGAGGTCGCGGAAGATCTGGTCGTTGGGCTTGAGGGAGGAGACCACGAGCCAGATGAGCGGGTAGATCATGACGATCGACAGCAGGATGAGGCCCGCGTGCTTGAAGACGGAGGCGATCCGGGCGCGGCGCCGGTAGTGGATGCGCGACTTCGGGGGCGCGGGGAGCGGGGGCAGAGTCGCCTGCTCGGTGGCTGCGGCTGAGCTCATCGCGGTGCCTTTCGGTTCGGGGTCACGGGTCGGGTCGGGGGCGTCTCAGTCGTCATAGAAGACCCAGAACCGCGAGAGCCAGAAGTTGAAGGCGGTGAAGCCGGCGATGATGAGCAGCAGGAACCACGCCATGGCGGATGCGTAGCCCATGTCGAGCTGGGTGAACGCCTGCTTGTAGAGGTAGAGCGTGAAGAACATGGTCGAGTCGCTCGGCCCGCCGGTGCCGCCGGAGACGATGTAGGCCTGCGTGAACGACTGGAACGCGAAGATGATCTGCAGCACGAGGTTGAAGAAGATGATGGGCGTCAGCAGCGGGAAGGTGATGGAGAAGAAGCGCCGGATCTTGCCCGCGCCGTCCATCGAGGCCGCCTCGTAGTACATGTCGGGGATCTGCCGGAGGCCCGCGAGGAAGATCACCATGGGCGAGCCGAAGGTCCAGATGTGCAGGATGATGATCGTCCCGAGCGCGTAGTCGGGGTGCGAGATCCAGCCGGGCCCCTCGATCCCGAACCACGACAGGAAGCCGTTGATGATGCCGTCGTTGCCGAACACCTGGCGCCAGAGGATGGCGATGGCGACGGAGCCGCCGAGCAGGCTCGGCAGGTAGAAGATCGAGCGGTAGATGCCGAGTCCGCGCATCCCGCGGTCGAGGATGAGCGCGACGAGCAGGGCGAAGGCGAGCTGCAGCGGCACCGAGAACACCACGTAGGTGAAGGTGACGCGCAGCGAGTTCCACAGGCGCTCGTCGTTCATCATCCGCACGATGTTGTCGAAGCCGCTCCACACGGGCGGCTTCAGCAGGTTGTAGTCGGTGAACGACAGGTACAGGGATGCGAGCATCGGCCCGATCGTGAAGACCACGAGGCCCACGAGCCAGGGGGCCAGGAAGATGTACGCCGCCTTGTTGTCGGGGGTGGCGGCCTTGATGCCCGAACCCTTGCGGTTCAGGGCCATCTTCCGCAGTTCGCCGAGACTGCTCACGCCGGACCTCCTCGTCGTCGCGCGTATGCTCATGGTATCCGAGAAAGCGCTTTCTCGGTCGAACGATTATGACCCGGCACCCCGTGCTCGTCAAACCGCGCCCCCACGGCCACTATGGTGGCGCTACCACGGAAGGAACGGCATGGCTCGACGATCGCGCGCCGCGACCATCGCGGATGTCGCCGCCCACGCGGCCGTCTCGCCCGCCACCGTCTCGCGCGTCATGAACGGTCGCTTCGTCGGCGACCCCGCCGTCGCCGAACGCGTGCGCGCCTCCGCGAGCGAACTCGACTACCGCCCGAGCCACCTCGCGCGCAGCCTCGCCCTCGGCCAGACCTCCGCGGTCGCGTTCGTCGTGCCCGACCTCGCCAACCCCGCCTTCCAGGCCGTGCTCTCGAGCCTCTCCAAGACGGCCGCCCACGACGGCTACCGCGTGCTCGTCGCCGACTCGGCCGAGTCGCCGAGCGACGAGCCGCTGCTCGCCGCCGAGGTGCGCCGCCGCTGCGACGCGATCGTGCTGTGCGCCCCGCGCATGTCCGACGACGAGCTCACGGCGCTCGCCGGCCAGCTGCAGCCGCTCGTGCTCATCAACCGCGAGCACACCGGCATCGAGGCGCCGTCGCTCTCGATCGACTACCAGTCGGGCATCGCCACGCTCGCCCAGCACCTGTACGACCTCGGCCACCGGCGCATCGTCTACCTCGAGGGCCCCGAGTCGAGCGTCTCGAACGCGCACCGCCTCGACGGCATCGCCGACTTCCGGCGCCGCACCCCGGATGCGGTCGTCGAGCGCCTCCCGGGCGGCGCGGGCGCGGAGGACGGCCGCGCGGCCGCCACCGCGGTGCGCGACTCGGGGGCGACGGCCGTGCTCGCCTACAACGACCTCGTGGCGATCGGCCTCATCGACGGTCTGCAGGAGCTCGGCATCCGGGTGCCGGACGACGTGAGCGTGACCGGATTCGACGACATCCCGTTCGCCCGCTACACCTCTCCGGCGCTCACCACGGCATCCGTCCCGCACGCCGAACTCGGGGTTCAGGCGTGGCGCCGGATGATCGCGCTCATCCGCCACGAGGCCCCCGGAGACGACGTGCAGTTCCCGCCGCGTCTCGAGGTGCGGCGCTCGACCGGGCCGGCGACGCGCTGACGCGGATGCGTTGACACGATCCGGGTCGGGTGCTACTTTCCCGAGAAAGCGGTTTCTCGGAACCGCGACGACGAGGTCGCAGCGAGCCTCGGCAACCCCGCCAAGACACATCCGGTGGCCACGCCACCGCATCACGGAAACGAGGCGCAATGACGCGTACAGCACGTTCTCTTGCGACGAAGGGCGCCCTCGGCGCCGCGCTCGTCACCACGCTGGTCCTCTCGGGCTGCTCGCAGACCCCGACGGAGACCGGCGGATTCGACCCGGACGAGGAGATCGAACTCACCATCGCATGGTGGGGCAACGACGACCGGGCCGCCATCATGACCGAGGTCATCGACCAGTTCGAGGAGAAGTACCCGAACATCACGGTCGTCGAGCAGCCCGTCGGCGCCCCCGACGACCTGTTCAACCGCCTCGCCACCGACTTCGCCTCGGGCACCGCGCCCGACGTGTTCGCCCTCGGCGGCGCGAAGCCGCAGGAGTACGGCGCAGCGGGCACCCTGCTCGACCTGTCGACCGTCTCCGACTACCTCGACACGAGCAAGTACGAGGACTTCACGCTCACCAACGCGACGGTCGACGGCACCCTCTACGGCCTCCCCACGGGCGGCAACGCGATCGGCGTGCTCATCAACACCGACCTGTTCGAGGCGGCCGGCGTCGACCTGCCGGACGACGACTGGACGTGGGACGACTTCGCCGACGCCGCCAACGCGATCTCGGCGAACTCGGCCGACGGCGTGGTCGGGCTCGACCTGCGCATCCAGGACATCCTGGGCACCTACGTCGCGCAGAACGACGAGGACGGCATCTACAACTGGGACGGCGAGCTCGCCACGAGCGCCGAGACGATCGAGTCGTGGTTCAACTTCGAGGTGGGCCTCGTGAACGACGGCGGCCTGCCCGACCCGTCGGTCATCGTCGAGAACCAGAACCTCACCCCGGACCAGACGCTGTTCGGCACCGGCAAGGCCGCGATCACCTTCTCGTACAGCAACCAGATCGGCAGCTACGCGGCCGGCACGGGCGGTGCGAACGTCGAGATCCTGCCGCCGCCGAGCTCCACGGGCGTCTCCGGCGTCGCGGTGCTACCGTCGCAGTTCTGGTCGATCGCGGCCGAGAGCAAGCACCCCGAGGCCGCGGGGCTGCTCGTGAACTGGCTGCTCAACGAGCCCGAGCCGGCGAAGGTGATCCTGTCGAACCGCGGTCTGCAGTTCAACCCGGACATCCTCGCGGTCGTCAAGCCGCTGCTGGCCCCGGCCGACGCGCAGGCGGCCGAGTACCTCGAGAAGGTGCTCGAGATCGGCGTCGTCGCTCCCCCGCAGCCGGCGGGCGGATCGATCCTCAACGAGCTCTCGCAGCGCATCGAATCCGACATCCTGTTCGGGCGGTCGACGGTCGAGGCCGGCTCGCAGCAGTGGATCGACGAGCTCACGACGTCGCTCGCGAACGACTGATCCCGCACCATCCGCGCGCCGTGGGCGGTCCCGAAGGGGGCCGCCCACGGTCGTCTGCGGCAGACTCGTCCCGGAAGGGGACCGCATGACCGCGATCGACGACGCGCTCGCCGCACTGCGCGCGAGCGACCCGGTCGAGGGCGTCCCCGCGGGCCCGCTGCGGGCGGGGATCGCGGATGCCGCGCTCGGCTTCGTCGCGCTCGGCGGCCCCCTCGCGGCACGGCGCCGGCAGGCGCTCACGGAGCTGGCCGACTGCATCCGCCCGCTCGCGGGGGCGGGCGACCCGGTGCTCGTGGAGGGCGGCGCCTACCCGGGCGCCTGGGTCGAGAGCACGGGCTCGATCAGCGTCGAGGTGCTCACGCGCTTCGCGCCCGCGGTCGCACGCGCCACCCACCTGCGTTTCGCCGAACTGCAGCGCGACGACGGGTTGCTGCCCTACAAGGTGACCGACGCCGGGCCCGGGTTCAGCCAGATCCAGATGGTCACGCCGCTCTCCCGCACCGTGTGGAACCACTACCTGCTCACGGGCGGCACCGACACCGGCTACCTGCGCGCGATGTACGACGCGCTCGCCGCGAACGACGCCTGGCTCGCCCGGCACCGCGACACCCGCGGCACGGGCGGGGTCGAGGCGTTCTGCACCTTCGACACGGGGCACGACGCCTCGCCGCGCTTCTGGGGCGTGCCCGACCGCTGCTACCGGGGCGACGCCGCGCGCGTCGACCCCGCGCATCCCGAGCTGCCGTTCGTGGCGCCCGACCTCACGGCGAACGTCGCGGCGCAGCGGCGGTACCTCGCGCGGATCGCGACCGAGCTCGGGGCGGATGCCGCCCCGTGGGTGGCGGCGGCCGCCGCCTCGACCGCGGCGCTCGTCGCCCAGTGCCTCGCCGACGACGGGCGGTACTACGACCGCGACGCCCGCGGCGAGCTGCGCCGGATCGCATCCGACGTCATCCTGCGCGTCTACGAGGCCGAGCACGGCGACGACGCCGAGTTCGCGGCGGCGCTCGACCGCGACCTGCTGAACACCCGCCGCTTCCTCTCGGCGGCCGGGCTCACCTCGCTCGCCATGGACGACCCGCGCTTCTCGGGCGACGCCTCACGCAACTCCTGGGGCGGACCGGTGAACCTGCTCTCGATGATCCGGGCCGCGCACCCCTTCGAGCTGCACGGGCGCGTCGCCGAGCACGCGCGCGTCGCGACCGCGACCCTCACGGCGCTCGCCGTCGCCGATCGCTTCCCGCAGTGCCTCGACCCGTTCAGCGGCGCGGCCGGCTACACCGAGGCGTACTCGCCCGCGCTGCTGTTCCTCCTCGACCAGCTGGAGCGTTCGAGCGGCGTACTGCCGCGGCCCGACGGCGAGCTGTGGCTCTCGGGGCTCACCCCGACCCGGCTCGAGCACGGTGCGGCGGCGGATGCGGTGGGCGCCTCGCGGCGGGTCGGCGGTGCGCTCTACGAGCTCGCGGGCGACGACGAGCGCATCGTGGTGGAACGCGACGGCTCGCGGCTCGCCGAGTTCCCGCGCGGCTGGCGGCTCGTCGCGGATGCCGCGGGTGCCCCGGTCGCGGTCGTGAACCTCGCCGCGGCGCCCGTCTCGGGCGAGCTCGTGACGGCATCCGGCGCCACGCGCCTCACCCTCGCCCCGAACGAGCGCGTCACTCTCCCCCCTCTCGCGGTTTCACAGACCGCCCCCGCTGTCACCACCCCGCCGATCTTCCGACAAACGCTGTAGCGCCAACCGCCGGGCTACGGTGATCCCTACTGCCGGAGGCCAAGCGCTGCAGCGTTTGTCATCCTTCGAGGTGGTTGTCAGTGTCGGAGGTGGGTGGAGAGCAGCTCCGTCAGCCCCGTGCGCTCGACGCACGCGTCCAGCCGGAACGAGCGTGCCAGCTCGCGCGCCTGCTCGGGCGTCACCCCGCGGAAGCGCGCCGCGAACTCCTCGGCCATCGGCTCCGCGAGCAGGATGTGCCGCACGAGCACCGCGACGTGCGGCTGGCGACCCCACGGCCACGGCGCGTAGTCGGGCCACTCCCGCTCGAACAGCGCGTGGATCGGGTCGATGACGTCGCGCACCCCGGCATCCGATCCGCCCCACGAGTCGATGCCGAGGCGCCCCTTCTTCTCCACCAGGTCGCCCACGAGCTGCAGGTACGGCGACTCGGGCCGGGCGTGCACGAGGCCCTGCAGGCCGATGTCCTTGTACGTCCACAGCGCCCAGCTGGCCCCGTGCTCCCGGTAGATCTCGAGCTGGTCGCGCAGCAGCCGGTAGCGCCACTCGTCCTGCGAGCGGTCGTGCGAGTACACGGGCCCGAACTCGCCGATCCAGATGGGCGTGCCCGTCTCGCGCATGTAGGCGGTGCGCCGCAGGAAGCTCTGCTCGACCACCGAACGGTCGAAGTACTCGCCGCGCGTCACCCCCGGGTACTCGGTCGCGCTCGTGATGCCGGGAAGCGCGTAGTCGTGCGCCGTGTAGACGACGTTCGGCAGCGGGTTCGCGGCGTCGAAGCAGCTGAAGTCGGTGGAGTACTTGTTGCCGTCGAGGAACAGCACGTGCCGCGGGTCGATCGCGCGGATCGCCTGCTCGAGCCGCGCGTAGAACGCCGGCAGCACCTCGCCCGTGGGGTCGCTCGGCTCGTTGATGGGGTTGTAGCCGGCCACCTCGGGGCGGTCCCGGTAGCGGTCGGCGAGCGCCTCCCACAGGTGCACGACGCGGTCCTGGAAGTGCGGATGCCGCCAGAACTCGGCCAGGTGCGTCGGGTTGTCGGAGTGCCAGTGCTGGTTCTGCCGACCGGGCAGCGCGTGCAGGTCGATGACCGAGCGGATGCCGTGCCGCGCGAGCAGGGTGATCACCCGGTCGAGCTGCGCGAAGCCCGCCTCCTTCAGCTGGAACGGCCGCGCGTCGTCCTCGAAGTGGCGGTAGTTGACGGGGATGCGCACCGAGTCGAGCCCGATCCGCGCGAGCAGGGCGGCATCCGCCTCGTCGAAGAAGTCCGTGAGGAACTCGTCGAAGAAGGCGTCGGAGCTCTCGCGGCCCATGGCATCCCGCAGCAGCCGGCGGATCGCCTCCTCGTTGCCGGGGTAGCCGGTGATGAAGTTCTCCATGTTCATCCAGCCGCCGAGGCCCACCCCGTGCAGTTCGACGGTGCGGCCGTCCTCTCCGGCGAGGCGGTTGCCGTCGACGCGGATCCAGTCGAGTGCCATGTGTTCCCTACAGTTCGAGTTCGGTCGGTCGGGCGAGCCCGCGCACGGTCGTGGTGGGCCAGCCGGGGTCGACGCTCAGCACCTCGATGCCGTCGGCGTCGATCACCACCGTGTCCTCCACCTTGGCCCGCGGGGCGGACGGATTCCAGGCGTACGCCTGCCCGGCGACCACGAGCTCGGGCGCGGCGGGCGTGGCCCGCGGGTCGCGGCCGAGGTAGCCGGTGGGGCCGCCCTGGTGGTGCCGCAGCCACTCCTCCGGGCCGAAGCCGTGGCGTTCGTAGGAGGCGCGGATGTCGCCGAGCACCTCGCCGAGGGTGCGGCCGGGGCGGGTGGCGGCGAAGGCGTCGGCCTCCACCTCGAGCAGGCGCGCGTCGGCGGCGAGCTGGGCGGCATCCGCGGAGCCGAAGCGCAGCCAGCGGGTGAGGCTCAGCACGAGGCCGTGCCGGCGGGCGCCGACGACCGCGATCGCGCGGCGGCCGAGCGGCGCGGCGGTGGGCAGCGGATGCCGCCAGTCGAGCCGCCCCTCGCCCGCGACGAGCAGCACGGTCGGCTCGGCACCCGCCGCGACGACGGCGCGGGCGAGCTCGGCGGCGAGCTCGCGCTCGCTCAGCTCGGGGCGTGCTGCGCGCAGCACGGCGCCGACGGCGGTGGCGAGCTCGCCGCCGAGGGCGCGGTAGCGGGCACGCTCGGCGGGCAGCAGCGGTGCGCGCAACGCCCGCAGCTCGGCGGCGTGGGCGGTGTCGAGGATGCTCCCCGGTGCCGGGTCCGGCAGCGATGCGGACCACGGCACCGGGTGCAGTTCGAGGCCGCCGAGTTCTTCGGCGGCGAGGCGTTCGACCTCGTTCGCGTAGGCGTCGACGCGGATGCCGCCGTCGCGGTCGACGGTCGCCGTGAGCACGGGCGCACCCGCGTAGGGCACCTGCACGCGGGCGCCGTCGAGCAGCCAGGCGAGGTTCTCGGGCGTCGTGAGGGTGAGGGTCGCGGCGCCGTGCGCGTCGAGCAGCTCGCGGATGCGGGCGAGCTTCGCGGGGCGGTCGCTCGGGGCCGCGGCCGCGCCCCCGTGCGCCCTCGGCTCGCGCTCCGTGCCCGCCATCGTGCTCCTTCGCATCCGCCGCGTCGCGGCTCCCCCGAGCGTACCCAAGAAAGCGCTTTCTCGCACCTGCATCCGCCTCGCCCGGCTTCACGCAACTCAGGAACCGCCGCCCGCCCCGCCACGCCACCACCTCATCCGCCCCGCATCTCCTGAGTTGCGAACCGGGCTGGTTTCGCAACTCAGGATGGATGCCGTGTTTTCCGGATGCGGGAGGCCGTCGAGGCCGATTCTCCTGAGTTGCGAAAACCCCGGCGCGGCGCCGGGCGCACTACGGCTGCGGGTCGCGGGCGTCGTAGTGGCGGAAGGTGGACTGCACACGCAGCAGCACGGCGATGATCGCGACGATCGCGAGGCCGCCGGCGACGGGTGGCAGCCACACCGTCGTGAGCACCGCGAGACCGCCCGCGATGAGGTCGCCGACGCGCGGACCGCCGGTCACCACGACGATGAAGATGCCCTGCAGCCGCCCGCGCATCTCGTCGGGGGCCGCCGTCAGGAGCATCGTCGAGCGGAAGATGGCGCTCACCTCGTCGGAGGCGCCGGTGCCGGCGAGGAAGACCGCGGCGAGCAGCAGCAGGGGCAGGTTCACCCGGTCCCATTCCGCGCCGACCGGCCCGAACCATCCGGTGGCCGCGAGGGCGATCACGGCGCCGAACAGCGCCGTGAAGATGCCGAACAGCATGATCGCGCGCCCGATCGCGACGCCGTAGCGGTGCACGTGGGCGACCGGCCCGCTGAACAGGCTCGTGAGGAAGGTGCCCACCGCGGTCGCCGCCGTGAGCACGCCGACCGTCACGGATCCGCCGCCCAGCACGCTCGCCCCGATCGCCGGCAGCAGCACGTACGGGCGGCCGAGGCTCATCGCGACGATGTCGACGATGAAGCTCATGCGGATGTTGGGCGCCGTGCGCAGGAACCGCACCCCGTCGCGGAGCGACTCCCAGCCGGGTTTCGCCGTGCGGCTGAGGGGCGGCAGCTTCGGCAGCCCGACGACGCCGAGGAAGCCGGCGGTGAACAGCACGGCATCCACCGCGAAGGTCAGCGGGAACCCGATCGCCGCGACGAGCACGCCCGCGAGCGCGGGGCCGATCGTGAGCTGCAGCCCGAAGGCGATGCCGTTGAGCGCGTTCGCGCGCGACACCATCTCCTCCGGCACGATGCGCGGGGTGATGGAGCTGCGGGTGGCGTTGGAGATGGTGGCGGCGACCGCGTTGAGGGTCGTGAGCACGTAGAGCGGCCAGATGGGCGGGCGGCCGCCGACCGCGCCGTCGACGAGGGCGAGCGCGACGATGCCGAGGATCGACACCCACGCGACGATGCTCGAGACGATGAGCACCCGCCGACGGTCGAAGGCGTCCGCCAGCATCCCGCCCCACAGCCCCGCCACGATCATGGGGGCGAGCGAGATGCCGCCGACGAGCGCGACCGCGAAGGTGTCGCCCGTGATGTCGAAGATGAACAGGCCCACCGCGACCGAGGTGACCCAGTAGCCGACGCCCGAGACGGCCGAGCCGATCCACAGCCGCGCGAACGCCGGATGCTCGCGCAGCGGGCTGAGGTCGACGAACCGTCGCCGCCGCGGCAGCTCGATCGCCTCCGTCGGATGCTGGGCGTCTGGCGGGTTCGAGCTCATGGCCCGTCGAGCCTACGCTTCGCGGGTGATCTCCACCGTCACGAACAGCTTCGAGCTGGAGGGGCCCGCGTAGACGCCGCGCAGCGGGGCGACGTCGTTGTAGTCGCGGCCGCGGCCGACGATGACGTGGCGGTCGCCGATGTCGATGAGGTTGGTGGGGTCGAAGCCGTGCCACTGGCCGCAGTACCACTCCACCCACGCGTGGGACTCGCCCGCCACGGTCACGCCGAGCTCGGCATCCGGACGCGGGTGCAGGTACCCCGAGACGTAGCGCGCCGAGATGCCGACGGCGCGCAGCGCCCCGATCGCGAGGTGGGTGATGTCCTGGCAGACGCCCTTGCGGTGGTCCCACGCCTCGGCGGCCGTCGTGTGCACGCCGGTGACGCCCGGCATGTACTCGATGAGCTCGCCGACGGCCGTGCACACGGCCCGCGCGGCGGCGCACGGGTCGTCGTGGCCGGCCACGATCTCGCGGACCAGCTCGACCACCTCCTGCGGCGGGCGGGTGAGCGGGGTCTGGGCGAGCTGCTCGACGTACTCGGTGGCGCGGCTCGTCTCGACCGCGAGCTCCTCCCAGCCGAGCCCGCGCTCGACGGTGTCGCGGGCGCGCACCTCGATGAGGCTCGTCGCGGTGAGGCTCAACTCGTGGTGGGGGTTGAGGATCTCGAAGCTCGACACCCGGGTGCCCCAGTAGTCGACGTAGCTGTGGGTGCCCGACATGGGCGAGATCTCGAGGTTCGAGTAGAGCACGAGCTGCCCGTCGCCGGTCACGGGCAGCATCCGCGCCTCGTTGTAGGAGGCGGTGGCCTCGCCCTCGTAGTGGAAGCCGGTCACGTGCCGGATGCGCAGGCGGTTCACGTGGACTCCCCCGCCCAGCTGGGGGCCGCGTTGGTCGGGAAGTAGCGCTGCCGGATCGCCTCGGATGCCGCGCTCGTGGCGAGCTGCACGTTGTCCATGTGGCGGGGCAGGTCGACGATGATGTCGGAGATCGGCCGGTACTCGAGCTCGGAGCGAATCTGCCCGAGCAGCCGCTGCGCCTGGTCGGACACGCCCACCCGGTCGCTGCGCGGCTCGATCTCGCGCAGGCACTGCTCGGCGCGCGTCACCGAGAACAGGATGCTGCGGGGGAACAGCCGGTCGAGCAGCAGGAACTCGGCGGCGTTGCGGGCGCTGGGCACGCCGCGGTAGGTGCGCAGGTAGGCCTCGTAGGCGCCCACCGAGCGCAGGATGGTGGTCCAGCTGGGTCCGGATGCCTCGGTGAGCGAGCGGGTGGCGAGCAGCCGCGCGGTCATGTCGGCCCGCTCGATGGAGCGGCCGAGCGTGAAGAAGCTGTACGCCTCGTCGCGGCTCGTCGACGACTCGATGATGCCGACGGCGAGGGCGGCGCGTTCGCGCACCCAGCCGAAGAACTCGTGCACCTTGTCGGCGGCGACCTTGCGCGGCATCCGGGCGCGGGTGGTGTTGAGCACCTCCCACAGCTCGGTCGAGACGACCTCGCGCGCGCGGCGGGCGTTCTCGCGCGCGGCGACGAGCGAGTAGGAGATGGATGCCGACTGGTTGCGGTCGACGGCGAGGATGGCGAGCACGTCGGCGCGTTCGAGCGCCTCGTCGTCGGCCACCTCGACGCCCATCACCGACAGCAGCGAGCGGCAGGCGATGTCCTCCTCGATCCACGGGTCCTCGAGCAGCAGCTGCAGGTGCACGTCGAGGATGCGCGCCGTTCCGTCGGAGCGCTCGATGTACCGCCCGATCCAGAACAGCGACTCGGCGATGCGCGAGAGCATCACTCCTCACCCCCCGTGGAGCGCGCCTGCTGCTGTTGCTGCTGCTGGTCGCGTCGAGGCGCGTCGAGGGGGTTGTGGTCCTGCAGGTGCGGCTCGGTGATGATCGGGATGGAGCTCGTCACGGCGGCCTGCTCGGCCACGAGGCCCTGGATGTTGTGGTCGTGCGACATGAGCGGGTCGTGCCCCACCACCCAGGTGTCCTTCGAGCCGCCGCCCTGCGAGCTGTTCACCACGAGCTGACCCTCGGGCAGCGCGACGCGCGTGAGCCCGCCCGGCAGCACCCACACATCCGAGCCGTCGTTGACGGCGAACGGCCGCAGGTCGGCGTGCCGCGGGCGCAGGCCGTCGTCGACGAGGGTGGGGATGGTGGAGAGCTGCACGACGGGCTGCGCGATCCAGCCGCGCGGGTCGCGCTGCAGCCGCGACCGCAGCTGGTCGAGCTCCTCGCGCGACGCATCCGGCCCCACCACGAGCCCCTTGCCGCCGGAGCCGTCGACGGGCTTCACGACGAGCTCGTCGAGCCGGTCGAGCACCTCCTCGAGGGCGCCCGGCTCTTCGAGGCGCCAGGTCTGCACGTTCTGCAGGATCGGGTCCTCGGCGAGGTAGTAGCGGATGAGGTCGGGCAGGTAGGTGTAGACGAGCTTGTCGTCGGCGACACCGTTGCCGACCGCGTTGGCGATCGTCACGTGGCCGAGGCGCGCGGCGAGCATGAGGCCGGGCGAGCCGAGCATCGAGTCGGCGCGGAACTGCAGCGGGTCGAGGAACTCGTCGTCGACGCGACGGTAGATGACGTCGACGCGGGTGGGGCCCGCGGTGGTGCGCATGAAGACGCGCCCGCCCGAGCAGAACAGGTCGCGTCCCTCGACGAGCTCGACGCCCATGAGGCGTGCGAGCAGGGTGTGCTCGAAGTAGGCGGAGTTGTAGACGCCCGGCGTCAGCACGACGACGGTCGGGTCGTCGACCCCGTCCGGGGCCGCGGCCCGCAGCGCCCCGAGCAGCCGCTGCGGGTAGTCGCCGACCGGCCGCACCCGCATCGAGACGAACAGCTCGGGCAGGGTCTGCGCCATCACCCGGCGGTTCGAGATGACGTACGAGACACCCGACGGCACGCGCACGTTGTCTTCGAGCACGCGCCACTCGCCCTGCTCGTCGCGGATGAGGTCGATGCCGGAGACCTGGATGCGCACCCCGTTGGCGGGTTCGATGCCCGCCGCCTCGCGGTGGAAGTGGCTGGAGGAGCTGATGAGCCCCGCGGGGATGACGCCGTCGAGCACGGCGCGCTGGGTGCCGTAGACGTCGGAGAGGAACGCCTCGAGCGCCTTGACGCGCTGCTTGACGCCCGCCTCGACCCGCAGCCACTCAGCCTGCTCGATGACGCGCGGCACGGCATCCAGCGGGAAGGGGCGCTCCTCGCCGGCGAAGTCGAAGGTGACGCCCTGGGCGAGGTAGGAGTTGGCGAGCGACTCGGTGCGCCCGCGCAGCTCCTCCTGCGTCATGCGGGCGAGGGCGGCGTGGATCTCGCGGTACGACTCGCGGGCGGTGTCGCCCGTGGCGAACATCTCGTCCCACGGGGGTGTGCCGCGGCGGCGCGTGGCGACGGCGCCGTAGCCCTCGAACAGCTCGCCCATGGCATGAGCCTAGGCCCGCGATGTTGCGCCGTTGTTTCGCAGCGCATCGCCGCGCCCCACAAAGGGAAACGGCCCGCCGGAGGGGGGACCAGGCGGGCCGTCTCACGGAGCACAAGAGGCTCCGAGGGGGATCTCCCGCGGCGACGACCACCACAGCGTCGCCGCGGGAATGCACCCATGCTAAGGACGGATGCTGGATGTCCGCCTAGCACAGCCTGGGAAATCGGAAATCCGAGTAGCCCCGTCCGCTCTCAGCGCCTCACTCATCGGCGTTCGTCCGGTGAGAGCGGACACGGCCCGTGACGACCGACTCAGTTCGCCTCGATCGACCCCGCGGAGCTGACGAGCTTCTCGATCTCGCTCCGCAATGATTCCAATCGAGAAGGCGAGCGCTCCGGCCAAAGCTCCCATCGACTCTTGCCGACGACGAACTCGAGTTGCGAGGGCGCTCCCGATGCAGCCGCCGCGAACACCACGATTCGAGGCTTGGCTACTCCCTCCGTGAGGACACGCACCTCCCGCACGCTCTCGGCCGGGAATGATGCCAGGAGGCGACTCGTCGACCAGATTTCGATCGCGACGGACGTGACTCGGAGCACGAAGTACCCGGTGAGGTTCGGGCGCGCGGGCGGCTCTACGCCCTGCACGCGCACCAGGCCATCCGCCAGACTTGTCAAGCGCTGACACAGCAGCACGACGCCATCGGTGCTCCGCTGAAGCCGCTTCAGCTGAGCGATGAAGGCGGCGGAGTACGCCCACAACCCCAGCGCGACGGCCGTGAGGGTGACCGGCGTGCCCCACATCATCCCTTGAGCACGGGCGCCGACGTCCAGCCCGGCCGAAAACACACCCACGACGACGATGCCCGCAATGCCGACGCCGGCGGCGATGCCGAAAAGCCAGTTCATCGAGACACCGCCCACGCCACGCCCGTTCTGTCGAGCATGGATCCGATGTTCTCGGCGCTGGACGTCGATGCCCAGCCCAACACCGGGGCAGCGCCTACCCCGAGACCGCCAGCGGCCGTCGCGGTTGCGCCGACGACACAAGCTGTCGACACTCCGAACCGATTGCATTCCATCGCAGCAGCTATCCCCCCGTCACGAGCGAGATCGTATCGAACACGGCAGCGCCCGCATGACGCTGCCGATGGCGGCTGCCCGAACGGGACATACGACGCATGCAACCCCGGGCACCAACACCATCGGAAGACCGGCCGCTCCGCATAGGTAAGGGTTACCTTACTTATCGCATAGAATGGGCGGGTGACCCGAACCCTCCGCGCCGCGCTGGCCGCCGCCGCATCCGTGGCACTGCTCGCCGGCTGCGCGGCGCCCGGCGCAACGGGCGACGGCACGCCGACGCCGACCGCCGACACGCGACCGCTCTCCGAGCTCGAGCTCTACCCCGACCCGAAGGCCGTCGAGGGGCCGAGCACCGCGGTCGTCGCCTCGGATGCCGTCGACCCGATCGTCGAGCACCCCGCCCAGACGCTCCCCGCATCCGTCACCTCGCACGACCCCGACGGCGACCGCGAGGTGACCGTCGACGACACCTCGCGCGTGCTCGCCATCGACATCGCCGGCTCGCTCGCGGCGACCGTGTGGGGGCTGGGCCTCGGCGACAGCCTCGTCGGGCGCGACATGTCGACCACCTTCCCCGGCACCGAGGAGCTGCCCGTCGTCACCTCGGGCGCCCACGCCGTCAACGCCGAGAGCGTGCTCGCGCTGCGCCCCACCCTCGTCATCACCGACGGCTCGATCGGCCCGCGCGACGTGCTCGAGCAGCTGCGCGACTCCGGCGTCGCCGTCGTGTTCGTCGCCAACGAGCCGAGCTTCGAGGGCGCCGCCCAGCTCGCCCGCGACGTCGCGGCAGTGCTCGGCGTGCCGGATGTCGGGGAGCAGCTGGCGACGAAGATCGCCGACGACGTCGCCGAGACGATCGCGCAGATCGACCAGGTGGCCCCCGCATCCGACGACGCCAAGCTGCGCGTGATGTTCCTCTACCTGCGCGGCGGTTCGGGCATCTACTACCTGTTCGGCGAGGAGTCGGGGGCGAGCGCCCTCATCCGCGCCCTCGGGGCGCGCGACATCGCGGGCGAGCTCGGCTGGCAGGGGTCGACGCCGATGACCGACGAGGCGATGATCCAGGCCGACCCCGACCTCATCCTCGTGATGACCGACGGCATCGCCTCGGCGGGCGGCGTCGACGGCCTGCTCGCGGCGAAGCCCGCCATCGCGCTCACCACGGCGGGGCAGCATCGGCGCTTCGTCGACATGGCCGACGGCGAGATCCTGAGCTTCGGGCCGCGCTCGGCGGCCGTGCTCGACGCCCTCGCGCGAGCGATCTACGCGAAGCCCGCGGGTTGAGGCCTCCCGCGCGCGTCCAGCATTCGACCACTACCTGAGACGAACTTCTCCCCAACCCTGTCGAACATACATTCGAATGTGGGAGAATGGGGCATGGCCCCCTTCCAGCTGGTGAACACGCTCCGCGAGCAGCTCGCGACGTTGCGTGGTGTGCCCGCATCGGTGGCCGCGTATCGGGAATCGATGGACGGTGAGCTGCTGGAGGCGTCGCGGCTGATCGGCGAGTTGCAGCGTGTCGTGGATGGGCATCGGGCCCTGGTGGCGGGCGAGATCGCCCGGCGTTCGGTGCCGGCGTTCGGGTATGACGGGTTTGCGCAGCGGGCCGGTCACCGCACGGCGGAGGAGTTCCTGCGGGCTCACACCGGCGCCACGATGCGGGAGGTGAAGACGGCGGTGCGGGCCGGGCAGGCGTTGCATGAGGCGGTCGAGTTGCCGGATGCCCGCACGGGCGAGATCGTGCCGCCGTCGGCGCCGTGGATGCGGGCCGTGGTCGAGGCGGTCGGTGCGGGGGTGTTCGGGGCCGAGCATGTCGCCTCGATCCGGCGCGGGCTCGGGGATCCGGGTGAGGGTGTCACCGCCGAGCTGTTGGCGGAAGCCGCCCGCACGATCTGCGCCGAGGCGGTCGACGCGGGCGGTGCTCCTGGCGAGGCGGTGCCGGATGCGGATCGCGTGTTCCGTCGCGCCCGTGAACTGAGAGACGAGTTGGATGAGGCGGGCATCGCGGATCGCGAACGGCAGCGCATCGCGCAACGGTCCCTGCGGGTCATCCCGCAACCGGATGGGATGACGCGGTTGACCTGGCTGCTGGACCCGGAGTCCGCCGGCTACGTGACCGACCTCTACAACCGCATCACCTCGCCCAAGCGGGGCGGTCCCCGCTTCGTCGACCCGACCCAGCGTGCGGCCGCGGAGCAGATCGAGCTCGACCCCCGCACCCCCGAGCAGTTGGCGTCCGATGTGTTCCTCGACCTGCTGCGTGCCGGCTCTGTGGCGGATGCGACCCAGCTTCTGGGTGCCGGCGGCGCGGCCGTGCAACTCGTCGTCACCCGTGAACAGCTCGAGACCCCCACCGGGCACGGGTGGATCACCGGACAGAGCGACCCCGTCTCCCGGCCGACCGTCGAACGGCACCTCTGCGCCGACGGATACCAGCAGATCACCGTCGACCCGGCGGGGAACCCGCTCGACGTCGGCCGCACCCGGCGTCTCCACACCGCCAAGCAGCGCACCGCCCTCGCCATCCGCGACGGCGGATGCCGCTTCGGCGACTGCGACCGCACCGTCGGCATGGTCGAAGCCCACCACATCGACCACTGGGGCCGAGATCGCGGCGGCACCAGCGTCGAACGCGGCATCCTGCTGTGCCGGTATCACCACCTGCGCATCCACAACGAAGGCTGGCGCATCGACAAACACGGCGACGGGTTCGTCCTCATCCCCCCACCGGGAGTCGACCCACGCCAGACACCCATCCCCATGCGCAGCAAGAGTCCCGTGCAGCGCGACCTCGCACGACGACGCGTCGGCTGACCACACGCTGCCCCCTCCCGCTGGTTGAGTCGGCCGCTCAGCACCCCTCCCCGTGGGTTGAGTAGGCCGCGTAGCCCCCCTCCCCGCTGGTTGAGTAGCCCGCGCAGCGGGCGTATCGAAACCCGTGCAGACGTGGACCGGTGGGGCCTCACCGACGACGGGCGCCCCTTCGAGGGGCGTCCGTCGTGGGTCTCGATACACCGCGCTCCGCGCGGCACTCGACCGGCGGGGGTGGTGGCGGCAGCCTCGCGCCGGTTGCGCAGCCCGCGCCGCACCCCTCCCGTGGGTTGCGCGGCCCGCGCCGCGCCGTCTCCCCGCCGGTTGAGTCGGCCGCGCAGCACCCCTCCCCGCGGGTTGAGTAGCCCGCGCAGCGGGCGTATCGAAACCCGTGCAGACGTGGACCGGTGGGGCCTCACGGACGACGGGCGCCCCGTCGAGGGGCGTCCGTCGTGGGTCTCGATACACCGCGCTTCGCGCGGCACTCGACCAGCGGGGGTGGTGGCGGCTTCGCGCGGCACTCGGGCGGCGGGAGGGCGCGCGGCAGCCCCGCACGGCCGCCGCATAGGTGCGGCATAGCGGCCGTCCCGGCGGGGAGGAATAGGCTTTCGAGCAGGGGTGCGAGATGGCCGGAGAGACCCGCAGAGTACTCGTCGTCGACGACGATGCGGATGTCGCGCTGTTCGTGAAGACGGTGCTCGAGCGGCGCGCGGGATGCGTGGTGCAGCTCGCCGCCGACGGTCGGCAGGCGGTCGCCGCGATCGCCGCGTTCCAGCCCGACGCCGTCGTCACCGACATCGAGATGCCGGGCCTCAGCGGGCTCCAACTGCTCGACGCGATCCGCGCGGCGCAGCCGTGGCTGCCGGTCGTCGTCATGACGGCGCACGTGAGCGTCGACTACGCCGTCTCGGCCCTGCGCGCCCAGGCCGACGAGTTCCTCACCAAGCCGCTCGACACCGCACGCCTCGTCGAGGTGGTCGCCCGGCTCGCCGACGAGGGCCGTGCCCGGCGCGAGAACGCCGCCCCCAAGGAGTTCGTGCTCGCCGTCGGCGCGCATCCGGATGACGTGGAGATCGGCGTGGGCGGCATCCTCGCCGCGCACCGCGCCGCGGGCGACGAGATCACCATCCTCACCCTGTCGCGCGGCGCACGCGGGGGCGACGCCGACGACCGCCAGCACGAGTCGCTCGCCGCCGCCGAGCTGCTCGGCGCGCGGCTGTTCCTCAAGGACCTCGTCGACACCGAGATCCCCGGCGGCGGCCCCACCGTGCGGGTCATCGAGGAGGTCGTGCGCGAGGTGGTGCCGACGATCGTTTACACGCACACCAACCACGACCGCCACCAGGACCACCGCGCCGTGCACGAGGCCACCATCGTCGCCACCCGCTCGATCGACACGGTCGCCTGCTACCAGAGCCCCTCCTCCACGGTCGACTTCCGGCCCACGCGCTTCGTGTCGATCGACGGCTTCGTCGAGCGCAAGCTCGAGCTGCTCGCGAGCTTCCGCTCGCAGGCCGAGCACCGCGCCTACCTCGCGCCCGACTTCGTCACCGCGACCGCCCGGTACTGGTCGCGCTTCGGCGGCGGCGAGAGCGTCGAACCGCTCGAGATCGTGCGCGAGACCGCCGACCTCTCGACCCCGGTGCGCGACCGTGCCGGGGATCGCGCCGACCGGGGGCGCCGATGACCCGCGTGCTCGTGACGGGCGCGGGCGGCCCCGCCGGCGTCGCCGTCATCCGCTCGCTGCTGCGGCGACCCGACGTGACCGTGTTCGCGGCCGACATGGACGGCTGGGCGAGCGGCATCTACCTCGTGCCCGCCGGGCAGCGCCGGCTCGTCGAGCCCGGCCGCTCGGAGGCGTTCATCCCGGGCCTGAAGACGCTCATCGCCGACGACGGCATCGACGTCGTCATCTCGACCGTCGACGTCGAGCTGCAGGCCCTCGCCGAGCGCCGCGACGAGCTCGCCCCCGCCGTGCTCGCCGCACCCTCCGCCGACACCCTCGCGACCGCGCTCGACAAGCTCGCCCTCGCCGAGCGCGTCGCCCCGCACGCGCGCGTGCCCCGCACCGTGCTCGCGGGTCCGGATGCGCTCGACGTCGACTGGGAGTTCCCCGTCTTCGCGAAGCCCCGCTCCGGCGCGGGCAGCCGCGGCATCCGCGTCGTGCCCGACAGGGCCGCGCTCGAGGCCCTGCCGCTCGACGAGAACCTCATCGTGCAGGACCTGCTGCCGGGCGAGGAGTACTCGGTCGACGTGATCGCGGATGCCGACGGTCGCGTCGTCGCCGCGGTGCCGCGCACCCGCACGCGCGTCGACTCGGGCGTCGCCATCGCGGGACGCACCGTCATCGACCCGGAGCTCGAGGAGACCGCCGCCGCCGTGGCGCGCGCGATCGGCCTCGTCGGCGTCGCCAACGTGCAGCTGCGCCGCGACCGCGAGGGCCGCGCCGCGCTGCTCGAGGTCAACCCGCGCTTCCCCGGGGCGCTGCCGCTCACCATCGCCGCGGGCGTCGACATCCCCTCGCTCGTCGTCGACCTGTTCACGGGCCGCCCGCTGCCCGAGAGGCTCGACTTCCGCGAACTCGCCACCGTGCGCTTCCTCGAGGACGTCATCCTCGACCCGGCCGAACTGCTCGTCTCCGAGCACGCCGGCCACCAGGACGAGACGCCATGACCCACCCCGAACTGCGCGGCGACCACCACGTGCATTCGACCTTCTCCGACGACGCGGTCTCCACCCTCGCCGAGAACGTGGCGGCCGCGCACGCCGCGGGGCTCACCGAGCTGCGGCTCGTCGACCACGTGCGCGAGTCCACCACCTGGGTGCCCGAGTTCCTCGCCGCCGTCGCCGCACTCGAGATCCCCGACGGCCTCACGGTGCACACCGGGGTGGAGGCGAAGATCCTCGATGCGCGGGGCGCCCTCGACGTGCCGGCCGACCTCGCCGGCGTCGACCGCATCCTCATCGCCGACCACCAGTTCCCCGGCCCCGACGGCCCGTGGTCGCCCGGCGTCACGATCGAGCGGCTCGCCGCGGGGCTCAGCGTCGACTCGGCGCTCGACCTGCTGATCGGCGGGCTCGTCGGGGCGATGCAGCGGCATCCCGGCAACCAGCTCGCCCACTGCTTCTCGATCCTGCCCAAGGTGGGGCTCGACGAGGCCCAGCTCGGGCGCGACCGGCTGAACGCGTGGGCGCACACCGCGGCCGCCACCGACACCCTCGTCGAGGTGAACGAGAAGTGGGCCTGCCCCGGCCCAGCCGCCCTCGCCGCCGCACGCGACGCCGGGGTGCGGCTCGTGGCATCCACCGACAGTCACGTCGCCTCCGACGTCGGCCGCTACGAACGCGTCGGCGCCCTGCTCGACGCGGCACGCGGAGGCGGATGATGGACGCCGTCTGGGACGTGCTGTACGACGTCCTCGTCGTCGTGCTCATCGTGTTCGTCGCCACCGGCGCGGTGCCCGTGCTGACCGCCGCCTTCCACTTCCTCATGGTGCCGCTGCACAGCGTCGTCAACCACTACCGCCGTGCCGACGCGTACTTCCCCCGCGTCGCCGTCGTCATCCCCGCCTGGAACGAGGCGCTCGTCATCGGGGCGACCGTCGAGCGGATGCTGCAGCTGAGCTACCCGGAGGAGCGCCTGCGCGTGTACGTGGTCGACGACGCCTCCACCGACCACACCCCCGAGGTGATGGCAGGCCTCGTCGGCGAGCACCCCGGCCGCGTCGTGCACCTGCGGCGCGAGCAGGGCGGCCAGGGCAAGGCGCACACCCTCAACCACGGACTCCGGATCATCCTCGGCGACGACTGGGCCGAGGCCGTGCTCATCACCGACGCCGACGTCATCTTCACCCCCGAGTCGCTGCAGAAGATGACCCGCCACCTCGCCGACGACAAGGTGGGCGCGGTCTCCGCCTACATCGCCGAGGGCAGCCGCGACCGCAACTACATGACCCGCTTCATCGCGATCGAGTACGTGCTCTCCCAGCTCGCCGCCCGCCGCGCGCAGAACGTGCTCGGCGCGCAGGCCTGCCTCGCGGGCGGCGCCCAGCTGCACTCGCGCGCCAACCTCGAAGCCATCGGCGGCCGCATCCCCACCGGCACCCTCGCCGAGGACACCGTCGCCACCTTCGAGTCGCAGCTGCACGGGCGGCGGATGGTGTTCGAGCCGCGCGCGGTCGTGCTCGCCGAGGAGCCGCGCACCATCGACGCGCTGTGGAAGCAGCGCCTGCGCTGGGCGCGCGGCAACGTGCAGGTGTCGTGGATCTACCGCAAGGTGTGGTTCCGCCCGCACCGCGGCCACCACCTCGGCAACATCGCGTTCGGGCTGAGCTGGTTCAGCATCTTCCTGCTGCCGTTCGCGATGGTGCTGTCGTCGCTCGGCCTCGTCGGCCTGCTGCTGCTGCAGAGCGAGCTCGCCGAGCTCGTGTTCCGCGCCCTCTGGGTCACCGCATCCGTGTGCTTCCTGTTCTCGATGCTCGTCGGCATCCAGCTCGACCCGCGGATCGGGCGGCACGCCTGGCGGGAGGCGTTCCTGTTCCCCGGGCTCGTGTCGTTCGTCGTCATGATCGCGGCGCTCTTCCCCGGGCTCATCGAGGTGTGGCTGCCGAGCCTGTTCGGGCTGAAGCTGCTGCCGTGGGGCGAGTACGCGCTCACCCTGTTCGTGTACGTGTGGATCTCGGCCGCCATGCTCGCCGCGTGGGCGGCGCGCGCCGTCGAGGCCACACGCGTGGGAAGGTGGCTCTCGCCGCTGCTGATCTACCTCGTCGGCTACGGCCCGATGCTGTGCGCGATCACCGTGGACTCGTACATCAAGGAGTGGCGCCGGGCCGACGCCAGCTGGATCAAGACCGAGAAGGTCGGAAGGGTGCTGGGATGAGTGGACCCACTCGCGTCGAGACGGAGGAGACGCGCCGCGAACTGCGCCGCGAACTGCGCCGCGACGCCCGCCGGGAGTTCGTGCTCGTACCCCAGGCGCTGCTCGCGCTCGCCATCGTGGCCGCCGTCGTGTGGGTACGGGAGGCGTTCTTCGTATGAGCGACGGACTGCTCGCCCTCGTCGTCGACGACAGCGACGACCAGGCGGAGCTGCTGCGGCGCTACCTCGAGCGCGCCGGCTGCCGTGTCGTGACCGCCTCGAGCGCCGAACGCGCCCTCGAACTGCTCGACGGGCTCGACCCGGCGCTCGCCGTCATCGACCTCGTGCTGCCCGGCATCTCGGGCGAGGAGCTCGCGGGGCGCCTGCGCGAGAGCCACCCGGGGTGCCTGCTCGCCATCACCTCGGTGCTCGACGCCTCCCGGTACCCGGAGGCGGACGCCGTGCTGCCGAAGCCGTTCACGGGCGCCCAGCTCGCCCGCGTCGCGGAGCAGGCGCGGCGCGCATGAGCGGACGCGGCGGACCCGTGCGCGGCTGGGAGCGCTGGTACGCGCTCGTCGACGACCCGCATCCGCTGCTCAAGCAGACCCCCACCGCGGTCGCGCTGCTGATCGCGATCGTGCTGACCTTCGCCTGGCCCGACCTGGAGTTCGCCCCGTTCGGCACCGCGATGGCCGGCATCGGCGTCGTCGTCGCGGCGACCGCGCTCGCGGGCGTCTTCACGCTGCAGCGGCGCCAACCCGACGACTGGGTCGTGCTGATCGTGCCGACGATCGACATCATCGGGCTGGGCCTCTTCCGCGCCGGCACCGGCGGGGCGGGTTCGCTCTTCGCGGGCCTCATCCTGCTGCCGATCGTGTGGCTCGCCGCCGCCCCCGGTTTCCGTCACGTGCTGCTCGTGGCGTGGCTGTCGTCGTTCGCACTGCTCATGCCGTACCTCGCCGATCCGCCCGCGAACACCAGCCAATGGCTGCGCGTGATCATCTCGCCCGCGATCTTCTCCGTCGTGGCCGCGGTCGTGAACGAACTCTCCCGCGTCGGGCGGGTGCGCACCGCCGAGGCGGAGCGGCTCGCGGCCGAGCGCGCCGGCGCCCTCGAACAGAACCTCGTCGTGCTGGCCCAGCTGCAGGAGAGCGAGCAGCGCTACCGGGAGCTGCTCGAGATGTTCCGCAGCGTGTGGAACGCCACCACCGCGCAGGCGGTGATCGGCACCGACCACACCGGGCTCATCGTCGCCTGGAACCCCGGCGCCACCGGACTGCTCGGCCCGGAGGACATCGACACCGAGTACGCGGCCCGCATCGAGGAGTTCTTCCCCTTCGAGGAGCTCGACGAGCTCGACGCGGGAGCCCCCGAGACGGCGCCCGACGACCCCCTGCCCCGCGGGCTGCGGGCCCTCTTCTCGCTCGCCGACCGCGGGGAGGCGGTCGAGCGCGAGCTCGAGCTGCTGCGGCAGTCGGGCACCACCGTGCCGGTTCGGCTCACCGTCACCACGCGTCGCGACGGCGACGGGAACCCGGTCGGCTACCTGCTCATCGCGGTCGACGAGACGCGCGCCATCGAGGTCGCCCGTATGAAGGACGAGTTCGTCGGCATGATCTCGCACGAGCTGCGCACGCCCCTCAGCTCGATCCTCGGCTACCTGGAGCTGCTGCGCGACGACCCGCAGCATCCGCTCGGCGAGGAGCAGCTGCAGTTCCTCGGGGTGGCGGAGCGCAACGCCCGGCGACTGCTGACCCTCGTCGGCGACCTGCTGTTCACGGCGCAGGTCGAGTCGGGGCAGTTCCCGCTCGACGCGCGCGAGATCGACCTCGTGCCGGTCGTGGCGGGGGCGGTCGAGACAGCCGCACCCACGAGCGACGCGGCCGGCATCTCGCTCGTCGCCCAGCTGCCGGACGAGCCGGTGCTGCTGCTCGCCGACCCCGTGCGCATGGGTCAGGCGGTCGACAACCTCGTCTCCAACGCGGTCAAGTTCACCCCGCGCGGCGGCACCGTGACGGTCGGGCTGAGCGCGAGCGCCGACGAGGTCACGGTGACCGTGCGCGACACCGGGGTCGGCATCCCGCCCGACGAGGTCGACCGGTTGTTCACCCGCTTCTTCCGCGCCACCACCGCGACCCGCAACGCGGTGCCGGGCGTGGGCCTCGGCCTCAACATCACGAAGGCGATCGTGACCGCGCACGGCGGCTGGATGGACGTGTCGAGCGAGGAGGGCGTCGGCACCGAGTTCCGGATGGTGCTCCCGCGCACCCCGCGCTGAGCACCCGACAGGGGGCTCAGTCGGTGGGCGGTGCGGGCGGGGTGCCGAGCGCCTCGAGGGCGGCCCAGAACTCGACGTCGACCACGGCATCCACGTGGCCCTGCAGTTCGTGCAGCCGCTCGACCGAGTTCACCCCGACGACGGTCGTGTGGATGCGGGGCTCGCGCAGCGAGAAGTGCAGCGCCGCGGTCGCCGGCTCGACGCCCCACTCGGCGCACAGCGCGCGGAACGCGGCGACGTGCGCGAGGAACTCGGGGCTCGGCTCGGAGTAACCGTAGGTGGCGCCGCGGAAGTTGTCGCCCGCGAGGATGCCGGCGCCGAACGGGGCGGCGTTGAACACCGTCATGCCGCGCTCGGTCGCGAGCTCGATGATGCGCTCGGCGGAGCGGTCGACCACCGTGTAGCGGTTGTGGGTGAGCACGACGTCGAACGCGTCGGTCTTCACGTACTCCTCGACGAGCTCGCGGGTGCCCGCCGCGATGCCGATCGCCCCGATCCGGCCCTGCTCGCGCAGCCGGACGAGCACGTCGACGGGACCGCCCGGCGCCATCGCCTGCGCGACCGAGATCGTGTACGGGTCGTGCAGCTGGTAGAGCGGCAGCGTCTCGAGGCCCAGCCGGCCGGTCGACTCCTCGAAGGAGCGCTTCATCCGCTCGCCCGTGAAGGCGCCCGTCACCGGGTCCTGGTCGCCCTTCGAGAACACCACGCGATCCTCGGGCAGCCCGCCGAGCTCGCGGATCGCCTCGCCCAGCAGCCGCTCGCTCTCGCCGTCGGCGTAGTTGTTGGAGGTGTCGGCCTGGTGGAAGCGCGAGCTGAGGATCGCCCGCGCGAGCCCCGCATCCGCCCCGGGCCGCTTGCCGAGGCCCGAGGTGCCGACGGTGACGGGTTGCAGCGCGATGTCGAGCATGCCCCCATGCTGCCACGCTGCGCGTCGGCACGCTCCCGCCAGACCCGATGCCGGCGTCGCGGACACCATCCGCCCACCCGCTGCGCTCGACAGACGGCTCGGGGCTTCGCGAAGCGCGCGTGCGCTAGGACGAGAGCGCGCCCTCCGCCGCCTCCCAGGCCTCCGCGATGAGCTCGGCGCCGAGCGGGGTGGGGTGCACGCCGTCGGCGGCGATCGCGGCGGGGCCGTGGTGCAGCGCGGCGACGGTGAGGATGCGGTGCAGCGGCACGAAGGCGGCCCCGAACTCGCTCGCGAGGGTCGCCACCGCCTCCCGCTTGCCGGCGAGGTCGTCGAGCCACCCCTCCTGCTCGGGCGTCACGGGGGTGAGGAACGGCTCGACGAGGACGAGGCGCGGGGCGGAGGCGACGCGTGCCTCCTCGAGCAGGCCGCGGTAGGCGGACTCGAAGTCGGCGGTCGTCGTGACGAGCCCGCTGTCGAAGCGCCGCCAGGTGTCGTTGATGCCGACGTACACCGAGAGGGTGCCGGGGGCGTGGGCGAGCACGTCCGCCTCCCACCGGTCGCGGAGGTCGCCGATGCGGTCGCCGCCGATGCCGCGGTTGAGCACGGTGCGCCGGTCGCCGCGGGCGGCGAGCGAGGCGGCGACGAGCCGCACGTAGCCGGAGCCGAGGCCGTCCGGGTCGTCGCGGCGGCCGGCATCCGTGATGGAGTCGCCGATGAACAGCAGCGGTGCGGTCATGCCGTCAGGGTAGCGGGCAGGATGAGGGGATGGACGAGCTGCATGTGATCGTGCTGCCGGGCGGCGGCTACCACCGGCACGCGCCGCACGAGGGCGAGCCGGTGGCCGAGTGGCTGCGGGGGCTGGGGCACGCGGCGAGCGTGTTCGAGTACCCGGTGCTGACCCGGCATCCGGGGCCGCTGGATGCGGTGCGCGCGCGGGTGCGCGAGGTGCGTGCGGCGGGGGCCGCGCGGGTGGCGCTGCTCGGGTTCTCGGCGGGCGGCCACGCGGCGGGGATGGCCGCGTACGCGCCGGGGGCGGCGCCCGAGGAGGCGGTCGACGCGGTCGTGCTCTGCTATCCGGTGGTGTCGATGATGCTCGAGGAGCACCGCGGCTCGCGGGAGAACCTGCTCGGCGCCGGCGCCTCGTGGGCGGCGCGGCGGGCGACCTCGCTCGACCTGCTGGTGTCGGCATCCGCGCCGCCGAGCTTCGTGTGGCACACGGCCGAGGACGGCGTGGTGCCGGTGCAGCACAGCTACCTGCTCGGCATGGAGCTCGCGGCCGCCGCGGTGCCGCACGAGCTGCACGTGCTGCCGGGCGCGACCCACGGCATCGGCCTCGCCGAGGGCTCCCCCGCCGCGGCCTGGACCACCCTCTGCGCCGCCTGGCTCCACGCATTGCCCTGACTGGTCGGTTTTTGGCCCCAAACCGGTGGTTTGGGGCCAAAAACCGACCGATCAGGGCAGGGGGCCGAGGAGGTTCTGGGCGACGGTCGCGTGCACCGACTCGGTGTCGGAGGGGTGGTAGATGCCGGCGAGCACGTCGCGCTGCAGCCGGGCCAGCTCGCTCGAGCTGCGGTAGCCGCCTCCGCCCGCCACCCGCATCGCCTGGTCGACCACGTGCCGGGCCGTCTCGGTCGCCCGGTGCTTCGCGCCGGTGAGCTCGCGGAACCAGCGCGCCCCGCGATCGGCCTGCTCGTCGACGTCACGGGCCAGGGTCTCGAGCTGCGGGGCGAGGGCGTCGAGGGCGAGCGCCGCATCCGCCACGCGCCAGCGGATGTCGGGGTCGGCCGAGTACGGGGCCCCGCCGTTCTTGAGGCTCGTGCGGCGGTGGGCGGCCTCCGCGGCGAGTTCGAGCGCGCGGTCGGCGATGCCGGCGTAGACGGCGCCGATGAGCAGCAGGAAGTTGGCGAACAGGGCGAAGATGAACGGGTCGGCGTTCGGGCCGACCGGCAGGAAGCGCACGATGCGCGCGTCGGGCACGACGGCGCCGTCGAGTCTCGTGGTGCGGGACTGGGTGGCGCGCATGCCGAGGGTGTCCCAGTCGTCGAGGGTGGTGACGCCGGGGTCGTCGCGGGTGAGGATGCCGTGCACGAGGCGCGGGCCGTCCGGCCCGTCGGTCTGCTTGCCGAAGACGATGAGGCGCGTCCAGGCGGGGGCGAGCGAGGTGAAGATCTTGGTGCCCGTGAAAGCGTAACCGGCGACGGGGGTTTCCACGCGTTCGGCGGTCGTGAGCGAGTCCCACATGACGAGGTCGTTGCCGGGCTCCGAGTTGCCGAAGGCGAACAGCTCGCCGGCCTCGGCATCCGCGAGCACCCACTCGAGGGAGTCGTCGCCGCGCTCGGCGAGGGTGCGGGCGATGCCCACCACGACGAGGTGCATGTTGACCGCGAGCGCCGTCGCGGGCGCGAAGGCGGCGAGCAGCCGCTGGTCGCGCACGCTCTCGAGCAGGGAGCGCGGCCGCAGGTACCCGGCCGCCCGCAGCTCGGCCAGGTCCTCGTCGAAGAAGCGGTTCTCCCGGTCGTACCCGGGGGCCCGCTCCCGCATCCGCTCCAGCAGTTCCGCGCTCAGCCCGCTCACCCCTCCACGCTACGCGCCCCCCTCCGCGAAAGTACGTACTTTTGGGGCGCCCAGGGCCCCGAACGCCCCAAAAGTGCGTACTTTCGCGGACTAGGCGGCGCCGAGCTGGCGGCGGGCCTCGTCGATGGTGCTCAGGATGTCGAGGGTCGCCTCGAGCGGATGCTCGGGGGCCTCGAGCAGGCCGTCGGAGAGGTGCTGAGCCACGGCGGCCGCCTGGTAGGCGAGCCCGTCGCGCCAGCGCATGCCCGTCTCGTCCTCCCAGTAGGCGTTGCCGCCGTCGAGCCGCCCGAGACGGAAGCCGCCCGGGCCGACGAACGGCTCCACCTCGAGCTTCAGCCCGTTCGAGCCCGCCACCATCGCCGTGATCGGCAGCTCCACCGTCATGCTCGTGAACGAGCTCGCCGACACCTCGGGCCCGTAGCCGAGCACGACGCGCGCATCCGCATCCACCCCGGTCGGCGCGAGCTCGCCGGAGGCCGAGATCGTCTCGGGCCGGCCGAGCACGAACTGCGACCACCACAGCGTGTAGACGCCCAGGTCGAGCAGGCTGCCGCCGCCGAGCGCCGGGTCGAAGGCGCGGCTGTGCGGGTCGTACTCGAAGCGGCCCGCGAAGGTGGCCGCGGCCCCGGCGGGCGCACCGAGCACGCCGTCGTCGAGCAGCCGGCGGATGATCGTCGTCTGCGGCAGGAAGCGCGACCACATCGCCTCCATCGCGAACACGCCCGCGGTGCGCGCGGCGAGCACGATCTCGAGCGCGTCGGCCGCCGAGACCCCCATCGGCTTCTCGACGAGCACGTGCTTGCCCGCGTCGATCGCGAGCAGCGCGAGTCGCCGGTGCTCGGTG
This sequence comes from Protaetiibacter intestinalis, assembly GCF_003627075.1. NCBI lineage: Bacteria > Bacillati > Actinomycetota > Actinomycetes > Micrococcales > Microbacteriaceae > Protaetiibacter > Protaetiibacter intestinalis. The sequence goes on along the minus strand of NZ_CP032630.1, from coordinate 1,388,736 downwards.
TGCGGCGCCGCGATGTACACGACGTCGACCTCGGGGTCGGCGACGAGCGACTCGTAGGAGGCGTAGTGGGTGCGGATGCCGTGCTCGCGCGCGAAGGCCTCGGCGCGCGGGGCGGAGCGCGAGGCGACCGCCACGACCCGCTGATCGGTGTAGCGGTGCACCGCATCCACCCAGTCGCGGGCGATCGCGCCGGGCGCGAGCACCCCCCAGCGCCGCACCGCGCCGCCCCGCAGCGGCACGTGGGTGGGTTCGGGGAAGACGAAGCTCACCCCCGAACGCTATCGGTCGCCCGCTGCCGCGCGCCGCCGGCCTCCCATCTCAAGGAGTCGGGCATCCCATCTCAAGGATGCGATGGGGCTGATGTCGACACGCGTGACCCCCGAGCCGGGTGAGGTCGCCCTCTCCTTGAGATGGGTGGTTCATCTCCTTGAGATGGGATCGCTCGTCGGTGAGGACGGGACGGTCAGGCGAGCGAGGCGAGCACGGCCTCGAGCTGGTCGACGGCCCAGTCGAGCTCGTCCTGCTCGATGACGATCGGGGGCGCGAGGCGGATCGTCGAGCCGTGGGTGTCCTTCGCGAGCACCCCGCGCTCGGCGAGCAGCTCGGCGACGCGGCGCCCGGATGCCAGGGCCGGGTCGATGTCGACACCCGCCCACAGCCCCGCGACCCGCACCGCCAGCACGCCGCGTCCGATGAGCGCCTCGAGGCGCCCCCGCAGGTGCTCACCGAGCGCCGCCGCACGCCGCTGGTAGTCGCCCGACTCGAGCAGCCCCACCACCGCGAGGCCGACGGCCGCCGCGAGCGGGTTGCCGCCGAACGTCGACCCGTGCTCGCCCGGACGCAGCACGCCCAGCACATCCGCATCGCCCACGACCGCGCTCACCGGCACGATGCCGCCGCCGAGCGCCTTGCCGAGCAGGTAGAGGTCGGGGATGACGCCCGCGTTGTCGCACTGGAATGTCGCCCCGGTGCGTCCGAGCCCCGACTGGATCTCGTCGGCGATGAACAGCACGTTGGAGGAACGGGTGAGGCGGCGCACCTCGGGAAGGTACTCATCTGGGGGGATGATGATGCCCGCCTCACCCTGGATGGGTTCGATCAGCACGGCCACCGTGTCGTCGTCGATGGCCGCGGCGAGCGCGTCCGCGTCGCCGTACGGCACCGCGACGAAGCCCGGCGTGTACGGGCCGAAGTCGGCGCGTGCCTCCGGGTCGGTGGAGAAGCTGATGATGGTCGTGGTGCGGCCGTGGAAGTTGCCCTCGGCCACGATGATCTTGGCGCGCCCCGGCTCGACGCCCTTCACCCGGTAGCCCCAGGCACGCGCGATCTTGACGGCCGACTCGACCGCCTCGGCGCCCGTGTTCATCGGCAGCACCATCTGCTTGCCGGCGAGCTTCGCGAGGCCCTCCAGGAACGGCCCCAGCCGGTCGTTGTGGAACGCGCGACTGGTGAGGGTCACCCGGTCGAGCTGCGCCTTGGCGGCGTCGACGAGCACCGGATGCCCGTGCCCGAAGTTGAGCGCGGAGTAGGCGGCCAGGCAGTCCAGGTAGCGCTTGCCGTCGACATCCGTCACCCAGGCGCCGAACGCCTCCGACACGACGATCGGCAGCGGGTGGTAGTTGTGGGCGCCGTACTCCTCGGCCTGCTCGAGGTAGCGGGCGGTCTCGGAGGCGAGCTCGGCGGTCATCGGCGCAGCTCCAGGGTGCAGCACTTCACGCCGCCGCCGCCGAGCAGCAGCTCGGAGAGGTCGACGCCGTGCGGCACGTACCCGCGTTCGCGCAGCTGGCGCTCGAAGTCGGTCGCGCGGGAGGCGATGACGACGTTGCGCCCGTCGCTGAACGAGTTGAGTCCGAGCACGGCGGCGTCCTCGTCGGTCACGTGGATCGCCTCCGGGAAGCGCTCCTCGAGGATGGCGCGGCTCGCGTCGTCGAAGGCCTTCGGCAGGTAGGCGACGGATGCCGGCCCGCCGGCGGAGTCGAGCACGGCGAAGGCAGTGTCGAGGTGGTAGAAGCTCGGGTCGACGAGGGTCAGGGTGACCACCTCGCGCTGGTAGATGCGCCGCAGCTCGTCGTGGCTCGCGGCATCCGATCGGAACCCGGTGCCCGCGTAGATGGTGTCGCCGACGAGCAGGAAGTCGCCCTCGCCCTCGTTGGTGGAGACGGGTTCGCGCACCTCGAATCCGTGGGCGCCGAACCAGTCCATGTAGGCGGGGCCCTCGGGGCCGCGCTCGGGGAACTGGAAGCGGGCGCCGTAGGCGATGCCGTCGAGCACGAAGCCGCCGTTGGCGGCGTAGACCATGTCGGGCAGGCCCTCGACGGGGTCGATGAGGTGCACGTCGAAGCCGAGCTCGAGGTAGAGCTCGTAGAGCGTGCGCCACTGCTCGACCGCGTTGCCGGTGTCGGTGGGGTTCTCGGGATGCATCCACGGGTTGATGCGGTAGCTCACGGTGAAGTGCGAGGGCTCGCACATGAGGACGGTGCGGTGGGTGGCGCGGCGCTCGATGGTGGCCTGCGCGGTCTCGGTCATCGTCATGATGCCCAGTGTCCCACGCAGGCATCCGGTGCGTTCAGGCGTGTGCTGCACGAAAACTGCGCGCTGTGCGGAGCGCGCGCAACGAATCCGCGTACACTCGCCGGGTGGACAACATCGACTACGGCATCCTCGACCTGCTCCGCCAGAACTCACGCGCCGGCTACGGCGACATCGGCGACCGGGTGGGACTCTCGGCCTCCGCGGTGAAGCGGCGCGTCGACCGGCTCGTCGCCGACGGCGTCATCCGGGCGTTCACCATCCAGGTCGACCCCGCCGTCGACGGCATGGCGACCGAGGCGTACGTCGAGCTGTTCTGCCGCGGCACGGTCGCCCCCGAGGAGCTCAAGCGCATCCTCTCCCAGGTGCCCGAGGTCGTCGACGCCTCGACCGTCACCGGCTCCGCGGATGCCGTGGTGCACATCCGCTCGCGCGACATCCCCTCCCTCGAGGACGCGCTCGAGCGCGTGCGCATCGCGCCGAGCGTCGACCACACCCGCAGCGCGATCGTGCTCAGCCACCTCATCCACCGCAGCTACGACTGATGACCGAGCCGGCGCCGTACGAGCGGCTGCGGGCACGCCTGCTCGCCGAGATGCGGGACGGCACCCGCCCCGCGGGGTCGCGCCTGCCCACCGTGCGCGGCCTCGCCGAGGAGCTGGGCCTCGCGCCCGGCACGGTCGCGCGCGCCTACAAGGAGCTCGAGGCGGCCGGCGCCATCGAGACGCACGGCCGCGCGGGCACCATCGTGGCGTGGTCGGCGGATGCCGGCGAGCGTCGCGTGCAGGAGCTCGCCGCCCAGCTGGCCGCCGCGGCGCGCGAGGCCGGCATCCCCGCCGAGCGCGTGCGCGAGCTCGTGGAGGCGGCGCTGCGCGCCTGAGCCCCCGTCGCTGAGTGGTCGGTTTCTGGCCCCAAACCGAAGGAATGGGGCCAGAAACCGACCACTCAGCGATGACAGGTGGCGGAACGACGGGTCAGTGGCCGGCGGTGTTCGAGTCGACGCCCGCGTCGGGGCCGTGGGAGAGGGTCGCGAGAGAGGCGAGGGCCGCGTCGTCGAGGGTGAAGTCGAAGATGGCGAGGTTGTCGCGCATCCGCTCCGGGCTCGCCGACTTGGGGATCACCACGAGCCCCTGCTGCACGTGCCAGCGCAGCACCACCTGCGCGGGGGTGCGGCCGAGACGCTCCGCGAGCTCGACCACGACCCGCTCGCCGAGCACGCCCGCGCCCTGACCGCCGAGCGGGCTCCACGACTCGGTGACGATGCCGTGCTCGGCCCCGTAGGCGCGCTGCGCGGGCCGGGTGATGTGCGGGTTCAGCTGGATCTGGTTGACCGCGGGCACCACCTCCGTCTGGGCCAGCAGGGTCTCGAGGTGCTCCACCCGGAAGTTGGAGACGCCGATCGCCCGCGCCCGCCCGTCGGCGTGCAGCCGCTCGAAGGTGCGCCAGGTGTCGACGTAGAGCCCCCGCTGCGGCAGCGGCCAGTGCATGAGCAGCAGGTCGACGTAGTCGAAGCCCATGCGGTCGAGGGCCGCCTCGAGCCCGCCGATCGCGCGGTCGTCGCCCTGGAACTCGCCGTCGAGCTTCGTCGTGACGAAGAACTCCTCGCGCGGGATGCCGCTGCGCCGGATGCCCTCGCCGACGCCCGCCTCGTTGCCGTAGCGGGTGGCGGTGTCGATGTGCCGGTAGCCGAGCGCGGCGGCGGCCTCCACCGCATCCGCGACCTCGGCGTCGTCGAGCGGCCAGGTGCCGAGGCCGAGCTGCGGGATGCCGGCGCCGGTGTTGAGGGGGACGTTGGGGATGGTCATGGGTCCACGCTAGACGCGCAGGGCGATCATGGCGCGGTCGGGGGTGCCGAAGCGGTGGGCCGTGATCGAGACGGACTGCTCGCGCAGGAAGGGCAGCAGCTCGATGCGGCCGGCGGCGGTCACGGGCCCCGCGTAGACGGCCACCTCGGGCGAGCCGTCGAGCGCCTCCGCGAGCGCGGCCGCATCCCCGCCGACGAGGCGGATGCGGGCGGGCAGCTCGCGCACGGCGCGCGCCGCGAAGGCGGCGTCGGGCTCGACGACCGCCTTCCAGCCGAGCTCGCCCGCGAGACGCCCGAGCCGCAGCGGCACGGCGGAGCTGACGGCGAGCGGCGCACGCGCGAGCGCGGCCGCGGCGAGCACGCGCACGAGCTCGGCGAGCGCGCCGCCCTCGGCGAGGCGCACCGTCACCGCGGCGGGCCGGTAGCGCAGCACGTCGCGCTCCACCCCGAGCTGCGAGACGTCGCGCGCGACGCCGAACTCGGCGGCCCAGGCGTCGGCATCCGAGAGCGCGCCCCGGCGCACGGCGTCGAAGCCGCCGTAGTCGAGCGCCGGCTGGAACGCCTCGACGAGCGTGCGCACGCGGGCCTCGAGCCCGTCGAGCCGCAGGTCGCCCTCGGGCGCGGCCGGCACCGGATGCCAGTCGCCCAGCACGAGCAGGGTGTTGGGGCCGCCCGCCTTCGCCCCCGTGCCGACGGAGGAGCGCTTCCAGCCGCCGAACGGCTGCCGTCGCACGATCGCCCCCGTGACGGGGCGGTTGACGTAGAGGTTGCCGGCCTGCACGCGGTCGAGCCACACGGCCACCTCCTCGGCGTCGAGCGAGTGGATGCCGGCGGTGAGCCCGTACGGCACCGCGTTCTGCAGCTCGATCGCCTCGTCGAGGGTCGCGGCGCGCATGAGGCCCAGCACGGGCCCGAAGTACTCGGTGCGGTGGAACTCGGACCCCGCGGCGACCCCGTCGCGCACGCCCGGCGACCACAGGCGGTCGGTGCCGTCGAGCTGACGCGGCTTGACGAGCCACGACTCCCCCTCGGCGAGCACCGTCAGCCCGCGCGCGAGCTTGCCGGCGACGGGTTCGATGAGCGGCCCGACCGTGACGGCCGGGTCCTGCGGGTAGCCGACCGCGAGACTCGTGACGGCATCCGCGAGCTGCCGGCGGAAGCGCTCCGACTCGCCGACCGTGCCGACGAGGATGGCGAGCGAGGCGGCGGAGCACTTCTGCCCCGCGTTGCCGAACGCGCTCGTCACGAGGTCCTTCACGGCGAGGTCGAGGTCGGCGGATGCCGTGACGACGATCGCGTTCTTGCCGCTCGTCTCGGCGAGCAGCGGCAGCTCGGGATCCCAGGAGCGGAACAGCGCGGCCGTCTCGTACGAGCCGGTGAGCAGCACCCGCCCGACGGCGGGCGAGGCGACGAGCCGCCGCCCGAGCTCGCCCTCCGCGAGGTCGACGAGGGTCAGCAGCTCGCGCGGCACGCCCGCCTCCCACAGCGCCTCGGCGAGCACCGCCCCCGAGCGGCGGGCCTGGTGCGCGGGCTTGAGCACGACGGCGCTGCCCGCCGCGAGCGCCGACAGCACGCCTCCCGCCGGGATGGAGACGGGGAAGTTCCACGGCGGGGTCACCACGGTGAGCGCCACGGGCGCGAAGCGCGCGTCGCGGATGGCGCCGAGCTCGCGGGCGCGTTCGGCGTAGTAGTGCGCGAAGTCGACCGCCTCGCTCACCTCGACGTCGGCCTCGGCGATCGTCTTGCCGGTCTCGGAGGCCATCACCTCGACGAGCCGCCCGCGGTACACGGCGAGCACCTCGCCCACCCGGTCGAGCAGCTCGGCGCGGGTGTGCGGCGGCACGTGACCCCAGTGCCCGCCCGCCTCCGCGGCGGCGGCGACGAGCGCGTCGAGGCGGTCGGCATCCGCGATCCGCGCCGCGGCGACGGTCGCCTCGCCGAGGGTGCTCGTCGCCGAGCGCTCCAGGATGCCGCGCCCCCACACGCGGTTGGCGACGAGCGCGGGGTCGGTGTCGGGCTCGTTGCGGAAGGCCTGCGGCGCCCGGGGTAGCGGCGGGCTCAGCCGGTTCTGGGTGCGGTTCGGCGGCGGCACCTCGGTGTCGAGCGCCGCGAGGGATGCCGTGAAGCGCTCGGCCTCGCGGGCGAAGGCGCGCTCGTCGTCGGCCAGCTCGAAGATCGCCGACATGAAGTTCTCGGTGCTCGCGTTCTCCTCCAGCCGCCGCACGAGGTAGCCGATCGCGGTGTCGAACTCCTCGGGGTGCACGACGGGCGTGTAGAGCAGCAGCCGGCGGGTGTCGGCGCGCACCGCCTGCGCCTGGGCGCTCGCCATGCCGAGCAGCATCTCGACCTCGACGCGGTGCTCGACGCCGCGTTCGACGGCGAGCTGCCACGCGAACGCGAGGTCGAAGAGGTTGTGTCCCGCGACGCCGACGCGCACGGCATCCGTCGCCTCGGGGGTGAGCGCGGCGACCAGCATGCGCTTGTAGTTGGTGTCGGTGGCCTGCTTGCTCGGCCAGGTGGCGAGCGGCCAGCCGTGGATGCGGGCGTCGACGCGCTCGAGGGCGAGGTTCGCCCCCTTGACGATGCGCACCTTGATGCCGGCGCCGCCCGCCGCGACGCGGGCGCGCGCCCACTCGGTGAGGGAGGCGAGGGCCGCGACCGAGTCGGGCAGGTAGGCCTGCAGCACGATGCCGGCCTCGAGCTGCTGCAGGCTCGGCCGGTCGAGCAGGCGGGTGAAGGCCGCGATCGTGAGGTCGAGGTCGCGGTACTCCTCCATGTCGAGGTTGACGAACTTGGTGCCGCGGGCGGACGCCGCCTGCTCGTAGAGGGGGGCGAGGTGCTCCACGACACGGTCGACGGTCTCGTCGAACCCCCAGAGCGACAGCTGCGCCGCGACGGAGGAGACCTTGACCGAGACGTAGTCGACGTCGTCCCGGGCGAGCAGCTCGCGCGTGCCCTCGAGCCGGCGGGCGGCCTCCCGGTCGCCGAGCACGGCCTCGCCGAGCAGGTTGAGGTTGAGCCGCGCGCCGTGCGAACGCAGCCGCGCGAGGCTCTTGTCGAGCTTGGCGGGGGTCGCGTCGATCACGAGGTGCTCGACCATGCCGCGCAGCACCCGGCGCGCGATGGGGATGACGGGCCAGGGCAGCAGCACCCCGGCACCGCCGCCGAGCGTCACGAGCGCCCGCAGGTGCCAGGGCAGGAAGCGCGGCACCCGTCGCGAGAGGCGCTCGAAGTTGCGGGCCGCCACCCGCAGGTCGTCGGGGCGCACGACCCGGTCGACGAAGCCGAGGGTGAACTCGAGCCCGTCGGGGTCTTTCAGCAGGCCCGCGAGGCGCTCGGCCCCGGGGTCGGGCTTCGCGGCGGCCGCGGCGGTGAGCCAGCGACGCACGAGCGCGATCGTCGCATCCGCATCCGGCAGATCGGGGGAAACCGCCATGGTTCCGAGAATAGACAGCCGCCCCGGGATGCAGGGCTCCCGGGGCGGCTGTCTGAGGGTTCTCTCATGCGGCTCAGGCCGCGGCGGCGGCCTCCAGCTTGGCGGCGCGGACGCCGCGCAGGGCGCCGGCCCAGCTCTCGAGCTGGTCGACGAGCGCCTGGAGTCCGGGCAGGTGCTGCTCGCCGGGGGTGAAGACGCTGAAGTTCTCGAAGTCGTGGAAGAACGAGAACATGAGCTGCTGGCGCACGTCGGCGATCTGCAGCTCGCCGAGGGTGCTGCGCAGCTTGTCGGCGGCACGCACCCCGCTCGAGGCGGCGCCGTAGCTGACGATCGCCCCGGCCTTGTCGTTCCACTCGCGGTAGATGAACGAGAAGGCGTTGAGCAGCGCGGGCGACGGCGCGTGGTTGTACTCGGAGGTCACGAAGATGAAGCCGTCGAACTGCTCGATCGTCTCGGCCCAGGCGCGGGTGTGCGCGTGCTCGTAGCGGCCGGCGGATGCGGGGATCGCCTCGTCGAGCAGCGGCAGTCCGGCGTCGGCGATGTCGACGACGGTGTACTCGGCGTCGCCGAGGCGGTTGGCGTGCTCGCCCACCCAGTTGGCGACCTGGTCGCCTACGCGACCGGGGCGGGTGCTGCCGATGATGATGCCGATGCGGAGCGTGTCGCTCATGGGGGTGTCCTCCGAAGTAGTTGACGTGTCACCCGACTATAACCATCGCCCCGTCGACTTATTCCTGTCGGTATCCTGAACCGCATGTCGACGACGTCCGGGGTGAGTGCCGAGCACTGGGACGTCTGGCGCGAGTACTACGGTGCCGGGCGCGCCCTCACCCACGCCTTCGACAGCCGACTGCAGGCCGACGCCGGCATCTCGCACCCCGAGTACTCGGTGCTGGTGGTGCTGTGGTCGGCCCCGCACCGCAAGCTGCGCACCGGCGAGCTCGCCGACGCCCTCTCCTGGGAGAAGAGCCGGGTCTCCCACCAGGTCACCCGCATGGTCGCGCGCGGACTCGTCGAACGCACCACGTGCGAGACCGACGGCCGCGGCGTCTGGGTCGGCCTCACCCCGGAGGGCAGCCGCGTGTTCCTCGCCTCCACGCGCGACCACACCGCCGCCATCCGCAGCTGGTTCTTCGACGTGCTGACCCCCGAGGAGCTGCGCGTCATCCGCGACGTCTCCCGCCGCATCCGCGAGCAGCTCATCGCCGACGGCGCCGCCCCGCTCCCCCGCGAGAGGGAGGCGGAGGCCGACGACGCGGCCTAGGCTCGCCGGGTGACCGAGCTGAGCACCGACGCGACCGCACCCGCGGCCGGGTGGATGCGGCCGCCCCCGGGTCGCCGCGAGCGGCTCGTCGACCTCGCCGTCGCGGTCGGGCTGTTCCTCGCCTCCATCGTCACCCAGCAGCTGTACCGGATCGCGGGCATTTACGAGCACCCGGCCGACGGGGTGCTCACCATCGCGCTCCTCGCCCTCGCGACCCTGCCGATCGCCCTCCGGCGCAGCCGCCCCGGCACGAGCGCGGTGGCCATCTCGGTCGGCTTCGTGCTCATCGGCAGCCTCTCGGTACCCGAACTGCTCATCTGCAACATCTCGCTCTTCCTCGCGATCTACTCGATCGGCGCCTGGATGCGCGGGCGCACGCGGGCGAACGTCATGCGCGCGATCATCGTGGGCGGGATGATCGTCTGGCTCGTCGTCTTCCTCTTCCAGGCGGCGACCGACCCCGACATGCTCGAGTCGTTCTCGCGGGTCGGCGCGTTCTCGCCGCTCGTCGCGTACCTGCTCATCAACTTCCTCGTCAACCTGCTCTACTTCGGGGCGGCGTGGTGGTTCGGCGACCGCGCCTACGCGGCCGCGCGGTCGCGGGCCGAGCTCGAGGAGCGCTCGCGGGAGCTCGAACGCGAACGCGAACGCACCGCGGCACAGGCGGTCGCCCTCGACCGGGTGCGGATCGCCCGGGAGCTGCACGACGCCGTCGCCCACCACGTGAGCGTCATCGGCATCCAGGCGGGCGCGGCCCGCACGGTGCTCGGCAGCGACCCGGAGGCCGCATCCGCCGCCCTGCACACCATCGAGGAGACCAGCCGCGAGACGATCCGCGAGCTGCACGAGATGCTCGTGACGCTGCGCGACCCCGACGAGCTGCCCGAGTCGGCGCGCGGGGTCGACCGCATCGGCGAACTCGTCGACGCCTCGCTCGACGCCGGCATCCCCACGAGCTACACGGTGGTCGGCGATCCGGTGCCGGTGCCCGCCATCGCGAGCGTCAACCTGTACCGCATCGCGCAGGAGGCCCTCACCAACGTGCGCAAGCACGGCGGCCCCGCCGCGACCGCCGACCTGCGGCTGCGCTACGGGCCCGGCCACGTCGAGCTCGAGGTCGCCAACACGGGCGGTGTGACCGCGCTGCGGGTGCCGGGCGGCCTCGGCCAGCTCGGGATGCGGGAGCGGGTCGCCGCGTCCGGCGGCACGCTCGAACTCGGCCCCCGCAGCCGCGGCGGCTACCTCGTGCGCGCCCGCATCCCCCTCCCGGAGGTGTCCGCGTGACCCGCATCCTGCTCGTCGACGACCAGGCGCTCGTGCGCACCGGCTTCCGGGTGATCCTCGACGCCCAGCCCGACCTCGAGGTGGTGGGCGAGGCGGCCGACGGGCTCGAGGGGATCGCACGCGCGGCCGAGCTCGCGCCGGACGTCGTGTGCATGGACGTGCAGATGCCCGGGCTCGACGGCCTCGACGCCACCCGCCGGATCGTCGCGGCGCCCGACGCGCCCGCGGTGCTCGTGCTCACGACCTTCGACCGCGACGACTACCTGTTCCGCGCGCTCGAGGCGGGCGCATCCGGGTTCCTGCTGAAGACGGCGAGCCCCGAGCAGCTCATCGACGCCGTGCGGGTGCTCGCGGCGGGCGACGCGCTGCTGTCGCCCGCGGTCACGCGACGCGTCATCGAGCGGTTCGGGGCGACGGATGCCGCCCCGCCCGCCGACGACGAGCTCGCGGAGCTCACCGAACGCGAGGCCGAGGTGTTCCGGCTGCTCGCCGACGGGCTCTCGAACGCCGAGATCGCGGGGCGGCTGTACGTCGGCGAGGCGACCGTCAAGACGCACGTCTCCAACATCCTGCTGAAGCTCGGCGTGCGCGACCGCGTGCAGGCCGTCGTGCGCGCCTACCGCTCCGGCTTCGTGCGAGCCTGACGTCCCTGCCTTCTGTCAAACGCTGCAGCGGTTGGCCGGCGGACGCAGAGATGACCGGCGCGCTGGGGGAAGCGCTGCAGCGTTTGACACCTCCCCCGGAGGGCGTCCGCCGCGAGGGGGAGGTGGATGGCGGGGGCCGGCCGTAGCGTGAAGGCGAACCGAGGAGGAACCGTGCTCGAGATCCGAGACGTCAGCAAGACCTACGGCACCCGCACCGTGCTCGACGACGTGAGCTTCGACGTCGTACCCGGCCGGATGACCGGCTTCGTCGGCGGCAACGGCGCGGGCAAGACCACCACGATGCGCATCATCCTGGGCGTGCTCGAGCCGGACGCCGGCACCGTCACGCTCGACGGGGAGCCGCTCGGCGCCACCGGCCGCCGCCGCTTCGGCTACATGCCCGAGGAGCGCGGCCTCTACCCGAAGATGAAGCTCGGCGAGCAGCTCAGCTACCTCGCGAAGCTGCACGGCCTCACCGCCGACGACGCTGCCCGCAACACCTCCGAACTGCTCGGGCGGCTCGGCCTCGGCGAGCGCGCCGGCGACCCCATCGAGAAGCTCTCGCTCGGCAACCAGCAGCGCGCGCAGATCGCCGCCGCCCTCGTGCACGACCCCGAGGTGCTCATCCTCGACGAGCCGTTCTCGGGCCTCGACCCGATGGCCGTCGACGTCGTCGTCGAGGTGCTCGGCGACCGCGCCGCCTCGGGCGTTCCCGTGCTGTTCTCGAGCCACCAGCTCGACATCGTCGAGCGGCTGTGCGACGACCTCGTCATCATCGCCGACGGCCGCATCCGCGCCGCCGGCCCCCGCGAGCAGCTGCGCGCCGAGCACGCCACGCTGCGCTACCAGCTGCAGACCTCGGCGGATGCCGGCTGGCTGCGCGAGGAGCCGGGCGTCACGGTCGTCGAGGCCGACGGGGGCTTCGCGCTCTTCGACGCCGAGAGCCCCGAGGTCGCCTCCCGCGTGCTGCAGACCGCCGTCGCCCGCGGCGAGGTCACCGACTTCGCCCGGCAGCATCCCTCCCTCTCCCAGATCTTCAAGGAGGTCGTCCGATGAACGCCGCCCGCACCCCCGCCGTCGCCCGCCCCTACTCGACCGGTCGCACCGTGTGGCTCGTCGCCCAGCGCGAGATCATGGTGCGCCTGCGCAGCGTCGCCTTCCTCGTCTCGACCGGCATCCTGCTGCTGCTGCTCGTCGGCTCGGTCGTGGTCGGCGCGCTCACCTCGCTCAACGCCGAGGCCCCCAAGGTGGCCGTCGTCGCGGGCGTCGAGCTGCCGGCCGACTCGGGCCTCACCGTCACCGAGGTCGCCGACCGGGCGGCCGCCGAGAAGCTCGTGCGCGCGGGGGACGTGGATGCCGCGATCATCCCCGACGACGGCCCGCTCGGCTACGTGGTGCTCGGCGACGACAGCCCGCCGCTCGGCGTCGTGCAGGCGCTCAGCGTCGCGCCCCCCGTCGAGCTGCTCGACACGAGCGGCACGGGCGGATTCCTCGGGTACCTCGTGGCGATCGGCTTCGGTCTGGTGTTCTTCATCTCGGCGATGACCTTCGGCCAGACGATCGCGCAGTCGGTCGTCGAGGAGAAGCAGACGCGCGTCGTCGAGATCCTGCTCGCCACGATCCCCACGCGGGCGCTGCTCGCCGGCAAGATCCTCGGCACCACGATCCTCGCCCTCGGGCAGATCACGCTGCTGCTGTCGCTCGCGATCATCGGCCTCACCGTCACCGGTCAGGGCGAGCTGCTCACGGGCCTCGGGCTGCCGTTCGTGTGGTTCGCGATCTTCTTCGTGCTCGGCTTCGCGCTGCTCGCGTCGCTCTTCGCGGCGACCGGTGCGATGGTGTCGCGCCAGGAGGACATCGGCTCGACGACCACCCCCGTGACGATGCTCGTGATGATCCCCTACTTCGTCGTGGTGTTCTTCAACGACAACGACCTCGTGGTGAAGATCATGTCGTACGTGCCGTTCTCGGCCCCGGTCGGGATGCCGCTGCGGCTGTTCCTCGGCACCGCCGAATGGTGGGAGCCGCTGCTCTCGCTCGCGATCCTCGTCGCCACCTGCGTGGCCGTGATCGCCCTCGGCGCGCGCATCTACGAGAACTCGCTGCTGCGGATCGGCACCCGGGTGAAGCTCGCCGAGGCCCTGCGGGGCTGAGAATAGGAGCGTGACTCTGCACGACACCTCCTTCCGCGGCTTCGCGAGCGACAACTACGCCGGCATCCACCCGGAGGTGATGGAGGCGATCGCCGCGGCGAACGGCGGCCACCAGATCGCCTACGGCGAGGACGTCTACACGGCACGCCTCGGCGAGGTGATCCGCGCCGAGTTCGGCGAGCAGGCGGAGGTGTTCCCGGTCTTCAACGGCACGGGCGCGAACGTCGTCGCGCTCACGGCGCTGCTGCCGCGCTGGGGTTCGGTCGTCGCGACCTCGACGGCGCACATCCACACGGATGAGGGCGGGGCGCCCGAGAAGGTGGCCGGCCTCAAGCTCTTCGTCGTGCCGACGCCCGACGGCAAGCTCACCCCCGAGCTGCTCGCCACCGAGGCGTGGGGCATGGACGACGAGCACCGCTCCGAGCCGGCGGCCGTCTCGATCACCCAGACCACCGAGCTCGGCACCCTCTACACGCCCGCCGAGGTGCGCGCGATCGCCGACGCGGCCCACGCATCCGGCCTCGCCCTGCACATGGACGGCGCCCGCATCTGGAACGCCGCCGCCGCCCTCGGCGTGCCGTTCCGCGAGTTCACGACGGATGCCGGGGTCGACATCCTGAGCTTCGGCGGCACCAAGATCGGAGCGCTCGGCGTCGAGGCGATCGTCGTGCTGAACCCCGAGCGGGTCTCCGACATCGTGCGGCTTCGCAAGACGTCCATGCAGCTCGCGAGCAAGATGCGCTTCTTCAGCGCGCAGCTGCTCGCCCTCTTCGACGGGGTCGGGCTGCGGGCCGCCGAGCACGCCAATGCGATGGCGGCGCGACTGCGCTCGGCGCTCGAGGCGGGCGTCGCCGACGGTTCCATCTCGGGCCTCGACTTCAGCCAGGCCACGCAGGCGAACGCCGTCTTCGCGGTGCTCGCGAACGACGCGGCCGACCGCATCCGCGCGCGCTTCCGCTTCTACGACTGGGATCGCGCGGCCGGCCAGGTGCGCTGGATGACCGCCTTCGACACGACGGAGGCCGACATCGACGCCTTCGTCGTCGCGATCCGCGAGGAGCTCGCCCGCTAGAGCGCGGCGACCCGAGACGACGACGCGCACGACCCGAGACGAGGCCCGCGCCCGCGGGCGTAGGCTCGAGGGGTGACGAGGTCGCCTGCAGAGATGCCCTGGCTCGACTCCTACGCCGACGGCGTGCCCCGCGAGTTCGAGGCGCCGCCCGGCTCGCTCACCGACCTCATCGGCGCATCCGTCGCCGAGTACCCGAGCCACACGGCGCTCGAGTTCTTCGGCCGCGAGACCAGCTACGCGGCCCTCGGCTCGCAGATCGAGCACGCCGCCGAGGGGCTGCGACGCCTCGGCGTGAAGGCGGGCGACCGGGTGGCGCTCATCCTGCCGAACTGCCCGCAGCACGTCGTGGCGTTCTACGCGGTGCTGCGCCTCGGCGGCATCGTCGTCGAGCACAACCCGCTCTACACGCCGCGCGAGCTGCGCCACCAGTTCGAGGACCACCGCGCGCGCGTCGCGATCGCGTGGGACAAGACGGTGCCCACCCTGCAGGACTTCCCGAGCGACCTCGCCCTCGACCAGATCGTCTCGGTCGACATGACGCACGAGTTCCCCTGGCACATGCGGATGCTGCTGCGCCTGCCGATCGAGAAGGCGCGCACCAGCCGGGCCGAGCTGACCGCGGAGGTGCGGGGCACGACCACCTGGGAGCAGCTGCTGACCGGGCCGGCGATCCCGGCATCCGTGCCCGGGCCGTCCGCGGAGGACGTGGCCCTCATCCAGTACACCTCCGGCACGACCGGCAACCCGAAGGGCGCCACCCTCAGCCACCGCAACCTCGTCGCGAATGCGGCGCAGGCCCGCGCGTGGGTGCCGTCGATTCCGCGGGGGGCGGCATCCGTGCACGCGGTGCTGCCGCTCTTCCACGCCTACGGGCTCACCCTGTGCCTCACCTTCGCGATGAGCATGGGCGCCCGGCTCGTGCTGTTCCCGAAGCCCGACCCCGACCTCGTGCTGCCGGTGTTCAAGAAGCGCCCGCCCACCTTCCTGCCGGCCGTGCCGCCGCTCTACGACCGGCTGCGCAAGGCGGCGGAGGAGAAGGGCGTGTCGCTCGAGGGCATCGAGATCGCCATCTCGGGCGCCATGCCGCTGTCGAAGGCGGTCGTCGAGCCGTGGGAGGCGCTCACGGGCGGCTACCTCGTCGAGGGCTACGGGCTCTCGGAGTGCTCCCCCGTGCTCATGGCGAACCCGGTCGCGCCGAACCGCCGCGCGGGCACCGTCGGCCTGCCGCTGCCCGGCACCGAGGTGAGGGTGGTCGACCCCGACGAGCCGACCGTCGACGTCGAGCCGGGCGCGCCCGGCGAGCTCGTCGTGAAGGGGCCGCAGGTGTTCTCGGGCTACTGGAACAAGCCGGAGGCGACGGCCGAGGTGTTCACCGACGGCTGGTTCCGCACGGGCGACATCGTGACCGTCGACGACGACGGCTTCGTGACCATCACCGACCGCATCAAGGAGCTCGTCATCACGGGTGGCTTCAACGTCTCGCCGTCGGAGGTGGAGGACATGCTGCGCGGCTATGACGGGGTCGCGGATGTCGCGATCGTCGGCATCCCGGACGCGCGCGACGGCGAGCACGTGGTCGCCGCGATCGTGCCCGAGCCGGGCGCGACCGTCGACACGGATGCGCTGCGCGCGTGGGCGAAGCAGCAGCTCGCCGCCTACAAGGTGCCCCGCCGGGTGCACCTCGTCGACGAGCTGCCCAAGTCGATGATCGGCAAGGTGCTGCGCCGCAAGGTGCGCGACCAGCTGATCGAGCTCGAGAAGCCGGCCGGCTGACGCCGGCCTCGTCCGCGAAAGTACGTACTTTTGGGGCGAGATCGGGCGATTCGGGCCCAAAAGTACGTACTTTCACGGAGAGAGAGATCATGAAGTTCGGCATCTTCATCCCCCAGGGCTGGCGTTTCGACCTCGTCGGGATCGACCCGGCGCGGCAGTGGGGCGTCATGCACGACCTCGCGCAGGCCGCGGAGGCCGGGCCGTGGGAGTCGCTGTGGGTCTACGACCACTTCCACACCACCCCGGTGCCGAGCGAGGAGGCCACCCACGAGGCGTGGACGCTCATGGCGGCGTTCGCGGCGTCGACCTCGCGCATCCGCCTCGGCCAGATGTGCACGTGCGTGCACTACCGCAACCCCGCCTACCTCGCGAAGGTCGCCGCGACCGTCGACCTCATCTCAGGCGGGCGCGTCGAGATGGGCATCGGGGCCGGCTGGTACGAGCACGAGTGGCGCGCCTACGGCTACGGGTTCCCGGATGCGCCGGCCCGGCTGCGGGCGCTGCGCGAGGGCGTCGAGATCATGCACCAGGCGTGGACGACGGGGAAGGCGACGCTCGACGGCGAGTTCTGGCAGGTGGACGGCGCGATCGTCGAACCGCGTCCGCTGCAGGAGGGCGGGATCCCGTTCTGGGTCGCGGGCGGCGGCGAGCAGGTGACGCTCAAGATCGCGGCGAAGTACGCGAGCTACACGAACTTCAACGGCGGCGCCGAGACCTTCGCCCGCAAGAGCGAGATCCTGCGCGGGCACTGCGAGAAGCTCGGGCGCGACTTCGCGGACATCACGCGCTCGTCGAACTTCAGCACGATCATCGCCGAGACGACCGCCGAGGTGCACCGCAAGGTCGACTCCTACGAGGCGCGTCTGTCGGAGTCGATCGGCGATCGGAAGGCGGCCGAAGTGGTGGCTCCGTACCGCCTGGGCTCGAACGAGGCGCTCGCGGGCACCCCCGACGAGATCGTGGACGCCCTGCGGGAGCGCGAGGCGCTGGGTCTCGGCTACAGCATCCACTACTTCCCCGACTCGGCCTACGACCGCAGCTCGGTCGCCCTCTTCGAGGAGAAGGTCATCCCGGTGCTTTCCTGACGCCGTGTGACATCCGGATTCGGCGCCGCCGACCCGCCTCGGTACCGTCGATCGGGTGACGCGCGACGCCCCCATCCACGAGCTGCTGGTCGAGACGCGGGCGTATGCACCGCCGGCGCACCTCGCGGCGGCCTCGAACGTGGCCCCGGATGCGTGGGCGCGCGCCGCGGAGGACCCGGAGGCGTTCTGGGTGGAGGCGGCCCGGCGGCTCGACTGGGACACCCCGTTCACGCGCGGCCTCGACTGGACGCCCGCGCTCGCCGACGACGGCACGCTGCGGCCGCCGCGCGCCGAGTGGTTCGCCGACGGCACGCTCAACGTGGCCGTCAACTGCGTCGACCGACATGTGGATGCGGGCCTCGGCGACAAGGTCGCCTTCCACTGGGAGGGCGAGCCGGGCGACACCCGCAGCCTCACCTTCGCCGAGCTGCAGCGGGAGGTCGCGAAGGCGGCGAACGCGCTCGCCGAGCTCGGCATCCGCCGCGGCGACCGCGTCGTCGTCTACCTGCCGGTGCTGCTCGAGACGGTCATCGTGACGCTCGCGATCGCCCGCCTCGGGGCCATCCACTCGCTCGTCTTCGGCGGCTTCTCGGCCGAGGCGCTGCGCTTCCGGGTGGCCGACACGGGCGCGAAGCTGCTCGTCACGACCGACGGGCAGTTCCGCCGCGGCAAGGCCGTGCCCGTGAAGGACAACGCGGACGCCGCGGTCGCGGGCCTCGACCACGTCGAGCACGTGCTCGTCGTGCGCCGCACGGGCGACGACATCGCCTGGACCGAGGGCCGCGACGTCTGGTGGCACGAGCTCGTCGGGCGGCAGCCCGAGACGCACGCGGCGGAGTCGTTCCCGGCCGAGACGCCGCTGTTCATCATCTACACCTCCGGCACCACCGGGAAGCCGAAGGGCCTCGTGCACACGAGCGGCGGCTACCTCACCCAGGCCTCCTGGACCCACTGGGCCGCCTTCGACGCGAAGCCCGACGACGTGCACTGGTGCACCGCCGACCTCGCCTGGGTGACCGCCCACACCTACGAGCTGTACGGCCCCCTCAGCAACGCGACGACCCAGGTGATCTACGAGGGCACCCCCGACGCCCCGCGCCGCACCCGTCACTTCGAGATCATCGAGAAGTACGGCGTGACCGTCTACTACACGGCCCCGACGCTCGTGCGCACCCTCATGACCTGGTTCCCGGATGGGGTGCCCGGCGGGTTCGACCTCTCCAGCATCCGCCTGCTCGGCTCGGTCGGCGAGGCCATCAACCCCGAGGCGTGGGTGTGGTTCCGCGACAACGTCGGGGCGGGCACGGCACCCATCGTCGACACCTGGTGGCAGTCGGAGACGGGGGCGAGCATCATGGCGCCGATCCCGGGTCTCTCCACCATCAAGCCGGGTTCGGCAACGCGCGCGCTCCCCGGCCTGCGCACCCTCGTCGTCGACGAGCAGGGTCACGAGATGCCGCCCGGCGCGGGCGGCTACCTCGTCATCCCCGACCCCTTCCCGAGCCTCGCCCGCACCGTGTGGGGCGACCCGCAGCGCTACCTCGACTCCTACTGGCGGCGGTTCGCCGACCGCGGCTACTTCTTCTCGGGCGACGGCGCGAAGGTCGACGCCGACGGCGACATCTGGCTGCTCGGCCGGGTCGACGACGTCATCAACGTCTCCGGCCACCGCCTCTCGACGATCGAGATCGAGTCGGCGCTCGTCGCGCACCCGCTCGTCGGCGAGGCGGGCGTGACGGGTGCGGATGACGCCGTCACGGGCGAGGCGATCGTCGCCTTCGTGATCCCCTCGCGCGAGGTGGGGCCGGATGCCGTGCACGAGTTGCGCGCGCACGTCGCCACCGTGATCGGGCCGATCGCGAAGCCGCGCGACATCCACCTCGTGCCGGAGCTGCCGAAGACCCGCTCGGGCAAGATCATGCGCCGGCTGCTGCGCGACATCGTCGACGGCCGCCCGCTCGGCGACACGACGAGCCTGCAGAACCCGGACGGCCCCGCACGCATCGCGGAGCACGTGGCGAGGCTCGCGCCCTGACCGCTGCTACCCGACGAGGGTGACGGCACGCGGGCCGGGGTCGAGCCCGACCCGCGCCGCGCCGCCGGTGCGCGCCTCGTCGAGCGCCTCGTCGAAGGCGTCGAGCGAGTGGGTGGCGCCGACGAGCGCGCCGAACGCGGCGTGGTCGGCCTGCTGCTCGAGGAACCACGCCGCCTCCAGGAGGTGCTGCGGCGCGTAGTTGTGCACCCCGCGCACCGTCAGCATCCGCCGCACGACCAGCTCGGGGTCGACCGCGACCGTGCCCGCGGGGAACACGCTGCCGACGAGCACGAGCACGGCGCCGATGTCGGAGGCCGCGGGCAGCGACTGCACGGCGGCGGGCGCCCCCGACACCTCGAGCGCGACCGTGTAGCCGTTCCGGGCGCGGGCCGCGGCGAGCGCCGACGCGATCCCCTCGCGGCCGCCGTCGCCGACCGCCGACGCCCCGAACCCGAGCGCGAGCGCGCGGCGGCGCGGGTCGGGGTCGGAGGCGACCACCGTGGCGCCCCGCGCCCGCGCGGCCGCGACGGCCGTGAGCCCCAGCATCCCGCATCCCGACACCGCGACGACCGCCCCCTCGAGCGGACGGATCGCGGATGCCGCCGCGAGCGCCGCCATCACGGTCGCCGTCGCGCAGCCGGCCGGCGCGAGCACCGCGGCGGGCACCTCCTCGGCAACCACCACGACGGGCGTGCGGGCCCGCAGGTGCACGTGGCTCGCGAAGCCCCCGGACAGCTCCCAGCCCCGGCGGATGCGCTCGTGACCGTACTTGACGAGCGACGCGCACTTCTGCGGCAGTCCCGCCGTGCAGTAGCGGCAGCGCCCGCAGTCGACGGCGACGCCCCAGACGACCCGGTCGCCGACCTTGAGCTCGGCCCCGTCGACGGTGCGCGGGGCCCGTCCCGGCCCGAGCGCGACGATGCGACCGACCTGCTCGTGGCCGAGCACGAGGGGTGCGGGCGCGGAGCGGTGCCCGAGCACGGTGTGCACGTCCGAGCCGCAGATCGTCGCAAGCTCGACCGCGGCGAGCGCCTCGCCCGGCCCGAGGTCGACCTGCGGCACCGCGACCCGCTCGAAGCGCACGCCCTCGCCGCGGAACACGAGCGCCTCCATCGTCCCCTGCACGCGGACGGTGCGCCGGGTGCGCTCGGCGAGCTTCACCTCAGGTGCTCCGGCAGCTCGGCGACGCTCGCGAGCACGAGGTCGGCGCCCGCGGCCCGCAGCGACTCCTCCGTCTCGCCGCCCGTCAGCACGCCGACGACGAGACCGGCGCCCGCGGCGCGGCCGCTCGCGGCATCCGCGGGGGTGTCGCCGACGACGACCATCGACGCGACCGAGCCGGCACCGGTGCGGATGAGCGCGGTCAGCGGCAGGTCGGGTGCCGGACGCCCGCGACCGGCGTCGGCGGGCGTCAGCACGACGTCGGCGAGCCCGTCCCAGCCGACCGCCTCCACCACGGCGCGTGCGGTGGTGGAGGCGAAGCCGGTCGTGAACGCGAGCTTGTGGCCCGCGTCACGGAGGGCGCGGATGGTGTCCTCCGCCCCCGGGATCGCCGCGCAGTGGCCGCCGTCGATGAGCTCGCCGATGGCGCGCTCGAACGCGCGGTTGAGCTCCTGCGCGGTCTCCTCGTCGGCGATCGCCCGGAACACCTCGATCTTCGACTGGCCCATCGTGGCGCGCACGTGGGCGAGGGCGGCGGCGCGACCCTCGTCGGTGCGCTTCACGCGGTCCCAGGCGCGGGCGAAGGCCCCCTCGACGAGTCCGTCGTCGACGACGGTGGTGCCGGCGAGGTCGAGCACGACGAGCTCGTAGCGCGGGGTGGTCTCTGCGGTGGTGGTCATGGTTTCCTCTCCTCGGTCGAGGTCAGTCGAACAGTTCCGCGACGACGGTCTCGGCGAGCCCGAGCCCCGTCGTCATCCCGATGCCGGTGGTGACCGACACGACGCGCACGCCGTCGGCGGGGGCCGCGATCAGGAAGTCCTCGGGCGCGGTCGCGTAGACGCCCTGCCAGCGCTGGCGGATGCGCAGCTCGCGCCCGAAGAGCTCGGCGCCGAGGCGCGCGAGCAGCGCGAACGCCTGCTCGTCCTGGAACGGCGGCACGCTCACCCCGCGAGAGTGGGTGTCGCCGACGACGAGGGTGCCGTCCGGCCGCTCGGTGTACATCTGGTTGACGTCGTGGGCGAAGATCTCGGGCTGCTCGCGCGCGTAGCGCTCGCGCACCGCCGCCGCGGCCGCGGTGCCGGCGAAGGCGCGGTAGCGCAGCATCGTGGATCCGGTGAGCACCGGGATGCCGAGGCCCACACCGTCGGCGAGCAGCATGTCGAGCCCGCAGCGTTCGACGCCGTGCTCCTCCGCGAGCTCGGGGAACAGCTGGTCGACGTCGTGGTTGACGCAGAACACCACGCTCTCGGCGCGGAGGTCGCCACGGCTCGTGTGCAGGATGCCGGCGGAGGCGCCGAGCGCCGAGGTGCGCCAGCGGAACGTGACGCCGCGCTCGGCGAGGTGCCGGGCGAGCGCAGGCGCCGCCTCGCGCGGGTCGGCCTGCAGGTCGTCGGCGCGCAGCATCCCGCCGACCGCGCCGACGACGGGTGCGAGCTCCTCCACCTGGGCGCGCGTGAGCAGCCGCCCGAGCCCCGCCTCCTCGAGCACCGCGAGCTCGTCGTCGGCGCGCGCCACCATGAGCGCACCGGTCTCGCGCAGCCAGATCCCGGTGCGCGCGGCGAGGCCGAGCCAGATCGCGCGCGAGCGCTCGGCGTACTCCCGCGCCGGCCCCGTGTGCATCCCGGTGCCGATGTGCCCGAAGTTGCGCACGCTCGCCCCGACGATCGCATCCGCGCGCTCGACGACGACGACCCGCAGCCCCCGTTCGAGCGCCGCACGGGCGTGACCGAGCCCGACGATGCCCGCGCCGACGACGGCGAGGTCGTAGCGGTCGTCGCTCACTTGAGCGCCCGACGGATGAGGATCGCGATGCCCTCGATCACCATGACGAGCAGCGTGATGAGGATGATGAACATCGCCGCCTGGTCGTACTTCGACACCCGCAGCGAGTCGTAGAGGTACAGGCCGATGCCGCCACCGCCGACGATGCCGAGCAGGGTCGCGGCGCGCACGTTCTGCTCGAGCAGGTAGAGCAGGTGGGCGACGAACGCGGGGACGCTCATCGGCACCGTCGAGGCGAAGTACACCTGCGAGCGGGTCGCCCCGATCGCCGCGACGGCGCGCTCGGGCCCGTTCGGCACCTCCTCGAGCGAGTCGGCGATGAGCTTGCCGAGCAGTCCCACGCCGCCGATCGCGAGGGCGAGGGTCCCCGCCTGGGCACCGAGCCCCGTGACGATGACGAACAGGATCGCGAGGATGAGCTCCGGGATGCCGCGGATGATGAGCAGCAGCCCGCGGAAGCCGCCGCGCACGTAGCGGTTCGGGGCGACGTTGCGCGCCGCGAACGACCCGACGACCATCGACAGCACGGCGGCCAGCAGCGTCGCGGCGAACGCCACCTGGAAGGTCGTGAGCACCGCGCCGATCACCTGCTCGGGCGTGTAGATGCCGAAGGTGGGCGGCCAGAGGTTCTCCTTGTCGAGCAGGATCGGCAGGTTGCCCCAGAAGGTGAAGAGGTCGCTCCAGTCGGCCTGCGCGGCCACGAAGCTGCCGGCCAGCACGACGACCGCGAGCCACACGGCGACGCGCGACGCGATCCGCTCGCCCGTCCACGGACGGTTCATGGCCGCCTGGATGGCGGCGGTGCGGTCGACGGAGGCGACGCCCGGCTTCTCGATCGCGGCCGCGAACCGCGGCGAGCGGCGCGCGAGCCCCCGCACGAGCGCATCCCCCGGCCCCTTGCCGGTGGGGCGCACGCCGAGCAGCCGCGAGCGCACGATCGAGGAGACGACCTCGAAGATCACGCACAGCACGATGATGGTGAGCGCGATCGGGAACGCCCGGCGGTAGTTGAGGGCGTGGATGGAGTTCGCGAGCTCGAGGCCGAGCCCGGCGACGCCCACGTAGCCGAGGATGACCGTCTCGCGCAGGTTGATGTCGGCGCGGTGCAGACCCACCGCGATCCACGCGGGCAGCGCCTGCGGCACGATGCCCGACCAGAACTGCTGCGCCTTCGACCCGCCCGTGGAACGGATCGCGACGCGGGGCCCCTCGTCGATCTGCTCGATGGCGTCGGCCATCATCTTCGAGATCATGCCGATCGAGTGCAGGAAGAACGCCAGGATGCCGGGCAGCGGTCCGAGGGCGAAGAGGAACACGAAGATGCTCGCGAAGGCGACCGCGGGGATCGAGCGCGACAGGATGCCGATGGCGCGGCAGGCCACCATGACGGTCGGGTGCGGGCTCGTGTTGCGCGCGGCGCCGTAGGCGACGGGGATCGAGACGAGGAAGGCGAGGAAGGTTCCCGAGATGACGATGCCGAGCGTCATCGCGATGGCGCCCCAGAACTCGCCGACGGGTGCCCAGCCCTCCCAGACGAGCGCCTCGGAGGCGCGGTCCCAGCGCCAGCCGGGCCAGGCGAACGGCACCGTGCGCTCGACGAACTGCGGGATGTTGCCGAGGCTGTCGACGATCGCGGGGAGCGAGAACCCCATGCCGATGAGCGACCACACCCCGAGCACGGCGAGCGCCACGAGCGTCACGATCGAGGCGACGGTCGCCGGTTTCGGCGCCGGGCGGCGCACCGCCTGGATGCGCGCGGCGAGGGCGGGGTCGCCCTCGAGCACGGTCACCGCAGGTCCTCGTCGCGGTCGAGGTCCCGGTCGACGGCGCGCTGCAGCTCCTCGGTGAGCAGCGCATCCCGCACCTCGGCGAGCTCCTGCTCGATCGCCTGGATCTCGCCCGTGGTGGTGGCGACGCGTCCGTAGATCTCCATGACCTGGTCGCGACCGAGTCCGGCGGTGGAGGTGTCGAGCACGACCTGGCCGGCGCGGAGGCCGACGATCCGGTCGCCCCAGTCGAGCGCGAGGTCGACCTGGTGCAGGCTGCAGACCACGGTGAGCCCCTGCTCGGCGGCGATCTCGCGGATGAGCGACATCACCTGGCCGCTCGACTCGGGGTCGAGCGAGGCGACCGGCTCGTCGGCGAGCAGGATCTCGGGGTTCTGCATGAGGGCGCGGGCGATGGCGACCCGCTGCTGCTGGCCTCCCGAGAGCGTGTCGGCGCGCTGGTAGGCGCGGTTCAGCAGCCCCACGCGGTCGAGGTGACCGAGGGCCGCGAGGCGCAGGGCGCGCGGGTAGCTGCGGATGCCGACGCGCGGCCCGCGCAGCGTCGCGAGCGAGCCGGTCAGCACGTTCTCGAGCACCGTGAGCGGGCCCACGAGCTCGAACTGCTGGAAGATGAAGCCGATGCGGCCGCGCAGGGCGCGCAACGGGCGGCCGCGGAGGCTCGGCACGTCCTGGCCGAGCGTGCGCACGGTGCCGGTGGTGGGCGTCTCGAGGCCGTCGATGTGCCGCAGGAGGGTGGACTTGCCGGAGCCCGAGAGCCCGAGCAGCACCACCACCTCCCCGCGGGCGACCGACAGCGACACCCCCGTGAGGGCGGGATCCTCCGCTCCGGGATAGTGCTTCCCGAGCTCGGTGATCTCGACGACGGGGGTGCCGCTGGCGGTCATGTCGCTATCCGTTCGTCCGGTTCGCGCTTACTGGCAGGTCTCGAGCTCGGGGAGCTCGGCGCACAGGTCGCGGATCTGGTCGTAGTAGGAGTCGTCGACGGGCTTGGTGCCGGCGAACCACTCCTTGGCGGCGTCGACATCGGCGACCTCGACGCCCGCGTCGACCATGTCCTGGAAGGTCATGTCCGAGAGCTTGTCGACGAGGATGTCGATGACCGACTGCGGCAGCGCGTTCGAGTAGACGAGGGGCGCGCCGGGCACGAGCTGGCGGTCGATCTCGACGACCTCGCCCGCCTCGATCATCGGGTCGGCCACGGCGTCCTCCGCGAAGCCGGCGACGCACTCGGTGCCCGCGGCGACCTTCTCGGCGGATGCGTCGTGCTTGCCCGCGAAGACCGGGGTGAGGCCGCTGGTCGGGTCGACGCCCGCCTCCTTGAGCGCCTTCGACGGGAACAGGCGGCCCGAGGTCGAGGTCTCCGAGACGAAGCAGATGTTCTTGCCGGCGAAGTCGGCGAGGGTCGTGATGCCCGCGTTCGGGTTGGCGATCGCGACCGAGTAGTAGCCGGGCTCGGTGAGCTCGCCCGTCAGCTGGCCGGCGAAGGGCGTGATCTCGGCGCCGTTCTTCCACGCCTGGTAGTAGGTGAAGCCGGAGAACGCGGCGACGTCGATCTTGCCGGCGATCGCGGCCTCGATGAGGGCCGTGTAGTCGGCGGCCTCGAAGAAGTTCACCTTCTTGCCGGTGATCTCGGCGATGTAGTCGCCGAGGGGCGCCCAGTTGTTCTGGGTCGACTCGGTGTCGGGCACGACGCCGAAGACGAGGGTGCCCTCGTCGCCGGAGGCGTAGGTGCCGGTCTCGGCGACGGGCGCGGTGTCGTCGCCGGTCGCGGGGGTGCTGGAACAGCCCACGAGGGCGGCGAGCACGAGCGCGGCGGCTCCCAGGCTCGCGAGGCGGGTGGCGGTGTTCTTCATGGATGAAGGCCTTTCACAAGGGATGAGCAGGACGCTGCGAAGGTAGGAGCGCCCGGTGAACTCGCGGCGAACGCACACGAACGGGCGGGCGAACCGCACGTGCCCACTGGCTCGGCCCGCGCGCGACGATGACCCCCGTTCGGGGGTGATCTTGTCGGTTGCCCACAGCGTCGACATCGCGGATGCCCCGCCGCGTTGGCGACCTCATTCATCTCGACATCGAGATACTTCGCGGACTGTTAGCGTCATCCGACTCCAGCCGACGGGGGCTGAGCAACGCGGCTGGGCGCGCGTCGTGACTGGGGCGATCCCGCATCCCATTCCCCGAAGGAGTGCTCAATGACGAGCGCGACATTCTCCACCCACCGGCACGGCGCCGGTGCCAAGACGGCCCTCACCGTGCTGGCCGTGCTGCTCCTGGTCGTCTTCGGCCTGTTCATGCTCACGAGCGACAAGATCACCTCCGGCGCGGCGCAGCTCGCCGACGGACTCGAGACCGCGCACGCCGGCAGCGGCGACCTCGCGGCCGGTGCCGTGACGCTCGCCGACGGCAACGCGCAACTCGCCGACGGCGCCGCGAGCGCCGCGGCGGGCGCCGCGAAGCTGAGCGACGGCGCGGGCAGCGCCGCCGACGGCGCCACCCGCCTCGCCGCGGGTGCCGACTCCCTCGCGGCAGGTGCCCAGTCGGCCGCGAGCGGCGCGCTCTCGGTCAGCAGCGGCTCGACCAAGGTCGCGAGCGGCGCGAACTCGGTCGCCGCGGGCGTCGACTCCGCCATCGACGGCGTCGCCCAGCTGCGCGCGGGCGCCATCGCCCTGCGCGACGGCGTGCTGAGCACCCAGCCCGGCGGCCTGATCCGCAGCATCTCCGACATCGGCCTCATCGTGGACGGCGTGGGCAGCTCGACCGGCACGCTCGCGGGCGTCGCGGCGGGCTCGCGCACCGAGGCGCAGAACCTGCAGGCCTACATCTCCGCCAACCTCGCGGTCGGCGAGCCGCTCACGGCCGACGAGCTGACCGCCCTGCTCACGGCCGCCGGCACCTGGAACGCGCAGGCGAACGCCCTGAACACCAACCTGCTCGGGCTGCAGAACGCGATCTCCGGCACCGCCCCGATCGCGCCGAGCACGACGCCGACCCTCAAGCAGGCGATGGGCGCCCTCTCCGCGGGGGTCACCAACCTGGCGACCACGAAGATCGACGGCGCGAACGGGCTCGTCGGCGGGCTCGACACCTTCCGGACGAAGCTGCTCCCCCTCCAGCAGGGTGCCGCGAGCCTCGCCGCGGGCGCGTCCGACCTGAACGCGGGTGCGAGCAAGCTCACGACGGGCACGCAGAACCTGGCCGCGGGATCCACGACCCTCGCCGAGAACGCGGGCGCGCTCGCGAGCGGCGTGGGCGCCCTCGCGAGCGGTGCGAGCGAGCTCGCCGACGGCACCGCGGCCCTCTCGGAGGGCGCCGCGAGCGCCTCCGACGGCAGCACGCAGCTGTCCGACGGGGCGAGCACGCTCGACGCGGGCACCGCCCAGCTCGCCGACGGGGCGACCCAGCTGCACAGCGGCGCCTCGAGCATGACCTTCGGCAGCCTCCTGCCGTGGGTGCTCGTGATCGGCGGCGTGCTCGTGGTGCTCCTCGGACTGTGGATCGTGCACCGCGTGCGCAGCCGCTCCGCGGCCTGACCGCCGCAGACGCGAACGGCCCCGGGAGTCCGCTCCCGGGGCCGTTCCGCGCCTTCGCTCAGCCGAGCTGCTCGCTCGGCACCGCCTCGAAGCGGGTGACGGCGAGGCCGTCGCCGCCGCGGTCGAGGTCGACCCGCACGGTGTCGCCGTCGCGGATCTCACCGCCGAGCAGCGCCTTCGCGAGGCGGTCGTCGATCTCGTGCTGCATGAGCCGGCGCAGCGGGCGGGCGCCGTAGATGGGGTCGTAGCCGCGCTCGGCGAGCCAGGCGCGCGCATCCGGGGTGACCGCGAGCTGCAGGCGCCGCTCGGCGAGGCGACGCTCGAGACGGTCGACGTAGAGCGACACGATCTGGCCGAGGTCGGCCTCCGACAGCGGCGCGAACACCACGATGTCGTCGAGGCGGTTCACGAACTCCGGCTTGAACGACTGCCGCACGAGCTCCTGCACGGCCTCCTGCTTGCGGTCCCAGCTGAGCTCGCGGTCGACGAGGATCTGGCTGCCGAGGTTCGAGGTGAGGATGAGGATCGTGTTGCGGAAGTCGACCGTGCGTCCCTGGCCGTCGGTGAGGCGGCCGTCGTCGAGCACCTGCAGCAGCACGTCGAAGACCTCGGGGTGCGCCTTCTCGACCTCGTCGAGCAGGATCACCGAGTAGGGGCGGCGGCGTACGGCCTCGGTCAGCTGGCCGCCCTGCTCGTAGCCGATGTAGCCGGGAGGGGCGCCGACGAGCCGCGAGACGGAGAACTTCTCGCCGTACTCCGACATGTCGATGCGCACGAGCGCCTTCTCGTCGTCGAAGAGGTAGGCGGCGAGCGCCTTCGCGAGCTCGGTCTTGCCGACGCCCGTCGGCCCGAGGAAGAGGAAGGAGCCGGTCGGCCGGTCGGGGTCGGAGATGCCGGCGCGCGTGCGGCGCACGGCCTCCGAGACGGCGCGCACGGCATCCCGCTGCCCGATGAGGCGTTTGCCGAGCTCGGCCTCGAGCCCGAGCAGCTTCTCGGTCTCGCCCTGGCGCAGCTTGTCGACGGGGATGCCGGTCCACGCGGCGACGACGGCGGCGATGTCCTCGTCGGTCACCTGGTCGTTGACCATGCGCGGCCCCTGCTGCTCGATGGCCTCGGCCTGCAGCAGCTGGGTCTCGATCGCGGGGATCGTCTCGTAGTTGAGCTTGGAGGCGTCCTGGTAGCGCTGCTCGCGCATGGCGCGGTCGAGCTCGATGCGGGCGTCGTTGAGGCGCGACTTCAGGTCGCCGACGCTGTGCAGCGAGCTCTTCTCGGCCTGCCAACGGGTCTGCAGCGCGTCGAGCTGCTTCTCCTTGACGGCCATGTCGGCGCGCAGCTTCTCGAGGCGCTCCTTGGAGGCGGCATCCTTCTCCTTCTTGAGCGCGAGCTCCTCGATCTTGAGGCGGTCGACGGCGCGCTTGAGCTCGTCGATCTCGACGGGCGAGGAGTCGATCTCCATCTTGAGCCGGGATGCCGCCTCGTCGATGAGGTCGATCGCCTTGTCGGGCAGCTGGCGGGCCGTGATGTAGCGGTTGGAGAGGGATGCCGCGGCCACGAGCGCGCTGTCGGCGATCGCGACCTTGTGGTGCGCCTCGTAGCGCTCCTTGAGGCCGCGGAGGATCGCGACCGTGTCCTCGACGGAGGGCTCGCCCACGTACACCTGCTGGAAGCGGCGCTCGAGCGCGGCATCCTTCTCGATGTACTCGCGGTACTCGTTGAGGGTGGTGGCGCCGATGAGGCGCAGCTCGCCGCGGGCCAGCATGGGCTTGAGCATGTTGGCGGCCGCGACCGAGCCTTCGCCGCCGCCCGCGCCCATGAGGGTGTGCAGCTCGTCGATGAAGGTGATGACCTGGCCGTCGGAGTCGTTGATCTCCTTGAGCACGGCCTTGAGGCGCTCCTCGAACTCGCCGCGGTACTTGGCGCCCGCGACGAGGGCCGCGAGGTCGAGCGAGACGAGCTGCTTGCCCTTGAGCGAGTCGGCCACGTCGCCCGCGACGATGCGCTGGGCGAGGCCCTCGACGACGGCCGTCTTGCCGACGCCGGGCTCGCCGATGAGCACGGGGTTGTTCTTGGTGCGGCGGGTCAGCACCTGCGAGATCCGGCGGATCTCGGAGTCGCGCCCGATGACGGGGTCGAGCTTGCCGCTCTGGGCGATCTGGGTGAGGTTGATCCCGTATTGCTCGAGGGCGCTCTTCTGCTCCTCCTGGCTGGAGGGTGCGCCCTGCATGTTCGCCATGATGCTCCGTGAAGAGTTGAGTGTCGGTGGCTCAAGTTTAGCGCGCCCCGTGGGGGAAATGCACGGGCGGAAAGTGAATTCCACCCCTGGATGCGGGTGAACCGGCCCGGCCGGGTCAGCGCAGCGCGCGGCGGCGGGTGAACAGCACGGCCGCGGCGCCCAGCAGCAGCGCGAGGAGCGCCAGCAGGCCGAGCGGGAGCGGGTCGGAGCCGGTCGCGGCGAGTCCGCCGTCCTCGTCGTCGGTGTCGGCGATGTCGAGGAAGGCGTCCTTGAAGAGGTTGACGTAGATGTTGCGCACGTCGGTGCCGTCGAAGTCCGGGTCCTCGCTCGAGACGGTGTGGCTGATCGTCACGACGCTCGCGCCGGCCGGCAGCGCGGCGAGGGTCGACACGACGCCCGCCCAGCGCACGAGCACGGTGTGCTCGCTCAGGTCGTCGCCCGCGATCGCGAGCACCGCGCGCGTGACCCAGGTGAGGCCGCCGTCGATCGAGAACTCCGCGAACGGGGTGCCGGCGCCGTAGGCGGAGGTGAAGGTGATGTAGACGGTCGACGCCGCGGCGCGCGACAGGCGCACGGTGTACGAGTCGGTGAGCGGGCCCTCGGGCGAGACGTTGGTCCAGTTGTCCGTCTCGGTGATGACGACGAGGCCGTCGCCGCCGCGACCGAGGAAGACGTACGGCGGCGTGATGTCGAGCGCCAGCATCCGGAACATCATGACGACGCCGTCCTCGCCGGGCAGGCCGACGGGCGTCGCGACCGGGGTCGGCAGCGCGATCTGCGGCAGCTCGGCGAAGCCGTACAGGTCGAGCGCGAGGCCGAGGCCGCTCACCGTCCACCACAGCACGTCCTGCAGCACGGGCTCGACGGCGACCGCCGCGGCATCCGCGGCCTGCACGATGAGGGTGCTGTGGCCGGTGCCCGCGTCGATCGACACGAAGCCCTGGCCGACGGGGCTCGTGACCGGCTCGGGGCCGCTCGTGTCGGTGACGGTGCTCGTGATGAACACGAACTCGTCGTCGCCCGAGCCCGCCTCGAGCCGCAGCTCGGCGAGGTTCGAGCTCACCACGAAGCGGTCGTTCCCGGCCTGGCCGTAGAGCACGGCCGGGCGGCTCACGCCGTTGCTGAGGTGGCCGAGGTCGGTCGGCAGGGTGTCGAAGGCGTCGGATGCGTCGACGTACGGCGCGGTGCGCGGGTTCGTGTAGAACTGGCCGACCAGGAAGGTGTCGTCGCCGTCGCCGCCGTTGACGGTCGAGGGCGAGCTCGTGTCGTCGAAGACGAAGGTGTCGTCGCCGTCCAGGCCGTTGATCGTGAGCTTGCCGTTCACGCTGCGGTCGTAGCTGATGCGCTCGGCGGTCGTGTCGCCGCTCGCGACCGCGACGAGCGCGGGCCGGCGGGCGGGCAGACCGGGGATCTCGGTGACGGCGCGCAGCAGCACGACGTCGTCGCCGTCGCCCGCGTTGACGGTGAGCGTGTTGATGGCGAGCGGGTCGGTGCCGCTGCCCACGACCTCGATGCGGGTCTCGCGGTTGTCGGGGTCGTCGATGCCCCACACGGTGACCTCGACGTGGTTGGAGCCGTTCTGGCCGTCCACCCGCAGCGAGTTGGGCAGCTCGAGGCCGTCCCAGTCGTCGCCGCCGGTGCCGGTGTGGGTGCCGTCCTCGATCGTGATCCGGGTGATCGTGACGAGGTCGTCGCCGTCGTCGCCCGAGGTGACCGCGCTCGCGCCGCCGTAGACGGTGGTGTGGCCGGCGATGACCGTCTCGTCGAACTCGACCTCGTCGTCGCCGTTGCCCGCGAACACCGTGATGAGGGGCTCGACGTCCGTCGCCTCGATGCGGCCGCCGAAGTACGCGGTCGTGTCGACCGGGGCCGCCGGGATCTGGCCGTAGGCGGTGCGCACGATGACCTGCGCGCCGCGGATGAGCGTGCCGAGCGGGGCGGTCACATCGTTGCCCGCGCGCAGCTCGGTCACGAGCAGCGCATCCGCACCGCCCGTCGTGATCGTGCGGGCGCCGTCCACGGTGTCGCCCGTGGGCAGCAGCGTGAGGCTCTCGAGCGGGCCGCCCGCCACGAACGGCACCGTGATGCGCACCCGCCCCTTCGACGAGGCGGCGAGCAGCAGGGTGAGCGGGCCGCTCGCCTCGGTCACGAACACGCCGTCCTCGCCCTCGGCGAGCAGGCGGCCGTCGGTCGCGGTGTCGACGTGCAGGTCGTCGCTGCCGTCGGAGGAGCCGAGGTGGCCCTCGATGGCGAACAGGTCGATCGAGAGGCCGCGCACCCGCACCGTCGACCCGGCCACGTCGTTGACGATCGACCCGGCGAGGGCGCCGAGCGACACATCGCCCTCGGTCGCCGTGACGGAGTCGAGCACGAGGTCGCCCGTGGTCTGGTCGAGGTAGATGCCGTGCGGCGCCGTCGCGAGCAGGCGACCGCGGGCCGCGTTGGACGAGCGGATCTCGAGGTGGTTGACCGTCGGCGTCACCTGCCCGATCGTGCCGCCCGCCGTCATCGTGATGTTCGTGCCGATGACATCCGCCTCCGCGTCGTCCTCGGCGTCGAGGATCGACGCGAGCGGCGTCGTGGTGGTGAGCGTGACGTCGGATCCGGTGGACTCGATGGTGCCGACGAGCAGGTCGCCGACCGTCTCGGTGTCGCGGATCCAGCCGTTCGTGTACAGGTCGATGCGGCCGGTGCCGTCGCTCTGCGACCACCAGTGCCCGGGCTCGTCGACGTCTTCGACGTCGGCGTCGATGTCGCTCGTCACCGTGAAGGTGATGACCGTGTCGGTCGAGGTGTGGCGGATGGCAATGACGTCTGCCGCGGCGACGCTGCTGAACACGTAGGCGCTGTCACGCGCCGTCGTGCCGGCCGTGGAGGTGTCGAACGCGATGAGCACCGCGTCGTCGAAGGAGTAGGCCCCGTCGCTCGGGTTCTGGTAGGTGCCGTGGTAGAAGTACACCGAGTAGCGCCCCGACGGTCCGCTCGGCGGCGTCAGGATGCTCCCGTACGACGGCGGGTTGTAGACGTCGTCCTGGATCTCGTGGGCGGTGAACGAGGCGGGCGTCGTGCCGACCGCGCTGTCGAGCACCTCGATGTCGAGGGTGCCGCCGGCGACGAGCTCTCCGATCGTCCAGCTGAGGGGTGCCGTCGAGGTGCTGCGGCGGTAGGCCTGCAGATCGAGCACGAGGTCGCCGTCGGCCTCCGCCTCGATCTTGATCGCGTGGTCCACCTCGGACCCGGTCGCGCCCGAACGGTACTCGATGAGCCGCACCGCGATCCCGACGCGCGTCGCGGGCGAGGTGCCGAGCGAGCCGATCGACCCGGCGCGCGCCGAGAGCTTCACCTCGTTGGCCTGCACGTCGAGCGCGCCCGAGTTGGTCGAGAGGATGTCGCCGTTGGCGTTGGAGATGAGCACGTCGCCGATGGGGTTGTAGATCTCGCCCGAGAGGGTGATGTCGTTGTCGGCGTCCGGGTTCGCGTAGTTGACGATCTCGACGTGCGTGCGCACGAAGTCCGCCGTGCGGATCGTGTACCGGAAGGTGAACTTGTCGAACATGTTGTAGACGCGCTCGCTCACCGTCGCGGCGAGCTGGTCGAGGTTCACGACGTCGATGCCCTCGATCTCGAGCGGGCGGACCGACCAGTTGTAGATGTGCACGAAGTCGAAGGTCGGCTGCAGCTGGAACGATCCGTTCTGACCGGTGAGCCAGCGGCCCGACTCCGGTCCGCTGTCGCCGTACTCGTTGATCCAGAAGTCGGCCGTCGCGCCGCCCAGGTTGTCGATGTGCGCGACGCGTACGGTGCCGGCCGGCAGCTGGTCGCCCGCGAAGTACTCCACGTTGTCGCTGCCGTACACGTGCAGGTTGTAGACCTTGAGGATCGTGCCGTCGGCGGCGATCCACAGCTGCGGGTCGGCCGCGTGGAGGATGACGTCGGCCTCCCAGAAGATCGGCCGCTGTCCGCGGAAGGTGCGCGGCTCGCCCGTGTCGCCGCCGTCGAAGGCGCCCGTGCTGTGACCCGCCGAGGTGTGCCAGGCGCCCGCGTCCTGCACCGTGTTCACGTCGAGGTCGAAGGTGTGCACGAGGGAGGCGTCCTCGGCCGTGACCTTCGCGATCGTGTCGGAGTACAGGCGCGCCGTGGCGTCGGTGTCGCCGCCGAGGCAGCCGCAGCTCGCGTAGGCGTCGGCGTTCATGTTGGGGCCGTGGCTCTTCGCCTCGAGGCGCACCGCCTCCCAACCGATGAGCGAGACGCCCGTCCGGATGAGCACGCTCGCCGTCCCACCGACGTAGACGTTGGCGGTCGCGTCCGAGTCGGCGCCGAGCGCCTTCGCCCGGCTGTAGCCGTAGGCGCCGAGCGTGCCGCGGTTGCCGGCGGCGTCGGTGCCGAGTTGGGCGAGGATGTGGATCTCGTCCGCGGTGAGGTCGATGTCGCCGTAGGCGCCCGTCTCGCCCGCGGTGCTCGCGTCGCCGATCTCGATCGTGACGTTCGTCGTGGCGGAGGTGCCGCATCCGCCGCAGTCGTTGCCGCTCGAGTCGGCGCCGAGGCCGGAGGCGTTCGCGGTGCCCGAGGAGTAGCCGTTCGGCTGCGCGAAACCGCGGATGCCGAGCAGGTGCTCGGCCGTCATGTCGCCGTAGATGAGGATGTTGGTGTTGAGGGTCTCGGTCGACTTCGACTCGGCGTTGACGCCCGCACCGAGGCCGCCCGCCTTCGCGCTGCTGCGGGTCTGCACGTCGCCGCGCGTGGTGACCGACACGTCGATGCTCCAGCCGGAGGTCACCGAGGCGCCGTTCTCGATCTGGAAGGTGCTCGTCAGCGTGACGGATGCGGTGGCGTGCGAGGCGCCGATCGCCACGAAGCCGCCGCCGCCGTTGGTCGAGTCGGCGTTCGCGAGGCCGATGCCGTCCATGAGCACCGTGAAGTCCTCGGTGCCGGTGATCTTCTTCGTCGCGCCGCTCGTGACCTTCGCGTTCGCGCCGATCGTGACCGAGACGGTCGCGTTCGTCGTCGCGGTCGTCTCGGCCTCCTGCACGTTGACGAAGCCGCCGCCGCTCGACTGCACGGTCGCCGAGGTGGGCAGCGAGCCCGAGGGCACGTCGCCGAACTGGGCGGGGGGTGCGAGGGTCTGGGTGCCCGAGCCCGCACTCGTGAGGTCGATGAGGATGCGGCCGACGCCGGTCGCGGCGCCGAGGTCGACGGGGCCGATCGTGAAGGAGCCGATGGCGGCGGAGCCCGGGCGGCCGCTCACGTCGAGGTCCTTGACGGGGCCGCCGAGCGTCTCGGAGATCTGGAAGGTGCCGGAGCCGCTGTTGACGACGTAGTACTGGCCGCCGTCGACGAAGCCGTCGAGCGGGCGCGAGTCGTAGGCGAACAGCTTGTGCACGAGCTCGGAGGCCTCGGTGCTCGAGACGTCGGGCGTGAGCGGCAGCACCTCGCGCGGGATGTACACGGGCACGTCGTACACGATCTCGAAGATCGGGTTGTCGTCGTCGTCGACGCCGACCTGCACCTCGCGCGGGTCGTAGTGGTCGACGCAGTCGGTGCCGCTCGTCGCGCCGATCGCGTGGCAGTAGCTGTCGGCGAGCTGGATGCGGTTGTCGTCGAGCTTGATGACCCAGTAGGTGCCGCCGTTGTCGAGGCCGCCGAGGGGCGCGCCCGAGCCCGAGCTGTAGTACACCTTCTGCCCGGTGGTGAAGCCGTGCGCCTCGATGATGATGGCGTTGTTGTCCTCCGCGACGGTGCCGGCGGAGTCGTCGACCTCGTCGGGGGCGCTGCCCGGCGGCACGACCGCGGGGTCGCGGTACGGCAGGCCGTTCGAGTCCGCCTTGATGTCGACGTAGCCGCTCGTGAAGGTGCCGGCGTCGGGGTCGTGGTAGACGATGATCTGGCCGTCGGTGTACGGGTTGGTCGTGACGGTGTCGACCGCCTCGTCGCCGTCGACGTCGGGGTCGTCGGTGTCGTCCACGTTCCCGGCCGTGAGCACGAGCGGGCCCGTCGTCACGTCCGGGTCGTAGAGGCGGATGGTGTACTCGTCGATGACCTCGACGCGGTAGCGCTTGCCGTCGACGAGGCCCGTGACGCTGCCGCCCGCGGCGCGGTAGATGACGTACTGCCCGTCCTCGAGCAGGTGCGGCAGCGCGATGAAGATCGGCTGGCAGGCCGGGAGCGCGGGGTTGCACGCCTCGGTCTGCGGCAGGTCGCAGCCGTCGCCCGGGGTCGGGTCGCAGCGGTAGACGAGGTGGTCGTCCTCGTCGCGGTACAGCCGCCCGAACGAGATGGTGTTCGCGTCCGGGTCGACCTTGGCGCCCTCGAATTCGGTCCCGAGCAGCACGGTGTCGTTGTCGACGACGATGACGTTGTAGCTGGTGCCGTCGACGAGCCCACCGGTGGCGACGCCGCCGGAGACGCTGTAGCGCAGGGTCGCGCCCGTCGTGAGGCCGTGGTTCGCGGTGAAGGTGATCGAGTCGGCGTCCGTGTCGACCGACTGGAACACCCGGTTCGGATCCGCCGGCACGGGCGCCTTCGAGTTGAAGTAGGTCGAGAGCGACACCGCGCCGCCCGCGGTCACCGTCGATCCCGCCGCGATCGTGAGCAGCAGCTTCGGCTTCGTGGTCGCGCTCGCCTTGTTGCTGCCGACCCGCACGACCCCGCCGCCCGCGGTGCGCATCGACGAGGTGGCGCCCGGGGTCTCGGAGGCCTGGATCGCGATGCCGCCCGAGGTGACGATGTGGCTGCCCGAGGCACCCAGCACGGCCTCGACCGTGGAGGACACCGTGGCCGAGGCGGTGCCGGTGCTGACCTGCACGACCCCGCCGCCGTCGGAGGAGAGCGAGGCGCTCGCCGCGTCGATCGCCCCGACCTTGATGTCGATGCTGAGCGCTCCGTCCGCCGCCTCGGTCGCGCCGTGCACGGAGCCGAGCAGACGGGCCGCGGTGGTGTTGTTGACGAGCGCCGTGGGGGCGCTCGTGTCGACGGCCACGACACCGCCCGACACCGAGCCGCCGCCCGAGGTGGCGGTGTTCGTGCCACTCGCGTGCACGGCGATCGTCGCGCCGGTCGAGGAGATGAGGGAGGCCGCCGTGACGACCGCGAGGATCGTCGCGGTCTCGGAGATGATCGCCGCGGGCTCGAGCACGGTCACACCCGCGAGCCCGGCGCCGATGCCGCCCGCGGCGATCGTGGCGGTGTTCGTGCCGTCCGCCTCCACGAGCACCGCGCCGCCGTAGACCTTGGTGTCGAGGGTCGCCGTCGTCGGGTTGTCGATGCGCGCCACGGGCTTGCCGAAGGTGACGCCCGCGAGTCCGCCCGAGACGGTGTCGGTCGTGAGCGAGCTCGTGTTGTTCGCGGTCGCACCGACGTGCACCGCGCCGCTGCCGTGCACCCGCAGCTCGCCGCCCGTGATGAGGGCGGTGGTCGCCGCGAGGCCGTCGACGTTCGCCGAGGCCGAG
Organism: Protaetiibacter intestinalis; assembly: GCF_003627075.1. Taxonomy (NCBI): domain Bacteria; kingdom Bacillati; phylum Actinomycetota; class Actinomycetes; order Micrococcales; family Microbacteriaceae; genus Protaetiibacter; species Protaetiibacter intestinalis. The sequence continues at coordinate 1,351,719 of NZ_CP032630.1, read as the reverse complement.
ATGCCGCGGATGTCGACGATGCTGCCGCCCTTCGAGCGCAGCACGCCGGTGAGCGTGTTGGCGGCGTCGGCGGTGGCCGCGGCCCCCGCCGAATCGAGGATCCGGCCGTCGATCTTCGCGGTCGTCGCCGACTTCGTCTGCGCGATGGACTCGGTCGATCCGCCGCCGATGAGCGTCGCGCTGGTCATCTCGAGCGAGGCCGTCACGGGGTTGACGGCGGTGACCTCGACGGAGACGGCTCCGCTCGCGGTCAGGCCGCCCGATCCGAGCGTGATCCGACCGGTGGTCTCGGCGCGCTGGGTGAGCGTCGCGTGCACCGACACCCCGGAGCCGCCCGCGAGCACCTGCACATCGGTCAGCTCCACCTGGGCGAGGATGTCGTTGCCGGCGTCCACCGTGATGGCCATGCCTGCGCTCGACGCGGTTCCCGCCTCGATGATGCCGACGGTCTTCGCGTCGATCGTCGCGGTGACGGGGATGATCGAGACTCCCGCGAGGCCGACCGAGACCTGCTTCATGGTCGCGTGCGCGACGTTGTCGGACGACACCGTCATGACGACGTCGCCGCCCGCGGCGCGGAACCACGATGCGCCGAGCGGCACCGTCGCGGCGGTGTCGGCGTCTGCGGTGATCTCGGCGACCGCACCGACCTTGCGGAACGAGCCGAAGCTGAACCCGACCACGTCGGCGTCGACGACGGCGTGGTTGACGGAGGTGGCGCCGAGGATCGCACCGACGCTCGTCGTCGGGCTCTCGAGCGTCGCCGTCGTCGCGGCCCGGATGCTGGCGGTGGGCAGTACGACATCGGCGGCGGCACCCGCGATCGACATCGTGTCGGTCTCGACGTTCGCGGTCTGCACGGAGGCGGCCGTCGCGAGCGCCTTGCCGCCCGCGACGATCTCGCCGCCCCAGACGTGGGCGGTGGTCGCGGCGGACTTCAGCAGGATGGCGACGGCACGCGTCACCGAGACGCCGAGGGCGCCGACGCCCGTCGAGTCGAGCGAGGCGTGCAGCGTGCGGTGCGACTGGGCTTCCGCGCCGACCTTGCCGCCCGCGACCACGGAACCCTGCAGGTTCGCGGTTACCGGGGCGGCGATCGTCGCGTCGGTCGCGTAGACGCCGCCGGTGATCGCGCCGCCGTTGCCGGCGACCGCGGTCGCCGATGCCTGGGAGCCGAGTCCCGCATCAACCGGGGTGGTCGCGGACACGACGACATCGCCCGCGCTCTTCACGGTGCCCACGGCGTGCAGTTCGGCGTAGGTGCGCGCCGACTCGGCGATCTCCGCGGTCACCACGAGGCCACCCGCGCCGATGATGAGTCCGACGGCGACGAGCACGGCGTCCGCCTTCGCGCGGTTCTGCGCGGTCGCGGTCACGGCGACCGAGCCGGAGGCCAGGATCTCGCCGTTGGCGATCGCGTCGGTGGTGCCCGTGACGCGGGCGGTCGGCGTCATGACCGAGAAGCCCATGCCGGAGAGGTTGCCGCCGTTCGTGGAGACGTCGGTGTGGTTGCGGGTGTCGGCCGTGACGGCGATCGCGCCACCCGCCGTGATGCTCGAGTGCTCGGTGAGCGTCGCCTTCGTGTCGCGCGAGACGGTCGCGGTGGCGTAGCTGGCGCCGGCGGAGTAGACGCCCGTCGCCACGGAGATCATGAAGACGCTCGCCGTGTGGCGGCCGGTCGCCGAGATCGTCGCGCCGCCCGTGAGGAAGGCCGTGCCGTCGAACGTCGCGCTCGTCGTGCCCGAGATGGGGGCGACGCCGCCTGCCGCGGTCACCCCGGCGAGGGCGCCCGCGTTGATCGCGTACACCTGGACGGGCACGACGATCGTCGACGAGGCGGCCACGCGCAGTCCGCCGGATGCCGAGGTGCCGCCGATCTCGACGTCGCCGATCCGGGCGGTCGTGTCGCCGTCGGGGTCGATCACGACGACGGCCGCGCCGACGGCCACGCCGCCGACGCCGACGCCCACGCCGAGTCCCTCGATGCGGCGGTCGGCCGTGGCGTCGGCCGAGACGATGCCACCCGCGTGCGGGATGACGGCCGTGTCGTCGATGTGCGCGTTCTGCACGGCGTGGCTGTCGATGACGAGGAACTGGCCCTGGAGGGCGAGGCCGCCCGCGGCGCCCGCGAAGGCCATGCCCGTCGTGCGCTCGCTCATGACGGCGGCGACGCCGACGCCGCCGCCCGCCGTGATGGAGACGCCGGCCGAGATGCCCGCGTCGACGTTGCTCGTGAGGTTGGCGATCGCGACCGATCCGCCGAGGGCGCCCGCGCCGATCGCGGCGGCGCCCGCGATGCCCAGGTAGTCGTTCGCCTCCTCGGCGCGCACCGCGACATCCCGGCCCGCGACGATGACGACGCCGGTGCCGATCGTGGCGCTCGTGCCGCGCGGCAGGTCGTCGGCCGCGAGCGCGTCGCTCACCCGCGTGGCGCCGGGGCTGCTCGCCCCGACCGAGGAATCGGCCGACGAGACCGCGTCGCCCACGTGCGCGTCGGCCTTCGAGCCCGTGTTCGAGCCCGCACCCTCGAGGATGCTCGTGTAGCCGTGGTCGCCCTGGCCGGAGGCGGTGGCATCCGAGTTCCCGGTCACGTTCTGGTCGTCGGGCTCGAGCGCCGAGGCGTCGCCCGCGCTGCCGCCGCCCGCGCTGTAGTCGTCCTTCGCCTCGGTGCCGAAGGTCCACACCGAGACGGCGCCGGCCACGCCGACCGCGCCGCCCGCGACGCTCAGGCCGAAGGTCGTGATGCTCGCCGAGGCGAGGGCCGAGATGCTGAAGTCGCGCGCGACGCTGATCGACGCGTTCGGGCCGACCGCCGCCTGGGTGCTCACCGCGAGCACACCGATGTCGATGCCACCCGAGACCCCGACGGCGCCGGCGGCGATGCCGCCCGCGACGGTGAGCGTGCGGCTCGCGTTGGCGGCCGTGATGCTCACCGACTGCGCGGAGCCGGGCGTCGAGGTGAGGTTGATGCGGGTGGGGGCGCTCGCCGAGGAGTCGACGACCGCCCGGGTGACGACCGTCAGCAGCGTCGTGGTGACGGCGCCCGCCACACCGACCGCGCCGGCGCCGAGGGCGACGGTGAGGCCGAAGACGTCCTGCGTGGAGCGGGCCTGCACCGCGACACCCGCGAATCCGGGCCGCAGACCGAAGTCGCCGTAGGCGGAGCTCGCGAAGCCGCCGGTGAGGATGCCGCCCACCGGGGCGGTCACCCCGTCCGCGTCGATGATCGAACCGGCGGCGACGTACGCCTGGGTGTCCTTGCTCGCCGAGGTGACGCCCACGCCGATGCCGACACCCACGAAGCCGCCCGCCGCGCCACCCGCGACGACGACGATCTCGGTGTCGTCGGCCGCGTCGACGACGACGCTGCCGCCCGCGTCGACCGTGACCCGCTGCAGCGTCGCGTGGGTGTGCACGTCGAGCACGAGCACCGTGACGGCGCCCGCGACGCCGACGAAGCCGCCGGACGCGGTGGCCGCGACGGCGACCATGCTCTCGTGGCCGTGAGCCGTCACGACGGTGTCGGCGGTCGAGACGACGACGGCGCCGAGCCGCAGCTCCGCATCCGTGTCGAGGTCGACGACGCCGACCGTCGCGCTCACCCCGACGCCCGCGGTGCCGCCCGCGGCGACCGCCGAGACTATGAGCATGCTGAGGTCGTGGCCCGCCGCGACCAGCACGGAGGCGGCGTGGCCGGTCGATCCGGCGGTGACCTGGGCGAGGCGTCCGATGAAGGCGAGGGTGCGGCTCGTGACGACGTTGACGCTGCCGCCGACGCCGACGCCCGCGACCCCGGAGACCGCGGCGCTCACGCCCACCCCGGCGATGTCGTCGCTCGAGGTGGCGGTGACCGCGACGCCCACGAAGTCGTCGTCGGCGGATGCGGTGATGGTGCGCACGCCCGAGGTGCTCGCCGGGTCGGGCGAGGGCTGCGCGCCCTGCAGCACGATGCTGTGACCGCGCCCGGTCGCGACGGCGGCGTTCAGCGTGATGAAGCTGCCGGTGCAGTCGGCGGGCACCGTGGACTCGGTGAGGCACTTCTGGGTGGTCAGCTTGAAGCCGGAGCCCGAGAGCTTGACGTAGTAGCTGCCGCCGTCGACGAGGCCGCCGATCGCCGTGCCGCCGCCCGCGCTGTAGATGACCGAGTCGCCGTCGTGGAGGTCGAGGTCGTACGGCAGCGTGATGACCTGGCCGACGACCGCGCCCGAGGTCTTCGGGTCGAAGTAGGGCGACTCGCTCGCCGGCAGCGATGCCGAGCGGCCGTCGACGATGCGGTGCGACTCACCGGTCGCTGTGCTCGGGTCGAGCGTGAGGATGGTGGGGTCGTCGAGCGCCGACAGCTGCACGGCGGTCGGCGAGACGACGTGCACGACGTAGCTGTCGCCGCTCGTGAGTCCGCCGATCTCGGCGCCGCCGCCGGCGTCGTAGACGACGGTCTGGCCGTCGCGCAGGCCGTGCTGGTAGCCGAGCTCGATCGTGGTGCCGTCGGACTGCACCGCGCTCTGCGGGGTGAAGCGGGTGTCGACCGCCTCGACCACGAAGCCGCCGGTCGTCACGCGGATGCCGCTGCCGAGGGCGCCGCGGCCCTGCACGATCGAGTTGTCGCCGATGAAGGCGATGGTCTGCTTCGAGATGACGGGCACGGCCGCCGCGGCTCCGACGCCCGCGGTGCCGCCCACCGCGAGCGAGCCCGCGATGATGTCGAGCGAGAGGGCGTCGTTCGCGGCGATGCGCACGCTGCCGCCCGCGTAGACGGTGCTGCGCGAGGAGGCGCACGCGGATTCCGTGGCGGTGACCGCGGCGCACTCCTCGCCGACGGTCGCGCGGGTGGTGATCGAGATGACCGAGACGGCCGCGTTGACCGCGACGCCGACGGTGCCGCCGCCGGACCCGCCCGCCGAGATCGAGGTGAGGTCCTCGCTCGAGTCGGCGTCGACCGTCACGTTGCCGTTCGCGGCGACCGCGACGCCGGGGGCGATCCAGGCGCGGGTGTCCTTCGTGATGACCTGGACGTCGGCGCCCGCTCCGACGCCCGCGGTGCCGCCGAGGGCCAGCTGGCCCGCGGCGCCGAGGCTCGTGGTGTGGTCGGATGCGACGACCGTCACGCCCTGGGTCGCCATCGCCCCGAGGTTGTCGCCGTTCACGACGACGCCCGTGGAGATGTAGGCGTGGGTGGTGTTGTCGTGCACCGCGACGGTCGCCGAACCCGCGACGCCCGCCGTGCCGCCGGCCGCTCCGGCGACGGCGATCGACTCGAAGTCCTCGGACTGCGTGGCGACGATCGCGAGCCCCTGCGTGCCCTTCGCGACGATTCGGTCGTACTCGGCGATGCCCGCATCCACCTTGCCGGTGCGCACGAGCACGACCGAGGAGACGCCGACGCCCGCCGTGCCGCCCGCCGCGACGCCGCCCGCGAAGAGCAGCGAGTCGTGCACGTCGTCGGCGGCGACGATCGTCATATCGCCACCCGCCGTGACCGTGGTCGGGGTGCTCTGGCCGCCGTCGATGAGGGCACGCGTGCCGCTGTCGTCGCCCTGGTTGACGATGAGCACGACGAACGATCCGGTGACGCCCGCGCTCTGGGCGGCGGCGGCCCCCGCGGCGAGCATCGTGAACGACTCCCGCGCGATGGCCGACACCGTGACGGAGCCGCCGACGGTCGCGTGCACGCCCTTGCCGATGACCGCGCGCACGTCCTTGTTGATGACGTTGAGCACGAGGGCGAAGCCGACGCCCGCGGATCCCGTGGTGAGGCCGACCGCGCCGGCGAGCTCGACGAACTCGGTGTCGTCGTTCGCGTAGACGGTGAGCGACTGGCCGGGCAGGGACCCGATGGTCTGGTTGATCGAGGTGGCGTCGCCGACGAGCGCCTGCGTCGCGATGTTCACGATGTCGACGATGAGCGAGCCGCCGACGGCGGTCTGCCCGACGCTCGCGCCGCCCGCGAGGGCCACCCCGCTCACATCCGGGATCTCGAAGTCGAGGATGGGGTCGACGGCGAGCGCCACGATGCCGGAGGTCGCGGCGAGCACGATCGCGCCGGCCGCGTCGATCACGACGGGGGCGAGTGCCGTGGAGCCGATGCGCGCGATCGTGTCGGTGTCGATGACGTTGACGACGATGGCCGCGCCGATGCCGGAGGAGCTCGTGCTGAGGGCGCCCGCGGCGGCGACCGACTGCAGCCCCATCGGGTTGCTCGCGGCGAGGACGAGGCCGCCCGCGGTCGTGATGTGCACGCCCTCGCCGATCGTGGCGAGGTTGCGCAGCAGCAGCACCTGCACGGCGATCGAGCCCGCGACGCTCGCCTGGCCGGTGCCGCCCGCGGCGGCGATGCCCCAGGCGGTGAAGTCGTTGCGGCCGTTCGGCGTGATCGCGGTGACCGTGATCGTGTCGCCCGCCGTGATGGTGACCCGGTCGCCGATCGAGCCGCGGTCGTCGACGTCGACGTAGTTGAGGGCGACGGCCGCGCCGATGTTGGTCGAGCCCGTCTTGAGCGAGGTGCCGGTGGCCTTCGCGGTCGCGTCGACGCCGGTCTCGGCGAGCACGCCGACCGCGCCGCCCGCGACGAGCACGAGGTCGGCCGGGATGCGGGCGAGGGTGTCGATCGTGACCCAGTTGACGGTCACGGCGGCGCCGACCCCGACGCCGTCGGAACCCTGCCCGCCCTGCGAGGAGGACTGGCTGTTGCCGTTGTTCACCTGCGAGGACGAGCTCGGGAGGGTGATGCCCTTGCCCTGGGTGGCGGGGGTGTTGTCGACCTGGTTCTGGGCCTGCTCGTCGGAGTTCGATGCCGCGTCCGTCGCCGTGTCGATCGCCTTGCCCTGGGCGCTCGCCTTCGCGTCCGCGACCGCGGAGGTCACGGTGTGCGCCGCGAGCGTGAGGGAGCCGCCCGCGGTGAGCGAGCGCAACGTCTCGGCGGTCGTCTCGATGTCGACGACGTTGATCGCGATGATCGCGCCGACGGCGACCCCGTCGCCCACGGCCTCCGCGTCGCCCGTCGTCGTGGTGGAGCCGTCGTGCTGCGCGCGGATGGCGATCGAGCCGGTGACCGTCCAGGTCTCGGCGGAGCTGCCGATGCGGGCGATCGTCGTGTGCTGCACGATCGTGATGCCGACGGCCGGGCTCACCGCGGTCGAGGAACCGGCGGAACCGGCCTTGACGATCGTCGTGACCGTGTCGGCCGAGATGGCCTCGATCGTGACGTCGTGGCCGCCCGAGATGACGGCGCCGTCCTCGATCTCGGCACGCGTCACGTTGTCGAGCACGGGGTTGATGGCGACCGAGGCGCCGACGCCGGTCTTGCCCGACTTGGCGAGTGCGGCGTCCGCCTTGGCGATGGCGGTGTCGGCGCGCAGGTTCTCGGCCCGCAGCACGACGTCGCCGGTGCCGGCGTCGACGATCGCCGTCGAGGGGATGAGCGCCTGGGTCTGGGTCGTGACGACGTTGAGGGCGAAGGAGCCGGCGACGGCGACGTCGGTCGAGCCGGCACCCGACTCGCTCGAGGCGGTCACGGTGTGCACGCGGTCGCCGTCGACGTCGGTCATGGTCGCGGACGCCGTGAAGCCGTTCGCCGTGATCGTCGTGTTCTCGCCGAGGCCGGCCCGGTTGACGAGCCACAGCAGGCTGAGCGAGACGGCCGCGCCGATGCCGGCGCTCGTCGCGTGCACCGCGGTGCCGTCGGCGGTGGAGATGGCGTCGGCGTTCTGGCTCGAGCGCAGCACGACCGCGCCGCCCGCGGTGATGCTGAGGCCGTCGGGCAGTTCGGCGATCGCCGAGACGTCGGCGATGGTGAGGGCGATCGCCGCGGCGACCGTCACCTCGCCGTCGGAGCTCTTGGCGCTCGGGTTGCTCGAGGTGTTGCGCACGCCCTTGCCGCCGTTGGCGCTCGAGGTGCTGCCGGCGAAGTCGCGCTGGGTGGTGAGCTTGTCGCCGACGCTGCCCTGGCTCGACGGGCTCGTCTCGCCGTCGTTGTCGGTCTTCGACTTGGCGCCGCTCGCCGACGCCTCGGCGGTGGACTCGTTGTGGGACGAGCCGAGGGCCGCGAACTCGACGCCGTCGCCCGCCGTGATGTTGCGGTCGGTGCGGGCGAGCACGGCGTGGTCGGCGAGGGTGAGCGCGAGAGAGACGCCGACGGAAGCGCTCGATCCGCCCTCCGCCTCGGCCGTCGCCTTCGTGACCACGGAGGCTCGCTGGGTGGCGATCGCCTGGAGGGCACCGCTCAGCTCGATGAGGTTGTCGCCCGTGAGGGCGTCGATGCGCACCGTCGTCTTGACGTCGGAGCTCGTGACGGCGATCGCGGGGGCGACGGCCGCGCCGCCGGACCCGCCACCGCCGGAACCGCCGGATCCAGAACCGGAGCCCGAGCCCGAGCCCGAACCGGAGCCGGAGCTCGTGATCGCGGCGCCCATGCGCGCCTCGGTCGCGGCGTCGACGCGGGCACTCGCCGACATCGTGAGGTCGTGCGCGCCCGTGAGCAGCGCGTCCGCCTCGATCGCCGCGGTCGTCTCGTCGAGCACGAGGTTGAGGGCGAAGGAGACGCCGACGCCGACCGAGCCCGAGCTCGTGACGCCGAGACCGACGGGCAGCGCCTTGACGGTCGAGGAGAGGGCGGAGGCGGCGGTGATGGTGGCGTCGCCGTCGGTGAGTTCGACGATGCCCGCGATGCCCGCGTAGGTCTCCTGGTTGACGATCGCGATGGCGACGGAGCCGGCGATGCCGACCGAGGCGGCGGCCCCCGAGGCGGAGGCGGCGCCGACCGTCGAGACCGCGTCGTCGCCGACGACGGTCACGGTGGCCGAGAGCACGAGCGCGTGCGCACGGATGGTGAGCCAGCTCGGCACGACCGCGCGGTTGGTGACGTTGGAGATCGTGAGGGCGACGGCCGCGCCGATCGCGACGGAGGAGCTGCCCGACCCGCCCGAACCGGAGCCCGATCCGGAGCCGGAACCCGAACCGCTGCCGGAGCCGCTCGAGGCGGGCTGCGTGGCGGAGGAGTCGGCGGAGCTCGACGCGTCGGTGTTGGCCGAGGAGGCGAAGGTGACGGTGCCGCCCGCGACGAGCAGGGTGACGTCCTCCGTCACGCGCGCCTCGGCGAGGACCGTCGAGATGACGATGCCGATCGCGGCGGCGACCGAGACGCCGCCGTCGGAGGTGGAGGCGCTCGGCGACTTGCCGCTGCCGGAGCCGGCGCCGCCGTGGCGGGTCGAGACGGTGTCGGCGTAGTCGCGCTGCGCGCCGACCTCCTTGTCGACGCCCGTCTTGCCCTCGCCGTCGGCGGTGTCCTCGTCGCCCTTCGGCGCGTTGCCCGAGGCGGATGCCGAGCCGGAGGCGGTGGCGACCGAGCGGCTCGAGGCCTGCAGCGTGATGCCGTCGCCCGCCTCGACGTTGCGCGAGAGCTCGGCGATCGCGCCGTGGTTGGCGATCGTGAGGCCGAGCCCGACACCGATCGCGGCCTTGCCGGCGGAGGTCGCCTCGGCGCCCGCGGTCGTGCCGGCGGTGGCGTCCTGCGCGGCGCTCAGGGTGAGCGTGCCGCTCAGCTCGAGGAAGCCCGTGCCGACGAGGGCCTCGGTCGTGACGTTGGAGATGATGATGGCGATCGCCGGGGTGATCGCGACGCCCGAGGAGCCGGAACCCGAGCCGCCCGACCCGGAGCCCGATCCCGAACCGCTGCCGGAGCCGCTGCCCGACCCGGAGCCCGAGCCGCTCGACGACGAGCCCGTCGCGACGGTGCCCATCTTCGCCTCGACGGAGGCGACGGTGAGGGCGGAGGCGTCGAGCGTGATGTCGTGGGCGCCCGTGATCGAGACGCCGTCGTCGATGAGCGCCTGCACGACGTCCGTCACGAGTGCGAGGCCGAAGGCCACGCCCACGCCGACGGACTCGGCGCTCACGCCGTCCTCCGCGGGGAGCGCCGTGACGGTCACGGCGAGGTCGGATGCCGCGGTCGCGGTGAGGCCGCCGCCCGTGAGCACGACCTCGCCGTAGACGCCCGCGAGCGTCTCCTGGTCGACGATGACGATCGCGACCGAGCCGGCGATGCCGACGCCGCCGGCGGCGCCCGCCGTCGAGGCGGCCGAGACGGTGGCGGTGTGGTCGTCGCCGTCGACGGCGACCGTGGCCGAGAGCACGAGGTTCTCGGCGCGCACCGTGAGCCACGAGGGGATGACCGCGCGGTTGATGACGGTGGAGAACGTCAACGCGACGCCCGCGCCGATGGCGGCGGTGCCGCCGTCCGTCGCGGAGCCGTCGGCGTGCGAGGCGGCGTCGGAGTTCGCGGCGGAGGCGAGCTCGATCGTGCGGCCCGCGATGAGCTCGGTGACGTCGTCGCCGACACCCGCCTGCACGAAGACCGTGGAGATGACGATGCCCACGGCGGCCGCGACGGAGATCGAGCCGCCGGAGGTCTCGGCATTCGGCGTGGAGCCGTTGCCGGTGTTCTTGACGCCGTTCTTGTTCGCCGCGGTGTCGGTGTAGTCGCGCTGCCGGCCGACCTGCTTGTCGACGCCCGTGCGGTGCTCGCTGTCCTCGGCCTTGTCCTCGTCGGTCTCCTCGGGGGCACCCGCCGCCGAGGCCTCGCCGGTCGCGGTGGCGGAGGAGATCGAGGTCGCGGAGAGGCGCAGGTCGCGGCCGACGGTCGCGTTGCGTTCGAGGGTCGCGGTGGCGCCGTGCGGGGCGATCGTGAGGCCGAGCGCGATGCCGACGGCGGCCTGCCCGGCGGTCGCCGTGGCGCCACCCGTGGCCGCCGCGGTCGCGTGCTGAGAGGCGCGGAGCACGAGGTCGCGGTCGACCGTGAAGAGGGCTCCGGATGCCGTGCCGATCCGCGCCGTGGTGACGACGTTCGAGAGGGTGATCGCGACGGCCGGCACGACGGCGACGCCGCTCGAGCCGGAGCCGCCGGAGCCCGAGCCGCCGCCGGAACCGCCGCCCGATCCCGAACCGGAGCCCGAACCCGAACCGGAGCCGGGTGCCTCGGCGCCCATCCGCGCCTCGCTCGTGGCCGAGGTGGTGGCGCTCGCCTCGAGCACGACGTCGCGGGCGCCCGTGAGCGAGACCCCGTCGGCGATGAGGGCCGAGACCTCGTCGTCGAGCAGCACGAGCGCGAAGGAGACGCCGATGCCGACGTTGCCGCTCGAGGTGGAGCCCGCGCCGACCGGCAGCGCCTTCGCGGTGGCCGACACCTTCGAGGCGGCGGTGAGCGTCGCGTCGCCGCCGCTCAGCTCGACGGTGCCGTCGATCGCCGCGAGCGTGTCCTGGTCGACGATGACGAGCGCGACGGAGCCGGCGATCGAGACGCCGCCCGCGGCACCGGAGGAGGCCTCCGCGGTGATCGTCGCGGTGTCGTCGGCGCCCTTCGTCGCCACGGTCGCCGCGACGGTCAGGTCGTGGGCGCGGACGGTGAGCGTCGCGGGCACGAGCGAGCGGTTGAGGTGCTCGGCGTAGCTGATGGCGACGCCCGCGCCGATGGCGGCGGTGCCGCCGTCGGTCGCCGAGCCGTCGGCGGCGGAGGCCGCGTCGGCGTTGAGGGCGGAGGCGAGCCGCACGGCGTCGGTGGCGACGATCGTCGCGACGTCGTCGGTGACGACCGTCTCCGCCGTCACGGTGGAGATCGTGATGCCGATCGCGGCGGCGACCGAGACGGAGCCGTCCGAGGTCTCGGCCGCGGGGGTCTCCGCGTCGCCCGAGGTGCCGAGCCCGCGGTCTCCCGCCGTCTGGTCGGCGTGGTCGCGCTGGGCGCCCACCTGCTTGTCGACGCCCGTGCGGTCCTTCGTGTCGGGGGTCGTCGCGTCGGAGTCCTCCTCGTCGGGGGCGCCGGCGGCCGAGGCCGAGCCGGTGGCGGATGCCGCCGAGATCGCGGTGGCCTCGAGCGAGACGGAGCCGCCCGCCGTCGTGTCGCGGGCGAGCACCGCGCGGGCGGAGTGGTTGGCGAGGGTCAGGCCGAGCCCGATGCCGATCGCCGCGGTCGCGGCCCCGGTCGCCTCCGCGCCCGCCGTCGTCGTCGCGGCGGCGTCGAGCGCGGCCGCGAGGGAGAGCGAGCCGGCGAGCGACAGCACGCCCGTGCCGACCCGTGCGGTCGCGTCGACGTTCGAGAGCACGACCGCGATCGCGGGGGTGATGGTCACGTCGCCGCCGGCGGCGCCCATCCGGGCCTCGACGGTCGTCTCGGCCGCGGCATCCGCGGTGAGGCTCACGTCGCCGGCATTCGTGATCGAGACGCCGTCGACGATCTCCGCCTTCGTCGTGTCGCCGACGATCGCGAGGGCGAAGGAGATGCCGACACCCAGGCTGCCGCTCGAGGTGGAGCCGTCGCCGACCGGCAGCGCCGCAAGGTTCGCGATGAGCGCGGAGCCGGCGACGAGCACGAGGTCGCCGCCGCCCAGCACGAGGGTGCCGCGGATCTCGGCGAGCGTCTCGTGGTCGATGATGGCGATCGCGGCCGAACCCGCGACCGAGACCTTGCCGGCGGCGCCCGAGGATGCCGAGGCGCCGATCGTCGAGGCGTCGTCGCCGCCGTCGGCGGCCGCCTCGGCGCGGGCCTCGACGCCGTGCGCCGTGATGACGACGGTCGCCGGGACGCTCGCGACGTTGCGCAGCTCGGAGAGGGTGAGGGCGACGCCCGCGCCGATCGAGGCCGAACCGTCGGGCGAGGTCGAGGAGCCGTCGGCGGTGCTCGCGGCGTCCGCGGCGGCGCGGGTCGTGAGCTTCACGACGCCGTCCGCACGCAGCGTCGGCACGGTGTCGGCGATGACCGTGCGGGCGGTGACGGTCGAGATGACGACGCCCACGGCGGCCGCGACCGCGATCGGGGCGCCCGAGTCGGTCTCGGCCGCGGGTGCCTCCGCGTCGCCGGTGTCGCCGAGGTCGTGGCTGCCCGCCGTGTCGTCGGCGAAGCCGCGCTGCTGGGCGACCTGCTTGTCGACGCCGGTCTTGCCGTCCTCGGGGGTCGTCGTGTCGGGCGCGTCGGGGTCGTCCTCGGCCTTGGTGCCCGCGGCGGATGCCTCGCCGGTCGCCGCGGCGGAGGAGACGCTCACCGCGGTGAGCGAGATGTCGCCGCCCGCGACGACGGTGCGCGCGAGGGTCGCGGTGGCGCTGTGCTTCGCGATCGTGAGGCCGAGGGCGATGCCGACGGCGGCCGAGCCGGAGCTCGTCGCGACGGCGCCGCCGGTCGAGGCGGCGCTCGCGGTCTGCGACGCCGAGAGCGCGAGGTCGCGCGCGAGCTGCAGGCTGCCCGTGCCGAGGGTCGCCGAGGTGGCGACGGTCGAGAGCACGATTCCGACGGCGGGCGCGACGGCCACGCCGCCCGCCGCGCCGATGCGGGCGGTCGCGGTGGCGACCGACGTCGCGGTCGCCGTCAGCGTCACGTCGCGCGCGCCCGTGACGGCGATGCCGTCGCCGATGATCGCGGTGGTGTCGACGGCGAGGATCGCGAGGGCGAGGGCCGCGCCGATGCCGACGCTGTCGCCGCTGGCGCCGTCGAGGCCCGGCAGGGCGTTGAGGGTCGCCGCGACGTCGGCGCCCGCCTCGAGCACGAGGTCGCCGCCCGTGAGGGTCACGGCGCTCTCGAGCGAGGCGCGGGTCTCGTGGTCGACGAGCGCGATCGCGAGGCTGCCCGCGACCGAGACGTCGCCCGCGGCGCCCGACTTCGAGTCGGCCGTGATGGTCGAGGTGGTGTCGCCCGCGTCGTCGGCGGCGATCGCCCGGAGCGTCAGCGCGCCCGCCGTGATGTGCAGGTTCGCGGGGACGACCGCGCGGTTGCTGACATCGCTGAGGGTCAGGGCGACGCCCGCGCCGATCGCGGCGCTGCCGCCGGTGGCCGAGCCGTCGGCGGCGGACGCGGCGTCCGCGTTGACGCCCGTGGCGAGGGTGACGGCACCGGGGGTGGTGATCGTGACGGTGCCCGTGAACTTCGCCTCGGCCACGACATCCGAGATCGCGATGCCGATCGCGGCGGCGGCGGAGACACCGCCCTCGGAGGTCTCGGCCGACGGGGTCTCGGAGCCGCCCGAGCCCTCGACGCCCTGCGTCGTCGCGACGCCGTCGGCGTGGTCGCGCTCGGCGCCGACGAGCTCGTCGACCCCGGTCTTGCCGTCGCCGTCGGTGTCCGTCTCGGCGTCGGACTCCTCTTCCGCGCCGCCCGCGGAGGCGGTGCCGGAGGCGGAGACGGCGGAGATCGTGGTGGCCGCGAACGAGGCGGAGGCGACGTTCGTGAGGTTGCGCGCGAGCTCGGTGCGTGCCGTGTGGGTGGCGGTCGCGAGGCCGAGGGCGATGCCGATCGCGGCCGTGCCGCCGGTCGCGGCGGCGTCCGCGGTGGCGCCGGCCGTCGCATCCGTCGTCGCGGTGAGGGCGATCGCGCCGCTCGTGAGCGCCGCGCCGGTGCCGATGCGCGCGCCGGCCTCGACGGTCGAGAGCGTCACGGCGACGGCGGGCGCCACCGAGACGGAGCCGGATGCGGCACCCATCGTCGCGGTCGTCGTCGCCTCGGTGTGGGCGGAGGCGCTGATCGCGAGGGCGCCCGCGAGGGTCGCGGTCGCGCCGGCGGCGAGCTCGGCGAGCACCGTCTCGTCGAGGATGACGAGCGCGAAGGCGGCGCCGACGCCGACCGAGCCGGTGCTCGAGGAGCCGCTCTCGGCGGGCACCGCGGTCGCGTCGACGGTCGCGTCGGAGGAGGCGCTGATCGTGAACGCGCCCGTTCCGGTGGTCTGGGCGGAGCCCGCGAGCCGGGCGACGGTCTCGCGGTCGATGACGGCGATCGCCACGGCGCCCGCGATCGAGACGCCGCCCGCGGCGCCCGCGGTGGCGTTCGCGGCGAGCTCCGATCCGGCGGGGCTCGTCGCCTCGATCGTGATGGCGCCCGCGCGGGCCGAGCCGCCCGCGGCGATCTCGGCGGTCGTGCGGGTCGTGGCGAGGGTCAGCGCGACGCCCGCCCCGATCGCGACGCTCGCGTCGCCCGCCGCCGAGCCGGTGCCGGCGCTCGTGGCATCCGCCTCGCCGGAGGCGGTGAGGGTGAGGGTCGCCGCGACGACGCGCCCGGTCGCCGTGATGACGGCGGTGACGTTCGCGCGGGAGATGACGACGCCGACGGCGGCGGCCGCGCCGACCGCGCCCTGCGAGGTGGAGGCGCTCGGCGCCTCGGGGGTGTCGCTCGAGCCGGCGAGGTCGGCCGCGTGGTCCTTCTCCCCCGCGACCTGCGCGTCGACGCCGGGGCCGCTCGTGCTGTCGTCGCCCGCGCCGCCCGCGGCCGCGGTCGCGTCGCCGGTGGCGTGCGAGCTGCCGGTGGCCGTGACGGTCGCGGCGCCCGTGACGGTCACGAGGCGCGCGACGGATGCCGTCACGTCGTGGTCGGCGATCGCGAGGCCGAGCGCGACGCCGACGGCGGCGCTGCCGCCCGCGGCGTCCGCACTCGCGGTGGCGGTGGCGGTGGCGGTCTGGGTGGCGGTGAGCTCGAGGCTCGCGGCGGTCAGCTCGGCACCCGTGCCGATCGTGGCGGAGGTGCTCGCGGTGTGGAAGGAGGTCGCGACGGCGGGCGCCACCGAGACGGAGGGGCTCGTGGCGCCGATGCGCGCCTCGGCGGATGCGGTGGAGGTGGAGCTCGCGGCGACGCGCACGGCGCCGGCCTGCGCGGTCGCGCCGGAGCCTATCGCCGCCACGACGACGTCCTCGACGACGGCGATGGCGGCAGAGGCGCCGATGCCGACCGACTCACCGCTCACGCCGTCCTCGGCGGGCAGCGCCGTGACGGTCGCCGTGAGGGCGGCGGCGGCCTCGACGGTGAGCGCCCCGGTGAGCACTGCGGCGCCGTCGAGGCGCGCCTCGGTGCGCGCGTCGACGATGGCGATGCTGACCGAGCCGGCGATCGAGATGTTGCCGCCGCCCGCGCCCGCGGAGGCGGAGGCGCCGATCTCGGAGACGGTGTCGGTGCCGCGTGCGGCGACGGTCGCCGAGACGGTGAGCGATCCCGCGGTGACGGTGACGCCCGCGGGGAGCGTCGCGCTGTTGAGCTGGTCGAGCGTGGTCAGGGCGACGGCCGCTCCGATGCCCACCGCGGAGGGGGCGGTCGCGGAGCCGTCGGCGACCGAGGCGGCATCCGTCTGCAGCGCGGAGGAGATGGTGACGGCGTCGCCCGCGATCGCGGTGACTCCGGACTCGATGACGGTGTGCGCCGTGACGGTCGCGATGACGACCCCGACGGCGGCGGCGACGCTCACGCCGCCCTGCGAGGTGGAGGCGGAGGGGCTCTCGGCCGACTGGCTGCCGGACGGGTCGGCGTGGTCGCGTTCCTTCGCGATCGCCTGGTCGACGCCGTCGCCCTCGCCGCCGCTGGTGGAGTCGCCGGGCGCACCGGATGCGGAGGCTTCGCCCGTCGCGTCGAGGTCGGCGAGGCCGGTGGCCGAGAGGGTCACGTCGCCGGTCGCGGCGACGTTCCGGCCGAGCGCCGCCTTCACCTCGAGCTCGGCGAGCACGAGGCCGAGGGCGATGCCGAGGCCGGCGGTGCCCGCGGACACCGTGGCGCCCGCGTCGGCGGCGACCGTGGCGTCCTGCGCGGCGGTGAGCTGCAGCGCTCCGCTCGTCGCGAGCTGCGTGCCCGTGCCGAGGCGGGCGGTCGTGCCGAGGTCGACGCGCGCCACGGCGACCGCGGGGGTGATCGCGACCCCGCCGCCGGCGGAGCCCATCTTCGCCTCGACGCTCGTCGCGTGGGTGGCGTCGGCGGCGACCGTCACGTCGTGGGCGCCGGTGATCGTGGCCGCGTCGGCGATGGCCGCGGTGGTCGTCTCGTCGACGAGGGCGATCGCGGCGGCGGCGCCGATGCCGACGCTCGAGCCGGAGGCGCCGTCGCCCGAGGTGGCGGAGGTCGTGGTGGTCGTGTCGGAGGTCGCCTCCAGCTCGACGTCGCCCGTGCCGCCCGCGACGGTGAGGTCGCCGGCGAAGTCGGCGGTCGTGGCGAGGTCGGCGAAGAGCAGCGCGACGGAGCCCGCGACCGAGATGGTGCCCTGGCCCGCGCCCGCCTTCGAGCTCGCACCGAGCACGGTCGTCGCGTCGGCGGTGAGGGAGAGCGAGCCGACCGTGCCGGTGCCGGTCCAGGCGTGCGTCGTGACGTCGACGTCGGTGAGGGCGACCGCGGCGCCGATCGCCGCCGTGCCGCCGGCAGAGGCGGCGCCGTCGGCCGTGCTCGTCGCGGTGGTCGAGCTCGTCGCCGCGAGGGACAGCGCGCCCGCCGTGTTCAGCGCACCCGCCCCCGTCGGCCCGGCCTCGACGCGTGCGGTGCCGAGCACGAGCGCGATCGCGGCGGCCGCGTCGACGCCTCCGGAGGAGGTGGAGGCGGAGGGGAGGTCGGGGCCGGTGCCGCCGCCCGAGACCGAGCTCGCGTGGTCGCGCTGCTGCTCGAGCTGCTCGTCGACGCCGTCGCCCTCCTCGCCCGCGTCGGCGTCGCCCTCGGGCGCGCCCGAGGTGGATGCCGTGGCGGAGGCGGTCTGGGTGGAGGTGCCGGTGGCGGCGAGGGTCGCGCTGCCGACCGTGACGGCACGGGCGACCGTGGCGGTCACCGCGTGGTCGGCGATCGTGAGGGCGATGCCCGCGCCGACCGCGGCGGTGCCGCCCCCGGCGACGGCGCCGGTGGCGGTCGCGGAGGCGGTGGCCTCCTGCTCGGCGGTCAGGGTGAGGGCCGCGCCGCTGTCGATCGCGGTGCCGGTGCCGATGCGGGCGACCGTCGAGGTGGTCGCGAGGGTCGTCGCGACGAAGGCGGCGATCGCGACGCCGCCCGCGGCGGCCCCCTCGGCGAGGGCGGTCGTGGTGTCGTGACCGGTGGCGGTGATCTCGATCGTGCCGCCCGCGGTGAGCGTCGGCGCGAGGGTCGCCCCGTCGGCGAGCTCGGCGAGCGTGCGGTGGGTCACGGCCGCGACGGCGGCGCTCGCGCCGACGCCGACGGTCGAGTCGCCCGAGCCCTTGGCCGTCTTCGCGGATGCCGCGCTCTCGGCGGCGGAGTCGGCCGTGACGCTGAGCGCGCCCGCGATGCCGTCGCCGTCGAGGTCCAGGTCGAGCGAGCCGCCGGCCGAGGCGGTCGTGTCGAGGTCGACGAGCAGGAGCGCGAGGCTGCCGGCGAGGCCGAGAGTGCCACCCGATCCGGCGCCGGCGATCGACGTCGCGGTGAAGCGGTGCGCGGTGGCGGGGTCCCCCGTGGCGGTGGTGCTGTCGACGCCCGCGACGAGGGTGAGCGCGTCGGCGTCGATGGTCGTCCCGGATCCGGTGGTCGCGCTGATCACGACGTCCGCGTCGGTGATGGCGATTCCGGCTCCGATGGTGACGCTCGGGGGGCCGCGGTCGGCGGGCTCTCCGGTGGCGGTCGAGTCGGCGGCGTCGTGGTGGCGGGCCTCGAGGGTCACGGCGCTCGCGGTGAGGTGCACGCCGTCGGCGGTCGCCTCCGCGTGCGAGGAGTAGAGGGTGACGGAGATCGCGGCGGCGACCGACACGACGCCCGCGGGCGAGGAGGGCTCGGGCGTGGAGCCGGGCACCGAGCCGGGGGTGCTGTGGTCGGCGGCGTAGTCGCGCGCGCCGTCGATCGAGCCGGAGGCGGGCTGGCTGTCGGGGCTGCCCTCGCCCGCGGCACCGCCGGCCGAGGCCGAGGCGGTCGTGGCGGCGGCCGAGGCACCCGCCACCCGGATGACGATGGCGCCCGCGGCGGTGAGGTCGCGCTCGGTCACGGCGCGCACGGCGTGGGTGACGAAGGAGAGCGCGAGCGCGAGGCCCACGGTCGCGTCGCCGGATGCCGCGGCTCCGCTCGCGGTCGTCGTGACCGGTGCGCGCTGCTCGGCCTCGACGGTCACGTCGCCGCTCGCGAGGAGCGCGGGACCGATGCCGATCCGCGCGAGGGTCGTCACGGTCGAGACGCCGATGGCGCTCGCCCCGGCGACGGTCACGCCGCCGCCGCTCGCGCCGCCCTCGGCCGTCGTCTCGAGCGCCGAGGTCGAGTCGGCCGAGACGGCGAGCGTGTGCAGCCCGTCGACGGTCGCGCCGTCGGAGAGCTCGGAGAGGCTCGAGTCGTCGAGCGAGCCGAGCGCGACGCTCGCGCCGATCCCGGCGGTCTCGCCCGCGACGGGTGCGGCCGGCGTCGCCGAGGCGGTCGTCTTCTTGTTGCCGCGGGTGCCGACCGTGACATCCGCCACGGCGTCGCCGCTCGCGAGCGGGTCGGTCAGCTGCACGGCGCCCGAGACGGTCGCCCGGGTGACGATCGTCGCGAGCGCGAGGGCGACCGCGCCGGCGACCGCGACGGCATCCGCCGCCGCTCCGCTGCCGGCCGATGCGCCCGAGACGGCGGTCGCGACGTAGTGGTTGGCGTCGCCCGAGACGGTGGGGGCCGTGACGGCCTCGACCGTGAGGGCGTCGGTCGTGTAGTCGCCGCCGACGACGCGGGCGGAGGTGGTGACCGCGCTGCGGTTGACGGCGACCGCGACGCCCACGCCGCTCGCGGTGTCGCCGACCGGCGCCCCGTCGGCGGATGCCGTGGAGCCGCCGCGCGAGGCGGCGCTCACGGTGACCCCGTCGGGTGCGACGACGGCGGCGCCCGGCTGCAGCAGCGCGACGGCCGACTGGTCGAGGTCGACCGAGGTGAGCGCCCCCGCGACGGTGATGGTGCCCGAGGGGGTCTCGGCCGCGCCGTCGGTCGTCGTGCCGGGGTCGGTGTCGTTGCCCGCCGCGCCGCCGGGGCTCGCGGTCGCGGTCGCGGTGACGGCGGCGGTGGTCTCGGCGTTCACGGTGAGGTCGGATGCCGTGAGCGCGCCCGTGCCGTTCACGGTCGCGGTCGCGCCGGCGGTCACCGTGGCGATGGCGACGGCCGCGCCGCGGGTCGCACCCGTCGCGTCGGCGTCGACCGTGACGGTCGTGGTGTTCTGCGCGTCGACGGCGAGCGAGCCGGCCGCCGTGATGACGGTCGCACCCGTGACGAGCGCGGTGGCGGAGGTGGTGACGCTCGCGCGGGCGAGGGCCGCGTCCGTGTCGGAGTCGACGCTCGCGTCGGGGGTGGCCGTCGCCGCGAGGGTCGCGTCGACCTTCGCCGCGAGGGTGACGTCGCCGCTCGCGGTGACGGTGGCGCCGTCGAGGGTCGCCGTCGCGCTCGCCGTGACGTTCACGGTGTCGGTCGGGGTGGCGGCGGGTGCCGCGGTCGCGGTCGCGCTCAACTCGATCGAGCCGCCGGTGAGCGTCGTGTCGGTGAGCACGATGGAGGCGTCGGTGTCGTCGGCGGTGCCGGCGGTGAGGTGGATGTCGCCGTCGCCGGCGGCGTCGCTCGTGTCGATCGTGACGGCGTCCGCCACGATGTGCGCCGCGACGATGCGGATGGTGACGCCCGGCAGTACGAGGTCGGTGAGGATGCGCACGGTGACGCCGGGCGAGGCGGCGAGGATCTCGAACACGTCGTTCGGGACGACGAGCGTGACCGACTCCATCGAGCCGGTCGTGCTCACCACGAGGATCGCCTGGGTCGTGGTGTCCTGGCTGACCTCGAGCACGTCGTCGGCGGTGGTCGTCGAAACCGAGACCTCGTCGGGGGTGCCCGTGACGGCGAGCGGCTCGAGACCGGCGTAGCCGACGGATGCGGCGTCGACCGAGAGGGTGCCCGAGTCGGAGCCGCTCGGCACCGACTCGACGCGCCCGCCGCCGACGTCGAGGGACAGGGTGTCGTGGCCGCCGGCGCCGCCGTCGACCGTCGCGACCGATCCGCCCGCGGCGGCCTGGATGGCGAAGGTGTCGTCCTCGCCGGCCGAGCCGACGAGGTGGGCGAAGCCCGAGAAGGAGAGGTCGGCGACGGTGCCCGCCCCGGCGCCCGAGACGGTCCACGTGACGGGGCCGCTCGAGGTGGTGCGCGTGAGGGTGGCGTCCGAGCCGGCGACCGCGACGGTGGTGACGCCCGTGTAGGAGACGCTCTGTCCGCCGACGGTGACCGTGCCGGATCCGGATGCGCCGAGCGTCCAGCCGATGCCGTCGCCCGTCACCGTGAGCGAGGCGGAACCCGAGCCGGTGATCGTGAGCGGGATGGCGCCGAGCGCCGCGAGCACCCCCGCGCCGATCGAGATCGAGGAGGCGGTCACCGCGACGCTCAGCACCTCGGTGAGCGCGGTGCGGGTCTCGGTGCCGTCCACCGTGGCGACGAGGTCGGTGCCGTCGATCGCGACCGTGACGGTCGTGCCGGTCAGGACGACGGCGACCGGCGTCGGCTCCTCCTCTTCCTCGCCTTCGCCTTCGCCCTCACCCTCGTCGCCCTCTTCGGCGAAGAGCTCGAGCGCGCCGACGGAGAGCAGCGAGTAGTCGGCCTCGGATGCCGTCTCGTCGGAGGCGGGCTCGCTCGGCTCGGGGTCGGGCGTCGGCTCGGTCGTGGGCTCCGGCTCGGGCGTCGGCTCCGGGGTCGGGGTCGGGGTCGGTGTCGGGGTCGGCGTCGGGGTCGGCTCCGGGTCGGGCGTCGAGCCGACCGTGGTCGGGCCGACGGTGCCGGGGCCGCAGACGAGGGTGCGGCTCGTCGAGCTCGAGCTCGAGCTCGAGCTGGACGAGCTGCCGTCGCCGTCGCCGCCGGTGACCTTGAGCACGCAGTTCGAGGTGCCCGTCGAGGTTGTCGGTGCCGGGGTCGTCGTGATGACGACCTGGCGGGTGACCGTCTGCGGCGCGGCGGGCGCGACCGGTGCCGGGGCCTCGGCGACGGACGCGGGCGCGACGATCACCGGGGCGTCGGGCACCGCCGGGCCGAGCGGCACGACGGGGGTCGTGACGACCGGCTCCGTCGACACGACCGCGGCCGCGGCGGGAGCCGGTGCACCCGAGAGCGTGGCGAGCACGACCACCGCGGCCGTCGCGGCCGCGAGCGCACCGAAGGCAGCGCGTCCTCGGGACGCGCGCACAACGGGGGCTTCGACGCTCATCTGTTCCATACGACCGGATCGGGGATCCTCGACGGGTGGGAGGCACACGGCCGCGTGGTGCTCATGCTAGCCACCTCGCACTGTCCCCCACCAGACCCAAGGTGTAGGAAGGTAAGACGACCGGGCATGTCGACGCCGGACACCTCGCGGACGAAAGGAACCGACATGAACTTCCTCCACAACATCTGGGACTTCCTCTGGGTCCTGTTCTGGGCGTTCGCCTTCGTCGCCTACCTCTTCGCGATCTTCGCGATCATCGGCGACCTGTTCCGCGACGACAAGCTGAACGGCTGGTGGAAGGCGCTGTGGATCATCTTCCTGATCTTCCTGCCGTTCCTGACCGCGCTCGCGTACCTCATCTTCCGCGGCAACGGCATGGCCGAGCGGGGCGCGAAGGCCGCGGCGGCGGACCGTCGGGCGACCGAGAGCTACCTGCGCGAGGTGACGGGCGGCAGCTCGCCCACCGACGAGATCGCCAAGGCGAAGTCGCTGCTCGACGCGGGCGCGATCACCGAGGACGAGTTCGCGATCCTCAAGGCGAAGGCGCTCGGCTGAGCCGAGCCGTTCAGGCGGAGGGGTCGTCCGAGCGCAGCGGGCGCCAGACGACGAGCTGGTTCTGCTTGCGCGCGCGGGTGCCCGCCCGCAGCGAGACGACCTCGCCCTCGGCGCCGGCCGCGAACACGCGCCGGCCGGGACGCGTGAGCAGCTCGTCGGCGAGCGCCGCCTCGAGCTCGCGCACCCGGCCCGTGAGCGCGGTCACCTGGTTCTCGAGCTCGAGGATGCGCCGCACCCCCTCGAGGTTGAGCCCCTCGGCCGAGAGGCGCGCGATCTCCCGCAGCTGCACGACGTCGCGCATCGAGTAGCGCCGCGACTGACCGGAGGTGCGCTGGGGGCTCACGAGCCCCATCCGGTCGTACTGGCGCAGGGTCTGCGGATGCATGCCCGCGAGCTCGGCGGCGACCGCGATCGCGAAGAGGGGGGTCGACTCGTCCATCATCCGCGCGCCTGATCCAGCAGCTCGTCGCGCGGGTTCTCGTCGGGGAGCGTCGCGGCGAACTCCTCGAGCTTCTTCTTCGCCTCCGCGCTCAGGTGGCTGGGGACCGCCACGTGCACGGTCGCGAGCAGGTCGCCCGTGGCCTTCGCCGTCGCCACCCCGCGACCCTTGACGCGCAGCACGCGCCCGCTCGGGGTGCCGGGTGCGACGCGCAGCCGCACCGGGTCGCCGTCGAAGGTGGGCACCTCGATCGTCGCGCCGAGCGCCGCCTCCGCGAACGTGACGGGCACGTCGAGCCGCAGGTTCACGCCGTCACGCTCGAAGACCGGATGCGGGCGCACGGTGACCGTGAGCACGAGGTCGCCCGCGGCGCCGCCGTCGGGGCTCGCCTGGCCCTTGCCGCGCAGCTTGATCTTCTGCCCGTCGGCGACGCCCGCCGGGATCTTGACCTTCGTGCTCTTGCCGCCCGGCAGCTGCAGGGTGACCGTGTCGCCGTGGATCGCGGTGGCGAAGTCGAGCGTCGTGGTGGCGGTGATGTCGGCGCCGGGGGTCGGTCCGCCGAAGCCGCGGTAGCCGCCCGTCGAGGTGCCGAAGCCGCCCCCGCCGAACATCCCGCCGAGCAGATCCTCGAAGCCGCCCTGGCTGTATGCCGTTCGGGTTCGACCGCCGCCGTTGAACATGCCGCCGAAGACATCCTCGAATCCGCCCGCGCCTCCCGGGGTGAACCGGGCGCCGGATCCCATGGCCCGCAGCTGGTCGTACTCGGCGCGCTCGTCGGGGTCGGACAGCACGGCGTACGCCTCGCTGATCTCCTTGAAGCGCGCCTCGGCGGCCGCATCCCCGGGGTTCGAGTCGGGGTGGAACTGCCGCGCGAGCTTGCGGTAGGTCTTCTTCAGCTCGGCGTCGGACACGTCCTTCGCGACGCCGAGCACGGCGTAGAAGTCCTTGTCGAACCAGTCCTGGCTGGCCATCGGACTCCTCTCTCGGCTAGGCGGACGGGGGTGCGCTCACGGCGACCTTGGCGGCGCGGACGAGCCGCTCGCCGAGGACGTAGCCGGGCTGGATGACGTCCTTCACGGTCTCGACCTCGACATCCGGATCGGGCAGCGAGACGACCGCCTCGTGGATGTTCGGGTCGAACGGCTCGCCCACCTCGCCCACGCGGCGCAGCCCGTACTTCTCGAAACCGGCGCGCAGCTTCTGCGAGACGAGGGTGAGCGGGGCGCCCTCGACGAGGTCGCCGTGGGCGTCGGCGCGGTCGAGGTCGTCGATCGCCGGCAGCAGCGAGCGGATCACCTCGGCGATGACCGCCTCGCGGTTCGCCTGACGGTCGCGCTCCACCCGCCGCCGGAAGTTCTCGAGCTCCGCCTCCGCGCGCGCGGCGCGGTCGCGGTACTCCGCCACGAGATCCTTCTCGGCGTCGGCGAGCAGCGCGAGGTCGTCGTCGCTCAGCCCGTCGCCGCCGTCCGGAGCCCGGTCGGCCGCGTCGGGGCGCGGCTCGCCGGTCTTCGGATCGATCTTCCGCTTGTCGTGGACCTTCGGCTCCTGCGGCTCATCGCCGCGAGCGTCCGGCTCCATGTCGTCGCGGTTCTTGTCCACCATGCCTTACTTCTTCTCGTCCTCGTCGTCGACGATCTCGGCGTCCACCACGTCCTCGTCGGAGGAGGCGGAGGAGGTGCCGCTCGTCGGGCTCGGGCCCTCGGCCGCGTCGGTGCTCGCCTGGTAGATGGCCTCGCCGAGCTTCGTCTGCGACTCGTTCAGCTTGTCGAACGCCGTCTTGATGGCGCCCTCGTCCTCGCCCTGGAGCGCGGTCTTGAGCGCCTCGATGTCGCCCTTCACCTCGTCCTTGACGGAGTCGGCGATCTTGTCCTCGTTCTCGGAGATGAGCTTCTCGAGCGAGTAGACGAGCTGCTCGGCGTTGTTGCGCACCTCGGCCGCCTCACGACGCGCCTTGTCCTCGGCGGCGTGCTCCTCGGCCTCGCGCACCATGCGCTCGATGTCGTCCTTCGCCAGCGACGAACCGCCGGTGATGGTCATCGACTGCTCCTTGCCGGTGCCCTTGTCCTTCGCCCCGACGTGCACGATGCCGTTCGCGTCGATGTCGAAGGTGACCTCGATCTGCGGCACGCCGCGCGGCGCCGGCGCGATGCCGGTGAGCTCGAAGGTGCCGAGCGCCTTGTTGTCGCGGGTGAACTCGCGCTCGCCCTGGAAGACCTGGATGGCGACCGACGGCTGGTTGTCGTCGGCGGTCGTGAAGGTCTCGCTGCGCTTGGTCGGGATCGCGGTGTTGCGCTCGATGAGCTTCGTCATGATGCCGCCCTTGGTCTCGATGCCGAGGCTGAGCGGGGTCACGTCGATGAGCAGCACGTCCTTGCGCTCACCCTTCAGCACGCCGGCCTGGAGGGCGGCGCCGACGGCGACCACCTCATCCGGGTTGACGCCCTTGTTCGGGTCCTGGCCGCCGGTGAGCTTCTTGACGAGCTCGGTGACGGCGGGCATGCGGGTCGAGCCGCCGACGAGCACGACGTGCGCGATGTCGGAGACCTTGATGCCGGCCTCCTTGATGACGTCGTCGAACGGCTTCTTGGTGCGGTCGAGCAGGTCGGAGGTCATCTGCTCGAACTGGGCGCGGGTGAGCGTCTCGTCGAGGTTGGCGGGGCCGTTCTCGGTGAGCGAGAGGTAGGGCAGCTGGATGCTCGCCGACATGCCGGAGCTGAGCTCCTTCTTCGCCTGCTCGGCGGCCTCCTTGAGGCGCTGCAGCGCGATCTTGTCGCCCGAGACGTCGACGCCGGTGGTGTCCTTGAACTTCTTGATGAGCCACTCGACGACGCGCTGGTCCCAGTCGTCGCCACCGAGGCGGTTGTCACCGGAGGTGGCGCGCACCTGGATGGTGGAGAAGTCGTCGTCCTTGCCCACCTCGAGCAGGGAGACGTCGAAGGTGCCGCCGCCGAGGTCGAAGACGAGGATGAGCTCGTCCTCCTTCCCCCGGTCGAGGCCGTAGGCGAGGGCCGCCGCGGTGGGCTCGTTGATGATGCGCAGGACGTTCAGGCCCGCGATCTCGCCGGCCTCCTTGGTGGCCTGGCGCTCGGCGTCGTTGAAGTACGCGGGGACGGTGATGACGGCGTCCGTCACGTCCTCGCCGAGGTACTGCTCGGCGTCGCGCTTGAGCTTCTGGAGGATGCGCGCGGAGAGCTCCTGCGGCGTGTACTTCTTTCCGTCGATCTCCTTCTTCCAGTCGGTGCCCATGTGGCGCTTGACGGAGGCGATGGTGCGGTCGACGTTCGTGACGGCCTGGCGCTTCGCGGTCTCGCCGACGAGCACCTCCCCGTCCTTGGTGAAGGCCACGACCGAGGGGGTCGTGCGGAAGCCTTCGGCGTTCGCGATGACGGTGGGCTCGCCGCCCTCGAGGACCGCGACCACGGAGTTGGTGGTACCCAGGTCGATACCGACTGCTCGAGCCATGTGCTGTTGCTCCTTGAAAGTTCTGTCGTGAGTCGCGGACTTGAGCCGCGACGTGTCAAGTTTGCACCCCATCCGGGGGCGATGTCAAGAAAGCTGAGTCGGGGCGACTCAAGGTGTGCGTGCCGACGGCACGCCACGCGACGATACCGCCCGTTCACCCGGCGGCAGTAGCGTTGCCCGCATGACCGACCCGAACGGCGACGAGGCCGCGGCCTCCGCATCCGTGCCCCCGCCCCCGCCGACCGCCAACACGGCCGCCATGAGCGTCATGGTCGGCGACGACGACGGGCGCAAGATCCCCCGCAAGCAGGTCGTCTCGTGGGCGTTCTGGGACTGGGCGACGCAGCCGTTCAACTCCGTCATCCTCACCTTCGTCTTCGCACCTCTCTATCTGGTGTCGGCGCACTTCCTCAGCCCCGAGCTCGCGGCGCTGCCCGTCGACTCGCCCGAGCGGATCACGGCGCTCGCCAAGCTCTCCAGCCAGTACGGCGCCTGGACGGCGATCGCGGGCCTGCTGATCTTCGCGCTCGCCCCCGTGCTGGGCGTGCGCTCGGATGCGACCGGCGGCCGCAAGCGCTGGCTCGTGAGCTTCACCGCGCTGCTCGCGCTCGTGCAGTTCGCCCTGTTCTTCGTCTACGAGGACCCGGCCTACTTCACCTACGGCGCGATCATCCTGGCGCTCGGCTCGGTCGTCAACGAGATCGCCGGCGTCAACTACAACGCGATGCTGCACCAGGTGTCGACCCCGTCGACCGCGGGGCGCGTGAGCGGCCTCGGCTGGGGCCTCGGCTACCTCGGCGGCGTCGTCGCGCTCATCATCGTGGTCGTCGTCACCCAGCTCGAGTGGTTCGGCCTCGACGTCTCGGGCGGCCTCGCCTACCGGCTCATCGCGCTCGGCGCGGCGATCTGGACGATCGTGTTCGCCATCCCGCTCGTGCTCAACGTGCCCGAGCACAAGGTGATCGACGACCGGCCGAAGGTGGGCTTCTTCTCGAGCTACGTCGAACTCGTGAAGGACATGATCGCGCTCTTCCAGCAGTCGCGGCCGACGTTCTGGTTCCTCTTCGCGAGCGCCATCTACCGCGACGGCCTCGCCGGCGTGTTCGCCTTCGGCGGCATCCTCGCGGCGGTCGGGTTCGGCTTCACCTCCAACGAGGTGATGATCTTCGGACTCGCCGCCAACATCGTCGCGGGCGTCTCGACGATCCTCGCCGGCCGGCTCGACGACCGCTTCGGCGCGAAGGCCGTCATCGTGACGGCGCTCGGCGGCCTCGTGGTCATGGGCCTGTTCGTCTTCTTCGCGCGCGACCTCGGCGTCATCGCCTTCTGGATCGGCGGGCTCGCGCTGTCGATGTTCACCGGCCCCGCGCAGGCGGCGAGCCGCTCGCTGCTCACGCGCGTCACCCCATCCTCCATGCAGGGCGAGGTCTTCGGGCTCTACGCGACCACGGGCCGGGTGGCCAGCATCCTCTCCCCCGCCGCCTGGACGATCTTCGTCACCGCCTTCGCGAGCACCGTGTTCGGCGTCATCGGCATCGTGCTCGTGCTCGCCGTGGGCCTCACGCTGCTCATCTTCGTGAAGCTGCCGAAGGGCTCCGTCGCGACGGGCTCGTTCGTGCACCTGAGCGGCTGGAACATCGACGTGCTGCGCGGCCTCACCCTCGCGCTGTTCGTCGGGGTGGGTGCGGCGATCTTCTCGGTGACGGGCGCCGGCTTCATCCCCGGCGGCTTCATCGTCTCGGCCGTGCTGTTCCTCATCGCGGCGTCGTCGGCGATCCTCGCGCTGCGCGGCCTCGCCCGGCTGCGCACCTCGGGCGAGTCGGGCGCCGGCGTCGGCAAGGCCACCGTCGTGCTCGGTGCGCTCGCCCTAGTGGGAGCCGTGCTCGCCCTGCTCACCCAGTTCGGCATCCTGCCCGCCCTCACCCTCGGCTGACGCGCGTTTCCACTGCTAGAAATGCAGGAGACTCTGGCCTGAAGCCACACCCCCTCCACAGATCTCGGCCCCGTCGGCCAGGATCTCCTGCATTTCTCCATGGCCGAAGGGCGGATGCGGGGCTAGCGTGAGGGTATGTCGACTCGGACGCTGGCCTACTGGCTCGCGCTCGTCGACCGCCTCGTGGAGCGCGGCTTCACGGGGGCGCTCGACGAGCACGGGGTGACCCGGATGCAGTGGCGCATCCTGACCGCGCTGGGCGACGGGCCGGCGAGCGCCGAGCAGCTCGACGCATCCCTCGCCGACCTTCCCGCCTACGACGACGACGCGACCACCGCGGAGCAGCTGAGCGAGCTCGTCGAGAGCGGCTGGGTGTCGGCCGACGGCGCCTACCGGCTGACCGAGCGCGGCGAGACGGCGCGCAGCCACATCGTCGAGGCGGTCGCGACGCTGCGCGCCACCCTGCTCACCGGCATCACCGAGGACGAGGAGGCGGCGACCATCGCCCTCCTCGAGCGGATGGCGCGCAACCTCGGCTGGGACGCCTGACGATGCCCTAGGCTGGGCACGTGTCAGCCTCCCCCGAGGGCACCGACCTCGTCCTCCTCCTCGACGACGACGGCAAGCCGATCGGCACCGCGCCCAAGGCGACCGTGCACACGACCGACACCCCGCTGCACTTCGCGTTCTCCGTGCACGTCGTCAACCCGCTCGGCCGGATGCTGGTGACGCGCCGCGCACTCGGCAAGGACACCTTCGCGGGCGTCTGGACGAACGCCTTCTGCGGCCACCCGGCACCCGGCGAGACCGCCCTCGACGCGATCGCGCGCCGGGCGGAGGCCGAGATCGGCATCCCGGTGCGCGAGGTCGAGATCGTGCTGCCGCACTTCCGCTACCGCGCCACCGACGCGAACGGCATCGTCGAGAACGAGATCTGCCCGGTGTTCCGCGCCGTGGTCGACTCCGACCCGAAGCCCTCGAGCACCGAGGTCGCCGAGTGGGTGTGGGCCGAGCCGATGTCGGTGCGCATGGCCGTGTCGGCCGCGCCGTTCGCCTTCAGCCCCTGGTTCGCCCTGCAGCTCGCCGCCTGGCCGGCCGGCAAGTAGCCGTCACGAGCCCGGGGCGCCCGCGTCGGTCGTGGTGACGTCGGTGCGGTGGAAGTTCTGCCACGAACGGGATGCCGTGGGTCCACGCTGCCCCTGGTAGCGGTTCGCGTAGGGGCCCGAGCCGTAGGCGTTGATGACGGGCGAGCTCGTGCGGATGAAGCAGAGCTGGCCGATCTTCATGCCCGGCCACAGCTTGATCGGCAGGGTCGCGACGTTGGAGAGCTCGAGCGTGACGTGACCGGAGAAGCCGGGGTCGACGAAGCCGGCGGTCGAGTGGGTGAGCAGGCCGAGGCGTCCGAGCGAGCTCTTGCCCTCGAGCCGCGCGGCGATGTCGTCGGGCAGCGTGACGAGCTCGAAGGTCGAGCCGAGCACGAACTCGCCGGGGTGCAGGATGAACGGCTCGCCCGGCTTCGCCTCGATGAGACGGGTGAGCTCGGGCTGCTCCTCGGCGGGGTCGATGAAGGGGTACTTGTGGTTGTCGAACAGCCGGAAGTACCGGTCGAGGCGCACGTCGATGCTCGACGGCTGGATCATCGCTCGATCGAGCGGTGCGAGGCCGATGCGTCCGGCGTCGAGTTCGGCGGCGATGTCGCGGTCGCTGAGCAGCATGCGTCGAGCGTATCGGGCGTCAGGCGCCCGAGGTCCACCCGGATGCGTGCAGCCGTTCGAAGGCGTCGAGCAGCAGTTCGAGCGTGAAGTCGAACTCCTCCTCCGGCTCGCACGCGCCGCTCGGGGTGCGCGCGGCCGTGTCGAGGGCGATCGCCGCGATGTGCGGGTAGCGCTCCGCCATCGTGCGCAGCAGCGCCTCCCGCTCGGCGCCGCTAGGTGTACGCCGTACACCTCTGATCGGAAGGAACCCCGTGCCCGCCCACCGTCGCCTGTCCCTCGCCGCGGGGCTGCTCTACCTCGCCACCTTCGCGGCCTCGATCCCGGCCGCCCTCCTCTACGCGCCCCTGCTCGCGGGCGCCGCGCGTCCGGACCCCGTCGCCGCGCGAACCGCCGCGCTGCTCGAGGTGGCGCTCGCGCTCAGCTGCATCGGCACCGCGGTCGTGCTCGCACCGGTCGTGCGCCGGGTGAGCGAGGTGGCGGCGCTCGGCTTCGTGGCGGCGCGCACCCTGGAGGCGGGCATCATCGTGCTCGGGGTGGTCGCCGTGTTGACGCTCTCGGGCGTGCGGGCGACGGCGGCGCCCGACGACGCCGTCGCGCAGGCGCTCGTCGAGGTGCACCGCTGGGCGTTCCTGCTGGGCCCCGGCCTCATCCCGGCGATCAACGCGCTGTTCCTCGCCCCCGCCCTCTTCCGTGCACGCTTCGTGCCGCGGGCGATCCCGCTGGTCGGCATGGTCGGCATCCCGCTGCTGCTCGCCTCGGCATCCGCGACCGTGTTCGGCGTCTTCGACCAGACCTCGCCGCCGGCCGCCCTCGCGGCCGCACCCATCGCCCTCTGGGAGCTCGGCCTCGGACTGTGGCTCAGCATCCGCGGATTCCGGGCGGATGCCGTCGAGCGCCTCGTATAGGCTCTACCGGTAGCCGTTCGCGGCTGCGGGGCTGTAGTTCAATGGCAGAACTTCTGCTTCCCAAGCAGATAGCGCGGGTTCGATTCCCGTCAGCCCCTCAAGGTCCTGACGGACGGCTTCAGCCGTTCGGCAGGACCTTCGTGTCGCGCAGTGAATCGTCCCCACCGACGACGCCGGAGCATCACAGCACGCGACCGGTGGCCCGGAATACGAGGGCCTGCGTCGTACGGGCGGCCTGATCGGCCTCGCGGCGCATCTCGGCCCGGCGCGCGAGGGCGTCGCGGTCGAGCGGCCGGGACGCGTGGCGGTGGCCCCAGCGCTCGAGGGCGCGGCCGACGGCCACGGCGAGCTCGCCGAGCCCGGGTCGGACGGAGACGGCGGGGCGGGAGACGGCGGCGTTCATGGTGGTCACTCTCCTTCCGGGGTGACCTCCCCGCGCACGAGCGGGAAGGCGTTGACCTGGAGTTGCACCGGGCGGCTGCCCGGCGTGGGGGTCGTCTTGTAGGCGTCGATGTACTCGCGGAGCACGGCGTCGATGCCGCTCATGAGCCCGTGCAGCTGCTCGGGCGTGAGCCGGAGGTTGATGGTGTCGAACGACGTCGCGTCGAGCCAGACGCGGTCGAAGACGCTCTCGCCCTGGGCGAGGAACTCCTCGAGGCTCGCCCGGCGGGCGCGCATCCACTCCTCGTCGACGAGTTGGGCGGCGAGACGGTCTGCGCTGCCCGGCGGCAGCGTGTACGCGTCGGGGGTGGCGATCGAGCCCGGGCTGCGCTCCCACCAGCGGTCGCGGCGGTCGCCGCGCCCGACATCCTCACGGACGAGGCCGTGCTTCTCGAGCTGGCGCAGGTGGTAGCTGGTCGACCCGCTCGACTCGCCGAGCCGTGCGGCGAGACCGCTCGCCGTGAGCGGGCCGTACGCGGAGAGCTCGTCGTAGATGCGCACCCGCAGCGGATGCGCGAGGGCGCGGAGCGCCTCCATCGTCAGCACGTGGTCGATGCCGGGATGCTGCGGGCTGCTCGGCTGCTGCTCGATGGGTTCCATGTTCACAAAGATACCTTTGCAAACACACGTTTGCAAACACTTCTTTGCGAATGGGTCAGAACGGCAGCACCACGGGCACCAGGAACACGCTCACCACGAGCACGATGAGGGTGAACGGGGTGCCGATCCGCACGAAGTCGGCGAGGCGGTAGCGGCCGGGTTCCACGACGAGCGTGTTGACGGGCGACGACACGGGCGTGAGGAACGCGGCGGATGCGGCGATCGCCACGATCATCGCGAACGGGTACGGCGAGTAGCCGAGGTGCTGCGCGGCCGTGATCGCGACGGGTGCGAGCAGCACGGCGGTCGCCGTGTTGGAGACGAACATGCCGACGAGCGCGGTCACCGCGAACAGCAGCGCCAGCACCACGTAGGGGCCCGCCCCGCCGAGCACCGCCAGCAGGCCGTCGGCCGCGAGCTGCACCCCGCCGGTCTTCTCGAGCGCCTGCGCGACCGGCAGCATGCCCGCGATGAGCAGCAGCGTCGGCCAGTGGATGGCACGGTAGGCGCTCGGCAGGTCGATCGCGCGGAAGACGCCCATGAGCAGGGCGGCGATGAGCGCCGCGATGACGTTCGGCACGACGCCCGTCACCATGAGCGCGATCATGACGCCCACCGCGACGAGCGCGTAGGGCGCCCGGTTGGCGGCCGGCGCCGCCTCGGCCGCCTCGGTCGGGAGGTCGAGTACGACGAGGTCGGCGCTCTCGCGGCGGAGCCGGTGGATGGCATCCCAGGTGCCCGTCACGAGCAGGGTGTCGCCCACCGCGAGCCGCACCCGGTGGTAGTCCTGCCCGGGAGGGCGGCCGTGGTGGCGCAGCCCCAGCACGGTGACGTCGTAGCGGCTGCGGATGCGCGCCTCGACGACCGTCTTCGCGGCGAGTCGCGAGTCGGGCACGACGAGCAGCTCCGCCATCCCCACCTGCCGCGAGTAGGTGTCGAAGAAGTCGCCCGGCGTCTCGACCTCCTCGAGCCCGAGGCCCTCCAGGCGCTCCTCGGGCGGCGCGAGGTCGAAGACGAGCTCGTCGCCGCCCTTCACCGTGGTCTCGGTGCTCGTCAGCAGCTCGGGGCCGCGCAGGAAACGGCCGCGCTGGATCGCCAGCACCGAGGTGTGCACCTCGCCGATCTCCAGACCGAGCAGGGCGCGGCCGATGAGCGGCGAGCCCGACCCGACGCGGAAGGTGCGCGCCCGGGTGTCGGCGCCGTAGTCGGCGACGAGCACCTCGAAGTTGCGCGCGACGCCCGGCGCGCTCGCCTCGCCGCCGAGGAAGCGGCGCGCGACGAGCATGTAGCCGACGCCGAGTACGAGCACCACGAGACCGATCGGCGTGAAGGTGAAGAAGCCGAAACCGGTGAACCCCGCGCGACGCAGCTCGGCATCCACAACCAGGTTGGGGGCCGTCGCGATGAGCGTGAGCATGCCCGAGATGAGGCCCGCGAAGCTGAGCGGCATGAGCAGCTGCCGCGGCGACATCCCGGTGCGCGCCGCGATGCTGAGCGCCACGGGGATGAAGATCGCCACCACACCCGTCGAGCTCATGATCGAGCCGAGCAGCGCGACGGCCAGCATGAGCAGCACCACGAGCAGGGTGCGGTTGCTGCCGGCGCGCGCCGACAGCAGGTCGCCGAGCCGGTAGGTGACGCCCGTGCGCGAGAGGCCCGCACCCACCACGAAGAGCGCCGCGATGAGGATGACGTTCGGATCCGAGAAGCCCGACAGCGCCTCCGGCACGGTCAGGATCCCGGTGAGCGGCAGCGCGACGATCACGAGGAGCGCCACCACGTCCATCCGGGGGCGCCCGAGCGCGAAGAGCACGATGGCGGCGGCGAGCACGGCGAGCACCACGAGCAGCTCGAAGGTCATGCGCCCGTCTCCTTCCCCCTCATCGCATGGTCAGGATGTCAGGAACGCGCGGATGCCGTCGAGCAGTCGATCGACCTCGTCGGCCGTCGAGTAGGGGGCGAGTCCCGCGCGCAGCGCCCCCGCGTCGCCCAGGCCGAGGGCGCGCGACGCCTCGAGGGCGTAGAAGTTGGAGGCCGGCGCGTGCACGTCGCGCGCCGCGAGGAGGGCGGAGGCCTCCTCGGCCGAGCGCCCCGGGAAGCCGAGCAGCAGGGTCGGGGTGCGGCGGGCCGCACGCGAGTAGACGACCACCCGGTCGCCGAGCTCCGCGATCCCCGCCTCGAGTCGCGCGAGCAGCGCCGACTCGTGCGCGTGCACCGCGGCGAAGGATGCGGCGAGCGCCTCCCGGCGCGTCGTCGCGGCGCCCGGCGCGATCGCCGCGAGCACCTCGACCGCCGCCGTGACGCCCGCCATGAGCTCGTAGGGCAGGGTGCCGAACTCGAACCGCTCGGGCACCGCGTCCGTCGACGGCGCGAGCTTGTCGGGGCGGATCGTCGCGAGCAGTTCGGGGTCGGCGCCGAGCACCGCGCAGTGCGGCCCGAGGAACTTGTACGGCGAGCAGACGACGAAGTCGGCACCCAGCTCCGCCCGGTCGACGAGCTCGTGGGCGGCGTAGTGCACCGCGTCGACGTACACGAGCGCGCCGACCGCGTGCGCCGCATCCGCGACCGCCCGCACGGGCGGGATCGTGCCGATGAGGTTCGAGGCGGCCGTGAGCGCGACCACGCGCGTGCGCTCCGAGAGCACGTCGCGCAGCTCGTCGAGCCGCAGCTCACCCGTCGCCGGGTCGAGCTGGATCCAGCGCACCGTCGCGCCCGTGCGCTCGGCCGCCTGCACCCAGGGCCGCACGTTCGAGTCGTGGTCGAGGCGCGTCACGACGACCTCGTCGCCCGGATGCCAGTCCCGCGAGAGATGCCGGGAGAAGTCGTAGGCGAGCTGGGTGGCGCTGCGCCCGTAGACGACACCGGATGCCGGCACGTTCAGCAGCGCGCCGACGGCGGCGCGCATGGCGAGCACGGCATCCGTCGCGTTGCGCTCCGACCGGGTCGAGGTGCCGCGGTTCGAGAGCGGGCCCGTGAGGGTGCGGGCGATCGCCTCGCCGACCGCGGTCGGGGTCTGCGTGCCGCCCGGGCCGTCGAAGTGCGCCACCCCCGTCGCGAGTGCGGGGAACTGCGCCCGGAAGGCGGCGACGTCGTAGCTCATGGGGTCTCTCTCGGTGGGGCGGGTCGGGCGCGGGCGCGCGGGTTCAGGGGATCGGGGTCGGCGGGGCCTCGGTCGGCGTCGACGCGGCCGTGCCGAACAGGCCGGTGCCGTACGTCGTGAGCACCTGGTAGGCGTCGCCGTACGTCTTCGGATCGATGTGCTCCGGGTTCCCGTACTTCGCCAACAGGAGGCCGAGCAGCCCCTGCGCCGGCGGGCTGAGCGGCTTGTCGCGGTGGGCGTTGCCCGGATGCGGGTCCTCCGCCTGCGGGTTCGGCGGCAGGTACTGCGGGGTCGTGGTGGGCCACGTGGACGGGTCGCGCGCGACGCCGAGGTTCACGGCGTTGAAGAGCGGTGTCGCCTCCGCATCCCGGCGGCTCAGCGGCTCGAGCCCGTGCAGCCGGCTGAGGGTCGCCGCGAGCGCCCCGTGGTGCATCTCGTCGTGCACGATCGTGCCGGCGGCCGTCCACGCCGAGACCGCGATCGCGGGCACCCGGCACCCGAGGCGGTGGAAGGTGAACCCCATCTCGCCGGGCTCCGCATCCTCCTCGGGCGGCTCGGCCGCGGGCGGCGCCACGTGATCGTAGGTGCCGCCGTGCTCGTCGAAGGTGATGAGCAGCATCGTGTTGAGCGCGTTCGAGCCCGCCCCGGTGCCGCTGCCGCGGATGGCCGTGTAGATGTTGTGCAGCAGCAGCTCGCCGGCACGCACATCCGAGATCGCGGAGTCGATGACCTCGGTGCCGTCGACGTCGCTCTCGCGCAACTCGCCGAAGGCGGGGTGGAAGTCGTTGTGGTTGTACGCCATCCGCGGCTCGATGAACGAGTAGGCCGGCAGCCGGCCGTGCGCGACGTCGTCGTAGAACTGGGTCATCGTGGCGAAGTGCCCCGTCTTCCAGTACCGCTCGAGCACGGGCGCGTGCAGCACGCCGGTGAGCGAGACGAGCTGCAGCTCGTCGTAGTAGATGCGCCAGTCGACCCCCGCATCCTCGAGGCGGTTGAACACGGTGGGCGCCGCCGGGGCGTCGAGCCACTTGCTGTAGCCCCCGCCGTCCTGGTTGGTGACGAAGCCGTGCGAGGTGGAGGCGTGGAAGAAGGAGCGGTTGCAGAAGGTCTGGCTCGGCACGGCCGCGTACCAGTGGTCGTACACCGCGAACTCCCGCGCGAGCGTCGAGAGCACGGGCAGCATCTCGGGCGTGAACGACCCCATCACCTGCCCGAGCTCGGCGTTCGTCGGGGCGCGGCTCGCCCCCTTCACCTCGGTCCAGTTGATCGCGTAGTCGGTGACGAAGCCGTCCATCGTCGGCCGGCTGTCGTCGTCCGGGATGTTGTACGGCGGCCGCACGGTGCCGAACAGCTGCGTGTTGACGTGCGGATACGGCTCGCCGGGGTCGGGGTTCGGCGAGCCCATGATCTCGTCGGTCGTGCCGGTGTACGGATGCGCGGGGATGCGGGTGCCGTCGGGCGCGGTGTTCGCGTGGTCGCCGAAGGCGAGACCCTCGAAGCTCTGCCCGGCGGGGAGAGTGCCCGCGTCGTAGAGGTAGCCGAGCAGGTTGTCGAAGGAGCGGTTCTCGTCCATGATCACCACGAGGTGGGCGAAGCCGGGCGCCGTCTCGGCATCCGGGGTCGGCAGGGCCTCGCGGGCACCGAGGTCGTGCCCGATCGCACCGCCCACGACGCCGCCCACCACGACACCCGCGGCCGCCGCCCCACCGCCCAGCAGGAAGTCCCGGCGGCTCGTGCCGCTCGGCTGCCCGGCGCGGTGCGGATCGTCCGGCTGCTCGTCCACGTGCCCATCTCAGCAGAATGCGGCCCCGGACGCGTGGACTACCGTGGACGCGTGACCGTGTTCTCCCCCGAGGTCGTCGGCGCGGTGCTCGCGCACATGAACGGCGACCACACCGACGACAACACCCTCATCGTGCGCGCCTTCGGCGAGGTGGAGCCCGATGACGCCGAGATGATCGGCCTCGACCACCTGGGCGGCGTCTGGCGCTACCGCGTCGACGGTGCCGAGCACGAGCTGCGCGTGCCGTGGTCGCGCGAGATCTCCGAGCGTCCCGAGATCCGCCGCGAGGTCGTGGTGCTCTACAACGCCGCGTGCGAACGGCTCGGCGTGACCCCGCGGCCGCACGCGTGAACGCCATGACGCCCAACCGGATCGTGGCCGCGATCGTGGGCACCCTCTCCGGCATCCTGGGCGGCACGGGCATCGCCGTCGCCGCGGCCATCGGGGGCGGCGAGGCGCTCGTCTTCGGCCTGTTCGGCACCAACCTGCTGCTCGGCGCCGTGCAGCTCGCCCTCGCGGTCGCGCTCGTGAGCGGCTTCCTGCGCGGGGATGCGGCGGCCCGCGTCGTGAACATCGCGGCCGGCACCGTGCTGCTGCTGCTCGGGCTGTTCGGGCTGTTCACGGTCGGCACCCCGGCCAACGTCTTGGCGCTCAACGGCGCCGACAACGTGCTGCACTTCGCGGGCTCGGTCGCGCTGCTCGCGACCGGACTCGGAGCGCCGCGCGGCGAGCGCCCCCCGAGCTGAGGGGTTCCGGGCGCGGGCGGGGCCGCTAAACTAAGGCGAACCTAACCTCAAGGAGTGCCCGTGACCGTGCTGCCCTTCTCCCAGGCCCTCCGCGAGCGCACCTGGGCCAGCCACTCCGACAGCGAGGGCGCCGGCTTCATGACCGACCTCATGAAGGGCGAGGGCACCCGCGAGGACTACATCGCCCTCGTCGCCCAGCACTACTTCATCTACGAGGCCATCGAGGGCGCCGAGCAGGTGTTCGCGGGCGACCCCGTCGTCGCCCACTTCGCGACCCCGCGCCTCACCCGCCTGCCGGCGCTGGAGGCCGACCTCGAGTACCTGCTCGGCGCCGACTGGCGCGAGCAGATCGAGCCGCTGCCCACCACCGTCGCCTACGTCGACCGCATCCGCCGCGTCGCCGCCGAGCGCTGGTCGGGCGGCTTCGTCGCCCACCACTACACGCGCTACCTCGGCGACCTCTCGGGCGGCCAGTTCATCCGCAAGGTCATGCAGCGCCGCTTCGGCTTCGAGACGAACGGGGTGGGCTTCTACCTCTTCGACGAGATCGCCGACCCGAAGGAGTTCAAGGAGACCTACCGCGAGCAGCTCGACGCCGTCGGCTGGGATGCCGCGGAGCGCGAGCGCGTCATCGACGAGGTGCTGCTGGCCTACCGCTTCAACACCGAGCTCTTCGAGGACCTGGCCCGGGCGAAGGCCGCCGCGTAGCCGCGTCCGGCCCCCGTAGGCTCGGGGCATGGTGCACGCGCTGCAGGTGACCCGGGGCGAGACGGGGGCGACGGTCGCATTCGTCGACGTGGCGGAGGGCGACCTCGGCGACGGCGAGGTGCTGCTCGACGTCGCCTACTCGAGCCTCAATTTCAAGGACGGCCTCGCGCTGCGCGGCGACCGCGGCGTCGCCCGGGTCAGCCCGCTCATCCCCGGCATCGACGTCGTCGGCACGGTCGCCGCGTCGAGCGACGACCGCTGGCGGCCCGGCGACGAGGTCGTGCTCACGGGAGCCGGCCTCGGCGAGACGCGCAACGGCGGGTACGCGCGGCGCGCCCGCGTGCAGGCCGAGTCGCTCGTGCGCGTGCCCGCGCAGCTCGGGATGCGGCGCGCCGCCGCCATCGGCACCGCCGGCTTCACCGCGGCGCAGGCCGCGCTCGCGCTCGAACACGCCGACATCCCCGAGGGCGACGTCGTCGTCACCGGGGCGACCGGCGGGGTCGGCTCGGTCGCCGTCATGCTGCTCGCCGCATCCGGACGCCGCGTCGTGGCCGCGACCGGGCACCCCGACGACCGCGGCTACCTGGAGCGGCTCGGGGCATCCGAGCTCCTCGACCGCGCCGAGCTGCAGCAGGCGGGCAAGCCCCTGCAGGCGAGCCGCTGGGCCGGCGCCGTCGACGTGGTCGGCGGCACCACCCTCGCGAGCCTGCTCGCCCAGGCCCGCTACGGCGGCGCCGTCGCGGCCTGCGGTCTCGTCGAGAGCGCCGAGCTCGCCACCACGGTCATGCCGTTCATCCTGCGCGGGGTGAGCCTGGTCGGCATCAACTCGGTCGAGGCGCCGCTCGTCACGCGCGACCGCGTCTGGAGCCGCCTCGCGCGCGACCTCGACCTCGCCCTGCTCGACTCGATGACCGAGGAGATCGGCCTCAGCCGCGTGCCCGAGTACGCGGGCCGCATCCTCGCCGGCGACACGCGGGGCCGCATCGTCGTCGACGTGGCACACTGACACCGTGGCAATCGTCCTGCTGGTGATCGGCGAGATCTTCGCCGGACTCGCGGCCCTCGTGCACGTCTACATCTGGATGCTCGAGAGCGTGCTCTGGAACCGCGAATCCACGCGGCGCACCTTCGGGGTGCGCTCGGCGGAAGACGGCGACACCCTGCGCGGGATGGCCTACAACCAGGGCTTCTACAACCTGTTCCTGGCGCTCGGCGCGTTCGCGGGGCTCGGGCTCAGCTGGACGGCCGACTTCCGATCGGCGGGGATCGCGGTCATGCTCTTCGCGTGCCTGTGCATGGTGCTCGCGGCGGTCGTGCTGCTCACCTCGAACCGCCTGCTCACGCGGGCCGCGCTCGTGCAGGGCGGGTTCCCGACGATCGCGGTCGTTGCGACCGTCGTGGGGTTGCTGGTTTCGTAGCCCGCGCACATCCGCAGGGTGGGGCCTCACCGACGACGGGCGCCCCTTCGAGGGGCGTCCGTCGTGGGTCTCGATACACCGCCTTCGGCGGCACTCGACCAGCGGGAGGGGGCGCGGGGGTGGCGCGGCGCTACCGCGGCGACGCGGTGGCCGCGGCGCGTGCCGCGGCCGGCAGCGCCCGCAGGATGCGGTCGAGGGCCGCGGCGTCGTGGGCGGCCGTGAGGAACCAGGCCTCGTAGACGCTCGGCGGCGCCGAGACGCCCTGCTCGAGCAGGGCGTGGAAGAAGGGGGCGTAGCGCCAGGCGTCCTGCGCCTTCGCGTCAGCGTAGTCGCGCACCGGAGCCTCGCGGAACGCGATCGAGAAGAGACTCCCGGCGCGCGGGATCACGTGGGCGACCCCCTCGGCGGCGAGCGCCTCCGAGACCGCGGCGGCCACGGCATCCGCCGCCGCGTCGACGTGCGCGTAGACCTCGGCCTCCGCGAGCCGCAGCGTCGTGAGGCCCGCGGCGACCGCGAGCGGGTTCCCCGAGAGGGTGCCCGCCTGGTACACCGGGCCGAGCGGCGCCAGCTGGTCCATGAGCGCGGCACGGCCGCCGAGCGCCGCGAGAGGCATGCCGCCGCCGATCACCTTGCCGAAGGTGAACAGGTCGGGAGCCCAACCCTCGGCCGCACCCTCGAGCCCCCACCAGCCGGCGGGGCCGACCCGGAAGCCGGTGAGCACCTCGTCGAGGATCACGAGCGCGCCGTGCGCGTGGGCGAGCTCCACGAGCGCGCGGTTGAAGCCCGGCTGCGGCGCGAGCACGCCCGCGTTGGCACCCGCCGCCTCCGTGATGACGGCCGCGATGCGGCCCGGATGCGCGGCGAACGCCGCCTCGACCGCGGCGAGGTCGTTGTAGGGCAGCACGAGCGTCTGCGCGGCGATCGGCGCCGGCACCCCGGCCGAGCCGGGCAGCCCCTGGGTGGCGACGCCCGAGCCCGCCTCGGCGAGCAGACCGTCGGAGTGCCCGTGGTAGTGCCCCGCGAACTTGACGACCAGCTCGCGCCCCGTCGCGCCGCGCGCGAGCCGGATCGCGGTCATGGTCGCCTCGGTGCCGGTCGACACGAGGCGCAGCTTCTCGACGCCGCTCGCCGCCCCGAGCCGCGCCCGCACGAGCTCGGCGAGCTCCGTCTCGGCGGGGGTGGAGGCGCCGAACGACAGCCCGCGGGCGGCGGCGGTCTGCACGGCCGCCACGACCTCCGGATGCGCGTGGCCGAGCAGCGCCGGACCCCACGACGCGACGAGGTCGACGTACTCGCGGCCGTCGACATCCGTCACGTACGCACCCCGCGCCGACACGAGGAAGCGCGGCGTGCCGCCGACCGAACCGTAGGCGCGCACGGGCGAGTTCACCCCGCCGGGCAGCGCCGCCTGGGCGCGTGCGAAGGCGTCGTCGTTGGCGGTCACGCGCGGGCCCAACGCTCGGCCGCGTCGAGCGCGAAGTAGCTGAGCACGGCATCCGCCCCCGCCCGCACGATCGAGGTGAGCGACTCGTCGACGGCCCGGTCGCCGTCGATCCAGCCGTTGCCGGCGGCCGCCGCGATCATCGCGTACTCGCCCGACACCTGGTACGCCCACACGGGCACGGGGGATGCCGCGGCCGTGTCGGCGAGCACGTCGAGGTAGCTCATGGCGGGCTTCACCATGACGACGTCGGCGCCCTCCTCGACGTCGATGAGCGCCTCGCGCAACCCCTCGCGGCGGTTCGCCGGGTCGAGCTGGTACGTGCGGCGGTCGCCGACGAGCGAGGACTGCACGGCCTCGCGGAACGGGCCGTAGAAGGCGGAGGCGTACTTGGCGGCGTAGCCGAGGATCGGCACGTCGGCGCGGCCGGCCGCGTCGAGCACCTCGCGCACGGCGGCGACCTGGCCGTCCATCATGCCCGAGAGGCCGACGAGCCCCGAGCCCGCCTCGGCCTGTGCGAGCGCCATCTCGCGGTAGCGCACGAGGGTCGCGTCGTTGTCGACCCGCCCCGCGGCGTCGAGCACGCCGCAGTGACCGTGGTCGGTGAACTCGTCGAGGCACAGGTCGGTCTGCACGACGAGCGCGTCGCCCACCTCGGCGGCGGCGACGCGCGTGGCGACGTTGAGGATGCCGTCGGGGTCGGTCGCGCCGGAGCCGGTCGCGTCCTTCTCCACCGGCACGCCGAACAGCATGACGCCGCCGATCCCCGCGGCCGCCGCGCGCTGCAGCTCGACGCGGAACGAGTCGAGGCTGTGCTGCACGACCCCCGGCATCGAGGCGATGGGGCGCGGCTCGGCGGCCCCCTCGGCGACGAACATCGGCAGGATCAGCTGGGCGGCATCCACCCGGGTCTCCCGGGCGAGCCGGCGCCAGGCCGGGCTCTGCCGCAGCCGGCGCGGACGGATGACGGGGCCGCTCACTCCGCCTCCGCGTACTCGACGAGACCCTCGATGAGCGAGTCGACGCTGCGCTCGTCGGCGATCACGTGCACGGGCAGCCCCGCCGCACGCGTGTCGAAGGCGGTGCGCGGGCCGATGCACGCCACCACGGTCTCCGCGGGCAGCGGCGCGAGCTGCTCCGCCACCTGCCGTGCGACCGAGCCCGAGGTCACCAGGATCGCGCGGATGCGTCCGGAGGCGACATCCGACTTCACCTCGATCGCCGCGGGCACACCCACCGTGCGGTACGCCGTCACGAACTCCACCTCGAAGCCGAGCTTCTGCAGGCCCGCCACGAGCGTCGGCTCGGCGATGTCGGACTGCGGGATGAGCACACGACCCCGGATGCCCGAGTCGGGCCACTCCTTCACGAGCCCGCGCGCCGAGTTGTCGGAGGTGGGCACGAAGTCGACGCGGTAGCCGGCGAGCTGCAGCGCGGCGGCGGTCGTCTCGCCGACGGCCGCGATGCGGGTCTCGTCGGGCACCTTGACGCGCTGGCTCACGAGCACGTCGACGGTCGTGGCGCTCGTCACGACGAGCCACGCGAACTGGCCGTCGCCGAGCTCGTGCAGGGCGTTGGCGAGCGTGATCGGGTCGTCCGAGCTCGCGAAGTTGATGAGCGGGGCGATCACCGGGATGCCGCCGAAGCCGCGCACGCTCGCCGCGACCCCGTCGCCCCACTTGCCGCCGCGCGGCACGAGCACCCGCCAGCCGGCGAGCGGCTTGCGCGGCTCGGCGCTCACGAGGCACCCCCGAGCCCGGCGAGCTCCGCCGCGCCCGCCGCGAGCAGCTCCTCGGCCACCCGGGCCGCGAGTTCGCCCGCCGGATCCTTCGCGTCCTCCGGGTAGAGGGCGTGGGATGCCGTGAGCTGCTCGGCGCCGTCGAGGGAGTAGACGCGCGCCGAGAGGAACAGCAGGCCGTCCTCGAACAGGGCGGACGCGCCGAGCGGCGCAGCGCATCCCGCCTCGAGCTTCGCGAGCACGCCGCGCTCGGCCTCCGCGGCCAGGCGGCTGGGCTTGTGGTCGAGCTTCGCGACCGTCTTCTCCTGGCCGGTGCGCGTTTCGACGGCGAGTGCGCCCTGGGCCGGCGCGGTGGGCCAGGAGGTGAGGCTCATCCACTCGCTCGCGGCGTCGATGCGTCCGAGCCGGTCGAGACCCGCGGCGGCGAGCACGATCGCGTCGAGGCGGCGTTCCGGGTCGTCGGCGGTCAATCGGCCGAGCCGCGTGTCGATGTTGCCGCGGATGTCGACCACCTCGAGGTCGGCGCGGCGGCGCAGCAGCTGGGCGCGGCGGCGCGGCGAGCCGGTGCCGACCCGCGCCCCCGCGGGCAGCGCGTCGAGGTCGCGCCCGTCCGCCGCGCACAGCACGTCGCGCGCGTCGGCGCGCTTCGGCACGGCCGCCACCGTGAGCCCGGGCAGCGGCGCGGTCGGGAGGTCCTTGTACGAGTGCACGACGGCATCCACCTCGCCCGCGAGCAGCGCCTCGCGCAGCGCCGCGGCGAACACCCCCGCCCCGCCGAGCTGCGAGAGCGGCTCGGAGATGCGGTCGCCCTCGCTCTCGATCGTGACGAGCTCGGCACCGAGGCGCGTCGCCACCGTGCGCGCCTGGGCGAGCGCGAGCGCGCTGCCCCGGGTGCCGAGCCGCAGGGTCACGACACCGGCTCCACGACGGTCGCCTGCACGCCCACGCAGCATCCGGGGCGGCACACGTCGAACCAGGGTCCGAGGTTCGTGAGGGCGGGGCGCTCGGCCACCGGGGTGCCGTTCACCCGCTCGAGCACGAGGTCGACGAGCCCGGCCACGAAGGCGGGGTGGATGCCGGGGGTCGGGATGCGCTTCGCCGCGAGACCCGCCTCGGCCGCCGACTCGAGGGCCTCGTTGTCGAGGTCCCACATGACCTCCATGTGATCCGACACGAAGCCGAGCGGCACGATCACGATCGCCTCGACGCCCTGCGCGGGCAGGCCCTCGATGACGTCGTTGATGTCGGGCTCGAGCCACGGCTGGCTCGGGGGGCCGGAGCGCGACTGGTAGACGAGCTCCCAGTCGATGTCGCTGCCCGCCTCGCGCATGACCACCTCGGCCACCGCGAGATGCTGCGCCTCGTAGGCGCCGCCGGGGCCGAAGTCGGGGCCCGACTCGACGGCCGCCGTCATCGGGATGGAGTGGGTGGCGAACAGCACGCGCGTGCGCTCGGGCGCGTGGCCGGCCGCCGCGAGCTCGGCGAGCGCGGCACGCAGCCCCTCCACGAACGGGGTGACGAATCCGGGGTGGTCGAAGTACGGGCGCACCTTGTCGAGCCGCACCTCGCCGGCGAGGCCCGTCGTGTCGAGTGCCTTCACGATGTCCTCGGTGTACTGCCGGCAGCTCGAGTAGCTCGCGTAGGCGCTCGTCGCGACGCCGATGAGCGTGCGGTGACCGTCGTCGTAGGCCTGCTGCACGGCATCCGCGAGATACGGGTCCCAGTTGCGGTTGCCCCAGTACACGGGCAGCTCGATGCCGCGGGCGGCGAGCTCGGCCTCGAGGGCGGCCTTCAGTTCGCGGTTCT
This sequence comes from Protaetiibacter intestinalis, assembly GCF_003627075.1. Classification (NCBI taxonomy): domain Bacteria; kingdom Bacillati; phylum Actinomycetota; class Actinomycetes; order Micrococcales; family Microbacteriaceae; genus Protaetiibacter; species Protaetiibacter intestinalis. The sequence goes on along the minus strand of NZ_CP032630.1, from coordinate 1,307,033 downwards.
GCTGGTTGATAGGGCTCACGCCGCCGTAGTGGCGGTAGTGGTGGGCGACCTCCTCGAGGCGCTCGTCCGGGATCCCGCGCCCCCGCGTCACGTTGCGCAGGAACGGGATGACGTCGTCCTGGCCCTCGGGTCCGCCGAAGCTCGCGAGCACGATCGCGTCGTAGGCGACCGGGGTCTCGACGTGCTCGGGCCCGAGCTCCTTCGTCGTCTCGATCACGACAGCACCTCCGCCACCTCGTCGACGTCGATCCGGCGCCCCGTGAAGAAGGGCACCTCCTCGCGCACGTGCCGGCGCGCCTCGGTCTGCCGCAGGTGGCGCATGAGGTCGACGAGCTCGACCACCTCGTCGGCCTCGAGCGCGAGGATCCACTCGTAGTCGCCGAGCGCGAAGCTCGCGACGGTGTTCGCCTGCACGGCCGGGTACTCGGAGCCCTTGCGGCCGTGGTCGGCGAGCATCCCGCGGCGCTCCTCGTCGGGCAGCAGGTACCAGTCGTAGCTGCGGATGAAGGGGTAGACCGTCACCCAGCCCTTCGGCGGCAGCCCCCGCAGGAAGCTCGGCGCGTGCGAGCGGCTGAACTCGGCGTCGCGGTGCACGCCGAGGGCGTTCCAGGTGGGCAGCAGCGCGGCGATCGCGGGCACGCGACGCAGGATGCGCAGCGCCGACTGCAGGGTCTCGGCGGTGTCGCCGGTCAGCCAGACCATGAGGTCGGCATCCGCCCGCAGCCCGGAGACGTCGTAGAGCCCGCGCAGCACGACACCCGTGGCCTCAACCTCGGCGATCGCCTCGGCGAGGCCGTCGACCGTGACGGCGCCCCGGCTCGCCGGGTCGCGGCGCCACACGGCCCACAGGGTGAAGCCGGTCGGGCGCGGGGAGTCGGACGGGACGGAGGGCGCAGACGTCACCCCCCTATCCTCCCCCGATCACGCGGATGCCGCGAATCGGCGGCCGACCGCCGCGGGGAGGTCAGTCGTCGTCGCCGCCGAAGATCGCCCAGGCGACGAGGCCGAGCGCGACGATCGCGACGGCGGCACCCCCGACGATCCACGGCACGGGGTTGCGCTCGTAGGCGGCCTTCGCCTTGTCGACCAGCTCGCCGGTGCGCTTCGGGACGTCGAACTTGTCCTCGATGGCCTCCAGGGTGTCGGCCAGCTCGTGCCGTGCCTTCGCGGCCGCGGCCTTGGCGTTCTCGATGGCGTCGCTCATGACGGTCCTCGCCTTCCTGTGCCCTTGACGGCGTTGATGTCCTTCTGGATGGAGTCGATGGCCTCGGTCGGCAGCGGCGGGATGCCGCGCTTGAGGATGCGGTAGCCGATGAGCCCGAGGATCACCGCGACGATGAGCAGCACGCCCGCGACGACGAGCGCCGCGGCCCAGTCGGGCATGACGTAGCTGAGGCCGATGATCGCGAGCGTCAGCAGCACGCCGACGAAGAACAGCAGCACGACGACCGCGCCGAGCAGCAGGCCCGCGCCGACGCCGAGCGCCTTGAGCTTCTCGACGAGCTCGGTCTTGACGAGCTCGATCTCGCGCTGCACGAGGGACTGCACCTGCTCGGGCAGGCCCGTCAGCAGCTCGACGAGCGAGCGCTTGGGGCGCCGCCTCGTCGGGTCGAAGGTGGGGTCGGTCATCCGCTCACCCCCGTCAGGAGCCGGAGCCGGACGTCGACTTCTTCGCGGTGGTGGACTTCGCGGGCGCCTTCTTCGCCGGAGCCTGGGCGGGCGCCTTCGTCGCCGCGCGGGCGGACGAGCTGCTCGAGCCGCGGCCGGCGACCTGCGCGACGACCTTCTTGGCGCCGTCGGCGACGAACTCGGCCACCTCGGGCGCCTTGTCCTTCACGAAGTCCTGCACGTCGTCGACGCGCTTCTGCACGATCGGCGCGTTCCAGAGGTTCGAGGCGGCCGCCTTGATCTGCTCGTAGCGCTGCCGACCGGCGCGCGTGCCGAGCACGTATCCGACGCCGAGTCCGGCGAGGAAGAGGATCTTGCCTTTCATGGTGCGCTCCGTTCTCCGCGTCCCGCTGCGCGGTGGCCATGTGGGGCTGTCGTCCCAGACTAGCCCTCGCCCTCCGAGGTTCCGGAGGGGATTGCATTCGCGACGGTTCGGGCGTAGGACACGACCGCCGCGAGCCCCGTGCCCGATTCAGCCTCCCCCACCCGATGCATTCCGTCAATGGCATGTTCGCCGCCGACGCGACGACCGGTGCGCTCCCACTCGACGACCGCGGCGTCGACGGGGGTCGGGACGGGCATCCCGAGCAGCACCTCGGCATCCGCTCGGGCGAGCTCGGGGGTCACCTCGACGCCCGCGTCGTACGACAGCCGCAGCAGCTGCAGCGGGGTGGCCTCGGCCACCCACGCCCACTTGGCGCTCACCTGCGTGAGCGCGCGCGCCGTGACGCCCGGGGCGTCGGGTGCGACGAGCACCCCGGTGCCGCGCGGCACGGCGGCGAGCTCGGGCGCGTCGACGGCGATCGTCGCGACGGTCACGCGGGTGCGGGGCGCCTCCGCGTCGAGGGGCGCCGCGAGCACCACCTCGCCGAGGATCCACTCGCCCGTCGACGTCGTCACCCCGAGGGCGTCCCAACGTGCCGCGGCGACACCCGTGCGCAGCTCCACGCCGAGCGTGCGGAGCTCGGCCTCGAGGGCGTCGACGAGCCGGAACAGCCCACCGCGCAGCGACGCGACCGCCGAACCCGCGGGCGCCTGCTCGCGCATCGCCCGCACGGCGCGGGCGAGCGAGCCCTCGCTGCGGAGCGCGCGACGCAGGCCGGGCGCCGCGCGGTCGAGCGGCAGCTCGTCGGCCGGAAGCGAGTGCACGCCGCGCGTCACGGGCGAGACGAGCCCGTCGACGACGGCGCCTCCCATCCGCCGCCGCACGAGTTCGCCGAGCGTCCCGGCCTTCGCGCCGACGACGTCCGGCAGCACCGAGTCGAGCTGGGCGCGCAGCGCACCGCGCACCCCGATCGCCGTGATGACGTCCTGGGCGAGCGGCACCCCGGGGATGCCGAAGAGGCTCGTCGCGGGCAGCGGCACGGCCGAGCCGTCGCGACGGTGCAGCCAGGCCGGCGCCGGGGCGGGGGTCACGATGTCGGTGTCGAGGTGCAGCTCGCGCAGCAGCCGGGGGATGTCGTCACCGCGCGTGGCGTACGCCTCGGCTCCCGCATCCAGTTCTATGCCTGCTACGGAATGTCTGGCGAGCTGCCCGCCGAGCCGCTCGCCCGCCTCGAGCACCGTGACCTCGCGACCGGCGCGCGCGAGCTCGCGCGCCGCCACGAGGCCGGCGACGCCGCCGCCCACCACGACGACGCGCGGTGACTCACCCTCGGGCATGCACGAACTCCACGACGCGGGTGAGCACCTCGGGGTCGGTGTCCGGCGGCACCCCGTGGCCGAGGTTCGCGACGTGCGCGGGTGCGGCGAGCCCGCGGTCGAGCACGTCCTCGAGATGCGACTGCAGCACGGACCACGGCGCCGCGAGCAGGGCCGGGTCGATGTTGCCCTGCAGGGGCACGCCGCCGCCGAGCCGGGCGCTCGCCTCGTCGAGCGGCAGCCGCCAGTCGACGCCCACGGCGTCGACGCCGAGCCCCGGCAGCAGGTCGATGACCTCGCCGCTGCCGACGCCGAAGTGGATGCGCGGAACTTCGAACCCGCGCAGCGCGTCGAGCGCCCGCTTCGAGTGCGGCGCCACGCGTCGCTGGTAGTCACGGCGCGCGAGCGAGCCGATCCACGAGTCGAACAGCTGGGCGGCGCTCGCGCCCGCCTCGACCTGCGCGCGCAGGAAGGCGCCCGTGACATCCGCGCACCAGTTCAGCAGCGCGGCCCAGGCGTGCGGGTCGCTGTACATGAGGGAGCGCGCCCGCAGCTGATCCTTCGAGGGGCCGCCCTCGACGAGGTAGGAGGCGAGCGTGAAGGGCGCGCCGCCGAAGGCGATGAGCGGCGTCGAGCCGAGCTCGGCGACCGTCAGCCGCACGGCCTCCGCGATCGGGGCGAGCGCCTCGGGGTCGATCGGGCGCAGCCGCAGCACGTCGGATGCCGTGCGGATGGGGGAGTCGAGCACGGGGCCGCGGCCCGGCACGATACGCACGTCGACGCCCGCGAGCAGCACGGGCACGACGATGTCGCTGAACAGGATCGCGGCGTCCACCCCGTGCCGGCGCACCGGCTGCAGGGTGATCTCGGCCGCGAGCTCGGGCGTCAGGCACGCGTCGAGCATGTCGACGCCCGCACGCGAGGCGCGGTACTCGGGCAGCGAGCGTCCGGCCTGACGCATGAACCAGACGGGGGTGCGCTCGGGCCGGTCGCCGCGCACCGCGCGGATGAAGGGGGCGGCGGCGGTGCGCCCGTCGACGAGCGGATGGTGAGGGGACAGCACCCGACCATCCTCCCATCCATGCCCGGTACGATGAGGCGCGTGCTGTTCTGTCTGACGGCGAACCACGCGAACGCCGACTTCCCCCTCCTCGACCGGGTCTCCCGCATCCCGGCCGACGAGGCGAGCCGTCGGCTGGCGGAGCTCGAGTTCGTGCGCGGGGCGGTCGTGCTCTCGACGTGCAACCGCTTCGAGGCCTACCTCGACCTCGACGACCCGCTCGCGGCCGCCGACGCGATCGCCGCGGAGGCCGTGGTGTCGGCGCTCGGCGGGCTCGCCCCCGAGGATGCCGCCGAGCTGCGGGCGCGCGCGACCGTGCACACGGGCGACGGCGCCGTGCGGCACCTCTTCGCCGTGACCGCGGGGCTCGAGTCGATGGTCGTCGGCGAGGAGGAGATCGCCGGGCAGGTGCAGCGCGCCGCCCAGGACGCCCGCCGCGCGGGCACCGTGAGCGGCCCCCTCGACCGCCTCTTCCAGCAGGCCGCCCGCACCTCGCGCACCGTGCGCTCCGCCGGCGACCTGAGCGGCGCCGACCGCTCGCTCGCCCGGCTCGCCCTCGACCTCGCCTCCTCGCGCATCCCCGACTGGTCGGCCGCCCGCGTGCTGCTCGTCGGCACGGGGCGCTACGCCGCCACCACGATCGCCTCGCTGCGCGCCCGCGGCGCCGCGGATGTACGGGTCTACTCGGCCACCGGCCGCGCCGCGATGTTCGCCGGCAAGTACGGGGTGCGCGCCGAGGCCGAACTGCCCGCGGCGCTCGCCGACGTCGACGTCGTCATCACCTGCACCGCCCGCTACACGGTCACCCCCGAGGCGATCCCCGCGGGACGGAGGCTGCTCGTGATCGACCTGGGGCTGCCGCGCAACGTCGACCCCGCCGTGGGCGCCCTGCCCGGCGTCGAACTGCTCGACCTCGAGCTGCTCGCCCTGCACGCCCCGCTGCCCGAGCTCGCCGACTCGGCGCACGCCCTCGTGGGCGGTGCCGTCGCCGGGTACGCGGCCGACGAGGCTGCGGCGCCGTCGATCGTGGCGCTGCGTCGCCACGTGGAGGCGCTGCTCGAGGCGGAGCTCGAGCGGGCCCGCGTCCGCGGCGACGACGGCCGCACCGAGGCGGCCCTGCGCCACTTCGCCGGCGTGCTCGTGCACGGCCCGTCCGAGCGGGCGAGGATGCTCGCCGCCGAGGGCCGGATCGACGAGTTCGCCGCGGGCCTCGAGGCGGTCTACGGCGTCGAGCCCGCACCCGTCACGCACGCGGAACAGGATTCGGCGAGCGCCTGACGCCCGCCGACGAGACCGCATCCCCGTCCGCCCCTGCAGCGGACGGGGATGCGGAGCCTCACTCCGCCCGGCGCATCCGCACCCGGGCGGTCACCGCGGCGGCCGCACCGGCCGCGACGAGGATGCCGCCGAGGGCGAGCAGCACCCCGGCATCCGCACCGGTCAGCGCGAGCGTCTCGAGCTCACCGCAGACCTGCGCCCCGGTGACGGTCACCCGCCACGCGGTCGCCCCCTGGAGCCCGTCGTTCGGCGACTTGGTGGTCACCGTCACCTCGTAGGTGCCTGCACGCAGGTACACCGTCGAGCTCGTCGCCGGCACGCCGTCGATGAAGTAGTTCACGTCCTCGAAGAACGAGACGCCGTCGACCTGGCCGAGCGTCAGCACGCCCCGCCCGTCGGTGGTGCACTGCTGCGCGAGCACGGCGCTCGTCGGGAAGATGCCGTACGTCGGCGGGTCCTCCGGCGGGTTCGTGTTGCAGTCGGGCGTGGCCGGCGGATACGTGAGGTCGACCTGCATCTCGGGGTTCACCGAGAGGGTCGCCGTCGTGATGACGCGCGTCCAGCCGTAGTGCGCGGGGTCGGTAGTGGTCGTCCACTCGCCGTCCACCTGCACCCAGCCGGGCCAGCCGTTCGCCTCGCCCGTGTCCGGATCGACGGATGCGCCGGGCCAGAGCACCTTGCCGGTCAGCACGCCCGACGGCGGGACGGTGCCGAGCGGCAGCGTCACGGTGTTGGTCCCGTCGGTCATGATGATGTCGGCGTCGTGGTCGCTGGCCTGGTTGTACGGGTCGGTCAGCGTGATCGTGTAGAAGATCCACGGGGAGTCGGCGAGGCATTCGCCCGTCGCCGTGGAGCCCTCGATCGTGAGGCACTCCTTCGGCGCGGTGAACTCGAGCTCCCAGCGTGTCTGCGCTCCGGGCGCGAGCACCACCGGACCGTCCGACTGGTCGAGTTCCGCGGTCACGATCTTCGTGCTCGGCGTGCCGCCCGAGTAGGTGCCCGGCTCGGTCACCACCCCGTCGACCTTCCAGACGATGCCCTCGATGTCGGGCAGCGTGAAGGTGCCGCTCGTGGTCGCGTCGCAGGTGGCCGGCACGGAGCTCAGCGTGGGCTCGATGACGGTCGGTCCCGGGTTGCAGTACGGGTTGCCGCTCGGGTACTCGAGGTCGTCGCTGATCGAGGGGTTGACGGAGATGATCGCCGTCACGCCGTCACGGGTCCAGGCGTAGTTGCCGTCGATCTCGTGCCAGACGCCGCCCTCGTTCGACCAGCCCGGCCAGCCGATGGGGTCGCCGTCGCCGTCGATCGCGGCACCCGGCCACAGCACGCGGCCCGAGAGGGTCTCCCCGTCGTGGATGGTGCCGAGCGCCGGGATGAAGGTGAAGCTGTCGGAGCCGCTCTGGAAGGTGAGCTCCGCGGTGTCACCCGTCGACTGGTGGTCGGGGTCGACGAGCGTCACCGTGTAGCTGATCCACGGCACGTCGTTCTCGCAGATCGCGGTGATCTGGCCCGTGAGCTCCGGGCTCTGGCACTCCGGCTTCGGGAAGTCGAGCTTCCACGTGTAGCTCCACAGCAGGGTGCGCGGATCCTGCACGCCGCCCTTCAGCACCGTGCCCTCGGTCGCCCGGGCGACGACGGTCACCTTCGTGCCGGCCTTCACGGTGTAGGTGCCCGGCTCGGTCTCGACACCGTCGACCCACCACGTCACCTTGTCGACGTCGGGCAGCGTGTACTGGCCCGCCGCGGTGCAGGTGGGCGGTGTCGTGGACGGCTCGGCCGTCACCTCGTTGCAGCCGAGCTCGGTCGTGGTGTACGTCGGCCGGGGCCCGGTGAAGCCCATCTCGTGCAGGAACTTCTCGTCGAAGGGGTTGTCGGGACCCCACAGGTAGGGACCCGGGTCGAGGGTCGCGTCGGCGCCGTCGTACGAGGCGTAGATGTCGCCCTGACCGCACGTCACGGGAGCGGTGTAGGGGTAGTCGCCCGGCGTGGAGATCTCGCCCAGCTTGTCGACCACATCGATCTTCTGCGCCCACTGGCTCGAGCCGAGGTACTTCCAGCTCGCCGCGGTCACCCAGAACGAGCGGCACAGCTCTCCGGTCGAGTTGGCCGGGTTCGGCACCGTGATCACGCCGCTGTTCCTCGCCGGGTCGTAGGTGTAGCTCACCGAGGAGTTCGGGATGCACTTCGGCGGCGGCGCACAGCTCGGGTCGCTCTTCGGGAGCACCCCGGCGAGGGTTCCCGAGAAAGTCTTCGCGGTGCTGTCGTCGGCGAAGCGGTAGCCGGGGTCGGCGGTCGCGGTGACCGTGTAGCTGCCCGGACCGCTCACGCGGTCGAGGGCGCCCCACGCGGCGTGGCTCGTCGCGCCGAGCACGACCTTCTCGGGCGCCGTGCAGGTGGCGGGGGTGATCGTCAGGCTCGCCTCGGCGCCCGCGCACAGCGGCACGGTCATGAGTGCGCTGAGGTCGGTGTGCTTCGCGTCGTAGAGCGGCGGCCAGCCGATGTTGTCGACCTGCTGGGGGATGTCGTCGGGGAAGCTGAAGCCGTTCGCGACCTTCGCCTTGTCCTGCTGGATCGCCCAGCCGGCGCCGCAGACGTCATCGGGCAGCAGGGCCGGATCGAGCGAGGAGAACCAGGAGTTCGCCTCCTTGCTCGGGTTGTCGAGCACCTGCACGAGCAGACGCTGCGCCCCCGAGTTACCCCACGAGGCGGGCTTGTTCGGGTCGAGCTTCTTGTAGATGTACGCCGCCACGCCGTAGGTGGTGGTGGGCTGCGTGGTCTTCGAGGTCGTCGCGACGCTGCGGGATGCCGGCGCCGTGCTCGGCGAGGGGGACGAGGACGGCGCGGGGGAGGGGGAGGTCGACGGCACCGGGGACGGTGCGGTCGACGGCGCCGGGGAGGGCTTCGCCGACGGCGATGCGCTCGGGCTCGGCGACGGGCTGGGGCTCGACGACGGGCTGGGGCTCTGGGTCGGCGTCGGGCTCTGGGTCGGCGTCGGGTTCGACCACCAGCGATCGTAGCCGCGTGAGGAGTTGTGACCGCCGCCGCCACCGGGGCGGCCGTCGGAGGCGGCCTGCGCGGGCGCGACGGTCGCGAACGTCAGACCGACGGCGAGGGCGAGGGCGAGCAGGGAGGCAGGGGTCTTCTTGAGCACGGTGATGTGTCCTTGCAGGGGGGACTCGTGCGTATGGCGGCGCACGAGCAAGGCACACGACGACGCCTCGGGAGGGACCGAGAGGGATGCGTCCAGGTGTGGGATGTGGGGGGTTTATCGGGGGGTGATGCGGTGGTGCACACCGGACGGTGGGGATCCGCGGGTACGGCCCGTAGCGGTGCAAGCCTCAACATAGGGGCCCCCATATGGGGGGCGCAAGCCCTAATTCGCGACTGGGGACAAGTGGGGTAGAACACCCCGCCCGAATCAGTGCACGTACTCGAGCAGATCGAACCCGACCGCGCGCAGCGCCTCCAGCACCCGCAGCCGCGAGGCGATCGATCGGTCGCTGAACTGCACCGAGACGGCGTAGGCGATGCCGCGCCGCGGCCCCCGCAGCACGCCCACCTCCGAGCGCACCCCGGAGTCCGTGCCGGTCTTGTTCACGAGCTGCAGCCCGTGGTCGACGCCGCGGTGCGAGAGGGGGTCGACGCCGAAGGCGCTCGCCACCATCGAGAGGTCGGTGTTGAGCGAGAGCCAGCCGAGCACGCGCGACGAGGTCAGCGCATCCACGACCTGCCCTCGCGCGAGCGACGCGAACAGCCAGGCGAGCTCGGCGGTCGAACCCACCGAGAGCTGCGGGGCGTCGTCCGGTCCGCGGGTGTCGCGCACGAGGTCGAGCAGCGCCGTGCGCATGAGCCCGAGCGCCTCGGTGCGCTCGCGCACGGCATCCAGCCCCACCTCGCGCAGCAGCACGTTGGTGGCGAGGTTGTCGCTCGTCGCGCCCACGAGCGTCGCCACGTCGGCGAGCGGCAGCGACCGCGCCTGCAGGTGCCGCCACAGCCCCGAGTCGCCGACCGCGTCCTTCGGGGTCTTGTCGAGCACCTCGAGCGCCGGCGCCGCCTGCTCGGAGAGCCGCGCCGACACCTCGATGAGCAGCAGGATCTTGCCGACGGATGCCGTGGGCAACACGATCCGGTCGTCGATCGACAGCACCCGCTCATCCGAGTCGAGGTCGATGACCGACGCCGACACCTGCGCGCCGCCGTAGGCCAGCTCGCCGAGGGCCGTGAAGGCGCCCGCGAAGCTCGGCACCCGGTGCTCGGCGCGGTGCCGTGGCGCGCGTGCGAGTTGCACACGTGCGCGGCGACCGCTGAGCACGGGGGTGTCTACCAAATGGTGACCCTGTCGTCGGGTTCGAGCCAGAGAGCGTCGGCGGGTGTCAACGCGAAGGCGGAGGCGAACACGTCCAGGTTACGGACGATCTGGTTGCAGCGGAACTCGTTCGGCGAATGCGGGTCGATCGACAGCAGCCGCAGCGCCTCCTCGTCGCGCACCTTGATCTGCCACGCCTGCGCCCAGCTGAGGAAGAAGCGCTCGGCACCCGTGAGCCCGTCGACGACGGGCGGCTCCTCGCCCCCGAGCGAGAGCAGGTAGGCCTTCCACGCGATGCCGAGGCCGCCGAGGTCGCCGATGTTCTCGCCGATCGTGAGGGCGCCGTTGACGTGGTGGCCGGGCAGCTGCGCGGGCTCGAGCGCGTCGTACTGGGCGATGAGCTTCGAGGTGCGCTCCTCGAAGGCCGCGCGGTCCTGCTCCGTCCACCAGTCGGTGAGCCGGCCGTCGCCGTCGAAGCGCGAGCCCTGGTCGTCGAAGCCGTGCCCGATCTCGTGGCCGATGACGGCGCCGATCGCGCCGTAGTTGGCCGCCGCGTCCCGAGCCTCGTCGAAGAAGGGGAACTGCAGGATCGCCGCGGGGAACACGATCTCGTTGAAGCCCGGGTTGTAATAGGCGTTGATGGTCTGCGGCGTCATGAACCACTCGTCGCGGTCGATCGGCTTGCCGATCTTGCCGAGCTCGCGCGCGAACTCGAACGCCGCCGTCGCCCGCACGTTGCCGATGAGGTCGGATGCGTCGATCGCGAGCGTGGAGTAGTCGCGCCACGTCACGGGGTAGCCGATCTTGGGCGTGAACTTGGCGAGCTTGTCGAGGGCCCGGGCGCGGGTCTCGTCGGTCATCCAGTCGAGCGTCTCGATGCTTCGCCGGTACGCCTCGACGAGGTAGGCGACGAGCTCGTCCATCGCGGTCTTGGCATCCGGGCTGAAGTGCCGCGCGACGTAGACCTTGCCGACCGCCTCCCCCATGGCGCCCTCGACGAGGCTCACGCCGCGCTTCCACCGGGCGCGCAGCTCGGGGGTGCCGGTGAGGGTCTTGCCGTAGAAGGCGAAGTTGGTGTCGACCACCTCGGCGTGCAGGTAGGGGGCGACCGAGCGGATGAGCTGGAAGCGCAGCCAGTCGCGCCAGGCGGCCAGGTGCTCCTCGGTGAGGAGGCTCGCGAGGCCGGTCACGAAGCTCGGCTCGCGCACCACGACCGTGTCGAAGGAGCCCGCGGGCGCGCCGAGGCCCTCGAGCCAGACGTCGAGCGGGGCGCCCTCGGCGAGCGCCGCCGTCTCGGCCCAGCCGAGCGGGTTGTAGGTGGCCTGGCTGTCGCGCGTGCGCACGTTGTCCCAGTGGTGGGAGGCGACCCGGGTCTCGAGGTCGAGGATGCGGGCAGCGCGCTTGGCGGCCTTGTCGAACCCCGCGAGGGTCAGCATCCGCTCCAGATAGCCGAGGTAGGCATCCCGGATCTCGGCGAACTTCTCCTCGCGGTAGTACGACTCGTCGGGGAGGCCGAGGCCGGCCTGCTCGAGGAAGACCAGGTAGCGCTCGGGGTCGCCCGGGTCGTTGTCGACGAAGGCGGCGAAGAAGCCGCCGACGCCCTGCCGCTCGAGCGCGCCGAGCGCGTGCAGGAACGCGGGGATGCTCTCGAGCGTCGCGACCTCGGCGAGCTCGGCGCGGATCGGCTCCCAGCCGAGCGCCTCGATGCGCTCGTCGTCCATGAAGCTCGCGTACAGGTCGCCGAGCTTGCGTTCCTCGGTGCCGGCGTCGGCGCCCTGCGCCTCGACGATGATGTCGCGCACCGCCTGCTCCGCCGCCTCGGCGAGCAGGTAGAAGGAGCCGTAGCGCGCCTTGTCGGAGGGGATCTCGGTGCGCTCGATCCAGCGTCCGTTGACGTGGCGGAACAGGTCGTCCTGCGGGCGGATGGCGGGGTCGAGCTCGTCGAGGGCGATGCCGGAAGCGGTCATGCCTGCCAGCCTAGACTCGGCTCATGGCAGCGCAGCGGGTGCTCATCATCGGCGGTAACGGGATCATCAGCTCCTCGGTGTCGAGGCTCGCCGTGGAGCGCGGCTACGAGGTGACCCTGCTCAACCGGGGGCGCTCGACGACGCGGCCCGCCGTCGAGGGCGCCGAGGTGATCGTCGGCGACGCGGACGACCCCGCCACCATCTCCGCCGCCATCGGGTCGCGCGAGTTCGACGTCGTCGCCAACTTCCGCGCCTTCGTGCCTGCCCAGGTCGAGGCGGATGTGGCGCTCTTCTCGGGACGGACCGGCCAGTACCTCTTCATCTCCTCGGCATCCGCGTACCAGAAGCCGATCGCGCAGCTGCCGATCGTCGAGTCGACGCCGCTCGTGAACCCGTTCTGGCAGTACTCGCGTGACAAGATCGCGTGCGAGGACGTGCTCGTCGCCGCCCACCGCGACACGGGCTTCCCCATGACGATCGTGCGGCCCTCGCACACCTACGACGCGACCCTCATCCCGCTCGAGGGCGGCTGGACGACGCTGCAGCGCATCCGCGACGGCAGGCCGATCGTCGTCCACGGCGACGGCACCAGCTGGTGGACCCTCACCCACGCCCGCGACTTCGCGCGCGCCTTCGTCGGCCTGTTCGGCAACCCGCACGCGATCGGCTCGCCCGTGCACATCACCTCCGACGAGTCGCTCACCTGGGACGCGATCGCCCGCCTCTTCGGCCGCGCCCTCGGGGTCGAACCCGACATCGTGCACGTGGCATCCGAGCGGATCGCGCGCGAGCTGCCCGCGATCGGCCCCGGGCTCGTGGGCGACAAGGCGCACTCGGTGCTCTTCGACAACACCCGCATCAAGCAGCTCGTCCCCGGCTGGGTCGCGACGACCCCGTTCGCGGACGGTGCCCGCGAGATCGCCGAGTGGTACCTCGCCGACCCCGCGCGCCAGACGGTCGACGCCGAGCTCGACGCGGCCTTCGACCGGCTCGCCGCATCCGCCCGCTGAGCGCAGCATGACCACGACACCGTCCACCACCCGCCCCGCGCACACCACCGCGTGGCGCAACGCCGTGTTCGCGACCTTCGCCCTCAACGGGCTGGGGGCGGCGACCTGGGCGATCCGCATCCCCAGCATCCGCGACCAGCTCGAGCTCTCGACCTCGTTCGTCGGCTACCTCATCCTCGGGGTGTCGATCGGCTCCATCGTGGGGCTCGTGCTCGCGAGCCACGTCATCCAGTGGATCGGCGGCCGGCGCACGATCGCCGCCATGCTGCTCGTCTGCGCCCTCGCGCTCGTCGGCATCGGCCTCGGCACGAGCGTGCTCGGCTCGTTCGGCGTCGTGGTGGCCGCGATGGCCGCGTACGGCTTCGGCAGCGCCATCTGCGACGTCGCGATGAACGTCGAGGGCGCGGCCGTCGAGAAGGTGATCGGCCGCACCCTCATGCCGCTGTTCCACGCGAGCTGGTCGGCCGGCATGGTGGTCGGCACCACGATCGGCACCGCGCTCGTGTTCGCGCACGTCGACATCGCCGTGCACACGATCGGGATGGCCGCGCTGCTGCTCGTGGGCGCCCTGCTCGCCCCGCGCGCCATCCCGCGGGTCGCCACCCACGCCGACACCGGCGAGGCCGTCGCGCACGTGTCGTTCCGCGACCGGATGGCGATCTGGCTCGAGCCGCGCACCCTCGCGATCGGCCTCATCGCGCTCGGCATGGCCTTCACCGAGGGTTCGGCGAACGACTGGCTCGCCCTCGGCATGGTCGACGACCGCGGGCTCGAGAACGGCCAGGGCGCGGCGCTGTTCACCGTGTTCACGGCAGCGATGATGGTGGGCCGGATCGCGGGCGGACCGCTCATCGACCGCTTCGGCCGCGTCGTCGTGCTCTGGATCACGGGCGCGGCCGCCGCGGTCGGGGTCGCGCTCGTCATCTTCGTGCCGGTCATCCCGGTCGCCGTCGTCGGCATCGTGCTGTGGGGCGTCGGCGCCTCGCTCGGCTTCCCCATCGCCATGTCGGCCGCCGCCGACGATCCGGCCCGCGCCGCCGCCCGCGTCTCCGCCGTCGCGACCCTCGGCTACTGCGCGTTCCTCGTGGGCCCGCCGCTCATCGGCCTCGTCGGCGAGCACGTCGGCATCCTCAACGCGCTCCTCATCGTGTTCGTGCTGATCGTGCTGGCGACGCTCGCGGCGCCGGCCGCCCGCCCGCCGCGCGGCGCCCGCGGCCGGGCTGCCGCATCCGAGCCCGCGGCCTCGGAGTCGAGGGGCTGAATTTGGTGGTCATAGACATGTCTATGACCACCTGGACAAGCGCGCGCGGGTATCCGAGAGCCCGCAGCGGTGTCCGAACGCCCGGATAGCGTGGTGACGTGAGAGCGATCGACCGACGCATCCTCGCGCTCGCCGTGCCCGCGCTCGGGGCGCTCGTCGCCGAGCCGCTCTTCCTCGCCACCGACACGGCCCTCGTCGGCCACCTCGGGGTCGACCCGCTCGCGGCCCTCGGCATCGCGAGCACCGTGCTCAGCACCGCGATCGGGCTGCTCGTCTTCCTCGCCTACGCCACGACCCCGGCGGTCGCCCGGATGCTGGGAGCCGGCGACCGCGCGGGCGCCGTGCGCGCGGGCGCCGACGGCATCTGGCTGGCCCTCGCGCTCGGCGCCGTGCTCGCCGTCGCCGGGGTGTTCGCGGCGCACCCGCTCGCCGCCGCGTTCGGTGCGAGCGACGCCGTCACCGAGCTCGCGGCGCGCTACCTCGGGATCTCGTGCGCCGGCATCCCCGCGATGCTCGCCGTGATCGCCGCCACGGGACTCTTCCGCGGGCTGCAGGACACCCGCACCCCGCTCGTCATCGCGGTCGCCGGCTTCGCGGCGAACGGCGCCCTCAACGCCGTGCTGATCTACGGAGTCGGCTGGGGCATCGCGGGTTCGGCGGTCGGCACCGTCGTGGCCCAGTGGGGGATGGCGGCGGCCTGCGTCGCGATCGCCGTGCGCCACGCCCGCCGCGAGGGGGCGAGCATCCGTCCGGGGCTGCCGGGGGTGGCCTCCGCCGCGCGCGCCGGGGGGTGGATGCTGCTGCGCACCCTCACGCTGCGCATCGCGCTCGTCGCCACCACGGTCGCGGCGACGGGCCTCGGCACGGTGACGCTCGCCTCCACCCAGGTGCTGTTCCAGCTGACGTTCCTGTTCGCGCTCGCCCTCGACGCCTTCGCGATCGCCGCCCAGGCGATGATCGGGTACGACCTCGGGGCGGGCACGGGGGCGCAGGTGCGGGTGACCGTGCGTCGGCTCGTCGGCTGGGGGCTCGTCTCGGGTGTCGTGCTCGGTGCGCTGCTCGCGGTGGTGGCGCCCTGGCTCGGGCGCGTGTTCAGCTCGGATGCCGCGGTCGTCGAGGCGGTGCCCGTCGGCGCCTGGGTGATCGCCGCCACGATGCCGCTCGGCGCGCTCGTGTTCGTGCTCGACGGGGTGCTCATCGGCGCCGCCGACGGCCGCTTCCTCGCCCTCGCCGGCGTCGTCAACATCGCCGTCTACCTGCCGCTGCTGTGGCTCGCCGCCCAGACCCCGGCATCCGCGGGCGCCCCCGCCGCCGTGCTCGCCATCCAGCTCGCCTACTGCATCGGCTTCTACGGCATCCGCGCCCTGACCCTCGGCCTCCGCACCCTCGGCTCCCGGTGGATGGGTCAAACGCTGTAGCGCCTGGCCACCGGCGCCGGTGATGACCGCAGCGGGTGGCCGACCGCTACAGCGTTTGACACCTCCGCTCCCAGCTTGGGCCTGCGAGAATCACGGGGTGAGCGAGATCAAGCAGGTCCGGCCCCGCACCGAAGGCTGGACGCAGAAGGTGGAGGCCGACGGCCGCCCCGTGCTGCAGTTCGCCTCCCCGCGGCGCACCCAGCCGCCCACCCACCTCGCCGACCTCACGCCCGAGGAGCGCGCCGCGAAAGCCGTCGAACTCGGCGTGCCCGCCTTCCGCGCCAAGCAGCTCGCCACCCACTACTTCACCCACTACACGAGCGACCCGGCCGAGATGACCGACCTGCCCGCATCCGGACGCGAGGAGCTCGTCGCGGCGATGCTGCCGCCGCTGCTCACCGAGGTGCGACGCCTGCGCACCGACAAGGGCGAGACGATCAAGTTCCTCTGGCGCCTCTTCGACGGGGCGCTGGTCGAGTCGGTGCTCATGCGCTACCCCGGCCGCGTCACGCTGTGCGTGTCGAGCCAGGCCGGATGCGGCATGAACTGCCCGTTCTGCGCCACCGGCCAAGCCGGCCTCACCCGCAACATGTCGGCGGCCGAGATCGTCGCCCAGGTGGTGGAGGCGAACCGCGCCATCGCGAACGGCGAGCTCGGCGGCCTGCGCCGCGACGGCGGCCACGACGCGCCCCGCGTCACCAACATCGTGTTCATGGGCATGGGCGAGCCGCTCGCCAACTACAACCGCCTCATGAAGGCCGTGCGCGTCATGGTCGCCCCGCAACCCAACGGGCTCGGGATGTCGGCGCGCAACATCACGGTGTCGTCCGTGGGGCTCGCCCCCGCCATCCGCAAGCTCGCCGACGAGGACCTGCCGCTCACCTTCGCCCTCAGCCTGCACGCCCCCGACGACCAGCTGCGCGACGAGCTCATCCCCGTGAACTCGCGCTGGAAGGTCGACGAGGCCCTCGACGCCGCGTACCACTACTACGAGGTCACCGGCCGCCGTGTCTCCATCGAGTACGCCCTCATCAAGGACATGAACGACCACGCCTGGCGCGCCGACCTGCTCGCCCAGAAGCTCAACGAGCGCGGGCGCGGCTGGGTGCACGTGAACCCCATCCCCCTCAACCCCACGCCCGGTTCGGTGTGGACCTCCTCTGAGGCGGATGTCACGGCCGAGTTCATCCGTCGGCTCGAGGAGTCGGGCATCCCGACCACGCTGCGCGACACCCGCGGCAAGGAGATCGACGGCGCCTGCGGCCAGCTCGCCGCTGCCGACGGCTGATTCCGCTTCGCGGCGGGCCGAGGGATCTGCGAGACGCATACCCCCGCGTGCCGCCGCTGACGCGTCGGCGCGCTCCCGCCAGACCCGATGCCAGCGTCTCGCAGATCCCTCGGCCCGCCGCTTCGCTCGACCTTGCGGGCGGTGGGGGTGAGCTGCCGCAGGGGGTGAAGGGCACGCGCGCTACGGCTCGAGCGCCAGGCCGATGTCGACGAGGTGGATGCGGCCCGCGAGCTCGGCGGCGGGGGAGCGGAGCAGGCCCGCCTTGCAGGCGCCGAAGGTGACGGTGAGGTCGGCGGGGAGCACGCCCTCCGCATCCGGCACCCCGCCCGTGTCGGGGTGGATGCCGCTCGGCAGATCGACCGCGACCGCGAGCGGAAGCGCGCCCTCCCGGGCGAGCACGCGGGCGCGGGCGGCGGCCACCGCGGAGCGCGCCGGCTCGCGCAGACCCGGCTGGGCGCCGATGCCGACCACCCCGTCGAGCACGGCATCCGCCGCCGCGAGCGCCGCCGCGAACTCCGGGCCGTCGGGGGCGTCGTCGACGCGGGTGGCACCCGCCGCGAGCGCCGCAGCCTCGCCCTCCCGGTGGATGCGGTCGCCGAGCGACACGTAGTCGACGTCGGCGCCACGCCCCGCGAGCAGGGCACCCGCATACAGGGTGTCGCCGCCGTTGTCGCCGGATCCGACGAGCAGCAGCACGCGCGCCTCGTGCAGCGGCACGCCGAGCCGGCTCAGCTCGGCCGACACGGCATCCGCGAGCGCCCCCGAGGCGCGCGCCATGAGCGGCACGCCCGCCGCCAGCAGCGGCGCCTCCGCCGCCCGCACCTCGCCGGCCGTGTACCCGCGCACGGCCCCATCCTCGCGCCACGGAGTGCGCTCCGCGAAATAGACTCGACGGGTGCGTCTCGTGGTGGCCCGGTGCTCGGTGGATTACGCGGGGCGACTCTCGGCACATCTGCCGCTCGCGACGCGACTGCTCGTCGTGAAGGCCGACGGCTCGGTGCTCGTGCACGCCGACGCGCTCAGCTACAAGCCGCTCAACTGGATGAGCCCGCCCACCGCGTTCAGCCTCGACGAGGTCGACGAGGAGCGCGCCTCCGCCGGCGTCGTCGAGCTCTGGCGGGTGTCGAACGTGAAGACCGCCGACATCCTGCTGATCTCGATCCACGAGATCCTGCACGACTCGAGCCACGAGCTCGGCGTCGACCCGGGCCTGCAGAAGGACGGCGTGGAGGCCGAGCTGCAGCGCCTGCTCGCCGAGCAGATCGAGCTGCTGGGCGAGGGCCACCACCTCGTGCGCCGCGAGTACATGACCGCGATCGGCCCCGTCGACATCCTCGCGACGGATGCGGAGGGCCGCTCCGTGGCGGTCGAGATCAAGCGCCGCGGCGACATCGACGGAGTCGAGCAGCTCACCCGCTACCTCGAGCTCATGAACCGCGACCCGCTGCTCGCGCCCGTCACGGGAGTGTTCGCGGCGCAGGAGATCAAGCCGCAGGCGCGCACCCTCGCCGAGGACCGCGGCATCCGCTGCCTCGTGCTCGACTACGACGCCATGCGCGGCCTCGAGACCGGCCACGCGCGCCTGTTCTGACCCGCCCCCGACCCGAGAACCCCATGACCCGACCCTTCACCGCGGTGCTGTTCGACCTCGACGGCACCATCGTCGACTCGGCGCCCGGCATCCTCTCGAGCCTCGCCCACACCTACGAGCAGCTGCGGCTGCCCGTGCCCGCCCCCGCCGAGCTGCTCAAGTGGGTCGGGCCGCCCATCCTCGACTCGTTCCGCGACCTCGCGAAGCTCGACGAGGACGAGTCGCGCTACGCGCTCGCCCTCTACCGCGAGGACTACCGTTCGCGCGGCGTGTACGACGCCCCCGCGTACCCGGGCGTGCTCGACGCGCTGCGCGCCATCCGCGCGGCGGGGCTGCCGCTCTCGCTCGCCACCTCGAAGCCCGAGTCGCTCGCGAAGCTCATCCTCGACGACCTCCACGTCGCGGATGCGTTCACCGAGATCACCGGCGCCTCCGAGGACGAGGTGCGCTCGTCGAAGCCGGATGTGGTAGCCGAGGCGCTGCGTCGCCTCGCGGCCGACGGGGCCGACCTGTCGCGTCCGGTCATGGTGGGCGACCGCATCCACGACGTCGAGGGGGCGGCCGAGCACGGCGTGCCCACCATCTTCGTCACGTGGGGCTACGGTGCCCCCGCCGAGGCATCCGGCGCGATCGCGACCGTCGACACGGCCGCCGAACTGCTCGCGAAGCTCGCGCTGTAGGGCGGCCCATTCCGAAAGCAGGCTGGATCGACGTCTCCGGCCGCCGTCGGCCGCGAACGAGGCGATCCGCCCTGCTTTCGCAACGACTCAGCAGCCGCAGTCCTCCGCCGACACCGGCCCGACGAGGGCGTCGACGCCGCGGATGACGGGGCCGGCATCCGAGACCACGTCGTAGCCCTCGCGCGCCCAGTACTCGAAGCCGCCGATCATCAGCTTCACCTCGTAGCCGAGCTTCGCGAACTCGAGCGCCGCCTTGTCGGCGCCGTTGCAGCCGGGGCTCCAGCAGTAGACGACGACCGGGGTGTCGAGCGGGATCTCGGCGGGCGCCCGCGAGGCGACCTCGCGCCGCGGGATGTGCAGGGCCCCGGCCGCATGCCCCTGGTGCCAGGAGGCGTGGTTACGGGTGTCGACGAGCGCGAGACGCTCGCCGGCGGCGAGGGCCTCGGCGACATCCGAGGCGTCGGTCTCGTAGCGGAGCTTGGCGGCGAAGTGGGCGACGGCGGCCTCGCGCTCGGCGGCGCTGAGCGGCGAGACGGATGCGGCGAGCGTGTCGGTCATGCCCCGACGCTACCCGCGGGCGGCGGCGAGCGCCCTCCCGCATCCGCCACACGTCCCCGAGTTCCCGCCAAGCTCCGGAGGGTCAAACGCTGCAGCGCTCGGCCTGCCGCGCCAGGCATCCGTGGCGCGCGAGGGGAAGCGCTACAGCGTTTGACCACACATCGGGACGGGGTTGTCTAGCTGGCGCCGGATGCGGGCGGCGGGTCAGGATGGGGCATGGGATCAGCGTTGACCTCCATCGGACTTCCGGTCGCCCTCGGCATCATCATGTTCGGGCTCGGCCTCTCACTCACCCCGCGCGACTTCGCCCGCGTGGCGAAGCATCCGAAGGCGGTGATCATCGCCCTCGTCTGCCAGCTGCTGATACTGCCCGCACTGTGCCTCGGCCTCGTGGTGCTGTTCCAGCTGCCGCCGGTGCTCGCGGTCGGCATGATGCTGCTCGCGGCATCCCCCGGCGGCACCACCGCGAACCTCTACAGCCACCTGTTCCGCGGCGACGTCGCCCTCAACATCTCGCTCACCGCGATCAACTCGGTGATCGCGGTGTTCACCCTGCCGCTCATCACGAACCTCGCCATCTGGTGGTTCATGCCCGCCCAGGACGAGCTCGGGGTGCAGTTCGCGAAGGCGGTCGAGGTGTTCGCGATCGTGCTGCTGCCGGTGCTCGTCGGGATGCTGGTGCGCTGGTGGAGGCCGGGCTTCGCCGAGCGGATGGACAAGCCGGTGCGCATCGCCTCGATGGTGATCCTCGCGGTGGTGATCGCCGGGGCGATCGTGTCGAACTGGGCGCTGCTGGTGGAGAACGTCGGCCGCCTCGCGATCATCACGGTCGTGTTCTGCCTGTGCTCGCTCGCGCTCGGCTTCTTCGTGCCGCGCCTGTTCCGGGTGGAGCCGCGGCAGGCGGTGGCGAGCTCGTTCGAGATCGGCATCCACAACGCGACGCTCGCGATCGTGATCGCGCAGACGGTGATCGGCAGCATGGAGATGTCGCTACCGGGCGCCGTCTACGGCGTGCTGATGTTCTTCGTCGCGCTCGGCTGGGGCTTCCTCATCCGCCGCCTGGTGCCTGTCGCGGCCGCGGCCGCGTAACCCTCAGACCTGCAGGGCGACGCGGTCGGAGGTGGTGGCGACCGCGGTGGAGAGGTCGCCCCCGATGCGGTAGCGCGCGCCCTGGTGGTCGTCGGGCAGGCGGTCGCCCGCGCCGTGCAGCTTGTTGCGGAGGGTGCCGGGCGCGTAGGAGCTCGGGTAGGCACCGCGCGCCTGCAGCACGGGGATCAGGTACTCGACGATGTCCTCGAAGGTGCCGGGGGTGATGGCGTAGGCGAGGTTGAAGCCGTCGACGTCGGTGTATGCCACCCACTCCTGCAGCTGGTCGGCGATCGTCTCGGCGCCGCCCACGAGGGTCGGGCCGAGGCCGCCGATCGCCCCGTTGATCGCGATGTCGCGCACCGTGAACTCCTCGCCGTGCTTCGCCGACTCGGCGAAGTTCTGCACGGCCGACTGGATGGCGTTCGACTTGACGTTCCCGACCGGCTCGTCGAGCGCGTACTGCGAGAGGTCGACGCCCATCCACCCCGACATGAACACGAGCGCACCCTCGGGCGAGGCGTACTGCAGGAAGTCCTCGTACTTGGCCTGGGCCTTCTCGTCGGTCTCGTCGGTGATCACCGTGATGAGCGTGTAGATGCGCGCCGCGTAGCGGTCGCGGCCCGCCGCCTCGAGGGCGTCGCGGATGCGCGAGACGGTGCCCTTGAGCACCTCCTTGGTGGGCGCGGCGACGAAGATCGCCTCGGCGTTGCCCGCCGCGAAGGCGATGCCGCGCGGGGAGGCGCCCGCCTGGTAGATGACGGGGGAGCGCTGGGGCGAGGGCTCGGTGATGTGGATGCCGGGCACCGTGTAGTGCTTGCCGTAGTGGCGGATCTCGTGCACCTTCTCCGGGTGCGTGAAGACCCCGGTCTCGCGGTCGCGCACGACGGCGTCGTCCTCCCACGACCCCTCCCACAGCTTGTAGAGCACCTCGAGGTACTCGTCGGCCTGGTCGTAGCGGTCGTCGTGCTCGAGCTGGTCGTCGTGGCCCATGTTGCGCGCGGCGCTCGGCAGGTAGCCGGTGACGACGTTCCAGCCGACGCGGCCCTTCGTCAGGTGGTCGAGCGTCGACATCCGCCGGGCAAAGGGGTACGGGTGCTCGTAGGCGGTGCCCGCGGTGATGCCGAAGCCGAGGTTCTCGGTGACGGCGGCCATCGCCGAGATGAGCAGCACCGGGTCGTTCACGGGCACCTGGGCGCCGTTGCGGATGGCGGCTTCGTTCGTGCCGCCGTAGACGTCGTAGGTGCCGAGCACATCCGCGATGAAGACGCCGTCGAAGGTGCCCCGCTCGAGCAGCCGGGCGAGGTGCGTCCAGTACTCGATGTCCTTGTAGGTGTCCGAACGGTCGTCGGGGTGCCGCCACATCCCGGAGGACTGGTGGGCGACGCAGTTCATGTCGAACGCGTTGAAGCGGATCTGACGGGGCGCGTTGTCGGTGGGCACCGATGTATGGTGCCTGCCGTCACGCGCCCCGTCGACCCATTCGGTCACAGACCGTCACCGACGGTCATACGAGGACACACTCGCGTCAGGGACGCCGCACCGTCCGCGCCCGCGCGACGACCGCGACCCCCGCGGTCAGCATCAGCACGGCCAGCACGAGCGAGGTGAGCGCCCCGTCGACGCCGGCCTCGGCGAGCAGTCGCACCTCGCCGAGCGCGAGGGTCTGCACCTCGCCGCCGGATGCGCCGGGGTCGTCACCGGGGTCGTCGCCCGGCTCCTCTCCCGGGTCATCGCCGCCGGTGCCGGCGCCTCCACCGGCTCCGCTCCCCGAGGTCTCGGCGTCCCCCAGCACCGAGATCGCGTTGCCCCCGACGGCCACCGGCGCCCCCGCATCCGCGAGCAGCTGGGTACCCCCGAGCACCGCGTCCGCTCCGCCGGTCGACCCCTCCTGGTCGCCTTCGGCGGTGGACCCGGATGCCGTGCCCGCGTCGCTCGTCGACGCGTCCCCCAGCACCGAGATCGCGTTGCCGCCGACGGTGATCGGCACCCCCGCATCCGCGAGCAGCTGAGTGCCCGAGGCGGTCGCGTCGCTTCCATCGGTCGAGGCGGATCCGCCGGACCCGCTCGCCGACGAGCCCGCCTGCGCGCCCGAGCTGTCGGCGTCGCCGAGGATCGAGATCGCGTTGCCCCCGAGCTGCACGGGGGCGACGAGCCCGACGATGCCCTGGGTTCCCGAGGCGAGGCCGTCCTCGCCGCTGGTTCCGGTGTCGGCGTGCGCGACGCCGACTCCGAGGGCCATGAAGCCCCCGGTGACGAGGACCGTCCACAGTCCTCGCGAGACGTACTTGTTCATGATTCGACTCCTTGCCTGGCTTGACGTCGCGTCCGGACGGGCGCGACGGAACGTCTGTCCGCCCGACAGGCGGACTCGTCCCGTGTCAGGCGGGCGAGGTGTCGATGTCGAGGGTGGGCGGGCGCGGCGCACGGAAGGCGTCCGGGCGCGGTCGTCCCGCGGCGAGCAGCAGCAGCGCGGCGCCGAGCACCGCGATGGCGAGCAGTCCGGGGGCGCCTCCCGCGCCGGCGAGGGCGCTCGGCGGTGGGTCGGCGGGGGTCCCGCCCGGCAGCAGGCCGAGCGGCGACGCGTCGGCGGATGCCGTGAGCACGTCGAGTGCGACGACGGCGGGCGCCGCGGTCCGGGCGAGCAGCACGGCGGCGGATGCGAGGGCTCCGGTGGAAGCGGCCGCGGGCACGGGCGCGGGTTCGGCCGACGCGGGTTCGGGGACGAGCACCGGGACCGGCGGCACCTCCGGCACCGTGACACCGACGACCGTCGCGAGCGTGTCGTCCACGACTCCGGCGACGGGTGCGGTGGGTTCTCCGACGCCGAGCAGCCCGTCGAGCGTCTCCGCCACCGGCTGCGTGACGGTCTGCGCGGGCGAGCTGTCGGCGATCACGCCGGCCGTCGCGCCGACGAGCGGCAGCTCGCGCACCGTGGGCGGCGGGGCGACGACGGAGGCGACGGCCGCGCCCACGTCGACGGGGATGCCGGGCAGCACGGGGGCGTCGTCGGCGTGCGCCGGGGAGGGGGCGAGGAGCACGAGCAGACCGGCGGCGATCGCCACGCCGACGCCGATGAGGGCGCCGCGCCAGGGGCTTCGTCTCGTGATGACCGCGTCGAGGGCGGCGCCGTCCGCCGGGTTCATCGTCTCCTCCTCGTCGTCGAGCAGGTGCCGGGGCCACCCCCGGATGGGGGTCACGATACGCCGAGCACGACTCGATCTCCAGCCTCCGCTTGCGCGATCGTGACTAACGATATATCGTTAACCTATCGCGATACCTCGCGAGTCATGGTCTGCGAAAGGAGATCGATCATGCACCCCCAGGCTTTCCGACGCCACGAGCGTCCCGCCAAGTTCCACCACGACCCCACCAACCCCGCCGCGCACGGCCCGCACGCCGAGTTCGGCGTCCACGCCGCCGGGCGGTACTTCACCCCCGGACTGATGGGTCCCGGCCTCGTGCCCCCCTTCGGCCCCCGGGGACGCGGTCGTGGCCGCGCCGGCCGCGGAGACATCCGCGCCGTCATCCTGTCCCTGCTCACCGACGGACCCTCCAACGGCTACGGCATCATCAAGACCATCGCCGAGCGCAGCGGCGGCGTCTGGCGCCCGAGCCCCGGCTCGGTCTACCCGACGCTGCAGCAGCTCGTCGACGAGGAGCTCATCGAGTCGAGCGGCGAAGGCCGCCGCACCGAGTTCACCCTCACCGAGGCGGGCGCCACCTACGTGAAGGAGCACGCCGAGGAGCTCGCCCGTGCGTGGGAGTCCGGCGCACCGAAGCGCAGCGAGCAGGAGCTCGCCTTCCAGCAGAGCGTGGGCAAGCTCATGGGCGTCGTGGGCCAGTTCCACCACGCCGCGAGCGACGCCCAGCGTCAGGCCGCGATCGAGAAGCTCGACGAGGCCCGCCGCGCGCTGTACCTCATCCTCGCCGACTGAGTCGGCATCCCCTCGGGGGCGGTCAGGGCGCACACCCTGGCGGTCCCCGAGCTGTGTCTCCGGCACATATCGGTACGGCATGGCGCCCCGTAGGGTGGCGCCATGCCGTACCTGCGCGTTGGGCCCGAGACGATCTACCACGAGGTGCACGGCACCGGTGAGCCGCTCCTGCTGCTGCACGGCGGGTACTGCTCGCTCGAGAACATGCGCCCGCTCGGCGGGCTGCTCGCCGAGCGCTACGAGGTGCACGCCCCCGAGCGCGCCGGCCACGGCCGGACGCCCGACCGCGAGGGCCCCTACGGCTACGGCCGCATGCTCGAGGAGACCGTGGCCTACCTGGATGCCGTGGGTCTCGACTCCGTGCACGTCGTCGGTTTCAGCGACGGCGGCATCCTCGCGCTGCTGCTCGCCCTCGAGCACCCGGGGCGGGTGCGCCGCATCGTGCCGATCAGCGCCAACATCCACACCGACGCCTTCGTGCCCGAGGACTACCCGCACGAGACCGTGCCGCAGGCCGCCCACGAGCGGCTCGACCGCGAGTACGCCGAACTCTCGCCCGACGGCGCGGAGCACGGCGCGGTCGTGCTCGAGAAGCTGCTCGCGATGTGGACGGCCGAGCCCGACATCCCCGTCGCGTCGCTCGCCGGCATCCGGGTGCCGACGCTCGTCATGGCGGGCGAGCACGACGCGATCCGCCGCGACCACAGCGAGCTGATCGCCTCATCCATCCCGGGAGCACGGCTCGTCGTGGTGCCGGGCACCACGCACATGCTCGTGAGCGAGCGACCGGATGCCGTGGCCGCCGAGGCGCTCGGCTTCCTCAGCGCCGGCGGCTGACGCCCTCGCCCTGCACGCTCGCCCGCGCCACGAGCTCGCCGGCCGGGCCGAGCGCGCTCACCTCGACCCCGGCGCCCGTCCGGCGGCCGCGCAGCCGCACCTCGGCGTCCACGAGCACGGGCGCGTGGGAGCGGTAGGCGACGGTGCGCGGCGCGAGGTCCGGCTCGTGCGCCGCGACCGCGTCGAGCAGCAGGATGCGCAGCAGCGGGCCGTGCACCAGCAGCTCGGCGAGCCCCTCGACGCGCTGCGCCCAGTCGCGGTCGTAGTGGATGCGGTGCGTGTTGAAGGTGATGGCCGAGAAGCGGAAAAGCTGACGGACGTCGACCGTGACCCTCCGCTCCCAGTCGGCGGGCTCCTCCGGGGCCGCCACGGGCGCGGCGGCCGCACCCGGTTCCGCCGCCTCCAGGAACACGTCGTGCCAGGTGCTCTCGATCGCGAGCCGCCCGTCGACGCGGTACTCGCGCACGATGTCGGCGAACACGAGCCGCCCCGAGCGTCCCGTCTTCTCCACGACCGCCCCCGCGCGGGCGGACTGCTCGACGCGCTCCCCGAACCGCAGCGGGGCGTGGAAGACCGTGTCCTCGCCCGCGTACATGCGCCGCGGCAGCTCGATCTCGGGCAGGATGCCGTCGCGGGCGGGCGTGCCGTCGGGGCGCAGCGCGGCGAGGTCGGCGTCGAAGGGGAAGTACAGCCCCTCCCAGCCGGGCGGCAGCGCGCCGCCCGACACCGGGATGACGGCGCTCGGCGCGAAGGTGCCGCGGTACTGCGCCGCCGGCACGGCGGAGAGGGTCTCGCGGCGGGTCGGCATCAGATCACGCCGTCCGCCCGGAGCACGGCGATGCGCTCGGCGTCGTAGCCGGCGAGGCCCGCCAGCACGATGTCGGCGTGCTCGCCCATGCGGTTCGCCGTGCGGGCCGGGGTGGCGGGGGTGGCGCTCAGCTTGATCGGCTGGCCGAACATCCGCAGCACCCCGAGCGGGCCGTAGTCGGCCTCGACGACCATCTCGCGCTCGGCGGTGCCGGGCTCCTCGACGACCTCGCCGATGTCGCGCACGGCGGTGAGCGGGATCACGTCGCCCGCGAGCCGCTCGAGCTCGGCGCGCGTGCGGTCGGCGAACCAGGCGACGACGAGCGGCTTCACGCGCCGCTCGTACACCTCGGGGTCGAAGCGCTTGCGCATGGTGTCGAGTTCGGGGTCGTCGGCCGCCTCGGGCGTGCCGAACAGTTCGCACGCGGCCCGCCACAGCTTGTCGGTGTAGGCGCCGAAGAACACCTGGCCGTCGGCGCACGGGAACAGCTCGTAGGGGCGCACCCAGGCGTGCGCGTTGCCCTGCGGCGACGCCACCTTGCCCTCGACCGTGTAGTCGACGACCGCGGTCTCCGTCATCGCGATGATGCTGTCGACCTGCGCGACGTCGACGAGCTGGCCCTCGCCCGTCGCCTCCGCGTGCCGCAGCGCCGCGAGCGCCCCGATCACGCCGAACAGGGATGCCGACAGGTCGCCGATCGTCACGCCGACGCGCACGGGCGCCTCGCCCGGGTAGCCGTTCATCGACCAGATGCCGCCCGCCGCCTGCGCCGTGTTGTCGAACGCCGGTCGGCGGCTGCGCGAACCGGTCTGCCCGTAGCCGGAGATCGCGAGGTACACGAGCCGCGGGTTGATCGCCGCGAGCGTCTCGTAGGAGAGGCCGAGCTTCGCCATGGTGCCGGGTCGGAAGTTCTCGACGAGCAGGTCGGCGCCCGCCACGAGGTCCTTCAGCACGGCCTTGCCCTGCTCGTTCGCGAGGTCGAGGGCGAGGCCGAGCTTGCCGCGGTTGTACTGGCCGTAGTAGCCGCTGAACTCCTCCTCGCCGTCGCGCAGGTAGGGCGGGAAGCCGCGCGACACATCCGGGTCGGCGGGGTTCTCGACCTTGATGACGGTCGCGCCGAGGTCGGCGAGCAGCGACGCCGCGTACGGCCCGGCGAGCACGCGCGAGAGGTCGAGCACGACGACCCCCGAGAGCGAGCCCGCGGAGGCGGCGAGCAGCGGATGCGGTGTCGGGAGGTTCATGGTGCGGCTCCGTTCGGGCGGTTCAGGAGACCCCTGCTGCGGTGAGCGCCGTGGCGACCCGGGAGGCGAGCGGCCGACCGAGCACGCGCGACATCCACTGCGAGGTGCGCACGAGGCCCTCGAGGTCGACGCCGGTCTCGATGCCGAGGCCGTGCAGCAGCCAGACGAGCTCCTCGGTTGCGAGGTTACCCGTGGCGCCCTTCGCGAAGGGGCAGCGCCCGAGGCCGCCGGCCGAGCTGTCGAACTCGGTGATGCCGACCCGCAGGGCGGCCTGCACGTTGCCGAGCGCCTGGCCGTAGGTGTCGTGCAGGTGCAGGGCGAGCACGTCACGGGGCACGCCGGCGTCGACGGTGCGTTCGACGAGGTCGACGACGTGGCCGGGGGTGCCGGTGCCGATCGTGTCGCCGAGGGCGATCGTGGAGGCGCCCGCGGCGTGCAGGCGGCCGGCGAGCTCGGCGACGCGGGCGACGGGCACCGGGCCCTCCCACGGGTCGCCGAACGACATCGAGACGTAGCCGCGGACGGGCACCCCCACCTCGCCGGCGGCCGCGATCACCTCGGCGGCGGTCGCGAGGGCGCCCTCGACGGTCGTGTTGAGGTTCGCGTGGGCGAAGCTCTCGGTGGCGCTCACGACCACCGAGACCTCGTCGAGGCCGGCCGCGAGCGCGCGGTCGAGGCCGCGGCGGTTGGGCACGAGCGCGACGCCGCGCACCCCCTCGGGCACCGCGACGCCGGCGACGACCTCCTCGGCATCCGCGAGCTGCGGAATCCAGCGTGCCGGCACGAAGCTCGTCAGCTCGACGGCCCCGAGGCCCGTCGCGAGCAGCCGACGGCAGAACTCGATCTTGACCTCGGGCGAGAGGATCTCGGGCTCGGCCTGCAGGCCGTCCCGCGGGCCGACCTCGAAGACGCGCACGCGCGTCGGCAGGCCCGGGTCGGCCACCGGCTGGGGGCGCGGATGCCAGAGCGGCCGGGCGTCGGGATCGGTCATCGCACGGAACGCAGCTCGGCGAGCACGTCCTGGGCGTGTTCGAGCCGGATGAGCTTGTCGGCCACGATGCGCTCCGCGACGCGCGTGATCTCCTCGCCGGCGGCGCCCGCGGAGGCGGCGATCGTGCGGGCGTGCAGGGTCATGTGGCCGCGCTGGATGCCCTCGGCCGCGAGCGCCCGCAGCGCCGCGAGGTTCTGGGCGAGACCCACCGAGGCGATGACCGCGGCCAGCTCGGCCGCCGTGCGGATGCCGAGCAGGCGGATGGCGGCCTGCGCCACCGGGTGCGCGCGCGTCGCGCCGCCGACGAGCCCGACCGCGAGCGGCAGCTCGAGCGTGCCCGCGAGGTGCCCGCCCTCGCCGAGCTCGAAGTGCGACAGCGCGGTGTAGCCGCCCCCGCGCGCGGCGTGCGAGTGGGCACCCGACTCGACGGCGCGGGTGTCGTTGCCGGTCGCGAGCACGACGGCCGTGATGCCGTTCATGATGCCCTTGTTGTGGGTCGCGGCGCGGTACGGGTCGGCCTCGGCGAAGGCGCTCGCGTGCACGATGTCGCGCACCACCTGCGCGCCGCCGAGCAGCTCGGCGTCGAACACGGCCCGCGCCCGGATGAGCCGCTGGTCGGCCTTGTTGGAGAGGATGCGCAGCAGCGAGCGACCGTCGGCGAGCTCGGCGACGCGCGGGGCGAGCGCCTCGGCCATCGTGTTGACCGCGTTCGCGCCCATGGCATCCCGCACGTCGACGTGCAGGTGGGCGACGAGGTGCACGCCCGTGCGGGTGGGCAGGGTGCGCACGACGAGGTCGCGGGCGCCGCCGCCGAGGCTCGTGAGCATCGGGTCCTGCGCGTCGGCGAGTGCGAGCAGCTCCTCGCGCGCCTCGAGCAGTCGCAGGCGCGCCGCCTCGGGGTCCGCCGCGTCGACCACCTGGATCTGGGCGATCATCACGGGGCCCGTCGTGGAGGTGCGGAAGCCGCCGTGGCCGCGCGTCATCCGGGCGGCGTTCGAGGCCGCAGCGACGACGCTCGGCTCCTCGGTGGCCATCGGCACGAGGCGGTCGACGCCGTCGATCGTGAAGTTGGTGGCGACGCCGACCGGGATGCCGATGATCCCCACGACGTTCTCGATGAGGTGGTCGGCGGCCTCCAGCGTGAGGCCGCGCGCGGGGTCGAGGGCGTCGAGGGCGCCCGCGTCGAGGCCGGCGGCCTCGGTCACCGCGGCACGCCGTGCGGTGGCGTCGAGATCCCGCAGTCCCGACAGTCGGCTGTTGATCGACACTGGTGCTCCTCCACGGATCGGTCGTCGATCGAGCCGCGTCCCCGCGACCGACCGCATCGAGTTCACCCTAGGAATCCGCCGCACGACGGCGTATGGAACGTCCACCCACGCCTGAGGGTGTCTCGTGTGCGGATCAACCGCCCCCGAGCTGCTCGCTCAACTCGTCGAGCCGGGTGGCCAGACCGATGCGGAACAGCCGCTCGTCGTCGCGCCAGCCCTCGCCGAGCACGGCATCCAGGCGCTCGAGGCGCTGCAGGATCGTGTTGGTGTGGAAGTTGAGCGCGCGCGCCGTGCGGGTGGGGCTCGCGTTGTGCCGCACGAACGCCCGCAGGGTGCCGAGCAGGTCGGTGCCGCGGCTCTCGTCGTAGCGCCGCACGGCCCCGATCGTGCCGTCGAGGAACGCCGCGAGCGCACGCTCGTCGGCGTCGAGGATGGCGGAGTACGGCAGGTAGTCCTCGGTGCGGGCGGTGAGGTCGTCGGCGCCGAGGGCGGCGAGCAGCCGGGCTGTGCGCAGCGCCTGACCGGCCGCCGCCGGGAGCGCCCCGGCGGCCCGCGGCGGCACGACCGCGAGCACGGGGCGCTGCACGGCCCGCGCGACCCGCGCCCGCAACTGCTCGAGGTCGGGCGAGACGGTGTCGCCGTCGTAGCAGACCACCACGAAACCGCGGTACTCGCCCACGAGCGCCCGCTGGTCGAAGGAGGGGGCGAGGGTCCGTGCGGCGCCCGCCCGATGCTCGCCCGGCACCACGAACAGGGCGAGCGCGTCGAGCCGTTCGGGGTCGATGCCGAGGCGGCGCACGCGACGCTCGACGTCGCCGCGGCGCTCGGGCACGGCATCCAGCAGTTCGGCGACGAGCTCGCTCTGGGTGCGGTGCTCGGCCCCCGCAACGGCCTCCTGCTGCAGGGCGAGCAGGGCACCCACCTGCGCGGCGCGCTCCACCGTGCGACGGTCGACGGCGCCGAGCGCGAAGTCGCCGTCGCCGAGCAGCACCGTGCCGAAGAACTGGGGGCCGGCGGTGAGCGCCGCGACCGCGTGCACGCCCGGCACCCCCTCGACGAGCACGCAGTGCCCGGATGCACGGCTCTCCTCGATCGCGGCGCGCGTCGCATCCGCGAGCTCGACCATGCCCTCCGGCAGCGGCAGGCCCGCGGCGGCGATGAGTCGGCCGCCCGCGTCGACGATCGCGACCGTGCGGTCGAGGGCGGAGGAGAGCGTCTCGGCCACCGGCGAGAAGCCGCCGCCCGCGAGCACGGCGTGCACGAGCTCCTGGTGCACCGTGTTGGCCCGGTCGCGCTCGGTGAGGTGCTCGGTGAGGCTCTCGAGGGCGTGGCGGGTCTCGTCCTCCGAGCTGCGCAGCTCGCGCAGGGTGCGCGCCGTCTGCAGCACGATCGAGGCGTGGTCGGCGAGCGCCGAGAGCAGCGCGATCTCCTCGGGGGTGAACACGTGCTCGTCGCGGTCGGCGACGAACAGCACGCCGAGCACCTCGTCGTCGGTCAGCATCGGCACACCGAGGATCGACACGAGCCCCTCGGCCGAGACGGCGTCGTCGATGCCGCGCTCGTGGCGGTCGCTCGCGTAGTCGGCGTAGCGCGACACCCACTGGGCGGCACGCGTCTCGACGATCGCGCTCGCGAGGCCCGCACCGGCCGGCACGCGCAGCTGCTGGAAGGCGGCACTCACCGAGCCGCTCGTCTCGCGCACCCGGAGTTCACGGGATGCGGGGTCGAACTCGGAGAGGTAGGTGACGTCGGCGCCCATCATCTCGTGGGCGCGCTGCACGAGGCGGGCGAGCACGGCATCCGAGTCGCGCAGCTCGGCGAGCTCGCGGGCGCTCGCGAACAGGGCGCTCAACTCGTGCTCGCGGCGGCGCAGGCGGGTGTTCTCGCGGCGCAGGCGTTCGAGCTCGTCGGCGGCGCGCGCGGGTGCGTCCTCGCTCATCGGGTCCTCCGTCGTCCGCCGGCCCTCCCAGTCTCGCGGGCGGGCCGCGGTCCGGGCAGGGCGGATTTCACATGAGTATGCCGCGGAGGTGGCGGTATGTCACATACTCCTGCGTCGGGGCGGCTGCGTAGGGTGACAGGGTGACCACCGCCGCGCCGCCGCTGCTGCTGCGCGGGGCGCGACTTCCCGGGGCCGAGGGCGAGCACGCGGTGCTGCTGCGCGACGGGCGGATCGCCGCCGTCGACCCGCGCGACCGCGCCGAGACGGCGGGCGCCGAGCCGGTCGAGCTCGGGGGACGCCTGCTGCTGCCGGGGCTGTGGGACGAGCACGTGCACCTCACCCAGCACGTCATCCGTCGCCGCCGCTTCGACCTCGCCGACACCGCGAGCCCCCGCGAGGTGCTCGAGCGGCTGGGCGCGGAGCTCGCGCGACGCGGGGAGGCCGCGCCCGACGAGCTGCTCGTCGGATACGGCTTCCGCGACGGGTTGTGGACCGAGGCGCCGAGCCTCGCCGCGATCGACCTCGTCGCGCCGCGGGTGCCCGTCGCGCTCGTGAGCGGCGACCTGCACTGCGCGTGGCTCAACACCGCGGGCGCCCGGATGCTGGGGCTCGCCCCGGATGCCTCGGGCCTCGTGCGCGAGGGCCCGTGGATCGCCGCCTCCGCCCGGCTCGAGAGTTCGAGCACGCTGCCCGCCTCGGCCTACCGCGAGGCCGCCGAGGATGCCGCCCGGCGCGGGGTCGTGGGGGTCGTCGAGCTCGAGCACGCCGACAACATCGCCGAGTGGCCGGCCCGCGTCGCGGCGGGCGTGGAGCAGCTGCGCGTCGAGGCCGCCGTCTGGCCCGACCGGCTCGAGGCGGCGATCGCCGCGGGGCACCGCACGGGCGACGCACTCGACCCCGCGGGCCTCGTGCGCATGGGGCCGCTCAAGATCGTCGTCGACGGCTCGCTCAACACCCGCACGGCCTGGTGCTGGGAGCCGTATCCCGACCTCGACCCGCACGCCGAGCACGCCTGCGGCGTCATCACGACCGCCCCCTCCGAGCTGCGCGAGCTGCTGCGACGGGCGCGTGACCACGGCATCTCGGCGGCCGTGCACGCGATCGGCGACCGGGCGAACAGCGAGGCGCTCGACGCCTTCGCCGAGCTCGGCATGGCGGGCCGCATCGAGCACGCCCAGCTCGTGGCCGAACGCGACTTCCCGCGCTTCGCCGCGCTCGGCGTGGTCGCGAGCGTGCAGCCCGAGCACGCCATGGACGACCGCGACGTCGCCGACCACCACTGGGCGGGCCGCACCGACCGCGCCTTCGCCTTCGGCTCGCTGCACGCCGCGGGCGCCGAACTGCGCCTCGGCTCGGACGCGCCCGTCGCGCCGCTCGACCCGTGGATCTCGATGTCGGCCGCCGTCGCGCGCCGCCGCGGCGACCGCGCGCCCTGGCATCCGGAGCAGCGCATCCCGTTCGAGGTGGCGCTCGCCGCCTCCACCCGCGGCCGCGCGACCGTCGCCGTGGGCGACCCCGCCGACCTCGTGGCGGTCGACCTCGACCCCGCGACCCTCGACCCCGATGCCCTGCGCACGATGCCGGTCGCCGCGACCTGGCTCGCCGGCCGCTTCACCCACCGCGCCCTCTGAGCCCCGCCGCCCGCCCACTCGGGCACTCCAGAAATGCAGGAGCTGCGGCCGCCGCGCCCCGGAATCCGGCCGAAGTAGTGCACGCCGCCGCAGAATCTCCTGCATTTCTGGAGTGAGGCGGATGCTGCGGTACGCGACCGACGCGACGGGGGCGGCGCGAGCACCTCAGCGAACCCGGTCACCACCCGCGAGAAATGCAGGAGATCTCATCCGGCGCTGCCGGCATCCCGCAACCCTGCGGGCTCCTCGAGGCGAATCTCCTGCATTTCTGTTCGACCCCCGAGACGACGCACTCCAGAAATGCAGGAGATGTGGGGTCGGCGGCCCGGAAGTCGGGGGGAGGGATGCGCGCGGGGCGCGAATCTCCTGCATTTCTGGAGTGGGGCGGATGCGGGAGGGCGGGTGTCAGCGCGCCCAGACGCGCTCGCCGGCGAGCCAGGTCTCGGCGACGCGGGTGCGGGCGATGTCGGCGGTGGGCACCGTGAGCACGGGGGCGTCGAGCACGACGAAGTCGGCGGGGGCGCCCGGCACGAGCGCGGCGGGGGTGCCGAGGGGTGCCAGCCGGGCGGCGCGCGAGGCGTAGAGCTCGAGCGCCTGCGCGACCGTGATCGCGGCGGAGGCGCCCACGTCCGTGCCGTCGGCGGCCCGCCGGTCGACCGCCGCCTGCACCGAGAGGAACACGTCGTCGGCGTCGCTCCACGCGGTCGCCGGCCGGTCGGAGGAGAGCGCGAGCGGCAGCGAGCTGCCGTACAGGGTGCGCAGCGGGTAGGCGCGCCCGTCGGAGACGTCGGGCAGGTTCTGCTTGTAGGCCTCGTACTCGGCGAACAGGAACACCGTGTGCGTCGCGACGCCGAACCGCATCCGCGCCCCCTCGAGCCGCCGCAGCAGCTCCTCCGGCACGAGCGTCACGTGCTCGAGCCGCACCGAGGGCACCGCGTCGAGCCACGGCTCCTGATCGCCGAACAGCTCGAGCACCCGCTCGAGCGCCCGGTCGCCCATCGCGTGGACGGCGAGCTGCACGCCGTTGCGGCGCGCCCACGCGCCCGCGGCGAGCGCCTCCGCGTCGGAGGTCATCTGGATGCCGCACCCGTCCGAGTCGGGGTACGGCTCGCGCACCCAGGCGGTGCGGTTCGAGAACGCGCCGTCCATGAGGATCTTGACCCCCGCGATCCGCACCCGGCCGGTGCGGTCGTCGTCGGTGAGCGTCTCGGGCACGCCGTGCACCCACCCGGGGTAGAGGGCGACGCGCGGCCGGAACCCGGCGGCGGATGCGTCGCGGAACACCCGCAGCGGCTCGGGGATGACACCGGAGAACAGGTCGCACACCCCGACGATGCCGTGCGAGAGGAAGTGCGCATCGAGCGAGACGACGCGCCGCACGAGCTCGGCGTGGTCGGGCTCGGGGCGGCGGTCGGCGACCGCGGCGACGGCCGCGAGCTCGGTGAGCACCCCGGTCGGGTTCCCGTCGGCGTCGCGCTCGAAGCGCGCGCCGGGCGGGTCGGGCGTCGCGGCCGTGATGCCGGCGACGTCGAGCGCCCGCGTGTTGCACACGGCCGAGTGCGCGTCGCAGCGCCACACGATGATCGGCCGCTCGGTCGAGACCGCGTCGAGGTCGGCCGCGTTCGGCGAGCGCCCCTCCGGGAACCGCGAGTCGTCGTAGCCGCGCCCCACGATCCAGGCGTCGTCGGGCCGCGCCGCGGCGTGCGCCCGAAGCACCTCCACGAGCCCCGCGAGCGAGGTGACGGCGGGCGGCAGGCAGTCGGCGGCGTCCGCCGCCTCGGCCATCAGCGCCGGATGCGTGTGCAGGTCGAGCAGGCCCGGCAGCACCGTGCGCCCGCCGAGGTCGACGACCTCCTCGCCCACCGCATCCGGGGCATCCGCGGCCTCGCCCACCCAGGTGACGAGCCCGTCCTCCACCCGGAACGCGGAGGCGAGCGCACCCTCGCCCGTGACGACCGTCGCGTTCGTGACGAGCATCAGCCCACCCGCACGCGGGGGTCGAGGATGCCGTAGACGAGGTCGATGAGCAGGTTGAGCGTCACCACGAGGAACGCCGCGAAGAGCGTGAGCCCGACGATGAGCTGCACGTCGACCGCCCCCACCGCCTCGATGAGCAGCGAGCCGATCCCCGGGATCGCGAACACCCGCTCCGTGATGACCGCGCCGCCGAGCAGCACGCCGAGGTCGAGGCCGAACACGGTCACCACCGGCAGCAGCGCCGTGCGCAGGCCGTGCCGGCCGATGACGCGCGCCTCAGCGAGCCCCTTCGCGCGGGCCGTGCGGATGTAGTCGAGCCCCATCACCTCGAGCATCTCGCTGCGGGTGAGCCGCGCGTAGACGGCCGCCGAGACGAAGGCGACCGACACCCACGGCAGGATCAGGTGGGTGAGCCACTCGACGGGCGAGTCCTCGAAGGGCACGTAGCCGGAGGTCGGCAGCCAGCGCAGCGTGAAGCCGAAGATCAGGATCACGAGGATGCCGGCGAGGTACACGGGGGTCGAGACGCCCGCGATCGAGAAGGTCATGATGCCGCGGTCGACGACGCTGTTGCGGCGCAGCGAGGCGATGAGCCCGCCGATCACGCCCGTCACGAGGAACAGGATGGCGGCGCCGAGGGCGATCGAGGCGGTCGCCGGGAAGCGGTCCGAGATGAGCTCGGTGACGGTCGCGTTCCGCAGGAACGAGTAGCCGAAGCACGGGGCGTCGCAGTCGATCGTGACGGTCGAGCCGAAGGTGCGGCCGAACAGGATGCCGCGCAGGAACTCGCCGAGCTGCACGAACCAGGGCTGGTCGACGCCCATGTACTCGCGCACCTTCGCAAGGTTCGCCTCGGTGCACGGCCGCCCGCAGGCGAGCCGCGCCGGGTCGGAGGGCAGCAGGTAGAACAGGGCGAAGGTCACGACGGCGATCACGAACAGCACGACGACGATGCCGAGCAGACGGAAGGAGAGGTAGCGCAACAGGGTCATCGGCGGGCCGTCCGCGGGTCGAGGGCGTCGCGCAGGCTGTCGCCGAACACGTTGAACGCGAGGGTCACGAGGAACAGGGCGGCGCCCGGGAAGACGAGGTACATGGGGCTCGTGCGCACCCACAGGATCGCGTCGCCGATCGTGCGGCCCCATGACGGCGTCGGCGGGGTCACCCCGACGCCGAGGAACGACAGCGCCGCCTCGGCCGCGATCATCCCGGGGATGATGAGCGAGGTGACGACGATGATCGTCGCGCCCACGTTCGGCAGCACCTGGCCGAGCACGATGCGCCCGGAGCGCGCGCCCATCGCCTTCGAGGCGACGACGAAGTTGCGCTCGCGCAGCGCGAGCGCCTGCCCGCGCACGATGCGCGAGATCCCGGGCCAGCCGAACAGGCCGATGACGAGCACGATGAACGGGGGCCGCGGCAGGTCGGCGGGGATGATCGCCATGAGCGCGATGAGGAAGACGAGCACCGGGAAGCCGAACATGACGTCGACGATGCGGCTCATGATCCGGTCGTACCAGCCGCCGAAGTAGCCGGAGGTGATGCCGACGATCGTGCCGATGAGCACCGAGAGCAGCGTCGCCGAGATGCCGATGAAGAGCGAGGTGCGGGCGCCGTACACGACGATCGAGAACAGGTCGCGGCCGGTGAGCGGCTCGACGCCGAACCAGTGGTCGGCGCTGATGCCGCCGCCCCAGCCGAGCGGCTGCCCCTGCCCGTCGAGCAGGTCCTGGTGGTAGGTGAAGGGGTCGTTGCCGGTGATCGCGGTGATCGGGTCGGCGAGGATCGCGGCGAGCAGGAAGACGGCGATCGTGACGGCGGATGCCACGGCGAACGGATCGCGGGCGAGCTTGCCGACGAGGGTGCGGAATCCGGTCTTGCGGGCCGAGACGGCGAGGTCGTCGCGGCCGGCGGTCGTGGCGGTCATGCGGCCGCCTCGGGGTCGTCGGCGTCGAGGGCGAGCCACAGCTCGCGCCGCTGCCGCTGCGCCGCCGGGTCGGCGACGGGGGCCGCGGCGAGCAGCCGGCGGGTGTAGGCGTTCTCGGGGGCGGCGAGCACCCGGCCGGCGGGCCCCTGCTCGACGATGCGCCCGAGCCGCATCACGGCGACCTCGTCGGCGAGCTCCTGCACGACCGCGAGGTCGTGGCTGATGAAGAGGCACGCGAAGCCGAGCTCGCGCTGCAGCTCGGCGAGCAGTTCGAGCACCCGCGCCTGCACCGAGACGTCGAGGGCGCTCGTGGGCTCGTCGGCGATGAGCAGGGTGGGCTCGAGGGCGATCGCCCGCGCGATCGCGACGCGCTGGCGTTGGCCGCCCGACAGCTCGTGCGGGAAGCGGTCGATCGTGGAGGCCGGCAGCCGCACGGCGTCGATGAGCTCGGCGGCGCGCCGCCGACGCTCCCGCTCGGGCGCGCGGGTGTGCAGTCGCAGCGGCTCGGTGATGGCGTCGCCCACGAGCGAGCGCGGGTTGAGCGAGGATGCCGGGTCCTGGAAGACGTAGCCGAGCGTGCTGCGGAGGCTGCGCATCCGCGCCGACGGGGCGGTCGCGAGGTCGACGCCGGCGACCTCGATGGAGCCGGAGCGCAGCGGCAGCAGGCCCGCGAACGCCCGGCCGAGGGTCGACTTGCCGGAGCCCGACTCGCCGACGAGTCCGAAGGTCTTGCCCCGCGCGATGCGGAACGAGGCGCCCTCCACGGCGACCACACCCCCGCCGCGCAGTCCGGCCCGGCCGTAGGCGATGACGGCGTCGCGCGCCTCCGCCGCGAGCGCGGCGTCGCCCGGCACGGCCTCCGCCGACGGCATCCGGGGGGCCGTCTGCAGACTCGACAGGCTCGGCACGGCGGCGAGCAGCTCGCGCGTGTAGTCCTCGGCGGGTGCGGCGAACACCGACTCGACCGAGCCGGTCTCGACCACCTTGCCCTGCCGCATGACGACCACGTCGTCGGCGAGGTCGGCCACCACGCCCATGTCGTGCGTGATGAGCAGGATCGCGGTGCCGTGCGTCGTGCGCAGCCCCCGCAGCAGTTCGAGGATGCCGGCCTGCACGGTCACGTCGAGCGCGGTCGTCGGCTCGTCGGCGATGAGCACGACGGGGTCGCACGAGATCGCCATCGCGATCATCGCGCGCTGCAGCTGGCCGCCCGAGAGCTCGTGCGGGAACGAACGCCCGACCCGGTCGGGATCCCTCAACCCGACCGAGCCGAGCAGCTCGAGCGTGCGCGCCCGCACCTCGGCCCGCGGCATCCGCGGGTGGTGGGCGCGGATCGCCTCCGCCACCTGCCAGCCGATGCGGTAGGCGGGGGTGAAGGCGCTCATCGGCTCCTGGAAGATCGTGCCGATGCGGCCGCCGCGCACCCGGCGCAGCTCTGCCGCATCCGCCCCGCGCAGTTCGCGGCCCTCGAGCCGCACGCTGCCGGACACCCGGGCGGTGCCGGGCAGCAGCCCGAGGATCGACATGGCCGTCGCGCTCTTGCCGGACCCGGACTCGCCCACGAGGGCGAGCACCTGGCCGCGGTGCACCTCGAACGAGATGCCGTCGACGGCGGGCGGAACCGGATCGGCCGGACCGGCCTGGCGGGTGAACTCGATGCGAAGTCCGTTCACCGCCAGGACGGTCTCGGCGCGATCCGTCCGGGTCATCCGGCCAGACTCAGCGTGGTGAAGTCCGGGAACGGCGGGTAGCCGGGGATGGTGAACGGCTCCACGTCGCTGCCCCCGAGGTAGGAGTTGCGCGTGAGGTAGAGCGGCAGCATCGAGCCGAGGCCCATGATCTGCTTGTCGATCGCCGTCCAGTCGGATGCCGCCTGGTCGGGGTCGGTCTCCGCGATGGCCGCGTGCATCGCCTCGTCGACGGCCGCGTCGTTCGTGCGGGACAGGTTGTACCCGCCGTCGATGTAGGCCGAGTCGAACATGAGGCTGATGTACGAGTTGGCGCTCGGGTAGTCGCCGATCCAGTACGACAGGAACATGTCGTAGTCGGGGTTGCCGCCCATCGCGTCACCGTACATGACCCCGATGTCGAGGGGGTTGATGTTGACGGTGATGTCCGCGCGGGCGAGTCCCTGCTGCAGCGCCTCGGCTGCGGCGGTGTCCTCGTTGGCGACCCACAGGTTGAGGGTGACGCCGTCGGGGTAGCCCGCCTCGGCGAGCAGCTCCTTGGCCTTGTCGACGTCCTCCGGGTAGAGGTCGAAGTCCTCGTGGCCGGCGATGCCGCCCGGGATGAGGGTGGTCGCCGCGACGGCGGCCTGGTCGCCGCCCTGGGCGAGCACGATGGCGGCCCGGTCGGTCGCGTACTGCACGGCCTGGCGCACGAGCGGGTTCGACAGGGTCGGGCTGTCGTTGTTGAGCGCCACGTAGTACAGCATCCCGCCGTCGGAGGTCACGAGCCGCTCCTGCGCCGACGGGTCGGCGTTCACGAGGGCGAGCTCGGCCGCGCTCAGCGGGTAGGCGTTGATCGAGGTCTTCGCGTCGCCCGTGTCGGAGATGAGCGACTGGGCGGTCGTCGACGGGTTCTGGCTCTGCCGGATGACGATCTTGTCGGGCCCGGCGGTGCGCACCTCGTCGGTCGACTGGTCCCAGTGCTCGTTGCGCACGAACACCGTCTCGGAGCCGGCCACGTTCGACTCGATCCGGTAGGGGCCGGATGCGATGGGCTGCTCGTCGTAGGCGGCCAGGTCGGTGCCCTCACCCACCGGCACGGGCGCGAAGGCGTTCATCGCCGCGAGCCACGGCCAGTCGCCGTAGGAGGTGGTGAGGTGGAAGACGATCGTCTTGTCGTCGGGCGTCTCGATGCCGTCGAGCTCGGCGCCGTCGAACGGGCCGGCGTAGCTGTCGCCGCCCTGGATGAGGCTCTGGTGGTAGTGCAGGCCGCCCGCGAGGTCGGGCGAGTAGGTGCGCTCGACGCCGTACTTGATGTCGGCCGAGGTGATCGGGGTGCCGTCCTCGAACTCGATGCCGTCCTTGAGGGTGTAGGTCCAGCTGAGGCCGTCTTCGCTGACGGTGCCGGTGTCGGTCGCGAGGTCGGGCACGACCTCGACGCCGCTGTCGGTGACCTTCCACGTGGTGAGGCGGCGGGCGATCAGCCCCTCCCAGGTGCTCGGGAAGTTGACGTTGATGGCGGGGTCCCATCCGAGCGTCGTGTCGGTGCTCAGGATGTAGAGGGTCTGCTCGCCGTCGCCCGTGTCGCCTCCGCCGGCGGTGCAGCCGGTGATGGCGAGGGCGGTGGCTGTCAAGGCGGCGGCGACTCCGACGAGTCTGCGGCTGCGGCGGTGGTGCGTCATTGCGGGGGCCTCCTCGGCTCTGGCTGCGATCAGGTTGGTGCGGAGGTGTTTCGGGTGCTCTGAGGCTAATCACGCCGTCAAGCGGGTGCGTATGTGGAGTCCACCCACAGGGTCGGGGCCCGGGTGTGCGAACCACCGCTCCCGCGGGGCGCCGCGACCCCGGATGCTGGGGGCGTGCGCGAGAACCCGGACTACGCCCTGACCGATCCCGAGGAGGCCAAGCGCCTCATCCGCGCCCACCCGTGGGCCACCATGGCCAGCGCCACCCCCGACGGCGTCGTCGTCTCGCACTACCCGTTCCTGCTCGACGAGGACGCCGACGGGATCGTGCTGCTGAGCCACGTCGGGCGCCCCGACGAACGTCTGCACCGGCTCGGGGAGTCCGAGCTCGCCGTCGTCTTCTCCGGCCCCTCCGGCTACATCTCCCCCTCCTGGTACGGGCTGCCGCACGCCGTGCCCACCTGGAACTTCGCCACCGTGCACGCCTACGGAACACCCGAGATCCTCGACCGGCACGAGAACCTCGCCGTGCTCGAGCGCCTCGTCGACCACTTCGAGGACCGCCTGCCGAACCCGTTCCGCATGCGCGGCACGCTCGAGAACTCCGCCTACGCCGACCGCATCGTCGACGGCACCGTCGGGTTCCGGATGCGGGTGACCCGTTTCGTCGGAAAGGACAAGATGAGCCAGGACAAGAGCCCCGAGGTCGTGGACCGCATCCTCGCCGAGCTCGAGGCGGAGGGCGGTCCGTACACGAACCCCGCCCTCGCCGCCCGCATGCGCGACGCCCGCTGACGCTTTATGTCGGTGGGAACACATCCAGCCGGGCATCTATAGCGCCCGCGCCATATCGACGGGTGCGGCGCGGTGACACGATCGCCGCATGATCGACGAGACCCTGCGCATCCGACTCGCGGAACTCGGCCGCCACGACCCGACCCCCGGCGCCCTCGCGGGCGTCGTCGTGATCGACATCACGCGCGTCGTGGCCGGCCCGTACTGCTCGATGCTGCTCGCGGACCTCGGGGCGACGGTCGTGAAGATCGAGCACCCCGACGACCCCGACTACGCCCGCACCTTCCCCCCGCAGCTCGAGGGGGAGGCGGGCACGGTGAGCGGCTTCTTCGCTCAGTTCAACCGCAACAAGCTCGGCGCCACCCTCAACCTGCGGCACCCCGGGGGCCGCGCGCTGCTCGAGCGGCTGGTCGCCTCCGCCGACGTGCTCGTCGAGAACTTCCGCCCCGGCACGATGGACCGACTCGGCCTCGGCTACGAGCGGTTGCGCGAGGTGAACCCGCGGCTCGTCTACGCGGCGCTCAGCGGCTTCGGTCAGACGGGACCCTCGCGCGGCAAACCCGCCTACGACAACTCCGCCCAGGCCACCGGCGGGCTGTGGTCGATGAACGGCCCGGCCGACGGCGAGCCCACGCGCGTCGGCACCATCATCGGCGACCTCGCCGCGAGCCTCTACGGCGCCATCGGCGTGCTCGCCGCCATCCGGCACGCCGAACGCACCGGCGAGGGCCAGCTCGTCGACATCTCGCAGCAGGACTCGGTCATGACCCTCACCGAGAACGCCGTCGTCAACCACCTCGCGACGGGCGCCGTCGCCCGCCCGCTCGGCAACGCGCACCCCTTCGTGCGCCCGTACGAGCTGTTCTCGTGCGCCGACGGCTACGTCTTCTTCGGCGGTTACACCGACAAGTTCTGGCGGATCTCCTGCGACATCTTCGGCGGCCCGGGGGAGTACGAGGCGCATCCCGAGCTGCACGCCATGGCCGACCGGTTCGACGCCGACGTCTACCGCGAGCGCGCGAAGCCGCTCGTCGACGGCTGGTTCGCGCACCGCACCAAGGCCGAGCTCGAGGAGCTCGCGGGGGATGCGGTGCCGCTCAGCGCCATCAAGGACATCGCCGAGGTGGTGGCCGACCCGCACATCGCGGCGCGCGACATGGTGGTCGAGACCGAGTACCCCGGCATCGGCACGCTCGGCACCTTCGGCTCGCCCGTCAAGCTCGGGGCGACCCCGCCCCGCACGCGCGGCGAGGCGCCCGCGATCGGCGCGCACACGGATGCCGTGCTCGACGCGCTGCTCGGGATGCCGGCCTCGGAGCTCGCGGCGCTGCGCGCGGACGGGACGATCTCGTGAGCGACGGGCGCGTCACCCTCGAGCGCGTCGACGGGGTCGGGGTGATCACGATCGACCGCCCCGCGAAGCTGGGGGCGCTGACCCTCGCCATGTACGACGAGCTCGGGGCGGCCTTCGCCGAGGTGCGCGACGACCCCGGCATCGGGGTCGCGATCCTCACGGGAACGGGAGACCGCGCCTTCTGCGTGGGCGCCGACCTCGGCGAGTCGATCCCGGCCCTCGCCTCCGGGAGGTTCGACATCCGCGAGTGGGACGCCGCGCACCAGAAGCACACCCGGCTCGAGAAGCCCGTCATCGCCGCGGTCAACGGGCTGTGCCTCGGCGGCGGGTTCGAGATCGTGCTGTCGACCGAGCTGCGGATCGCGGCCGCGTCGGCCGTGTTCGCGCTGCCCGAGACCGGCGTCGGCGTGGTGCCGGCGGGCGGCACCCTCGCGCGGCTCACGCGGCAGATCCCGTACCCGTGGGCGATGGAGCTCATGCTGCTCGGCACGCGCATCGACGCCGCGACGGCGCTGCGCTACGGCATCCTCAACCGCGTCGTGCCGGATGCCGAGCTGCAGGAGGCGGCGTGGGCGATGGCGCGCCGGGTGCTCGAGCTCAGCCGCACGGCCGTCGCCACGGTGATCCGCTCGGTGCGCGAACTGGGGGCGCTGCCGCTCGACGCGGCCTTCGACCGCGAGGCCGAACTCGGCCAGCAGGCCTTCACCTCCCCCGACGCCCGCGAGGGCCTCGCCGCCTTCGCCGCCCGCCGCGCGCCCCGCTTCCCCTCGGGCGCGGGGTGACGGTCCCTAGGCTGCCGTCATGACCGACGACGCGCTCGCGGCAGCCCTCGCTGAGAACGGGCGGCTGCGGCGGCGGGCGGCGGAGCTCGAGGCGCTGTTCTCGACGGCGCGCGAGCTCGTACGGCTGCGGGACGTCGACGAGGTGCTGAGCCGCCTCGTCGAGCGGGCTCACGCGCTCATGGGCACCGACGTCACCTACCTCTCCGAGGCGCAGGGCGCCGACGGCGAGCTGCGGGTGCGCTACACCGCAGGCACCGTGACCCCCGAGTTCCGCCGGCTGCGGGTGCCGGCCGGGGTCGGGCTCGCGAGCCTCGTCGTGCGCACCCGCGAGCCGGTGCGCGTGCCGCGCTACGAGGCGATGAGCGAGGCACCGCACGACGCGCACATCGACGCGGTCGTGCGGGCGGAGGGGCTCGTGTCGTTCCTCGGGGTGCCGCTCGCGGTCGGCGACGAGGTGCTCGGCGCCCTGTTCGCCTGCAACCGCTCACCGCACGAGTTCGCCCCCGAGCAGGTGCTGCTGCTGTCGGCCTTCGCCGACCACGCGGCGGCCGTGCTGCACAGTGCGCGGTTGCTCGCGGCCGCCTCGGCCGCGACGATCCGCGCCGAGGAGGCCTACCGCGAGCTGGAACGGCACCTCTCGGCATCCGCCCTCGCCGTGGTCGCGGAACGCCGGGCCGGGTGGCTGCTCGACGCGATCGACGGGCGCGCCCCCGCGGATGCCGACGACGGCGTCGCCGCGCCCGCCGGGTTCACGGGGTGCGCGGTGCTCGCGGTGGCCGCCCGCGGCCTGGTCGACGCGGTGCGCGTCGTGGAGCGCGCGGTGGGCGATGCGGGATTCGTGGCGGCGTGGAACGGCCGGATCGCGATCGCCTGGACCGCACCCGAGGTGGTCGCCGAGACGGAGCGGGTGCGCCGGATCGCGGCCGACGCGCTGCGCGACCCCGGCCTCACGGCGGTCGCGTTGCGGCGGGAGCTCGCGCGCGCCGGACTGCGCGAGGGCCTCGAGCGCGCGGTGCGCGACCTCGAGCTGCTGCCCGCGCTCGGCGTGACGGGGGCGACCGTGTCGTCGGACGCCTTCGCGCCCTACCAGGTGCTCGCCCCGGCCGACCCCGCCGCGCTCGACGGCTTCATCGCCGAGCTCCTCGGGCCCGTGCTCGCCTGGGACGAGCGGCGGGGCGCCCGCCTCGTCGACACCCTCGGCGCCTACTTCGACGCGGGCGAGA
Source organism: Protaetiibacter intestinalis (assembly GCF_003627075.1). NCBI lineage: Bacteria > Bacillati > Actinomycetota > Actinomycetes > Micrococcales > Microbacteriaceae > Protaetiibacter > Protaetiibacter intestinalis. The sequence goes on along the minus strand of NZ_CP032630.1, from coordinate 1,262,161 downwards.
GCCGCGGGGCGACGGCGGCCACCCTGCGCATCCACCCCAACACGGTGCAGCAGCGTCTCGACCGCATCCAGGCCCTGCTCGACGGCGCCCTCGCCGACCCCGAGCGCCGCTTCCGCGTGCAGGCGGCCGTGCGCCTCGAGCTGCTGCGGCGGGCGGTGCGCGCCGCAGCCTCAGGGTGAACGCCACACCGCCGCCGGGCGCACCTGGTCCGCTCCACCATGTGCGCCGCGCACACCCTCCTGCGAGGCTCGGGGGGTGACCGAGTACGCGGGCGCCCGCAGTCCGATCCAGCGACGCGGCGACGAGCACCACGACTGGGCGCTGTACCGCGGCGAGGGGCGCGTCGGCATCGAGTGGTACTTCCGCGAGGCCTCCGCCCTGCCGACCTCGGTGATGCTGTACCACCTCGAACCCGGCACCTCGGAGGGTGAGCACCTGCACCTCGAGGGCGACCCCGCCAGCTGCTCGGTCGAGACCCAGCACGAGCTCTACCTCGTCGTCTCGGGCGAGGTGGTCATGACGGTCGACGGCGAGCGCGCGGTGCTCGGCCCCGGGGATGCCGTCTACGTGCCCGAGGGCGTGCCGCACGGCGTCGCCAACGAGACGGACGCGCCCGCCGAGCTCGTGCTGCTGTTCGGCGAGCCGACCGGACAGACCCCGTACACCGTGAACCCCGCCCGGGCGGAGGAGGACTGAGCATGCCGTACACCGCGACCGACGACATCCGCATCTACTTCGAGGCGTTCGGCGACCCGGCGCATCCGCTCGTCGTGCTCGTCTCGGGCGGGGGCGCGCAGCTGCTCAGCTGGGACGAGCGCTTCATCGCGCTGCTCACCGCCGAGGGGTTCCGCGTGGTGCGGTTCGACAACCGCGACACCGGGATGTCGCACCGCTTCGGCGGGCCGGAGGACGTCGACGGCGGCTACGGCCTCGAGGACATGGCCGACGACGTCGTGCGCGTGCTCGACGAGCTCGGGGTGCCGGCGGCGCACATCGTGGGCCACTCGATGGGCGGCATGATCGCGCAGATGGCCGCGATCCGGCACCCGGAGCGGGTGCTGAGCCTCGGGCTGCTCTCCACGATCCCCGACAAGAGCGACCGCTACGTGCTGCACGAGCACCCCGTCGTCGAGGTGCCCGAGCGGTACACGCGCGAGCAGATCGTCGCCTTCGCCGAACCGATGGCGCTCGCCTGGGCGGACGGCACCGCGTACGACCCGCAGCTCGAGTGGCACGTCGCACGGGCCGGCGAGGCCTACGACCGCGGCTACGCGCCGGAGGGGTTCATGCGGCAGTGGTCGGCCCTCTACCGCGCGCCCGACCGCCTCGAGGCGCTCCGCTCCGTGACCGTGCCGGCCCTCGTCTTCCACGGCCGCGAGGACCGCACGTTGCACTGGTACGCGGCGTTCGATATCGCGGATGCCATGCCCGCCGCCGAGCTGCAGGTGCACCCCGGCATGGGGCACTTCATCCCGTGGGAGCTCTGGCCGGACCTCGTCGCCGGCATCGTGCGCACGGCGCGGCGGGCGTAGCGCGTCCCCTACCCGGCCGGCGGTGCCGCGGCCACCGGCACCGCGAACCCCGAGATGTCGTCGCTCGTGGTGCCGTCGAGGGCGAGCTCGGCGAGCACGCGGCCGATCGCGGGGGTGAACTTGAAGCCGTGGCCCGCGGCGAGGGCGACCAGCACCTCCGGATGCGCGGGCAGCGGGCCGAGCACGAACTCGCGGTCAGGGGTGAGCGCGTACTGGCAGGTGACGGTGCGCAGCACCTCGCCCGAGCCGGGGATCACCTCGCCCATGAAGCCGCGCAGCTCGTCGAGCAGTTCGGGCGAGGGCACGAAGGTGCGCTCGGCGGGCGTCATGAGGTTCTCGGAGACGTCGCGCGCCGCCTTGATGCTCGGCTCGCCGTACGTCGGGAAGCCGTAGAAGCAGTGGTCGTCCTCCCAGATCCACACCGGGAAGCGCGCGGGGTCGTAGGGGGCGGCGTCGGCCGGCGCGAAGTAGCTCACCTGCTCCTGCATGACCACGAGCGGGATCTCGGCGCCGAGGGGGGCGAGCAGCTCGTTCGTCCACGCGTCGGCCGCGATGACGACCTTGCGAGCCCGCACCTCGCCGCCGGAGGTGCGCACGACGACGCCCTCGGCATCCGGCTCGACCGCCTCGACGCGCGTGCGGTCGCGGATGTCGGCGCCGTTCACGCGCGCGTGCAGCTGCAGCGTCGCGACCGTGCGGGCGGCGTGGGCGATGCCCGAGTCGGGGGTGTAGACGGTCTCGACGCCCTCCGGGATGGCGAACTGCGGCCAGCGCTCGTGCACCTCGGCCGGGCTCAGCAGCTCGTGCGGGACGCCCGTCGCGGTGAGCGCGCGGGCGAAGTCGGATGCCGCGTACGGTCCGCCGGTGCGGATGAAGACGACGCCGCCCGTGATGGTGGTGAGGCGCTCGCCGGTGGCCGCCTCGAGCTCGGCCCAGTCGCGGTAGGCGGACTGCGCGAGGCGCACGTAGCGCTCCTCGCCGTAGGAGGTGCGGATGATGCGCGAGGTGTCGTGCGAGGCCCCCCGCACGTGCCCGAGCTCGAACTGCTCGAAGGCGACGACCTTCGCCCCGCGCCGGGCGAGGTGGTAGGCGGCGGCGCTGCCGAGCGCCCCCATCCCGACGACGGCGACGTCGAAGGTCTCCATGCTGTGCGCGGCTCCTGTCCCGGGACGCGGCGGATGCGTCCGAGGCCCAGTCTGCGGCAACGCGGCATCCGCCCCCATGTACGGTCTGCCCACGGATGCCGCGCCGCGGTGTGCCGCGCACCCGCCGCTCAGGCGGCGACCGCGCGCAGGAACTCGCGCGTGCGGGCCTCGACCGGGTCGTCGAGCACCTGGGCGGGCGGGCCCTGCTCGAGGATGACGCCCTTCTCGAGGAACACCACGAGATCCGACACCTCGCGCGCGAAGCCCATCTCGTGCGTCGCGAGCATCATCGTCATGCCGTCGCGGGCGAGCTCGCGCACGATGCTCAGCACCTCGGCCACCAGCTCCGGGTCGAGAGCCGAGGTGATCTCGTCGAGCAGCACCACCTCGGGGTCCATGGCGAGCGAGCGCACGATCGCGGCGCGCTGCTGCTGTCCGCCCGACAGCTGATCGGGGTGGTAGCCGGCGCGCTCGGCGAGACCCACGCGGGCGAGCAGCTCGTCGGCACGCGCCTCGGCCTCCGCCCTCGAGAGCCCCAGCACCTTGCGGGGGGCGAGGGTGATGTTCTCGCGCACCGTCATGTGCGGGAACAGGTTGAACGACTGGAACACCATCCCCACCCGCCTCCGCAGCCGGTCGAAGTCGACGCCCGGCCCGGAGACGACGTCGCCGTCGAGGCGGATCTGGCCCTCGTCGATCCCCTCGAGGGCGTTGACGCAGCGCAGCAGGGTCGACTTGCCCGAACCGGATGCCCCGATGAGCGTCACCACCTGGTGCCTCCGGATCGACAGGTCGATCCCGGCGAGCACCTCGTGGTCGCCGTAGCGCTTGCGCACACCCTCGAACTCCAGGAAGGTCATCGGGTCCTCCTCGCGCGCCGGGCGGCGCCTCGGGCCAGCAGCCAGTCGACGAGGCGCGCCTGCGGGATCGTGATGAGCACGAAGAGCGCGGCGACCACGGCGACCGACGAGAGGTTGAAGTTGGACGAGGCGAAGAACTTCGCCTGGCTGAAGGCGTCGACCGCGCCGATGATGCTCACGAGCGCCGTGTCCTTCTGGAGCGCGATGAACGCCGAGAGCAGCGGAGGGATCACCGCGCGCACCGCCTGCGGCAGCACGACGTGCCGCAGGGTGAGCCCGTACGACATCCCGAGCGAGCGCGAGGCACCGACCTGCGAGAGGTGCACGGCTTCGATGCCCGCCCGGTAGATCTCGGCGACGTAGGCGCTGTAGGTGAGCGTGAGCGCGATGATCGCGTACCAGGCCTGGGGCAGGCCCGCGAAGAAGGGGAGGCCGGCGAGCGGCAGCCCGAAGCCGATGAGGTACAGCACGATGATCGAGGGGATCGCGCGGAACCCGTCGATGTAGGCGATGGCGAGCGCGCGCAGCGGCCGTGCGCCGTCGCCGGGCACCATCCGCACGACGGCGAGCACGAGGCCGAAGGCGAGCACGAACACCATCGAGATCACCGCGATGAAGATGTTGAGCCCGAACGCCCGGACGATGTTCTCGGCGCTCTTCACCATGAAGTCGACGTTGAAGAAGGTGGTGATGATCTTCGCCTGGTTGGCGGTCAGCACCATCACGATCGCGAGCACGAGGGCGAGCGCGAGCGAGCTGCTGAGTGCGCCGAAGCTGTGCGCGCGTGAGCGCGAGGCGAGGGCGCGCGCCTCGAGACGCTCGCCCGCGGCATCCTGCCGACCGGCGGCGAGCGCGAACCGCAGGCCGCGGGCCGCGTACCCGGCGATGCCGACGGCGACGAGGGAGGCGAGGACGCCGAACGCGAGGCCGGTCGCCGAGAACTCGTCCTCGGCCGGGTGCGAGGCGACCGTGCCGAGCATCCCCGCCCAGAGGAGCAGCGCGAGCGGCACGACGAGCGCGACGACGGCGATCGCGCGGGAGGGCGGCGGGGGACTCAGGCGGGAGGCGCCGGCGACCGCCGGCGCCTCCCCGGTGTCGACTGAGGTCAAGGCGCGTCCAGGAACCGGATGCTGGCCGGGTCAATGCCGAACAGCGGCGCGAGGTACTTCTCGGAAAGGAAGTCCATCGTGCCGTCGGCCTTCATGGCCGCGAGCGCCTCGTTGACCGCGTCGACGTTCGGGGTGTCGAGCGGCATGACCATGCCCCAGTCGTCATCCGCCTTCCACTGCCCGATGATCTCGAGCTGGTCGGCGTACGGCTTCGACTGGGTGAGGGCGGTCTCGGTGTCGGTGACGATCGCGTCGACCTGTCCCGCGGCGAGGGCCGCGAACATCTCGGGGCCGTCGCTGAACAGGGCGAGGTCCTGGGTCGGCTTCAGCACATCCGTCAGCCACTTCGAGTTCGTGGTGCTCTGGATCGTGCCGATCTTCGCGTCGCGGATGTTGGTCTCGTCGTACTTCGAGTCCTTCTGCACCGTGACGGAGCGGTTCGAGGTGTAGTACGGGTCGGAGAAGGTGAAGATCGCCTTGCGCTCCTCGGTGATGCTCGTGACGACCGCGCCGAGGTCGTAGTCGGTGAACGAGCCGGAGATGTACTGATCCCACGAGAGCACCTTGATGGTCATCTTCTCGAGACCGGCGCGGTGCGCGATGTCGGCGAGCATGCACATCTCGAAGCCGTCGGTGAGGTTCTCGGGCGTCGTGCCGTTCCACCATCCGGGGTTCGGCAGCACCGTCACGACGGAGAGCTGACCGTCGACGATCGGGTCGAGCTCGATGCTGCCCGCCTCGCCGGGGAGGTCGCAGTCGCCGAAGCCGTTGGGGCCGGAGGCCTCGCCTCCGCCGGATCCTCCGTCGCTCGAACAGCCCACGAGGACGAGGGCGAGGGCTGCCGCCGAGACGGCGGCCAGGGCGGTGATGCGTCGTTGCATGCTGTGTCTCCTGTCTGGGGCGGGCTTCATCGACCGCCTCCCGCCAGTCTCCGAGGCCCGACGAGGCGCCCTCCATGGGCGGTACGCCCACGCTTCCCGCGGGACGGTGTGCGGTCGCCCCTCCGGCGGGTGCGGCTAGCCCTGGTGCGCCGCGCGCTCGAGGGCGTCGCGCACCGCGACGACGGCGGGGTGCCCGGCGGAGGCGAGGCGCGTCGAGGTGAACACCGTGCGGCGCGGGCCGCCGTCGAGGTCGACGAGGTCGACGGTCGGGGCGGCGCCCTGCCAGATGAGGTCGGGCAGCAGCGCCACGGCGTGGCCGGTCTGGATGAGCCGCACGTGCGCCTGCAGGTCGGCCGTCTCGAACCGCACCTGCGGCTCGAAACCGGCCCGCCGGCAGGCCTGCTCGGCCCAGTGCCGCGACGCCGCGCCGTGCGGCTCCATGACCCAGGGCGCATCCCGCGCGTCGCGGATGTCGCGGATCGAGAAGCGCCCGGCGCCGCCGGGCGGCACGGCGAGCCGGATGGCGTCGGTCGTGAGCGGGCGCCGGTCGAGGCCCGCGAGCTGCGGCGCCGCGTGCCCCGGGTACTCCTCGGCGATGACGAGGTCGAAGTCGCGCGCGAAGGTCTCGTGCAGCGCCGTCTCGGGTTCGCGCTGCGTCACGACGGCCGTGAGCGCCGGGTGCTCGCGTTCGAGCACGTCGAGCGCCGCCGGCAGCAAGGCGAGCGCGACCGACTGGAAGATCGCGACGCGGATGACGCCGGTCGCCTGCTCGAGGGATGCCGCGAGCTCGGTGTCGGCGCGCTCGAGCGCCGCGAGGATCTCCTCGGTGCGGCCGACGAGCAGTTCGGCCTGCGGGGTGAGCTGCAGGCGCCGCCCCGACTTGCGCAGCAGCGGCACCCCGGCCTCGCGCTCCAGCTGCGCGAGCTGCTGCGACACCGCAGAGGGGGTCAGGTGCAGCGCCGCGGCGACCGCGGCGATCGTGCCGCGCAGCGCGAGCTCGCGCAGCAGGGCAAGGCGGCGGACGTCGAGCACCGGAGATCCTTAAGCACAACTGATGGATATTGCGAAGAATTCGTTGCTATACCTTACGGGATGCGCCGCCGCATACTGGCGCCGTGACCCCGCCGAAGCCCGCATCCGCCGCCGCCCCCGCCGCCCTCGCCGACCGCGAGGCGACCGCCGACGCCGTCGTCGCCCAGGTGCGCCGCTGGCTCGAGGCCGCCGCCGAGCTGCCCGTCGACGCCTCCGCCAAGAACCTCGCGGGGCTGCTGCAGGACCCCGCCGGCCTCGACTTCGCGGTCGGCTTCGTCGACGGCGTCATCCGCCCGGAGGACTCCCGCGTCGCCGCCCGCAACCTCGCGCGCCTCGCCGCCCGCCCGCCGCGCTTCCTCGCCTGGCCGCTGCGCGCGGCGCTGCGCCTCGGCGGGCTCGTCGCGCCGATCCTGCCGGGCATCGTCGTGCCGATCGCCCGCACGGTGCTGCGCGGCATGGTCGCCCACCTCGTCATCGACGCGAACGACCCCGGCCTCGGCCGGGCCCTCCGCCGCATCCGGGCGCGCGGCGCCCGCCCCAACGTCAACCTGCTCGGCGAGGCCGTGCTCGGCGCGCACGAGGCGAACCGCCGCCTCGACGGCACCCGCCGCCTGCTCGCCCGCGACGACGTCGACTACGTCTCGATCAAGGTGTCGGCGACCGTCGCCCCGCACTCGCCGTGGGCCTTCGACGAGGCCGTCGACGACATCGTCGAGGCGCTCAGCCCGCTCTTCCGGCAGGCCGTCGAGGCGCGACCCGCGAAGTTCGTCAACCTCGACATGGAGGAGTACAAGGACCTCGACCTCACGATCGCCGTCTTCCAGCGCATCCTCGACCAGCCCGAGCTGCGGAACCTCGAGGCCGGCATCGTGCTGCAGGCCTACCTGCCGGACGCGCTCGGCGCCTACCTGCGGCTGCGCGACTGGGCGCACGCCCGCCGCGAGGCCGGCGGCGCGGGCATCAAGGTGCGGCTGGTGAAGGGCGCGAACCTGCCCATGGAGCGCGTCGACGCCTCGCTGCACGACTGGCCGCTCGCCACCTGGCACAGCAAGCAGGCCACCGACACCAACTACAAGCGGGTGCTGGATGCCGCCCTCCGCCCCGAGCACGTCGCCGACGTGCGCCTCGGGGTCGCGGGCCACAACCTCTTCGACCTCGCCTACGCCCGCCACCTCGCGACCGAGCGCGGGGTCGCGGATGCCGTGGAGATCGAGATGCTGCTCGGCATGGCCCCCGCGCAGGCCGAGGCGGTGCGTCGCGACGTCGGCTCTCTGCTGCTCTACACGCCCGTCGTCGCGGCATCCGACTTCGACTCGGCGATCGCCTACCTGATCCGGCGCCTGGAGGAGGGCGCGAGCTCGGAGAACTTCATGTCGGCCGTGTTCGAGCTCGCGAGCTCCAAGCCGCTGTTCGCCCGCGAGCGCGACCGCTTCCTCGCCTCGCTCGCCGACGTCGACGACACCGTGCCCGCGCCGCACCGCGTGCAGGACCGCACGCAGCCGCCCGCGCCCGCGGAGCCCGGCTTCCACAACGCACCCGACACCGACCCGGCCGTCGCCGCCAACCGCGACTGGGCGCGCGCCGCGCTCGAACGCTCGCGCAGCACCGAGCTCGGGGCCGCGACCGTCGCGGCATCCACCATCCCGGATGCCGCGGGTGTCGACCGCGTGCTCGCCACGGCGGTCACCGCCGCGGGCCCGTGGGCCGCACGCGGCGCCGCGGAGCGCGCCGCCATCCTGCACCGCGCGGGCGAGCTGCTCGAAGAGCGCCGCGGCGCCTTCGTCGAGATCATGGCCGCCGAGGGCGGCAAGACGGTCGACCAGTCCGACCCCGAGGTGTCGGAGGCGATCGACTTCGCCCACTACTACGCCGAGCGCTCGCGCGAACTCGAGCACCTCGACGGCGCCGAGTTCGTGCCGGCGCAGGTGACGCTCGTCGTGCCGCCGTGGAACTTCCCGCTCGCGATCCCGGCGGGCGGCGCCCTCGCGGCCCTCGCCGCCGGTTCGGCCGTCGTCTTCAAGCCCGCCCGGCGCACGGCGCGCACGGCGGCGGTGCTCGCCGAGGCGCTGTGGGATGCCGGGGTGCCGCGCGAGGCGCTGCAGTTCGTGGCGCTCGGCGACGCGGGGCTCGGCGAGACGCTCATCGCCGACGGGCGCGTCGACCAGGTGATCCTCACGGGCGGCTACGAGACGGCGGAGCTGTTCCGCGGCTTCCGGCCGGGGCTGAAGCTGCTCGCCGAGACGAGCGGCAAGAACGCGATCGTCGTCACCCCCTCGGCCGACCTCGACCTCGCCGTGCGCGACGTCGCGTACTCGGCGTTCGGGCACGCGGGCCAGAAGTGCTCGGCGGCCTCGCTCGTGATCCTCGTCGGCTCGGTCGCCGACTCGCGCCGCTTCCGCGAGCAGCTGCTCGACGCCGTGCGCTCGATGCCGGTCGGCGAGGCCGCCGACCCGGCGAGCCGCATGGGCCCGATCATCGCGCCCGCCGACGGCAAGCTGCTCGACGCCTTCACGAGCCTCGCCCCCGGCGAGAGCTGGCTGCTCGAGCCGCGCAAGCTCGACGCGGAGGGGCGGATGTGGACCCCCGGCATCAAGACCGGCGTGCGTCCCGGATCCGAGTTCCACCTCACCGAGTACTTCGGGCCGGTGCTCGGCATCATGCAAGCCGCCACCCTCGACGAGGCCCTCGAGCTGCAGAACGCGGTCGACTACGGCTTGACGGCGGGGCTGCACTCGCTCGACGCGGGCGAGATCGCCCGCTGGATCGACCGCGTCGAGGCGGGCAACCTCTACGTCAACCGCGGCACGACGGGTGCCATCGTGCAGCGCCAGCCCTTCGGCGGCTGGAAGCGCTCGGTCGTCGGCCCCGGCACGAAGGCCGGCGGCCCCAGCTACCTGCTCGGGCTCGGCACGGTGCGCCCCGCGCCCGCCCTCGACGCGATGCCCGCGCTCGAGCCGCGCGCCGACCGCATCGTCTCGGTGTTCGGCGCCCGCGGCTCGGGCGCCCGCTCCCGCCTGCTGCGCTCCGCCGCGAGCGACCGCCGCGCCTGGTCGACCGAGTTCGGCACGGTGCGCGACGTCTCCGGTCTCAGCGCCGAGCGCAACGCCTTCCGCTACCGCCCCGTGCCCGTCACCGTGCGCGCCGAGGCCGGAGCGGATCCCGTCGAGGTGGCGCGGGTGATCCTCGCGGGCCTCGTGAGCGGCTCGGCGATCACCCTCTCGTCGAGCGCGGCCCTCTCGCCGTCCGAGGAGGCCACCCTCCGCGCGGCCGGCGTCGGCATCCGCACCGAGGATGCCGCGACCTTCCAGCAGGGGACGGCCGGCCTCCGCGACGCCCGCATCCGCCTCGTGGGCGGGCGCGCGGAGGAGCTGCTGACGGCGATCGGCGGGCGCCCCGACGTGGCCGTCTACGACCAGCAGGTGACCGAGTCGGGACGCGTCGAGCTGCTGCCGTTCCTGCGCGAGCAGGCCGTGGCGATCACCGCGCACCGCTTCGGCACGCCGAGCGTGCTCGTCGAGGCGCTGCCGCTCGTCGAGTCGGCCTGACGCTGGAGGGACACCGTGGCAACCGCTCTCGACGCCTACTCCTGGGACTCGCTCGCGCCCTACGCGGAGCTCGCCCGCGCGCATCCGGAGGGCATCGTCGACCTCGCGATCGGGAACCCCGTCGACCCGGTGCCCGACGTCGTGCAGCGCGCGATCGCGGCGGGTGCGAACGCGCACTCCTACCCGCAGCTCGAGGGCACGCCCGTGCTGCGCGAGGAGATCGTGGCCTGGTACGCCCGACGCCGGGGTGTGCCGGGGCTCGGCACGGCGAACGTGCTGCCGACGATCGGCTCGAAGGAGCTCATCGCCCTGCTGCCGCTGCTCGTGGGCATCGGCGCGGGCGACGCGGTCGTGCATCCGCGTGCCGCCTACCCGACGTACGCCGTGGGCGCGCGGCTCGCGGGGGCCGAGCCGGTGGCGAGCGACGACCCCGCCGAGTGGCCCGAGAACACCCGGCTCGCGTGGATCAACTCGCCCGGCAACCCGGATGGCCGGGTGCTCGGCGTGGACGCCCTGCGCGCGGCCGTCGCGCGGGCGCGCGAGCTCGGGGCGATCCTCGCGCTCGACGAGTGCTACGCCGAGCTCGGCTGGGAGGGGGAGTGGGCGAGCGGGCGCATCCCGAGCATCCTCGACCCGGCGGTGTGCGACGGCGACGTCACGGGCCTCGTCTCGGTGTACTCGCTCAGCAAGCAGTCGAACCTCGCCGGCTACCGCGCCGCCTTCCTCGCGGGGGATGCCGGGATCGTCGCCCGCATCCGGGAGCCGCGCCTGCACATCGGCCTGTGGCCGCCGACGCCCGTGCAGGCCGCGATGGTGGCGGCGCTGCGCGACGACGCGCACGTGGCGGCCCAGAAGGAGCTGTACCGGGCCCGCCGCATCCGTCTGGCCGAGGCGGTCGCCGCCGCGGGCTTCCGCATCGAGGGCAGCGAGGCGGGCCTGTTCCTGTGGACCACCGAGGACCGCGACGCCTGGGAGAGCGTCGACCGCCTCGCGCGTCTCGGCGTCCTCGCGGTGCCGGGCCACTTCTACGGCACCCACACCCCGCATCACGTCCGCTTCTCCCTCACCGCGCCCGACGCCCTCATCGCCCGAGCCGCCGAGCGCCTCAGCCCCCGTCGCTGACCGGTCGGTTTCTCGCGTCAAACCGCCGGAATGGGGCCGAAAACCGACCGGTCAGCGGATGTCGTGGAGGCGGCGCCAGGCGAGCTCGGCGAAGGTCGCGGCGTGCTCGGCGAGGCCCGAGTCGTCGAAGACGGCGCCCTCCGAGTGCATGGGGGCGGTCGCGCCCTCGGCCTGCACCCCGAGGAACACGAGCGTGCCGGGGACCTCCTCGAGCACGAAGGCGAAGTCCTCGGAGGCCATGCCCGGCTCCGGCAGCAGCACGAGCCGATCGCCGTAGCGCTCGCCGAGCACCTCGAGCACGCGCGCCGTCTCGGCGGGGTCGTTGACGGTCACCGGGTACGAGTCGACGAACTCGACCGTCATCGTGCAGCCGTGCGCCTCGCCGATCGCCGTGACGAGCGTCGGCAGCTCGCCGCGGATGGTCGCGAGCGCCCCGCGCGAGAGGGTGCGGATGTTGGCCTCGAGGTCGACGGATGCCGCGAGCACGTTGCTCGCGAGCGAGTCGGACGAGATGCGGGTGACCGAGATGACGGCCGGGTCGACCGCGGGGATGCGGCGCGCCGCGAACGTCTGGATGGCGAGCACGATCTCGGCCGCGACCGGCACGGGGTCGACCGCGTGGTGCGGGTAGGCGGCGTGCCCGCCGGTGCCCGCGACCCGGATGCGCAGCACGCTCGCGCTCGCCATGATCGTGCCCGTGCGGGTGACGGCGCTGCCGAACGGCGTGACGCAGTCGACGTGGATCGTGTACGCCGCGACGGGTCGCTCGCCCGAGGCCTCGAGCACGCCCTCCTCGATCATCGTGCGGGCGCCCGCGAAGCCCTCCTCGCCGGGCTCGAACATGAACACCACGGTGCCGGGCAGCTCCGCGCGACGTGCGGCCAGCATCCGGGCGGCGCCCACGAGCCCCGCCATGTGCAGGTCGTGCCCGCAGGCGTGCATCGTGCCGTCGGCGGAGGCGAACTCCAGCCCCGTGGTCTCGGTGACGGGCAGGCCGTCCATGTCGGCCCGCAGCAGCACGGTCGGGCCGGGCAGCGCCCCGCGCAGCACCCCGGTGACCGAGGTGAGCGCGCGGCCGGTCGTGAGCTCGAGCCCGAGGCCGTCGAGCGCCTCGAGCAGCACCGCCTGGGTGCGCGGCGTCTGCAGCCCCACCTCGGGGTGGGCGTGCAGGCGGCGGCGCAGCGCGACGAGCTCCTCGCCGAGCGCGGCATCCGCCGTGAACGCGGTCACCGCGCGACCCGCTCCCCGAGGGTCGCGAGCGGCCCCGCCGCCTTGACCGAGACCCGCACGGTGGGCCGGTCCGCGTAGGCGACGTGCGCCTCGAGCACCTCGACGATCTCGACCGTGCGCGGGTCGGCGCCCGCCTGCACGGCCTTCGCGATGGCGGCCGCCGAGGCGGTCTCGATCGCGCTCGCGCGGTCCTCCTGCACGCTCAGGTGCTCGGCCCGGCCGCCCGCGAGGGCGATCGCCGCGCCGACCGCGTTGGCGACTGCGCCGTCGTGGGGGCGGATGACGTCCGCGACCCCGGCGAGCGCGTCCGGCACGAGGAACCCGCCCCCGCCGACCACGATGAGCGGCAGGTCGCCGCGCCCGAAGGAGAGCGCCTCGACGGCCGCCTCGAGCCGGTCGTGGGCGACGGCGAGGCCGGCCCGCAGCGCGTCGGCGATCGCCGCGGGCTGCTCGGGCAGCCGCCGCCCGGCGACCGCCGCGCCCGCGAGCGAGGCGGCATCCGTGAGCGTCGGCGTCGCCCCGCCGAACAGCAGCCCCTCGCTCGTGATGCGGTGCCCGACCGAGCCGGGCCCGACCGCGCCGGTGGTCGGGTCGACGATCGTGCCGCCGCCGATGCCGAGGCTCAGGATGTCGGGCATCCGGAAGTTGGTGCGCACGCCCCCGATGTCGCGCGGGGTGGTCGACTCGCGCGGGAAGCCGTCGACGACGACGCCGAGGTCGGAGGTGGTGCCGCCCACGTCGATGACGATGCCGTTCTCGACGCCGGAGAGGAAGGCGGCGCCGCGGATCGAGTTGGCGGGGCCGGAGCCGATCGTGAGCACGGGGAACTGCTCCGCGTACTCGAGCGACATGAGGGTGCCGTCGTTCTGCGCGAAGAAGGTCTGCGCGTCCAGCCCCTCCTCGGCGACGACCGTGACGAGCGCCTCGGTCACGGCGCGCGCCACCGAGTACAGGGCCGCGTTCAGCACGGTCGCGTTCTCGCGCTCGAGCAGGCCCGTGGGGCCGATGTCGTGGCTGAGGAACACCCGAGCGTCGGCCCCGAGGTGTGCCCGGATGAGCTCGCCCACCTCCTGCTCCTGCTCGGGCGTCGAGGGGCTGAACACCCCCGCCACGGCGACGGCGTCGACCTGCCCGACCTCGTCGAGGAAGCGCCGGATGCCGTCGCGGTCGAGCGGGGCGATGGGCGTGCCGTCGACCATGTTGCCGCCGCGGATCATGGCCGAGCCGGCCAGCACGAGGTGCGCGAGGTCGCTCGGCCAGCCGAGCAGCGGCGGGTAGGCGGTCGTCGCCGGCGCGCCGAGCCGGATGGCGGCCACCCGGTCGAGGCCGCGCCGCTGCACGATCGCGTTGGTGGCGTGGGTGGTGCCGAGCATCACGCGTGCCACGCGCGAACGGTCTTCGCCGAGCTCGGCGAGCACGTGCGAGATGCCCGCCCGGATGCCGCCCGTCACGTCGTCGGTCGTGGCCTGCTTGGTGCGCGCGAGCACGGTGCCCGCCTGGTCGATGACCGCGGCATCCGTGTTGGTGCCGCCGACGTCGACGCCGATGGAGAGGTCGCGTGCGGTGCTCATCGTGCTCCCAGCTCGAAGGGGGTGTAGTCGATGTCGAGGCCGAAGGCGCGCGGACCGGCGAGCTCGAGGCCGCGCGGACTGCGCCACAGCGGGTCGGCCGGCCAGGCGAGCACGGCCACCCGCTGCCCGAAGCGCAGCATCTCGGTCGTGATGGCGTGGCCGGTCTCGGCGTCGACGAGGGTGACGTTGTCGGGCACGCTCACCACGACCCGGCCGTCTTCGACCACGACGAGGTTCTCGTTCTGCAGCTCGATGCTCTGCACCCGGCCGCGGTCGTCGCCGAGACCCGTGATGGTGACGCTGCCACGCGTGAAACCCGTCTCGGTGCGCCGGTCGAGGTCGGTGATCTTGCCCGTCAGGAGGATCTCGCCCCCCATCGCCTCGGCGATCGCCGACACCGGCTCGGCGGCGGCGAGCAGCGCTCGGCCGACGCGGATGGCGGCGCTCACGGTGCCCTCGATGACGGCGCCGCGCGCGGTCTCGCGCGTCATGGGGTAGTGGGTGCCGAGGCAGATGGAGCCGCTCGCGATCGTGAGGACGCGGGCGAGGCGCTCGAGCCAGTGCAGGTCGACCGTCTCGAGCACGGAGACGTTGCCGATCACATCCGAGAGCACCGCGAAGTCGCACGGCAGGCCGGCGACGTTCATGGAGATCATCGCGGCATCCGGGTAGGCGCGACCCATGCCGTCGGCGTCGAGCACCTTGAGGCCCAGCTGCGACGCCCAGCCGATCGGGCCGACGCCGTTGCTGCCGCCGATCTCGGCCGCCATGAGGGTCGTGATGGGGCGGCCCGCCGCGCGCTCCGAGACCCGCAGCAGCGTCTCGACCTGCTCGGCGGCGGTGAGCATCTCGATGCCGACGGTGGGGGCGCCGATGCCCGACATGAGGATGACGGTGTCGTCGTCGGTGAGCTCGTCGACCGTCACGAGCTGCACGGGTCCACGCTCGCGCAGCGCCTGCTCGACGACGATGCGCGAGGTGTAGACGGATCCGCCGCCGCCGGTGCCGAACACGGCGGTTCCGGCGGCGAGCGCCTCGATGTCGTCGGCGGTCACCTCGGTGAGGCGGGGTGGGGCGGCGGTCTGCGGCATGCTCCCACGCTAGGAGCGCGGCACGCCCGCGGGCCAGGTGCGCTTACACCGGGGTCGGGGTCCGCACTGTGCGCATGGCACAGAGCGGATGCCGTCCTATGGCGCGCGGGACTACGCCGCGCCGCGGTTGCGGCGGCGCATGGGCCGCGGGGCCCGGTCGCCGAGGAACGAGCGGGCCGAGTCGACGACGTAGCCGCGGCTGAGCGCCTCGCGCCCGATGAGCATCCGGAAGCCCATCGCGTCGCGGTTGCTGAGGGTCACCTCCGCATCGACGCGGTGGCCGACGAGCACGAGCGGCAGCGACACCACGAAGCGCTCCTCGACGTGCCCGGAGGAGCTGCGCACGCGGCGCACGTCGAGCACCGGGCACTCCACCTCGGCCTCGTCGGCATCCGACTTCTGCCAGGGGCGGATGCGGAACCGCACCCACGCCTCGCCGTCGCGATCGAAGGCCTCCACCTCGTAGGCGTGGATGGACGAGGTCTGCGCGCCGGTGTCGAGCTTCGCCTTGATCCACGGCACGCCCACATCCGGCAGCTGCACCCACTCGCGCCAGCCCGCGAGGGTGTTTGAATGGGTTCGCTCGCTCACCGCAACATTCTGGCAGGGGCCCACCCATGAAACTCGCGATCCTCTCGCGCGCGCCCCGCGCCTACTCGACGCAGCGCCTCCGCGCCGCGGCGCAGCAGCGCGGGCACGAGGTGCGGGTGCTCAACACCCTGCGCTTCGGGATCGACCTCACGGGCGACGAGCCCGACCTGCAGTACCGCGGCAAGCCGCTCTCCGACTACGACGCGATCCTGCCGCGCATCGGCGCCTCCATCACCTACTTCGGCACCGCCGTGGTGCGCCAGTTCGAGCAGATGGACGTCTACACGCCGAACACCGCCAACGGCATCTCGAACGCGCGCGACAAGCTGCGGGCCACCCAGATCCTGTCGCGGCACAACATCGGGATGCCGGCGACGACGTTCGTGCGCAACCGCGCGGACGTGCGCCCCGCGATCGAACGCGTCGGGGGTGCGCCCGTCGTCATCAAGCTGCTCGAGGGCACCCAGGGCATCGGCGTCATCCTCGCCCCCGGCGTGAAGGTCGCCGAGGCGATCATCGAGACGTTGCAGTCGACGAACCAGAACGTGCTCATCCAGCACTTCGTGCAGGAGAGCAAGGGCCGCGACATCCGCGCGCTCGTCGTCGGCGACCGGGTCGTCGCGGCGATGCGGCGCACCGCCCAGGGCGACGAGTTCCGCTCGAACGTGCACCGCGGCGGCACGGTCGAGAAGGTCGACCTCTCGCCCGAGTACGCGCAGGTCGCCGTGCGCTCGGCGCAGATCATGGGCCTCCGGGTGGCGGGCGTCGACATGCTCGAGGGGGCGGACGGCCCGCTCGTCATGGAGGTGAACTCCTCGCCCGGCCTGCAGGGCATCGAGGAGGCGACGCAGCTGGATGTGGCGGGCGCCATCATCGACTACATCGCCGGCCAGGTCGCCTTCCCCGAGATCGACGTGCGCCAGCGCCTCTCGGTGTCGACCGGCTACGGCGTGGCCGAGCTGCTCGTGCACACCAACGCCGAGCTCGTCGGCAAGACGCTCGGCGAATCCGGCCTCTGGGAGCGCGACATCACGGTGCTCACCCTGCACCGCGGCGCGAGCGTCATCCCGAACCCCCGCAAGGGGCAGCTGCTCGAGGCGGGCGACCGGCTGCTGTGCTTCGGCAAGCTCGAGGAGATGCGCGGCATGATCCCCGAGCGCCGCCGTCGCCGCGCCAAGGTGCGCAAGCTCCCCGCCGAGCCGATCCCCACGGAGGAGTAGGGGAAAGAGACAGGGGCGGCATCCGAAGATGACCGCCCCTGGGGTGGTGCGCGAGGCGGGACTTGAACCCGCACGCCCTTGCGAGCACTGGCACCTGAAGCCAGCGTGTCTGCCATTTCACCACTCGCGCGTGGAACCGCCGAAGCGGAACAGCCTAGCGAGACTATCATGCGCCGCCCGGGAGGCCGATCGGCGGCGGAACCGGGGGACGCACCGACTTGTCCGCACCCCCGAATCCGCCGCTCGGGCGACACGGCGCAGCCGTGCGGCGGAGGCCGTGCGGCGAGGAGCCGACTACCATCGGACTGTTCGAGTGCGCCGGGCGGACTGGCCGCGCCTGCCGAGAGGAGACCCTTGGGGATTCTCGACGAGTTCGAGAAGGGCTTGGAGCGCGTCGTCAACGGTGCGTTCGCCAAGACCTTCAAGAGCGGTCTGCAACCCCTCGAGGTGACCGCGGCGCTCCGCCGCGAGCTCGACACGAAGGCGGCCGTCGTCTCGCGCGACCGCATCCTGGTGCCCAACCGGTTCGCGGTGCGGCTCTCGCCCTCCGACTACGAGCGGATGACGGGCCTCGGCCCCGCCCTCGTCGACGAGTTCACGCAGCTCGTGCAGCAGCACGCCACCGCCCAGCGCTACGCGTTCGCGGGCGGCATCGACATCCGCCTCGAGCGCGACCCGAGCCTCTCGGCCGGCATCGTGCGCATCGACTCCGAGAACGTCAAGGGCGCCGTCGTCTGGGCGCCCGTGCTCGACATCGGCGGCAAGCGCTACCCGCTCGCCAAGGGCCGCACCGTCATCGGGCGCGGGTCGGATGCCGACATCACGATCGACGACACCGGCACCTCCCGGCAGCACGTCGAGGTGCTGTGGGACGGCACCCGCGGCCAGGTCTCCGACCTCGGCTCGACGAACGGCTCGAAGCTCAACGGGCGGCCCGTCACGAAGGCGGTGCTCGAGCCCGACTCGGTCATCGAGATCGGCCGCACCCGCATCGTCTTCCGCGTGCTCGCCCAGTCGGCCGAGACCGCATCCCCCGAGGCGGGGAGGCAGCGATGAGCGAGTTGACGCTGCTCGTGCTGCGGCTCGCGTTCCTCATCCTCATGTGGGCGTTCGTGTTCATGGTGGTCTACGCGCTGCGCTCCGACCTGTTCGGCGACCGCGCCCGCAAGAAGCTCCCCGAGCCGGCCGCCGCACCCGCGTTCCCGGCGAGCCCCGTCGCGACGACGCCCGCGCCCGCCCCGGTCGCCGTGCTGCCCGAGCCGCACCGTGCGGCCCCGCAGGCCGGCGCGGGCACCCCGCGCCGCCTGGTCATCACCTCCGGCCCGAAGGAGGGCATGGAGATCGACCTGCCCGCCGAGCAGCTCACGATCGGCCGCTCGGGCGAGTCGGGGCTCGTCATCCGCGACGACTACACCTCCACCCACCACGCCCGGCTCATGCTGTGGAACGACGAGTGGGTCGTGCAGGACCTCGACTCCACCAACGGCACCTTCCTCGACGGCACCCGCGTCACCCTCCCCACCCCGGTGCCGCCGGGATCGACGGTGACGATCGGCACGACGAGCTTCGAGTTGCGGCGGTAACCGGGTGGCGACGACTCCCACGACCGCGGCCGTCTCCCACGTCGGGAAGATCCGCGCGAGCAACCAGGACTCCGGGTACCTGGGTCGCCACCTCTACCTCGTCGCCGACGGCATGGGCGGGCACGCGGGCGGCGACGTCGCGAGCGCGATCGCCGCGCAGCGGGTGGCCGAGGCCGACCAGGGCTACGCGAGCCCCGAGGAGGCGGTCGAGGCGCTGCAGTCGGCGCTCATCGCCGCCAACGGGCTCCTCGCCGAGACGGTCTTCGAGCACAACGAGCTCACCGGCATGGGCACGACGGTGTCGGCGCTCGTGCGGGTGGGCGACCGCCTCGCCCTCGCCCACATCGGCGACTCGCGCGTCTACCGCTTCCGCGAGGGCGAGCTCGAGCAGATCACGACCGACCACACCTTCGTGCAGCGCCTCGTCGAATCCGGTCGCATCACCCCCGAGGAGGCCGCCGTGCACCCCCGGCGCGCGGTGCTCATGCGGGTGCTCGGCGACGTCGACGCCTCCCCCGAGATCGACACGGCCGTGCTCGACATCCGCCCGGGCGACCGGTGGATGCTGTGCTCCGACGGTCTGTCGGGCTACGTCTCCGACGAGAAGATCGTGCAGATCCTCGGCACGATCCGCACCGCGCAGGGCGCGGCCGACCGTCTCGTCAAGGAGAGCCTCGACCACGGCGCCCCCGACAACGTCACCGTGCTGCTCATCGACATCGACGACTCCGAGGGGGCGTCCGGCGCGGCACCCGTGTTCGTCGGCTCGGCCGCGCAGCCGCTCAGCTTCGGCCAGGAGGAGGTGGCGCGGCGACCGATCCGCCTGCCCACCCTGCTGCTGCATCCGCTCAAGGCGAGCGCCCCCGACGACGCGCACTTCGAGCCCGAGAGCGAGAGCTACCTCGACGAGCTCATCGAGGAGGACCGTCGCCGCGCCATCCGGCGTCGCGTGCTGTGGGCGGTGGGCGTGGGCCTCGCGGCGGCCGCGATCGTGCTGGCCGGCTACCTCGGCTACCGCTGGACGCAGATGCACTACTTCGTCGGGGTGAGCGAGGGCAACGTCGCGATCTTCCAGGGCGTGCAGCAGTCGATCGGACCGATCTCGCTCTCGCGGGTCTACCAGACCACCTCGATCGCGGTCGACGACCTCCCGCTGTACCAGCAGGAGGCGGTGGAGAACACCATCAGCGCCGACAGCCTGCGCGACGCCCACGAGATCGTCGACCGCCTCTCGGCGGCGGCGGGGGACTGACGTGTCGGCGCCCGAGACGAGCGCGATCGGCAGCCCGGCACCGGCCGGCGGCCGCGTGTCGACCTTCACCGGAACCATACGCATCCGGCTGCGCACACGCGCCCGGCTGCGCAACCTCGAGCTGTGGCTCATCGTCGTCGCGCTCGGGCTCGCCGCCTCCGCGATCGCGCTCGTCGAGCTCGGCGCGATCGGCGAGGTGCAGCCCGACATGCTGCCGCTCGTGGCGATCCCGGCCGCGCTCGTGCTGCTGCTGCACGTGGTCGAGCGGGTCGTCGCACGCGAGGCGGACCCGTTCGTCGTGCCGATCGCCGCGTTCCTCAACGGCCTCGGCATCGCCATGATCCACCGGCTCGACATCGCCGAGGGTCACACCGGCTGGGCCGCGTTCGCGGTGCGGCAGGTGGCGTGGACCTCGATCGCGCTCGCGCTCGCCATCGCGGGGCTCCTCATCGTGCGCAACCACCGCGTGCTGCAGCGCTACCGCTACATCGCGATGTTCGTGGCGCTCGTGCTGCTGCTGCTGCCGGTGCTGCCGGGCATCGGCGACACGGGGGCGAACGCCGACGTGTGGATCCGCGTGGGCGTGTTCTCGTTCCAGCCGGGCGAGCTCGCGAAGATCGCCCTCGCGGTGTTCTTCGCCGGCTACCTCGTGACGGCCCGGGATTCGCTCTCGTTCGTCGGGCGGCGCATCCTCGGCATCCGCTTCCCCCGGGCGCGCGACCTCGGGCCGATCCTCGTCGTCTGGGTGCTGTCGATGGGCGTCATCGTGCTGCAGCGCGACCTCGGCACCGCGCTGCTCTACTTCGGCCTGTTCCTCGTGATGCTGTACGTCGCGACGGGGCGGGCGAGCTGGGTGCTCATCGGCCTCGCGCTGTTCGCGGCGGGCGGCTGGCTGGCGAGCCGCCTGCTGCCCTACGTGCAGGGCCGCTTCCACAACTGGCTCGACGCCTTCAACCCCGAGGTCTACGACCGCGACGGCGGCAGCTACCAGCTCGTGCAGGGCCTCTTCGGCCTCGCCGACGGCGGCCTCGTCGGCACGGGCCTCGGCCGCGGGCGGCCCGACATCGTGCCGCTCGCCGAGAGCGACTACATCATCGCGAGCCTCGGCGAGGAGCTCGGGCTCATCGGCCTGTTCGCGATCCTCGCCCTCTACCTCGTGTTCGTGGCGCGCGGGTTCCGGATCGGCGTGGCCGGGCAGGACGACTTCGGTCGCCTCCTCGCGGTGGGCCTGTCGTTCGTGGTGGGCCTGCAGGTGTTCATCGTGGTCGGCGGCGTGACCCGCCTCATCCCGCTCACAGGCCTCACGACCCCGTTCCTCGCCGCGGGCGGCTCCTCGCTCGTCGCCAACTGGATCATCGTCGCCCTGCTGTTGCGACTCTCCGACTCGGTGCGGCAGCAGCCGCACGCCGTCGTCGAGGGGGGTGCCGCATGAACAAGGAGCTGCGCCGGATCAGCCTGCTCGTGCTCGCCATGTTCGTGGCGCTGTTCACCTCGTCGACCGTCATCCAGGTGGTCGAGCAGGAGAACCTGCAGGCCGACTCGCGCAACGTCCGCACGCTCTACGCGAGCTTCTCGGCCGAGCGCGGGCAGATCATCGCGGGCGACACGACCATCGCCCAGTCCGTGAAGTCGGATGACGCCTACAAGTACCAGCGCGTGTACCCGCAGGGCGAGCTGTACGCCCCCGTCACCGGCTACTTCACCCTCAACGGCGAGAACACCGGCATCGAGGGCAGCCTCAACGAGTACCTCAGCGGCCGCGCCAACCAGCAGTTCCTCGACCGCCTGAACTCGATCCTCACGGGGCAGAACCCGAAGGGCGCGACCGTGCAGGTCACGGTCGACCCCGTCATCCAGCAGGCGGCGTGGGATGCGCTCGGCGATTACCAGGGGGCGATCGTCGCGATCGAGCCGTCGACCGGACGCATCCTCGCGATGGTGTCGAAGCCCTCGTTCGACCCGAACCTGCTCGCCGGGCACGACCAGTCGGTCGTGCTGCAGAACTACGAGCAGCTGCTCGCCGACGAGCGCGATCCGCTCATCAACCGCACCATCCAGGGCGACCTCAACCCGCCCGGCTCCACCTTCAAGGTCGTCATGACCGCGACCGCCCTCATGACGGGCGACTACACGGGCGACAGCACCCTGCCCAACCCGACGAGCCTTGTGCTGCCGGGCACGAGCACCACGATCACCAACCAGAACAGCGCCACCTGCGGCGGCGGCGAGACGGTCACGATCGCCACGGCCTTCCGGCTGTCCTGCAACATCCCGTTCGCCGAGCTCGGCGAGGAGCTCGGCTACGACGCGATCGACGAGCAGGCCCGCGCCTTCGGCTTCGAGGATCCGGAGCTCGAGGTGCCGATGCGGGTGGAGCCGAGCGTGTTCCCCGAGCCGGAGAGCACGGCCCAGCTCATGCTGCAGTCGTTCGGCCAGGGCAACAACCGGGTGAGCCCGCTGCAGATGGCGATGGTGTCGGCCGCGGTCGCCAACGGCGGCGAGCTCATGCGTCCGAACCTCGTCGAGCGGGTCACGGCGCCGGATCTCTCGGTGCTGCAGGAGTTCGAGCCGTCCGTCTACGGGCATCCGATCACCCCGGAGGTGTCTGCGAGCATGATTCAGATGATGGTGTCGAATGTGGACTCCGGCGCCGCGAGTGGTGCCAGAATCAGTGGTGTCGACGTCGCGGGCAAGACGGGCACAGCGCAGAACGGCGAGGATGAGCCCTACACCCTCTGGTTCACCGGATTCGCCCCCGCCGAAGACGCCCAGGTCGCGATCACGGTGCTCCTCGAGGACGGTGCCGGACGGGGGCAGAACGGGTCCGGCAATGGAATCGCGGCCCCGATCGCGAAGAAGGTCATAGAGGCGGTGCTGAACAGATGAGACCCACGAGCGGCCTCACCTTCGGGGGGCGTTACCAGCTGTCGAGCCGGATCGCGATCGGCGGCATGGGCGAGGTCTGGCAGGCCACCGACCTCGTCATCGGGCGCACCGTCGCCATCAAGATCCTCAAGGACGAGTACCTGGGCGACCCGGGCTTCCTCGAGCGCTTCCGCGCCGAGGCCCGGCACGCCGCCCTCGTCAACCACGAGGGCATCGCGAACGTCTTCGACTACGGCGAGGAGGACGGCTCCGCCTACCTCGTCATGGAGCTCGTGCCGGGCGAGGCGCTCTCGACGGTGCTCGAGCGCGAGAAGGTGCTCTCGACCGACCGCGTGCTCGACATCGTGGCCCAGACGGCATCCGCCCTGCAGGCCGCGCACTCGGCGGGCCTCGTGCACCGCGACATCAAGCCCGGCAACCTGCTCATCACGCCCGACGGACGCGTCAAGATCACCGACTTCGGCATCGCCCGGATCGCGGATCAGGTGCCGCTGACCGCGACCGGCCAGGTGATGGGCACCGTGCAGTACCTCTCGCCCGAGCAGGCGAGCGGTCACCCGGCCTCCCCGTCGACCGACATCTACTCGCTCGGCATCGTCGCCTACGAGGCGCTCGCGGGTCGCCGCCCCTTCACGGGCGAGTCGCAGGTGGCGATCGCGATGGCGCAGATCAACGAGGCGCCGCCGGACCTGCCGGTCACGATCTCGGAGCCGGTGCGCAACCTCGTCTACTCGTGCATCGCGAAGCGCCCGGAGGACCGCCCGGCGACCGCCGCGCACCTCGCGCGCGCGGCCCAGGCGCTGCGCCGCGGCGACGTCGCCGGTGCCGCCGCGGCCGTGCCGGGCGTCGGAGCGGGTGCCGCGGCTCTCGCGGCGGCCGCCACCGCCGCCACTCGCGTGCTCCCCTCGGCCACCCCGGGCGCCGCCGCCGCGGAGCCCGTCGAGCACCAGCGCCGCCGCAGCCCCTGGATGTGGCCGCTCATCGCGATCGTGTCGCTGCTCGCCGTCGCGCTCATCGCGATCATCATCGTCTTCGCTGTGCAGCCGAACCCCGGCGACGACGATCCGACCTCGCCTCCGCCGACCACGCCGACGACCCCGACCACGCCCACCGACACCCCCACCGCCGACACGGTGCGGCTCGTGCGCGACGACTTCCTCGGGCTCAGCTACGACGAGGCGCTCGCCAAGCTCGACGAGTCGGGCGGCAACTTCTCGGTCACGCCCGCCACCGGGCCTCACGCGCTCAACCCCTCCGACGAGGGCAAGGTGCAGGACATCAAGCCGGTCGGCAACGTGCGCAAGGGCTCGGCCATCACGGTCGTGCTGTGGGATTCGTTCCAGCCGCCCGCCCCGCCGGCGAAGCCGACCGTCTCGGCGAGCACGCCCGACCGCAACTCGGGCGACATCGTCTCGATCGAGATCGTGCCCTACACCGGGTGCCCCGACGGCTACGCGCGCAGCGGCTACTCGTTCACGATCACCGGTGCGACGCCCACCTCCGTGCAGCTCGAGCCCGAGGAGACGACGTTCGAGATCACCCTCGGCGACCCGGGCACCACCGCGACGGTGTCGTTCGTGGCCACCTGTGCCGGCGGGATCACCTCGCAGACCTCGGGCACGCTCGAGATCCCGATCAATCCCTAGACGGATTCCGGCGAATACCGCCGCGGCTAGACTGGCCCGGTGAGTGATGGGGTGGTCGAGGGCGTCCGGATGCTGGCCGGCCGCTACGAGATCGGCGCGCTCCTGGGTCGCGGCGGCATGGCCGAGGTGCACGAGGGGCTCGACACCCGACTGAACCGCAAGGTCGCCATCAAGCTGCTGCGCCCGTCCCTCGCCACCGACCCCGCGTTCCGCACGCGCTTCCGCCAGGAGGCGCAGGCCGCCGCCCGCATGGCGCACCCCACGATCGTGCGCGTCTTCGACGCCGGCGAGGAGACGGTCACCGGCCCCGACGGGCACGAGGTGCAGCTGCCGTTCATCGTCATGGAGCGCATCGAGGGCAAGCTGCTCTCCGACCTCATCCGCTCCGGCCCCGTCGCCGCCCCCGAAGCCGCCCGCATCATCACGGGCGTGCTCACCGCCCTCGAGTACTCGCACCGCGCGGGCGTCGTGCACCGCGACATCAAGCCCGGCAACATCATGCTGACGCCCAACGGGCAGGTGAAGGTGATGGACTTCGGCATCGCCCGGGCCATCTCCGAGTCGTCGGCGAACGTCGCCCAGACGAGCGCGGTGCTCGGCACCGCGAGCTATTTCTCGCCCGAGCAGGCCCGCGGCGAGAGCGTCGACGCGCGCACCGACCTGTACTCGACGGGCGTCGTGCTCTACGAGCTGCTCACCGGGCGCGCCCCGTTCCGAGGCGACAGCCCCGTCGCGGTCGCCTACCAG
The DNA here is from genome assembly GCF_003627075.1 of Protaetiibacter intestinalis. NCBI lineage: Bacteria > Bacillati > Actinomycetota > Actinomycetes > Micrococcales > Microbacteriaceae > Protaetiibacter > Protaetiibacter intestinalis. Next base: position 1,237,118 of record NZ_CP032630.1, on the reverse strand, counting down.
CACGTGAGCGAGCTGCCCACCCCGCCGAGCGCGGTCAACCCCGCCGTCTCGCCCGCCATGAGCGCCGTCGTCATGCACGCCCTGGCGAAGGACCGCTTCGACCGCTTCCAGAGCGCCGCCGAGTTCAAGGCCGACCTCGAGGTGGCGGTGGGCGGCAAGGTGCCCGACCGGGCGCCCGGCCAGGACGACTTCAACGCGACCCTGTTCGGTGTGAACCCGAACTCGACCGCCGCATCCGAGGCCACCCTGCGCCGCCTCGCCAACGATGAGAACCGCCCGGTGCGCACCCAGAGCCGCCCGCCGGTCGCCTGGATCTGGGGCGGCATCGCCGTCATGGTCGTCGTGATCGTCGCCGCGATGGTGTGGGTATTCAGCCTCTCGCCCGAGAGGATCGTGGGCCCCGGCACCGCGATCTCGGTTCCGGATGTCGTGGGAGATCCCGCCGACGAGGGCATCCAGACCCTGCGCGACGCGGGACTGCGCCCGACGCGCGTCGACCGCCCCGACGCCGACGTCGAGAAGGGGCTCATCATCTCGACGAGCATCGAGGCGGGGCAGAAGGTCGGCCCCGACGAGGCGATCGAGGTGGTGGTCTCGACGGGTCCGCCGAGCGTCACCCTGCCCGCCCTCGGCAACATGAGCGAGGCCGACGCGATCGCGAAGATCGGCGAGCTGAACCTCAAGTACGGCACCTCGACGCCCGTCAACTCGCCGAGCATCGCCCAGGGGCTCGTGGTCGCGGCGACGGTCGGCGACAGCTCGACCCAGATCACCACCCAGACCGCGGTGCCCGCGGGCAGCACGATCAACCTGCTCGTCTCGACGGGGCTCGTGAACGTCCCCGACCTCACCGGCCTCGCGATCACCGACGCGCAGGCCCAGCTGCAGAGCCTGCAGATCACCGTGAAGCTCTCGCCCGACAACAGCTGCGCGGGCCAGAAGGTGACGAGCCAGTCGGGCAAGGGCGACATGCCGCAGCACTCCACGGTCACCGTGGTGTTCTGCAACGGGGCCTGAGCCCCGCCCCCGCGATCAGCCCAGCTTGACGAGCGGGCTCAGCGTCACCGCGCGCTCGGCCGCCTCGGGCAGGCCGGTGGTCGCGAGCCAGTTGCCCAGCATCCGGTAACCGCCCTCGGTGAGCACCGACTCGGGGTGGAACTGCACGCCGTAGACCGGTGCATCCCGGTGCCGCAGCCCCATGATGATGCCGCCGTCGGTGCGTGCCGTCACCTCGAGCTCGTCGGGCACGGTGCCGTCGACGACCGCGAGCGAGTGGTAGCGGGTGGCGCGGAACGGCTGCGGCACGCCGTCGAAGAACGCCGAGTCGTCGTGCCGGATGAGCGAGGTCTTGCCGTGCATGAGCTCGTCGGCGTGGGTGACGACCGCGCCGAGCGCCTCCGCGATGGCCTGGTGTCCGAGGCAGACGCCGAGCAGCGGCGATCCGGCCGCGAGCGCCGCCCGCACGACCGGGATCGAGACGCCCGCGGATGCCGGGGTGCCGGGGCCGGGCGACAGCAGCACCGCGTCGTACTCGGCGATGCGCTCGGCGGCATCCTCGGCGGCGAACGAGTCGTTCCGCACGACGTCGGTCTCGGCGCCCAACTGCAGCAGGTAGCCGTTCAGGGTGTAGACGAAGCTGTCGTAGTTGTCGACCACGAGTACGCGGGTCATCACTCCACCGTCACTTCCTGTGTACCGATGAACTGGTCAATCCAGGGGAACACCCAGAATACGAGCGCCGCGAACACCGCGGCGACCAGCACCAGCAGGATGAGCACCCGCACCCACCAGGGGCCGGGCAGCACACGCCAGAGAGCTCCGTACATCAGGCCTTCGCATTCACGGTCGGGGCGATCTCGTCGGGGGCGCCGAAGTTCGGCGCGGATGCGTCGCGCGGGTAGAAGCGGTCGAACACGCCGTACGCGATGATGCGCTCGCGCGAGGTGTACTGCGGGTTGCAGCTCGTGAGGGTGATGTAGCGCTCGGACGGCACGGTCGCCGGGTCCTGCGGAACCGGGTCGAGCACGCCGATGCCGGTGGGGTGCACGTACTCGAGGTTGCGGAAGCTGTACTCGTACCAGCCCTCGGCGGTCTCGACGTAGATGTGGTCGCCGAGCTGCAGCTCGTTGATGTGGTGCAGGCTGCCGCCGTGGCCCATCCGGTGCGCGGCGATCGCGAAGTTGCCGATCGCGCCCGGCATCTGCGTGGAGGGGTAGTGGCCGAGCTTGCCCCTGTCGAGCACGTCCTTGGTGCCGACGCCTTCGGCGATCGTGCGGTAGTAGTCGGCCCCCCAGCGCGGCACGATGAGCGCCGCGAACGCCGTCGCGTTGGAGGGGGCGGTGCCCACCGGGATGACGGTGGTGTCGGCGTCCGGGTCGGTGGGCTCGGGGGTGTCGGTGGGCTCGGGGGTGTCGCTCGGATCGGGCGTCGGGTTCTCCTGCGCCTGCTGGTTCCACTCCTGGCTGAGCTCGCTCGCCTCGCGCTTGACCTCGTTGCCGACGAGGTACTCGCTGATCCAGAGCTGCCACGCGATGAACAGCAGCACGAGCGCGCCGGCCGTGATGAGCAGCTCGCCGAGCACCCCGATGATCGAGACACGGCGCCGGGCACGCGGCGCACGCCGTCGTGCCCGCCGGGGGGCGGAGGTCGACGGCGCGGCTTCGGGACCGGCACTCATGCCTGGATTCTAGGGGCGTCGGCTGAATGCTCCCTCGGGGCTCCGAGCCGGGCAGGTTATGATTCTCGGCATGGCCCGTCCCAAAACCCGTACCAAGCCGGCCTCTCAGGAGACCTCGCGGAGCGAAGACGCCCCGAACCCGGTCTGGTTCAAGCCCGTCATGTTCGGCTTCATGCTGCTCGGTCTCGCCTGGATCATCGTCTTCTACGTGAGCCAGAACTCGCTGCCGATCCAGCAGCTCGGCCCCGGCAACATCCTCGTCGGCTTCGGCATCATGTTCATCGGCTTCCTGATGACCACGCGGTGGCGCTGAGTCCGATCCCTCCAGGAATTACACGCGTGTGATTCTCTCCACACTGTGGATCGAGGTGTGGAGAACCCCCGTCAACCGAGCGCGATGAGGCGCAACGTCGACAGCAGGATCAGCCCCGCCGCGATCCCCGCCCCGATCCAGTAGGCCTGCCGGCCGTGCTCGCCGCGGTTCTCGAGCAGCCACCACCCGCCGACACCGGCGATGAGACCGGCCACGAGCTGCGGCAGCCCCGCGAGGTTGGCCACCGCCGTGTAGACGAGGTTGAACCCCATCAGCACGAGCAGCAGGGTCACGTTGAGGCCGCTGCGCAGCGCCGACACCGCGAACGCGGCGAACACCCCGAAGAGCGCGCCGCTCAGGCCGTAGGCCACACCGCCCGCGAGCGTGCCGATCGCCGAACCGCACACCGCGCTGAACAGGAACAGGAACAGGAACCGCCGACGGCCCAGGAACCGCTCGACGATCGGCCCGAACCAGGCGAAGAGCGCGAAGTTGACGAGCGTCAGCAGGATGAATCCGCCGTCGGCGACCGAGACCTGCGTGAGGAACGCGGTCAGGTAGCGCCACAGCTCCCAGGGCTGCTGGCCCGGCACCGAGGAGCCGAGCAGCAGGATGGGGGCGTTGTTCGTGAAGAAGCCGAGCGCCCACAGCAGCGCCGAGACCGCCACGACGATCCAGCTGAGGTGCGGACCGCTGCTCCCGTCGAGGTAGGCGTTCGCGACGCGGCCGCGCGCGGACGGCCGCCGCGCGGCACCCCGGGCGGCGGTGCGCTGCTTGACCTGCTTGGCCGAGGCGGGGCTCCACGTGACCGAGCCGCCCGCCTCGCGCACGCAATCCGGGCACTGCACGCCCACCGGCGCCAGGATCTGGCACTCGGGGCAGATGGTGCGCCCGCAGCGCTGGCACAGCACCCAGCTCTGACGGTCGGGATGGCGGTAGCAGACCGAGGGGTCGTCCTCGAGCTGCTCGCCGAAGCGGGGTGAGCTCACAGGGTCTCGACGTCGATGCCGGTGATCACGACATCCTCGAGCGGCTTGTCGCGACCGTCCGTCGGCACCGCCTCGATCGCGTCGACGACGCGCTTCGAGTCGTCGTCGACGACCTCGCCGAAGATCGTGTGGGCGCCGTTGAGCCACGGGGTGGGCACGGTCGTGATGAAGAACTGCGACCCGTTGGTGCCGCGGCCCATCTGCTTGCCGGCGTTCGCCATCGCGAGCAGGTAGGGCGCGTCGAAGCGCAGCTCGGGGTGGATCTCGTCGTCGAACTGGTAGCCCGGGCCGCCGATGCCCTGACCGAGCGGGTCGCCGCCCTGCAGCATGAACTGCTTGATGATGCGGTGGAAGATGACGCCGTCGTAGAGCGGCTTCGTCGACACCTCGCCCGTGCGCGGGTGCTTCCACTCCTTGGCGCCCGTCGCGAGGCCGACGAAGTTGTCGACGGTGACGGGGGCGTGGTTGCCGAACAGGTTGACCTTGATGTCACCGAGGGTGGTGTGGATGGTCGCGACAGCGGTGGGGAGAGCCATTCGGCCATTGTTTCACACGGGCGCCGTGGCAGGATGGGAGGACGTCGAGCCGCAACCGGAGGTCGTGATGGCACTGTCCCGCAAGCGTCAGAAGGAGCTGAAGAGGCTCAAGCGCTCGGCCGACGAGCTCTGGGAGGAGCAGCGCGAGGCGCTCGACCACGCCAGCCGGGTGCTGCGCGAGGCGACGCGTCAGGCGAACGCCCTCGCCCGCGAGGAGGTCGCGCCGCGCGTCACCGGCGTCTACACGGACCACGTGCAGCCGGTCGTCGCGACCGGGATCGCGGGCGCCCGCACCGCGGGGTCCGCCGTCAAGGACAAGGTCGTGGGAGACGTCATCCCCGCGCTCTCCGGCGCCGTCGGCTCGGCGATCGCCGTGATCGAGGCGGTGCGCGACCCGCGCGTGCGCGAGGTGGTGCGCAGCGCCGCCCGCACCGGCAAGGTCGTGCTGCCGACCGCACCCGCCAAGCGGGGCCTCGGCCCCGGCGGCTTCATCCTCATCGGTCTCGGCGTGGTCGCCGTGGCGGGTGTCGCGTACGCCGCGTGGCAGACCCTGCGCGCCGACGAGGACCTGTGGATCGAGGACCTCGCCGACGTCGGATCGGTCGACGTGGGCGACGCTGACGAGGACGAGTTCTGAGCGCAACCACCCCGCCCGCGGGTGGCGGGCCGGTCGACGACGGCCAGGATCCGCCCATCGCCCCGCAGCGCTGCGTGAACTGCGGGTCGACCCAGCTGCACCAGGACACCAACGGCCTGTGGCACTGCGACTACTGCCGGTCGACGTTCCGCGCCGACGATCCGGCGATGATCGTGGTCTCCTCGCCCGAGGTGCAGCAGGCGAACGAGAACGTCGTCGACACGGCCGACATGCTCACCTTCGACCAGCAGCAGGCGGTCTCGACGCATCTGCGTGAGCTGGGCGCGCGCACCGACGTCATCGTCGTCGTCGAGACCGTCAACACGATCACCGAGAACGTCGAGTACTACGCCCGCAAGCGCGCACAGGAGCTGGGCGTCGGCGACGACGCGAAGGACAACGGCGTCTACATCCTGCTCGTGCGCGACCCGCGGCGCGTGCAGATCCAGGCCGGCAACGGCATCTCGCACTACGTCGGCCCGCAGGACCTCGAGGCGATCACCAAGGACACGATGGTCCCCTCGCTCAAGGCGGGCGACCTCGTCGCGGCGCTCACCGCGGGGGCCGATGCCGTGGTCGAGACCTACCAGGACCACAAGGCGACGGGGGTGGTGCGCAGCGCCTCCCGCGCATCCGGATCCTCGTCGCTGCCGCCCGCCTACCGCCAGCGGGTGTGGAACCGGGCGAGCTCATCCGGCTCGCGCTCCAAGTCGTCGTCGATCGGCGGCTTCTTCGTCGTGCTCATCATCGTGCTGGTCATCTGGCTCGCGACGACCGGGCGACTCGGCGGCGGCGGTTCGGGCGGGGGCGGCGGCTCCTACGACTCCGGATACGACTCGGGCTACGACTCCGGGGGCGGCTCCTACGACTCGGGGTACGACTCGGGCGGCGGCAGCGACTACGGCGGGGGCGACTTCGACTCCGGCTCGGGCGGCGGCTCCGACTGGTGAACCGGGAGACCCTCTCGGATGCCGCGCTCGCGGCGGGTCTCGCCGTCGCGGCGCTGCTGCCCCTCGGCATCCCCGCGCTCGAGCTGGGCGAACTGCCCGACACGGCCCCCGCGGGGGTCGCGCTGCTGCTCGCGCTGCTGCAGACGCTCCCCCTCGTGCTGCGCCGCCTCGCGCCGGCGCCGACCCTCGGCGTCATCGGGGCGGCCTGGGCGACCGCGCAGCTGCTCGGCGCCGACACGGGTCTCGCGGGGCTCGGCCTGCTCGTGGCGATCTGGTCGTGCGCGCGGCACCAGCGACGCGGGCGCCGGTGGACGGTCGCCCTCGGCACCCTCGCCTACGCGCTGCTCGCCGGGGCGCTCGCGATCGCCGGGTCGCCCGAGCGCCCCGTCGACTGGGTGACCTTCTGGCTCGTGCTCGCGGCGCCGTGGGTGCTCGGCATGGTGGGGCGGCTGCGGCACGACCGGCAGGCCGATCGGGAGCGCGCGGCGGTCGCGGACGCGCGGGCCGCCCTCGCGGGCGAGCTGCACGACGTCGTCACGCACCACGTCACCTCGATGGTGCTGCAGGCCGACTCGCTCGCCTTCGCCGCCGAGCAGCGGGGCGACGACCCGGATGCCGGGGCGCTCGCGGGAATCGGCACCTCGGGGCGCGCCGCCCTGCAGGAGCTGCGCTCCCTGCTCGACGCCCTCGACCCGGCGTCATCGGATGCCGCCCCGCGCCGGCCCGCCGACCTCGCGGCGCTCGTCGAGCGGCTCCACGGAACCGGCTACCCCATCCGCCTCGACGCCTCGACGGCACCGACGCTCACACCGGAGACCGCGAAGGTGCTGCACGACGTCGCGCGCGAGGCGCTCACCAACGCCATGCGGCACGCACCTGGGGCGCCCATCCGCGTCGCGCTCGCGGACGACGGCTCGGGCGGCGTCGTGCTGTCGGTCGAGAACCCCGTGCAGGGTGCGCGACCGGCCGTGGCCCCTGCCGGCGGCCGCGGGCAGGCGATCATGGCCGCGCGCGCGGCGACCGTGGGGGCGACCGTCGTCTCCGGCCCCGAGGCCGGCGGGACGTGGCGCACGGTCGTGCGGGTTCCCGCGGATGCGCTGCGCGAGGGGGCCGATCGTGTCGACTGACGCGGGCGGCGCGCCCATCCGGGTGGCGATCGTCGACGACCAGGACGCCGTGCGCGAGGCGTACGCGCGCGTCATCGACGCGGCCCCGGGCCTCACCGTGGCGGGGGCCGGCCGCACGGGCGAGGATGCCGTCGCGATCGCCGCGACGGGCGGCGCGGACGTGATCGTCATGGACGTGCGGATGCCGGTGCTCGACGGCATCGCCGCGACCCGCGCGATCGTCGAGACCGGGCCGGGGGCGCCGCGCATCCTCGTGGTCACGACGTTCAACCTCGACGCCTACGTGTACGAGGCGCTGCGCGCGGGGGCGAGCGGGTTCCTGCTCAAGGACGCCTCGCCGCGCGACTTCGTGGCCGCGATCGGGGTGGTGGCGCGGGGGGATGCGATGGTCGACCCGAGCGTGACGCGGGCGCTCATCGGTCGGCACGCGGAGCGGCTGCGGCCGAAGGCCGAGCCGGCCGAGGCACTCGCATCGCTCACGGCCCGCGAACTCGAGGTGCTGCGGCTGCTCGCCGCCGGGCTGTCGAATGCGGAGATCGCGGAACGGCTCGTCGTGACGCGCGAGACGGTGAAGACCTACGTGTCGCGGCTGCTCGCGAAGCTCGGCCTCCGCGACCGCGTGCAGGCGGTCGTGCTCGCCTTCCGTGCGGGGCTCGTCGACGACTGACCCGCCCGCGGATTGTCATCCTTTGGGGGACCCGCCCCGGCGTCCGCCGCTCGTAGCGTCGCGCTATGACCGTTTCCGAAGTCCCCCAGACCACCCCCGCCACCCCGTCGAAGGCGCGCCGCTTCTTCGCGCATCCGCTCGTCTGGATGCCGATCGGCGTCGTCGCGATCAGCGCCGCGGCGGCCCTCGCCGACGTGCTCGGCTCCGCCTTCGGCAGTGCGGGCGAGGCCGCCGGCACCCTGCTCGGCGGCGTGCTCGCCCTCGTCCTCTACCGCCTCGTGCTGCGCCGGATCGCGGGGCGGCAGACCCCCGAGCTCGCGTTCGCGTGGGGCCGGGTCGCGCGGCGCGCCCTGCTCGGCGCGGCGATCGGCGTCGGCTTCATCGCGGTGTCGGTGTCGCTGCTCGTGCTGCTCGGCGTCTACACCGTCACCTGGCAGCCGGTGGATGCGGTGGGCACCGTCGCCGCGGCGCTCGCGGTGAGCCTCGGCGCCGCGATCGTGGAGGAGTTGGTGTTCCGCGGCGTCGCGTTCCGCGCGATCGAGGAGCTCGCCGGCCGCCGCGTCGTGCTCGGACGGGCGCTCGCCCTCGGGATCACGGCCGTCCTGTTCGGCGCCGCGCACATGCTGAACGCGGGCGCCACCCTGTGGAGCGGCGTCTCGATCACGGTCGAGGCGGGCCTCATGCTCGGCGCCGCGTTCCTCTGGAAGCGCGACCTGTGGTTCGTGATCGGCCTGCACACCGCGTGGAACGCCGCAGAGCGTCTGCTCGGCATCGCCGTCTCGGGCCACCGCGACCCGGGCATCTTCGTCACCACCGCGCACGGCCCCGAACTGCTCACCGGCGGCGCCTTCGGCCTCGAGGCCTCGATCGTGCCCGTGCTCGTCGGCCTCGCCCTCGCTGTCGCGATGCTCCTGCGCTCCCGCGCGACGGCGGCCACGCGGTAGACCGCGAGGGTCTCGAGACGCGTCCGGCTACGCCGGTCGCTCCTCGACCACCGGGGGTGGTGGCACGCCGTCGCCACCACAGGTGGTCGAGGAGCGCCGCCGCGAAGCGGCGACGCGTCTCGAGACCCGTGCACCTCGCGAAAAGTGGGCTCGTTGGGAAATTCGGCGAGCCACCCGGGCACACTCTCGGGTAGGCGTCATCTCTGTGCCTCAGAAGACGTTGAGCTTCCCTGGCAGGTATAGCTCGTCGTTGATCCGCCATTCGGCCTCAGCCGTGATCTCCCACGCCCGGGTCTCAGTGACGCACCCGGCCCGCCTGGCACGCTCGAGGTCCGTCAACTCGGTACGGGCCATTCGAGCGCTTATTCCAATCCGGGGTGTGGGGCGGTGCATCCGAACGGAGTCGGAACCTCCTTGTACGCTGACACCCTGGAGGACGTTCTTGCCGGAAACTACCCGTAGTGTCGCCGCGGTCGGCGTGGCCGTTGTGCTCCTCGCTGTCCTGTCCGGCTGCGCGACCCCCGATCCTCGCAAGTTCGCTCTCGAGTCGGCACAGGCCAACTTTCAGGGGTTCGATCAGCAGGTCCAGGAGCAACTCCCAGACCTCCCCACCACGGGATTTCGCGACTTCGTAGTGCAAAGCCACCGCTTCGGCGGAGCAGGATCCCTGATCGACCTCACCGAAGCCGAGATCCGGGAAGACGCCTACTCGCTGCAGTACGGCACGACGCGGATACTCGAGGCATCACAAGATGACGACATCGCGACCGTGCTCGGCTTTGTCAGCGGGTACTACGAAACCGGCGGTGGGTGGAGCTACAAGCAGGCGACCGTCTTCTCCTGCTTCACCGTGTCCCTGGACCTCGATGACCAGCGCGTGCTCGGCTTTGACGACGCTGACTGTACGGATGCGATCTACGCAGTCACCAGTCGCGATGATGAGGTCCCGTTCTCCGAGCTGGTGCCCGATCTGTCACGGTAGCGCTGGCGGGTGTCCAGGGTGTGTGTCCGCGGTGCTCTCGACGAGCCCAAAAGTGGAGCCTAGGGGAATCGAACCCCTGACCTCCTGCTTGCAAAGCAGGCGCTCTACCAATTGAGCTAAGGCCCCGTTCGGTGTGACAGCCTACCTTCTCGGGGGAATGCCGGACGACCGGAGGCGTTGGAGGGAACATGGCTCGCTTCGTGAAGTACGCGCAGTTCGGAGGACCGGAGGTTCTCGAGGTGGTCGAAGGCCCGGTGCCGCAGGCCGGCTCCGGCGAGGTCGTGGTCGAGGTGAAGGCAGCGGGCGTGAACCCCATCGACGGGAAGCTCCGCTCGGGTCTGCGGGCGAGCGCGCCGCTCACCTCGCCCCGCACGACCGGGTCGGATGGCGCGGGCGTCATCGTCGAGCTCGGCCCGGATGTCGAGGGCTGGGCGGTCGGCGACGAGGTGATCGTGACGAGCGCGCGCGGCAGCTACGCGACCCACGCGGTGGTGCCCGTATCCGGGCTCACCCGCAAGCCGGGGGCGCTCAGCTGGGCGCAGGCCGCCGGCCTCGGCGTCCCGGCGGGGACCGCCTACCAGTCGCTGCGGTCGCTCGGCGTCGCCGAGGGGATGACGGTGCTCGTGCACGGGGCCTCCGGCGCGGTCGGGCAGGCGGCGCTGCAGTTCGCGCGTGAGCTCGGCGCGACCGTCGTCGGCACCGCGAGCGAGGCGAACTTCGACCGCATCCGCCAGCTCGGCGGCATCCCCGTCGCCTACGGGCCGGGGCTCGTCGAGCGGGTGCGGGCGGTCGCGCCGAACGACGTCGACCGGGTGCTCGACGCCGCCGGCACCGACGAGGCGATCGAGGCCTCGCTCGAGCTCGTCGACGACCCGCAGCACATCGCCACGATCGTGCGCGGTGCGGATGCGCCGGGCTGGGGCATCCGCGCGTTCTCGGGCGGCAGCGCGACCGCGCTCACACCGGAGGAGCTCGGGTGGCGCGCCGACGGCATCCGGTGGGCGGCGGAGCTCGCCGCCCAGGGGCGCTTCGACGTGGAGATCGCGCGCACCCTGCCGCTCGACCAGGCGGTCGAGGCGCAGACCCTGCTCACGCGCGGCGGCTCGCGCGGGAAGATCGTGCTGCTGCCGTAGGGGGTGCGGGGCTGCTGGTTTCGATACGCGCCCTACGGGCGCTACTCAACCAGCGAGCAGGGCGCCCCCTCAACCGCGCCGACGACCTCGAAAAGTCTCCACCAGCGACCGGCGCGACCGCGCTCGTGCCGGTCGCGAAGCGACGCGCCGCGGATTACCGCGGCGCAGAACAAACACAGTGGGGCTACCAGGACTTGAACCTGGGACCTCTTCGTTATCAGCGAAGCGCTCTAACCGCCTGAGCTATAGCCCCGAGAGACACGTTCCAGCGGAACGGCCTCGCCTACAGTACCCCACGCATCCGCGCGGGGCAAAAGCGCTCAGTTGTTCTGGAAGCCGACCAGCAGGCCGCCGGTGAACCGCACGCTCAGGTTGTAGAGCAGCGCCCCGAGCGCCCCGAGGATCGTGCCGGTGACCGTGTTGAGCACCGCGACGACGAACGAGAACAGCAGCACCTGGCCGAGGCCGAACGCGTCGGTGATGGAGAAGTTCTCGTTGCCGAGGATGTCGCGCAGCAGCGCGTCGAGCTTCGTGAACACGTCGGTCGAGTTGAGCACGATCCACACGAGCGCGGTCGCCACGACGAGCACGATGCCGAGGCACAGCCAGATGAGGAAGCTGAACTTCACGACCGACCAGAAGTCGATGTACACGAGCTTCAGCCGCACCTGCTTGCTGCTGCTGCTGCGGTGCTCCTTGCGCTGGAGCTTCTCGGCGACGCTGCTCATGCGGTCTCGTCCTTCCCCGTGTCGGGTGCGATGGTCTCCGCGTCCGTGGTCTCGGATTCTGCGGGCTCGTCAGTCTCGGATGCGGCGAGGTTGCGTTCGCTGTTGCGGGCGATCGCGATGATCTTGTCGTCATCCGCGAGCTGCACGAACTTGACGCCCATGGTGTTGCGACCCTTCGGCGGCACCTCGGCCACGGCAGACCTTATCACCTTGCCCGTGGCGAGAACTGCGAGCACCTCGTCGTCCTGTTCGACGATGAGCGCGCCGGCCAGCTCGCCCCGCGACTCGGTGATCTTGGCCACCAGGATGCCGAAGCCGTTGCGGCCCTGCACCCGGTACTGGGAGACGGCGGTGCGCTTCGCGTAGCCGCCCTCCGTCACCACGAACACGAACGGACCGTCGACGATCTCGGCATCCGCATCCTCGTCGACCGGCTCGTCGTCGGAGCCGCGCGCCACGACGGATGCCGACAGCAGCGTGTCGCCCTCGCGGAACTTCATGCCGTGCACGCCCGCCGTCGAGCGGCCCATCGGCCGCAGCGAGTTGTCGTCGGCGGTGAAGCGCAGCGACTGCCCCTGCCGTGAGACGAGCAGCACGTCGCTCGACTCGTCGACGAGCAACGCCGAGACCACCTCGTCGCCCTCGTTGAGGTTGATCGCGATGATGCCGCCGGTGCGGTTGGTGTCGTACTCGGTGAGCGCGGTCTTCTTGATGTAGCCGCCGCGGGTGGCGAGCGCCAGGTACGGCGCCACATGGTAGTCGCGGATGTCGAGGATCTGCGCGATCTGCTCCTCCGGCTGCAGCGCGAGCAGGTTGGCGACGTGCTGGCCCTTCGCGTCGCGGCCGGCCTCCTGCAGCTCGTACGCCTTCGCGCGGTAGACCCGGCCCTTGGTCGTGAAGAACAGCAGCCAGTGGTGGGTCGTGGTGACGAAGAAGTGCTCGACCACGTCGTCGGCACGCAGCTGCGCGCCCTTCACGCCCTTGCCGCCGCGGTGCTGCGAGCGGTAGTTGTCGCTGCGCGTGCGCTTGATGTAGCCGCCGCGCGTGACGGTGACCACCATCTCCTCCTCGGGGATGAGGTCCTCGACCGACATGTCGCCGTCGAAGCCGAAGAGGATCTCGGTGCGCCGGTCGTCGCCGTACTTGGCGGCGATCTCGGTGAGCTCCTCGGTGATGATGCCGCGCTGGCGCGACTCGTCGGCGAGGATCAGCTTGTACTCGGCGATCTCCGCCTCGAGCTCCGCCAGGCGGTTCTGGATCTTCTGGCGCTCGAGGGCGGCGAGCCGGCGCAGCTGGAGCGCGAGGATCGCATCCGCCTGCAGCTCGTCGATCTTCAGCAGCTTGATGAGGCCGGCCCGCGCCTCGTCGACGTCGGGCGAACGGCGGATGAGCGCGATGACCTCGTCGAGCGCGTCGAGCGCCTTCACGTAGCCGCGCTGGATGTGGGCGTCCGCCTCCGCCTTGTCGAGGCGGAACTGCGTGCGGCGGACGATCACCTCGATCTGGTGACGGATCCAGAACGTGATGAAGGCGTCGATCGACAGCGTGCGGGGCACCCCGTCGACGATCGCCAGCATGTTCGCTCCGAAGTTCTCCTGCAGCTGCGTGTGCTTGTAGAGATTGTTCAGAACGACGCGCGCCACCGCGTCACGCTTGAGGATGATCACAAGTCGTTGTCCGGTACGACCCGAGGTCTCGTCGCGGATGTCGGCGATGCCGGTGAGCTTGCCCTCCTTGACAAGCTCGGCGATCTTCACCGCGAGGTTGTCGGGGTTCACCTGGTACGGCAGCTCGGTGACGACGAGGCAGGTGCGGCCCTGCAGCTCCTCGACGTTGACCACCGCGCGCATCGTGATCGAGCCGCGGCCCGTGCGGTAGGCGTCGTGGATGCCCTTGACGCCGAGGATCTGCGCGCCGGTCGGGAAGTCGGGGCCCTTCACCCGGGCGATGATCGCGTCGAGCAGCTCCTCGCGGCTGGCATCCGGGTGCTCGAGCGCCCAGAGCGCCGCATCCGAGACCTCGCGCAGGTTGTGCGGCGGGATGTTGGTGGCCATGCCGACCGCGATGCCCACCGAACCGTTGACGAGCAGGTTCGGGAACCGCGCCGGCAGCACCGTCGGCTCCTCGGTGCGACCGTCGTAGTTGGGCTGCATGTCGACGGTGTTCTCGTCGATGTCGCGGACCATCTCCATGGCGAGCGGCGCCATCTTGGTCTCGGTGTACCGGTGGGCGGCCGCGCCGTCGTTGCCGGGCGAGCCGAAGTTGCCCTGGCCGAGCGCGAGCGGGTAGCGCAGCGACCACGGCTGCACGAGGCGCACGAGCGCGTCGTACACCGAGCTGTCGCCGTGCGGGTGGAACTGGCCCATGACGTCGCCGATGACGCGCGTGCACTTCGAGAAGGCGCGGTCGGGGCGGTAGCCGCCGTCGTACATCGTGTAGATCACGCGGCGGTGCACGGGCTTGAGGCCGTCGCGCACGTCGGGCAGGGCGCGCCCGACGATGACGCTCATGGCGTAGGCGAGGTAGCTCTCCTGCATCTCCAGCTGCAGGTCGACCTGCTCGATGCGGTCGGCGGGGGGCTGCTCGGTCGTGGTGTCGTCTGCCATGGGGTGTCCTTAGATGTCCAGGAAGCGCACGTCGGCCGCGTTCGTCTGGATGAACTGGCGGCGCGCGTCCACGTCGTCGCCCATGAGGGTCGCGAACACGCCGTCGGCGATCGCCGCGTCGTCGAGCGTCACCTGCTTCAGGGTGCGGGTCTCCGGGTTCATCGTGGTGTCCCACAGCTCCTGGTGGTTCATCTCGCCGAGACCCTTGTAGCGCTGCACGCCGTTCTCCTTCTGGAGTCGGCGGCCGGCCGCGAGGCCCGCCTCCATGACGGCGTCGCGCTCGCGGTCGGAGTACACGTACTCGTGGTCGGCGTTCGTCCACTTGATGCGGTACAGCGGCGGCATCGCGAGGTAGACGTAGCCCATCTCGATGAGCGGCCGCATGTAGCGGAACAGCAGGGTCAGCAGCAGCGTCGTGATGTGCTGGCCGTCGACGTCGGCATCCGCCATCAGCACGATCTTGTGGTACCGGGCCTTCTCGCCGTCGAAGTCCTCGCCGATGCCGGTGCCGAAGGCTGTGATCATCGCCTGGATCTCGGCGTTGCCGAGCGCCCGGTCGAGCCGCGCCTTCTCGACGTTGAGGATCTTGCCACGCAGCGGCAGGATCGCCTGCGTCTCCGGGTTGCGGCCGGTCTTCGCCGAACCGCCGGCCGAGTCGCCCTCGACGAGGAAGATCTCGGAACGCGACGGGTCCTTGCTCGAGCAGTCGGAGAGCTTGCCCGGCATCCCGCCGCCCTCGAGCAGACCCTTGCGGCGGGTCTGCTCGCGCGCCTTGCGCGCGGCGATGCGGGCCGTGGCCGCCTGGATGGCCTTGCGGATCACATCCTTCGCCTGGTTCGGGTTGCGGTCGAACCAGTCGTTCAGCTGCTCGCCGACCACCCGCTGCACGAACGACTTCGCCTCGGTGTTGCCGAGCTTCGTCTTCGTCTGGCCCTCGAACTGCGGCTCGCTGAGCTTGATCGAGATGACGGCGGTGAGGCCCTCGCGCACGTCGTCGCCGGAGAGGTTCTCGTCCTTCTCCTTGAGCAGCCCCTTCTCGCGAGCGTACTTGTTCACGAGGGTCGTGAGCGCCGCGCGGAAGCCCTCCTCGTGGGTGCCGCCCTCGTGGGTGTTGATGACGTTCGCGTAGGTGTGCACGCTCTCCGAGTAGGCGGTCGTCCACTGCATCGCGATCTCGAGGGCCATGTGGCGCTCGGTGTCCTCCGCCTCGAAGGAGATGATCTCGGGGTGGATGATGTCGGCCTTCTTGGCGGCGTTCAGGTAGTCCACGTAGTCGGCGAGGCCGCGCTCGTAGAAGAACACCTCGTTGCGGAAGGCGCCCTCCTCGTCGACCTCGCGCTCGTCGGTGATCTCGATGCGCAGGCCCTTGTTGAGGAACGCGGTCTGCTGGAAGCGGGTGCGCAGGGTCTCGTAGTCGAACTCGACCGTCTCGAAGATGTCGTCGTTCGGCCAGAAGGTGATCGTCGTGCCGGTGAGCTCCGACTTCGCGCCCTTCGCGAGCGGCGCATCCGGCACCCCGTCGTGGAACGCCATCGTCCAGTGGAAGCCCTCGCGCTGCACGTCCACCTCGAGGCGGTGCGAGAGGGCGTTCACGACCGAGCTGCCGACGCCGTGCAGACCGCCCGAGACGGCGTACCCGCCGCCGCCGAACTTGCCGCCCGCGTGCAGCACGGTGAGCACGACCTCCACGGTGGAGCGCTTCTCGACGGGGTGCTCGGCCACCGGGATGCCGCGGCCGTTGTCGACGACGCGCAGGCCGCCGTCGGCGAGGATCGTCACGAGGATGTCGTCGCAGTACCCCGCGAGGGATTCGTCGACCGAGTTGTCGACGATCTCGTAGACGAGGTGGTGCAGACCGCGCGGCCCCGTCGACCCGATGTACATGCCGGGGCGTTTGCGGACCGCTTCGAGACCCTCGAGAACCTGGATGGCTTCGGCGCCGTAGTTGTCCGGCGCAGGACGCGAAGAGGGGGAATTCATAGAGGAAGGGGCTCCTGACGGTCGGTCCGCGATAGCCTGGAGACCCGGCCCGCGAACGTCTTCGATCCTACCTCAGCGGGCCTCCGGAAACCGGCCGAAAATCCCCTCTGAGCGCCTTTTTCGCCCCATCCGACCTCTTTTGTCTTCTCAGCCGTAAGTATCGCGAGGACCGCGCCCTGGAATCGCGCGGGGGCCGCGTTTCCACGAGGGGGCGTCCGGCCCTTCGAAGCGGATCGCCTCGATGCCCGCGGACGGATGCCGCTCGGCGATCCGCGCGAGCACCTCCGAGCGCATCATCCGCAACTGCTGCGCCCACGCCGTCGAATCGCAGCGCACCGTCAGCAGACCGTCCTCCACCGACACCGGATCGGTGTGCGCGGCGACCTCCGCACCGATGAGCTCCGGCCACCCGACGAGCAGCTCCGACTTCGCGAGCGGGGAGTCCCAGCCCATCGAGCGGGTCAGGTGCTCGAGCACGTCGTCGATGCCGCGCGGCTCGCGTCCGGCACCGTACGGCACCGTCGTCTCCTCCCGCGCGGCGCGGCCGCGGCGCCGCGCATCGGACGAACGCGCCTCCGGGTCGCCGAACACCCGGCGGATGCGGTGGTACGCCGCGAGGTGCTCCGGCTCGCGCTCCTCGCTCACCGCTCGGCCCCGTCATCGAGCACCCGCCCCGCCCGGATGCGCACGAGGTGCGCGGCGAGCGGCTCGGGCACATCCGACTCGACCGCCGCCGTGATGAGAACCTGCTCGTAGCCCTGCACGGCATCCGCGAGCCGGCGCCGCCTCGCCTCGTCGAGCTCGGCGAACACGTCGTCGAGGATGAGCACCGGGTCGCCCGCCGGCGACTCGGCCCGCAGCAGCGCCGCGGATGCCAGGCGCAGGGCGAGCGCGAACGACCACGACTCCCCGTGGCTCGCGTAGCCCCGCGCCGGCAGGCCGTTGAGCCGCAGCAGCAGGTCGTCGCGGTGCGGACCCGCGAGGGTGAGCCCGCGGTCGAGTTCGGCGCGCCGGTTGCGGGCGAGCGCCGCGACGAACGCCGACGTCGCCTCGGCCGCGTCGATCTCGGTGCGCACGGTGGCGTTGTCGACCTCGGTCACCTCATCGGGGCGGGCACCGAGGATCGAGAGCTCGCTCGCGAGCTCGGCCGTGTGCACCTCGCCCGCCACCGCCGCGTACGCCTCGGCGACGAAGGGGCGCAGGCGGGCGACGAGCGCCCCGCGCGCCTCGATGATCTCGGAGCCGAGGTCGACGAGCCGCTCATCCCACACGTCGAGGGTCGTCAGCTGCGAGGCGGCCACCCGCGCGGCCCGCGCCGACTTGAGCAGGGTGTTGCGTTGACGCAGCACCCGCTCGTAGTCGCCGAGCACCCCCGACATCCGCGGGGTGAGCTGCACGAGCAGCTGGTCGAGGAAGCGCCGGCGACCCGAGGGCTCGCCGCGCACGATCGCGAGATCCTCCGGCGCGAACAGCACGGCGTGCACGTTGCGCGGTAGATCGCGCGGCTTCGCGGGGGCGCGATTGACTTGCGCCCGGTTCGCGCCCTGCCGGTTCAGCTGCAACTCGACCAGCACCTGCCGCCCGGCGTGCTCGAGCCGCGCGCGCACGATCGCCGCATCCTGGCCCTGCCGGATGAGGGCCTGATCGCCCGAGACGCGGTGCGATCCGAGGGTGGCCAGGTAGTTGATCGACTCGACGAGGTTGGTCTTGCCCTGCCCGTTGCTGCCCACGAAGAGGTTCGGCCCCGGCACGAGTGCCACGGAGGCGGACGTGTAGTTCCGGAAGTCGGCGAGTTCGAGGTGGGAGACGAACACGACCCGCGTCAGGCCTTGCGGACCGCGTGGCCGCCGAACTGCTTGCGGAGGGCGGCGACCGCCTTCATCGAGGGGGAGTCCTCCTGGCGCGACACGAAGCGCGCGAAGATCGACGCGGAGATCGTCGGCACCGGGACGGCGTTGTTGAGCGCCTCCTCCACCGTCCAGCGGCCCTCGCCGGAATCCTCGACGTAGCCCTCGATGTCGCGGAACTCGGGATCCTCCTCGAGCGCCTTCACGAGCAGCTCGAGCAGCCAGCTGCGCACCACGGTGCCCCGCTGCCACGCCTTGAAGACGCCCGGCACGTCGTGGATGAGCTCGTCCTTCGCCTCGAGCAGCTCATAGCCCTCGGCCCAGGCCTGCATGAGCGCGTACTCGATGCCGTTGTGCACCATCTTCGCGTAGTGGCCGGCGCCGATCGCGCCCGCGTGCACGAAGCCCTCCTCGCGCGGACCCTCCGGCCGCAGCGCGTCGAAGATCGGCATCGCGCGCTCGATGTCGGCCGCGTCGCCGCCGGCCATGAGCCCGTAGCCGTTGACCGCGCCCCACACGCCGCCCGAGACGCCGCAGTCCACATAGCGGATGCCGTGCTCCGCGAGCAGCGCCGCGTGCTTGGCGTCCTCCGTGAAGCGGGAGTTGCCGCCCTCGATCACGAGGTCGCCCTCACTGAGGGCAGCCGCGAGATCCGTGATGACCCCCGTGGTGATCGGGCCGGACGGCACCATGACCCACACGATCCGGGGACCGGGCAGCGCGGCGGCGAGCGCCCCGAGATCCGGGACGTCGCTCACCTCCTGATTCGGGTCGTACCCGGTGACCTCGATGCCCGCCGCCCGCAGACGGATGCGCATGTTGTTGCCCATGCGGCCGAGACCCACGAGTCCGATGTGCATGATCGCCTTCCGCATCGCGCGAAGCGCGACGATTTTTTCAGCGCAGCAGCAGGTTCGGCTGCAGCAGGTACTTGTAGTTGTCGGAACCGGCGGTGTCGCGCGAGGACTGGCTCGTGATGAGCACGGGGCCCGGCTTGTTGGGGTTCTCGGTCTTGGTGAACGAGATCCGCACGAACTCCGAGTGCACCGCGCCGAGACCGTCGAGCAGGAACGCGGGCTTGAGCGAGACGACCGTGTCCTCACCGACGAGGTGAGCGTCGATCGTCTCGGATGCCTGGGCCTGCTCGGAGCCGGCCGCCTCGAGGGTGAGTCCGTCGATGGAGAAGCTGAACCGCAGCGCCGCCTCGCGCTCGAGCACGAGCGAGACACGGCGGGTGGCCTCGACGAGCTCGGCCGTGTTGAGCACGGCGTAGTTCTCGACCGTCTCGGGGAACAGACGCTTGACGGGCGGGAAGTTGCCCTTGATGAGCAACGAGGTGACCGTCTTCTTGTCGGCCTTGAAGGCGATGAGCTCGCGGTCGTCGCCGCGCACGATCGAGACGCCGATCGTGCCGGAGTGCGCGAAGGTCTTGCCGATCTCGGAGAGCGTGCGCGCCGGCACGAGGGCCGTGGTGCCGGCGGCCGAGGACGATCCCGAGTCCCAGTCGATCTCGCGCACCGCGACACGGTAGCGGTCGGTGGCGACCAGGGAGAGGTTGTTGTCTCCCACCTCCAGCTGCACACCGGTGATCACCGGGGTCACGTCGTCGCGGGAGGCCGCGACCGCGACCTGCGCCACGGCGGCCGCGAACTCCTCTGCCGGGAGCACACCGGTCTGGTCGTCGATCTGAGGAAGAGTCGGATACTCCTCGACGGGCATGCTCAGCAGGGTGAAGCGCGCGGATCCGCAGCTCACGAGGATCTTGCCGTCCTGCGTGGAGAACACGACCGGGGCGTTCGGCAGCCGGCTCGCGATGTCGGCGAGCAGCCGGCCCGAGACGAGGGCGGTGCCCTGCTCGTCGACCTCGGCCGCGATCTCGGTGCGGCTCGACACCTCGTAGTCGAAGGAGGAGAGCGTGAGCGCGCCATCCGTCGCCTCGAGCAGCACGCCGCTCAGGATCGGCTGCGTGGTGCGCTGGGGCAGCAGTTTGACGGCGAACGACACCGCCTCGCTGAAGACGTCGCGATTCACCTGGAACTTCACGCGTCACTCCTGTCTGTGGACTCGAGGATCCGCACGGGTTTGTGTTCAACGATCTTGGCACGGACCGGAGCAGGATCGGTTATCGGACGGCCCATGAATGAAGAGAGAAAGGTAATCGTCTTAACGCCTGTGCGAACTGTGGACAAGTATCGTCCCGCCCGCCGACGTCGGGGAACTACATCCGTGGAAGATGTGAGCGGACTGCGGATGCCGTGGGCCGGCGGGTGGGGAAACCCGATCCGGCGGGTTTCGGTATCCACATCCCGCCTCGGCGCGTTCCACATGTCATCCGGAAGTTATCCACAGCCGGTTCCACAGTCTGTGGGTTTCGCCCGTCCCGCTGTTTCCCGCTGGTTGAGTGCCGCCGAAGGCGGTACCCCTCCCGCTGGTTGAGTGCCGCGCGAAGCGCGGTGTATCGAAACCAGCGAAGGCGCCCCTCGATGGGGCGCCTTCGCTCGGTGAGGCCCCGAGTGCCCACGTCTTCACAGGTTTCGATACGCCGCTGCGCGGCTACTCAACCAGCGGGAAGGGGTCGCTGCGCGGGCTACTCAACCCGCAGAGGCGCTACGGCCGGTAGCGCTGGTTCTGCTTGATGCGCGCCGTCAGCTCCGTCACCTGGTTGTAGATCGAGCGGCGCTCCTTCATGAGCTCCGAGATCTTCTTGTTGGCGTACATGACGGTGGTGTGGTCGCGGTTGCCGAACAGCTGCCCGATCTTCGGCAGCGACAGGTTCGTCAGCTCGCGGCACAGGTACATCGCGATCTGGCGTGCCGTCGCCACCGCCTGCGACCGCGACGAGCCGTAGAGGTCGTCGACGGTGAGCTTGAAGTAGTCGGCGGTGTGGTTGATGATGTCGACCGGCGAGATGACGTTGTCCTCGTCGAGGGTGATGAGGTCCTTCAGCACCGTCTGCACGAGCGCCAGGTCGATGGGCGTCTTGTTGAGGTTCGCGAACGCGGTCACCCGGATGAGCGTGCCCTCGAGCTCGCGGATGTTGGACGACACCTTCGTCGCGATGTACTCGAGGATGTCCTCCGGCACCTGCAGCCGCTCCGACTGCGCCTTCTTCCGGAGGATCGCGATACGCGTCTCGAGGTCGGGCAGCTGCACATCCGTGATGAGTCCCCACTCGAAGCGCGACCGCATCCGGTCCTCGAAGCCGGTGAGGTGCTTGGGCGCGAGGTCGCTCGTGATGACGACCTGCTTGTTGTGGTCGTGCAGCGTGTTGAAGGTGTGGAAGAAGGCCTCCTGGGTGGAGTCCTTGCCCTGCAGGAACTGGATGTCGTCGATCAGCAGGATGTCGATCTCGCGGTAGCGCGACTGGAACACCGAGGCGCGGTTGTTGGCGATCGAGTTGATGAAGTCGTTGGTGAACTCCTCGGAGCTCACATAGCGCACCCGGATGCCGGGGTAGAGGCTCTCGGCGTAGTGGCCGATGGCGTGCAGCAGGTGGGTCTTGCCGAGGCCCGAGTCGCCGTAGATGAACAGCGGGTTGTAGGCCTTGGCGGGCGCCTCGGCGACGGCGACCGCGGCCGCGTGGGAGAAGCGGTTGGATCCGCCGATGACGAAGTTGTCGAAGTTGTACTTGGGGTTCAGGCGCGAGTCGGTGCGACGCCCGAGTTCGATGACCGGGTTGACCTGTTCGCTCGGGCCCGCGTCGTGACTCTCCTCGGGCACCGGCTGCAGCGCCGGCTGGATGTCGGGGTTCACGACGATTGCGAAGTTCACGACCTCGGTGTCGTGGTCGCCGAGCGCTTCCAGCAGGGGCACCCGGATGCGCTGCTCGAGCATCCCGCGGGTGAGCTCGTTGGGCACCTCGAGGTAGATGGTGCCGGCGAGAACGCCCTTCGGTTCGACCAGGTTGATGAAGCCGTGCAGCTGCGGCGTGATCCGCTCGTCGGCGCTGAGGCGGGCGCGGATGGCGGCCCACAGCTCCGTGGTCGGGTCGTCGCTGTCGGTCATTCGGTGTCGGTCCTCAGGTCGCTATCCACAGCACTGTGCACAGGAGGGAACGCAGTACTCGGCCCGATACGCAAGATCCCCGGGTGCGCGGCGGGCTGACGACCACCTTAGTTGTGGATAGTCGCCTGTGGACAACCGTCTCTCGGCGGATGTGGAGACAGCGCGGGTAATGTGGACGCAGGTTTGACCGGTGACGGTCGAGGCCCTATTTTTAACAGGTTGTCGATCGTTCCGGATCGACCCCGTACTTTCTTTCCCGGTCACCGCACACCGGGGCCAGGAGATATCACCATGAGCAAGCGAACCTTCCAGCCGAACAACCGGCGCCGCGCCAAGAAGCACGGCTTCCGTCTGCGTATGCGCACCCGCGCCGGTCGCGCCATCCTCGCCGCGCGTCGCGCCAAGGGACGCACCGAGCTCTCCGCGTAGTCCGGACGACGTGCTGGCCAGGGCGAACCGAGTGGTCAAGCCCTCGGACTTCCGCGCGACCGTGCGTCGCGGACGGCGCTCCGCCACGCCCAGCACGCTCATCTACCGTGTGGATCGCGCGGCCGACGAGCCCGCCCGCTTCGGGTTCATCGTCGCCAAGACGGTCGGCAACGCCGTCGAGCGGAACCTGGTGAGGCGTCGCATGCGTGCCGTGTGCCGCTCGATCGTCGACGCCGGCGGCAGCGGGGCGGATGTCGTGGTGCGGGCGCTCCCCGGATCCGCCCAGCGCTCCTGGGCTAGTCTCTCCGCCGAGATGCACGCGATCCTCGACCCCGCACTGATCCGATGAAGCACGTCGGCCTCACCCTCTGGCTGCTGCCGAGGAACATCTGCGTCGCGATCCTGCGCGGATACCGCGCCGTCATCTCCCCCCTCTACGGCGACGTCTGCCGCTACTACCCGAGCTGCTCCGCTTACACCCTGGGCGCCATCCAGCAGCACGGCGTGGTGAAGGGGGTCGGCCTCGGCGCCTGGCGGATCCTGCGCTGCCACCCCTGGGCGCGCGGCGGCATCGACGACGTGCCCGCATCCCGACACCACGACCACTATCACCTCACCCCGTTCGGCTTCGTCGCCGCGGGACACGGAAAGGGCTGATCCAGCCTCATGGACTTCTTCGGCACCATCCTCTGGCCCATCAAGTGGGTCATCGAGGCGATCCTGGTGGGCTTCCACTGGTCGTTCTCGCAGCTCGGCCTCGACCCCGCCGCCGGCCTCACCTGGGTGCTGTCGATCGTCGGCCTCGTGCTCATCGTGCGCGCGGCCCTCATCCCGATCTTCGTGCGGCAGATCAAGAGCCAGCGCAAGATGCTCGAGGTCGCGCCCGAGCTGAAGAAGATCCAGGACAAGTACCGCGGCAAGAAGGACCAGTTCTCGCGCGAGGCGATGCAGCGCGAGACGATGGCGCTCTACCAGCGCGCCGGCACCAACCCGCTGTCGTCGTGCCTGCCGCTGCTCATCCAGATGCCGATCTTCTTCAGCCTGTTCTCGGTGCTGAACGAGGCGCGTCAGGACAAGGCGGGCGTCGGCCTGCTCAGCCAGGAGCTCGCCGACCAGTACACGAACGCGACCCTGTTCGGCGTCGCGCCGCTCAAGTACAGCCTCGTCGACGCCTTCAACTACGGCAACGTCGCGGTCACCGTGATCGCGATCGCGATGATCCTCATCATGACGGCCTCGCAGTTCTACACGCAGCTGCAGATCATGTCGAAGAACCAGACGCCCGAGATGAAGGCCAGCCCGATGTACCGGCAGCAGCGCATCCTGCTGTACATCCTCCCGGTGGTCTTCCTCTTCTCCGGCCTCGCGTTCCCGATCGGCGTGATGTTCTACTGGCTCACCTCGAACATCTGGACCCTCGTGCAGCAGTGGCTCGTCATCCGGAACATGCCCACGCCGGGTTCGGAGGCGGCGCTCGCCCGTGAGGCGCGGCTCGCCAAGAAGCGCCGCAATCTCATCGAGACCGACGCGGAGGCACTGGCCGAGTTCGTCCACGAGGAGCCGCAGAAGCCCGTGACCACCCAGCGCCAGCAGCCGGTCGGCAAGAACCGCGCTAAGAAGCAAGGACCGAAGAAGTGACCGACGAGAACGTGATCGACCTGCCCGAGACGGCGGTCGCCGCCGAGGGTGCACCCAGCGAGCAGGAGCTCGTCGATGAGGGCGACATCGCCGCCGACTACATCGAGGAGCTGCTCGACATCGCCGACATCGACGGCGACATCGACATCGACGCGCGCGCCGGACGGGCGTACCTCTCGGTCACGGCGGGGTCGGACTCGAACCTCCGCCTGCTCGCGAAGCCCGACACGGTGACGGCGCTGCAGGAGCTCACCCGCCTCGCCGTGCAGGCGAAGACCGGCCGGTTCTCGCGGCTCATCCTCGACATCGCCGGATCGCGCGACGCGCGTGCGGGGGAGCTCGCCTCGCTCGTGGACCACGCGATCTCGCGCATCGAGGGCGGCGCGGCCGCGGCATCCCTGCCCCCGATGTCGAGCTACGAGCGCAAGCTCGTGCACGACCTGGTGAGCGAGCGCGGCTACGTCTCCGCCTCGGAGGGCGAGGGCCACGACCGCCACACGGTGATCACCGCGAAGTAGTCGCGATGTTTCACGTGAAACATCGGGGGATGCGATGAGCGGGCTCGAGGCGGAACCCGCCGTCGCGGCGCAGCTCTTCGGCGAGCGGATCGAACTGGCTCGCCGGTTCACGGCCGACCTCGCCCGTGAGGGCGAGACCCGCGGACTCATCGGTCCCCTCGAGCTGCCGCGGCTGTGGTCGCGGCACGTGCTGAACTCCGCCCTCGTCGCTCCCCTGCTCCGTGCGGGACGCGTCGGAGACGTCGGGAGCGGCGCGGGCCTGCCCGGCCTCGTGCTCGCGATCGCACGCCCGGATGCGCGGTTCGTGCTCATCGAGCCGATGGAGCGCCGCGTCGACTGGCTCGTCGAGGAGGCGGAGGCCCTCGGCCTCGACAACGTCGAGGTGGTGCGGGCACGCGCGGAGGAGGCACGGCTCGCCGAGCCGCTCGACCAGGTGACGGCACGCGCCGTGTCGGCGCTGTCGAAGCTCATCCCCCTCACCGTGCCGCTGCTGCGCTCCGGCGGCGAGCTCGTCTTCATGAAGGGCGCCCGCGTCGACGACGAGGTGATCGCCGCCGAGAAGCAGATCCGCAAGGCGCGCCTCACCGACGTGCGCGTCGAACTCCTCGGCGAGGGCGTCGTGCCCGAGCCCACCCGCGTCTTCCGAGCCACCCGCCCGTAGCCGCTCTCTCCCGCTGGTCGAGCATCCCGCGGAGCGGCGCCACCCGCCGCCTCCACGGGTTGGTTTCGATACGCGCCCTTCGGGCGCTACTCAACCAACGGAAGGCTCGCCCGTGGCCGAGAGTCCGGTCGCGGCGACAACCTCCGCTGGTCGAGTAGCCGGCGCAGCGGTACCCCTGCTGGTCGAGTAGCCCGCGAAGCGGGCGTATCGAGACCACCCCCCGCCCCCACGCGTTGGTTTCGATACGCGCCCTCCGGGCGCTACTCAACCAACGGGAGGGGGATGCCCTGCAGCGCTACTCAACCGACGGGCGGGGGAGGGTTCTCTGCTGGTCGAGCGGCCGGCGTATCGAGACCACCGCCGTCGGCACCCCGCTTCGGGAACCGCTTCCTGCTGAGTGCCGGCAGCAGCCTCGTCTCCCCGCGGATGAGCGCCTCGCGTTTCGCCCGCGACCACCCCTGCACCCGCTTCTCGGCGGCGTACGCGTCGCCGATGTTGGTGCACTCGTGAACGTAGACGAGCGCCACCGGCATGCGGCGGCTCGTGTAGCGGCTGCCGACGCCGGCCGCGTGCTGCAGCATGCGGGCGTCCAGGTCGCGGGCGGAGCCCACGTAGTAGCTGCCGTCGGCGCAGCGCAGGATGTACATCGCGATCATGCGGACATCATGGCGGGGTGCGGGGGAGGGCGTCGGGGGTTCTCCACAGCGGTCGCACCCCTCGCTGGTCATCGAGGCCGGCGGTGTTGGTTTCGATACGCGCCCTTCGGACGCTACTCAACCAACGGGTAGGGCTTCCGCTGGTCGAGTAGCCGGCGGAGCCGGCGTATCGAGACCACCCCGAGGGGGAACGG
Source organism: Protaetiibacter intestinalis (assembly GCF_003627075.1). Taxonomy (NCBI): domain Bacteria; kingdom Bacillati; phylum Actinomycetota; class Actinomycetes; order Micrococcales; family Microbacteriaceae; genus Protaetiibacter; species Protaetiibacter intestinalis. The sequence goes on along the minus strand of NZ_CP032630.1, from coordinate 1,210,901 downwards.
GCGAGACCGCCGCGGGTGGGCTGGTTTACAGTGGAGAGTCGCGGCCGCACGGCCGCGATGTTTCACGTGAAACATCGAGAGGGAGATGTGACCACCCCCAGCCCCTTCGATGCGTCGACCCCGTTGGCGCGCGAGGTCGCCGAGATCACCCGGCGCCGCCAGGCTCTCGCCGCCGAGCCGTTCCCCGTCCCGCCGCGGACGCGCGTCTTCACGGTCGCGAACCAGAAGGGCGGCGTCGGCAAGACCACCACGGCGGTCAACCTGGCCGCGGCGCTCGCCCAGGCGGGCGCCCGCGTGCTCGTGATCGACCTCGACCCGCAGGGCAACGCATCCACCGCCCTCGGCGTCGAGCACCGCTCCGAGACGCCGAGCGTCTACGACGTCATCATCAACGACGTGCCCATGGCGGAGGTCGTGCAGGCGAGCCCCGACTTCGAGACGCTCGACTGCATCCCCGCCACGATCCACCTCGCCGGCGCCGAGATCGAGCTCGTGTCGATGGTGGCGCGCGAGCAGCGGCTGCGCTCCGCCCTCGAGGCCTACATCGAGCAGGCGGGGGAGCGCGCGCCCCACTACGTCTTCATCGACTGCCCGCCCTCGCTCGGGCTGCTGACGATCAACGCCTTCGTCGCGGCGCGCGAGGTGCTCATCCCCATCCAGTGCGAGTACTACGCGCTCGAGGGGCTGTCACAGCTCCTCAACAACATCAAGCTCATCGAGCGGCACCTGAATCCGGAGCTCGCCGTCTCGACGATCCTGCTCACGATGTACGATTCCCGCACCAACCTCGCGCATCAGGTCGTCCACGAGGTGCGCGAGCACTTCCCCGACGAGGTGCTCGACACGGTGATCCCGCGTTCGGTGCGCATCTCCGAGGCGCCCAGCTACGGCCAGAGCGTCATCAGCTACGACCTCAACTCGCCGGGATCCCTGTCGTACCGCGAGGCCGCAGCAGAGATCGCCCGACGCGGGGCCAGGAAGCAGGAGGACAACTGATGGCGGCTCCCAAGCGCACGGGACTCGGTCGCGGCATCGGCGCGCTCATCCCGACCTCGGACGAGCACCACGAGCGCCCCGTCGACGTGTTCTTCCCCGCCGCCGAGGAGCACGCGGATGCAGAGCTCGTGGCGGTGCCGGGCGCCCGGCTCGCGAGCCTGTCGCCGGACGACATCGTCCCGAACCCGCAGCAGCCGCGGCACGAGTTCCGCCAGGAGGAGCTCGACGAGCTCATCGTCTCGGTGCGCGAGTTCGGCGTGCTGCAACCGATCGTGGTGCGCCCGCGGCCGGGTGCATCGGCGGGGGAGCCGCAGTACGAGCTCATCATGGGCGAGCGGCGCCTGCGCGCGTCGAAGGCGGCCGGGCTCGAGGCGATCCCCGCGGTCGTGCGGAACACCGACGACGAGGCGATGCTGCGCGACGCCCTGCTCGAGAACCTGCACCGCGCCGAACTGAACCCGCTGGAGGAGGCGTCGGCCTACAAGCAGCTGCTCGAGGACTTCGGCATCACCCAGGAGCAGCTCGCCGAGCGGATCGGGCGCTCGCGTCCGCAGATCAGCAACACCCTCCGGCTGCTGCGGCTACCGGCGGCGGTGCAGCGCAAGGTGGCCGCCGGGGTGCTGAGCGCGGGCCACGCCCGCGCCATCCTGTCGGTCGGCGACGACGCGGCGATGGAGAAGCTGGCCGACAAGATCGTCAACGAGGAGCTGTCGGTGCGCGCCGCCGAGGTGGCGGCCGGGCTCGTGTCGAACAAGCCGAGCAAGGCGAAGCCCGCGGCCGGGCGTCGACAGGACCACCTGGCCGAGGTGGCGGAGCGCCTCGGCGACCGGCTCGACACCCGCGTGAAGATCACCCTCGGGGCGAGCAAGGGCACCATCGTCATCGACTTCGCCACCGTGGGCGACCTGAACCGGATCCTCACCGAGCTGGGCCAGGACCCGTTCGGCGCGTAGGCGTTCCCCTCTGCTGGTTGAGTAGCGCCCGGAGGGCGCGTATCGAAACCCGTGCAGACGTGGTCCAGTGGGGCCTCACCGACGACGGGCGCCCCGTCGAGGGGCGTCCGTCGTGGTTTCGATACACCGCCTTCGGCGGCACTCAACCAGCGGGAAGGCCGCCGGCCGGACCGAGTGACGCCACCCCTCTGCTGGTTGAGTAGCGCCCGCAGGGCGCGTATCGAAACCCGTGCAGACGTGGCTCAACCGGCGGGAAGGTGACAGCACGGCCGCAGGCCGTACCGCGTGATACCACCTTCTGCTGGTTGAGTAGCCCGCGGAGCGGGCGTAACGAAACCCGCGTCGCAGGCTCCATGGAGTCAGGAAAACACCTGATCAGCCGCGGATTACGGCTCGCGGCGGGCGTCTTCGGCGAGGGCCGCGTACACCCAGCCGAGGTCGTGGCCGGCGGCCTCGAGGGCCTGGGGGAGCAGCGAGGTCTCGGTGAGGCCCGGCAGCACGTTCGCCTCCAGGAACCAGGGGGTGCCCGAGCCGTCGACGATGAGGTCGACGCGCGAGATGTGTCGCATGCCGAGCGCGCGGTGGGCGGCGAGGGCCGACTCGGCCGCGCGCGCCGCCACATCATCCGGCAGCCGCGCCGGCACGTAGAAGCGGGTCTCCCCCGCGTTGTAGCGCGCCTCGAAGCTGTAGACGCCCGAGAGCGGCTCGATCTCGACCGCCGGCAGGGCGACGGGCCCGTCCCCCGTGTCGATGACGCCGATCGCGATCTCGGTGCCGCGGATGCACTGCTCGACGAGCGCCACATCCCCGTAGGTGTAGGCGTCGACCATGGCGCGCGGCAGGTCCTTGCGGTCCTCGACGATGGTCACGCCCTGGGCCGAGCCGCCGCGGGCGGGCTTCACGACGAGCGGCACCGGCAGCTCGTCGGCGATCGCCTCGAACACGGCATCCGCCCCGAGCTCGCGGAACGCGTCCCGCGGAAGGGTGATGGATCGCGGGGTCGCGACGCCGGCGCGCTCCACGATGGCCTTGGCGGTCGGCTTGTCCCAGGCGAGGCGTGCCGCCGCCGAGCGGGAGCCGACGTAGGGCACCCCGAGGAACTCGAGCAGCCCGCGCAGCGCGCCGTCCTCGCCGCTCGCGCCGTGCAGGGCCGGCCACACGACGTCGGGGCGGTGCTCGCCGAGGTAGGCGAGCAGGGTCGCGTCGGGGTCGCGCAGCTCCACCTGGGCGCCGTGGCCGGCGAGGGCGTCGGCGACGCGGCGTCCGGAGCGCAGCGACACGTCGCGCTCGTGGGAGATGCCGCCGGCGAGCACGACGATGTGGGTGGGGGTGTCGGTCACGTGAAACCTCCGGTCAGCCGGCGAAGGGGGGCAGCACGTCGCGCTCGGCGGGCACGATCGGCAGCGGCGCCGTCTGCGAGAACTCGCCCAGCAGCGCCAGCTCGCCGTTGATGACGGTGGCGAGGCGGCGGATGCCCTCCCGGATGAAGTCGGGCTTGGGATAGCAGAACGACAGGCGCATGTTGCGGCGCCCGTTGCCGTCGGCGTAGAACGCGGTGCCGGGGGTGTAGGCGACGAGCTCCTTGACGGCGCGCGGCAGCATGGCCTTCGAGTCGAGGTGCTCGGGCATCGTGAGCCACACGTAGAAGCCGCCGTTCGGCACCGTCCAGCTCATGCTCGGCAGGTGCTCCTGCAGGGCGGCGAGCATGGCATCCCGGCGCTCGCGGTAGACGCCGCGGAAGGTGTCGATCTGCCCGCGCCAGTCGGCGGTCTCCATGTACTCGGAGATGACGATCTGCGAGAACGAGGATGGCGACAGGATGGCGGCCTCGTTCGCGAGCACGAGCTTCTCGCGGATGGCGTGGGGCGCGATCGCCCAGCCGACGCGGAGTCCGGGGGCCAGGGTCTTGGAGAAGGTGCCGAGGTACACGACGCCGTCCTCGTCGAGCGAGCGGATGGCGGGCGGCGGCGCCTGATCGAAGTAGAGCAACCCGTAGGGGTTGTCTTCGAGCACGAGGATGCCCTCGGAGCGGGCGATCTCGAGGATCTCGACGCGCCGCTCCCACGTGAGGGTGACGCCCATCGGGTTCTGGAAGCTCGGGATCAGGTACAGGAACTTGATCCGCTTGCCCTCCGCCTTCACGCGCGCGATCGTCTCGCGCAGCGCCTGCGGTTCGAGACCGTCGGCATCCATCGGCGAGTGCACCGTCTCGGCCTGGAAGGAGCGGAACACCGTGATCGCGGTGACATAGCTCGGGCCCTCGGCGATCACCACGTCGCCCGGGTCGAGGAACAGCTTCGACAGCAGCTCGAGCGCGTGCTGCGAACCGGTCGTCACGACTACGTCGTCGACGGAGCCGTGGATGCCCTCGAGCGCCATCACCTCGAGGATCTGCTCACGCAGCCGGGGCACCCCCTGACCGGAGCCGTACTGGAGCGCGACCGCGCCCTGCTCCGACACCGTGCGCTCGACGGCCGTCTCGATGAGCTGCTGCGGCAGGGCCGACACGTACGGCATGCCGCCCGCGAGCGAGACCACCTCGGGTCGGCTCGCGACGGCGAACAGGGCCCGCACCTCGGAGGCGGCAAGGCCGGCGGTGCGCGCGGCGTAATGCCCGTACCACTGGTCGAGGTTGGTGCCCTGGGTGCCTGTCATGTGCGGTCCGATCGTCCGGTGCCCTCCAGGGTAGCCGCACAAACACCGCGGCCCCTGCGCCGACAGGGCTGCAGGGGCCGCGGGTGTGCGAGTGGCTTACGCCAGGAACTCGGCCAGGTCGGCCTCGAGGGCCGGCTTCGGCTTCGCGCCGATGACCCGCTTGACGACCTCGCCGTTCTGGAACACGTACATCGCCGGGATCGAGGTGATGCCGTACTTCATGGCGGTCTCGGGGTTGTCGTCGACGTCGAGCTTCACGATCGAGATCTTGTCGGCGTGCTCCTCGGCGATCTTGTCGAGGATCGGCGAGACGGCGCGACACGGGCCGCACCAGGTGGCCCAGAAGTCGACCATGATCGGCTTCTCGGAGTTCAGCACCTCGTCGGCGAAGGTGGCGTCGGTGACGGCCTTGGCTGCGGACATGGGATTCCTTTCGGTGGGACGGACGGTCAGGCCGGGACCGCGGCGGCCTTCGCCGCATCCGCGATCTCGGCGAGGTAGTGCTCGGCGTCGAGCGCCGCGACGACGCCCGAACCGGCGGCGGTCGCCGCCTGCTTGTAGCTCGGGTCGATCACGTCACCCGCGGCGAAGACGCCCGGGATGTTGGTGCGCGAGCTGCGCCCCTGCACCGCGATCGTGCCCTCGGGGGCCAGCTCCAGCTGCCCGTGCACGAGGTGGGTGCGCGGGTCGGCACCGATCGCCACGAACATCCCCTGCACATCCAGGGTCGTCTCGGTGCCGTCGACCGTGTTCACGATGCCGATGCCGGTGACCTTCTCGTCGCCGTACACGTGCTTGACCTCGTTGTTCCAGATCACCTGGATCTTCGGGTCGGAGAAGGCGCGCTCCTGCATCGCGGCGGATGCGCGGAAGCTGTCGCGACGGTGGATGAGGTACACGACGTCCGCGAATCGGGTGAGGAAGGTCGCCTCCTCGAGCGCCGAGTCGCCGCCGCCGATCACGGCCACCTTCTTCTGACGGAAGAAGGCGCCGTCGCAGGTGGCGCACCACGAGACGCCGTAGCCGGAGAGGCGCTCCTCGTCGGGCAGGCCGAGCTTGCGGTAGGCGGAGCCGGTGGCGTAGATGATCGCGTGCGCCTCGTGCACCGAGCCGTCGCCGAGGGTGACGCGCTTCACGTCGCCCGTCAGGTCGAGGGCGGTGACGTCGTCGTAGACGATCTCCGCACCGAAACGCTCGGCCTGCTGCTGCATCCGCACCATGAGCTCGGGGCCCATGATGCCCTCCGGGAAGCCGGGGAAGTTCTCGACCTCGGTGGTCTTCATGAGCTCGCCGCCGAACTCGACCGAGCTCGCGATGACGAGCGGGTTCAGGTTGGCGCGTGCGGCGTAGATCGCGGCCGTGTAGCCGGCGGGGCCGGAGCCGATGATGATGAGGTGGCGCACCGGGGGTCTCCTGTCGAGGGTGTCGCGAGGTACAACACATCCTAGGTCGCGGGCATTCCTGCTCCCGCGTCCGCCCGCTGGTTGAGTAGCGCCCGCAGGGCGCGTATCGAAACCCGTGCAGACGTGGATGCGTGGGGCCTCACCGACGACGGGCGCCCCGTCGAGGGGCGTCCGTCGTGGTTTCGATACACCGCCGCTGCGCGGCGGCACTCAACCAGCGGGAGGGGGGTGGCCGCTACGCGTGGCACTCAACGAGCGGCGGGGGCGGCCGGCGGGCGTCAGGTGCGGCGGAGGAGGCGGCGCAGGGGGGTGAGGCCGGCCTGCAGCTCGGGCACGCGCACGAGGAGCAGGAGCGCGAAGTAGACGGCGAGCACGGTGGCGCCGACGAGGGCGACCGAGACGAAGGCCGTTCCCGTGTTGGCGACGGCGAAGCCGCGGGAGAAGCCGCCGAGCAGGGCGAGCACGCCCACGCCGGCGCCGATCGCCGGCACCGCGGCGGCGAAGAAGAGGGCCGTGCGCACGAGCACGCGGCGCGCGTCGAGCCCGTGGATGCGGTGGCGCAGCACGAGGGCGAGCACGAGCGCCTGCACGGTGCTCGCGATCGTGGTGGCGAGCGCGACGCCCACCGCCACCTGCGGCTTCGGCGCGAGCAGCGCGACGGCGAGCAGGGCGAGGCTCACCGTGACCCCCTGCAGCACCTTGATGAGGAACGGCGTGCGGGTGTCGCCGAGCGCGAAGAAGCCGCGCTGCAGCACGAACATCGCCGAGAACGGCACGAGCCCGATCAGGTAGGCGATGAGCACCGAGCTGATGCCCACCACCTCCGCGGGGGTGCGCCCGAAGAACGCGCCGAAGGGGATCGCGGCGGCGCCGATGGCCGCACCGGCACCCGTGACGAGCATGACGATGACCCGCAGCGAGCTCGACAGGTCGTCGCGCACCGACCTGACATCCCCGGCGCTCGCGTGCGCGCTCATCCGCGTGAAGTAGGGGGTCGCGATCGACAGGGCGAGGATCGAGTGCGGCAGCATGAACAGCAGCCAGGCCGTGTTGAGCACGGCGACCGACGCGTCCTGCGGGCCGGCAAGGGACGCCACACGTGTCTGCAGCACGATCGTCAGCTGCGTCACCACGATCATCCCGAACATCCAGCCGGCCGCCTTGCCGGTGGCGCGCAGGCCCACCCCCTTCCAGTGGAAGTCGGGCCGGAACCGCAGGCCCGTACGCCGCCAGAACAGGGTGAGCACGAGGCACTGCGCGGCGATGCCGAGGGTGGCGCCACCGCCGAGCAGGGCGATCTGCGCGGGGGTCCAGCTCGCCGGGTCCTGGTGGGCCGGGTCGATGCCGAACAGGGCCGCGAACAGCGCGAGCGAGCCGATCAGGATGACGTTGTTGAGCACCGGCGCCCAGGTGTACGGGCCGAACACCTGGCGGGCGTTGAGCGCCTCGCCGAGCAGCGCGTACACCGCGTAGAAGAACACCTGCGGCAGGCACCAGTAGGCGAACGCCGTGGCGAGCGCCATCGCGTCGGCGTCGAACACCGTGCCCACGCCCTGCACCGCATACAGGGGGATCAGCAGCGGGGCCGCGAGCGTCACGAGCACCGCGATCGCGAGGCACGCCGTGACGCCGAGCGTCAGCAGCTTGTTGACGAACGCCTGCCCGCCGTCGGCATCCCGCGCCGCCCGCACGATCTGCGGCACGAGCACGGCGCTCGTGAGGCCGCCCGCGACGAGCGCGAACAGGTTGGAGGGGATCGTGTTGGCGAGTGCGAAGGCGTTGACGCCGGGGTTCTGCTGGCCGAGCACCCAGGCGAGCACGGCGAGGTTCACGAAGCCGAGCACGCGGGAGACGAGCGTTCCCGCGGCGATGGTGGTGCTCGCCCGCCGGATGGTGCCGTCGTCGACGGCCGGGTCAGACATCCGCGTCCTCGAGCGGTGCCTCGGCCGCGGCCCGCCGCTCCTTGCGCCGCCGCAGCACGAGGCGCACGATGCCGGCGCCGAACACCGCCACGAGCAGCAGGATGACGACGAGGGTGCCGATGCCCTCCCACTCGGCCTGCACCGTGACGCGCACGAAGCCCGTGTCGAGCGGCACCCCGGTGGGGCTGTGCACATCGGTCTGCACGAGCACCTCGCCGTTGGCGACCGCCTCGACCTTGAGGTACGCGGTGCCGGTGGCGCCCGGCTCGACCGTGAGGTCGACGGGCTCGGCCACCTGCAGGATGGGGCTCTTCGGGTCGATGCTGACGCGCACCGTCACCGGGAACTCGAGGGCGTTGCTGACCGACACCCGGAACTCGGTGTTGCGGGCCAGCTGCAGCACATCGCTGCCGCGTTCGAGGCGGATGGAGTTCGTGATCTCCTGCGAGCGCTCGTGGAAGGCGGTGACGGCATCCGTCCAGCCGCTCGCGTCGGAGGACCAGCCGAGGCCGTACAGCGCGATCCGCTCGAGTCGGCGCGGGTCGAGCAGCACCGTCGGGTCGGCGAGCACCGACGAGAACTGGAGCTCGGCGGCGGCGTCGGATGCGGCGTCGGTGAACGCGGCGTCGCGCTCGGTCTCGTCGGCGGCCTCGGCGAGGGTTGCGGACGACGGCGTGGTGGCGAGGATCTCGGACAGCGGCACGAGCTGGGAGGACGCGGCGGCGTTGATCGCGGTGAGCGCCTCGGGCAGCGACGACATCGTGTACGGCCAGACGCGGCCGAGGGTGAGCACGATCCCGCGTCCCGGGGTCTCCGTCGCGTCCGCCGCGAGCTCGGCGCGCAGCGCCTCGAGGGCGCTCGTGAGCTCGGCCTCCGTCACGGCACCGGCGGCGTCGCCGAGCAGGCTCGACAGACCGGTGTCGGTGACGATGCCCTGGATGCCGTCGAGCGTCACGAGCGGGGTGGAGGGCGCGCCCACCGACTCGTCGGAGACCAGCACGTCCTCGTAGCCGGCGGCCGCGAGGGGCGCGAGCTGATCCGGTCCGATGCCCGACGCGCCCGGCCAGGCGATCGTGGGCAGGGTGCTCGACCACGCGAGCACGTCCTCCGTGCTCGGGAACGGCGGGGCGGCATCCGGGTCGACGGGGGCCGTCGGCTCGGGCGAGGGCGTGGGGCTCGGGCTCGCGGTCTCGACCGGGGTGAAGTCGGCCGGGTCGAGTGCGAAGCCGAAGCCGCTCGGCTGGAGCACGTCGAGGGTGTCGGTGCGGGCTGCGGCCGCGACGTCGGCGTCCGCGTAGGCGAGGGTGAACACCTCGGCGTCGAGGGCCTCGAGGCGGGCGAGCCACGCGATCGCCGACTCGGGGGCCGAGCTGCCGAGCACGCGGATCGACGCGAACACCATCGGGTCGACGGCGAGGGTCACCGTCGAGCCCTGCACCGCGTCGAGCTGGCGGGTGAGCAGGCCGAACGACGCCGTGTAGCGGGCGAGGTCCTCGGCGGGGATGAGGCCGGTGGGCTCCGGCGGCACGACGATCGGCATGATGACGGCGATCGACAGCGGGCCGACGCCGGGGGTGACGGTGGCGACGCTCGCGGTGCGCGTCGTGGGCGTCTGCTCGGGCTCCGGATCGGCGGCGACGGGGCTCGCGACGACCGCCAGCACCGCCGCGGCGAGCAGCCCGGATGCCAGCGCGCGCCAGGCGCGGCGGGTCGTCAACGGCACAGCGGGGCGCTTCCGAACGACACGGCCGACATGCTGTGAAGTCTAGACTCGACGGCTATGCAACCCGTTGCGGCCGCGGTCGAGCGTCTCCAGGCGCTGGCCGACTCCCCCCGCATCCGGGCGCTCGCGGAGCGGTTCGCGGATGCCGGGCACGAGCTCGCGCTCGTGGGCGGCCCCGTGCGGGATGCCTTCCTCGGCCGCGACGCGCACGACCTCGACTTCGCGACCTCGGCGACGCCCGACGAGATCCTCGCGGTGATCGCGCCGATCGCCGACACCCACTGGGACATCGGGCGCGCCTTCGGCACGATCGGCGCCCGGCTCGGCGAGCTCACGGTCGAGCTCACCACCTACCGCTCCGACGTGTACGACGGCACCACCCGCAAGCCCGTCGTGGCGTTCGGCGACTCGCTCGAGGGTGACCTGCTGCGCCGCGACTTCACCGTCAACGCGATGGCGCTGCGGCTGCCCGAGAAGGTGCTCGTCGACCCCTCCGGCGGGCTCGACGACCTGCTCGCGCGGAGGCTGCGCACGCCCATCGAGCCGGAGGTGTCGTTCGGCGACGACCCGCTGCGGATGCTGCGCGGCGCCCGATTCACGGCGCAGCTCGGGTTCGCGCTCGAGCCGGCGACGGCATCCGCGATCGAGGCGATGGCCGGGCGCATCGACATCGTCTCGGCCGAGCGGGTGGGCGAGGAGCTGTCGAAGCTGCTGCTCGCGCCCGACCCGGTGCCGGGGCTGCGGGTGCTCGTCGAGACGGGGCTCGCCGAGCACGTGCTGCCCGAGTTGCCGGCGCTGCGGCTCGAGATCGACGAGCACGCCCACCACAAGGACGTCTACGAGCACTCGCTCACCGCCCTCACGCAGGCGATCGCGCTCGAGCGCTCGCGGGGGCACGCGCCCGACCTCGTGCTGCGGCTCGCGGTGCTGCTGCACGACATCGGCAAGCCGGCGACCCGCAGGATCGAGCCGGGCGGCGCCGTGAGCTTCCACCACCACGACGTGCTCGGGGCGAAGCTCGCCACCAAGCGCCTGCGCGAGCTGCGCTTCGACGGCGACACGATCAAGGCGGTCGCGACCCTCATCCGCCTGCACCTGCGCTTCTTCGGCTATGCCGACACCTCCTGGACGGATGCGGCGGTGCGCCGCTACGTGCGCGACGCGGGCGAGCAGCTCGAGCGGCTGCACATCCTGTCCCGCGCGGATGTGACGACCCGCAACCAGCGCAAGGCGGCCCGGCTGCAGCGCG